>JAMSKV010000015.1 GCA_024515975.1 Endosaccharibacter trunci
ACCAACCATCCGTGCTGTTTGGTATCGCCTGACGCTGAACGCGCAGCAATGCCAATCTCACTCGCGTGGTCGCCACGACGAGCGAGCCCGCAGAGCAGACTCTGCGCCGTATGCCTGGTCAGGCGGTAGCCTCACAGCAAGCCGGTCGGAATGGTTCGCGCAGGGTTAGCGGGGCTAAGGGCCACGTTGCGGGCTCTGCCGCCGGGCGTGCTGCGATCGGGGACACAAAACCTGCCGCTGATCCTTGGTTCGTTCCAGGATGCCTACAGGCTGCTCTGGCCACCCACACTCGCCCCAAACCCACAGCGGCAGAAGGGCCGAGGCGATATCTTCCACCGAGTGATATCCTCTCGCCGACGGCTGCGGGAACTGTGTCGCTCACTCATGCGGTTAATCTGCGCCGCCAGAACGATGTTGGCGTTAACGCTGTCGGCACCCCGGGATGATCGCAGCCTGATCGTTTCTAGGGCATGGCCGCCACTGCGCTCTTCAATGGACCTTCGGGTGTCCACAGTTCCTCGGAAACCTTTCAGCCGGCACCGTCATTCGTTGCACGAGCGAAACCATCGTCTCGGATAGCATCCGAATGATACGTCTTCCCGATCGTTCCGACCGCCGACGTTGGGTTGATGGAGCATCAATCGCCAGACGTGCAGTCCCGGTATCGGCATCCTGGTGTCGGCGCAGTGTGTGGTTAACGGAAAGAGTGCCCGCTGCTTGCGAGACGGATCAGGCGTTGCCGGTGGCAATAAGGCCGGAGGAAATCGCGACCGTCGCGCCTGTTGTAGAATCGAGCCGCGCATCGCGGTCCGAACTCCAGCATCATTGGCGCTCCCATCCCAGATGGGAGCGCAGAACGGGCAAGGCGGGTTATTTCCCCCTTCATCAACCTCCCCAATAGCCTCATTATTACAAAATCGTCTCTTTTTTTACTCAAGGCTTGAGTCTATGACCCGGTGGTCGGGAGGAACATCAGGATGGGCGATCGGACGGACATGCACCTGCTCAGTCCTGCGAGCGGCCTCGTCAATCCAATCGGGGATCACCTCGATTTTCTACTCCGCCGCTGTCACGCCGGTCTCTCCGAGCATGTCGCGCGTGAAGCCAGGGCTTACGACCTGAGGCCGACCGAGTTTGCGGTGCTGAGCGTTGTTCGTCAGAACCGGAATATCCGCCCCAGTCATCTGAGCGACATGCTTGGAGTCAAGCTCGGCAATCTGAGCCCGCTGCTCGATCGGCTGGAAGAACGCGGTTTCATTCTTCGCCGCCGGGCCCTGGCCGATCAGCGTGCGCTCGAACTGCAGATCACGCCCGCGGGACGTGCGGTGGCGGCGAAAGTGACGCGGGTGGTGGACGGACATTTCGCCACCATCGGCGCATTAATGGGCGAAACCGAATATGCCGTGCTTGTCAGTCTGTTGCGGAAACTGCACGAGGTCGTCCAGTCGCGAACGATGTGAGGCGGCTCGACTCGGCCAGCGTGCCTAAGGCGTGTCGCAGGGGGCAACTCCGGCATCGCGATTCCGACCCGCTCGAATATGGATGTGACGGTTGATCGCGATCGCCGTCTTCAGGATCAGTGCGATGTTGCGACGGCTGCGCCGATGCCGGTTTGGGAGCGTACGTATTGCTCGTCGAACGCCGCTCGCTCACGCGCGGCCCGCCCCGTCCGGTCGGTGATCGAGCCAAGCCAGCCGCCCAGGAACCCCAGAGGCAGAGAGATGAGCGCCGGACTGTCCAGTCCGAACATAGGATGCTGGAAGCCCAGGATCGCCACCCAGACCGCCTTGCTCAGCACGGTAAGCCCGACCGACGAGAGCATGCCGAGCCAACCGCCCCACACCGCGCCCCGCGTGGTGAAACCCCGCCAGTACATCGCCAGCAAAAGCACGGGAAAATTGGCGCTGGCGGCGACCGCGAAGGCGAGTCCCACCAGGAAGGCGACGTTCTCGCCCTGGAACAGAATCCCCAGCGCCACCGCGATCAACCCGATCGCCAGGGAGGTGACCTGGGTCACGCGTTTTTCGGACCGTCCGCCCGGATCCTCGCCGCGACGCAAGACGCAGGCATAGAGATCGTGACTGATCGCCGAGGCGCCGGCGATGGTAAGGCCGGCCACCACAGCGAGAATGGTCGCGAACGCCACGGCCGACATGAAGCCCAGCATCAGATCGCCGCCCACCGCATGCGACAGATGGAGCGCCGCCATGGTCGTGCTGCCGCGCAGTCTGCCGGCGGCGTCGAGATAGAGCGGGTCATGCGAGATCAGCGCGATGGCGCCGAAACCGACCAGCGAGGTCATGACATAGAAATAGCCCACCAGCCCAGTTGCCCAGGCGATCGACGAGCGCGCCGCCCGCGCATCCGGAACGGTGAAGAAGCGCATCAGAATATGCGGCAGGCCGCCGGTTCCGAACATCAGCGCGATGCCCAGCGAGAGGGTCGACAGCGGATGCGCCACCTGCGCGCCCGGCGCCATGATGGCCGCGTGCCGGGGATGCGCCGCCACTGCCGATGCGAACAGCGCATCGAGCGAAAAGCCGAACCGAGACAGGGTTAGCAGCACGATCGTCGTGGTGCCGGCCAGCATCAGGCAGGCCTTGATGATCTGCACCCAGGTGGTGGCCAGCATGCCGCCGAACAGCACGTAGAGGATCATCAGAATGCCGACGACGATCTCCGCCGCGTCGTAGGGCAGCCCGAACAACGTCTGGATCAGCGCCCCGGCGCCGACCATCTGCGCGATCAGATAGAACAGCACCACGACGAGCGAATTCACCGCGGCCACCGTACGGACGGGGCCGGGCTGGAGCCGGTAGGAGACGGCGTCGGCAAAGGTAAAGCGACCGAGATTGCGCAGACGGTCTGCCAGCAGCCCGACCACGATCGGCCAGCCTACCAGGAAGCCGATCGAGTAGATCAGCCCGTCATAGCCGGAGGTGTAGACGAGGGCTGAAATGCCCAAGAACGAGGCAGCCGAGACGTAATCGCCCGCAATCGCCAGCCCGTTCTGGAAACCGCTGATGCCACCGCCGGCATTATAGAAATCGCCGACGGACCGCGTGCGCCGCGCTGCCCAGAAGGTGATGCCCAGCGTCACCAGAACGAAGACCAGAAACATTCCGATGGCGGTCGGATTGACCGTCTGCCGTACGACCGGACCGATATTCGGACCGGCGGCGAGGGCAAGCGCTGGAGTCATCACCGCCGCGGCGGACAGCGCGGCGAGCCGACCGTTCGGAATCTGGCTCATCGTGCGTGCCGCGCGATGATCGTCTGCGTCAGCCGGTCGAGGTCTGACCCGGCTCGGCGCACATAGAACAGCACCAGCAGGAAGGTGGCGACCATCACCCCAAAGCCGAGCGGCAACCCCAGGGTCGTCGCCTGGCCGAGGCGCATCCGCAGCAATTCGGGCGCCGACACCAGAACGGCCAGATAGCCGAAATAGATCACCATGGTCGGGATCACGACCGACAGACCGAGACGCGCCCGTCGCTGTGCCAGAACGCGAAACGCGGGGTCTGCCGCGATGGCGGCGGCGAGGCCGGGCTCCGTTCGTCCGGCGGGCGTTTCCTCGACGGGCATGGTTTGCCTTTGTTCTGGTTGATCAAGGTTCCGTAACATCCACCGCCGGGCGCGAAAAGCAGTCTGCGCCGCGGTCGGTAGCGCCTATCGCCGTCTGGTGCGGTTCGTGTTCGGCCGAGAGGGTCTCGCCGACCGCTCGGCCTGATTGGCATCGGGGCCGCTCGATCCGGAAGCAAGGCTGTCGCGGCCGGGTCGCCACTGGGTCCGGTGGCTGCCGTTCGGGGTGCGCGCTCGGGACCGGACGCAGGCCCACTCCGTCATGCGTCGGTCCGACGGGCCGTGACGCTTGCGTGGCCTCACCCCATCGATCAACCGAAGCCGCGTTCCGGCCGGGCAATCGGCCATCCCATGGCCGTCATCGGTCCGGCGCCGACCGCGCCAGGCTGGCGAAGATCGCCGCCACCGCCACGGCGCCCGGATCGGCGACGCCGCGCAGGTCGTCGGCTCTGAGGTAGCTCGACCGTCCGGATTTGGTCCGCACGATCTCAGCCGTCCGCTCGGCCCCCGCCTGCGCGGCGCGGGCGGCCTCCGCGATCGTACCGCCTTGTTCCAGGGCCCTGATCGCCGGCGCCAGAGCGTCCAGTGCCGTGCGGTCGCCTTCGGTCGCGCCGCCATGGAACGACACGCGCTCAAGCCCCGTCGCGAGCGCCGCCGGCCACGGCGCTCCGCCGCCCAAAGCGCCACCCGCGGCGGACAGGAAGATCGATGCCACCACACCGCTCGAGCCGCCCATCGCCTTGCCGGCGGTCTGGCCGATCGCCAGCAGCGTTTCGCTCCAAAGCGGATGCACCAGGCGATCCAGCTCCGCCGACAAGGTCGCGGCCGCGCGCGCCACGGTGGAGCCGGTATCCCCGTCGCCGACGCGCGCATCCAGGCGGTTCAGCGCGTCCTCCTGAGCGATCAGGGTGGCGAAGAGCTGCGCCAGCACCGCACGCGCGCCAGCGCCGGTGGCGGGCCCGGACGACGGTCCCATCCGGCCCGCTTCCGCCAGCTCCGGCAAAGGCACCGTTTCCGGCAGGGCCGGCACCGTGGCCGAAGGCCAGCCCCTCGCGTCGGTCGGCGCCAGCAGAGCCGCGCGCCGTTCCTCGTCCAACGGCAGCACGGACAAGGAGAACCCCTTCATGTCCAGCGCGGTCATCATCGGCGCCGGACCCAGCAGCAAGGCGGCACGAGGGCCCAGCTTCTGCAGTACGCAGCCCGTCGCAACCGCCAGTTCCAGCGGCGGCAATCCCCCGAGATTGTTCACCAGCACCGCCAGCGGCGCATCGCCGCCGCTCACGCCAAGGCGGTCGAGCATGGTCGCCACCGTGTCGGACGCCGACGCCACCGCCCCACGTTCCGCGCCCGGTTCGCCATGGATACCCAGTCCCAGCTCCGCCTCGCCTGGCGCGAGACGGCTTTCTCCGTCCTGTCCGGGAACGGTGCAGGTGGACAGCGACATGCCGATCGACCGTGCTTCCCTTGCCGCCGCCCGCGCCGCCGCCGCGACGCGCTCCAGCGTCTCGCCGGCTTCGGCCAGGGCGCCGGCGATCTTGTGCACGAACAGGGTGCCGGCGATGCCGCGCGGCTGCGCCAGATCGGGCAGGGCGATATCGTCGCCGACGATCACCGTCTCCACGCGGATGCCCGCCGCCCGGGCCCGCTCGGCGGCCAGGCCGAAATTCAGCCGGTCGCCGGTATAGTTCTTTACCACCAGTAGAACCCCGGCCGGGCCGCCGACCGTCATGATCGCGGCCAGCACCGCGTCCGTGCTGGGCGAGGCGAACACGTCCCCGGAGACGGCGGCGGTGAGCATGCCGCGCCCGACGAAGCCGGCATGGGCCGGTTCGTGCCCGGCGCCGCCGCCGGACAGGATCGCCACCTTGCCCGGATCGCGGTCGCGCCGCAGCACCACGCGGATGTCGGGAAAGCCGTCCAGACGCACAAGGCGTCCGCCGGCGGCACGAAGCTCGCCCTCGATCGCTTCCGCGACCAAGGCGGCGCGCGTATTCATCAGATGGCTCATGCCGGCGTTTCCCCTTTTGTCGCCGGCCATCCGGGTGGCGCCGGCCTTTGGGGCATCAAACGCCTGGCCGGGCCGCCTGTCATCCCGTGCTTCGCCATCCTTTGCTGTCGGGAGAGAGCTGTCTCAGCGCAGCAGGTTCGCCTTGGCCAGCTCCACCACCTCGTCGCCGCGCCCGTTCAGCACAGCCTTGATCATGTAGAGGGTGAAGCCCTTCGCCATTTCGCCCGTGACCTTGGGCGGCATCGCCATCTCCATCCGTTCCACGACCGCGTCGATCACCACAGGGCCGGGATGGGCGAGCGCCTCGGCGATGCCCGCCTCGAGCCTGGCCGGATCGTCGATGCGAATGCCCTTGATGCCGGCCGCTTCCGCCAGGGCGGCGAAATTCGGGTTCTCGAATCCGGTGCCGAAATCCACGAAGCCGGAGGATTTCTGTTCCAGTTCGATGAAGCCGAGCGCGCCGTTGTTGAAGATCACCACCTTCACCGGAAGATTGAGCTGCTTCAGCGACAGCATGTCGCCCATCAGCATGGTGAAGCCGCCGTCGCCGGACAGCGAGATCACCTGCCGGCCCGGGCAGGCGGCCTGCACGCCGATCGCCTGCGGCATCGCGTTGGCCATGGAGCCGTGCCAGAACGAGCCGATCAGGCTGCGACGGCCGGTCATGGCGAGATAGCGCGCGCTCCACACCGTCGGCAGGCCGACATCGGCGGTGAAGGCGGCATCCGGCGCCGCGCGTTCGCTCAGCACGCGCATCACGTGCTGCGGATGCAGGCGTCCGCCCGGCTTGCCGGTGGCAAGCTTGTCGAGCCCGGCGCGCGCTTCGGCATAATGCTTCGTGGCCGCGGCAAGATGGGCGTTGTCCGTTTTTTTCCGCAGCAGCGGCAGAAGTAGCTGCAGCGTCTCGCCCACGTCGCCCAGCACGCCGAGTTCGATCGGCGTGCGCCGCCCCAGCGCCGCCGCCCGCGTGTCGACCTGCGCGATCCGCGCGCCTTCAGGATAGAACTGCCGATACGGAAAATCGGTACCCAGCATCAGCAGCACGTCGCAGGAACCCATGGCGTGATAGCCGGACGAGAAGCCGATCAGGCCGGTCATGCCGACATCGTACGGGTTGTCGTACTCGATGTGCTGCTTGCCGCGCAGAGCGTGCACGATCGGCGCCTGGAGCGTCTCGGCAAGCTGCACCACGGCGTCATGCGCGCCGGCCACGCCGCCGCCGCACAGCAGCGTGATGCGCGTGCCTTCGTTCAGCAGGGATGCGAGCTGCTGCACCACCGGCAATGGCGGCACGATGCGCGGGGCGGGCGGCAGCAAGGCCGCGCGCTGAGCCGGCACGATGGCGGGAATGGACTTGAGCATGATGTCGCCGGGGATCACCACTACCGCTACGCAGCGATCGGCCACGGCGCGCCGGATCGCCGTTTCCAGAACGCGCGGCATCTGCGCGGCGCTCGACACCAGCTCGCAATAGCTGGAGCATTCGCGGAACAGCTCCTCCGGGTGGGTCTCCTGGAAATAGCCGGACCCGATCTCGGCGGACGGGATATGCGCCGCGATCGCCACCACCGGAACGCGCGAGCGATGCGCATCGAACAGCCCGTTGATCAGATGCAGATTGCCCGGCCCGCAGCTTCCGGCGCAGACCGCGAGCGCGCCGGTCGCCTCCGCCTCGCCGGCGGCCGCGAAGGCGGCGGCTTCCTCGTGGCGGACATGCAGCCATTCCAGCTCGCCCCGGCGACGGATCGCGTCGGTGAACCCGTTCAGACTGTCGCCGACGATCCCCCACACCCTGCGAACGCCGGCCGCGTACAGGGTCTCGACCATCTGGTCAGCGATTGTCGGCATCGTCGTCGCTCCTTTGTCTATAGCTTCCGGAACACGAAAAGCGGGGGAGGCGTCGCTGGCGAGCGACACGGTGGCGTGGCAGGCCGACCTTTTCTGGCGCCGCTCGCGGTCAGGTCAGCGGCAAGAACAGCGGCCTGGTGGGAAAGGTTACGCGCTTCCCGCCAGGCCGCGATACAGGATGAAGATCCCGACGCAGCAGATCATGCCTGCCAGCGTCGGCACCAGGTGGCGGCCCGAGGCGAGCCGCCCCGCGGCTCTGGTTCCGAGCATCATGCCCACCGTGCCGCCGCCCACGAACAGGACCGCCAGCCACCAGGACACCATGCCGGACCAGGCATAGCTCGACGCCGTGGTCAGCCCGAACGCGGCCACCGCCACCAGAGAGGTCGCGCAGGCGCGCTGTGCTGGCAGATGCGCCGTGCTCATCAGCCCCGGCACGATCAGGAATCCGCCACCGATGCCGAAAATGCCGGACAGAAGCCCGGTCCCGGCGCCGACGCCCAACAGGCGCGAGGCGGGGCCGCGGGACGGGGGCGATCCGGGCTCGCCGGTCTCGCCGCGCCGTCGCAGCAGCATGGAGGCCGCCACCACCAGCATCAGCACGGCGAACAGGATCATCAGCCGTTTGCCGCCGATCAGCTTGCCCGTCTGCGCGCCGATCAGGGCGCCCAGGACCCCGCCCGCGGCGAACAGGCCGCCGCTGCGCCAGTCCACCAGACCGCGCCTGGCCTGGCCGAACAGCCCTGCCGCGGCGTTCACCGCCACGGCGACCGCGCTGGTCCCCACCGCGACATGCGGGCTCGGAACGCCGACCGCATAGATCATCAGCGGCACGGCGAGGATGGAGCCGCCGCCGCCGGCCAGCCCCAGAACGAAGCCGACCAGGCTGCCCGAACCCACATCGAGAAGGAGCTGGAGCGGCTGCATCGCGATCACGCCGGAACCAGGGTGTCGGTGCGAGCCGGTTCGTCTTCGAACCGGAAGCGCGCGGTGGCGGGATCGGCCCGGTAGCGCGACAGCCAGGGCTCGGCATCCCGTGCCAGCGTCTCTACCGCGGCCAGGATCCGCTCCAGCTTGTCCTCGGTCAGCAGCGCGGACAGGTTCAGGCGCGTCCAGCCCGGCTTGCGCAACTCGTCGCCGGACAGGATCGCGGCGCGCAGAGCGGCGGAGCGCTGGGCATTGATCTCCAGCAGGCGATGGGCATAGGGGCCGGCGCAGGCGCAACCGCCGCGCGCCTGGATGCCGTGCAGGTCGGAGAGCAGGCGGGTCGCGAGTTGCGGGTGGAGGAAGCCGCCGTTCCGGCGGTCGCGGATGCGGAAAGCGAAGATCGGCAGGCGCCGCGCGGCATTCGGGTTGCCGAGCAGAACGATGTCGGGATGGTCCGACCAGCGCGACAGGGCGCGCGAGAGCAGGGTCTCGTGACGCCGGTCGAGCCAATCCTGGCCGATCGCCGCCTTCACCGCGAAACACAAGGCGGTCCGGATGTCGCCCACCACGTTGGGCGTGCCGGCCTCTTCGCGCGCGGCCAGATCTTCGGTGAAATCATGTCCCCAGGGCGAGACGAACCGCACCGTGCCGCCACCGGCATGGCTCGGCGTGGCGCGCCGCACCGCATCCCGCCGTACGATCAGAATGCCGGACGCGCCCGGACCGCCCAGGAATTTATGCCCGGAGAGAACCACCGCGTCCTTCTCGAACGGCGTTCCGGCCCGCATGTCGGTGGACAGATAGGGGGCTCCGCAGGCGTAGTCCCACACCGCCAGCGCGCCATGGCGCTTCAGCAGGTCCGTGACCGCGTCCGCGTCGGTGAGAATGCCGGTGACGTTGGAGGCCGCGGAGAACGACCCGACCGTGAGCCGGCCGGCCGCCCGTTCGCGCAGCACCTGCGCCAGCACGGCCAGGTCCGGCCCGCCCGCCTCGGCCTCGGGGATCTCCACGATCTCGGCGCCGCTTTCGCGCCAGGGGAGGATATTGGAGTGATGCTCGTAGGGCCCGATCAGCACCAGGGGCGCTGTGCCGGAGGCGGCGGAATCGGCGATGTCCAGCAGGGAAACGAGCCGGTTCAAGCCCGCCGTGGCGCCGGCTCCGGCGAAGATGGTCGCGAAACGCGCATCGGCGCCGCACTCATCGGCGATGAACTGTCGCGCCTCGCGGCGCAGACGGGTCATGGCACGGCCGCAGAACGAGGCTTCGGTGTGGCTGTTGGCGTAGAACGGCAGCACTTGCTCGGCCACGAACGCTTCCACCTGCCGCAAAGCGCGGCCGGACGCGACATGATCCGCATAGAGCAACGGTCTGGTTCCGAACGGCCCCGGTATGGCGATGCCGTCGCCGATGGCACCGGCGCGCAGGGAAGCGATCGGGTCGGCAGCGTTCAGGGACGCCGTGAAATCGGCGATCCGCGGTTCACTGCAACCCATGCCCCATCCTCCGCACCCGATCCTGGAAGGATGGCACGGGACAGGTGCGAGTTATTCCCCGATTTTGCTGGGCGAACCGGAAATTTGTGGTCATATGACCACCATGGAGCCCCAAATCGACCATATCGATCGACAGATCCTGCGTGCCCTGCAGGAAAGCGCCACGCTGTCGCAGCGCGAGCTGGCCGAGCGGGTCGGCCTGTCGCAGAATGCCTGCTGGCGTCGCCTGACCGCGTTGCGGCAGTCCGGATTGATCACCGGCGAAGGGGTGCGGCTCGACGCAGCCCGTCTCGGCCTCGGCCTCACCGTGTTCGTCATGATCCGGACCCGCCACCATAATCGCGAATGGCTGCAGGAATTCCGCCGCGTCGTTTGCGCGATCCCCAACGTGATCGATTTCTACCGGATCGCCGGCAATTACGACTATCTGATCAAAGTCGTGGCGGAAAACATGAACGCGTTCGACGGCGTCTATCAGCGTCTGATCGAGCGGATCGAGCTCGATAACGTCACCTCCTATATCACCATGGAGGCCATCGCGGATTCCAGGCCGCTGCCGGTTTGACGGGAAGGCCCGGGATCAGGAGCGCGATGAGAAAGAAGCAAAGAACCTTTGTCTGTTTAACTGCGTGTCGACGGCAAAATCCGGACCAAACGAACACAGGTCTTTTTGCTTCTTTTTCTTCAGAAAAAGAAGACGCTACTCGCGCGCATGCCCGAAATCGGAGTTCCGGCGACCCGGACCGGACCGGGCTGTGCCGCGCAGGGCGGCCTGGATGCGGTCGATCAGCTCGCTGCGCTTGTAAGGCTTGCCCAGCACTTCCTGCGCCACTCTCTGCGGGCCGTCGATCGACATCTCGTCATTGTAACCGGTGGTCAGGATCACTGGCAGATGCGGCGCCCGCTCCCGTATCTGCTCCGCCAGGACCAGACCGTTCGCCCCGCCCGGCATCAGCACGTCGGAGAAGACGAGGCTGAACGGATCGCCGCGCTTGCTGGCGTCCTCGAACAGCTCGAGCGCCTCTTCCGCGCTGTGCGCCAGGCTGACCCGATAGCCGATATCCATCAGCGTCTCGCAGGCCATCTCGGCGATCTCGCGGCTGTCGTCGACCACAAGGATCAGCGGCACGGGCGCGCTCTGCGACAGCGGCTTGGCCTGGTAGCCGATTCGGTCGCCCGTCTCGATCGGCTCCTTGTCGGCCAGCATGCGCGGGAAATACATCCGGATCTGGGTACCGCGGCCGGGGGCGCTTTCGATCTCCAGATGGCCGCCGGATTGCTGAACGAAACCATGCACCATGGCCAGGCCCAGACCGGTGCCCTGTCCCACGCCCTTGGTGGTGAAGAACGGCTCTGTCGCACGGGCGACAATGTGCGGCGGCATGCCGGCACCCTCATCGGCGACGCAGAGCTGCACGTACTCGCCCGGCTCCAGCCCGTGCGGACCGACGGGGCCGTCGGTACGGATCGTGCGCGTCGTCACCACGATGCTGCCGCCGCCTGGCGAGGCGTCGCGCGCGTTCACCACCACGTTCAACAAAGACATTTCGAGATGGTTGGGGTCGATACGAATCTTGGGCAGGCGGCGCTGAAGATTTAGATGCAGGTCGACCTTGTTGCCGGCCGAGGTTTCCAGAAGCTCGGCAAAGCTCAGGATCAGCTCGCTCAGATCGACGCCTTTCGGCTCCAGGCGCGTACGGCGAGCGAAGGCCAGCAACTGCCGGGTCAGCTTGGCGCCCCGCTCGGAGGCCATCATCGCCGCGCTGTGATGCCGTTCGAAGGCGGCATCGTCGTGGCGCCGGGCCTTCATGCGCTCCAGACTGCCGTCCAGGACCTGGAGCAGATTGTTGAAATCATGCGCCAGGCCGGCGGTGAGCTGGCCGATCGCCTCCATCTTCTGCGCCTGACGCAGCGACTGCTCGCTGTCGCGGCGCTTCGTCACGTCGAGCTGGCTGGCGAAGAAATAGATCAGCTCGCCTTTCTTGTTGAAGACCGGCCCCATGAAGATGGCATTCCAGAACGGCGTGCCGTCCCGGCGGTAGTTCAGGATCTCCAGCGCGATCGGACGGCATTCGGCGATGGCATCGCGAAGTTGCCGCACCGCGCCCGGATCGGTCCCGGCACCCTGCAGGAAGCGACAATTGCGGCCGAGCACCTCGGCGTCCTCGTAGCCGGTCAGATCCAGGAAAGCGTTGTTGGCGAACACGATCGGGCAGTCTGGCTGCTTCGGATCGGCCAGGATCATCGGCATGCGCGTCATCTCGACGGCGGCGAAGAAGATGTTGGCGCGATTATCGAGAGTGGAGTCGGTGATCTCGGCCTGGCGCCAGTGATGGAGGCCGGGACTACCAAGGGGCTCCTGGCCGGACGGGTCCATGTCGCCCTGGGCGGGAATGCCGGTCGCCGATGCGTCGTCTGGAGTGTGGTCGTCCATCTATCCGGCCTTCTGTCGGTCGGAGATTGCGTCCTGACCGGTCTGCGGCCAGCAAGCGCCGGCCGGGGCCGTGCTTACAGGAATCCCGCGCGGGAAACCACGCGTCACCGCGAGCCTGCGTCCGGCGATCCCGTCACGAGATCGTGGGGGCAGTTCCGGTGCCGGTGGCCGCGCCGCGCGTCCTGTGCCGCCTCGAATCCGATGTCCGATCTCCATGGGATCGAGATCGCATCAAGGCGGAGATCGTTCCGCCTTGCGACCGCCTTTACAGCGGGCGGATGACGTCCGCATCGTCAGGCCGGGTCAGGCCCGAGCTGGCGCGTCGTTCTGGGTATCACGCGGAGACGGATCGGCCTGGTGGGGCGCAGGGTGATGGCCATGCGCGGCCGCGGCGGCAACGGATCGACGCTCTGGATGTCGAGCCGGCGCAGCAGGGTCGAGAGCACGATCGCGGCTTCGTGAAGAGCGAAGGCTGCGCCGATGCAGGCGCGTGGACCGGCACCGAACGGCATGAAGCTTAGGCGCGGCCGCGCGGCCACCGCATTGGGCAGGAAACGATCCGGATCGAAAACATGAGGTGCATCCCACCACGCTGTGCGGCGGTGGATCGCGAACACGGGCACCAGCAGCACCGTGTCCCGCTTCAGTGCCACCCCGCCCAGTCTGAAGGGGTTGGCAACCCGGCGCGCGAACATCGGCGCCGCCGGATAAAGACGGAGCCCTTCCTGCACCACGCGCAGCGTCAGAGGCAGGGCGGCCACGTCGCCGGGGGTGGCGGCATCGGCCTCGCGCTGGACCTGTCGCAGGATATCCGGATGGCGGGCCAGCAAATCCAGGGTCCAGGCCAGAGACAGGGCGGTGGTCTCGTGTCCGGCCGCAACGAAGGTCAGCAGATTGTCGACGATCTCCGCGTCGTCGAGCGCGCGGCCGGTCTCGGGGTCGGTCGCCTCGAGCAGCAGGGTCAGCAGGTCGTCGCGGCGCTCGCCCTCGCTGCGGCGCAGCGCCACGCGGGCGCCGAGCTGGCGGCGGAGCGCGCCCGCCACCTCCCGGCCGGCGCGTTGTCCCGGCAACGGCACCCAGGCGGGAATGCTCAGGATGTTGGCGAGAATGGCCCAGCGTGTGTGGTGGAGATAGCGCTCGATCCCGGCGGCGGTTGCCCGCACGTCGAAGCCTTCGCCGCCGGACAGCATGGTGTCGACGATGATGTCGAACGTCACATGCATGGTTTCGGCGCCGATATCGACCGGTCCTTGCGCGGCCGACAACAGGAGACGGTCCGCGGCGCGCTCCGCGGCGGCCAGCATGGCGGGGGTGAAACGGGGCAGGGTGGCGGCCCGGAACACGGGCGCGATGGTGCGGCGCTGCCAGCGCCAATCGTCGCCTTCCGCGGTGAGCAAGCCGTCCCCCAGGGCCGGGCCGAGCGGACGGCGCACGGTCTCGCCCTTGTCCAGATCGCCGGCATGGGCGACCAGCGCCTCCTGCACCAGGGAAGGGCCGGTGAGATAGACGGCCGGTCGGTGCACGAGACGGCGCTGCACCAGATCCTGGGTGAAGATCTCGGGCGGCAGGCCGTCCAGCGGATTGTTCACGGTTGCAACAAGGACCCGGCCCAGGTCGACCGCATGCCCGGCGGCGCGGCGAAGACCGGAGAGCGCACGGCGCGGCGAGATGGTCATGACATACACCATCCTTTAAGGTGTCTACCTTAGATTTGATTTAAGGTGTGCACCTCAGATGGGCAAGTCCGCAGCCAGCTCGCCGCGTGGGCCGACGCGCGCGCGGATCATCGAGACGGCCTGTGTCCTGTTCAACAGAAACGGCGCGGAGCGAACCACCACGCGGGCGATCGCCGAGGCGGCCGGCATCAACGAAGGCAATCTGTACTATCATTTCCGCAGCAAGGAGTTGTTGGTGCTGGCCGTCTTCGAGCGCTTCGAGCACGCGGCCGACGCCTTGCTGACCGATGGGAGTTCCAGCACGCCCTTCGACTACCACCTGCGCCTGCGCGGCTGGTTCGAGCTGACCTGGGCCTATCGTTTCCTGTTCCGGGATGTGGCCGGACTCGAGGCGATCGCGCCATCGCTGACGGTGCGTCTCCGTCGCCTGTCCGTGCGCCTCCAGCGCAGGGTGCGGACGATGATTGCCGGTTTGACCGAGGCCGGCCTGCTGCGGATCGCACCGGAGGAGAGCGACCGGCTGCTGGACAATCTCTGGATCGTGGCGAGCTACTGGATCGCCTTCCTGGTCGCCCATCGCGGCGTGAAGCAGATCGCCCCGCGTCATCTCGAATGGGGCTTCGCGCAGGTGCGGAGCCTGTTCGCCCCTTATCTCGGCGCGGAGATGCGAGGGCTGCTCGACAGCGTACCAGTCCGGGACGAGTGAGGCAGCCAGGTGGGGGCTCACGCGGCCACTCATGGAAGCCCTCACCCGGTATCGCTGAAAAGCGTAGCCTTTACAAAGGTATGGCAGCGAAGCGGAAAGTTCCAAGCAGTAGATTTTATTTCCTTGCACACGAATTTGTGATTAAATAACGCTTCGGTGCCACTATGCGGCGCAGGAGCCATGTCGTCGAACCTGATCGCGGCCATCGAGCCGAAAATCGTCATGTCGCTGATCTGTACGCTGAACGTGGTGCCGTGCTGGCTGCTGCGTAGGGACATGCGGGACAAATCGGTGCGGTTGCTGAACGAGGCGACGCTGGCGTTCGGGGTCGGTTTGCCGTTGCTGCTGTTCAAGGACTGGCTGCCCAGAACGCCCGTGGTGATCGTCGGCAATATGTTGATCCTGGCGGCCATGACCCTGCTGTGGCAGTCGGTGGCGGCCTTGAGCGGACAGAAGACGGATCGGCGTCTCGTCGCGGTGGCGCCGTCGATCTGGCTGGTCTGCTGGCTTCTGCCGATGTTTCGGGCCGAACGTGACCTTCGGATCGCGTTCGTATGCTCCGTGGCGGGGCTGCTGATCTTTCGCGCCGTGATCGATCTTCTGCGCGGCGGCCGCGGCACCGCGCCGGAGCGTCTGTTGGTCGCCACCGGCTTGTTCCACGTCATGATCGGCATCGTGCGGGTCGTTCTGGCGGTGCGCCACGCGCCCTTCGCCCAGTCGCCGCTCTATAAGATGCTGACCGAGCTTAATACCCTGACCTACATGATGCTGTGGCCGACGCTGTGCACCATCCTGTTGCATCGCCGCCTGATCGACGCCGAAGCGGCACGCGGCCGTCGCGACGAACTGTCCGGCTTGCTGAACCGGCGCGGCCTTCTGTTCCAGATCGACCGGATCGGCCCTGGCACCTTGATCCTGTTCGATATCGATCATTTCAAGCGCATCAACGACCAGCACGGCCATGCAAGCGGCGACAAGGCGATCGTCGCCTTCGCCGTTCTGGCGGAGCGTGTGCTGGGGCCGGAGCTGCTGCTGGGCCGTATCGGCGGCGAGGAGTTTCTGGCCTTCCTTCCGGCAGGGGCCGCGACCACGGCCCAGAATGCGATCACGGCGGTGAACGCGGCGGAACGCGTGCGGGAAGCGTTCGCCGCCACGCCCTTGATCGGGTCGCGCGCCACAACCGTCAGTGTCGGCGTGGCGTCGCCATTGGCGGGCGAGGCGCTCGATATCCAGCTGGCAAGAGCCGATCGCGCCCTCTACAGGGCCAAGCGTCGCGGCCGGAACCGGGTGGAGCTTTGCGACGGCGCCGGACTGGCTGATCCCGCGGGTGGGCTCGACGACGAGCCGCGAGAATCGGCGGTTCCTGCCGTCGAATCGGCTGCATCGGTTCTGGTGGCGGCGTGACGCGATTCGCGGGCCCGCAACGCGCCGATCACGGAAAATCGTCTCCTGTGGATTTCGGGGAAAGCGGCCGCTAGCGGCTTGAAGCGAAAGCCTCCGGCCCAGGGGAAGAACGCGGCGGCTCTGCCACACCCCAACATAATCTGGGGTCAAGACCTTAAAACGAACCCCATATGTAGCGTAATCTCCTTGCAACGGACGCCCTTAGGCGTTGTTCATCCGGTGTGCGCCCCAGAGCGGGGCAGGCCGGTTTCGATTCATTTGCGGGAGCTTCGCATGACGCTGAACGACGCCGTGGAGTCCGATCTCCTCGAGGCCGACACCACCTCCTCCGCCTCTGTCTCTTCCGCCCACGCCTCGTCTGCCCAGGGGCAGGAGCTGGACGGGCAGGGCACGATGATCGACGTCGTGCAGATGGAGGGCCATCATCCGGTGCGCGTGGACCGCTCTCGGGATGCGCTGCTGACCGATTTCGGCCGCGCCACGCTCGATAACCGCTACCTGCTGCCCGGGGAAAGCTACCAGGACCTGTTCGCCCGGGTCGCGTCCTATTACGGCGACGATGCGGCGCATGCGCAGCGCCTGTACGACTACATCTCGAAGCACTGGTTCATGCCGGCCACCCCCGTGCTGTCCAATGGCGGCACCTCGCGCGGCCTGCCGATCTCCTGCTTCCTGAACGAGGCCTCGGACAGCCTGGACGGCATCGTCGGTCTCTGGAACGAGAATGTCTGGCTCGCCTCCAAGGGCGGCGGGATCGGCTCTTACTGGGGCAATCTTCGTTCCATCGGCGAGAATGTCGGCCGCAACGGCAAGACCTCCGGCGTGATTCCCTTCATCCGGGTGATGGACAGCCTCACTCTGGCCATCAGCCAGGGCTCGCTGCGACGCGGCTCGGCCGCCGTCTACCTGCCCATCTGGCACCCGGAAGTGGAGGAGTTCATCGAGATCCGACGCCCCACCGGCGGCGACCCGAACCGCAAGGCGCTCAACCTCCATCACGGCGTGCTGATCTCGGACGCGTTCATGCGCGCGGTCGAGGCCGACGAGGAATGGGCGCTGCTGAGCCCCAAGGACGGCGCCCATATCCGCAAGGTGTCCGCGCGCGGCCTGTGGATCCGTCTGCTCACCGCCCGCATGGAGCAGGGCGAGCCGTACATCATCTATTCCGACCACGTGAACAACGCGCGTCCGGAGCATCACAAGCTCGCCGGGCTGGAGGTGAAGACCTCCAATCTCTGCGCCGAGATCACCCTGCCGACCGGTATCGACCAGCATGGCGAGCAGCGCACCGCTGTGTGCTGCCTGTCCTCGCTGAACCTCGAGACCTGGTTCGAGTGGAAGGACCATCCGCTCTTCGTCGAAGACGTGATGCGCTTCCTCGACAACGTGCTGCAGGACTTCATCGACCGCGCGCCGGACGAGATGGCGCGTGCCAAATACGCCGCGGCTCGCGAGCGCTCGGTCGGGCTCGGCGTGATGGGATTCCATTCCTTCCTGCAGTCGCAGAACGTCCCGTTCGAGAGCGTCATCGCCAAGGTCTGGAACCGGCGCATGTTCGCGCAGATCCGCGCCCAGGCCGATGCCGCATCGCGCATGCTGGCGGAAGAAAAGGGCCCGTGCCCGGACGCCGCCGAATACGGGGTGATGGAGCGCTTCAGCCACAAGCTGGCGATCGCCCCCACCGCGTCGATCTCCATCATCACCGGCGCCACCAGCCCTGGCATCGAGCCGATCGCCGCCAACGTGTTCCTGCAGAAGACCCTGTCCGGCTCGTTTACCGTGCGTAACCGTCATCTGCAGAAGCTGCTGGCGGAAAAGGGCCGCGACACGGACGAGATCTGGAGCTCCATCACCCTCGCCAAGGGCTCGGTGCAGCATCTCGACTTCCTGTCGCAGCAGGAAAAGGACGTCTACAAGACCGCCTTTGAACTCGACCAGCGCTGGGTGATCGAACACGCCGCCGACCGCACGCCGTTCATCTGCCAGAGCCAGTCGGTGAACCTGTTCCTGCCGGCCGATATCCACAAGCGCGACCTGCACCAGATCCACATGCTGGCCTGGAAGCGCGGCATGAAGAGCCTGTACTATTGCCGCTCGCTCTCCATCCAGCGCGCCGACACGGTGAGCGACATGCTGACCAAGCCAATCAGTGTGGACGGCCCGGCCAAGCCGGCCGCGACGAGCACCACGAATTACGAGGAGTGCCTGGCCTGCCAGTAGGGTTTGGGACCGGCCGGCGGAAGACTTGACCCTCCGGGAATCACGTCGGAGATTGCCGGCCGAGATGGGGTCCTTTCCGGGTGCCGGCTTTTTCAGTCGTGTTCGATCGGCCCCACGCGGAACAAACTTGCCGCGGTTACGTTCGGCGCAGGCTTCCTGATCGCCTACGAAGACAAGCAGAGTGGAATGACCGAAAAGGCAATAGAAGTTGCCAAAAATATAGAAAAATCAAAGGCAGTTCAGAGCTTCATAAGTTATGCGAATCGGGCTGGACAGCTTTATATGGAAAGCCATAGTTCCCCAATGGCATACATGTTCTATTGAGATGCAAAAATTCAGTCGGCTGGTCATAGCCAGAACGCCGAGAAATAAAGCAAGTATTGTCCTCGGGACACTCGGAGCAATGTCGGTTCTTGCTATATGGCTCGTCGTATCAACTGTGATGCCCGAATTGGCGGCATTTCGTGACGGTAAAGCAGAAATAAGAGCGAGTTCTTACGCGATAAAATCTCTTTCAGTTTTATTCGTTCCATTCATATTCGCTTCCTTTTCTGTTGCTGCGATTAGAAACAATACAAAGTCTCAGCCTGTGGAGACCATTATCGCTCTTTCTGGACTTGTGATATCTTCAATATTTATTGTATTGTCGCTGCAAATTCTTCTGCTATGGGCTCATTTGAACGGTTATCATCTCGACCACTTCGAGGCCGCGCATCGCGGAGGATGGTACGTCTTCAAACGTGACGGAATCTGATCCAAGTTGCGTCTGGAACGCCCCGCCGGCCAGGGCACGCTGCGTCCCTTTCGCCGGCACAGTCTGCTACACTCCTCCCATGACCCAATCCCCGGCCGAAGCCGCGATCCAGGCATCCGGCCTTTCCATCGAACCAGCGGAAATGGACCGCCTGGCGCGCCTGGTCGCCCGCCGTCTTCCGGCCGACGCGGAAGCCGTCGCCGCCGCCCTCTGCGAGGTCCGCCGCAAGGGTTGGACGGGCCGCCTCATCGATCGCACGCAGCGCGCCGGCGCCATCTGGGTCCGGCGCGAGGACATCGTCGCCGCTACCGACACGGTGCACGACCCCGAACCGACCGATGACGCGCTCGACGCCGCGCTCGACAGTGTGGTGCAGGATCGCCTGCGCTCCTTCGGCGCCACGGCGGAGGAGGCCCTGGACGCGCTACTGGCCGATCTGTTCGACAGCGGCGGACGTGTCCTCTCCGCATCCCAGCACGAGGCGCTCACGCTGGCCGTTGCCCGCGCCTTCGGCTTGTCGCCGCGCGGCCGCTTCGTCGAGACCGCGCTTGCCGACGAGGCGCGCCGGCGCGAGGAACGCCACGCGGCCGAAACCACGGCCAGGCGCAAACGTCGCGAGGAAGTGCGCCGCCTGCGCGAGTGGGAAAAATCCCTGGTCGCGTTCCGGGAAGTGCCGATGCTGCTCGGCTGCTCGGTCAAGGAGGCCCTGCGCTGGGTCGCCGCCGACCGCATCCCGGTCGCGCGGCGCATTCCGAAACGGAACGCGCCCGGCGGCGAGATCTGGGAATTCGACCCGGCCGAGATCGTGGCGCTGCAGCCGCGCGTGGCGTTGTGGCGCGAACAGGACGGCGGCGCCACGGCTCCGGCGAAGCCCTTCGTCCTGTCCGGCGGCAAGGCGGCCAACGCCGCCATCGCTCGCGTCGCGGCGCTCGACCGATACGCCGCCCATTTCTCCACCGCGCGCGCGCTGAAGCGGCGCATCACCCTCGTCACCGGGCCGACCAACAGCGGTAAGTCGCACACCGCGCTGGAACGGCTCAGCGGCGCCGGCAGCGGTCTTGCGCTGGCACCGCTGCGCCTGCTCGCACATGAATTCCGCGAGGCGCTGGACGCGCGCGGCGTCCCGGCCTCGCTGGCCACCGGCGAGGAGCGCATCACCATCCCCGGCGCCAGACACCTCGCCGCGACGGTGGAGATGTGCCCGCTGCACAACCCGGTCGATGTCGCCCTGGTGGACGAGGCTCAGATGCTGCACGACCCCGATCGCGGCGCCGCCTGGACGGCCGCGATCATGGGTGCGCCCGCGCGCGACCTGTTCGTGCTCGGCTCGCCGGAATGCGTGCCGATGGTGCGTCGCATCGCCGAATTGTGCGGCGATCCGCTCGACGAGATCACGCTGGAACGCAAGGGTCCGCTCCACGCCGCCAAGGAGGCGGTGCCGCTGCACGAGCTCGGCCGCGGCGATGCGCTGATTGCGTTTTCCCGCCGCGATGTGCTCGATTTTCGCGCCGCCCTGCAAGCGAAAGGCCGGCGCGTCGCCGTGGTCTATGGCGCGCTCAGCCCCGAAGTGAGACGCGCCGAGGCTGCGCGATTCAACGGCGGCGAGGCCGATATCCTGATCGCCACCGACGCGATCGGCATGGGGCTCAATCTCGACATACGACGCGTCGTGTTCGGCGCGTTGCGCAAGTTCGACGGCACGCAGAGCCGCGACCTGCTGCCGCAGGAGGTGAAGCAGATCGGCGGCCGCGCCGGACGCTTCGGCAAGCACGAGGCCGGGATCGTCGCCGTGCTGCAAGGCGCCGGCAGCCCGTCCTTCGTGCGCGCGATGCTGAACGCGCCGCCCACCGAGATCGCCGAGTTGCGTCCGCTGGTGCAGCCCGACGCGGACATCGTCCGCGCCGTCGCCGGCGAGATTGGGACGGATAGCCTGTTCGGTGTTCTGGCCCGCATCCGCCGTGCGGTTCTGCGCCGCGACGATCCGAACTACCGTCTCTCGGACATGAGTCAGGCCTTCGCCGTCGCCACCGCGCTCGAAGGCATCGAGGGCCTCGATCTGATCCAGCGCTGGACCTACGCGCTTTGTCCGGTGGACGAGCGCGACAACGGCATTCAGCGTCTCGCGGTTTGGGCAGGCGAGCATGCTGCCGGCCGCGGCGTGCCCGTGCCCGGCGGCTCTCGGCTGCCGCCTCCCGAACGGGCGACGCGCGATGAGCTGGAACGTGCCGAGAAGCGGCACAAGCGCCTTGTGGCGTGGCGTTGGCTGGCGCTGCGGTTTCCGGAGGCCTACCCGGCGCTGGAAGAGGCGCAGTTGCTGACCGCCAAGCTGGACGGCTGGATCGAGGCAGTGCTCCGGCAGCAGAACGCGCAGCGGCGGCGGTAAGGACGCCCCCGTCGGGGCATCTGGGTGACGGCGGCCCTTCGTTGCCGAGATGCGCGCTTCAGAGAATGAGCGGGATATGTCGTCCGGCTCGCTTCGCCGCACGCCTGCCGTTCCTCTTCTTCCGGGCCTGGACGAAGAATAAAGCATAGAAAAACTCAAATAACAACAGGGTTTGGATAATTTAATTCTGTTATAATGGCATTGCGCGCACGAATGCTTCAGGTGATTTGGCGGACTTCTTTCTTGAGACATCAATCGTTTGTTAACGCTCGGGGAGTAAAAGGAAACTCCATTCAACTGAGTGAACGTCGTTGTCGATCTGGTTCTGGCAGAAGGGTTCCCGGCTTGTCGGCATGATCGTCATGCCGCTCGCGATCCTCTCGGGGGTTGGCCCGGCTGCTGGGGCGGAGCAGCAGGCTGTGCCTGACCTCCAGAGCCTGCAGATCGTCGCGCGCGTTCTGGGCTTCCAGACGAAGCCTGTCACAGGAACGGTGACGCTGGCAGTCGTCTTCAATCCCAGGGATTCCCGTTCCGTGAAGGAAATGACGTCTTTCCTTAGCCTGATCCCCACTCATACGTCTGCCGGCGGCGTCACATTGCAGGCCCGTGCGGCCTCCCAGTACGATCTGGCCCGGTTCGATCACGTCGATGCTGTTCTCTCGATGGAGGGTGTCGACAGCAAACTCCTGCAAGCGGCCTTGCTCCGGCTGCATGTTCCCTGTTTGACACTCAATCTTTCACAGATCGAGCATGGGGCCTGCATGGTGGCGATCCGAAGCGCGCCGACCGCTGGCATTGTCTTCAACCAGGCCAATGCCGATGCCGCGGGCGTCCATTTCGCGACCGCCTTTCGCATGATGGTACAGGAACTATGACCGTGCTCCGGGTTGCAGGTTCCGTCGGCCTGTTTGTCGTTCCCGCGGTCATCTGGCTTCTGCCGGTGCGTTCCGCCTGGGCGCAGTCGATCGACTACGATAGCTACGAAAAGCTCTTCGGCGAGTCTGTCACGGCTTCGGCGACGGGAAAACCGCAGCGTCTCAGCGAGACTCCGGTCGAGATGGATATCATCACCGCCGATCAGATCGCCCGGTCCGGCGCCCGGACCTTGCCCGATATCCTCAGCTACGTCTCCGGGGTCAATGTCCGTCGGTATGGCATGCAGGATACTTCCGTCAGCATTCGCGGCGATGATGGGGCTCTCAACCGCCGTGTGCTGGTTCTGCTGGATGGTCAGCAGGTCTATGAAGATGGTTACGGGCTGACGGTATGGCCAACGATCCCCGTCGCCATCGATGAGATCCAGCAGATCGAGGTCATCAAGGGGCCCAACGCGGCCCTCTATGGCTTCAACGCCGTCTCGGGCGTCATCAACATCATCACGCGTGACCCGCTGCTTCACCCGCAGAATACCGCGACGGTTCAGGCAGGCACGCAAAACCAAACCTACGGGGACGTGGTCGGCACCGTTGGGCACGGTAAAGGGTGGGCCGTGCGACTGGCCGCAGAGGGAAACCGCTCGACAGAGTTCGACGGCGATGCGGCAGATATTGTTCGGCAGCAGCCGCATAGCGGCATGGTTTCCGTCGATGGGCGTTTCAAGATTTCGCCATCGCTCGAGTGGGACGTGTTTGGGGCTTTGTCCAGCCTCGACAGCGCTTACTACGTCGATCTCGGCGGCTACGCGCAGGTAGCTTTCCGGACCAATTCGGTCCGGAGCCGGATTGGCTACGACTCGCCGGTTGGCATGTTTCATCTTGACGTCTATCGAAACGAGGAACGCGTCAATATCAATATCTATGGCGTCGACCGGAACTGGCGCGAGGACTTTACCGTGGTCAACGCCAGCGACCTGATCAAGACAGGCGCGCACGCGTTCCGGATCGCCGACGAGTACCGGACTACGGATGCAGCGTCGCTAGAAGCGTTCCGCGGCCATCTTGGTTATCAGGATGGCGCCGGTTCGGGGATGTGGGAGTGGTCGATCACGCCGCGTATGCAACTGACCAACGCCGTTCGGGTCGATACACTGTTTCTCAATCACATCGGCCCATCATTCACGTTTCCCGGTTTCGGTACTCCGGTGCATGCGACGCATCTTATCGAGCCAAGCTTCAACACTGGCCTGATACTCCGACCGGACGACATGGACACGTTGCGCTTCACGGTCGGCCGTGCGGCCGAGCTTCCTAGTCTGGTGGATTTCGGTTTGGCGCTGACCTATCAGCCAGTGGTGGTTTCCGGCCAATCATCGCTCACGCCATCCGTTGCCACGAACTACGAGATGGATTGGGATCGGCCACTCCCCCGGTTGCTGTCGACCCTGCGTCTGTCCGCATTCGCACAGCATACTCAGTCGACGATCGGTCCGCCATTCGGCTCAGGCTTCACCCTCCTGCCGAATGGCCAGATTCTCCTGCTGGCGCGCAACGCCGGCAACAGCGACGAGGCGGGCGGGGAGGTCGCGATCAAGGGCCAGAACCCGGGCGGTCTGCGCTGGAACTTTAGCTACGTGTTGGCGGCGGTGGCCGATCGCTCGTCGCAAACCGTTCTCGCATCGATTCCATCGGTGAATTACCAGCGGCAGACGCCGGTCAATGCCGTGATCGCCGGCCTCGGCTATCAGTGGCGATCGCTCGATGTCGATCTCCAGGCGCGTTGGCAGTCGCATTACCAGGATTATCGCCGCGACGGAGACTCCCTTCTCGCGGAGCCGGTCACCGTCGCGAACTACCTCACGATGCGCCTCCATGTGGCCTATCTGCTGACGCGCACCCTGACTGTGTCGCTGACCGCGGATCAGTTTAACCGCCAGCAAATGCCGACCACGGCCGGTGTTCCGACCGGCCGCCAGATCGTCGGGGGCCTGCATGCAGCCTTTTGAACGGGAGCACGGACGGTGATCCATCTGCTCGCGCAGCTGAGCCGGCAAGCCGGCCATCCCGCCTGGCTGCTTACACTGGCCGCAGCTCTTGCCGGGGGCCTGCTGCTGTCTTGCTTATTGCCGTCAGAACGGCCTGTGGCGCGCCGGCGCCTGCCGCCGCCGGTCGTCGCGTCGCGCTTCGCAGCCGTGACACTGCTGGTCGGCTGGTGCGTCTTCAGGATCGCTTTGGTTTCGGGTTTCCCCCATGTCGCTTTCGCCGTGCCGGTGCCTTGGGCGGTCGCGGCAGTGGTCGTGCTGATGATTGCGGCAACTGCGGCCGCGGCGATCCAGCAAAGGGGAGCGAAGTCGGCGCGAAACGCGATGCTGGCGGGATCCTTGCTGGCCAGCGGCATGTCCGTCGCTCTCTTCACCGGCATGGCGGGCCTCGTCAGGCCGTTCACCTTGTCTTACGACCTGACCGGGCTGCTGACGGTGATGGTGATTGCGAGTTCCCTCTCGGCGTACGGCCTCAGGGAGGCGGCCAATACCGAACGCGCTCATCATCGCCTGATCGCAGGTACCCTTTTCGGTTTGGCGATGGCGACCCTGTCCCTGGGTTCGCTGGCGTCGATCCTGCCGTTCGGCGGATGGCTTGCAGCATTATCGGAGCCGGACAGCCTGGCTTCGTCTCCGATCGCCGTCATCGTCGCGACCGAGGCTTTGGCGATCCTCGGCCTCGCCTTGTTCGGTTCGCTAGTCGATAACCGCGTCGCGGCGCGCGACCGTCTGGAAACGGAGCGGGTCCGGCAACTGGCCGATAGCGCGATTGAAGGGTTGCTGATCCATGATGGCGACCGCGTCATCGACGGCAATATCAGTTTCACGACGCTGACCGGAATCGCGCTCAAGGACGTATCGCGGTGCTTCGTCGCTCAATTCGTCCCGAGCGGTTGCGATCCCGAGTTGTGGCGTCCGAACACGGCCGGCGCAATGTCCGAAACCGAACTCCTGTATCGTGACGGAAGCCGGATACCGGTCGAGATCCTGTCGCGGTCAATCCGTTTCGGGGGGCGCAGCGCCATCGTGACGGCCCTGCGTGACCTGCGTGAGAGGCGGGCTTCGGAAAAGCGCATCAGGTTCCTGGCCCACCATGACGTGCTGACCGAACTCCCGAACCGGCTGCTTCTCCAGGAGACGCTGGAGGCCGCTGTGACCAGCGGAACCCGGCGAAAGGGCCGGCTGGCTGTCCTCTGCCTGGACTTGGATGGCTTCAAAACGATCAACGACATGCTGGGGCACGCGGCTGGCGATGTCTTGCTCTGCTCGGTCGCACGGCGATTGGTGGCGACGATCGGCGAGGACGACTTTCTGGCCCGCGTCGGCGGCGACGAATTCGTTGTTCTGCATGCGGGCGACGGAGGACCGGAATCGGCCGCCACTCTCGCCCGCACCGTGATAGCCGAACTCTCGCAGCCATTCGAAATCGAGGGTCAGTCTGCTACGGTGGGTACCAGCGTCGGAATCACGCTCTATCCACAGGATGGCCAGACGCCGGCGGACCTCTTGAAGCAGGCCGATATCGCGCTTTATCGCGCAAAAGACATTGGTCGGGGCACCTTCTGCTTCTTCGAGCCGGGCATGGACATGGCCTTGCGCAAGCGGCAGCAAATGGAGGCCGAACTGCGCCAGGCGATGCGCGACGACATGCTGACCCTGCATTTCCAGCCTTTGTTCGACAGCCGACGCGAGCTGGTAACGTTTGAAGCGCTGCTGCGTTGGACGCACCCGGTATTGGGAGCGATATCCCCGGCCGATTTCATCCCGCTGGCAGAAGAGACGGGCCTCATCATTCCCCTGGGCGAGTGGGTGCTCAGGCAAGCATGCAAGACCGCAATGACGTGGGAAAACGGATCCCGTATCGCGGTCAATTTGTCACCGGTGCAGTTCAGCCGGGGCAACCTTCCGCAACTCGTCCGCACCGTGCTCGAAGAAACGGGATTGCCGCCGGAACGTCTCGAACTGGAGATCACCGAAGGAGTCCTGATCGGCAACACGGATGAGACGCTCAGGCAATTGCTGCCTTTGCGAACGATGGGAGTCCGGCTGGTGCTTGACGATTTTGGAACCGGATATTCCAGCCTCTCGTACCTGCATCGCTTCCCTTTCGACAAGTTGAAGATCGACCGCTCGTTCATCCAGAACCTGACCGTGGACGAGAGCCAGAGGGCCATCGTCGCCGCCATCATCTCGATGGGAAGAACGCTTAAATTGGAAGTGACCGCGGAAGGCGTGGAAACGATCGAACAGTTCGAACTCCTGAATTCTCAGGGATGTCACGAATTGCAGGGCTATCTCCTGGGGCGTCCCATGCCGGCCGCCGACGCGCAAATCCTGCAACGGCGCGAACAGTCGCGTCCGACCGACCGGTCACAGCGCGAGTCTGCTTCCGATTATTTGGCTACGCAGGAGGCGACCTTCGGCGTGGTGCCGACATAGACGCGATCGCTTCACGCTCGCTCCGTTTGGCACCGAACGATCGTGCCGGCTCTCCCCGCAGCAATCTCAGCGCAGATGCGGCGCCAGTGCGCTCGCCACCCGCCCGGCGATCCGCGCATAGGCCGTGCCTGCGGCACTCTCTGGCGCCGCTGCCATGATCGGCGCTCCAGTATCCGCGCTGGTGCGGATATCCAGCAACAACGGCACTTCGCCCAGGAACGGCACGCCCAGCGCCTCCGCCTCCGCCCTGGCGCCTCCATGCCCGAACAACGCCGTCTCGTGTCCGCAATGAGGACAGCAGAACGTGCTCATGTTCTCCACGATGCCCAGCACCGGCACGCGCGTCTTCTCGAACATCGCCACGCCGCGCCGTGCATCCAGCAGGGCGATATCCTGGGGCGTCGATACGATCACCGCGCCGGCCAGGGCCAGCTTCTGCGCCACCGTCAGCTGCGCGTCGCCCGTGCCCGGCGGCATGTCCAGCACCAGAACGTCCAGCGCGCCCCATTCCACCTCGCCCATGAGCTGGTTCAGAGCGCCCATCACCATCGGCCCGCGCCAGATCATTGCCGTGCGCTCTTCCACCAGAAGCCCGATCGACATGGCGCGAATGCCGTGCGCCACGATCGGGATCAGACGCTTGTCCCGCACCTCCGGGCGCCGCGCGGCGATACCGAGCATGCGCGGCAGGCTCGGCCCATGGATATCCGCATCCAGCAATCCGACCGACAGACCGCGCTGCGCGAGGCCGATCGCCAGATTCACCGCCGTTGTGGATTTGCCGACGCCGCCCTTGCCGGACGCCACCGCGATCACCGCCCGCACATCCGGCAGCAGCCTCGCCGGAGCCTCGCCGCCCAGGCCCAGAGGACGATGCCCGCCGCCGGCCGGCGCGCGCGGTGGCGGTGCATCGGCGCTCCGGTGCGCGGTCAGGACCACCTGCGCGTTCAGAACGCCGGGAACAGCCCGAACCTGCCGCTCCACCGCCGCGCGGAGCGGCTCCATTGCCGCCGCGTCGGCCCGGCTCGCCAGCAACGCCACCTGCACCGCCCCGTCCCGCTCCGCGACGCCGTCCACCAGCCCATCGGCCAGCAGATCGCGGACCGCGCCCGTATGGTCCGTGGCATGGCGGAGCATCTCGCGCACGGCAGCCACCAGTGCGCCGGAAACAGCTTCGGCCATCGAACGGACCTCCTTCAAACCAGCCGACGGCATACGGCAGGACCGGCATCACGGCAAAGGGCGCGCGGCATCCGCGACCGCACCGGAACCCCCCGGCATGTCCAACCCGATCGCCAGCCGGCACGATTGTTGTTTCGGGACGGCATTCCGTCCTGGACGGGTGCGGCCGGAGCCGTTGCATCATGCATCGACCGGAGACGAAACGCGGAACCAACCCCGTGCGCCGGAGCTCGCCGTTTTCCGCTCTTTATCGCGGCTTCCTGTCCAGCCGCCGCGGGCTTCTGTGGCTGATCCTGCCGGCAGCCTCGCCGTTTCTGGGTCGGCTCGCCCTCGTGCTTCTGGACAGGGCCGCCCTGGCCGGCAGCCGTGACGACGCGATCGTGATCGGCGCGAGAACACTCCGCCGTCTGTGCTGACCGATCCGCCACCGGGCTCATCGTGGACGTCCGGAGCCGCCGGCGACCAGCGCCTGGTGCTCACGGTGCCGGAACCCGCGAACAGGAAACGCATTCCCTGGGCCGGAACGCATCTCCGGATCGCCCGCAGCCGGCTCGATGGCGGGTTTGCCCGCAGGCTCGACGACGGCCGGACCGGAGACCCTCCGTTACCCTTCGAACCGCCTTCGGCTCTGGCGGCGGGACGGCGGGCCTCATATCTAGGACGTGACAGCAAGGCGTCGGGGAGGCCGGATGGATGTGATCGAATCGGCGCGCCACGCGCCGGAGCCGCCCCCCATGCCGACGCGCGCCGCGGCTGCTCCAGCGGCCAAACCCGGCCGCGATCATCGCGTCGATGCCCTTCGCGGGGCGGCGCTCCTGATGATGTTCGCCGACCATATCCCGCAGAACATCCTTAACCGCCTTACCATCCGCAATCTCGGTTTCGCCGACGCGGCGGAGATCTTCGTGCTGCTGGCCGGTTTCGCCTCCATGCTCGCCTATGGCGGCGCGTTCCGGCGGGAGGGGTGGTCCGTCGGGCTGCGGCGGCTCGGCCGGCGCGTGGTCAGGCTGTACGTCTTCCAGATGCTGATGATGATCACCACGCTGCTGATGATCCTGTTCTGGCGCCAGCATCACACCGTGCCTGTGGATTTCCTGGAACCCGAACTCGCGCACGGCTTCGACAGCCTCTGGCGCGTCTTTTCCATGCAGGCGCTGCCCGGCAATCTCAACATCCTGCCGCTCTACATGGTGCTGCTGCTGGCGTTCCCGCTCATCTACACGGCGTTGCGATTGAGCGCGCCCCTGGCCCTCGCGGTCAGCGCGGCGCTGTGGGCGCTGATCAATCTCGACCCGGCCATCAACCTGCCGAACTGGCTCGATCCGGATGGCTGGTATTTCGATCCGTTCGCCTGGCAATTCCTGTTCACCCTGGGGGCATGGAGCGCCAGCGCGACGCGGAGTACCGGCGGCGACATGCCGCGACGGGCCTGGGCGGTCGCCGCATGCTGGCTTTATCTCGCCTTCTCCGCCGTGCAGTCCTTTCCATGGGAACAATGGGGCCTGCCCAAACTCTCGCCTCTGCCGATCGACCCGCCGCTCAAGACGCCCCTGTCGCCGCTGCGCCTGATCGACGTGTTGTCCATCTTCTATCTGGTGCAGAGCAGCGCGCTGATGCGCCGGTTCGCCGCCGTGCCGGCCGGGCAGGTGCTCGCCGTGTTCGGCCGCCATTCGCTGGAAGTGTTCTCGCTCGGCACGGTGCTCGACCTCGTCGGCCGTCTGGCCATGACGACGTATGGCACCGGCCTGCTGATGCAGATCGCGGTGAACGTGGTCGGCATCGGCACGCTTTACCTGGTCGCCACGGCGCTCGACCGTCGCAAGCAGCGCAAGAAACAGCAGAAGGCCGCCACCGCCTGAGCGCCACCGCCGAGCCGGCCGGTTATCGCTCTCGGATGAACCGTTCGAGCGAGTCGGGCGCGAGGAGCTGAACGATCGCGAGAATGGAGGCAATTCCCACGATCACGAAGAAAATCCGGTCAGACATGTGATGGCCGTTCAGAGCCACGGTCCGTCATGACGTGGCAAACAAGCCATACGCGCCGGCCAGGCTGATGCCGAAGCACGTTCCTCGCCTGTGTCGGCCGAGACCGCCGAAGACAGGCGATGGTTTCCGGCGCGGAGGCAGAGCCGGTCGTCGCTCGATGCGCCGGAACGCGACGGGCCGGACGCGAGGTCCGAAGGGAAGACCCTCCGAAGCGTTGCGCGTTGGCCCGTCATGGCGGTCTTACAGATGGACCCCGCCCGCCACCTCGATGCGCTGGCCGTTCACCCAGCCCATCGCCCCGCTCAGCACCGCGGCGATCACGGGGCCCACATCGCCCGGCAGTCCCACCCGCCCCAGGGCGGTCTGTCTGGCGATCGCCTCGTTGATCTCCGGCCGGTCGCGCACCATCCCGCCGCTGAAATCGGTCGCGATCGCACCCGGCGCCACGGCATTGACCGCGATCCGGCGCGGCCCCAGCTCCAGCGCCATGTAGCGGGTGAGGGAGTCCACGGCCGCCTTCATCGGCCCGTAGGCGATGCGCCCCGGATAACAGAAGCGCGCCAGGCCGGAGGACAGGTTCACGATGCGGCCGCCATCGCGCATCAGCGGCAGAAGCGTCTGCGTCAGCAGAAGCGGCGCCTTGACGTGGATCGCGAACATCGCGTCCAGCTCCGCCTCGGTCACGTCCGCCAACGTCGCGCTCGACGCGGTGCCGGCATTGTTCACGAGATAGTCGAACCGGTCCGCATCCCAGCCGGCCAGGACCTCCCCTACGCGTTCGGCGAAGGCGACGAACCCGTCCGTCCGCGACGCATCCCATTGAAGCGCGGCCGAGGGGGCGCCGGAATCCGCCGCCAGACGTGTGACCTCCTCCGCGGCGTCCTGGTTGCTGTTGAAAGTGAGGATCGTGCGCACGCCTTGCGCTGCCAGCTGCAGAACGGTGTCGCGGCCGATGCCGCGGCTGCCGCCGGTGACGATGGCGATGGGTGTCTGCATGGGATGTCGTCCTTGATCCATGTGCGGGCGCATCCTCGCCGGCGTGCACTGTTCCGATAAGCCTGTGGTTTCCGACAGGACTTTTCCGCTATACGGAACAATTCATGGACCGTTTGCGCACGCTCGACCTGTTCGTCCGCATCGTCGATCGCGGCAGCTTCACCGCCGCTGCGGCTGAACTCGGCATTTCGCGTCCCGTCGCCACGGCCGCCATACGCGCGCTGGAGGAGCGCCTCGGCACGCGCCTGCTGGAACGCAGCACTCGCCATGTTCGCCCGACCACCGACGGCCTGACCTATTGCCGCAGCGCCCGATCGATCCTGGCAGGGCTGGAAGATGCCGACCGCGCGGTCGGCGGCTCCGTGTCCGGCACCGTGCGCGTGGATGTGCCCGGCAATATCGCCCGCACCCTGCTCCTGCCCGCCCTGCCGCCGCTGCTGCGGGCCCATCCCGGCTTGCAGCTGCTGTTCGGGGAAGGGGAGCGCTTCGTCGATCTGCTGCGCGAAGGGGTCGATTGCGTGGTGCGCTCCGGCACGCTCGTCAGCAGCGACATGGTCGCGCGCCGTGTGGGCGCGTTCGAGGAGATCGTCTGCGCCAGCCCGGACTATCTGCGCCGCCACGGGACGCCGGCGACGCCGGACGATCTCGACGGTCATGAAGCCGTCGGCTTCGTTTCGTCCCGCACCGGCGCGGTGCTGCCGCTCGAATTCCAGCAGAATGGCGTCGTCCGCGAGATCTTGCTGCCGTCCCGCGTTCTGGTCACCACGGGCGGCGTCGGAAACGAGGCCGCCTGCCAGGGCTTCGGCCTGTATCAGGCCCCGAAACGCGGCTTCCTGCCGATGCTCCGTGCCGGCGTGCTGGTAGAGGTGCTGGCCGGGTTCAGGCCGCCGCCTACGCCGGTCTCGGTCATGCACCACAGCCATCGTCAGGTGCCGGCCCGCCTCCGCGTCGTGCTGGATTGGCTCGCGGACACGTTGCAGGCCGCCTTGGCCGAGGAACTGGACACGACCCCGGGTTCGGTGCCTTGAGAGAGGTTCAACCCAGACGGAACCGCTTCATGACAGCATTCACGCCGAACCCGCCCTTCCGGCTTCGCCAGAATGCCAATCGCCCCCTGGTCGTCGCCGCCCTGCTGGTGGCGTCGGCTTTCGGCGCGTCGCGCGAGGCACAGGCCGGAAGCTGTTCGGACCGGCGTGCCCAGCTCGCCGCCACGGCGGCGGAAACCCTGCCGAACTGGAGCGCCGTGACGCGCTACTGGAAGCATTTCCGCAGCTGCGAGGGCGATGCGCTGCATCAGACCGTGTCCGGGGCGATCGGCGCCCTGCTGGTCGTGCACTGGAACCAGCTTCCGGCCCTGGCGGCCGAGGTGCGCCGCCAGCCGAAGCTGCGCGGCTTCGTCCTGGCGCATATCGACGACACGCTGGACCGTGACCAGGTCACGCGGATCCGGCAGGAGGCCGGCGCAAGCTGCCCGCGCGGCGCCCGCTCGCTCTGCGCGGATATCAGGCAGGCCGCCACGAGAACGCTGGATCGCGCCGCATGAGCGCCGCCCGCTCCCTGCCGCGCTGGGCGTCCAAGCTCGGATCGGGCGGCCCCGTCCGCATCACCTGCTTCGGCTCTTCCACCACTGAGGGCTATGGCGCCAGCGCGCCGGAGCGCAGCTATCCGGAGGTGATGCGTCGCCGTCTGGAGCCCTTCTTTCCCCGTGGCCTGGTGCTCAACAATCGCGGCATCAGCGGCGAAAGCGCGCTGGAGATGGACGGACGCATCGACGACGTGATCCGGACCGAGCCCGATCTGGTGATCTGGCAGACCGGCTCGAACGACGTCAGCCGCCCGGTGCCGCTGGCGCTGTTCGAACACCTTACGCGCGACGGGCTCCAGCGCCTGCGCGACGCCGGTGCCGAGATCGCGATCATGGACCAGCAATACAGCACCGCCCTGGAAGCCTTCGACACGCTGCCGGAGTTCATCCGGTCGCTGCACGCCTTGGCGGAGGCGTTCGGCGCGCCCGTGTTCCCGCGCTACGCGCTGATGCGCGCCTGGTGCGACGAGGGGCGTTTCACCATCGACACCTTGTCGCCCGACGGCACCCATATGACCGACGAGGGCTACCGTCTGCTGGGCGAGGCGGTGGCAGACTGGCTGCTGACTCCGGCCTGAGGCTTCTGCGCATCGAACGTTCTCGATGCCGCCCTTGCGGGGCGGCGACGCGCGTGAGCAGACTCGCCGGCCTCCAGGAGCACAGATAAAGCCCATGCCGATCCGCCCGATCCCTTCCCTGCGCGCCGCGTGTCTGGCCACGGCCATGGTGCTCGCGGGCGCGACGGTGCCGCCGTTCGGCAGCGTCGCCGAGGCGCGCCCGGCGCCGGACAGCTTCGCCGATCTGGCGGCGAAGCTGTTGCCGTCGGTGGTGAATATTTCCTCCACCGGCACCGCCACGGACGAGAGCGACGACGATGACGACGATGCGCCGCAGGGCGACGACAATGGCGACAAGAACGGCAAGAAGGCGCCCAACGACGCGCCGCAGGTCCCGACCTTTCCCCCCGGCTCGCCGTTCGAGAAGTTCTTCCGCGACTTCATGAACAAGCATCGCCGCGCCCAGCCCGGCCAGACGCCGAACCAGAAGTCCGACCCGGAGGCGACCGGGCGCAAGATGCAGAGCCTGGGCTCCGGCTTCATCATCGACCCGTCCGGTCTCGTGGTCACCAACAACCATGTCATCAAGGGCGCCGATTCCATCACCGTGACCCTGCAGGACAACACGGTGCTGAAGGCCAGACTGCTCGGCCATGACGACAAGACCGATCTGGCGTTGCTGAAGATCGACAGCCCCAAGCCGCTGCCGGCGGTCTCGTTCGGGGACAGCGACAAGGAGCGCGTTGGCGACTGGGTGCTGGCGATCGGCAACCCGTTCGGCCTGTCCGGCACCGTCACCGCCGGCATCGTGTCCTCGCGCGGCCGCTCGCTCGACAGCGGCCCGTATGACGATTTCATCCAGACCGACGCGCCGATCAACCGCGGCAATTCGGGCGGCCCGCTCTTCGACATGGATGGCGGCGTGATCGGCATCAACACCGCGATCTATTCGCCCTCCGGCGGCTCGATCGGCATCGGTTTCGCGATCCCGTCCAACGAGGCCAAGCGCGTGATCGATCAGCTGCGCCAGTTCGGCAAGGCGCGGCGCGGCTGGATCGGCGTGCGCATCCAGGATGTCACGCAGGATATCGCGGATGGGCTCGGGTTGCCCTCGTCCAAGGGGGCGCTGATCGCCGGGGTGGACAAGGACGGCCCCGCCGCCAAGGCCGGGCTGAAGAGCGGCGACGTGATCGAGCAGGTCGGCGGCCAGAAGGCGGATGGGCGCTCCCTGCCCAGGATCGTCGGCGAAACCCCGATCGGCACCGCCGTGCCGGTGGTGGTCTGGCGCGACGGCAAGTCGCAGACGCTCCAGGTCACGGTGCGCGATTTCCCGGAGGACAAGCCGAAGCCGGCGCAGGCGCCGCCCGCCAAGACCGCCCCCGCGCCGTCCTCGATGGAGATCGGCGCCACCGGCCTGACCCTGGCGCCGATCGACGATTCCGCGCGCGAGAAATACGATCTCGGCGATGCGCAGAAAGGCGCGGTGGTTACCGCCGTCCGCAAGAACAGCCCCGCCGCCGAACGCGGCGTGCGGGAAGGCGACGTGATCGTCGAAGTGCAGCAGAGCGCCGTCAACGAACCGAACGATGTGCGTCAGGCCGTCGAGGACGCCCATAAACGCAAGCGCCCGTCCGTGGTGATGCTGGTCCAGAACGGCGACGGCATGCGCTGGGTGCCGCTTCCGGTCGGCAGCGACGGCAAGTGAGCGAGGCGGCTCCCGCGATCCTGCGTGCCGACCATGTCGGTTTTGCCGTGGCCTCGCTCGACGCGGCGCTGCGCTTCTGGATCGACGGGCTGGGTGCGACGCTGGAACGCGAGGGGGAGATGGCAGGTGCGTTCCTGCAGGAGGTGACCGGCGCGCCGGACGCCACCGTGCGCATGGCCGTCGTCTCGTTCGCCGGACTGGAGATCGAGCTGCTTGACTATGCCGGCCCTGATCGTCCGGCGTCGCCGCAGAAACCCTTCCATCCCGGTTTCGCGCATCTGGCGCTGATGGTCGCCGACCTCCCCGCCGTCCTGGCCCGGATCGCGCCCCATGGATGGCGCCCGGCCGGAACGCCGCAACGCATCCCGGTCGGCGCGCGCGCCGGAACCCTGGTGGTCTATGTCACCGGCCCTGACGGGGCGACCATCGAACTGATGCAGCCGGCCGACACCGCCGGATAAGCCGTTTACACGCCTGGCATTTTCCGCCGTCCCGAAGGCACTGACTGGCGCAGACGGGAGACTGCAGACGACGGGCAGGGCCAGAAATCCCCCCATCGCGCTTGCCGATCGATCGGCGCCCGACGGCGAACACCATCCGCTTTGGCTCATCGCGGCCGATGCGCGCAGGGTTCGAGGCCACCTGGCTGAGTCCCGGAACACAAATCCTCCGGCCGGGGATGGACGATGCGCGCCCGGCTGCGTTCAATCCGCCTCCCCGCACAGGACCGGATACTCAGCTTGCCTACAACCCAGGCCGTTCAGGCCACGACCGACCGACCAGGCCCGATCCGCCGGTCGCTGCAGGCCCTGCGCAACAGCGGGCCGGAGATGCGCCAGACCGTCCGCATGCTGGTCTCGGTGTTCCTGTCCGACGTCGTCGCGCACCTTGCCGGCCTGAACGAACCGTACTGGGCGCTGATCACCGCCGTGATCGTCACCCAGGCCAAGGTCAGTGCCACGCTGGAAGCCGGGCGCGACCAGATCGTCGGCACGCTGGTCGGCGCCCTGTTCGGGGCCGGCGCGATCGCGCTGGCGCTGCTCGGCCTGCCCAGGATGCCGGTCTTCGCCCTGCTGCTGGTGCCGCTGGCGATCATGGCCGCGTTCAAGCCCAATCTCCGGCTGGCCAGCGTCACGCTGGTGGTGGTGTTCCTGTTCCCCACCACCGCGAACGATCCGTTCAGCCGGCCGATCGACCGAACCCTCGCGATCCTGGTCGGCGCCGCCGTTTCCCTGCTGGTGTCGTTCCTGGTGTTCCATTCCCGCTCGCGCACCCAGGTGTTCCGTTCCGCCGCGGCCATGCTCGACACGATGCGCGCCACGCAAGCGGCCGTGCTGCACGCGCGAATCCCGATCGCCGAGGTGGAGCACCTGAACGACGCCACGTCGGAGGTGCTCAAGACGCTGGTCACCGCCATCGTGGATGCGCGGCGCGAACGCCTGGGCGCGCTCGACCAGCACGAACCGCTCATGGTGCGTCTGGTGCCCATGCTGCGGCGGCTGCAGAGCGACGTGCTGTTCGTCGCGCGCGGCTTGGACGAGACCCTCACCGATGCAGGACCCGACGCGCAGCCGCTGCCGGAGCTTGCCGCCATCTCCGATGCGATCGGCGCGGTGATGGACGCGCTGCGTCAGGCGATGGACCAGGAAGCCGAAACCAAGCGGCACGCCAGCGGGCTGGGCTGCGCGCAGATCGTCGCCCTGTCGTCGCTGCTGGAAGCGCTGGGCGATCGCGCCGGCCCGCTGCCGCGCTTCACTCTGGAGATGCTGCTCCGGGACCTGCTCGACATGGTGCAGGCGCTCGACCCCGACGCCAAGCTGGATCTTCCGGCCCGCGCCCCTTCCAGACGCGCGAACGCCATCGCTCCCGAGCCGGCACCATGACACCGTTCACGGGACTCCTCGCCTATCCGATCACGCCTGCGGACCGGTCCGGCCGGGTCGATGCGGAGGCAATGGAAGCGCTGGCCGACCGGCTCGCGGAAAGCGGGGTCGACGGGATCGGCGTGCTCGGCAGCACCGGCACCTATATGTTCCTGCGTCGCGACGAGCGCCGCCGTGCCGTCCGGGCGGCCCTGCGCGGTGCGCGCGGGCGCGTGCCGGTCACGGTGGGAATCGGCGCGCTGCGTACGGACGGTACGATCCAGGCCGCCACGGACGCGGCGGAAGACGGCGCCGACGGGCTGCTGCTGGCGCCGGTCTCCTACACGCCGCTGTTCCAGCACGAAGTCGCCGCGCATGTCCGCGCCGTCTCGACCGCCACCGCGCTGCCGCTGTGCCTCTACGACAACCCGGCCACCACCGGCTTCCGGTTCGAGCCGGACCTGCTGCGCGCATGCGGTCGGCTGCCGACGGTGGTGGCGGTGAAGCGTCCGGCCCCGCCGGAGGGCGCCCCGGGCTGGCTGGCCGAGCAGCGGGCGCTGTTCCGCGCCGACGTCGCGATCGGCTGTTCGGTGGATTGGCACGCGGGCGCCGCCCTGCTGGCCGGAGCGGATGCCTGGCACGCGGTCCTGGCCGGGGTTCTGCCCGCGCCCTGCATCGCTCTCGCCCGTGCGGCGAAAGCGGGCGACGCAGAGAGCGTCGGCGTGCTCAACGCGAGGCTGGAGCCGGTCTGGGCCCTGTTCCGGGAGCTCGGCAGCATCCGCGTGGTGAGCGCCATGGCCAAATTGCTCGGCATCGCCAATGCCGATCCGCCCGCACCGATCCTGCCGCCCGACGCCGGCACGATCAGCCGGATCGGCACCGCGCTGGACGCGCTGAGGACCTGATCAATCGCCTAGCGGATCGGTCGAGAAGAGCGGGGCGTCGCTCCGCTGCCGTTTCTGCCGGCGCGTGCGGCGCAAATTGCCCGGCTTCGGCGAACGGGTTGGGCATCACGGCGGGATCGCGCTGGCCCTCCGCTTCGGGCAGGGAGAAGGGATCTGGGAGAACCGGCTTCGCGCCACTCCGTTGTGTGCCTGGCCGGCCAACGCCGGATCGGTGAAGCGGTTCAAGGAGACACGGCATGCGGGCGATCTGGAAAGACAAGGTGATCGCGGAAAGCGACGACATCGTGACCGTCGAAGGCAACAGCTACTTTCCCGCCGACAGCGTGCGTGCGGAGCTTCTGAAGCCCAGCACCCATCGCACCGAATGCCCCTGGAAGGGCACGGCGCATTACCATTCCCTGGTGGTGGACGGCGCGGTGAACGAGAACGCCGCCTGGTTCTATCCTGCGCCGAAACCGGCGGCCTCCGAGATCAAGGACCGGATCGCCTTCTGGAAGGGCGTGAAGATCACCGCGCAGTAGCGGCGGTTCAGCGGGGCGTCGGCGTCGGCACGTTGGACGGTGCTGCCGCGACGGAGGCCTGCGGCTGCGGCGCGGCACTGGCCGCGCCTGGCGGAACGGCGCGGATCGAATTGTTCGTCTTGGTCGCGTCGGCGCTGTTGGCCGGTACGTCATGCGCTTCCGGATGGGCCGACAGGTAGGTCATGCAGGATCGCAGGATCGGCGTGCAATAGGCGTCGGGCGCCAGCGTCGCGTTCTTCTCGCCGGAATAGATGACCCGCATGACGCGACCGTTATCGACGCGGAACGTCGCATGGCAGTATCCGCCGTTCGAGAAGCCGAGCCCGCCCACGACCGGGATCGAATAGCTCATCGAGGAAGACGAGGTGGCGTAGTAGGTCAGCACGTCCGTGCTGCCGAAGGTCGCATGCTGATCCGGCACGCCCAGGCAGGATTCCAGCTCCACCTCGCTCAGCCCCATCAACCTGGCCTTCGCGTTGTCGGCGATCCGGCTGTCATTCACCGAGCAGGCACCCAGCGCAAACAGGAGCGGCAACGACGCCTTCGCGAGACGAAGGGCGGGATGGGCGATGATGCTGGACAAATAGTTGAACTCCTTCTGGTCAGCCTGGGCAACGTCGTGTCCTCCCTGTGGTTTGATCTGGAGCCGTGCCGGCGCAGGACGAAGCGACGGATGCTCGATCTGGCACATTGAACCCAAGAATTTGCGAACCCAAGAATTTGCGTCCGGTTGGCTCATCCGGCTTGCGCACCGGAGCGGCATGGCCCAAGCGTTGTCTGTCGATGGTCCCGCGCAAGCGGGTTAAAAGGGAACGTCGTGAGTCTCGGCAGGGCTGTCGGCCCGGAGGCAAGTCGGCGGCTGCCCCCGCAACTGTCAGCGGCGAGTTGCCGGTCCGCCCGCCGAAAGCGGGCCCACTGAGCCGAAAGGCTTGGGAAGGGGGACCGGCCGCGTTGAGTCGCGAGCCAGGAGACCTGCCAGCGTCGCGCTGACACGCTGCCGGGCGGGGTGCACCGGGGGCTGGAGCCTACGATGTTTCGCCGATCGAGCTTTCTCGGCGTAGTAGCGGTCGTCGTGCCGTCCGCTGCTGCCCCATCCGCCAATGCCTGGGCTCAATCTTCATCCGCCCAGGAAACCGTGACCGTGACCGTGACCGCGTCCCGCCTCGACATGATGGGCCGCGCCATCACCGCCAGCCAAGGAACCGTCACCAAGAAGGAGCTGGATCTTCGGCCGGTTTATCGGGTCGGTCAGTTGCTCGAGGCCGTGCCCGGCCTCGTCGTCACGGTCCATTCCGGCGAAGGCAAGGCCAATCAGTACCTGATTCGTGGCTACAACCTGGACCACGGCACCGATATTGCAAACTTCATCGACGATATGCCGGTCAACCGCCCGACCAATGCGCATGGGCAGGGCTATTCGGACCTGAACTTCTTCATGGCGCCTCTGTTCAGCGGCATCGACTACACCAAGGGCCCTTATTTCGCTTCGATCGGTGATTTCGGCGCCGTGGCCTCGACCCATATCAGATTGCTCGACGAGTTGCCGAACCAGATCATCGCCAGCGCCGGAACGCTCGGCGACGAGGATTTGTTTGCCGGCGGCACCTACCATTTCACGAACGGTATGCGTCTGATCGCCGCCGGCGAACTCGGCCATGTCGATGGTGGTACGACGCCGCCGCAGAATTTCCGCAAGATCGCCTCGACCCTGCGCCTGTCTCAGGGCACCGACGCCGATGGCTACAGCCTCACCGGCATGTACTACAAGGGCCAAGGTCGCAACATCACCGATCAACCGTTGCGCGCGATCGATGGCGGCGTCATTGACAGGTTCGGCACGCTCGACCCGACAGACGGCAGCCAGTCCGAACGCTGGAGCGTTTCCAGCCATTATGGCGTCACGAGTGAACACTGGGCCTTAAGTTCCAGCTTGTATCTGATCCACAGCACGATGGTTCTGTGGAACAATTTCACGCATCTGCTGGACGATCCTCTCAACGGCGATCAGGAGCAGCAGGACGAAACGCGCAGCACGGCCGGCGGACAGACGAACGCGACCTATCGTCGCGCTTTCTGGAACATCCGGACAGAAACGACCCTGGGCCTGCAGGACAGGTTCGACGACGACTATATCGACCGCCGCCACACCAGGGACCGCGTCGTTTTGCCGTATTGCAACGACGGCAACGGCGACTACAGCATTGGCGTGTATGCCTGCACCGCTGACCGCGTCACCCTGAACGATCTGGGCCTCTACGGGCAGAACACGACCCGCTGGCTGCCCTGGCTTCGCACGGTGGCCGGTCTTCGCGAGGACTACCAGACCGCGACCGATCGCTCCGTCCTGTCCACAAATCCCTTTCTGGGCAGCGTGCATCAGCCGCTGTTCCAGCCGAAGGGCAGCATCGTGATCGGCCCATGGCGGGAAACCGAACTCTATTATAGCGCCGGCAAGGGGTTCCATTCCGACGACGTACGCGGCGTGCTGCAATCGGTGCCCTTGGAAGGCACCCAGCTCAACGCCGGACGCGCGCCGCTGCTCGCTTCGACCTTCGGACAGGAGATCGGCCTTCGCAATTCCTCGATCCCGCATCTGCAATTGCAGGCCGCGATCTTCCGGCAGGATTTCACCTCCGAACAACAGTATGACCAGGATGCCGGACAGGATGTGGCGCAGGCGCCATCGCGTCGCGAAGGCGTCGAATTGTCGGCGCAATGGCGACCGCGCCACTGGATCGAGTTGAACGGCGACGTCGCCTTCGCGAAGGCGCGCTATTTCGAGAATGCCGCGACGTTGGCCAGCACATACGGCATCGCTGGGGGTGCCTATATCGCCAACGCTCCGAACGTCACCGGTTCGTTCGGCATACTTGTCGACGATCTCGGCCCCTGGTTCGGGGGCGTCGAGCAGCGCATCCTTGGCTCCTACCCCTTGACCGATGGCGTCAAATATCCGCGAGGGAAAGGCTATTCCGAGACGAATCTGGATGTCGGCTACAAGCTCACCCCCAAGCTGAAGCTCCAGCTATCGATCTACAATCTCTTCAACACCCATGCCGCCTCGGCCGAATATTACTACGCCACCGACATCAACGCGGCGGAGGTCGCGAAATACGGCACGAGCGGCGTCAGCGATTATCAGGTCCACTATCTCGAACCTCTCTCGGCGCGGCTTACTCTGACCGCCGGATTCTAGCCGGTCCCACCCAAGGACGGCTGCATAGACAACATCGACGCTGCCGCCTGCACACGGCTCGGCGCTTCTTTGGAAAATCGCCGATACTGCGGCCGGCCGAACGCGACGCAAGTCGCGTCCCGGCGCGCGGCTGCAACGGGCGGCGATGCGCCGCCCCTGCGCTCGCGTTTGGTTCCATGTGCCGCCGGTTCTCCCCGGCGAAACGGACAGGATTCTCTTTCTGCTGGGAAGAATGGGCTTGTAAGCGGCTGCACCCGTCAGAAGCGGAACGACAATGTCGACAGATAATAGGTGCCGTCCGAGGCTCCGGCGCGCGCCAGCGATCGGGACACGAAGGCGCGCGCGAGATCGTGGCTCCAGGTCAGGTGATGCGTGATGCGCCAGCCGAAATTCACCTGCGGCACGGTGCCGACGAAGCCGCCGGAGAAATTCGCGCGATAGGCATAGGCCTTGCCCGAAGAGAAGACGGCGTCGTTCGTGCTGTCGCGCCACAGGATCGGAACGCGGAAGCGCAGCAGCGTCGTGCCGCTGGGCGTGAATTCCACCGTCGGCGCGATGCTGATCAGGTTCGACTCGCCGAAATAGGTGGTGGTGTCGAGATAGTTCGAGGACGGATTGAACGGCGTCGCGTAGGTTCCGACGTCGCCGCTGCGCTTGCGATCGTCGCCGCCGGAGAACAGATCGGCCTGCAGGCCGAGCAGCGGTCGCCCGTAGAGCTGCGCGAACCGCCAGCCGAAGAAGCTGTTGATGGCGTAGGCATCGACATTGCGGGACTGCGCCGATTTTGCCGGCGTGAAATACCCGCCCTGATGGATGCCGCCGATCGAGAATTCGATCGGCCCCGCGCGTCCCCACAACCGGGTGCCGACATTGTCGCGCCGGCTGGAACCCGTTTGCGTCCCGGTGGCCGTCGCGATCGCGTTGGTGCCGTTGCCGAGCAGATAGCCGATATAGAACACGTCGAGGAAGACGTGCCCCGGCTGCTTCAGCCACGTGAAATCCGGCAGGGCGTAGGAGCCGAGACCGCCGAACAGGCGCGTGCCCCAGTTCGGGCGATCCGCGAACATCGCCGGGGGCGTGATGTTGGTTTGCACGAAATCCCACGCGTCGAACCGGATTCGCGGCCATACCGCATAGCCGCGAACGCCGTTGTAGGACAAAGGAAGATTCGGTGTTTCGCGCAGATACAGCACGTAGTTCGGCGCATCCAGGAACTCCTGCCGCCCGAACATCACCCCCGTTTTCGCGCCGAGCAGCTTCGCCTTGGCCTCGACGAAGAGCTGCTGCACGTCGAGACGCGTGCGGTAGGATGCGGAATAGCCGTAGCCGCCCCATCCCGCCGCATCGCCGTTCACGAGCTCGCCATAGACGCGGAGATGCTCGCCCAGATGCAGATCGGCGCCCAGAAGATTGCGCACGGTCATGCGCCCGGAATCGTTCGGCTTCTGCGTGCCGAGGAAGGGTCTGTTCTCGAACCAGTTCTTCAGGCGGCTTTCGCCGGATAAGGTCAGATAGATCGATCCCGGATCGTTCAGGCGGATGAATTTCAGCGGATCGAACGGATCGTTGCGCAGCTTGCGATCGCGCAGCGCCGACCAGTCCTCGGCCCAGCGCACCGCCCCGTAGCGCGCCACCGGCCCGAACCCGGCGGGCGACCCGTCGAGCTGATTGAACACCCCCCAGTCCCCGGTATGGATACTGCCGGGCGCCTGCGCGCGCGTCGGGTTGGTGCGCGTCTGCGGAAGGGCCGAGAACTGCGGCGTGGTGTGCAGCGTGGCGGAATGGCCCTGGGCGCGGGCATGGCCGGCCAAAGCCAGCACGGCCGCGCCGGACAGGAGAACGAGGCGCGGACGACCTGGCAGCTTCATGACCGTGGCATTCGAACGTGGTTTTCGAATGCAACGATTGCAGATCGTTCTTTCTGGCGCAAGTCCGTAACGATCTCGGTGATCGCTGTGGTTCTGTCTGCCTAGGGCCCGCTCTAGGCCGTTCGGCCGCCGTGGAATCCATGCCCCCCCTTGATGCCTCCGGAGGGCGGGAGGGCTGGTAATCACCGAATGTTCGCCCCGTCCAGGGTCTTTCGATGCGGCGCGGCTTTGCCGGATTGCCGAATGCGCAGAGCGACCGTCGCTGGCGTCAGCGATTCTGGCGGGGGTCCGGTTCGTGGCGGCGATCCGCTTATCGTCGGCGCGCCGTTACGCGAGCGGGCCGAATGGCGGCCGGCGCGGTCCTGGCGCCGTTATCCGGATATCGCTTCGTGCCATCACCCTCAAATTGCCATGACGCACCGGCAACTGATACTGCAAGGACTTCGTCGAAATCGCTGCGAGGGGAACAGGCTTGAGCTTAACCAGACGCGACTTGGTTCGCACCGGCGCGGGCGCTTCGCTCGCCATCATGGCGGCACGCCACGCGCGCGCGGCCAATGCGGACCTGCCGGCGCCCGGCCCGTTCGACGCCTCCACCGTGCGCAGGCTGGCGCAGAGCATGGCGCGCCATGCCTACCAGCCGCCCGACGAGCATCTGCCCGGTCCGATCGACTCGCTCGATTTCGACCAGTATCGCGGCATCCGTTTCAAGAAGGAAAGCGCGCTCTGGCGCGGACAGAACCTCGATTTCCAGGTGGAATTCCTGCCGCGCGGCTTCCTGTATCGCCCGCGCATCGACATGTTCGAGGTCAAGGACGGCAAGGCCGACGCGATCGGCTACGACCCCGACCTGTTCACCTATGACGACATCAAGCTGCGCGTCACCGATCCGATCGGCTTCGCCGGCTTCCGCCTGCACTACCCGATCAACCGCCCGGATTATTTCGACGAGATCGCGGTGTTCCTGGGCGCGTCCTATTTCCGCGCCGTCGCCAAGGGGCAGGAATACGGCCTGTCCGCGCGCGGCTTCGCCAACGGTACCGGCGAGCAGAAGGAGGAATTCGCGCTGTTCCGCGCCTTCTGGCTGGAAAAGCCGCAGCCCGGCGTGACCGCCGTCGTGGTGCACGCTCTGCTCGACAGCCCCACCGTCACCGGCGCCTATCGCTTCACCATTCGTCCCGGTGACGAAACCATCTTCGATGTGGAAACCACGCTCTATCCGCGCAAGGAGATCCGCTCGTCCGGCATCGCGCCGCTCACCGGGATGTTCTATTTCGGCCCCAACGATCACGCCCATGTCGACGATGCCCGCACGGCGGCGCATGACAGCGAAGGCCTGTCGATGTGGAACGGCAAGGGCGACCAGATCTGGCGTCCGCTGACCAACCCGATCGACCTCCAGTTCAGCGCCTTTGCCGACACCGCACCGAAGGGCTTCGGCCTGATGCAGCGCGGCCGCTCTTTCGCCGATTTCGAGGATCTGGCGCTCGACTACCAGAAGCGTCCGTCTCTGTGGATCGAGCCGATCGGCGACTGGGGCGACGGCTCCATCGATCTGGTGGAATTGCCGACGCCGAACGAGGTCAACGACAACATCGTCGCCTTCTGGCGTCCCAAGGCGCCGCTCGCGGCGGGCGGCGAATATTCCTTCACCTATCGCATGCACTGGTGCTGGGATAATCCCTGGACCACGACACTGGCCCGGATCTCGAGCACGCGCATCGGCGCCACGGACGACCGCAAGGGCCGCTTCGTGATGATCGACTTCACCGGCGAGAAGCTGCGCACGCTGGGGCTGGATGCCAAACTGCACGCCGATATCGGCGTCAGTACGGGCGAGATCCGCAACGTGGTCGTGGTGCCGAACCCGTATATCCAGGGCTGGCGAGTCACCTTCGAGTTCTACCCGGGCGGCGCCAAGCTGGTGGAACTGCACGGCACGCTGAACAACGACCAGGGCCCGTTGTCCGAACTCTGGGCCTATCGTTGGACCCCGTGACCGTCCTCCCTGGCGCCCCCCCAGATGCCCCGCTGAGCGCTCCCCTGGCTGCCCACGGGCTCGACCGCTTTCCGGCCCTGCCACCGGAAGCGCCTCTGCACATGCCGGTGCAGTCGCTGGACGAAGCGCCCGAGCGTGGAGACGCGCCGGAAACCCGCCCGGCCGGCCTGTTCCTGCGCCGTCTGTTCGTGATCGGCGGCGCGATCCTGCTCACCGCGTTCGGCGCGTACGAGATGTATTTCGTGCTGAACGGCAATGGCGCCAACACGCTCGGCATCATGGTGCTGGCGCTGTTCGTGGTGCTGTTCGCCTGGATCGCGCTGGCCTTCACCTCCTCGCTGGGCGGCTTCGCCTCCATGCTCTCGGGCGGCGGCCTCGGCCTCGGCATTTCCCGCGACGGTCCGCTGCCCGCGCTGCGCAGCCGCACCGCCCTGCTGCTGCCGACCTACAACGAAAGCCCGAGCCGGGTGATGGCGGGCCTGCGCGCCATCTTCGAGAGCCTGCGCGAGACCGGGCGTCTCGACGCGTTCGACCTGTTCATCCTGTCCGACACCACCAACCCGGATGTCTGGCTGGAAGAAGAGGCCGCCTTCCTGCGTCTGCGCGAGGCCGTCGATGGGCACGCGCGCATCTTCTATCGCCGCCGCGCCAAGAATACCGAGCGCAAGGCCGGCAATGTCGGCGAATGGGTGCGCCGCTGGGGCGCGGCCTATCCGCAGATGGTCACGCTCGACGCCGACAGCGTCATGGAGGGCGCGACCATCGTGCGGATCGCCGCGGCGATGGAGGCGCATCCGGGCGTGGGGCTGATCCAGACCCTGCCGGTGATCGTCAACGGCTCCACCCTGTTCGCGCGCATGCAGCAATTCGCCGGCCGTGTGTACGGTCCGCTGATCGCGGCGGGGATCGCCTGGTGGCACGGTTCCGAGGGCAATTACTGGGGCCACAACGCCATCATCCGCACGCGCGCCTTCGCCGAACAGGCCGGGCTGCCGGTGCTGAAGGGACGCCGCCCGATCGGCGGACACATCCTCAGCCATGATTTCGTGGAGGCCGCGCTGATGCGGCGCGCCGGCTGGGCCATCCATATGGTCCCGGCGCTGCCGGGCTCGTTCGAGGAGAGCCCGCCTTCGCTGACCGACATCGCCATTCGCGACCGGCGCTGGTGCCAGGGCAATCTCCAGCATGCCGGCGTGCTGCCGGCCCGCGGGCTGCACTGGGTCAGCCGGCTGCATCTGCTGATGGGAATCGGGTCCTACATCACCTCGCCCTTGTGGCTGATCTTCCTGCTCTGCGGCATCCTGATCTCGATCCAGGCCCGCTTCGTGAAGCCGGAATATTTCGGAGACAGCAAGCTGCTGTTCCCGAACTGGCCGCAGGTCGATCCGGTGCTCGCCAAATGGGTGTTCATCGGCACCATGGCCGTGCTGCTGGCGCCCAAGCTGCTCGCCTATCTGGTTCTGCTTCTCAAGCCGGAGGATCGTCGCGGCGCGGGCGGCGCGGTGCGTGCGCTGCTCAGCCTGCTGCTGGAAACGCTGATCGGCGGGCTGATCGCCCCGGTGGCGATGCTGATCCAGACCAGCGGCGTGATCTCCATCCTGGCCGGCCGGGACTCCGGCTGGAACGCGCAGCGTCGCGACGACGGGCATATCCCGCTTTCCGTCGTCTGGTCCGGCTATTGGCGCTACATGGTGTTCGGCATCGTGCTCGCGGCGATCGCCTGGCTGGTTTCCCCGGCGCTGTTCCTGTGGATGTCGCCGGTGCTGATCGGCCTGGCGCTGGCGGTGCCGCTGGTCTCGCTCACGGCGGGGCGGGATCTCGGTCTGGCGCTGGGTCGTGCCGGGCTGCTGCGCATCCCGGAAGAAACCGCGCCACCCGCCGTTCTGTCCCGCGCCGTCGCCCTGCAGCGCGCCGGCATGGATCTGGAACCGGGCGAATCTCTGCGCCGTCTGCTGCGCGACCCGGTGCTGCTCGATGCCCATAGCGCCATGTTGCCGCCGCCGCGCCGGCGCGGCGTCGATCCGTTCGACCCCGTGCTGGCGCTGGGCCTCGCCAAGCTGGATGAGGCCGACGATCTCGCCCGCGCATTGAAGTTGCTGTCGCCGGCGGAGCGGGCAGCGGTGCTCGGCGACAGGCAGGGGCTCGACCGGCTGGTGGGGCTGGCGGAAACGGGTGCGAGGACGTGAGGGTTCTTCTCTTGTGAGAGAGGAGAACCAAAAGGACGTTTGTCCGTCGGGTCGGGACTCGCGGCTGGGCCTGGATCCAGCCTTTGGTTCTTGCCCTCAGCCGTCCCACTGCATGGCGGTGGCGCCCGCGCCGTAGCACTGCGGCAGGGCGTCGTCGATCGGCCGGAAGCCGGCCGTTTCCCAGTAGGGCAGGGCGTTCCCCACCGCCGCCAGACGCATCCGGCGCAAGCCCAGCCCCAGGGCGTCGCCGCGCAGGAGCAGAAGCGCCGCCCGGCCCAGCTTCCGCCCCCGCACCTCCGGCAGCAGCGCCAAATCATGCAGCCAGTAATGCTCCGGCGCGTCCGGCAGGGCAGGCAGGACGCGGTCCAGCAGCGGCGGCTCCCCGCGCCACGGATGGCCGATCGCATATCCGACCGGCGCCCCGTCCAACTCCGCCAGCCGCACCCCGCTCGGATGCAGCGCCAGACGGTTCGCGAACACCTCCGGTCGCTCCGGATAGTCCGGGTGGATGAGCCCGGCCAGGCGGTCGATCGCCGGCAGGTCCGGCTCTCCGGCCTGCCGCCAGATCCTCAGCACCTCATGCGCCAGATGCAACGTCATCGAAGCTCCACATCGAACCGTCTTGGGACGGGTTATATCCCTGCCCACCGGATGAACCCGAACGCACTCCCTGCGTTTGCGTCGCTCTGCCCGGCATGGATGGGCAGGACGACGGTGGCTACGAGGACTGAGCGACGACCATGACCAAGAGCGAAATCGTCGAGGTGGATGGCGTGTTCGTGGGGGCGGCGATCCAGCAGCCCGACAGCACGCAGCATCGCTTCTTCGCCACCCATGACCGTGTACGGCCCTTGCACGGCGCCACCATGCCCAGCCTGGCCGCCATTCGCCATCAGGCCGCCCGGCATTTCCGGGGCATTCCCAATGCCGCCGAGGCGATCGTCTTCTCGCAGACCTACGCCCGCTGACGCGCGGGACCGGTCCGGAACTCGAACCCTCGCCTCACCGCCCTCTTACAGCCTGAAGTTGTTCGGGGGCGATCCATTTCCCCGGTTTGCATCCAAACGCTGTCTCTGACGTTCTGCTTCCGAAACGCAGAACGCGAGCATGAGATGGCCAGACCGGACGATTTCCTGCGTCATGGAGACCCTGCGGAGCGCCGGGACGAGTTGCGCCGCTATATCGGCCCGAACGCCGACAGCTTCCTGCCCGTCTATGACAGGATGCAGGCGAAGCAGTCTTCCGCGCTCCCCTGGACCGGATTCTGCTGGCCCGCCTTCTTCCTCGGCCCGGTCTGGTTCTTCTATCGCAAGCTGTGGCTGTTCGCTGGGCTGCTCTGCGCCATCATCCTCGCGGTCGCGCTGATCCCGAAACTCCCGCCAATCAGTGGTCTCATCGTCTCGTTCATCAGCGCCAGGATGGCCCGCTGGCTTTATCTGACCGATGCCATGAAGCGGCTGGAAGCGCTCCGGGAGACGGGCCAGATCAACCGACCCGGCGCGATCGAACGGGCAGGCGGCGTGTCGAAGCCGGCCGCCTGGATCTCCGGCATCATCTTCGGTCTTCTCTATGCCGTGACCCTGGGCCTCGTCGTTTACGCGATCAGCGAGGGTTATCCGCCGCCGCAGTGAGACGGACTGCCGCCGAGCCGCTAGACTTCGCGCATGGCGCATTCCTCCTCATCCCGTCTGGTGATCTTCGCGGCCCTGGGCGGCAACGTCCTGATCGCGGCCGGCAAATTCGCGGCCGCGTTCTGGACCGGCAGCTCGGCCATGCTCAGCGAGGCGATCCACTCCCTGGTGGATTGCGGCAACCAGCTCATGCTGCTGCATGGCCTTAAGCAGGCCGCGCGCCCGGCCGATGCTCAGCATCCGTTCGGCTATGGGCTCTTGCTGTATTTCTGGACTTTCGTTGTTGCCGTGCTGATTTTCGGGGTGGGTGCCGGGGTCTCGATCATCGAGGGCATCGACAAGGTCCGGCACCCGCACCCGGTCGAAAATCCCTGGGTCAATTATCTCGTGCTGGGCGGCAGCATCGTGTTCGAGGGCGCGGTCTGGGTGCTGGCGTTGCGCGAATTCAGGGAGGTGAAAGGCGCGCGCGGCTGGATCGAGGCCATCCAGCGCTCCAAGGATCCGACCAGCTTCACCGTTCTGTTCGAGGACAGTGCCGCTCTGCTCGGCCTGCTGGCTGCCCTTCTCTGCGTTTGGTTGTCGCAGGCGCTCGACATGCCGCTGCTGGACGGGGTCGGCTCGCTTCTGGTGGGCGCGATCCTGACCGTCACGGCCGGCTTCCTGGCCTGGGAAAGCAAGTCGCTCCTCGCCGGCGAAAGCGTGTCGCCCGAGGTGCGCGCCTCCATTCAGCGCATCGTCGCGTCAGAGCCGGACGTGTCGCGCGCCAACGAGATCCTGACCATGCATTTCGGACCGCGCGACGTGCTGGTGGCGCTGTCGCTCGATTTCGACGACCGCCAGAGCGCCGCCGCCGTCGAGCGGACCGTCTCCCGGATCGAACGCCGCATCCGCGACGCCCACCCGGAGGTGCGCCGCGTGTTCGTGGAAGCGCAGGACCGTGAGGCGCATCGCCAGCTCGAAGCCGAGCGCGACGCCGGCGGCTAGGGCATCAACCGGCCGACTGGAATCGCCCGGCCGGATGACGATGCGTCCTCTGGCCGGTCCGGCTCGACCACGACGGAGAACAGGGTCTAGCCTCCCGACAGCGGCGTCATCCGTGGAACGAAACGGGGAGGTGCATCATGACCAAAGCCTATGAGACCATTCTGGTCGATACCGACGGCCGCGTCGGGCTCCTGACCCTGAACCGTCCCGACGCGCTGAACGCCCTCAACGAACAGATGCTGCACGATGTGCTGGACGCGCTGCGCGGGTTCGATGCGGACGAAGGGATCGGCTGCATTCTCCTGCGCGGCTCGGAGCGCGCCTTCGCCGCGGGGGCCGACATCAAGCAGATGCAGCATCTGAGCGTAGCCGAGATGGTCGAGCGCGACTGGTCTGGCGGCTGGATGGCGATGGGCGCGATCCGCACCCCGATCGTCGCCGCCGTCAGCGGCTTCGCCCTGGGCGGTGGCTGCGAACTCGCCATGGCCTGCGATATATTGGTGGCGGCCGATACGGCGCGGTTCGGTCAGCCCGAGGTGAAGCTCGGCATCTCGCCCGGTTTCGGTGGCTCGCAGCGTCTGGCGCGTCTCGTCGGCAAGCCGCGCGCCATGGAGATGTGCCTCACCGGCCGCATGATCGATGCTGCCGAGGCCGACCGGATCGGCCTCGTCTCGCGCGTCGTGCCGGCGGCCGAACTGGCCGCGGCGTCGCTGGAGATCGCGCGAACCATCGCCGGCATGTCGCGCTCCGCCACGCGCGCCATCAAGGAGCTGGTGAACCGGGCCGAGGAGCTGTCTCTGGCCGAGGGGCTGCGCTTTGAGCGGCAGGTCTTCCACGGGCTGTTTTCCACCGCCGATCGGGCGGAAGGCATGAGCGCCTTCGTCGAGAAACGTCCCGCACGCTGGTCGCATCGCTGAGGGACGTGGCCATGGACCCGCGAACCTTGTCCGGCCTCGAACTCCTGCGCGCCATGGGTGAGGGGCGTGTCCCCAATGCCTCCATGGCCGAGACGATAGGCCCAGGTCGGGGACGGACGTGCAACGATGCGTGTCCGGGCGGATGGGCGCCACCTGAACCCCCTGGCCAGCGCGTCGGCGTCGTTCTTCATCAGGCGGCCGAAGTAAGAGTCTTCTTTTTCTGAAGAAAAAGAAGCAAAAATACTTCATCCGTTTGGTGACGAGTGTGCGGCTCGGCTCGGAGCCAAACGGACAGAAGTTCTTTGGTTCTTTCTTTCAAGAAAGAACACTTCTCTCACTTCAGGTTGCGTCCGCCAGTGCTTCCTTCACCGGTTCCGGCGGCCGCACGCGCAGGCGGCGGATATGGCGCGGATCGGCGTCCATGACCCGGAACTGCAATCCGGATTCGTGGCTGACCACCTCGCCCCGCGTCGGCACATGCCCGGCCAGCCGGAACACCAGCCCGCCGACCGTGTCGATATCGCTTTCGCGCTCCTCCTCGGTCAGGAGCGGGCCGAGCCTGGCCTCGAAATCCTCCACCGGCATGCGCGCGTCGATATCGAGCGTGCCGTCATGCCGTTCCACCAGCATCGGCACGTCCGGCTCGTCATGCTCGTCGGCGATGTCGCCGACGATGGTCTCGACCAGATCCTCGATGGTTACGAGCCCGTCCACGCCGCCGTACTCGTCGATCACCAGCGCCAGATGGATGCGGCGCAGACGCATCTGCAGCAGCAGATCGAGCACAGGCGTCTGCGGCGCGATCATCAGCGGCTGGCGCAGGATGGCCTGCAGCCGGAAGTTTTCGCCAGGTCCGTTATAGGCCAGCAGGTCCTTCACATGGACCATGCCGACCACGTCGTCGAGCTGCTCGTTATAGACCGGCAAGCGGGAATGGTTTTCCCGGCGCATGGTCGCCAGCGCCTCGTCCAGACCGATCGAGACCGGCATGGCGATGATGTCCGCGCGCGGCACCATCACGTCGTCCGCCGTGGTTTCCCGCAGGCGCAGCACGTTGGCGATCAGCAGACGTTCCTGCCGGTCGAGATCGGGCAGTTCGCCATCGGTCGGCGTGGTGTCGGCCGCTTCCTGCACCAGGGCGGCGACCCGTGCGCGCAGGTCGAGATCGGCGCGCTTGCCGCCGAGCCAGCTCATCAGCCCGAACCGGCGCGGCTCCGGTTTGTGGTCTTCGGCGCTCATCGGCGCAGCTCCCCGGCTGGGCGGGGGGAGGCGGGTTTCCACGGATTGGGCACGCCCAGCCGCCGGAGAATCCGGGCTTCCTCCATCTCCATGCGGCGCGCGTCGCCGGCGCGATGGTGGTCGTGGCCGCGCAGATGCAGCGCGCCATGCACGATCAGGTGCGCCAGATGGTGACGCGGACGCCGTCCCGCCGCGATCGCCTCGCGCCGCACCGTTTCCAGCGCCACCACGATGTCGCCGCCGGGGACGCCCGGAGGGGTCTCGAAGGTGAGCACGTTGGTCGGCTTGTTCTTGCCGCGATGACGCGCGTTCAGGTGCCGGATGCGCAGGTCGTTGTCGAGCACCACGGAGCCTGCCCCGCCACCAGCCGCGGCAGCCCGCCGTGCCAGACGCTCGATGCCCGGAACGAGCCGGCGCCAGCGATGGTCCACCACGAAGATCTCGACCGCTTCCGGCGCTTCCGCCAGGCGTCGCGCCGCCGCGTGCCGCGACACGCCGGCGACGTCATGCGCCGGCTTGGCCGCTTCGTTCGCCATATCCCTGGCCGCCCGTCGCGCCCGCTTGTCCCGCTTCCGGGCTTTCTTGCGGTCCGATTTCGATCGTCCTTCCGGTTCGGAAGGGCGGTCGGTTCTACTTCGAGGTTCCATCGTGCTCCCGGCGGGTCCGGTTCCGGGTGGTGTCCCGTTCTGCCGCCGCGCGCTGATCATACGCATCGACGATCCTGGCGACCAGCGGATGACGCACCACGTCGCGGCTCTCGAACCGCGCGAAGCCGATTCCGGGCAGGCCTTCCAGCGTTTCCACCGCGTCGCGCAGCCCCGAAGACACCCCGTTCGGCAGATCGATCTGGCTGAGATCGCCGTTGATCGCCATGCGCGTGCCGGAGCCCATACGGGTCAGGAACATCTTCATCTGCGCGACGGTGGTGTTCTGCGCCTCGTCCAGGATCACGAAGGCATGCGCCAGCGTGCGTCCGCGCATGAAGGCCAGCGGCGCCACCTCGATCTCGCCCGAGGTCATCCGTCGCAGCACCTGGTCGCCCGGCATCATGTCGTGCAGCGCGTCGTAGAGCGGGCGCAGATAGGGGTCGATCTTTTCCTTCAGATCGCCGGGCAGGAAACCCAGCCGCTCGCCGGCTTCCACGGCGGGACGGGACAGGACGATCCGGTCCACGCGCCCGGCCTGGAGCATTGCCACGGCCTGCGCCACGGCGAGATAGGTCTTGCCCGTTCCCGCCGGCCCGACGCCGAACACCATCTCATGGCTGTTCAGCATGTCCATGTAGGCTGCCTGGCCCGGCGAACGCGGTTCGATCGCGCCGCGTTTGGTGCGGATCGCGGGCAGGTCGCCGAAGGGCAGCTTGGGATCCTCCGATCCCTGCAGGATCGCCGGTCCCGGCAGACCCTGGAACCGTCCCGACTGCGCGCCGCCGATGCGTCCGGCCATACGGTCCTCCTTTTTTGGGTCCAGCACGTCATGATGGATGTCGGACATGCGAATGGCCGCGTCCACATCGGCGGAATCGATCGAGCGGCCGTCTTCCAGACGGCGGTACAACGCGCCCAGTGTCGATCGCGCGAGCGCCACGCGCCCCGGATCGCCGGCGATGGAGACGCGGTTGCCCCTGCAGGCGAGACGGACGCCGAGCCCTTGCTCGAGGCGCACCAGATGCCGGTCATGGTCGCCCAGCAGGAGCTGCAGCAAGGTGTTGTCGTTGAATTGCAGGGTGGCGCTGCGCGAATCCGCACCCGCTCCAACCATCCCCACACCGGTACGAGCGAACGCCTCCTGGCCGGAGGGACTGGGGGTGGGGCGGCTGGCGAGTTCGGTCAAGCGCAGGCACTCTCCGCTACGGGGATAAACGATCCTGAAAGAGAATTGGTGAGCATTCGCTCGATCACCACCCTTCGCGTGGTGCCGATCAGCGAATCGGGCCCCTGGACGTGCACCGCCTGGAGATAGGGGCTGCGTCCGGACAGCTGACCGGGCTTGCGTCCGCGGCCTGTGAACAGAATATCCATCGTGCGGCCGACGCTGTCGGCGTTGAACCGGTCCTGCTGCTCGCGGATCAGCGCCTGCAGCTCCAGCAGACGCGCATGCGACACCGCATCCGCCACGCGGTTCGGGGCGCCCGCGGCCGGCGTGCCCGGACGCGGCGACCAGGAGAACGAGTAGCTTTGCGCGTAGCCGATATCGCGCACGAGCCGCATCGTTTCGGCGAAGTCGGCATCCGTCTCGCCCGGATGGCCGACGATGAAATCCGAGGACAGCGCCAGATCGGGCCGGTGCTCGCGCAGACGGTCGACCAGACGACGGTAATCATCGGCGGTATGGCCGCGATTCATCGCCTGCAGAATGCGGTCGGAGCCGCTCTGCACCGGCAGATGCAGGAACGGCATCAACTGCGGCAGATCGGCGTGGGCACGGATCAGCGCCTCGCCCATGTCACGCGGATGCGAGGTGGTATAGCGCAGACGGTCCAGGCCGGGGATCTCGGCGAGCGCGTAGAGCAGCCGGGCGAGGTCCCAGGTCGATCCGTCCGGACCGTCGCCGTGATAGGCGTTCACGTTCTGGCCGAGCAACGAGATCTCGCGCACGCCGGATGCGGCCATGCGGCGCGCTTCCGCCAGAACCGCCGCCACCGGACGGCTGGCCTCCGCGCCGCGCGTGTAGGGCACGACGCAGAAGGAACAGAACTTGTCGCAGCCTTCCTGCACGGTGAGGAAGGCCGTGACGCCGCCTGGGAGCTGCGGGCCTGCCGCTTCGGGCAGGAAGTCGAATTTCTGCTCGGCCGGGAAATCGGTGTCGATCACGGCGCCCGCCGCGCGCGCGGCGCGCGCCACCATCTCGGGCAGGCGATGATAGGTCTGAGGGCCCAGCACCAGATCGACGAACGGCGCGCGCGCGACGATCTCCTTGCCTTCCGCCTGCGCCACGCAGCCGGCCACGGCCAGGACCGTGCTCTGTCCCTCGGCGGCCCGGGCTTCCTTGATCACGCGCAGGCGGCCCAGCTCGGAGAAGACCTTCTCCGACGCGCGCTCGCGGATATGGCAGGTGTTGAGGATCACCATGTCGGCGCCCTCGGGACTGTCTACCGGCGCATAGCCCAGCGGCCGCAGAACGTCGGTCATGCGGGCGCTGTCATACACGTTCATCTGGCAACCCCAGGTGATGACGTGCAGGCGCTTGGGCGCAGCGGTCCGGGTCTCGGGCAGGGGGGAGGGCGTTTCGGCGATCAGCGACATGGGCGCAGGAATCCGGTGCAGGGCGGCCCCGGTCAAGCGCGGATCACTCATGGGGGCCTACGCCAAACGCGTGAATCGCTGCGAGAGCGTGGCGGCCGATCCGGGACACAAGGGTGGAGCTGTGGCCGATCTGACGCGAACTCCTGATCGCAGGGCGGATGCGGGGCGATTCCCGCGAGCGCCTGCCATGCAGCGATCAGGCAAAAACTCGCCTGACGGGTCAAGCGAAAAAGCACCGTTCCGGCACTGTCACAGGATGTTCAACCGCAGCCCCGGCCGCCCCCGGCCATCCCATTCGATACGGCAGTGAGGGCCGTTCAGGCCTGCCGTTCGGCCCGGTTCTGACGCAATTCGCCGCAGCCGCGGGCGATGGCGGTCCAGGCGGCCTGGCTGAGCGCCTTGCGCGAGGCGAAATCCACCGGATCGAGCGGGTCGTGCAGCCAGATGCTGGCCCGCATGCCGCGCCAGCGGGCGAGCTGAATGAAATGCGGCGCCAGATCCATGTCGCCGTACCAGGAAAACACGGTGCGATTGGCGCGTCCCACCGGCAGCGTGCCGAGCTGGTCGTACACGACCGAGACCGGCTGGATCAGCGGGATCTCGCCCAGGGCCGGCGGTTCGGCGGTGGCGCCGCCCTTGGCCGCGGCGAAAAAGGAGGAGTGGAACGGCAGCACGCGCGATCCGTCCGACGAGGTTCCTTCGGGAAACAGGATCAGATCGTCGCCGGCCTTGAGGCGCAGGCTCATGTCGTCGCGCTCGCGGCCAGTGGCTTTGCGCTGACGGCTGACGAACAGGGTGCGGCCGAGCCGGGCCACGGTGCCGACAAGGGGCCAGCCGCCGACTTCCTCCTTGGCGACGAAACAGGCGTGCAGCTTGCCACCCAGCACGGGGACGTCGATCCAGGAGGAATGATTACAGACATAGATCACCGGCCGCCGTTCCGAGCGAGGGGCCTGTCCGGCCGGCTTGCCCAGAACGCGGACGCGCATGCCCATCAGCCGCGACACCACGCTCCAGTAGCACGCGGCGAACACCACCTTGCCGCGGCCGGGCAGGATCAGCATCGCCGACTGCACCACGCAGGACAGGGCGGTCCAGCCCAGGATCAGGACGATGCGGCGTGCCACGCGCAGGTTGCGCGCCAGGCGCGTGGCGCGCGACGGGCCGGGCAGCCTGCGTTCCAGCGACGGATCGTCCCATTCGGACAGCAGCGGCATGCGGCGCTTATGGCCGAGCTCCTGGCTGGGCGCGATCGACGGGGACGGGATGGGGGGCGCCGGCCGGACAGCGTGCCGGGACCGGCCGCCGGAAGCTGCCTGCATGGGCGGGTTCTAGCCTGTCCGGAGGCAGGACGACAATCTGCGCCGGTCTTGTGCTACAGAACAGACAACGCCGATCCGATACGCGCGAGGACCACGCCCTGAGGAACCGCCCACCCGGCCTTCGCGCCGCGCTCCTCCGTTTCCGTCGTCCGACCATCAGCGTGTTGTCCTTTTCATGATCGAAACGAGATGCCGGCACGGCTCGCCGTCCGCGTCTGGCCGGTTCGTGCGGCGCGCGCTGCGCTGCGGCGCCGTCGCTGGCCTGATCGTCGCCGGCGCTTCCGTCGCGGGACTGCCGTTCGGTCAGGAGGCACGGGCGGCCGATCCGGTCGCCTACCAGACGGTCCTCGTGCCCACCGGCAACGGCGCCGTGGATGCGGCCTTGCGGGCGTCCTCCGCTCTGATCACTCTGCAGAAAACTCGCGCGGTCAGTCCGTTCGCCCTGGCCGGGCGCGCGCGCGGGGACGAGGCGACGCTGCGCACGGCGCTGGAGAGCTTCGGCTTCTATGCCGGCCACATCACCATCACCGTGGCCGGGAAATCGGCCGACGATCCGTCCCTGCCCAACGTTCTGGCCGCGTGGCCTTCCGGCAAGCCGGTGCCGATCCGCATCTCCGCCGAGCGCGGGCCGATGTTCCATCTGGGCGCGGTGTCCCTCGCTCTGGGGAAGGGCGAGCAACTGACCCCCGCCGAACAGGCCGCGTTCGGGTTGAAAAGCGGCCAGGATGCGGTCGCCGCCGACGTTCTGGCGGCGGGCGGACGGCTGCAAACGGCGCTGCAGGAGGACGGGCACGCGTTTGCCAGCGTCAAGCCGCCGGTGGCGATCCTGCATCCCGACAGCCGGACGCTCGATATCCGCTACCAGGCCACGGAAGGACCACGGCTCGATATCGGCCAGATCAGCCTCGACGGGCTGAAGCACGTCAACGCCTCCTATGTCCGCAAACTGCTGCTGGTGCATCCGGGCGAGCTGTATCAGCCGAGCAAGATCGAGGCGGCGCGTCAGGATCTCGCCTCGACCGGCGTGTTCTCCAATGTCGCGGTGACCGCCGCGACCGCGCCCGCGCCGAACGGCACCCTGCCGCTCACCTTCGATTTCACCGAGGCCCTGCGCCATACCGTGGCGCTCCAGGCCGGGTATTCGACCGATCTGGGCGGCTCGGCCGGCGTCAGCTGGACGCATCGCAATCTGTTCGGCAATGGCGAGAAGTTGTCCTTGGCCGCCCTCGTCACCGGCCTTGGCGGCACCGCGCAGAACGGGCTCGGCTACGACGTGTATGCCGACCTGCTGCGGCCGTTCTTCCTGCGGCGCGACCAGTCGCTCGATCTGCGCGTGGAAGGGCTGAAGCAGAATCTCCAGGCCTACGATCAGACGGCGCTGCTCGTGCGCGGTCTGGTGAACCGCAAGATCAACAAGCAATGGACCGTGTCCGGCGGTCTCGGCGCGGAACAGGAGCGGATTCGGCAGGAGGGCGTGTCGCGCTCCTACACGCTGGCCTTCGTGCCGCTCACGGCCAATTTCGACAATACCGGCCTCGCCAACCCGCTGGACGATCCGACGCACGGCTTCCGGATCTCGCTCGGCGCGACGCCGAGCTACAGCTTCGGCAGCGGCGATGGAAACGACGGCAGCACCAATACCGGCGCCAACACCTTCTTCACCATCCTTCAGGCCACCGCCTCGACCTATTTCGACCTGAACCGGATCGGGCTGACCAAACCGGGCCGCAGCGTGATCGCGGTGCGGGCCATCGTCGGCTCCGTGCAGGGCGCGGACACATTCGACCTGCCGCCCGACCAGCGACTCTATGCCGGCGGGAGCGGCACGGTGCGCGGCTTCAAGTATCAGGGCATCGGCCCGCAATTCGCCGACGGCAATCCCGTCGGCGGCACCTCGCTCGATGCGGGCACGGTCGAGTTCCGGCAGCGGATCGGCAAGAGCTTCGGGTTCGCCGCCTTCGCCGATGCCGGCCAGGTCGGCACCGGCTCGGCGCCGTTCGCCGGCACGCTGCGCGTCGGCGCCGGAATCGGTGCCCGCTACTATACCGCGATCGGCCCGATCCGCCTCGACGTCGCCGTGCCGCTGAACAAGCCGCAAGGCGGCGACAGTTTCGAACTCTATGTCGGCCTCGGGGAGGCGTTCTGATGCCGGACTCCACCCCTCCGGCGACGCCGCGCCGCTCCGTGCGCCGGATCGTCGCCTGGCTGCTCGGGATCCTGATCGGCCTGCCGGTCGGGCTCGTCGTTCTCGCGCTCGTGGTGGTGCCGATCGGCGCCAATACCGGGCCGGGGCGTCGGCTGATCGAGCAGCAGGCTGCGTCGCTGACCGGCGGCATGATCCGCATCGACGGGCTGGGCGGCCGCTTCCCCGATGCGCTGACCGCGCGCCGAATCCAGGTGACGGACTGGAAAGGGCCCTGGCTGACCATAGACGGGCTGCAGCTCGACTGGTCGCCGCTCGCCCTGCTCGGCATGACGGCGCATGTGGAGCGGGCGGAGGCCGAGCGCATCGTCGTCGATCGCCTGCCCAATGCGGATCCGCATGCCAAGCCGTCGCCGCCGGCAAAACCCGGCACGAAGAGCGGCCTGCATCTCGCCATCCGCATCGACTCGCTGCGGATCGCACGGTTCGAGGTCGGGCAGGCCGTCGCCGGCGCGCCGATGGTGCTGTCGGCCAATGGACACGCCCGTATCGCCGATCTGGCGCCGATCCTCGACGGCGCCGCGATCGACACCCTGCCGAACACCGATCTGGCGCTCGACATCAGGCGTCTCGATCAGCCGGGCGGCGTCACGCTCTCCACGCTGATCACCCCAGGCCGCCTCGCCCTGCACGCCGCGGTCGAGGACGGCGAGACCGGCTTCGTCGCCACTCTCGGCCATCTGCCTGTGCTGGCGCCGCTGCATCTCCGGCTCGATCTCGACGGTCCGCGCAGCGCCGATACGCTCGCTCTCACCGGCACGGCCGGAAACACGCGCACGGGCGTGCTCGATCTCGGCGCGCATGGCGTGATCGATCTCATAAGGCCGCATTTCGATGTGGCTCTGGCGCTGCACGCGCCGGCGATGCAGCCCTTGCCGTCCGTGAGATGGAACAGGCTGGCACTTGACGCGCATCTGGTCGGCACGCCGGCCGCGCCCGGCGGGCAGGGCACGCTCGCCATCGACGAGCTGGCCGCCTCCGGCGCCGGGGTGAACACGCTGAACGCCCGCTTCGGCGGCGACGAGACCAGCGGTCCGATCACCCTGCATCTGGTAGCGGACGGGGTTCGCATTCCGGGTCCCAGCCCGACCCTTCTCGCCGCGGCGCCCCTGGTGCTGGATGCGCGCTACGACCCGCATGCCGCGTCGCGTCCGGTGGAGCTGTCGCTGGCCCATCCGCTCGCCGCCATCACCGGGCGGGTGAATACGCAGCCCTCGCCCAACGGCGCGCTGCATATCGTGCTGCCGGATCTCGGTCCGCTCGCCGCTGCCGCCAGCACCGCCCTGGCCGGGCATGCGGCGCTCGATCTTGGTTTCCGCCTGTCCGGGCAGAAGGCCGATGCCACCCTGTCCGGACCGATCGTCATCACCGGTGGCCAGCCCCAGGCGGTCGGGCTCATCGGACAGACCGGGCGGATCGCGCTCGACGCCGGCAAGGATGGCAGCGATCTCGTGCTGCGCAGTCTGGCCCTCAATGGCGACGCGCTGCATCTCAAGGCCAGCGGCACCGACAAGAGCAACGTGCTGGATGCGCGCTTCGGGCTCGATCTGCCCGCTCTGGCAAAGGCCCTCCCGAGCCTGCGCGGCGGCCTGTTGATCAGCGGCACGGCGCAGGGGCCGACCGACGATCTGTCCGCGCATCTTCTGGCCGACGGCACCCCGGGCACGGCCACCCTGCCGCCTGGCAAGCTGCATCTGGTGGTCGACGCCGCGCATCTGCCGAAGGCGCCGCAAGGCACGATCGCTCTGGACGGCACGCTGGACCGTGCTCCGCTCACCGTGCGGGCGGAGGCGGCTCGTCTCGCCGACGGCACGCTGCATCTGGTGCTGAACGCGCTGGACTGGAAGAGCGCCACCGGCCGCGCCGATATGAGCCTGCCGGCCGGGGCCAAACTGCCGCTGGGTTCGCTGCATCTCCACATGGCCCGTCTGGCCGATCTGCGCGCCGTGATCGGCCAGCCGATCAGTGGCGCGGTGCAGGCCGATATCCAGACCGAGCAGCCGGCGGGCGCCGCTGCCCCGCGGGTTCTGGTGGATGTGCGCGCCGATGGCGGCACCGCAACCGCGCGGGTGGGCAAGCTCGTCCTGCAAGGCGACGTGCGCGATCCGCTTGGCAAGCTCGCGGTCAATCTGGCTCTGGATGCGAGCGGCATCGACGCCGCCGGCGTGTCCGGACGGGCCCATGCCACGGCGCGCGGCCCGGAGGACGCGCTCGACATCGCCGCGCGTGCCGACATGATCGCCGCCGGCGCGCCGGCGACGCTGGATACGTCGCTCCGGCTCGATCTGCCGCAGAAGCGGGTGGCGATCAGCCGTCTCGCCGCCACCGGCAAGGGCGAGGCGCTGCGGCTACTCGCTCCGGCTTCGGTCGCGTTCGGCGCCGAGAAATCGGTGGATCGGCTGCGTCTGTCCGTGGCGCCCGCCAGCGGCGGCGCGGCGCCCGCCTTGGTCGATCTGCGTGGGCAGATCATGCCGAAACTCGATCTCGACGCCGAGATCAGCAACGTGACGCCGGCGCTCGCCAAGCCCTTCGCACCGACGCTGGATGCAGCCGGCACGATCGGCCTGCAGGCGCATCTGACCGGCACCACCGCGGAACCGGGCGGCACGGTGCGGCTGCGAGCGACCGGGTTGAAGCTCCGCACCGGTCCGGCCGCCTCCCTGCCGCCGGCCTCCTTAAACGCCGACGTGGCGCTGGCCGGGAAGAGTGCCCGTGTGGATGCGAGGCTGGGCGCAGGGCCGGATGTGTCGCTGACCGTGAACGGCACGGCGCCGCTCTCCGCCACCGGTCCGATCGCCCTGCGCGCGGACGGGCGCGTCGATCTGCGCCTGGCCAATGCGGTTCTGGGTGCGCAAGGGCGCGAGGTGGAGGGCGTGGTCCAGCTCGCTTTGGCCGCGGGCGGTTCGGCGCGCGATCCGAGGCTGACCGGTACGATCCAGCTCAACAACGGCCAGTTCCAGGATTTCGGCCAGGGCGTGCGCCTGACCGCGATCAACGCGCTGATCCGCGCGGACGACAAGGTGATCTCCATCGACCGTCTCGTCGCCCATGCCGGCGGCGGCACCATCGGCGCAAGCGGCACGGTGGGCGCGCTGCAGCCCGGCCTGCCGGTCGATCTGCACGTGGTCGCCAGCAAGGCGCGTCCCTTGTCGAGCGATCTGCTGACTGCGACCCTGGACGCCGATCTGCGCATTCGCGGCCAGGCGGCCACGCGCGTGGATGTCGGCGGCACCGTCACCATCGACGGTGCCTCCATCAATGTGCCGAACGGTCTGCCGCCTTCCGTGGCGCGGCTCGACGTGATCCGTCCCGGCCAGAAGCCGCCCACGGCCAGCGATGCCGCCGCCCTGTTGATTGGGCTCGACCTGACCCTGAACGCGCCGGGGGAGATCTTCGTGCGCGGGCATGGGCTGGATGCTGAGCTGGGCGGGCGGCTGCATGTGGGCGGCACCTCGGCCGCTCCGGTGATCGCCGGCGGGTTCGATCTCCGCCGCGGCACCTTCGATCTGGCCGGAATCTCGCTCGCCTTCACCAAGGGCCGCGTCGGTTTCAACGGCGCCGGCGTCAATCACAAGATCGATCCGTCGCTCGACTTCGTGGCGCAAAGCGTCGTCAACGGGACCGTGGCGCAGCTGAATGTCGGCGGCTACGCCTCGGCGCCGAAGATCTCGCTGAGCTCGACACCGCCTTTGCCGCAGGACCAGATCCTGGCGCTGATTCTGTTCGGGCAGGAGATGAAGTCCCTGAGCCCGCTACAGATCGCGCAGATCGCCACGGCCCTGGCCTCCCTCACCGGCTCCGGCGGCGGGTTCGATCCGCTGGGCACGCTGCGGAAATCGCTGGGTCTCGACCGTCTCTCGGTCGGCAGCGGCGGCAACAACGGCAGCGGCGCCAGCGTGGAGGCCGGCAAATACGTCGCGCGCGGCGTTTATGTCGGCGCCAAACAGGCGACCAGCGGCGGCGGCACCCAGGCCCAGGTGCAGATCGACCTGACCCGCCGGCTGAAGCTGCTGACCACAGTGGGGACCGGCGGCGTGACCACGGGCGTGATCACGCCGGAGAACGATCCCGGCAGTTCGGTCGCGCTGAAATACCAGTTTCAGTATTGATGGGGTGCTTCGCCCCGGTCATGTCGAGCGGGGGCACGTATCTGGCCGGACGTTCTTCACAGAAAGAACTAAAGGATTTTCATCCGTTCGGCTGCGTGCCACGCCGCACACCCGGAACCCGACGGATGAAAATCATCCTGCGCTTTCCCCTCGAAGGAGAAGCCTCGCCTATGGCGTGACGGCCACGCTGTTGTTGTTCCTGTCGGTATCCGGCAGCTTGTGATCCGGGTCCAGCGTCAGCGAGCGCACGCGCTCCGTGGTCGGCAGGTCGACCTGCACAATGTTGCCCTTCATCCAGCTTTCCACCGGCACGGAAACGGTCGTGGTGGTGCCGTTCTCCAGCGTGATGGCCAGCTTGGCCGGCATCACCAGCCAGCCCTTGTTCACCAGAGTCACGTGAAGACCCTTGGCGGGATCGTGGTCCACATAGGCGGCCGACTGGATGCCCAGATCCAGCGTCCAGTTGTGCTGGTACCAGCCGCGCCACCACCAGCTCAGATCCTCGCCTGCCTCGCTGCTCATGAAGCGGAAGAAATCGTATGGCGTCGGATGCTTGTAGGCCCATGACGCGATGTAGCGGCGGAAGGCCGGGTCGAACCGGTCCGGTCCCAGGATCTGTTCGCGCAGCAGGACCAGCCCCAGCGCCGATTTGAAATAGGTCAGCGGGTGCCGGTAGCGCTCGATCACCTGGTCCGACGGCGCCAGCATGGACGGCATATTGGGGTCGCGCAGCCAGGGGATGATTTCGTCCACCGGATTGCCGCCGCCGGGCGCGAATTCCGGATCGCGCTTGGGCGCGTATTCGCCGTGGTTGAAATGATCCGAGGCGTACACGTCGATGAAAGTGTTGAAGCCCTCGTCGACGAACGCGTCGCGACGCTCGTTGGAGCCGACGATCATCGGGAACCAGCCATGGCCGAGCTCGTGCGTGGTGATCCAGAACAATTCCTTGCCCTTGTCCTCGACCCCGTCGAACGCCATGCCCGGATATTCCATGCCTGCGCCGTGACCGGCGAGGTTGACCGCGTTGGGCCATGGGAAGGGAAACCATTGGGCGGAGAAATACTCGATCGCGTGCTTCACGTATTCGGTGGAGCGCTTCCAGTTCTCCGTGGCCTCCACAGGATAGATCGACATCGCGAGACGCGGCTGCGGCTTCATGCCCGGCGCCGGCGACACGTCCGGCAGGTCGATATGCGCCGCATCCCAGGCGAAGGCGGGCGAGGCGGCGAAGGCCACGTCGCGCGTGTTGTTCATGCGGAAATGCCAGGTCAGCGTGCCGGAGCGGGTCGGGCGGCTGTTCGGATCGGTCACTTCCGATGGCGTGCGGATCATCACCGTCTTGTCGCTGCGTCCGGCCTCGGCCAGACGTTTGCGCTCCTCGGCGGTCAGCACCTGCTGCGGGTTCAGCAGCGCGCCGGAACCCTCGACGATGAAGTTCCACGGCACCGTCACGCTGTAATCGATGTCGCCGTATTCCAGATAGAATTCCTGGCCGATATAGGGCGCCGTGTCCCAGCCGCGCAGGTCGTCATAGACCGCCATGCGGGGAAACCATTGCCCCATCTCGTAGATGTCGCCATTGCGCGTGGCCATCACCCCCATGCGGCCGCCCCATGTCCCCGGCACGGTGAAATGCCAGGCCACATGCAGTTTCAGACGGCCGCCCTTGGCCGCCAGGGCGGCGGGCAGGGTGATGCGCATGCGCGTGTCGGAGACCAGGAACGGCACGTCGATCAGCTTGCCGCCGGCACCCTCGATGCGGACGCTCTCGATCTGGTCGCCGTCCGTGCTGTTGCCGGACAGGTAGTTGTCGGAAAAACGGGCGCGGCTGTCCTTGCGATAGATGTTCTGGTCGAGCTGCATCCAGAGCTCGTCCAGCGCGTCGGGCGAGTTGTTGGTGTAGGACAGCACCTCCTCGCCGCGCAGCGTGTGGGTGGCCGGATCGATTGACGCCTTGATCGTGGTGTCGACGCGGTTCTGCCAGTAGGCCGGCCCGGGCAGGCCGCTGCCGGAGCGATACATGTTCGGCCGGTTGCCCATGTCGAACGGCGCGAAGATCACCGCCGGGTCGGGCGTGCCGGGCGGCTTCGGCGGCGCGTCGGAGGGCTGGGTCACCGCACGATGGTTCACGGGCTGGGCGCCCGGCGGCGCCGGAGGGGGCGCGGCGTTTGCCGAGGCATCGGCGAGCGCGGCCAGAAGCGGGGGAACGGCGGCGAAGGCCAGGAGAACGGCGCGGCGGCAGGGGATTCTCATGCCGCGTATCGTTGCGGCGATGACGCCCGCGCGCAAGACTCCGGCAACATTGTGTAAAAAAATGCCCGCTCCGCCTTGCCGAGCCCGCGTGCGCGGGGTCATGTGCCGGCCCGGGTCCTTACAGAACCGGGATGATTTGATGACACGTTGCGCCTTCCGCAGCCTTCTCGCCGCAGGCACCGCCCTTCTGCTGACGGCGGCGCCCCCTCTGGTCGCACCGTCCCTGGCCGACCCCGATCCGGCCGGCTCCAAGATCGAGCGGGCCGCGGCCGCACAGGCGGGCGGCGACATTCCGGGCGACTTCAAGCCGGTGCGGGACGGATTCGACTACACGCGGCGCGAGGCGATGATCCCGATGCGCGACGGGGTGAAGCTGTTCACGGTGATCATGATCCCGAAGAACGCGGCCCATGCGCCGATGATGCTGGATCGCACGCCCTATAGCGCCGACGAACTCACCGGCTCCGGCCATGGCGGTCCGCTGCTGCGGCAGAACCTGTTTCCCGCCTATGCCGAACTGGCCGAACACGGCTACATCATCGTCGCGCAGGACGTGCGCGGGAAATACGGCTCCGGTGGCGCTTACACCATGAACCGGCCGGTGCGCGGCCCGCTCAATTCCACCCAGACCGACAACCCGACCGATACCTACGACACGATTTCCTGGCTGGTGAAGAACGTCCCCGAAAGCAACGGCCGCGTCGGCACCATCGGCACGTCCTATGACGGGTTCACCAGCCTGATGAGCTTGATCCATCCGAACCCGGCGCTGAAGGCGGCGGTGCCGATGAACCCGATGGTCGATACCTGGAAGGGCGACGACTGGTTCCACAACGGCGCCTTCCGCGAAGAGATGATGAGCTACGTCTACGAGCAGACGGCGGCGAAGAAATCCGACCAGAACTGGTTCGCGCTGCGCTACGACGACTACGACACCTTCCTGCATTACGGCTCCGCCGGCGCGTTCGGCACCGCCATGGGGATGGATCAGCTGCCCTTCTGGAACCGTCTGAAGCAGCACCCGGCCTATGACGGGTTCTGGCAGAACCAGGCGGTGGACAGGCTGCTGGCGCAGGCGCCGCTGACGGTACCGACGCTTCTGGTCGACAGCCAGTGGGACCAGGAAGACATCTATGGCGCGCCGGCGGTCTGGCGGGCGATGCAGGGCAAGCCCGGCGCCGACAATCTCTATCTGGTCATGGGCCCGTGGTACCACGGCGAGGAGAACAAGGACGCGTCCTCGCTCGGCGAGCTCGACTGGGGCGAGGATACCGGCAGGTGGTTCCGTGAGAACGTGATGATCCCGTTCCTGGACGCGCATCTCAAGGATAACGGCAAGCCGGCCGATATCGCCCGCGTCACCTCCTACACCTCCGGCATCGACCAGTGGCAGCGCCTGTCGCATTGGCCGGAAGCCGAACCGACAACGCCGCTCTATCTCGAAGCGAAGGGCGGGCTGTCGCTCGGCACGGCGCCCGCATCCGGGGGCGAGGCATTCGATCAGTATGTGAGCGATCCTGCCAAGCCGGTGACCTATCGCGCGCGTCCCAACCGCGCGCCCTATGTGAAGGGCTCCACCTGGCGTACCTGGCTGGTCGACGACCAGCGCTTTGCCGCGGCGCGCCCCGACGTGCTGGTGTACGAGAGTGCGCCGCTCGACAAGCCGCTGCATCTGGCTGGCCGGCCGCTCGCCGATCTGTTCGCCTCCACCAGCGGCACGGACAGCGACTGGGTGGTGAAGCTGATCGACGTCTATCCCGACATCGTGCCGGAAAAGCCGACCATGGGCGGATTCCAGCTTCCGGTGACGATGGACATCCTGCGCGGCCGCTATCGCGACGATCCGGCGCATCCGAGCCCGATCCCGGCGAACAAGGTGGTGGAATACAAGCTGCCGCTGACCGATATCGACCACGTGTTCCTGCCCGGGCACAGGATCATGATGCAGATCCAGTCGAGCTGGTTCCCGCTCTATGATCGGAACCCGCAGACCTACGTGCCGAACATCTTCGACGCGCCACCGTCCGCCTATGTGCAGACCACGCAGCGCGTGTTCCATGCGCCGGGCGAGGAGAGCCGGATCGAACTGCCCGTTGTCCCTTGGACCAATGCGCCTCAGTAAGAGCAGACAGCGTCTTGGAGCCGTCTGATGCTCCAAGACGCTTGGCTTTCAGACCTCTACAATAGTCTTATTCTCAAGAGGACCTGAAAGAACTTCACTGGGGCCGCCGCGCTCACGCGATGAGACTAAATAAAGTGTCTCTTGCGCTCGACTTGCTCCAAGATAGATGCGGTTTATGTATCGACGCCTAGCTCCTGGACTAAAACCGTCACTCGCGAGGTCTGTACGATCAGCGTGTATCAAGTACACAGTGTCAAATTGTAGTCCGGCTACGTACTCTGGCATACTAAAAACGCATCGACTCCGAGCAAATTGTAACTCCTTCAGATCATCTCTTGATATTATGCTTACAAACTTGCCGCTTATACGACCAGCATCACGGTATCGATCGAACAGATGATCCACGAGGCACAAAACAGCCACGCGCCGTCCACCAATTCGTCGTGCTTTATCAACAGCCGCTTCGAACACTCGATCAATCAATTCATAGTTAGTATCGTAAATCTTCAACGTCGGTATCTCACCGTCCTTTCCTCTAGAATGAGCAATAAAAGTATTATATTCACCTTCCAAATCGGCTGACGGAAATGCAGCATCGAAGTCTTGGAGGAAACGTGTTATTTGAGGAGTAGAACGATAGTTTTCAGTCAATTCAACTTCAACTGATTTTCCAACACCAGGATTTCGGAATCTTTCGAAACCACCGCCGAGACCCGCGTCATTCACGCTTTGCTTCAGATCGTATGCCATGAATAGTGGCCATCCCCCTGATTCCTTTGCGCGCGATTTAAATAATTCATGAAGCGTCATTGCCTCCACCCGGTTGAAATAATGGTATTCATCAACAAATATCACATCAAATCCATCCCGGTCTCGAAGCTGCTCCCATTCATGAGAATGCAAATATCTTCCGTAATCAGCTATCATCTGATCCATACTTAAAAAACGTTCTTGTTTTAGTAGAGATCGATATACGTCGTGGATCTCCAGAATAGTCTTCCTTTGATCTGCTGTCGGCAAGTCCATCTGCCATTTCTCGCGCCGCCCCCTTAAATACGCCTCAGCCGCTTCACTGCCCTTATGTATATTCTCAGCATCGAGGGTACAGGCAAATTCGTTCATTATTTCTTCAATAAGAGCCGGGCGACTCTCCTCATTCTTCAATCTCGCCAAGAATTCTGCTTCAGACGCCAACACTCCATGAACAATATGAGGGTTGTTTAAAATTCTTTTTAAGGAGGAATCAATCAGAATCCTTTGGTATTCTCTTCCCTCACGCCCGTCTACCGCCAACGGAGTTACGCCCTTCCGGGCATAGTTGAGGTGTTGCTGCGCTAGTTCGTAGATGGTCCCTATCCAAATCTTTGTTTCACCCCCGGCCGTTCGAAGTGTCTGCCAGCGTCCACTAGGATCTAATGAGTAAAGCATCCCGCGGACTACTTCGTGGGCTAGAGCCGAGCTATGGGTGAGAAAAGCAAATGTTTTTGTGTTTAGCTGAGACTCATCATCGTACATGTCCTTGAGGCATTTAACGAGCATAGCCTGAGTTTTACCGGTCCCCGCGGCACCTCTGAGTCTGACCGGCGCGCTGTGGGGTTTCTCTACAAATTTTAGCTGCTGCGTGTTGAGTCTGTTGTTAAGCCACTGTTCAAGAGTGGTCGATCCGCCAATATAAGTTCCAATGCGCTCACTCAACAAAATTCCCAAATTTCCTACGGGTGGTTGCTCCACATCCTCGCTATAAATAGCGTCATCGATCCATCTTACTGCTTCATTGTATAATACCATATCGGGGTTGACTAAAAATAACTGTTGGGGCCCCTTTGTAACAGCATAAGCGTAAAGATTCCCTCTTTCGCCGGCATTTTGATCGAAGTATATTCGATTCTGATCATCACTTCGGATTGATTCAGCGTATATAGAGAGCCGTGATCCATCGTGATATGCCTGCCATTGAATAGGAAGGCTGACATTTCGATCAAAACAATGAAGAGCTACCCTCAATATTCTCTCGAAATACCGCTTTTTCGACTCGCTGCCGCGAAAAACACCATTTTCAGTTAGATTGACAACTAAAAATCGACTATTGACATCAGCGTCGTTGGATAAAATATATACGGTAGAATCCCGTATTACAACACGTATATCTTCTGAGTTATCAGGTATTGTGTATTTGTCAAACCACTCTATGTCGATTAGAGCGGATTCCAGTGTCGCTACGGCAGTGCGGTCCATAACAAGTGATTTATACATTACCAATCTCCACCTTCTTGTTCAGCTAAAAGTTCAATTGCAGCTTTGCAAGAGTCCTCGAATTTTTTTGGCATACCAATTCTTGAAAAAAGAAAGGTTAGTTTCTGCGAAATGGCGAACCGCAATCCATCAGCTAAGCGTCCGACGCGATGGAAAACTTCTTGTCGTCCAGCTATCCGTGCGTCTGTCTCGGTTAGAACTAAGTCGCTTGCTGTCAAAGCCCGAATGGACCTGAGAATCACCACAGATCCGAATGCGGACCCTCTCGGCACCTCAGGCAAGAAGAAAAAATCAGGAAAGCCGTGCTCGCCGCCGAAAGCGTCAGCAATCTGTCGACGGAAATTCTGAGAACTCGCGTCAATGCACTGGCGTGCAAGTCTAAGACGCTCCATATTGTTTCTAGAGTTGTCGTTTTTGAGGGCCGTATATAATGCTTTCAAATAACTCTTGGTTTTTTGATCAAATGTAGATCCGGTCTTATTCACTTGACATTCAAACCTCTCTGGCCCAACGTCTAATATCCATCCTTTCAATATTTCAGGAGTAATCCTCTCAGTTATGGACGACGCTCTCATAACAGAAGAAATCTTTTCAAGAGGAAGTTCCGAATATCGATCTATAAGCTTATTTAATTGAGCTGGTGCCCAAACCTTTTCTAGATAAATCTCGGAAGACATAATATCAACTATCGTATAACTTCTCTTTGTCTTGCCTTGAGCTATATCACAATCGGCATTCAATATGAAGCCCCACTGTGATTCTTGTCCATTTATTCCCGCTTTAAATATAATATCTCCTTGCCTTAACTCATCGTCATCGGCAAATTCGACTAGGTGACTTTCCATCGGCTTCATTGAACCTTAATTTCACGTCAATGTTATAACAGGCTAAACGAAGGCGCGAGGATGTGCAAGCTAACTAGATACTCTCAAACGATCTAGCTTGTTTGCAGGGGTAGCTGAATGATATGACTCAGAAAATTAGATCAATCAGCGTCTCCAGCCGGTCGGCGTCTTCCGGTTTCTTGTCCAGGCGCAGCCGTCCTACACGCGGAAACCGCATCGCCACGCCGGATTTGTGGCGCGTGGAACGCTGCGCGGCGTCGAAGGCGATCTCGAGCACAATCCCGTGCTGCGGATCGTGTTCCACCTCGCGCACAGGCCCGAAGCGCTTGACCGTGTTGTTCCGGATCCAGCGATCGAGCTGCACCAGTTCCTGATCGGTGAAGCCGGAATAGGCCTTGCCCACCGGCACGAGTTCGTCCGCGCCGGTCTCGGTGGTGCACCACAGGCCGAACGTGTAGTCGGAATAGAAGGAGGACCGCTTGCCGTGCCCGCGCTGGGCATACATCAGCACCGCATCGACGTTCAGGGGATCGCGCTTCCATTTCCACCACATTCCCTTCGGGCGTCCGGGCAGATACGGGCTGTCGCGGCGCTTCAGCATCAGCCCCTCGATGGAGGCGGCTCGCGCGCCGTCGCGCAGTTCGGACAGGGCGGGCAGATCGGGCGAGACGATGATCTCGGACAGGTCCATGCCGTCCGGCTTCTCGCGTTCCATGAAATGCTGCAGACGCTCCCGGCGCGCATCGAAGGGCAGGGGACGCAGGTCCTCGCCCTCGTCGAACAGGATATCGTAGAGCCGCACACGCACCGGATAATCCGACATCATCTTCGCCGTCGGCGATTTGCGGTTCAGGCGCTGCTGCAGATCGGCAAACGGGGCGACGATGCCATCGCGCAGCACCAGCAGCTCGCCGTCCAGCACCGCGTCGAACCGCATATGCTCGATCACCTCGGGAAAGGTGGCGGAGATGTCGTCGGCGCCGCGCGAATACAGACGCCTTCCGCCGGGCGTGGACACGAGCTGGACGCGAATGCCGTCCCATTTCCATTCGGCGACGTAGCGCTCGAACTCCAGCGCGGCCAGATCGGCGGCCTCCAGCGGATGCGCCAGCATCGGCGGCCGGAACACCGGCGCATCGGCCGGATCGGGTTTCGGTCCGCGCCCTTCGAGCCAGGCGAACAACTCGCCGTAGGGCGGGGCGAGACCGTGCCAGACTTCTTCGATATCGTCGGCTTCGATGGTGCCGCCGCTCAGCTCGGCGAGCGCGATCTTGGCCAGGCGGACGGAGGCGCCGACTCGGAGCGTGCCGGTGATCAGCTTCAGGATCGCCAGACGCACCGGCACCGGCGAGGCGTCGAGCCAGCCGCTCACCAGGGAGGGCAATTCCGCCTTGGGCGTGACGGCGAGCGACTCGACCACCTCGGCCAGGAGCGGCGGCGGCGCGTTCACGCGGCGCTCCGGCCACATCAGCGCCACCGTTTCCGCGAGATCGCCGACATAGTCGTAGGACCAGGCGAACAACACCGGATCGGTGCGGCTTTCCGCCAGGGCGCGGATCAGGGAGGGTTTGGCCGCGGCGAAGGCCAGCTCGCCGGTCAGGGCGGCGAGGCCGATGCCGCGATCCGGATCCGGCTCGGTTTCGAAGAAGCGGCGCAGCAGCGCGATCTTGGCCAGACGTCCCGGCGTCAGCGTCAGACGTTCCAAGAGTTCGGCGAAGGCGATCATGCGGCGGGGTCCGCAGCCGCGACCGCGGGCGACAAAGGCGCACCCTCGGCGACCTCCTCCTGGTCCTCGTCGCCATAGCCGATCAGGCGCAGCGGGCGTCCGATCCGGCCCTGCAGCTCGGCCTGATGGATCAGCGCCTCCTCGCGCCCATGGGTGACCCAGATTTCCGGCGCGTCCACATCCTCCATCGTCCGGCACAGCTCGGACCAGTCGCAATGGTCGGAGATCACCAGCGGCAGTTCGACCCCCTTGGCCTTGGCGCGCTGACGCACACGCATCCATCCCGAAGCCAGGCATACGACCGGATCGGCCAGACGACGGGCCCAGCGATCGGCGATGGCCGAGGGCGGTGCCAGTACGATTGCGCCGGCCAGCTCGTCCTTCCTGCTGGCGGTGGCGGGACGCAGATCGCCGAGAGGAACGCCCAGCCGCTCATAGGCCTGGCACACCGCTAGCAGCGCGCCGTGCAGATAGAGCGGCCCGTCCCAGCCGGCCTGGCGCAGAAGCACGATCAGGCGCTGGCATTTGCCAAGGGCGTAGCAGCCGACCACATGCGTCCGGGCCGGGAACAGCCGCACGCTGTCCAGCAGCCTGCGCACCTCTCCGGCCGGATCGGGATGGCGGAACACCGGCAGGCCGAACGTCGCCTCGGTCACGAACACGTCGCAGGCGATCGGTTCGAACGGCAGGCAGGTCGGGTCCGGAACGCGCTTGTAGTCGCCGGATACCACGGCGCGGGAGCCCCGGTATTCCATCGCCACCTGGGCGCTGCCCAGCACATGGCCCGCCGGTTGCAGCCACAGATCGACCTCGCCCAGGCGCAGATGCTCGCCGTAGGACAAGGCCCGCTGCGCCTGCCCGGAGCGGCCCTCGCCCATGCGCACGTCCATGATCTCCAGGGTCTCCGCGCTGGCCAGGACCGCGCCGTGTCCGGGTCGCGCATGGTCGGCATGGGCGTGGGTGATCACCGCGCGCCCGACCGCTTCCACCGGATCGACAAAGAATTGCCCCGGTTCGCACCATAAACCCTCGGGACGAACGGTCAGCCAGGTGTCAGGATGGGGCATGGGAGGGAAACTCTGCGCCCCTGCTGGCGGTTCCTCTTCTTCATACGCCGCCGCAACGATGCCGCGGCGAACCGGCTCGATAAGGAGTATCCTCATGAGCGGCTTTTTCTCCGGCGCCCTCGGCGAGCTGCGGGGCGCCCTGGGCGGTTCCGGCGCCGACGCAGACACGGGCGGCAATCTGCTGCAATCCGCCTTCAATGCGGCCGGTGGCACGGAGGGCATCATCCAGAAGGCCCAGGCGGCCGGTCTCGGCGACAAGGTGCAGAGCTGGATCGGGCCGGGCAGCAACATCCCGATGCTGGCGGAAGAGGTGACGCGCATCTTCCCGCCGCAGCAGATCGACGATTTCGCCGCCCGGCACGGCGTGCCCGCGGGGCTGGCGACGCAGATCCTCGCCCATCTCATCCCGCATGCGGTGGATCAGCAGACCGGAGACGGCGCGCAGACCTCGGAGGCGGCGAGCGGCGGCTTCGATTTCGGTAGTTTGGCCAGCAAGATTTTGGGGAAATCCGCATGAGCACCCGTTCCGCGCGCCTTCTGGCGCTTTCGCTCGCCCTTTCGGCGGCTGGGCTGCTGGGCGCGCCGGGCGCGCAGGCCATGTCCATGAAGGAATGCAGCGTCAAATATCAGGAAGCCAAGAAGAGCAACACGCTGAACGGCGCCGATTGGAAGAGCTTCCGGGCCGCGCAATGCGGCTCTGGCGCGCCCGTCGCCGCCACGGATACGCCCGGCGCCGCGAAAAGCGCGTCTACGACCGCCACCCCCGCTCCGGCGGCGCCGACTCCCGCCGCGACCACCCCGGCTGCCCCCGAATCAACGCCGGCCGGTCCCGGGAAGTCGGCGGCCGCCGCCGCGCCCGTCGCCTCGGGCAACGTGGTCTTTCCGACCTCGGTCGACCCGAAATACGCGAGCCTGTCGGCCGGAAAGGCGCGCATGAAGACCTGCGTGGACCAGTATCACGCCAACAAGGCCGATGGCGGCAATGGCGGGCTGAAATGGATCCAGAAGGGCGGCGGCTATTACAGCGAGTGCACCAAGAAGCTGAAAGGCAGCTGAGCCTGTTCCAAATGCCTGTTTCCCGGTGCGGGGCGCATCAGGGGGCGGCAGCGAACGGGCGCGAGCCGCCGGAAGGCTCTCGCGCCCGTCGCTGTCGGCATGTTCCGTCCGTCGGATGATCTCTGCATTGAGGCAGCGACAGCGCGCTCCGCGACGCAGCGGCTTGGCGCGCAGCGGGCCTGAATTTTGACGTGATCCGTGCCCATGCCAGGATGACTGGCAAGCCGGCCCGTCCAGGCGGCCAATAGAGAGCGCCACAGCGCCGGTTCGGAACGTGTGGGGACGCCATGGGCCAGATCATGAGTTTCGCCGGCAGGGTGGTGCGCGGGGTTCCGCGCAGGCTGCGTCGCGCTGCCTTCGAGTTGGCCGGGAAGCCGCTGCCGATCCCGAACTGGCCGCCATCGCCGCAGGCCGGGCCGGTCGCCTCGCCTGCGCCCGCGGCGGCAACTTCGCCATCGCCGCCTTCGCCCACGCCGGAACCCCATCTGCACCCCGATCTCGGCACCGCGGCGATCCAGTTGCATGGCTGGTTCAGGGCCGATCGGGGCGAGCTCTACCCGCAAGTGCCCGTCGGGCCGGACGACGTGGTGGCAGATATCGGCTGCGGCGATGGCGGCGCCGGCCTTTTCTGTGCGGGCCAGGGCGCGCGGGTGATTCTCTCGGACCTCGACGGGGAACGACTCGAACAGGCGCGTGCCCGTGTCGCCGCCGCTGCGCCGGGTCGCGTCGAGGCGCTGCACGGCAACGGCGAGGCGCTGCCGATCGGTGACGGGACCGCCACGGTGACGATCTGCATGGAGGTGATCGAGCATGTGGATCATCCTCCGGCTTTGTGCGCGGAGCTGTTCCGCATCACCAGGCCGGGAGGCCTGCTGCTGATCGCCTGTCCCGATCCGCGTTCGGAGGCGGTGCAGAAAACCGTCGCGGCGCCGATTTATTTCGAGAAGCCGAACCATATCCGTATCGTCCAGCACGACGAGTTGCAGGGATGGGTGCGCGGCGCCGGGTTCGAGATCCTGCGTTGCGACACCTACGGCTTCTACGAAGCGGTGAAGTGGTCGATGTTCTGGAGCGTGGCCGTCGATCTTGGGCAGCCACACCCGGTCTATGAGGCCTGGGAGGAAACCTGGCGCCGTCTGCTCGACACCAAGGATGGGGAGAAGGTGCAGCGCGCGCTCGACGCGGCGTTTCCCAAGAGCCAGGTGGTGGTCGCGCATCGGCCGTAGAAGGCGTTCTTTCCCGACAGAACCAGGGACCTTCTGTTCGTTTGGCTCCGTGCAGCTGACCAGACGAACAGAAGGTTTGCGCCTTTTCGTTCAGAACAAGAAGACCGCCATCACTCCGCCGCCACCGTCTGCCGCCGGCGACGCTTGCGAGTCAGCAAGCGCCAGGACAGCGCCATGCCGGCCCATTGCTGCGCGAACCAGGAGCCCGTTGCCAGGGCTTCCGGCGCCCGGGCGTCGCCGGTTTCCACAACGTCGTGCCGGAAGTCGGCCGTGCGGAAGATCATGTCCCACCAGGGGAATACGCCGCCATAGTTGCAGGAATTCCGCCCGGCGGCGTTGAGGCCGTGATGGGCGCGGTGGAATTGCGGCGAGACCAGCAGGCGCTCGCCCAGCCAGCCGAACCGGATCCGGGTGTTGGCGTGCGAGAAGCTTTCCACCAGACGCAGGGCCAGAACCAGGAGCGGGAACTGCATTGGCGGCACGCCGATCAGCAGGCCGATGGCGATGAACCAGAAATAGCCGATCGTGTCGTCCAGGACGTGGTTGCGATCGTCGGACCAGAACGTCATCTGCCGCTGCGCGTGATGCAGCGCATGCAGCCCGTACCACCAGCCGAAAGTGTGCGAGAAGCGATGCCGCCAGTATTCGCCGAAATCGAGGATCACGGCATAGACGAAGAACGACAGCACCGGCATGCCCATCAGCGCCGGGAAGATCGTCTCCAGGGTCGGCGGAATGTAACCGTGATCGGTCAGCCAGCCATTGAGCGCGGTCTGCGCCCAGTAGAATCCGAAGAACGTGACCAGGGGAAAAATGCCGATCCGGGCGATCAGCGTGTAGACCACGTCCATCGCCACCGATTCGCGCGTCTTCCACCGGATCAACGGCGCGAAGCGCTCGGCCGGAACGCAGATCGCGTAGTTGATCAGCACCTGCAGCACGCCGTAGGTCGCGAACAACGCCCACATGAAGGCGGTGTCTTCCCACTGCATCAGCCCGAAGCGGAACAGCAGAGGGAGCACGATGGTCTCATGGATCCATCCCGCGATCAGGGCGAACGGGTCCGTCATCTCGGTCCACTCCGGTCGAGGGCGATCACGCTGAGGCCGGCCGACGCCGGACCGGCTTGCGGGACCGCCGATGGTGGGGCCTTATCGCTCTCAATACCCCCCGCGGGTCAAGTTAAAGCCGGGAATGAAGTTATGGCCGCAACCCGCCTCCTGGTCGTGGAAGACGAGTTTCTGATCCGCATGACCTTGTCCGAAGTGCTGGCGGATGACGGTTACGACGTCGTGGAAGCCGGCGACGCGGCCGAAGCGCTCGAAGCCTTGAAGTCGCCGGGCGAGTTCGCCGCCATGCTGACCGACATCCAGCTTCCGGGCGGCATGGACGGGCGCACGCTCGCCGCCACGGCGCGGCAGGCGCGGCCGCAGCTTCCGGTGATCTTCATGAGCGGCAGGCCGGATCCCGACGCGGGCCACAACCCGCTCGATGTGCATGTGAGCAAGCCCTACCTGCCCTCCACCATCTCGGCGGCGGTGCGGAAACTGGTCGGCGCGGCCTGAGGGCGGCGGCGGGGACGGTCCCATGCAGAAATCCCGTCGCTTCCGGCCGAACGGACGGGTGAGCCGGCAAGGAGGCGGCGTGCCGCTTGCGGTCGCGATCTCGCCCGCCCTGTCGGCCGCTGCGGCGGCGCCTCTTCCTGCTGCCGTCGAGGCGCCCCCCGCTCCACCCGGCGGGGAGGATGCGCGCCGGGCGGCCATGCGCGCCGGTTTCGATGCGCTGCATGCCGGACGCTTCGCCGAGGCCCGGGACCATCTGCTGCCTTTCCTCGACGAGGACGATATCGAGGCCAGTCTTCTGTGCGGCCTGGCGCTGGGCGCCTGCGGCCAGGCGACCGAAGCCGCTCCGCTTCTGAACGCGGTGGCGAAGCGCCGTCCGCAGGCGCTGCATCCCTGCGTCGACCTGATGACCCTGCTGCAGAAGCAGTTCCGTGCGGCCTCCGCCGAGCCGACCTTCCGCGCCTGCATCGCGCTTAGCCCGGACAACCCCAAGCTGCGCCTCGCATTCGCCCAGCTTCTGACCGACCTGCATCGTCTCGACGAGGCGATGGAGGAGGTGGAACGGTGTCTGGCCGCATTGCCGGACTACGTGCCGGCGCTGAATCAGAAGGGCATCATCCGCATCGCGCAGAACCATCCGGATGACGGGATCGGCTTCTTTCGTCGCGTTGTGGAGCTGGACAACGAGAATGCGGCGGCCTGGGCCAATATCGGCTGCGCGCTGACCGCCGAGAACCGGTTCGAGGAGGCATTGGCGGCCTATCGCCGCTCCATCCATCGCAAGCCCAAGGATGCGCAGGTCCGTCTCAACCATTCCATCTCGCTGCTCAAGGCCGGCCGCATGGTGCAGGGCTGGCAGGAGCATGAATGGCGCTTCCAGCTTCCCGGCCATACCAAGCTTCCGCTCGATCGCCTGCTGTCGACTCTCGACGCCGATGCCGATCTGACCGGCAAGCGGATCCTGCTGACGCATGAAGAGGGGATCGGCGATACCCTGATGTTCCTGCGCTACGTGCCCCTGCTGGCCCGGCTGGGCGCGCATGTGATCGCCTGGGTGCCGCTGCCGTTGCTGCAGACGGTGGCGCGGGTGGAGGGCATCGCCGGCGTCCGCGCCACCCAGGATATCGAGTTCGATTGCGACTTTCATTGCCCGTTCATCTCCCTGCCGCGCGTCTTTGCTCTCCGCACGGCGGATGTCTGGGGCGCGCCGGTGCCGTATCTGCGCACCGATCCGGAGCGTGTGGCGCTGGCGGCGCAGCATGTGCCGCCCCGGCGTCCTGGCGGTCCGTTGCGGGTCGGGCTGGTCTGGGGCGGCGCGCCGAGGCCGGAAAACCTCGCCGCGAACGCCATCGACCGCCGTCGCAGCATCGGTCTTGCCGCCCTGGCGCCTCTGGCCGAACTGCCCGGCCTGGCCCTGGTCAGCCTCCAGCTCGGCCCCTATGCGGCCGAGCTGACCGACCCGCCGGAGGACCTGCGCATTTTCGACCCGACCGATTTCATCGAGAACACGGACGATACCGCCAGCCTGATCCGCTCGCTCGATCTCGTGGTCAGCGTGGATACCTCCGTCGCCCATCTGGCGGCCGGGCTGGGCCAGAAGGTGATCCTGCTCGACCGCTACGACAATTGCTGGCGCTGGTTCTCCGGCCGAACCGACAGCCCGTGGTATCCCGGTCTCGAGATCATCCGGCAGACCCGGCCCGGCGACTGGGCCGGCGTGGTTGAACGTTTGTGCGATCGCCTGCGCATGCTTGCGTCGCACCAGAGCTAAAGAGGTTCTTTCCTGGAAGAAAGAAGCGAAGAAATCCGTCTGGCTCCGTGCCTGGCCGTTTGTTCGTAGCCAAACGGATGGAAGTCTTTTTGCTTCTTTTTCTTCAGAAAAAGAAGATTCTTCCTGCCGTCATTCCCCCAGAACACACCGATACAGCGCCTCGTAGCCCTCCAGCATCGCGCCGGTACTGAAACGCTCCTCCACACGGCGTCGCGCTGCCCGGCGAGACAGGGGCAGGGCGGCTTTGATCGCCACGGCGAGCGCGTCCGTGTCACCGGCCGGCGCGTACCGTCCGCTGTCTTCGCCGATCACCTCGCGCACCGCGCCGCTGTCGAAGGCGGCGACGGGCAAACCGCAGCTCATCGCCTCGATCGCGGCCAGGCCGAAGGCTTCCGGCCAGCACGGGGTGGACAGGAACACGCTGGCGCGTCCGAGCATGCCGGCCAGCGATGCGCGATCCAGCGCGCCGAGATAGGTCGCGCCGTTGCGCAGACGCGGCGCGATTTCGGCCTCGAAATAGGCGCGGTCCTCGATCGGCCCGGCGAGGCGCAGCGCAATGCCGGCTAGGCGCGCGGCGTCGAGCGCCAGATGCGGCGCCTTCTCCGGCAGGATGCGTCCGCTCCAGGCGGCGCTTCCGTCGCCCTCCGCCGAGAAGGGCCAGGATTCGATCGCGATCCCGTTCGCCACCACGGAGGCGAAGGGCGACACGCGTTCCGGCCACCAGAGCCGCAACTGGTGCGCGGAGGCGGCGGAGACGCGATGGCGCGGCGAGAGCGCCTCACCGATGAACCACTCCAGCCCACCCACAGGCGGCGTGTGCAGCGATGTCACCATGCGCCAGCCGCGTTCGCGCGCCGCCATCGGCAGGAAGCGGTGCAGGCTGTGGTTATGCACGATGTCGAAATCGCCGGCGCCGATGCGCGCGCACGCGGCATCGTAGGCCGCATCGACATGGGCCTTCAGCGCGGCATCGTCGGCGTGTTCGCGGCCGGGATGCGTCGCTTCCACATGCTGCCGCACGACCGGCACGATCGGGAAGTCGGGATCGCTGTCGCCCGAGGCGAACAGCGTCACCGCATGGCCGCGCGCGCGCAGCGCGTGGGCGAGGTGCCAGTTATGCGCTTCGAGCCCGCCCGCGAAAGGCGGACGGATGGGGTGTCGCGCATGCGAGACCAGCGCGATCCGCAAGCGTCTCAGGCGTCGAGCCCGGTCTCGGCGACCTGCCCTGCCGCTACCACGAGAGCGGCCGGAAGCGCCACGCCGCCCGCCGCACCCGCCTGAATCGCACCTGCCTGAGTGGCACGCTCCTGCAGCTTGCGGATCACGGAGGCGGTGTTGCTGTAGGGCTGATGGCCGTGCTGGCGGGTCAGGGACAGATCCTGCTCCGTGGCCGGGCGCAGAATGCGGAGCTTCCGGTCCGGCGCGTTGTCGATCAGCCCCATCCGGGCGAAGGCGTCGAGCCAATGGCCCATGGTGCGATAGCCCCATTTCTCCTCGAACAGCTCGGCGTTGCGCACGACGCTTTCGAGATGATGCACGGGCGGCATGTGGTGCGGATGGTGCTGGTGATAGCTCCTGGCGCCACGCAGCCAGGCGATCGGCACGCCGATCTGGTCAAGCGTCTTGCCGAAATCCGTGTCCTCACCGCCATAGCCGACATAGCGCTCGTCGAACCCGCCAGTGGCGAGGAAGGTATCGCGCCGGATCGCGAAGGTCAGAGACCAGAAGCAGCGGTAATCCTCGCAGATGCGCAGGCGCTGGCCCGGCGGCCCCTGCCGGTCGGAATGTTTTTCCGCCACGGTGGCGAAATGCTCGAAATCGAGCGGCCCGCGGCTGGTCGCGTCGTCCAGATACAGCACCTCGCCCATCAGCAGCCCGTCGAGCGCGGCCAGGCCGTCGCGATAATCGGCCACCAGGGTCGGGTCGGGGATGCAATCGATATCGAGAAACACCAGGTTGCGGCCTGTCGCCTCCCGCGCCACCCGGTTGCGCGCGCCCGCCAGGGGCAGCATCTCACCGGGCACGGGAATCTGCCGCACCGGGAACGGCATGGGCGGCAGATCGGCGAAGGGCTGGGGCTGCATCACGGCGATGATCATCTCCGCGGGCGGCACCGTCTGCATGGCGAGGCCCTGCATCACCTTGCGGAGGTGACCGCCGCGTCCCCGTGCCAAAGTCAGTACCGAAACATCCCCCATCGGAGCCACTCCATCCTACGAGCACGCTCCTGCGGAGCTTCGTCACGACAACGCAAGAAAAGGGCGATTTTTTCCGCGTTGCTGTTTTTCACGGGGCTGTTTTTCACGGGGAGCGACCGCGCGTGGACGAAGAACGCCCGGTCCGAATGTCGAAAGATGGCATAGCCGTTATTAAAAGGTCATCGTCAACATTTTAAGGATCGATTCAGGATCTAACCCGTAAGAAGGAGCCCTCAGAGGAGTGTACGCCGCGATGAGTACCCGAAAGCATGTCGTTGACGACCTCGAGACGATGACGCTCTTCAACGAACTGGGCCAGGTTATCGCGACGTATGACAAGGCCCTCGACCAGAAGATGTGCCGTTTCCTCGAACGGATGGTCGCTGACGGCGAGTATACCTACGAGAAACGGGACGTCCCGCTCTCGCGCCGAAACGCGGCCTGATTGCCGAGGCGTGCTACCTGTCGGACGGGCCGCCCGACGAGAGCACGTCGTTCATCCTGTCACCCCAGTCGCCCTGCCGCCTCCCGGGCGATGGCGGCGAACAAGGGGGAAAACATATCCGGCGTAGGCTGCCCGCCTCTCGTATAGGCAGCGATCAGGACCGGACCTGATCCGTTCGGCGGCCAGGCGACCAGGATATCGCCCGCGGCATCGGCGCCGTTGTTGCCGGTCTTGTCGCCAGCCGTCCAGCCCGCCGGCAATCCCGCGCGCAACCTGTTCAGGCCTGTCGTGCAGGCTACAAGCCAACCCCGCAGCATCTCTCGCGACGATGGCGTCAGCACGTCGCCCAGCACGATCCGCCCCAGCGTGGTGGCCATGGCATGCGGAGTCGTGGTGTTCGCGAGTCCGCCCAGCTTGGTCCGGTTCACCATCGGCTCGCCGTCGTCGAGACGGCTTGTCATGTCGCCGAGTCCGCGCCAGAACCGCGTCACCGCAGCGGGACCGCCACTGCGCGTCAGCAGCAGAGTGGCGCAGCTATTGTCGCTCTGCTCTATCGCCGCGCGGCACATCTCGCCGACCGTCATTTCTCCACGGGCGAGGTTCGCGCGCGCCACGGGGGCATACCAGTCCGGCACGTCCGCCTTGGTGAACCGGATCACGGCATCGAGCCGTTCGGCGCCCCGATCGACATTGCGCAACACCAGAGCAACCAGCGACATCTTGAACGTGCTGCACATCACGAAGCGCTCGTCTGCCCGCCAGCCGATCTGTCGCCCGGTCGTCACGTTCGTCGCCCAGAACCCGACATGCCCGCCACTGCGCCGTTCGTAGTCGCGAACCGCACCGATCTCCGGCGCCACAGCGGACTGCGCCCAGGCAGGGGGCGCCAGGGCGATGCCGAGCGTGCCGAGCATCGCCCCACGCCGCGTCAGCGAAGCCGTCGTTTCTCCCAGCATGGCCTTTTTCTCCCGTCGTCGGTGCACAGGAACGGTTAGCCTTTGGCCACCGAGCGCGTCGCCGGTCTGGCAGACGGCGCCCCGTCTGGCAACGAGCGGAGACCGGGCCGAGGCCGCCGGTGTCCATCCGGCGCAATGACGGCCCGGCCGGACCATGCGGAGACGGGCTTCCAGGGCGAAATTCCCCGCGGAGGCGGTCGCCTCGCCACCGCCAGTGGTTCGCTATGCGTTCCTCCGGCGCCCCTGACGAGCACAGGCCCTCCCGTGCTAGGGAGAACGCCCTGGCGATGGAAGGATGGGCGGCATGGCGGATGACGGAGCTTCGTTGAGTGCCCGGCCCGGCGGCGCGCGGCCGATCTCGTTCTTCGTGCATCATCAGGGCCGTGGCCATGCCAACCGCACCATGGCGATCATCCGTCGGATGCGTGCGGATCGGCGCGTGACGGTCATGACCGCCAAACCCTCATTGTTCGACGGGTTCGAGCGCCCGATCGAGCTTGTCGAGTTGCCGAACATGATCGGTGCCGCGGTGCCGAGCCAGGCCTTGTTCGAGCAGCCCACGCCGGAGGTGATGCATTGCGTGCCGCTGGGCGTCTGGGAAACCAGGCGAACCATGCGCCGCATTCTGGATCATCTGGACGATGCCGATCCGGCCCTGTTCGTGATCGACGTGTCCGCCGAGATCGCGCTTCTGTCTCGGATCGCATCGGTTCCGGCGGTGAAGATCCGCATGCACGGGGACAGGCTCGATCCTGGCCATCTCGGCGCCTACCAGGCCTGCGTCGGGCTGCTGGCCCCGTTCGATTCCAGCATCGAGCAGGCCGACTTTCCCGGCTGGGCGCGCCGCAAGACCTGCTACACCGGCGGCCTCTGCACCACGACGGATGCGGTGCCCTCGCGCGAGGAGGCCCGGGCCCGGCTCGGCATCGCTCCGGATCGCGAGACCGTGCTGGTGCTGACCGGCCATGGCGGTGCCGGCACGCCTTACGCCCCGCTCACCATGGCCGCCCGCGCGGTTCCGGATGCGCTGTGGATGGTGGTCGGCCCGGTGCATCGCGAGGGACACGAAACCGATTTCGGCAATCTGGTCGAGAAGGGATGGGTGTCCGACGTGACCGCTCATATCGCCGCTGCCGACGTGGTGATCGCGTCGGCCGGCGACAACACGGTGCACGAGATCGCTCGCGTCGGCCGGCCGTTCATCTGCGCCCCGGAATGGCGCTATTTCGGCGAGCAGACCCGCAAAGCCGAGCAACTTGCCGAGGCCGGAGCCGCGGTCGCGCTGTTGCAGTGGCCGGGGGCGCTGGAACCGTGGCGCGCCCTGCTGGATCGCGCCAGGGCCTTGAACCCTGAGCATCTCCGCCGCCTCTACGATCCCGATGCGGCCGGCGTCGCCGCCGCCTATCTGGAAGGGCTGGCGGACTCGCTCTGGCGCGAGAAACGGATCGCCGCGGTGCCTGCGGCCTGAGCATGCGTTCGCCGTCTCGCTCACGCGTGGTCGCGATCGGTCTGGCCGCCGCGATGCCGCTTGGCATTCTCGCGCTCCAGCAATCGATCCGCCTGGCGTTTCTCCGCTTCCGCAAACCGATCGGGCCTCCGACTTCGCGACTTGATGGGGCGCAACCGGTGTCCTTCGCCGCGGAGGACGGCATCTCTTTGTCCGGCTGGTGGCTCCAGGGCCGATCGGCCGCGCATGGGACGGTGCTGCTGGTGCACGGGATCGGCGGCAACCGTCTCACCCTGGTGCGACGCGCGCGGACGCTGCATCGCGACGGCTTCTCGGTTCTCCTGTTCGATCTGCGGGCGCATGGCGAGAGCGGTGGCTCGCATATTGGATTCGGCTTTCCCGAAGCGCGCGACGTCGCCGCTGCGATCGAGTTGGCGCGCGCCCGTAATCCCGGCGGGAAACTCGGGGCCATCGCCATATCGCTCGGCGGTGCGGCGGTACTGCTCGCCTCCGAGCCGCCCCGTCTGGATGCTCTGGTGCTGGAATCGGTGTTTCCCGATATTCGCCCGGCCATCGACACGCGCATCGCCGCGACCCTGCGCTCCTGGGTGAGCAGTGGCGTCGCCTGCCGCGTCGCGCCGGCTTTGGGACGCCTCTTCGCGTGGCTTCTACCGATTCTGACTGGCGTGCGCCCCGGCACGCTCCGCCCGGCGCAGCAGATCGGCATGATTCACGCGCCCGTGCTGATCGCGTCCGGCTCGCTCGATCCCTTCACCACGATGGCCGACACCCGGGCCCTGTTCGAGCGCGCCAACGCGCCCAAGACTCTGTGGTGGGCCGACGGCGCGGAACATACCGATCTGGAACGGTTTGCCCCGGAACCGTACTGGAATGCGGTTTTGCCGTTTCTGCATCGGCATTTGCGCGAGTGACGCGGGGGAAGGAGATGCCTTCTTCTTCTGAAGAGAAGAAGCAAAAGGAATTCTGTCCGTTTGGTTCGGAGTATGCGGCACGGCAGCGGGGCAGGGGAAACAGCTCTAGCTGGACAGCACAGGCCCTGGCGCCGGCATTCCGCTCCGCCTCGGTCGGAACGCGCAGAACGGTCAACGTGTCCTCGGTCCAGTCCACGGACTCTTCGTCGCGGAGCTGGCCCAGCCACTACTCCGAGCAAGAGTGGCTCCAGATGTCCCGTAAGCGGTCGAAATTGACACCTGTCTTGTCGTGAATGGGCTCTCGCGACTGCTTTGTCGCGAGAGCCCGGTGGTTCCTCTCAGGTGTTCTTCACGAGGCGCAGGAACTGGGTGACCTCCTGATTCAGCGTCTCGGCCTGGCGGGACAGCTCGCCTGCAGACGCCATCACCTGGGTTGCCGCCGCCCCGTTGTGCTGGGCCGAGCGGCTGATCTCGACGATGTTGTCGGTCACCATGCGCGTGCTGCCGGCGGTCTGCTGGACGTTGCGGGCAATCTCGCC
>JAMSKV010000016.1 GCA_024515975.1 Endosaccharibacter trunci
GGCCGGAACCGGCGCCGCTCAGCAGGGGTTGTCACTGCAACGTGTCTCGCCGAAATGCTGAGCCCATGCCCATCAGAATGATGTCCCCAGCCTTCCGTTCCACGGCCGTCTGTTTCGGCCTCGCCGTCTCCGCAGCCCTTTGGCCGGTGGCGGCGTCCGCGCAGATCCAGCCGGCTTCGGAGGCTGCGCCATCGGTCGCGGCCGGCTCGCCCACGGCGCCGGTCAGCGCGCTGTATGCGGCTCTGGGCCGCGTCGAGCATTCGAGCGCCAGCTTCGCCGAGCGCGCCCGGATGCTGGCGCCGTCCATCGACAACGCATTCGACCTGCAGACCGTGCTGCAGAACTCGGTCGGCCTGCGCTATCGCACGATACCGGAGGCGCAGAAGGCCGAGCTTCTCAACCAGTTCCGCCAGTTCACCGTCGCGCGCTACGTGTCCAATTTTGCCCCCGGCGGCAACGATACGTTCACGGTGGACCCCGCCGCCACACCGGCCGCGATCCCCGGCGAACAGATCGTCCACACCCATATCACCGCCAACGGATCCACCACGGACGTCAACTATGTGATGCGTCAGACAGCGGCCGGATGGCGCGTGGTGGATGTCCTGCTGAACGGCAATATCAGCCAGGTCGCCGTTCAGCGCGCCGATTTCAGCTCCGGCCTCTCCTCCGGCGATGCCTCCGCTCTCATACAAAGCCTGAAGAAGAAGATCGCCGCCTTTCAAGGCGGTTGACCTCGATCCCGGTCGCTGCCCAATAACACGGGCAGCAAAACGCTCCGCAATTCGAGCATGAGGACGGACAGCGACGCATGACGCCAGCAATCGGTCCGTTGGTCATGACCGGACGTGCGATCGGGGCGATATGCGGCTTGGTGGCGGTGTTCGGCTGCGTCCAGGCCGGGGTCGGTGCCGTCCTGCTGCGGCGCTTCGTGCGCGGCGCCGCGCGCCGGCGCCATACGGACGTGCCGGTCGTCCCCGTCACCGTGCTCAAGCCGCTGCATGGCGACGAGCCGATGCTGGAACAGGCGCTGGACAGTTTCTGCCGCCAGGACCATCCCGATTTCCAGATCGTGTTCGGCGTGCAGGATCCGGAGGATCCGGCCATTGCCGTCGTGCGCCGCCTCCAGCAGCGCTTTCCGCAGCTCCAGCTCGATCTCGTCGTCTCCACGCAGCAGCACGGTCCGAACCGCAAGATCGGCAACCTGATCAACATGCTCTCCTCGGCCCGGCACGACATCCTGGTGATGTCCGACTCCGACATCCATGCCGAGCCGAACTATCTGCGCGCCGTATCCACGGCCCTGCACCGTCCGGGCGTCGGTCTCGTGACGACCCTTTACGGCGGCATTCCCGCCGATGGCAGCCTCGCCCGCAGACTGGCGGCGGCGCAGGTGAACCATAATTTCCTGCCCGGCGTGCTGATGTCGCGTCTGCTGGGCCGGCAGGATTGTCTCGGCGCGACGATGGCGCTCCGGCGCGAAACGCTGGAGGCGGTTGGCGGCCTGGCTGTGCTGTCCCCGCATCTGGCCGACGATTCGGCGCTGGGACAGGCGGTACGAGCTACCGGCGCCGCGATCGCCATCGCCGACACCATGACGCGCACCACCGTTTCCGACGCCGCGCTCGGCGCGATGTATGCGCACGAGCTGCGCTGGGGCCGTACCGTGCGCAGCGTCGAACCGGTCGGCTATGCCCTTTCGGCGATCCAGCTTCCCTTGTTCTGGGCCAGCCTCGCCGTCCTGGCGGCACCGGCGGCGGGATGGAGCTGGGGCGTCCTGATCGGCGTCTGGCTCTGGCGCGCAGCCACGGCGCGGATGATCGACGGCGTGGTGCGGTCGCAACCGACCCTGTCCGGGGCGCTGCTGCCGCTGCGGGACTGGATTTCCGCCCTGGTGATGGTGAACAGCTTCCGCGGCGGCACCGTGGCCTGGCGCGGGCATGTGATCTCCGTGCCGGCGCGGAGCCGTATCGCCGCGCGCGCGGCCTCCAAATCCGTTGCCGCACCGACCATCGTCACGGATGCCCTGGCCGGATCTCCGATCGTGTCGGCTGGACAACAACCGGCGCACACTCAGCCGCAAACGGTAGAATGAGCTTTCCGTGCCACGGTTCCCGCTCCATATGCGGGAAAGAGCGTGACGGACGGGCCAACCCGTCGTATTGAGCCCGGCTGCCTCCGGACCTCGCCCGCCCGGACGCTCGTTGCGCGATCCAAGGACGCCTAGCATCATGATGAAGACCCTCTTCCTGCAGCCGCCTTCGTTCGACGGTTTCGACGGCGGCGCCGGCTCTCGCTACCAGGCCAAGCGCGAAATCAAGTCGTTCTGGTATCCGACCTGGCTCGCCCAGCCGGCCGCCCTGATCGAGGGCTCGCGTCTGATCGACGCCCCGCCGGCCAAGCTCGGCATGGAGCCGATCCTGGAAGACATCAAGAATCGCGACATGGTGGTGCTGCACACCTCCACCCCGTCCTTCGCGTCCGATGTCCGCGTCGCGCAGATGCTGAAGGATGCCAAGCCGAGCCTGAAGATCGGCATGGTCGGCGCCAAGGTCGCCGTGCAGCCGGACGAGAGCCTGCTGAAGGGCGCGCCGATCGACTTCGTCGCCCGCAACGAGTTCGACTTCACGCTGAAGGAGATCGCCGAAGGCCGCGACCTGAAGGACGTGGACGGCATCACCTGGCGCGACGGCAACGGCACCATCGTCACCAACAAGGACCGCGCGCTGATCCATGACATGGACAGCCTGCCCTTCGTGACCGACGTGTATGCCCGCGACCTGCGCATCGAGGACTATTTCATCGGCTATCTGATGCACCCCTACATCTCGATCTATTCGGGACGGGGCTGCAAGTCGCGCTGCACCTTCTGCCTGTGGCCGCAGACCGTGGGCGGCCATGTCTACCGCACCCGCTCCCCGGCTCATGTCGCCGCCGAGATCGCGCATGCGCAGAAGCTGTTCCCGCAGGTGCGCGAGTTCTTCTTCGACGACGACACCTTCACCGACGACCTGCCGCGCGCCGAGGCGATCGCCCGCGAGCTGGGCAAGCTCGGCGTCACCTGGAGCTGCAACGCCAAGGCCAACGTGCCGCGCTCCACGCTCAAGGTGCTGAAGGAGAACGGCCTGCGCCTGCTTCTGGTCGGCTACGAGAGCGGCAACCAGCAGATCCTGCACAATATCAAGAAGGGCATGCGGATCGAGGTCGCGAAGCAGTTCACCAAGGACTGCCACGAGCTCGGCATCAAGATCCACGGCACCTTCATCCTGGGTCTGCCGGGCGAGACCAAGGAGACCATCCAGGAGACGATCACCTTCGCCAAGGAGATCAATCCGCACACGCTGCAGGTCTCGCTCGCAGCACCCTATCCCGGCACCTTCCTGCACAAGCAGGCGACCGAGAATGGCTGGCTCGACGCGTCCAACGCCGAGCTGATCGACGAGAACGGCGTGCAGATCGCGCCGCTGCACTATCCGCACCTGTCCCACACCGAGATCTTCGACAGCGTCGAGACGTTCTACCGGAAGTTCTATTTCCGGGCGCCGAAGATCGCCTCCATCGTGGGAGAGATGGTGCGCTCGCCGCAGATGATGAAGCGTCGTCTGCGCGAAGGCGTGGAGTTCTTCCAGTTCCTGAAGGACCGGCACGCGGCGTGAGCGAGGCCAGGGGCTCTGCCCCTGGACCCGGCCGGGGACAGCCGTCCCCGGCCTCCGATCGATCGGTGATCTTCTCGGCCGATGATTTCGGGCTCAGCGAACAGGTCAATGAGGGGATCGAACGGGCACATCGCGACGGGGTGCTGTCCACCGCGAGCCTGATGGTGGCCGGCGATGCCGCCGCGGACGCGGTGCGGCGGGCCCGCAGGCTGCCCGATCTTCGTATCGGGCTGCATCTGGTGGCGATCGAAGGGCGTGCGACCCTGCCGCCGGCCGAGATCCCGCTTCTGGTGGACGAGACCGGCTGGTTCCCGTCCGACCAGCTCCGGCTCGGGATACGCTATTTCTTCCGCCCCGACGTGCGTCGCCAGCTCGGACGCGAGATCCGGGCGCAGTTCGAGGCCTTCGCCGCGACAGGGCTCCGGCTGGACCACGCCAACGCGCACAAGCACATGCATCTGCACCCGACCGTAGGCGGCCTGATGATCGCGGCCGGCCGGCGTCACGCCCTGCCCGCCATCCGCATTCCCAACGAGCCGGCAGCGCCGCTCGGCGCGACCGAGAGCCTTGCCGACGCCGCCCTCCGGCGCTGGACCGGGCTGCTGCGCTGGCGGGCCGAGCGCGCGGGGCTTCGCACCAACGACCAGTGCTTCGGCCTGCGCTGGAGCGGCGCGATGCGGGCAGACCGTATCAGGACACTGATCCCGAACCTGCCGCCGGGCCTGTCGGAGATCTATTTCCACCCCGCCGCCGGGCGCGACGCGCTGCTGGACCGGTTCATGCCGGAGTACGACCATGAGGGCGAGATGGCGGCCCTCTGCGATCCGGCGCTGCCGGCGCTCATGGAGGCGCGGGAAATCCGCCAGGTCGGGTGGACCGCGGGCGGGTAAGAGATGTCCGTCCGTTCGCGTGACAAGCGTTCGGCTCGTCCCGAACGGACGGAAGGGTCGTGGCTGCTCTCAGGAGGCGAGGCTCTCGCGCACCCAGTCCTTGAGCTGGCTCTTCGGCAGGGCGCCGACCTTGGTGGCGTGCGGCTTGCCGTCCTTGAACAGGATCAGCGTCGGCACGCCGCGCACGGCGTAGTTGTTCGGCGTCTGCGGGTTCTGGTCGATATCGACCTTCGCCACCGTCAGCTGGTCCTTGAACTCGGCGCCGATCTCCTCCAGTGCCGGAGCGATCATCTTGCAGGGGCCGCACCAGGTGGCCCAGAAATCGACCAGAACCGCGCCCTGCTTCTTCAGCACGTCGGTCTCGAAGGTGTCGTCGGTAACGGCGACCGTGTTCTCGCTCATCTGTGCGGTGTCCTTTGAACTCGCTGCGTCAATCGAGATGGGCGACAGGCGGCGGCTGGTCAAGCGGCACGGATTCTCCATCGTCGCGCAGCCGGTATGTTCCAGGCCGATGCCGCTCCAGCAGCGCATCGGGCAGGACCATCACGCTGGCCTCTTCCGTCCAGACCAGGGCGCAGCGGACCGGACGGTCCGGATAAAGCTGGGCGAGCAGGGCGCGATAGGCGGCCATCTGCCGCAAATAGGGCAGCGGCGCCCGCTCGGGCGCGGACGGCATGCGCCGGTTGGTCTTGAAATCGCAGAGCAGCACCCGGTCGGGCAGGACGCGAAGACGATCGATCCGCCCGGACACCACCACCCCGTCCACCAGCCCGGAGACCGGCTGTTCCGCCAGCGCCTCGGTGGCGAAGAGCGGTTCCAGCCCGGGATGGAGCAGCACGTCGCGCAGCCGGTCCGCCGCGTCCCGCGCGTCTTTCTCGGACAGCCCGTCCGATCCCGCGCGCAGGAACCGCAACGCGGCTTCCTCGCGCCTTTCCTCCGGCAGGTCCGGCAGATGCTGCAGCAAGGCGTGCAACAGCCGGCCGCGCCTGAACCCGCCGGCGCGGCGCGCCGCGCGCTCGCGCTGCCCATCGGCCGCCTCCGTGTCGAGCGGCGAGCGCAGGGCGGGAACGGGGCCCAGCTCCACGTCGTCCGGACGGCTCGGCGCCAGAGGTTGCGGCAAGACCGGCTCGGCCGGCAGGGCGGCCGCGCGCCAGTCCGGCGCCCTGCCAGTCCAGGGCGGCAGCGCCGCTGGAAGATGAGCGGCCGGCAGCGGCCCGGTTTCGCTGTCGGCCGCGATCGCCGCCGGCGCGGGCCTGGCCGCCGATGCCGGTTCCGCCTGGGCCAGGACCAGCCGCTCCCCCGGCCAGGGCAGAGCGAAGGGCTGCGCCACCGCCCCCGCGGCCTCGAAGCCGGCCCGGCACAACGCGTACCAGCTCCCCTCCGGCGCGCCGCCCTCGGTCCTGCGGCCGGATTCCCAGCCGCACACCACCAGGCGGTCGGCGGCGCGGGTCAGCGCGACATAAAGCAGGCGATTGCTTTCCGCCGTCGCATCGGCCCGCATGCGGTCCCGCAGCAGCCGCGTGGAGGCGGAACCGAGCTCGGCGCGCGGCACCCAGATCGGCGCCACCAGATCCGGCTCGAACGCGCCGTCCGGTCGCGCATCCGGCTTCACCCAGAGCAGCGTATCGTCCACCGGGCGGTGGCCCGTGGTGTCCGGCAGAACCACGAGGCGCGCCTGCAACCCCTTGGCGCCATGCACGGTCATCACGCGCACGGCGTCGCCGGCCGCATCGGGCTCGCGCTTGATGCTTTCCTCCGACCGCCGCAGCCAGTGCAGGAAACCTTGCAAGGACGGCGGATGGGTGTCCGCATGGCGCAGGGCGGCGGACAGAAGCTCGTCCACCGGCTCCGCCGCTTCCGGCCCCAGACGCGCCAGCAGACGGGCACGCGCGCCGAACCGCCCCAGCGCCTCGGCCAGCAGCGCATGCGGCGACACGAAATCCACCCGTGCGAACAAGGACGACAACAGATCCCAGGCGCGACCCCAATCCGGGCGCTCCCTGGCCCGCTCGCGCAGCTGCTCCCACAGGCTCCGCTCGCCGCGCTCCGTCGCCAGCGCCATCAGGCTGTCGTCGCTCAGGCCGCCGATCGGGCTGGTCAGAACGCATCCCACCGAAAGATCGTCCTGCGGCAGTAGCAGCGCGTCGCACAGCGCCATCAGGTCGCGCACGGCGATCTGGTCGGCGAGGCCGGTCCGCACCAGCGTCGCCACCGGCACGCCCTCTGCCTTCAGCGCGCGGATCAGCGCCCGCACGAAGGCCGACCGTCGCGGCACCAGCACCAGCACGTCTCCGGCCGACAAGGGTGATCCCCCGGTCTCATGGCGGCGACCGATCTCGCCGGCGATGAAGCGGGCAAGCTGTTCGGCCAGGAGCTGCTGCGCCGAACTCCGGCTGCGGTTGCGGCGCGGCGCGCTCCAGGGATCGGCCGGATCGGGCGCCTCGCCCGCGCCGCCGTCTCGGTCCACCGGCACCAGGGGCCACAGCTCCACGCTGCCCGGCGCATCCGGCCTGGCCGAGACATGGCGGATCGCGCCCGCCCGGCCCGGCTCCTGCACGCCGCGCGCCGCATCGGGCGCGGCGAACACCGCATCCACCAGCGCCAGCACCGGCACGGTGGAGCGGAACGACACGGTCAGTTCCGGCTCGCGCCAGGCCTGACCGCCCCGCCCGACCCGGTCGCGGAAGTGCCCGTGCCAATGGTGGAACGCGTCCGGATCGGCATCCTGGAACGAGTAGATCGATTGCTTGTAGTCGCCCACCGCGAACACGGTGCGCGGCAAGGATCGTTCTTCCGCGCCGGCACCGCGTCCGGCGAAGAACTCGTCCGTCAGCGCGTGGGCGATGCGCCATTGCAGATCGGAGGTGTCCTGCACCTCGTCGAGCAGAAGATGGTCGATACCGCCATCGAGCTTGTACAGCACCCAGGCCGAGCCCGGATCGCGCAGCAGCGCCAGGGTGCGGCCGATCAGGTCGTCGTAATCCACCAGACCCAGCGCGCGCTTGCCGTCGGCGTAGCGGCGCAGCACCGGGCCGCCCAGCTCCAGCAGCGCCAGGGTCAGCGCCACGGTCCGGATCGCGCGCCTCTCGTCCTCCACGGCGACGATTCGCTCGGCCTCCGCCACCAGGGCTTCGGCGATATGCGGATGGCTCTGCCCGAGCTTGCCCTTCACGAAGCCGCCCGCCGCGCGCGGCTCGTTCTTGCCGGTCAGGAACATCCCGCACCAGCGCGACCAGGTCTCGGCGCGCCGCTCCGGCGTCTGCGCCAGCCAGTCGGCCATCTCCTCGGCCTGCTTGCGCAGCGACGGCGTGCCGATGGCGATCGCCTCGCGCAGCACCGCCAGAAGGTCGGATTCGTTCGGCGGCGATACGCCGGCCAGCACGCAGGCCGCCTCGTCGGCCCGGCGCAGCGCGAGGAGCCGGCGCAGATGGCGCCCGACCCGCTCGGGCTCGGTCTGCAAAGCGTCCAGCACCGGTTGCAGCGCGGGCGCCTTGCTCTGCAGCGTCTGCAACAGACGCAGCGCGTCGGAGGCCTGCGCCTGGCCTGCCAGCAGCGACAGCGCCGCATCCTCCACGCCGCCACGCGCCCGTTCCGACAGCACCTCTTCCCAGGCGCGGTTCAGCGCCGCGCGGGAATCCGTGTCCTCGACCAGGCGGAAATGCGGGCTCACCTCGGCTTCGACCGGAAAGCGGCGCAGCAGGGACTGGCAGAAGGCGTGAATGGTGCCGATCCGCATGCCGCCCGGCAAGTCCAGCACGCGCGCGAACAGGGCACGGGCCGGTTGGCGCAGCGCCGCTCCGCCCTCGCAGCCCAAACGGCGCAGGCGATCGTCCAGCCCGGCATCGTCCAGAGTCACCCAGCCGCCCAGCTCGCGCTGCAGACGGATCGCCATTTCCGCCGCGGCCGCCTTGGTGAAGGTCAGGCACTGGATGCGGGCCGGATCGGTGCCGGGCACGAGACGCCGCTCCGGATCGTCCGGCGCCACCCGCGGCAGCATCAGGCGCAACAGCCGGTCGATCAGCAGCTTGGTCTTGCCGCTGCCGGCCGAGGCCGACACGAAGGCCGACACGTCCGGATCGGAAGCCAGGCCCTGCTGCCGGTTGGCGAGCGCGATCGCGGCCCGGGTGGCGTCGGTCATGGCGCGCCCGGCGGTGCGAGACCGGCCCGCCCGGCCGGGCGGGGGATGCGCGAAAGAGCGCGGCGGGGGCTCATCCGCCCTCCTCCCGTGCGGCGCTCCATTCGGCGACCCGGGCGAGCTGGGCATAGTCCGGATAAGGCGGCGCGTATTCGGGACGCGGATGCGACAGATACGGCTGCTCCGGATCGTCATAGGCCGCGATCAGGCCGTGCAGCGCACGCCAGCATTGCTCCACCAGGGACTGCAAGTCGTTCTCGGCCACGGGACGGCTTTCCTCGCCCGGCACATGACCACCCGACAAGCGCCAATAGATGATCTCGCCGGCCGGCGCCCGCAGCGCCTCGCCGAAGGCGCCGCGCAGGGCCATCGCCGCTTCCAGCACGAGCTGCGACGACCAGCCAGCCTGCACCGACGCCTTTCCCGGCAAGGTTCCGGTCTTGTAGTCGAACAAGGCGAGTGTCCGGTCGGCACGCAGATCGATGCGGTCGGCGCGGCCGCTCAGCACGAAGGGGCCGCCCGGCGCGTCGTCCAGCGTCACCCGGCCGGCGATCTCCGTGTGCACCTGGAGCGGCGCCGCCTCGCGCCGCCGTTCGGACTCCGCCTCCGCCACCCAGGCGGCGATCCGGCGCAGGCGTGGCCGCCACCAGGCCGCCAGGGCCGGCCGCAGACGCGCCGCCGTCAGGGCGCGATCGAACGCGGCGCCCAGGGCCTGCGCGGCGTTCGGCGGCCAGGACGTGCCGTGTTCGGCGAAGAACTGCGCCAGCGCCTCATGCACGATCAGGCCGTAATCCGCCGCATCCGCCGCCTGTTCCAGCTCTGGAAGCGGACGGAACCGCAGCACGTGCCTGGCATGGATCGCGTAGGGGTCGCGCATCCAGGTCTCGATCTCGGTGATGCTGAGGCGGCGCGGACGCAACGCGAGCGGCGGGCGGGGCTCGGGCGGAGATACCGGTTTGGGCGGGCCGTCCGGCTGGTCAAGCAGCCGAAGCCAGCCCCCCGCCGGATCAACCGGCAGGGCTTGGTTCTGGCCCTGCAGGAACGCATCGAGCCGCACCAGCCAGCGCGCCGGCACCGAGGGCGCGCCCTCGCGCCGGCCGGGACAGGACAGCACTACGTTCGGCGCCGAACAGCAGCAGGACAGGAAATCATGCGCCGCCTGCCCGACAACCTCTTCCGGCGACGGCAGCCCGACCCGCTTGCGCATCGGCCGGCTCATCCACGGCCCGGGATCGACCGCGGGCGGCCAGGCCGTTTCCGCCAGACCGCCCAGCACCAGCAGATCCGCCGTTTGCAGCCTGGCTTCCAGCAACCCCCAGATGAACACGCGCGGATGCTCCGTGGCGCCGTCCGGCAGGCCGCGCAGCGCGCGACGGCTGCGCACGGCGATGCCCTGCAGCGACGCATCCAGCAGGCCGGGCAGAACGCGCGGCGCCTGTGGCGGAACCGACTCCGTGGCGTCGGACAGTTCCGCCAGATGCAGCGCCAGGGCGTTGCCGTCCTCGCCCGACCACAGGATCGCCGCCCCCGTCTCGTCCTCGGTCGCGGCCAGCGCCTCCGCGGCTTCCAGCAGCGCCCGCAGCAGAGCCGGCACCGAGGCCTGACGCTGCGCGAACCGGGCCGAGAGCGGCTGCAAACGCTCCAGGACGCGCGCGACGAAGGCGGACAGCGACGCGTCTCCGCCGGCCCGGTCCTGGACCGCCTCGCGCAATCCGTCCCCCCCCGGCGCCGGTGCGGGGCCGCGCAAGACCGCCAGCTCCAGGGCGCGCGCCTGGCGTCGGCATTCGGCCGGATGCAGCCCGGCGGCGCAGAGCGGATGCTTCAACAAAGACAGCAGCGAAACCGGCGACAGGCCGTCCGCGACCGTCGCCGCCGCCAGACGCAACAGCAAGGCGGGCGGCGTTCCGGCCAGAGGTTCGCCGGCGCTGTCATCCACCGCAACGCCCCAGCGGAACAGCTCCACCGCCACGCGCCGCGCCAGACCCCGATCCGGCGTGACCAGCGCGGCCCGCTTGTTGGGCGTCTCGATCGCATCGCGCAGCAGGAGCGCGATGGCGGCGGCTTCCTCCTGCTGATCGGCGGTATGAAGGCGCCGAAGCCCCTGCACGGAGACCGGTTCGTCGCGACGCAGCCAGTCGCCCAGCGCCTGTTGCGGCAGAAGCGCGCGGCCGAGCGCAGCAACCCGCGTCTCGGGCACCACCGGCTCGGACTCCTTGCCCCAGATGGCGAAATCCGCGCGGCGCGCACCCAGCTCGGCCAGCAGGCGCGCCAGCCCCGCCTGAGGGTGGCTGTCCGGCAGGGTCTGCCAGTGCGCGTCGTCGAGCGGATCGTCGAGGCCGGGCAGCACCAGCATCCCGTTGGGCAGACGGGCGATCGCGTTCAGCAGCACCGTCGCGGCCGGCGACAGGGCGGTGAATCCCGCCGCCCAGATCGGCGAGGCCGGCGGTTGCTCGCGCCAGAGCCGGCTCTGCGCCTCCAGCAGCGCCATCTGGCGCGCCACGGGATTGCCCTGCCCGCGCTCGGCGAGAACGGTCGGCCAGATCTCGGTGACGATGCGCAGGAAGCGGAGGGTGAGCTGCCAATGCTCGGCCTGTTCCTCCGCCGCATCCGGCAGGGTGGCGGCCAGATCGCAGCCGGCGCGCTCCGCCTCGTCCATCAGATCGGCCAGGGCCTGCGCCAGCCCCCAGGCCTGATCCAGCGTCGGCGCGGTGCCGAACGCGGTGCCGGCTTGCAGCACCAGCCCGGACAGCAAGGCAAGCCGGTCCAGCCCGCCGATCGCCGGCGGCGCGTCGAGCCAGTCGCCCAGGGCCAAAGGCGCCTCGTCCAGCGCGCCAAGCGCTGCGATCCGCGGTTGCAGCATGGCGTTGCCGCCCGATGCGCGCAGGAACGCCTCGCCCAGAGCGCGCGCGGCGCGGCGCGTCGGCAGCAGGATCGTTCCGCGCGCGCCGGCCAGGGGATCGGCAGCGCGCGCATGCTCCGCCAGCCAGCGGCGCGCGAGCACGTCGAGAAACGGCAGATGCAGCGGGATGGTGGCGAGGTTCGGCGTCACGAGTGCGGAGCCCAGAGGATCATCCGCATTCGATCAGGGGGTATAGGTGTTCTTTCTTGAAAGGAAGAACCAAAGAACTTCCGTCCATAAGCTCCGGACCAAGCTGCTCCACAGCCAGACCGGTGGCCGTCTTTTGCTTCTCCCTTTTCATGACAGAAGGCCACTTTCCTCCCCTAAGTATTCGATGGCCCATAGAGCGGATCGCGGATCGCCCGTTCGGTATCGGTGATGTCCGACGGGCGGCTCAGATGGAACCAGGGTCCGTCATGCACGATGGCCGCGATCCGGCCGGTTTCGATCGCCTTGTCCCAGATCAGGTTCATGCTGAACGGGTCCGACGGCGCGTCGGCGAACAGTCCGGGCGAGACCATCTGCACGCCGGCGAACACGTAGGGCACGATCTCGTTCTCGCCCCTGCGTCGCAGGGCGCCGTTCTCGTCCATGGCGAAATCGCCCGCACCCACCTCGCCGATCACTGTCGCGGCGCGCGCCACCAGCAAGAGAACATCAAGTTCGGCCGGATCGAACCGCTGCCGGAGACGCTGGATGGCCGGGATCGGCCCGTCCAGCCACAGGCTGTCGCCGTTCACCATCAGGAAGGGCTCGGTTTTCGGCAGCGCGCCGGCCTCCAGCGCCTTCACCACCGCGCCCCCCGTGCCGAGCAGTTCCTCCTCGGGCTGCAGCACCAGCTCCATCCGCCCGGCCTCGCGCGCGGCGCGGGCGCGCACGCGATCGGCAACCTGCTCGGCATGCCAATGCGCGTTCACCACGGCGCGTGCGATCCCGGCCTCGCCGAGGCGATCCAGCGCGTAGTCCAGCAGCGTGCGCCCGGCCACGGACAGGAGCGGCTTGGCCGTGTCGGCGGTGAAGGGCTGCATGCGCGTGCCAAGGCCTGCGGCCAGGACCATGGCCGCGTACGGCGGGCGGGAGGCGGCGCTCATGCCGCCACCAGCCGGGCCGCCGCCAGACGCTCGGCCCAGCCGTGAACCCGCACGCGTCTCGGCGCGGGCGCATCCGGATCGGGATCGCTCGAGGGCAGCAAGGACAGATCGAGCCGCAGCGCATCCTCGGGCGTCAGGGCGCCCAGGCGATCCGGCCATTCCACCAGAACCACCCCGTCGCGCGCCTCGTCCCAGCCCAGCTCCTCCAGGGCGGAAGGACCGTCCAGCCGCCAGAGATCGAAATGATGGATGGGCAGGCCGCCGGGCGTTTCATAGCCCTGCACCAGCGTGTAGGAGGGACTCGGCACTTCCATGGCCTCCCTGCCGCACGCCGCGCGCAGCAGGGCGCGGGCCAGGGCGGTCTTGCCGGCGCCGAGCGGCCCATCCAGCAGGATGCAGTCGCCCGGGCGCAGGAGCGATGCGAGGCTGCGGCCGAATGCTTCGGTAGCCGCCAGATCGGGCAGGTCTCGTGTCAGCGCCGGGCTCATGGCGGCATCTTGCCGTAGCCCGGCCATGCTTCACAATGGACGCGACGGGAAGGGATGCAATGGACGAAACCGATCATCAGGCCGAGGGACGCGGTGTCGAGGACGCAGCCGCCGATGTCGCGCCCACCGGAGTCGCGATTGTCGATGTCGCGATCATCGGGGCGGGGCCCGTCGGACTGTTCGCGGCCTTCCAGTGCCGGATGCTGCGTCTGAGCTGCCTGCTGATCGATGCCCTGGCCGAGACCGGCGGCCAATGCGCGGCGCTCTACCCGGAGAAGCCGATCTACGACATTCCCGGCCTGCCCGAGATCGAGGCGGGCGCGCTGATCGGCAATCTGGAACGGCAACTGATGCCGTTCGCCGTGCCGCGCCGTTTGAGCCGGCGCGTGACCGGCCTGTCCGGCGAAGCGGGCGACTTCACCCTCACCACCGATGCGGGCGACACGATCCGCGCCCGGACTGTGCTGATCGCCGCGGGCGCCGGGGCGTTCGGCCCGAACCGGCCACCCTTGCCGGGCATCGAGGATTTCGAGCGCGGCGGCACGGTGCAGTATCTGGTGCGTCAGCGCGAATCGCTCCGCGGCTGCGCGGTGGCGATCGCCGGCGGCGGCGACAGCGCGGTGGATTGGGCGCTGGCGCTCGCCGGCGTGGCCGAGCGCATCTGGCTGATCCACCGGCGCGACCGGTTCCGTGCGGCACCGGAATCGCTCCGCCGCCTGGACGAGGCGGTGGAGGCGGGTCTGGTGGAGCGCGTGGTGCCGTTCCAGCTCCAGGCGCTCGCAGGCGAGAACGGTATTCTGTCCGGCGTCACCGTCGCGTCCCTGGACGGCGAACAGCGCATTCTGCCGGCCAACCGGCTGCTGGCGTTCTTCGGCCTCAGCACCGATCTCGGCCCGATCGCGGGCTGGGGCCTCGAGACCGGACTGCACGGGGTGATCCCGGTCGATCCGGCGACCCTGCGCACCTCGCTCCCCGGCGTGTTCGCCGTGGGCGACGTGGCGTCCTATCCGGGCAAGCTGAAGCTGATCCTGCAAGGGTTCAGCGAGGCGGCGATGGCCGCGCACGCGATCCATGCCGTGGCGAAGCCGGACCAGGCGCTGCGGTTCGAGCACTCCACCACCAGCGGCCTGCCCATCTCGTGACCGTGCTCCCCGACAGCGTGCTCCCGGACGGGCATGGCGGGCGGCTGCGGATCGATCTTGGCGCCATCGCGGCCAACTGGCGCGCCTTGTCCGAACGGGCGTCCGGGGCGGAATGCGCAGCCGTCGTAAAGGCGAACGCCTACGGTCTCGGCATGGAGCGGGTCGCGCCGGCGCTGCACGCGGCCGGCGCGCGCAGCTTTTTCGTCGCCCACCTGGCCGAAGGCGTCGCGCTGCGCGCCGTGCTGGGGCCGGACGCCGCGATCCACGTCCTGAACGGCATCCCCCCTGGGACCGCCGCCCGGTTCGACGCGCATGCGCTGCTGCCGGTCCTGAACTCCCTGAACCAGGTGGCGGAATGGTCGGCGCTGGCGGACGCGCTCGGCCGGACCCTGCCGGCGGCGCTGCAGTTCGACACCGGCATGTCCCGCTTCGGCCTGTCCCCCGCCGATGCCGATACGCTGGAGCGCGAGCCCTGGCGGCTCGAACGCGTGTCGGTGATTCTCGCGATGAGCCATCTCGGCTGCGCCGATACGCCGGACCATCCGGCCAACACGCAGCAGCGCGCGGCGTTCGAAGGTCTACGGGCGCGCTTTGCCTTTCCACGCTGGAGCCTGGCCGCCTCGTCCGGGATCTTCCTGCAGTCCGCCTTCCACTACGATCTCGTGCGTCCAGGAGCGGCGCTGTACGGCGTGCCGCCCAGCGCCGCCCGGCCCAACCCGATGCGGCCGGTGATCCGGCTCGAAGGGCGCGTCGTGCAGTGCCGGGAGATTCCCGCCGGGGCCTGGGTCGGCTATGGCGCCACCCATGTCGCCGCCCGCGACAGCCTGATCGCCACGGTGGCGGTGGGCTATGCGGACGGGTTCCTGCGCGCCGGCAGCGGGCGTGGCGCCGCGGTGCTGCCCGGCTGGCCGGGCGAACTACCGATCATCGGACGTATTTCGATGGATTGTCTGGCGGTGGACGCGACCGGGGTCGATCCGGCGCTCCTGCCGGAAGGCGCGGCGCTGGAGCTGATCGGTCCCACCCGCAGGCTGGAAGACGCGGCCGAGGCGGCGGGAACCATCGGTTATGAGATGCTGACGGCGCTCGGCGCGCGCTACGGCCGGACTTACGAGGGGCAGGGTTCATGAAGGTTCTGGTGCTGGGCGGCGGTGTGATCGGCGTGAGCTCGGCCTGGTATCTGGCCAGGCTCGGGCACGAGGTGGAGCTGGTCGAGCGGCAGCCAGGCGTGGCGCTGGAAACCTCGTTCGCCAATGCCGGCCAGGTTTCCCCCGGCTACTCGACCCCCTGGGCGGCCCCCGGCCTGCCGCGCAAGGCGATCGGCTGGATGCTGCAGAAGCACAGCCCGCTGCAGATCCGGCCGCGCTTCGACATCGCCATGATGCGCTGGTGCGCCGCCCTGCTCGCGAACTGCACCGAGGAAGCCTACGACCGCAACAAGAGCCGGATGCTGCGTCTGGCCGAATACAGCCGCGACTGCCTCGACGATCTGCGCCACCAGACCGGCATCGCCTATGATGACGGGCAGAAAGGCCTGATCCAGCTCTTCCGCACCCAGGCCCAGCTCGACCATGCCGCGGACGACATGCGCATTCTTGCCCAGAGCGGCGTGGCGCACGAGCTGCTCGATCGCGAGGGCATCATCCGGCACGAGCCCGGCCTGCGCCATTCCGCGCATCGGCTGAAAGGCGGCCTGCGCCTGCCGGGCGACCAGTCCGGAGACGCGCATCTGTTCACGCGCCGTCTGGCGGAGATGGCGGAAAAGGAGGGCGTGGTGTTCCGCATGGGCGTCGGCATCCGGCGCGTGTTGTTCAGCGCCGACCGCGTGGAAGGCATCGAGACCAGCCGGGGTGTGCTCCGCGCCGATGCCTATCTGGCCGCGACCGGCGTGCATACGGCGCGCCTGCTGCGTCCGCTGGGGTTGCGCCTGCCGGTCTATCCGGTGAAGGGCTATTCGCTCACCATCCCGCTCACCGACCCGGATCGCGTGCCCACCTCCACGGTGAACGACGAGACCTACAAGGTGGCAATGACCCGGCTCGGCGACCGCATCCGCGTCGGCGGCACGGCGGAACTGGCGGGCTACGATCTCACCCTGCGCCCGGCGCGGCGCGAAACCCTGGCGATGTCGTTCAACCAGCTCTACGGCGGCGGCGATCTGGACCGCGCCACCTACTGGACCGGGCTGCGCCCCAACACCCCGGACGGGACCCCGATCGTCGGCGCCTCCGGCCGCTACCGGAACCTGTGGCTGAACACCGGCCACGGCACGCTGGGCTGGACCATGGCAGCGGGCTCGGGCCGGCTGATCGCCGACCTGATCTCGGGAAACAGGCCGAATATCGAGCATGCCGATCTGGCGCTGAGCCGCTACGCGGCCGCCTAGCGCCACGCCGCTTTCGGCGGGCCGGCGCGCCAGGACCGATCAGGACGACGGTTGTCGCGAGGAACGAGCGGGATAGCCGAGATCGGCCAGAAGGCGGTCGAGCAAGCCGAAAAGATGCGGCCGGTCGATCTCGAAGCATTCTCGCCCGCGATTGTCGCTCTCCATCGGCGCGTTACCCCGCATCTCGGGCCGATCGATCACCGCATTCGCATCGGGCATCAACAGAGGCGCCGGCGCCTCCATCCACCTTTCCGAATGATAGATATCCAGATCGGACCTCTGCTCCAGGTTGAACCGGCTCGTGGGAATGACGCCGGGCAGATTGGCCAGCCAGCGATACTTGGCGAGGCCCGCTCCCCAGGGCGAGAAGCACAGATCGGCACGATAGCACCACGCCATACTGGTCTCGATGGACCGGCCGACGGTATCGAAGACGGCAATGCTGGTCCCGGCGGCGTAATCGCGAATGCGCGCCACCAGGTCGCGTTCCGCCTCCAGCGGAGAGCGGATCGCATGATGATCCTGGATGCCGGCGAAGACCTCGCCCGGCTTGCCGCCGGGACGGAGATTGCGTCCGTCCAGCACAATCGCGGTGCCCGGATAATTCCGGTCCAGATGATCGACAAGCGCCTCGTAGACCGCGGTGGAATCGACGAAGGTGCGGTCCTCGAGCCGGATGCCGACGATCAGCACCGGACCGCCGGGATGAGAGGCGCGCTGTTCGGCCACCCGCGCATCGTCATCCGTCCCGCTCACGTAGCGGCGCACCAGGGTCCGCAGCTCGGCGTCGATATAGGAGCGTGTGAACCGGATCGGAACGATGTCGGAACCGTAGACGCGTTGCCAGAAGGCCTGCTTGGTCGCGAGCGATCGGTCGACCTTGCCGTCGAGCGCGGGAAACAGCGTTTCGAGCGGCCCGAAGAACTCGGCCTGGCCGTTTGGCGCCTCGATGACGAGGGAGCGCGGTGCTTCCGCGCCCAGCTCGCGCACCAGCCCCGCCTGCCCTGTCAGGTCGTTCCAGACGTAGTGCCCGATATGCAGCAGCGGCTGCGCCATGAAGACGTTGACGATCTCCACCGCCCCCCGCCGCCTCCGGCCCGGAAAGGCGGCGATATTGAGCAGGGCGTGCTCGTAGATGAGCATCCAGAACTCGGCCGGAATACTGTGCCGGAACCACCAGTTCGCCGGTTCCTTATCGCACAGGAAGCGATTCTCGTAGGGCAGATAGAGGCCCATCTGCACGCAATCCCGCTCGCCGGTCGCGACCATGAAGCGCAGTCCGTTCCGATCCAGGAACTGATAGACGATGGTGTTTTCCTGCGGCGCGATCACAGCTTCGAGCTCGGCCTCGCTGCCGTCCACCGGACTCGGCCAGGTGAACCGCCGGCGCCGCACGGCATCGAGCCCGGCCCGGTACAGGCCGTGATTCACGGCGGCGCGCACGTGTTGGCCGGCAAGCACCAGGCCATGCGGATAGGTCGGCGCCGGTCCGAGCACGATATCGGGCTGCGGGTTTTCGATCATCTGGTCGACCGTTTCCGGAACCACGAGATCCCCGACCCGGTGCAGCATCCTGTGCAGAGCCACAGCGTTGAGCCGCAGCATGGGCGGTGGCACGTAGCCGGGCTCGCTATCGGCCAGGGCGAGGATCTGTCGCCAATGGTAGCGGATCATCTTCGGCGCGACCTGCCTGAGTACGGCGATCGTTTCGCTCTCGGCGAGATCCTCGCCATCGATGCGTTTGAGCCCGGCGTTCAGGACCCAGGTCGAGCGCGCGCCGTTTTGGTCACGCAATTCCAGCATCAGGAGCGGCGCGAAGCAGGTCAGGATATCGGCGGCGAACCAGCCCTGGCGGAATGACCCCGCGATATCGCCGTTGAGCCCGATCGGCCATTCCAGGACGCCATCGATCATCATCGCGATGCCGCCATCTCCGTCGACGATGCGGAAGCGCGCATCCTGATCCGGGCCGTAGCCGAGGATGGACAGCACCGGAACGGGCGAGGCTTCGAACACGTGGTAGAGAAATTTCAGGCGAAAAAAACGGTCGATAGTCGCCAATCGATCGATAAGGCGGCGAAAGGAAGCCGGATCTTCGTCCCGCGCGATCAGCGTGGGGAGCATCCGTTCGCCTATGCGCGCCAGCACATGCCGCGGCAGCGTTTCCATTCTGTTGCCGATGAAGGATCCGTCCTGGTCGAGCACCCAGTAGGCGATCGCGTCCTCGGCGTCAGATTTCGTGCTGTGGAGTTCGACCAGCACAATCGGAAGAAAATCGTGGAGGATGCGCCCGACGCGCCATTCATCGTTCAGCAAACCCAGTGCCTCGATCGCTTTCGGCAGCAGGACGAACCGGTCCGCCAGCACCGTCGCGCTCTCGGCCGACGCCGCGATCGCTGCCGCGCCCGGTCTGGAATCGTATTGGAACAAGGAAGGGGCGCCTTGTTCAGCGTCGTGCTCCAGCGCCGCATTCGCGGCGTTCGCGCCTTTGACTAGCTGGTCGCCACCGCGTTTGAACCGGCTCAGAAAACCAGCCATTCGAGCTTCCCTGTTGCTGGCGATGGTGCGGCCGCAATGGACGGACGTCAGGAGAACAGCGCCTGGCATGGTATGTCGCAAAGGCATCCTCGGACAACCGGAGCGCCGGTCCGGGCGGAGACGCGCTCCGCCGCGATCGAATGACGGGTCGAGAGATCGACAGCAAGACGGGAGTCGTGGTCTAGACAGCGTTACGGATGTCTGTTGATCAGTGCGGGATGCCTATGAACGAGCACGACACGCAGCATCAAGGTCGTTTTCTTACCGAATCGAATCTCTGCCTGATACCGGATCCCTGCCGGGACATCGACGGCGTCCAGCATGTGTCGCTGAACGGTCAGCTGATCCCGCTCCGGCAGGGCGCCGACCCGGTCAGGACGTTCGCGGCGGGATGGCGGCCGACCGCCCTGTTCACCGGCTTCGCGCCGATCTTCCTGCTGGCCTTCGTCCACGAGGATGGCGGCGAAGGAATGTGGTTCCTGGACCACCGCATGACGTCGATCGGCAACGATGCCGCGCATCTGCCGCAGGATGCTTTGCGCATCGTCCGCGCCCGGGCGGCGCCGCTGCTGCGCGAGCTGGCCGACAGCGTTCTGTCGCCTCAGGACCGGCCGCTTTCCGGTGCGGCGCGCGGGCTGCTCGCCCTGAACGGAGCGATCAGAAGGGCCATAGCGGACCTCGCGCGCGATGAGGTCCTGCCCGCGCCTTCACTGATCCTGGCGGAGCAGCTAGGCTCCTCCGGTCTGCCTTGCCTGCTCCAGCCCGGAGACCGGCTGGTCTCCCTTCGCCGGGAGTTCCTGTGCGAAGGTTTCGCGCTGGATTGGCAGCAGCGCCTGGACCGCGCGATCTCGGGCGGCGTTCTCACCTGGCCTGGCCCTGTCGACGGCGCACCGCTCCGCTGCGCCGGCAGCCTCGTGTTCGACGATTTCCATTTCGCCTATTTGTTCATGGACGAGAGTCGGCATCTGCCGTTCCTGGCGATCGTCGGCGATCATCTCTCCTGCGTCGGCGGGGTCTGGTTTCCCACGTTGGGGATCATGGTCGCAGAGGAAAAGCCGGCGGCGCCGCTGATGCGCCGCGCCGCGCTGCTGCATGCGCGGGACTGGTTCGTCCACCATCTCGTCACCTGGCATGACGAACTCGTCTCGTATCTGCGACGACCGCAGCAAGGCGTCGTCAACATCCTGCGCTCGCGCTCCTTCCATATCGGCCATCAGCTCTGGAACGAGTTGAGCGGGATCGACAGGCTGGTCCGGAACGGCGCAGCGCGGGAAGTGACCCATCTGGTCTCCCGGCCGCCGCGCGGGCTCGAGATCTACGGGCCGATCGACACGCTGTTTCCCGAAATCCTGGGCACGGTCGACAGGAGCATCGACAGCGACAACGCCCTGATCCGGCGGGTCTATCGCACGGGCGCGATCGCGTGCCGCGTGACCGGCGATTTCGTTCCCGCCGGGCTTCGCGATCGCCTTGTCGCGCATGCGTTGCGCGAACGGGCCAGCCAGTCGCGACCGGATCGTGCCGCGCGCCGGCTGCTGATCGGCCTGCGCGTCGAGAACCGGACCCTGATCGGCCTCGACGAGTTCTGCTGCGCGCTGGTCGATCTGGTCGCCCGCCGCTATCCCGACACCATTGTTGTTTTCGACGGGCACAATTCTCAGGACGGCAGCAACGGAGCCGTGCCGATCGGCAGCCAGGGCGAGATGCTGGCCCGGACCAGCCCGCACGCGGTCGAACGCGGGATCGTGGACCGGGTCCGGCAGCGATTCCCGGAACGCGCCGACAGGATTCTGGACACGATCATGCAGCCGGTCTCGGCCAGCATCGAGGCCGCGATCGACAGCACCTGCTTCGTTTCCATCTGGGGCGCCAGCCTGGCGAAATATCGCTGGCTGGCCAACAAGCCCGGTTTCGTGCTGACCAGCCGCTGGAATCTCGAGAACCGCGACGATCTCGATATCTACCACGCGCCGCGCTTCATGGAGGATCCCGCTCCGCTCGCCTTCATCGACCGATCCCTGGTCGAGGACGATCCGCAGGCGCCGCAGCTCGCCGCCGCGGGCGGCGCCAATCCGGGTTTCGCCAATTTCCGTCTTGATGCCGACGGTCTTCCGGCGATCCAGGCGTTTCTGGACGGTTATCTCCTGCCCTGAACGCGGACCGGTCCGGATCGGGGAGACACGCCCCGGAGCCGTTCGCTCCGGGGCGATGCCCGCATCAGTTGCTCAGCGTGGAGGGCTGCAGCGCATACCAGCCGGTGGCGCCGCCTTTCGAGGTCGGCAGGCAGACGGCCGGAACGCCGGAGCCGGCTCCGCTCGCCTCGCCGGTCTTGCGGCCGTCGCTGACATAGATCAGTCCGCCAGCGCCGCAGCCGGAAGGCAGGTTCGCCATCGTGACCGCGCCCAGGATCAGGTACTGCCCGATGCTGAAATTGCCGGCCACGCTGCCGGAGCCCATCGAGGCGGCGCCGCTCAGCCTCATGGTGGAGCCCGTCAGCGGGCCGTTCACCAGGTTGAGGCCGCCGGTTCCGTAGAGATTGAGAGCGGCCGCGCCATTGGTTCCGGCCGTGCCTCCACTTGCGGTCAGCCGCACGTCGTAATTGTTCAGCCCGGCGACGGTGCCGTTGCTGCTGGCGATCGAGTGGAAGTCGAGGATGCCTGCGGCGCCAGCCTGGCCGCCAGCCGACGTGATTCCGGGAAGGCCGAGCTCAATATCGCCGTTCATGAAACGGGTGCCGATCCAGTCGTAATCGGCCGTGAGACCGACGCCGTCATGGGCATTCACCGTGCCGCCGCAATAGATGCCGTCGAACTGCCCGCGCATGGACGGTGTCGTGCTGGCCGACGTGTCGCGGTAGCAATTGGTGGTGTCACTGCTCACCACGTCGTTGGTGAAGTTCATGGTGCTGCCACCACCGTAGAGAATGCCGTAGTCGAAATGGGACACCGTGTCGTCGGAGATGTGCGACGGCGCCGTATCGGCGGTTCCGAAACCGGTCACGAACATCGCCGCGGAACTGAAGCCGCTGCCTTCGTAGCCCGGCAGCGGACCGTAGAACTGGTCGTGGTGGCTGATCACCGTGTCGCCGCCGGTGACGTAGAAGAAGATCGGGTTGGTGCCTTTGGGGGGCGAGGTATTGTAGAAGAAATTGTCGTGGCTGTAGACCGTGCTGACATTGGTCATGTAGACAAGATAGCGCGCGCCGCCGAGCGAACTGTCAGCCAGTGTGATGCTGCCGGACAGCGAGCTGGGGTTGGCGAGCCAGGTGATCCCGTCCCGCACGCCGATCGTGGCGGCATGGGTGATGTTGATGCCCTGGAACGCATTGCCGTCGATCTGGATGCCTGTCAGCCCGCCCAGGATCAGTGGATAATCGATATTCAGCGAGCCATGGCCCGGACCGGTCGCCGAGGCGGTGGAATGGAGCCAGACCGGTATGGACGTACGGTTGGTGTCTAGGCTGTGATCGATGAAGGCGACCTTCTCGATGAACAGATTGTCGGGGTCCTGGAGGTAGAGCGCGCCTTTCCAATTGTTGGCGGCGTCGGTCCAACCGCCGGAATTGGTGAACAACAGATCACGATAGATCTGGAAGGGCGGCATGGAAGCATTGATGAGCGGGATCGCGATCGTCTTGATCGCCGTGCCGCTCTCGCCTTGTCCGTTGCCGATATTGGACGCACCCGCCGCCGCGGCCGGAACGATGCCGGTATTGGCGATGAAATGGATGCCCTCGACCTCGATGCCTTGTCCGAGCCAGTTTCCCTCGCGCGCGCCTTCGTTGCCGTTGGTATTCGGGGCGAAGGTGGTGACGATGCCGTCTACGCCGCCGCGGAATTCCAGCTCGGTCATGGATGAGCCGTCGCCCTTCCAGTGGATCGCCGTGTTGGTCTGGTAGTTCACCGTGATCGGCGCGGTCAGAACGTAATGGCCGGCCGGAATATCGATCTCGACCGCGCTGTTCAGCTTGGGGCCGATGCCCAGGAAGGTGGTGAGGGTCGAAAGATAGGAGCTCAGGGAAGCGCCGATCCCGTTCGGGATATGGCCCGTGGCGACGGCGGCCGCATGCTGGAAGGCGAGCGTATCGTCCGTCACGCCGTCGCCCTTCGCGCCGAACGCCTTGACGTTGAGGTGGTCGCTCATCCGGTCGGCCAGCGCACGGGAAATGTCGTCGAAATTGGCGCGGAAGGTCGCCGTCGGCAGCGATGCGGCGGGCAAGGCCGCGGTGGCCATGGTCGCCACGTTGCCGAGCGGGGTGCCATTAACGGTGGCCGCGGCGCCGATGGAGCCGGCGGTGAGAGTATTGAACGTAGCGTTACCGGATTTGGTGAAGATCGGCTGCGACCACGCGGGGGTGATGGCGGCGGCGACCAGCAGGCTGGTCAGGACGAACAATGATCGTGTCATGTAATCCCCGGAATGCGACGAGGCGCGATTGCAAGCGGAGGTCATGATACGGCGTCCCCAGCAGCCGACGGTCGGATTTCGACTCGCGCATCCGCGGCGAGTGGGGATGAAGCTTCAGTACGGCCGGGTGAACCGGTCCCGTTCCAACCCGCCCATGATGGTGATGGTGGTGTTGTGAGGAAGCTGGGTGGTGATGCCGGCGGCAAAGGACTGGCCGCGGATCGCGGGCATATCGTGCCAGTGCGGCCCCTGGCCCGCGCCCACCGCGACGAAGGCACGGGTATGGCCGCCGATCAGGCCGCTATCGAGCTCGATCGAACTCGCGCGCATGCCGTTGGAGCCGAACGAAGTACTGGCGACTCCCCCCGCCACCAAAGGCTGATCAAGAATCGAGGCCGGTCCGGACGGCGCCAGGGAATAGGATCCCGGGGAAGCCAGAGGATCGAGCGCGCGCGCCTCCGGAGAGGCTCCCGGGGACGCGGCGACGAGCCCGGACGCGACGGCGCGCGCGGCCGGGAATAAGCAAAGGGCGGCGAGGAACGCCGCCCGGGTCACGGCTTCAGCCGGACGATGCGGAGCAAATTGGTGGAGCCGGCCTGGCCGAACGGCACGCCAGCCGCGACGACCAGCAGATCGCCGGTATCGGCGATCCCGGCCTGACGGGCCAGCTGGGTCGCGGCCTGGACGATGTCCTCCACCGTCTCGTCCGGACGGTCCTGGTCGACCACCATCGCCTGGACGCCCCACGCCACCTGCAGGCGGCGCGCCGCCTCGATGGTGCCGGCGATACCGAGCACGGCGCAGTCCGGACGCTCGCGCGAGATGCGCACGGCGGTACGGCCGGACCGCGTATAGGCGACGATCGCCTTGGCGCCGGTGGTGGACGCCACCTGCTGGGCGGCGCCGGCAATGGCGTCGGACACGGTATGATCCGGCACCTGTCGGGTGTTGTCCTGCACGGCGCGCCAGCCTTCATCGGCCTCCACCTGCAGGGCGATGCGGTTCATGATCGACACCGCCTCGACCGGATAGCGGCCCACCGCGGTCTCGCCGGACAGCATCACCGCATCGGCGCCGTCGAACACGGCGGTGGCGACATCGGAGGCTTCGGCACGGGTCGGCGCCGGGGCGGAGATCATGCTTTCCAGCATCTGGGTCGCGACCACGACCGGCAGGCCGCGCAGGCGCGCGGCGCGGACGATGCGCTTCTGTTCCAGCGGCACCCGCTCCGGCGGCAGTTCCACGCCCAGATCGCCGCGCGCCACCATCACCGCATCGGACAGAGCGAGAATCGCGTCCAGCTCGTCGAGCGCCTGCGGCTTCTCGATCTTGGTCATGATCCAGGCGCGGCCCTGTACCAGCGCGCGCGCTTCCTCCACGTCGGCCGGACGCTGGACGAAGGACAGGCCGATATAATCCACACCCTGGTCGAGCGCGTAGGCGAGATCGGCCTTGTCCTTGGCGGTCAGGGCCGGGATCGGCAGCACCATGTCGGGCACGTTCACGCCCTTGCGGTCGCTCAGCGGGCCGCCAGTGACGACCTCGGTGACCAGCTTGCCCGGATGGCATTCCAGGATGCGCAGACGCAGCTTGCCGTCATCGAGCAGCAGGCTGGTGCCGGGGCTGGCGGCGGAGATGATTTCAGGATGCGGCAGACGCACACGCGTGGCATCGCCGGGTGCATCCTCCATGTCCAGCACGAAGCGGGCGCCGTTCTCCAGCACCACGCGCCCCTCGGCGAACGTGCCGACGCGCAGCTTGGGCCCCTGCACATCGGCCAGGATGCCGATGGGGCGGCCCAGGCGCTTCTCGACAGCGCGCACCGCCTGGATCCGGGCACCATGCTCGGAATGGGCGCCATGGGAGAAGTTGATTCGGAACAGATTCGCCCCGGCCTCGGCAAGGGCCAGGATGCCCTCCTCAGTGCCGCTGGCCGGACCGAGGGTTGCGACGATCTTGGTGCGGGCGGCGTTGAAGGCTTTGGTCAAATCAAACTCCTGGTCGTCCGGCGCGCGAACCGGATCAAGAACGCGTCTCAGGGCGGAAGGATCGTCTCGTCGGGCAGAAGACCCCAGAAGGCGCTGCGCGGAAGCCAACCGCTATAGTCGCGGACGCTGACCTTGCACCAGCCCGAGCCTGGGGGGCAGCTGCGTATTCGTCCAACGATACCCGGCATCAGCACCGCAACCAAGTTACCATCCGGTTGGGGCTGCGCGCGCAACGCCACGGAGCCGGCCGGCAGCACGCTGCTGGGCGAAGCGAGGCGGCCGGCCACGGTCGGCACATTTGAGCTGCCGAGGTTGTGCACCTCGCCGACGGTGTCGGGCGCCGCGAGAGGCGCGTCCGACGCCGCGGCCGCAGTGCTGCCGTCGGAGCCGGGGCCGCCCGGGATCACGAAGGTGCGGGTGCCCATCAGCGTCGCCTGGTGCACCCAGCCCTTCACCCCGTCGGAATCCTCCACCAGACGCCACACGTCGAACTCGCGCTCGATCTTCACCGGCAGGTCGCGGCGCTTGTAGACCCATTGGATCGGGTAGCGCGTGCCCGGACCGCCGCGCAGATTCACTGCATCGGCGCGCAAGGACGCGAAACGCGGCAAAGGCAGGCCGGTGGACGTGCCCTTGGCCGGAACCGGCGGCGGGGCGGGCGCAGGCGGAGCGGCCACCGGCGCCGGCACCGGTTTGGGCGGAACGGCCGGCGCCGCCACCGGCGCGCGATGATGCGCGGGTGCGGCATGGGCGTGATTGTGGGCCGGCGCATGCTCGGTCCGATGCCGCACGGCATGGCCCGGCCGATGCGCGTCGCGCGAGGGCTCGTGTCCGGTCTCGTGGCTCGTCTTGTGGGCGGCGTGATGGGTCGGCTGGTCCTGCGCCAGCGCCGGGGCGCCCACCAGAATCGCCATCAGGCCGAAAAGGGCGGCCATCCGGCCGGACGGCGACGGAAGACGGCCCGAACGCAAGGACCGGCGGGGAAAGGCAGCTCGCATGGGCCATGCGTGCCCTCCCGAAGACGGCGAGGCAAGAGCCCGCATCGGCGATCGAGCGTCTTCCGCCTATGGCGACACGATTTGTCCGGCTCCGACCTCGAGCAGGAAGCTCGGCGCGCCGACACGCTCCACACCGTCGATCAAGGCGGCGTCGTCGAGCCCGATGGCCAGCATGCCGGATACGCACGCCATCAAACGCGTGCCCATCGGCAGCAGGGTCTCGCGCAGCTCCTCGAATCCGGCCACGCCGCGCTGCCGGAACGCCGCGTCCTGCGCCGCGGCGTCATGGAGGCCGGAGAAGTCCCGGCACAGCGCATGAAGACCGCCCTGGGTCGCGAACAGAACCGTCGGCCGCCCCAGCGCTGCGGCGGTGGCGGCCAGCATCAGTCCCGTATGGGCGCGCTCGAACGAGGCGGTCGCCAGCAGAACCCCGAACGGCAGCGCGGTCATGCCGGCACGCCCGCATGCGCCGACAGGTCGCGAATGGCCGGATGCGCGCCGCAAAGCGGACAGTCCGGGTCGCTGTGCAGGCGCATCCGGACGAACCGCATCTGCAGCGCATCCCAGGTCAGCACGCTGCCCGCCAGGGTTTCGCCCAGATCGAGAATCTGTTTCAGCGCCTCCGTGGCCTGGAGCGTGCCCATCACACCCGTCACGGCGCCGAGCACACCCGCCTCCTGGCAGCTCGGCGCATCGTCGGCCGGCACGGGATGCAGGCAGCGGTAACAGCCAGTGCCGTTTCCGGGCGCGAAGGTGGCGAGCTGGCCGGAAAAGCGCGACACCGAGGCCGAGACCAGGGCACGTCCCGCCAATGCGCAGGCATCGTTGACTAGATAGCGGGTGCGGAAATTGTCGGAGCCGTCGCAGACCAGATCGTATTGACCGATCAGCGTCAGGGCATTCGCGGCGTCGAGCCGCGCTTCGTGCTCGACCACCCGCACCAGGGGGTTCAAACGGTGCAGCGTCTCGGCCGCCGAGCGCGTCTTCTTCCGGCCGATCGTGTCGGTGGCGTGGATCACCTGGCGCTGAAGGTTGGAGAGCTCGACCACGTCGTCATCCACCAGACCGATCGTGCCCACGCCGGCGGCGGCCAGATACAGCGCAACAGGGGCGCCCAGACCGCCCGCTCCCACCACCAGAACCCGCGCGGCCCGCAACCTGGCCTGCCCCGTGCCCCCCACCTCCGGCAACAGAATATGCCGGCTGTAGCGCTGGATTTCGTGTTCGGAAAAATCGAGGTCCATGCGTTCTGTTTACCGAACCTCAACCCTGAAGCCGATAGGCTGGTCCCACCTCTTCCGATCCCGCGAAACTTTCTTGACCGCAGCGTGCTGAACAAGAAACTATGGGGTCCGCACACTATCCGACCGGTTTAGGCGGCCCCGAACTGGATGCGCAGCATGTCAACGACGCTTGCAATCGGCCAACGACCGCACGACGCCCCGCTTTCCGAGAGCCGGCGACGAAGCAGTCGGGCCGGCCTGCGCGCCGTATCCGCCTGCTGCATGGTGATCGCGGTGATGCTCTACGCCTTCTCGCCGTTGGCGACCCTGCTGCAGGCCGCGAACGGCGTTCGCAACGGGGATGTCGCGGCGCTTCGGGATGCGCTGGACTGGAAGAGCGTCCGCGCGGGTCTCAAGCAAGATATCGCCCAAAATCTCGACTCCGGGCCGGCCACGGCGCAAGCGGCTGTGGCTGAAGACGAGCTTCCGGCTTTTGGCAGCTCGTTCGTGACGACCGTCGCCTCGCATGCGATCGACAACGAGATGACGCCCGAAGCCCTGATGCGCCTGCTATCCGGACAGGCCGGACCCGCGACGGACTGGCGCGGCGTGCTCGGCAGGATCGCCTCGCTCCGGTTCACCGGCCCAAGCCAGTTCGAGGCGGCGATCCGCATGGGCGGCCCGGACGCGAAGCCGACGCTGCTCTCCATGCGGCTCGAGCAATGGCACTGGCGGATCACGCATCTCGAACTGCCATCCGACGACGACGCACCGCCGGCAACTCATCGCACCTGATCCATTCCCCTTCCGTTGGCTGTGTCGGCGCCCCATTTAGGGGGTTGGACCGAACGGAACGGGAACCGACACGCGCATGGATCTGCTCGGCAAGCTCGAGATCCTGGCCGACGCCGCCAAATATGACGCGTCCTGCGCCTCCAGCGGCACGGAAAAGCGCGACAGCCGCGGGGAGAGCAAGGGCGTCGGATCCACGGAAGGCATGGGCATCTGCCACGCCTACGCTCCGGACGGGCGCTGCATCTCGCTGCTCAAGATCCTGCTGACCAATGTCTGCATGTTCGAGTGCGCGTATTGCATCAACCGCGCCTCCTCCTCCGTGAAGCGGGCCCGCTTCACCGTGGACGAGGTGGTGAAGCTTACTCTGGGCTTCTACCGGCGTAATTGCATCGAGGGGCTGTTCCTGTCCTCCGGCATCATCCGCTCGCCGGACTACACCATGGAGCAGGTGATCGCCGTGGCCCGCACGTTGCGGGTCGAGCACGGCTTCCGGGGCTATATCCACCTCAAGACCATTCCGGACGCCGATCCGCTGCTGCTGGAAGAAGCCGGGCGCTGGGCCGACCGGCTGAGCATCAACGTGGAGCTGCCGACCGAGGCCGCTTTGAAGGATTACGCCCCCGAAAAGGACATGGGCGGCATCCGGCGGTCGATGGGTCGGATGCGATTCGGCATCGACGCGGCGCGCGAGAAGCCGCGCCCGGGTGGCGCCAAGCCGCCGCGCTTCGCCCCGGCCGGGCAGAGCACGCAGATGATCGTCGGCGCCGATCCCAGCACGGACCGCACCATTCTGCGCCTGAGCAACACGCTCTACGGCGCCTATGGGCTGCGCCGGGTCTATTATTCCGCCTTCTCGCCGATCCCGGACGCGTCCGCCGCCCTGCCGATCAAACCCGCCCCGCTGCTGCGCGAACACCGTCTGTATCAGGCCGACTGGCTGCTGCGATTCTACGGCTTCGGCGTAGAGGAGCTGGCGACCGACCCGGACGGCAATCTCGATCTGGTGCACGACCCCAAGCTCGCCTGGGCGCTGGAAAATCGGCACATGTTCCCCGTGGATATCAACCGGGCCGACCGGGAGGCTCTGCTGCGCGTTCCGGGCCTGGGCGTGAAATCCGTCGACCGCATCCTGCTGTCACGCCGCCACCGGGCCTTGCGCCTGGAAGATCTGGCCCGGTTGCGCGTTTCCCTGGCCAAGGTAGCGCCTTTTCTGGTCGCTCTCGATCACCGGCCGACGCAGGAGCCGGATTCCGCACGCCTGTCGTTGAAACTGGCGCCGAAACCGAAACAGCTCGCTCTGCTTTAATCATCCCAAGGGGCCGACACCCCGGGGAGGAGCAGACGGGGTGGTGAAAACGGTCGTCCTGGCGCACGAGGTCGATTTCGGCGGCTGGCGCGATGCGGTCCGCAGGCTGGTCCTGTCCGGCACGCCGCCCGAGGAGGTGCATTTCGCCGTCGGCGCGCCGACCGATCTGTTCGCCCTGGACGGAGAGCCGCCGGCGGAACCCGACGCCACGCCGACGGGCACGTTTTCCGTGTCCCGCGCCCTGGTGGCGTTGGCGGAAACGGTGATCCAAGCGCGCGAGACGGAGCGGTTCTCGCTGCTCTACACCCTGGTATGGCGGGCGCAGCACGGCGAGAAGCGCATCACCGAGCAGGTGACCGACCCGGCCGTGCAGCGCGCGATCCGCCTGGCGCAATCGGTGCGGCGCGACACGCACAAGATGCGGGCCTTTCTGCGCTTTCGCGAGGTGCCGGAGCCGGACGGCACGCGCTACGTGGCCTGGTTCGAGCCGGAGCATTTCATCGTCGAAGCGAATGCCGACTTCTTCGTGCGGCGCTTCGCGACCATGGTGTTCTCGATCCTGACGCCCTACCGCTCGTTCCATTGGACCGGCGAGACCCGGTCCTTCGGGCCCGGTGCCGATCTGAGCCACGTGCCGGACGACGATGCGCTCGAGCAGTACTGGCGCACCTATTACAGCGCGATCTTCAACCCGGCCCGGCTGAAGGTCGGCGCGATGGTGTCGGAGATGCCGAAGAAATATTGGCGCAACCTCCCCGAGGCCGCGGCGATACCGGACCTGATCCGGGGTGCGCGAAACCGCACCGAAGCCATGCTGGAAGCGCCCGCCATGCCACCTGAGACCCGCCCTATGGAACAGCGCCGGGGCGCTGCGCGCAAAGCGCCGGGCGCCCCGCCCGAAGCGGCACAGGACGGCGAGTCTGCGGACACGCTGCCGGCCTTGCGGAAGGCGGCGGAAGCCTGCCGTCGCTGCCCGCTCTGGGAGCCTGCGACGCAGATGGTGTTCGGCGAGGGACCGGCGGATGCCCGCATGATGATGGTCGGCGAACAGCCCGGAGACCAGGAGGATCTGGCCGGCAAGCCGTTCGTGGGGCCGGCGGGGCAGATGCTGAACCGCGCGATCGAGGAGGCCGGGATCGACCGCTCCGTGGTCTACGTCACCAATGCGGTGAAGCATTTCAAATTCGAGCCGCGCGGCAAGCGACGGATCCACGCCAAGCCCGATCTGGTCGAGATCGACGCCTGTTCGGTGTGGCTGGAGGAGGAGCGCCGTCTGGTCAGGCCGTCGCTTCTGGTGATGCTGGGCGCCACCGCCGCGCGGGCGGTGCTGGGGCGGACGGTGACGATCGGGCGCGAACGTTCCAAGCCGATCGCTCTGCCCGACCGTTTCGGCAGCAACGCCCAGGGCCTCGTCACCGTTCATCCGTCCTATCTGCTGCGCATTCCCGACGCGGAAACGAAGCAGCGCGAATACGCGGCCTTCGTGGCCGATCTGAAGCAAGCGCGGGAGCTGTTGCGATGAGCATGAGAATGGTGGAAACGCCGATTCTGTCGATCGGCTGTTTCATCACCGGACCGGAGGATGGGCTGCCTTTGGTTTTGCTGCATGGCTGGCCGGACGATGCCACCTGCTGGGAAGCCATGCTGCCGGCGCTGAACGAGGCGGGATATCGCATCATCGTTCCGTATCTTCGTGGCTGTGGCCCGACGCGGTTCCTTCGCGACGACACCATGCGTTCGGGCGAGATGGTGGCGATGGCGCAGGATCTGTTCGATCTGGCCGACGCCCTGAATCTCGGCCGCTTCGCCGTGGTCGGGCACGATTGGGGCGCGCGCATCGCCTATATCGCCGCGGCGCTGCGTCCGGAGCGGATCACCGCGATCGCGGCCTTGTCCGTTGGCTGGAACGGCAACGATCCGGACGCGCCGATCTCCCTGCAGCAGCAGCAGAGTTATTGGTATCAGTGGCTGATGGCGACGCCGCGCGGCGTCGATCTGGTGGAGAACCAGCGTCGCAGCTTCACGAACTATATCTGGTATAGCTGGAATCCGAACTGGACGGTGCCGGAGGATATGTTCCGCACCGCAGCCGCCGCGTTCAGCAATCCGGACTGGGCTTCCATCACCCTGCACTCCTATCGCGTGCGCTGGAAGCATGCCGAGCCCGATCCGGCCTATGCCGCGCAGACGGCGCGCGTCATCGACAACCCCGTGATCTCGGTACCGACATTGATGATCCAGGGGGCGATCGACCCCTGCGCGCTACCGTCATCGTCGGAAAACAAGGAAAGCCTGTTCTCCGCGCGCTACGATCGCGTCGTTCTCGATGGAATCGGACATTTCCCGCAGCGTCAGGCGCCGGAACGCGTGCTCGAACACCTGCTGCCGTTTCTGGCCGAGATTGGGAAAAGAGGATGAGAGCGGAAAGATTCTTCTTTTTCTGAAGAAAAAGAAGCAAAAAGACTTTTGTCCGTTTGGTTCGGAGTGCGCGGCACGGTCCGGAGTCTGGCGGACATAAGTTCTTCTGGTTCTGTCTTTCAAGACAGAACACCCTACCACCGATAGGTCAGGCGGCCGATTACGTTGCGTCGCGTACCCCAGTAGCAGCCGAACGAATTCGAATAGCACGAGGTGATGTAGCTCTTGTCGAGCAGATTCTGCGCGGTGACCTGGAGCGTCGCACCGCGCAGGCGCGGAAGCAGGTGGCCGAGCTGGTATTGCGCTTCCGCATCGACCAGGGTGAAGGGCGAGGTGGCATATTCCACGGTGTTGTCGGTAATCGTGTTGCCCTGATAGCGCACGCCGACGCCGAAACCGAGACCGTCGAGCGGGCCGTCATGGATGTCGTAATGCCCCCAGACCGAGAAGAATTGCTGCGGCACCTGGCTCTGGCGGCGGCCGTCGAGAGCGCCGCTGTTCTTGTTGAAGGTGGCGTCCTGATAGGTGTAAGCGGCAACGATGTTGAGGCGTCGTGTCAGGTCGGCATGGGCTTCCAGCTCCACGCCCTGTGACCGGATGCCTCCGGTCTGGATGGAGAAATTCAGGTTGTTCGGATCCGAGACCAGGACGTTGGTTTCCTGGATGTGGAACAGGGCGGCGGAGAAGAAACCGTTGAATCCGGTGGGCTGCCACTTGGTCCCCACCTCGAACTGCTCGCCGCGCGTCGGCTTGAACGGCGCACCGGTGCTGGACAGCTGGTTCACCGGCTGGAACGAACGGCTGTAGTTGAAATAGGGCGAGATCCCGTTCGCGAAGGCGTAGAGGATACCGGCGCGCCAGGTGAAGGCGCGGTCGCCCTGGTCGAAATTCGCCGATTGATCGAGCGCGTTGCGCGTGGTGATCTCGGACCAGTCCTCGCGTCCGCCGATCTGCAGATGCAGCCGGCCCCAGCTCATCTGGTCCTCGCCGAAGATCGCTTCCTGATTGGTGGAAACGCTGTCGAAGAGAAGGGGCGTCAAAGGCGGGATCGGTGCCGATCGATAGGGACCGTAGAGATCGATCGAAGCCACGCTGCCGGCGTAGTAGTTGTAGCTGTCGCGGAGGTTCTGCCAGTTCACGCCGAACAATACGCTGTGGCGCACCGCACCGGTCTGAAACCGGCCATGGAGCTGTTCTTCCAGCGTGATCGTGTCGTAATGCTCTTCCGAGCCCGAGGAATAGCGCGGCGCGATGCGACTGTCGGCATCGGGGAAAGCACCGGCATAGACCTCATTGTATTCGGTGCCGATATTGGCGTAGCGGGCCACCGAACGGACGCTCCAGTTGCTGTTGAGCCTGTGGCTGAGCTGGTAGGCGATCGCGGCCTGGGTGCGGTCGAAGCGTTCGAAGCTGTCGTCGCCGGTGAATTTGGAATACGGGATCGGGCCGTTGCTGTTCGGCAGCACCGTGCCGTAGATCGGTGCGTTGTCGTAGTCGCCGCCGCGCGGATCCTTCTGGAAAAAACCGTTGACGGTCAGCGTGGTGTTCGCATCCGGCACCCAGGATACAGCCGGCGCCACGCCGTAGCGCTCAACCCGCGTGTGATGGTCCTGCGTGCCGGACGTCGTGCCCGTGGCGGCAAGGCGGTAGAGCCAGTGCCCGCTCTGGTCGATCGGACCGCCCAGATCCGCCGATCCGCGCACATAGCCGTAGGAGCCGCCTTCGATGGAAACCTGGTGCAGCGGCGTCGCCGTGGGCAGCTTGGAGGTGATGTTGATCACGCCGCCCGGGTCGCTTTGGCCGTAGAGTACGGAAGGCGGACCTTTGAGAATATCGTAACGATCGACCAGATTGGTGTCGATCTGCTGGTTGGCGTAGTACGCGCCGTTGAACAGCTTCAGCCCGTCCACATACTGGTCGGCGTTCGACGTGAACCCGCGGATCGATAACAGATCGTAGCGTGTCGAGAAGCCGTTCTGCGCTTCCGTGGACACGCCCGCCGTATAGCGCAGCGCCTCGACCAGGGTGCGCGCGTTCATCTGATCCATCTGCGCGCGCGTCACCACCGAGACCGACTCCGGTGTGTCGATCAGCGGCGTGTCGGTCTTGGTGGCGGCGCTGGAGCTCTTCGGCACCAGGGGGGACTGGCGCACGCCGAGCACGGACAGGGTTTCGTCGGGATCGCCCGGATCCGGCGAGGCGGCCTGCGCCAATCCGGCTTGGGCGGCTTGCGCCGCGGGGGCCAGCGGCCAGACCAGCATGGAGACCGGAAGGGTCGCTCCCAGAAGGCAGGCGCGGAAGGACATGGAATACCGCCAGATGCGAATGATTTGCAGCCGCGTCTTACGGGAGCGAACCCTGTCCTGCAAGCACCCGGAGCCCGTTCCGGCGCAGGAGCACACAACAGATGGCGCTGAGACCGGCGAAACCGGCCATGCAGCCGGTCATCGCCAGCGTGCCGAGCGCGGGAAACAGCGCGGATGCGAGGAGACTGGCCAGACTTCCGAACCCCATCTGCACTGTGGTGAGCAGCCCGGATGCGGTTCCGGCGACGCGCCTCATCGGCTCCAGCGCGCTGTGCGCCGCGCTCGCCGCGCCCAGGCCGAAGAACAGGTTGGCCAGCAGCAGCAGCGGCACCAGCGCGGCGAGCGTCAATGTCCCGGACAGGGTGAGTGCCACCAGAACCAGACCGACCAGCAGCGTCAGCGCGACGGCGATGCCGAGGAGCTGCTCTGGGATGCGGATGCGCGTGGCGATCCGTCCGTTCAGGAAGGCGCCGGTGATGATGCACAGGCTGGTGCAGGCGAACAGCAGCGCGTAATGCGGCCGGGTCATGCCGAATGTTCCCATCGTCACCAGCGGCGAGGCGCTGACATACGAGAACAGGGCGGCAAAAGAGAGCGCATTGACCGCGTTGCTGAGCACATAGGCCGGGGTCCGGAGCAGCAGCCAGACATCCTCCAGCAATTGCGGCAGCACCTGGCCGCGCCGCCGGCCGGACGGCGGCAACGATTCCGGCAGCACGACCAGCATCAGCGCGAACAGGGCGATCGCCAGCACCGCCGGCAGCGCATAGATCGCCCGCCACCCCAGCAGGGGCAGCACAATGGCGCCAATCGAGGGCGCCACCATCGGCGCCGTGGTGGACACCACCGCCACATTGGCGATGCGTCTGTGCGCGGCTCGGCCTTCGAACAGATCGCGGATAATGGCGTAAATCAGCGTGGCACCGGTGCCGCCGCCGAGCCCCTGCACCACGCGCGCGGCCAGCAGCGTGACGATGCCGGGCGCCGCCGCCGCCAGCACCCCGCCCAGCGCGAACAGCAGGAGCCCGCCCGCCAGCGGGATCTTGCGTCCGAGTCGGTCCGAGAGCGGTCCCGCCACCAGCGGGCCGATCCCGAACCCGGCCATGAACAAGGACAGGGTGAGGCCGGCCGTGGCAGGCGACGTGCCCAGGCTATGCCCGATCGCGCCGAGCGCCGGCAGGCCCATATCGATCGCCAAAGGCGGCAGGGCGCCGATCGCGGCCATGAACAGGGTGAACAAAACCGTCTCTGGGTTCAGCCGCATAGGTACGGGCTCCGGAAGGGCGTCGCCGCTTGCGGGGCGATTCGGCTGGGAACGGTTTTGCATGGGCGCGGCCTCGAAGCGGGCGGCAGGCAGAAGAGTGGCGCAGCCGCGCCCGTTCCTACGGCTCGGCTGTATGACAATCTCCGTTCGGCGCTTGTCAAGCTGCGGCAATCCGTTCAGCGTAAGAGGCAACTCTCCCTGTCACGACCGGGAAGGATCGAAACGGCAACGATCCTGCGGACGCGCGACCTGCAAGACCTTGGAGAACGATGCCATGCTCGACATCGACTACCAGCGCTGGATGGACGAAACCAGCCTGGGCCAGTTCCACCGCAGAAGCGGGCTTCTGCGCAAGGTTGACGACGCGATCCGCACCTATTGCACGACACGCAGCGAGGACGATGCGTTTGCCATCCGTGCTGCCCTGGACAACTGGAAGAGCCGCAAGCAGCTGGACAGTGATGATCCGGGCGATCTGGAAAACGAGCGCGCCAGCAGCGAGCGCGATCGCTACGGTGCCGTGGCCGCGCTGGAAACCCAGCTACAATCGGCCGGAATCGATTACGACGATTACCGCCAGCGGCATTTCACACCCGAGGAAATCGGTGCCTACCAGGTGGTGGCGAACGAGAAAAAGGGCGCGCTGGAACGTATTTTCGCCGACGCCACCGTGGTGTTTCTCGGCAACGAGAACACCACCGGAACGCTGAGCGGCACGCCACTATCGCAGCGTCTGATCCATCCGGGCGAATACGCGCAGGAGATCGTGACGGACAAGGCGAGCAGCGCCTGGGACGCGGTCAAGGAAAAGCTGCATATCCCATCCTTGTCGGAGAGCCAGCAGGGCTATCTCGATGCCGCCAGGCCGATCGCCGCCTCGTTCTACGGCATCGCCAAGGCCGCTTTCGGCGATCAGCTCTGGAGCAAGGTGCAGGGCACCGGCCTGTATCGCTACATCGACGACATCATCACGGAAGTGACGGCCAGCGTGCCGCCCTGGCTCGGCACCGTATGGGACGCGCGCAGCGTGGGGCAGGAATGGGCGGAGGTTACCGACCGCATCTACCACCGCTACGACATCGGAAGGCGCGACTACCAGTTCAGCTTCGGCACCACGCAAAGCGCCCTGGCCGGAATGAAATCGGCCCTGTCGCATGAGATCGGGCATCTGTCCGGCGATGCGGCGCTCTCGACCGCCTCGTTCATCGCCAAGACCGTGACCACCAAACTCGATGCCGGCGCATTCAGCGGCCCGCTGATCGGCCTCGGCACCGCCACCGCCAAGCTGGCGCACCGTCTGATCCATCTGGGCGTGCAGTATCGCGCTGTGAAGGCGTTGCACGAGATCCTGGGGGAGCCGTCACGGCTCGACCTGACCGTGTTCAAGACCTACCCGCTTCTGGGCGCCTATTTTTTGCATTGCTCGACCTTTTCCGACCTGATCCCGGTCAACAATCTGGGCACGCCGGGCTGGACCGGGTCGGTGGAGAAGATGCACAAGGATGCCCGCTACGTCTTCATCGAAGCAAAGACATTGATCGACGCATCGCCGTTCAAGATCATCGGTTTGCAGAAGATCAAGCGCAACATCGAAGTCAGCGACGATGCGAAGTTCGAGGCGTTCAGGGATTACGGCGACACCTTGTTCTCCGGCGTCAAGGACTCGATCGACGAGCTGATCGACACGGCGGTGGAGCAGGCGGCGAGCTGAACGCGGAAGCGGGACCGCCGCCGCGCTTCATTGCCGGGCCGGTCACCGGCCGCCCGGAACGGTGTCGCGATATCGGTCCCAATGGCTCGCCAGTTCGCGCACGACGACGCTGCCGACGTCGAACGCCGCATCGACCGAGGGGATGAAGCCGGAATAGCTGCCTTCCTTGGCTTCCGACGCCAGAAGCTCCGCCGGGGTCTGCCCGGGCGGGGGCATGTCGAAATTGCTGGCGGTGCGGAGCACCAGCACGCGGTCGAGATCGACCTTGTGCACCTGGGCCAGGAAGGTGAGCGCCTGCATCATGCCGGCATCCTCTTCCGCCGTGGTGGCGAACACGCCCTGCCCCTTGGTCCAGTAATGCACCCAATCCTCGGCCCAGCGGTTCATGCGCGCGCCGACCCAGAACGTGCCCGCGGCCAGCGTGTCGCCTATGGCGACCGTCGGCGGCTTCTGCCCGGCTGGAAAGCCCCGATAGGGCGCGCGCAGCTTCTGCAGGATCGGCGTGTCCGGCAGCGCGACGCCCTTGGTCAGTCCGAACGCCCAGTCCACCAGCCCGGCATTGAGGGTGTACATCGACGAACCCGAGATGGATTGCGCATCCGGCACCGGCTGCTCGAACGGCGTCGCCCGCTGCAGCGGGATGTAGCCGGTGCTCCAGTCCTTCGGGATCTCGCGGGCGTCGATCTCGTGCGCGAGATCGCCGTCGACCACGTGCTTCGCCCACACGGCCGAGCCCGGCGAGCCGAAACGCGGATCGATCCCGGCGATGCCGGCGAGCAGGATATAGGCGTGGCTGAGATCGAAACGCGGATCGTTGCCGATCGCCTCCATCGACGCCGCCGCCCGTGTCGGACCCTCGCCCGTGACGATGCCGAGCACGCCGAGCGACGGGTTGAAACGCAGAGCGCGATAGCCCTGCGGAAACGGCACAGTGTCGGGCAGCGGCAGCTTCTCTACCCAGCGCTGGAATTCGCCGGGCTTGTCGCCGGTATCGGCGCCGAGTTCGAAGGTGGTCACCACCAGCACCTTGATCGGGATCGGTTCGGCGGCGCGTGCGGGGATGGCGGCGAACAGGAGAAGGGGGAGGAGGAAGCGCGTCTTCATGGGTGTGAAGTCTTGTTCCTTTCGCCCGGAAAATGAAGCGGAAAGATGCGCGCGCCTGGACGCGAAAGGGATTGGAGGCGGAAGGCGTCCACAGCTATAGGGTGGGACCGTCGATTGCGGCGAAGACAGGAGGGGTGGAAGGAATGCGTGCCGATGCCCGTCTCCTGCATGCTCTGCGCGCGCTTCTGCTGCCGTTGATGCTGGTGTTCGCGTCGCCCGTTCAGGCCGCGCCCGCGGAATGCGGCCATCAGGCGATCACCGCGCCGGTCCTGCGACACGCGGACCTTCGAACACATCGACACGTCGCCACGGACCATTGCGGGCATTCGGCCGGGTGCTGTGCGGGCTGCACCGCGAACTGGGTCGTGCCGCCCGCACCCCTGCTGCCAGGGACGGCGCGTGTGCTGCGCGTGCGGTTCGCGCCGATGCCGCGCGACCGGTCGAGCGGGCGGAATGCGCCGCCGGACCAGAAGCCGCCCAGATTGGATCGCTGAGGGCCAGAAGGCCCGGCCAGCGCCGCCGGCCCGGGTGCCGGCTCCGATCTCCCAGTCCCTGGACGTTCTCCCATGTCGTTCCGATCTCCCGACGGAGGCGGCGCGCTGTCGCGCCGAACCTTCGTACGCGGCACCGCTCTGTCCGGCGCATCGCTGCTGATGCCGGGCTGGACCGCCCGCGCCGACACGCAGGCCCAAACGCCGCAGATTTTATCAGGCACCGAATTCGATCTGCGGATCGGCCGCACGCCCGTGAACATCACCGGACGGACGATCATGGCCCCGTCCGTGAACGGGTCCGTACCGGGCCCGACCCTGCGCTGGCGGCAGGGCGATATCGTCACCCTGCGCGTGCATAACGCTCTGGACGAGACCAGCTCGATCCATTGGCACGGCATTCGCGTACCGAGCGAGATGGATGGCGTTCCGGGGTTGAGCTTCGCCGGGATTCCCGCGGGCCAAAAATTCACCTACCGGTTTCCGCTGCACCAGAGCGGCACCTACTGGTATCACAGCCACTCCGGCTTCCAGGAGCAGCAAGGGCTCTACGGCGCGCTGATCGTGGCGCCGCGCGCGGGCGAGGCGCAGCACGCCGAACGCGATCATGTCGTCGTGCTGTCGGACTGGACCGACGCCGATCCGGCCGGGATCGTCGACAACCTGAAATTCCAGAGCGACTATTACAATTTCCGCCAGCGCACCGTCGGCACGTTTTTCTCCGATGCGGCACGCGACGGGCTGGGCCCCACGATCCGCGATCGGCTGCGCTGGGGGCGGATGCGCATGAGCGCCACCGACATCGCCGACGTGAGCGGCGCGACCTACACCTATCTCTGCAACGGCCAGGCGCCGGCAGCAAACTGGACCGGCCTGTTCCGGCCCGGAGAGCGCGTGCGGCTCCGCTTCATCAACGCGTCCGCCATGACGCTGTTCGACGTGCGGGTTCCGGGGCTGGACATGACGGTGGTGCAGGCGGACGGCAACGACGTCGAGCCGTTTGTCGTGGACGAGTTCCGCATCGGCGTCGCGGAAACCTACGACGTGATCGTCCGGCCGTTGGAGATTCGGGCCTACACGATCTTCGCGCAAAGCGAGGACCGAACCGGCTTCGCACGCGGCACGCTCTCGCCGCGTGGGGGGCTCGCCGCGCCGATCCCGCCGATGGATCCGCGCCCGGTGCGCACCATGATCGACATGGGAATGGGCGGCATGGCCGGAATGGACGCGGGATCGGCCGAGGATCGAAAGGCCGCGGACCATGGTGACGCCATGCCGGGCATGGCGATGGACGGCATGGAGATGGGGTCGATGCCCGGTCCCATGTCCGGCCCGGAACCGGATTCGGCCAGGCTGAAGGGCTCCATCGGCGTCGACAACGTGGCGATGATGCCGCGCGATCGCCTGGACGATCCGGGCGACGGTCTGGAGAACAACGGGCGGCGCGTGCTGACGTACGCCATGCTGCGGGCCACGCGTCCGGGGGCCGATCCGAGACCGCCTTCACGTGACATCGTGCTGCATCTGACCGGCAACATGGAGCGCTATATCTGGGGCTTCGACGGCAAGAAATTCTCGCAGGCCGAACCGATCCGCGTCGGACTGGGCGAGCGCGTGCGCTTCGTGCTGATCAACGACACGATGATGGAGCATCCGATTCATCTGCACGGCTTGTGGAGCGAGCTGGAGAACGGCGAAGACGCGTTCCGCCCCTACAAGCATACGGTGATCGTGCAGCCCGGCGAGAGGCTGAGCTATCTCGTTACCGCCGATGTGCCGGGACGATGGGCGTTCCATTGCCACCTCATGTATCACATGGAGCTCGGCATGTTCCGCACCGTGGTGGTGGCATGAACGCGCGCACGACCATGCTGGCCAGCGCGATCATGGCCGCGGTTTCCGGCGCGGCGTCGGCGCAATCGCCAAGCACCATGGTTTATCCGGGCGGCATGCCGCCGGTGATGGACAACAATATCTACGCCCATGCGATCCTGGAACAGTTCGAGGATCGCGTCGGAGACGGGCAGCAATTCCGCTACGACGGGCAAGGCTGGATCGGCACCGATCTCGACAAGCTCTGGTTCAAGTCGGAAGGCACGACCGGACGATTCGGCGACGGAGACCACGAGATCCTGCTTGATCGCGCGGTTTCCACCTATTTCGACCTGCAGGGCGGCGTGCGTATCGATCTGGACGACGGCCCCACCCGCACATGGGCCGCCTTGGGCGTGCAAGGTCTCTCGCTTTATTTCTTCGATATCGAAGCAACTGGCTATATCGGCGATCGGGGACGTACGGCAGCACGATTTCAGGGCTCGTACGACCTGCTGCTGACGAACCGTTTGATCCTGCAGCCGCAAGTGGAGATCAATTTTTACGGCCAGGCCGACCGGGCGCGACAGAACGGCTCGGGCCTGTCCGACATCGATAGCGGATTGCGGCTTCGCTACGAGTGGAGCCGGAAATTCGCGCCTTACATCGGCGTGACCTATGCCGGCTCTGTCGGTCAGGCACGATCTCTCGCACGGGAGCGGGGCGAAAGCGCGGGCGCCGCGCACTTCACCTTCGGTTTGCGATCCTGGTTTTGAGAACTCAGCCTTTCCCTATGCCACCATTCAGGAGCATGATCATGCATCATCACATTTCTGCCATCGGCACAGTTCTGGTGGGACTCGTCCTTGCGGCCTCGGCGCAGGCGCAAACCGTCGCCCCCACGCCGAAACCCATGGGCATGCAACAGAAGATGCGTGTTTGCGCGCAAATGCGCGACGACATGGCGCGTCATCGGCCGATGACGACGGAGGGCATGAAACTGATGGCGGAGTGTCAGCGCATGGACAAAGAGATGAGCGCCGCACCGGCGCCGGCGGCGACGCTGGACCGTTGAGCGTTTCGAGGATGCAGGCGGATCGTTCCACCTGCATCCTCAATGTCAGCGTCGGCGGACCGGCAGAAGTGCCGGCACGAACACCAGCGTTGCGACCAGAGTGCAGAACAGGCTGAGCAGCAGGAGCCGTCCCATGCTGGCGGTGCCGGGATGATGCGAAGCGGCCAGAGAGCCGAAGGCGGTGGCCGTCGTCAGCGCCGAGAACAGCACTGCGCGCGCCGTGGGCGAGCCGAGCGGATCGCGCAGCCCGTCACGCCAGTTCATCACGAAATAGATATTGAACGACACGCCGACGCCGAGCAGCAGCGGCAGGGCGATGATGTTGGCGAAGTTCAGCGGCTCGGGAATCGAGACCACCAGGATCACGGTCAGGAGAGCCGAGAGCAGCAGCGGCGCCAGGACCAGCCCCACATGCAGCGGCCGCCGCAGGAACGCCCACAGGATCACGCCGATCGCCAGCAGCGCGCACAGGGCGGCGACGGCAAACGCGTGCACGATGGTATCGGCGCTCGCCACGATGGTGATGGCGGCGCCGGAGGCGTCGGGCGCCACCGAACGCACCTGCCGCACGAATTCCCGCAGCACGGCGTTGTCGTTCAGGGCGCCCTTGGGATGGATCTCCATATGCGCGCGGCCGTCGGGCAGCAGATAATCCGCGCGGATTTCCTCCGGAATATCGGCTTCGGTGACGGGTTTGGTGACGGACAGCACCGTGCGGAGCTGTGCGAGCTGCATGGGCAGGAACCGCACCAGCGCGTGGTCGGCCGCCATCAGCGTCTGGTCGGACGCGTCGGACAGAATGTGCAGGGAGGTGTCGATCCGTGCGAGCGGATCGGTGGGCTTCATGCCGCGCACCACCGGATCGAGCGATGCGACCGCCTCTTTCGCCGCCTCGCGAATGGCGGCGGCGTCGGGCGGCGATACGCTGGGCGGCACGCCGATGGTGGGCAGCAGGATCTGCGCCGCATCCGCGATCATCGCCAGCTTCTCTGGCTGGTCGGTGGGCACGAAGCTGTCGAGATACAGCACGTCATGCACCAAAGGCAGTTTCTCGAACTTCGCCGCCAGCCGGCGGGCATCGGCGAGATTGGGTGCCAGCACCTCGGCGCTGTAGGGCGAGGTGGTCGGGTCCTTCATCAGCAGATGCAGGGTGCGCATCGACTCCGAATTCGGGTTCTTGGTGTGCAGCGGGTCGCCGTCGAAACGCAGCGACGGAATACAGAAGACGCCTACGACCGCCAGCACCGCGAACACGGCCAGGACCGGCTTGCGATGGCGATGCAGGAGCGCGTCGAGCGGCTTCGCCCAGACGAAGCCGACCTCGCCGCGATGCGGCTTGGGGCGGAACAAGGTGAGCAGAGCGGGCAGCACGGTGAGTGTGCAGGCGAAGGCGATCAGCATGCCGACGCCGGCGATCAGCCCGAGCTGCGCCACGCCGACGAAGGCGGTGGGGGTGAAGGCCAGAAAGCCGGCCGAGGTGGCCAGGGCCGCGATCAGGATCTGCACCCCGGTTTCGCGACCGGTCATGGCCAGCGCCGTCAGCGGATCGGGACGGATTCCGCCCGGATAGGTCTGGGCACGAAACCGCACGGAGAACTGGATGCCGAAATCCACCGCGATGCCGACGAACAGCACGGCGAAGGCGACCGAGATCAGGTTCAGCGTGCCCACCGCCAGGGCGGCGAATCCGGTGGTGAACAGCAGGCCCAGCACCAGCGTGCAGAGAATCGGCACGATCACCCGCCATGTGCGCACGGCCAGGATCAGCCACAGCGCCACCAGCACCAGCGAGCCGATCAGCCCCACCACCATGCCCTGGGCGACGGTGGCGAACTCCTCGTCGTCCAGCGCCACCTGGCCGGTGAGATAGACCTGCACCCTGCCCTGCTTGACGAATTCGAGCTGGTCGATCGCGTGGCGCATCGCCGCCGTGGCGGCTCCGCCGGGTTGGAACGAGCCGTAATCGAGGCGCGGCTGCGTGACCACGAAATTATAGCGCCCGCCCAGATCGGCGAGATTGCCGGACAAGAGCCGTTCCCAGGAGAGCGGGGTCGGATGCCCCGCGGCGGCCGCGGCGAGATTGTCCGCGAACCCGTCCAGCGAGCCGGCGAAATTCTGCAGATCCGCCTGCCCGCGCGCGACGCCTTCGCCGATCAGGCCGAGCGCGGTGAACAGGCCGCGCGCGGACGGATCGGCGGCGAGGGACCCCAGGAAGGGCTGCGCCTGGATGGTCTTGTCGAGCAGTTCGGACAGCGGTTTCGGATCGAGGAACAGCAGGCCGTTCTTCTCGAGATACGGCACCTGCCCCGGCGTGCGCACGGTCTTGAAATGGGCGGTGTCGCGACGGAGAACGGCGGCGAGTTCGAGGGCGCTTTCCTGCGATTCCTCGGGGATCTGACCCTTCACCACCGCGACAAGCTGGTCCTCGCCCTGCGGGAAATCCTTCTGCAGCTCGTGCTGGCGCTTCTTCCATTCCAGCTTGGCCGAGAACAGGCCGCCCGTATCGGTGGTGACACCGAGCCGCGCCTTGGTGGCGAGCACCGCGCCGAGGGCGAGCAGCAAGGTGAGTGCGATCACCAGACCGGCACGCCTGGAGCAGAAGGCGGCCAGGGTGCCGAGCGCGTTGGGCAGCCCGGTATGTCGGGCGGAGCCGGACATGATCGCTCAGCCCAACGCCGCGACGGCGGGCAGGCGGGCGAGCTTGGCGGCGATGATCGCCGCCATCACAGTTGTGCCGATCGCAGCCCCGATCAGGATCGGCAGAAGCAGGCCGAACCATGCGGCCGGGCCGAGAAGATACAGCGCATCGTCGGGATGGAAGCCCCAGGCGCCCTCGAAGGCGCGCTCATTCGGCACGCGCTCCTCGTAGCGCTCGCTCATCCAGTTGCAGGCGAACATGGCGCCAGACGCCAGCACGCCGAGCGCGATCGCCCAGCCCCCGAGCTGATGATGAAAGAAAAGATGCGCGTGGGTGAGACCGATGCCGATGCACAGGAAGAACAGGCAGTTGATGCCGTTATCCACCAGATAATCGTAGCGATGGCCGCCGGGGCTCATCATGTCGCCGATCCGGGCCAGCTCGCCGTCGGCGCGATCCAGGAAGGCGGACAGCACCCAGAGCGCGCCGCCCCAGCCGATCAGCGCCGCGTGGTGCGCGCCATAGGGCGCCGCCGCGAGACAGAAGCAGCCGGCAAGCCCGGTCAGCAGACGCAGCGTCGTGAGATGGTTGGGCGTGACGCCGGTGCCGATCAGGGGGCGCACCACGGCGCGGGCCATGCCATGGGTCCAGGTATCGTTGCTCATGACGCGCTCCCGTCGTCGAGGGCGGCGTCGAGTTCGGCCTCCCTGTATGCAATTGTCTTTCCGCCCGGCGTTTCGGCCGCGATCGGGTTCCAGGAATGGCTCATCCATTGCCAGACGGCCAGCGCCGGCAGGCCGAGCACGATCTCGCGCAGGCGCTTGATCAGGGCAAGAGCGATCGAGGCTGCCGGCGGAATGCCGAACAGGCCGCCCACCACCACGAAGCCGCCTTCGCTGACCCCGAGCGCGCCCGGCACCACGAAGCCCGCCGCCTTCACCGCCTGGCCGAGCGCCTCGATCACCAGCCCGGCGCCGAGGCCGCGATCATGGCCGAGATAATGCAGCGCCAGGCAGACCTCGACCGCGCCGAGCAGCCAGCTCACCATCTGGTTGAACGCGGCCCAAACCACGTTGCGCGGCTTCTTGTAGAGCGCCAGCAGGGCGTCGTGCAGACCCTGGATCTCGCCCATGCCGTTCCAGCCGAACTGCCCGGCCAGCTTCATCAGCCCCGATTCCAGCACCTTGGCCAGGCCGAGCCATTGGCCGCCCAGGAAAGCCAGCCCCACCAGAACGGCGACGCCGAGCCCGCCCACGACCTCGTCCGTCACCTGGCTGCGGCCGAGCAAATGCAGCAGCATCAGCAGGCCCGCGATGGTGAAGACGATCTGGGTCAGCATCTCCATGGTGAGATCGCAGACCGTGCCCGCCGTCGCCTGGACCAGCGAGACGCCGCGCCGGCGCAGCAGCGCCACCGAAACGAATTCGCCGCCCACCTGCGCCACCGGCAGAAGATTGTTCACCCCTTCGCGCACCCAGCGCAGCAGCATGAAGTCGCCGAGCGAAGGACGCGGGACGGTGGCGCCCGAGATGGCGCGCCAGCCCAGTGCAGAAAACAGCACCTGGATCAGATGGAACGCCATCACCACGACGATGCCCCATCCGGCCTGTTCCAGCAGGGACAGCACATGATCGAGACCGAAGCGCGACAGCAGCCAGACCGTCAGGGCCGCGCCGAGCGCGCCGCCGAACAGGGTGAGCAGCTTCATGCGATGGAAATCCGTTAGCCTCGTGCGGGAGATGAAGCGCCGCCCGGACGCGACACGGGAGCGCTGGCGGTTCCGGCCCGGTTGGGGCAGGAACGTCGATCTGTAACGGAGCCCGGCTCAATTGAGAACCATGATCAGCACGCCCCACCCCCGCACGCTGCTCCTCACCCCGGGTCCGCTGACCACCAGCGAGGCCACGCGGGCCGCGCTCGGACGCGACTGGGGCTCGCGCGACGACGATTTCATTGCGCTCACCGCCCGGCTGCGGACCCGCCTGACGGCTTTGGCCGGCGGCGCGGGCACGCACGAGACGGTGCTCCTGGCCGGCAGTGGAACCTTCGCCGTGGAAGCCGCCCTGGGCACGCTGGTGCCGCGCGACGGACGCGCCCTGGTGCTGGTGAACGGCGCCTACGGGCGTCGCATGGTGGAGATGCTACGCCGGATGGGACGCGACCATGTCGCGCTGGAGTGGGACGAGGATCGGCCGGTGGACCCGGACGCGGTGGAGCGGGCGCTGTTGGCCGATCCCGCGATCACCGACGTCGCGGTGGTGCAGTGCGAGACCACCAGCGGGCTGCTGAACCCGGTGGAGCGCATCGCGGACGTGGTGCGCCGGCAGGGGCGGCGCCTGCTGGTGGATGCGATGAGCGCGTTCGGCGCGCTGCCGATCGACGCGTCTCGCCTGGGCCTGTGCGCGGTGATGGCGTCGTCCAACAAGGGGCTGGAAGGGGTGCCGGGCATCAGCTTCGTGGTAGCAGAGCGCGCGCATCTGGCCCGCTGCGCCGGCAACGCGCACAGTTTGAGCCTCGACCTGCATGCCCAGGCGGAGGGGTTCCGCGGCAACGGGCAGTGGCGGTTCACGCCGCCGGTGCAGGTGGCGGCGGCGCTCGACGCGGCGCTGGACCAGCTCGAGGCCGAAGGCGGCATCGCGGCGCGCGGCGCGCGCTATGCCGCGCTGCACCGGATGCTGGTGGATGGCATGGAAGCGCTCGGCTTCCGCTGCTTCCTTCCGCCGGACCTGCAGGCGCCGATCATCGTCACGTTCCGCGATCCGGGACCGCCGTTCGATTTCGCGGCGTTGTATGCACGGCTGCAGGCGGAAGGAATCGTGCTGTATCCGGGCAAGCTGACGCGGGAGCCGAGCTTCAGGATCGGCTGCATCGGCGCCATCGACGAGGCGGATATGCGGCGGGTGCTGGACGCGATCGCCAGGGCAGCGCGATCAGCATGATCTGACGTTTCGGAAAGATCCGCCACGATCTTTCCTGGTCCCGGACGACGCCGATATCTCCGTCACAAATCGTTTCGCACAGGCATCAGTGCAGGATGATCTCGACGCGACGGTTCTGCGGCTCGCGGGTGTTCGGGCCGGTGGCGACGAGCGGGTGGGTCTCGCCGTAGCCATGGATGTCGATGGCCGAACCCGGGACGCCGTCACGGATCAGCTCGGCCTTCACGCTCTGAGCGCGACGGATCGACAGGCCCATGTTGTAGCGGGCGCCACGGACGCCGCCATGGATCGAGGAGTTGTCGGTGTAGCCGTTGACCTCGATGCGGGTGGTCTGCACGTGGGTCGACGCCTGGGCGGCCTGGGCCACGATCTCACGAGCGCGCGGGGTCAGGTCCGAACGATCCCAGTCGAAGAACACCAGATAGGTGCGCGCCTCGGCCGGGGGAGCAGCCGGGACAACCGGCGGCGGCGGGGGCGGCGGCGGGGCGGTGTCAAACGCGTACCGAACACCCAGCATGACGCTGTGGTTGAAGCGATCGCCGAAAAAGACCGGGCCCTCTCGCCGCCCGAACGCGTTCACATTCTGCACGTGATAGGCGGACTCGGTCTCGTCGTCGGTGCCCAGGAAACGATACTCGGCAGTGATCGCCAGGCCCGGAAGTGCTGCGATGTCGTAGGCGGCGCCGACGATTCCCTGATAGGCGAAGGAACCGTTGGTGCCGCCGACCCGGCTCACCGCGGCATCGATCGGCGCGCCGTCGCCGCTGACACTGGTGAGCGGCGACAGGTGATTCCACTGATAGCCGACGCCGGCGCCGATAAACGGGGTGATCGGCACAGCAAGGCCGAACCGGGCCAGATCGACGTCGTACAGAACGTTGACCATGGCGCCGTAGGCGTCGGCATTGCCGGTGGTGCGGCTGGGGACTCCGCTGTGTACGCGGTTGTTGACCGTGTTGTAGAAGTTGCTGCCCTCCACCTCGAGCCGCAGGCCGTTGCCGAAGCCCCAGCCGGCGGCGCCAGCGGCATCGAACCCCTCGCCCCAGCGGTAGGTGCGCTTGCTGGGGCCCGGATTGATGGTACCGGCGGGAAAGAACGTCCTGGTGTCCTGCAGGATGTTGTAGCCGGCGCCGAGGCTGACATAGGGCCCGGAAATCGTCGCAGCCGACGCCGCGGCGCCGCCGATCAGGGCGAGTGTTGCGGCAAGCGGTGCGAGACAGTGGCGGAACGGGGCCATAAGGCGGTCATCCGGAGTGGCAGCGGAGTGGCACACAATCGGGGAAACCATACGCCCCTACAACAAAGTGTGTCAGCCAGGACGCAGGCGCTTCCGTTGCGAGAACGAACGATTTCAACCGTATTGCGTTGCAGCTGCCACAACAGCTTCGGAACGTTCCATGACCCTTCTGATCATCATCTTGCTGATCCTTGCCCTGGGCGGGGGTGGATACGGCTTCCGGTCCGGGTGGTATGGCGGATCGCGCGCGGGTGGCCGTGGCTTCAACGGTCTCGGCTTGTTGCCGATCATCCTGATCGTTGTGGTGGTGATCCTGCTGTTCCGCGGCGCCGGCGGCCCGTAAGCACCGGGCTACACAGTGAACCGCCCGATGGGAACCGTTCGGGCGGGTTCGCGACCCTGAGACCTAGATTCGGTCCACCGCCTGTCGTCCGATGGCGGGATCGTCGGTGAAGAAGCCGTCGATCCCGGCCTGGATATGGGCACGGATCTCCTTGATCGAGCCTTCGGGATTGCGGACCGCGTCACCGGCGCCGTTGCGGCAATCCACCGGCAGGAAGTGATTTTCGGGCCGGAAGGTGAACGGATGCACCAGCAATCCGGCGGCGTGCGCGTCGCGAACGAGCGCGGTCGGTGTTCCCATGCGCTTGTCGGCGGCAGGCGGGATGATGGCCTCCTTGTTGGGACCGATCACATCGGCATAGCTGGCGACTTCGGCCAGGCCGCGCGGTCCCATCATCTCGGCCCAGCTGGCGAAGCGGGCATTGCCTGGGCCCGGCAGAAAATCTCCGCCGGGCTGATCCATCAGCTGCATCAGGCGGATGTTCTTATGCGCACGTCCGAGGCCCTGGCGCAGCGTACGCAGGCTATCGCCGTAGAAACACTGGATCTCCAGCGGGCCGTCGAAGGCGGTGCGATGACGCTCCAGCGTGCGCAGGAACAGCTCCTCGGTCGGCAGTCCGACACTGCGGAAGAACGGGGTGGATTTCAGTTCCGGGATCAGGCCGATCGGCCGGCCGCGCGCGGCGGACTCGGCGGCGACGAAATCCATCATCTCCTCGAAGGTGACGATCTGGAACTGGTCGTTGTAGCGCGTGTTCTGCGGCCGAAGCTTGGGCAGGCGTTCGCGACACCAGAGAGTCTTCAGTTCGGCCAGAGTGAAGTCGATGGTGAACCAGCCGGTCTCGGTGACGCCGTCAATGGTGCGCGTGGTGCGCCGCGCGGCGAACTCGGGACGCTCGGCGACGTCCGTGGTCTCAGCGATGTTGCTCTCGTGTCGCGCGACCAGAACACCGTCCTTGGTCGGCACCAAATCGGGTTCAACGAAATCGGCACCGTCCTCGATCGCCAGCGCATAGGAGGCGAGCGTATGTTCGGGACGCAGAGCGCACGCGCCGCGGTGGCCGATCACGAGCACCTTCGGCGCCAGGGACGGGGTGGAGTACGGTTGCGCCGCCTGCGACGCGCGGAAGGAACCGAGACCGGCGGCGAGCGAGACGCCGCCGGCCAGAAGCGCACGCCTGGACGAGGATATCATCGCGTTCGACTCTCAGAAATGGGTGGACAGGGTGACGAAATACATACGCGGCGGGATCGGGAACGTATTGTAGGTTCCGGAAGCAGCGCCGACAACGACCGTGGACACGCCGCGCTGGTTGTTCAGGTTGGTGATGTTGCCCTGGATGTAGATGTCCTTCAGGTACGCGCTCGCCGGCAGGGGAATGCGGTATCCGGCTTCGAGGTTGAGCATGAAATAGCTCTTCACCGAGAGATCGTCGGTGTAGGTGGCATAACGCTTGCCGACGTAATCGCCGCTGAGCTGCGCATCGAATGGACCCGCGTTGAAGGCGATGACGCTCTTGTTGAGCCAGGCTGGCGTGCCGGGCACGGTCTTTCCGGCGGTGAGAACCGTGCTCGACCCGGACTGATAGTTATCGTTGTAAACCGATTTGTTGTAGGAGATCGCGTCGTAGATCGAGAGATGCGGCCCGAAGAGCAGGGTAGCGGCGACGTCGGCGCCATCCGTCGTGACGCTGCCGACATTCTCCAGGATCGCCGCACCGCCGATAATGGAACTGATCACCGGCGTCGGGCTGATGCTGAGCAGGCGATTCGAGAAATCGACGTGATAATAGCTGGCCTGCCCCTGGATGCCGGTCAGGGGCCCGAAATGCACGTTACGATGTTCACGCAGGCCGATCTCGTAGGTCCAGGAGGTTTCCGGCTTGCCAGTGCGTTTCAGCAGATCGAATGCGCCCTGGCTGCCAACGCTGTACGGTGACGCCCCGCCGCCGCCATAGACCTGATACTGGCGCACGTTCTTCTGGATGTTGGCGAAGAGCTGCTCGTGCCGGGTGACATCCCACACCGCGCCGAAATCCGGCAGGAACGCCATCTCGGTGTCGATATCGCCGACCGGCATGCCGGTGGAACCGACCAGAGAGCCCAGCCTCGGCTGAACCGGAACCTGTCCGCTCGCATATTGCAGGCTGCTCTTGAAGCCGGCCTGCAATTGCAGCGTCGGCAGGATGCGCCAGTCGTCCTGGATATGCGTCTGCACCACCGTATCGGCGACCTGGCTGTAGTACTGCGTGATCAACGAGCCGTCCGGCCGCTGATAGGGCGTGGAGGGATCGTTCACGAATAACGGATACCAGCGGCGGATCGCGGACGAGCTGTTGCGCTCGATCCAGAGCCCGGCCTCCAGCGTGTGCCGTCCGAGCGTCCAGTCCAGCGCTCCGATATAGCCGCCGCGGTTGATGAGGTATTCGGTGGTCCGCGTGGCGTAGCCGGAATCGCCGAAGATCTGCTTCAGGTTCTGGCCGGGAAAATAGACGCTGAACAAAGCCGGCAGTCCGGCGGCGCTGATCGGGCCGGCGACCACGCCGACGCCATTGTCATGGTGGTAATAGAACTGGTTCGACCACACCAGATTGTCGGTGAAATGGTGATCGAGTTTGGCGTAGGCCAGCGCGTCCTCGCGCTGCGCATCGCTGTAGTAGTTTCGGTAGTTGGAGCCTGCCGCGCTCGGCGTGGCGCCTGTTGCGCTCAGATAATGCAGGGCGCTGTTGAAGTCAGGATAGAAGAACGGCCGTGTGTAGGGGGCGCCGGTTTCGCCTGCCACATGGACGGTGGAGTCCTCGTTCGGCTCGGTCTTGGTGGAATAGTCGAAATAAAGCGTGAGCTTGTCGCGCGAGTCTTCATGCACGAACTTGCCATTGACCTGATAGCCGCCCTGCTGGCCGTTGAAATCCCAGGCGCGTGCATCCTGCCGCGCGAAGGCGACATAGGCCGCGTTGCCGTTTCCGAACAGGCCGGTATCGGCCCGAGCGAAGGTGCGATAGGTATCGTAGGAGCCGAAGGTCTGCGCGACCTGCCCACCGAACGTCTTCTTCGGGTCGGACGTGAAGGTGTCGATGGTTCCGCCGAGATTGCTGGTCGACGCCGTCGCGAGATCGCCCGCCCCCGACGACAGCGTCACTCGCGCCACGTCCTCGCTGATCACCGCGCGCTGCGGCGAAAGCCCGTTGAAGTTGCCGTAGTTCTGATCGCCAAGCGGCACGCCGTCGAGCGTATAGCCGAGCTGCTGTGCGTTGAAGCCGTGAATGAACAACGAGATATTCTGCTCGTTGTTTCCCCACGGATCGCTGGTTTCATAAACGACGCCCGGAAGGGTCTGCAGAGCCTTCAGTGGATTCGTTCCAGGCAGGATCTTCTGGATTTCGCGGCCGGTCAAAGACACGGTGGAACGGGCGGAATGCCTGGCGACAACCATCACCGTCTCGTTTTCTTTCGTGGACTTCGTCGGGTCCGACGGTGCCGTTTGCGCTTCTGCCCGTCCTGTCATCAGTAAAAGAGTTACGACGGCACAGAGAGCGCTGGAAGACAGCAGGAGGCGGGGCAACACGATGCTTGTATCCTGTCGGTCGATGACAGGCGTGTGAGCTAAAGTCCCGCCGCCGGATCGGCAACGCCAAATCGGTTCTGCAATGGAACGGTCATGCGGCCGTCATGAAACTTTCCTATGCTAAGCACTCAACCATTCAGGAGGGATTCGGAAAGTGCGCTGTGCTGTCGGACAAGATCCGGAAGATCGATACCCTGTAGCATACCGTCCATCACTCTGACGGATCCGTTCACGATACAGCAGGAGACGGCAGCCGGCGCGCAGAACAGCAGCGCCGCGACGGGATCGTGCAGGGCGCCTGCGAATCCGTGCGCACGCAGATCGAACGAGACCAGATCGGCAGCCATGCCGGGCGCGATCGCGCCAATATCGTCCCGCCCCAGAACACGCGCGCCGCCGCGCGTCGCCATCTCGAGGGCGGCGCGTGCCGTCATCAGCGGCTCCCCCCCATCATGCAGCACGCGCTGCAGCAGCATCGCCTGGCGCGCCTCGCCCAGCAGATGTGCGCCGTCGTTGGAGGCCGATCCGTCCACCCCCAGCCCGACCGGAACGCCCGCCGCCAGCATGCGCCGGATCGGCGCGATGCCGGAGCCGAGACGCATGTTGGAGCAGGGGCAATGCGCGATTCCCGTGCCTGTGGCGGCGAAACGGCCGATCCCCGCTTCGTCCAGACGGACGCAGTGCGCATGCCAGACATCCGGACCCAGCCAGCCGAGATCCTCGGCATACTCGGCCGGAGTCCTGCCGAACCGTTCGCGGCTATAGGCGATATCGGACGCGTCCTCGGCCAGATGGGTGTGCAGGAGGGTGCCGGTGGCGCGGGCGAGCGCGGCCGAATCGCGCATCAGCTCCCGGCTGACGGAAAACGGCGAGCAGGGCGCGACCGCCACCCGCCGCATGGAAAATCGGGCGGGATCGTGCCAGCGCTCGATCATAAGCTGCGTGTCGCGGAGGATTGCATCCTCCGATTCCACCAGCACATCCGGCGGCAGGCCGCCCTGCGATTCGCCGACGCTCATGGCCCCGCGGGCGGCATGGAAACGCAGGCCGATCGCGTCGGCCGCCTCCATCTGATCGTCGAGGGTGATCCCGTTGGGAAACAGATAAAGATGGTCGCTGCTGGTGGTGCAGCCGGACAGCATCAGCTCGGCCATCGCCAGCCGGGTGGAGACGCGGATCATCTCCGGGGTGAGGCGGCTCCAGATCGGGTAGAGCGCGCGCAGCCAGCCGAACAGCGACTCGTTCTGTGCCGCCGGCACCGCGCGCGTGAGGCTCTGGAACATGTGGTGATGGGTGTTCACCAGGCCCGGGAGGAGGATATGGCCGGAAAGGTCGATCACCCGGTCCGCCGGCCCCTCCGCCCCGGGGCCGATCGCGACGATCCGGTTGCCTTCCACGCGCACCGAGGCGCCGGGCAGCTCGCGCCGCGAGTCGTCCATGGTGAGCAGGAGGTCGGGGCGTTTCAGCAGCAGGGAGGGCGATGAGTGCATCCCGCAGACTGACCCGGCGCATCGGCGCGACGCAACCCGTGCGTGTTCCGCACGCTGCCATCGCAGAGTTCAGTCCGTTCGGAGATCATCCATGCTGCAGCGTATCGTCACGATCGTTCTTCTGGCGAGCCTGTCCGCCTGCGCCACCGTCGGCAATCTCGACACCGCGGCCATGCAGACCACCAACCGCGCGATGGGTGCGCCGGTGAACGGGCCGTCGACGCACTGACTGCGATCAGGCGACCGTGAGGGCGTAGCGGACGAAGCCGCCCTCCCCGTCGCCGAGCCGGCGTATGTCGCCGCGTCCGTCCAGATGATTCGCGGTCTCGGCGTTGCCATTGAAGACCAGCGAGACCGGCTTCGGGAACGGCTTGAAATGCCAGATCGGCTCAGGCGTCGGCGACACGCTGTGGGCCTGGGTGACGAAGCGGATCAGAACGTCGCGCGCCAGATCGGGCGCGTTCAGCACCACGTGGTCACCGCCGGTGCCGGCGAAACCGCCGCCGCCGGCGGCACGATAGTTGTTGGTGACAACGAGGAACTCGTCCTCGGGCTGCACCGGCCGCCCATCATGCGACAGCGCGGTGATGCGATGCGCGGTGGCTGCGCACAGCTTTCCGTCGCGGTCGAAGCGCGCAGGCTGGGTGAGATCGACCTCGTAGCGCAGGCCGGCGATGGTATCGAACAGATAGGTCGCCGGCTGCGGCGCCAGCAAAGGCTGCGGCGCATCCTGGGTCGGATCGACCTGGGCGAACAGGTTGACCGAGCGCTCCAGCCAATCGCGCAGCTCGGCGCCGTTCAGCTTCACCACGCAGACGGTGTTGGCGAACATGTAGAGATTGGCGATATCCTTCATGTCCATCGGACCGGCCGGGATATCCACGAAACTGTCGGGCCCGGAGCCGCCGGCCTTGAACGGCGAGGCGGCGGACAGCAGCGGCAGATGCGCATAAGGCGTGCCGGCGACCAACGGTGCGGCATACCAGAGCTGGGCCTGATTGATCAGCGACAGCGCCGCATCGTTGCCGATGACGGACAGGAAGGTGTTGATCGGCACAGTCGTGCGGCCGACCGGCTGATCCATCCAGCGCAGCGTGGCCTCGTGCTCCGGCCGGGCGGCATCCAGGATCGCACGGTCGTCCACCACCAGCGGGATCGCCTGGCGCCCCTCCCGCCGGTAGATCGGACGCGCCTCCACTTGCGCATCCTCGACCGACCAGCGCCCGGCGCCGTCGCGACGCAGCGACAGGTCCACCACGCCGAGATGGCTGCCCCAGAAGCCGGGCATCACCGCCGGCACGCCACCGAGACGGCCGCGCACGACGTCCGCCCCGTCGATCCCGGCATAATCCGGGCCGGGAAACACGCGATGCGCATGGCCCGTCAGGATCACGTCGATCCCCGGCACCGTCGCCAGTTGCAGCGCCGCGTTCTCGGCGCCCGCCACAGGCGCGCCGCCGGCAATGCCGGAATGGCAGAGCGCGATCAGCAGGTCGCAGCTCTTGCGCAGGGCCGGAACCAGGGTGCGCGCCGTCCCGACGATGTCGCCGGCCTGGACCTTGCCCTGCAGATGGGCGCGATCCCACACCATGATCTGCGGCGTGACCAGGCCGATCAGGCCGATGCGCAGCGTATGCGGCCGCCCCTCGGTGTCCGTGACCTTGCGCTCGATCACCATGGTGGGCGGCAGCAGCGTGCCACCTCCGGGCAGGGTCACATTGGCGCAGACGAACGGAAACGACGCCGTCTTCATGGCGTTGTGCAGGAAATCGAGCCCGTAATTGAATTCGTGATTGCCGAGCGTGGCGCCATCATAGCCGAGACGGTTCATGGCGCGGAACATCGGGTGGCCGTCCCGGCCGTTCAGGTGGCCGGGCAGCGCCATGTAGTCGCCGAGCGGATTGCCCTGGATGATGTCGCCATTGTCGAACAACACGCTGTTCGGCACTTCCCGTCGAGCCTGGGCGATCAGCGTCGCGACCTTGGCCAGACCGACCGAATTGTCCTGGCGCGCGTTGTAATAGTCGTAGTCGTAGACGAACATATGCAGGTCGGAGGTTTCCAGAACGCGCAGGGAAACCGAAACCGCGTCTGCGTTCATGGATGCGTCGTTCGCGCCAGCGGCACGCCCTCCGAGAATGGAAGCGGCAGCCATTCCTGCCCCGCCGAAAAGCGTCCGACGGTTAAGTTTTGTCATCGAACACCCGGGTCTTGATTGATCACGCCGACGATCGCAAGAAACGTTTCATCGGTAACACAAAATAAACGATCTGTTGGGCGTGGCGAACGCACCCGTGCCATCAGATCGCTGCTTCGAGGAAGATCCGGCTGACGTCGCCGTTCCAGGCATCGTGGAAGCGTTCCAGCCAATGCTGCGCCTGATTGGGCGCGCCGTTCACGATCGGCAGCAACGGATCGAGGTAGGACCGCTCGTCACGGCCCTCGGCGTCCTCCAATGCCCGCGCGCGCAGACCGTCGGCGGCAAGCGCCACCACGCGTGCGGCGAGATCGCGGGCGACGCCGTTTCCGAACGGCGCATCCAGACCCTGCGCCGGAACCGCCGCACGCAAGGCGGCATAGCTTTCCCAGGGCTGTTCATGCACCAGCGCATCGGCAGCGGCGAGCGCGGCATCGTCGTAGAGCAGGCCGGTCCAGAATGCCGATTGCGCCACCATCATCGGCACCGAGCCGGCATCGGCGCCACGCATCTCGAGAAAGCGCTTGAGGCGCACATCGGTGAACACGGTGGTGAGGTGGTCGTCGAAATCGCCCACGGTGGGACGGATGCCGGCCAAAGCCGGGTTGCGGCCCGCCATCCAGTCGCGGAACGAGGCGCCGGCCACGTCGATCAGCTTGCCGTCCCGCGACACGAAATACATCGGCACGTCCAGGACCCAGTCCACATAAAGGCCGAAGCCGAAATCGGGCTGGAAGAACAAAGGCGGCATGCCCGAACGCGCATTGTCCGTATCGGTCCAGACGCGGGCGCGTGTGGACAGCAACCCGTTCGGACGGCCTTCCTCGAACGGCGAATTGGCGAACAGGGCGGTGGCGATCGGCTGCAGCGCCAGCGACACACGCAGCTTGCGCGCCATGTCGGCCTCCGAGCCGTAATCGAGATTCACCTGCACGGTGCAGGTGCGCAGCATCATATCGAGGCCGAGCGAGCCGACCTTCGGCATGTAGCGCCGCATGATGCCGTAGCGGCTCTTCGGCATGAACGGCATCTCGGCCCGCGTGGCGGCCGGGTGGAAGCCGAGCGGCGCGAAGCCGAGCCCGAGTCCGGCCGCGACCGGATGCAGGGCGGCGACATGCGCATCCAGCTCCGCCTTGGTTTCGTGCAGCGATCGCAGCGGACCGCCGGACAGCTCGAACTGGCCGGCCGGCTCCAGCGACAGCGAACCGCCCTTGTTCGGGCCCTGGCCTTTGAGGCCGATCAGCGCGCCGTTATCCCGGATCGGTTCCCAGCCGTCGCGGTCAGCGGCGAACCCTTCCAGCAGCGCCTCGATCCCGTTCGGCGCATAAGGCGGCGGGGCGAAAGCGGAACCATGCGCGCTGCCCGGCAGGCGAAAGCCGAACTTCTCGTGCTCTGTGCCGATGCGCCACTCCCCGCGCGGCTTCGCGCCCTCGGCCAGATGCGCGGCGAGCTGCTCCGTCGAGCGGATCGGAGTGTCGTCGACGTCACCAGGGTTCGACATCTGCCCGTCTGCATCCTTGACCGAAAAGAGGCGCAGGCTGGAGGGCCGGCGGCCGGGGAACCCATTCTCTATGGCGTGGCCGCCGCCTGAGCAAATGTGCCGGCTGCGATCCGGTTTCAACCGAGCAGGGCGGACAATCCGGCCAGCGAGGCGGTTTCGGCCCGCAGCACCAGCGGACCCAGCCGGACCGGCACCACGAAACCGCAGCGCGCCAGCAGACCGCGCTCGGCCGGCGAGAACCCGCCTTCCGGGCCGACCAGAAGGGCGGGCTGCACCGCCGGCGGCGCATCCCGGCGCCAGCCGGCAGCGGAACGGCGGGTGTCCTCGCCCTCCGGCGCGCGCTCCAGCGCCGCCAGCAGCGGCACGGCGTCGTCCCAGCTCCCGAGCAGATCGGGCAGGCGCACCGGCTCCGCGATGCGAGGGACCGACAGGCGCTCGCATTGCTCCGCCGCCTCGGTCGCGATCGCCCGCCAGCGATCCAGATTGACCCGCGCCGCATTGGTGCGCTCGGTCAGCACCGGACGGATCGAGGCGGCGCCCAGTTCGGTCGCCATCCGCACCACCAGGTCGGTGGCGTCGCGCTTGATCGGCGCGAACAGCAGGGCCGGGCCGGGTTCCGAGCGCGGCGGACGACGCTGCGCGCCGACCGTCACCTGGCAGCGATCCTTGCGCAGCGCGGCGATCGTCGCGTCCCATTCCCCGTCACGCTCGTTGAACAGGGTGACGGCATCGCCGGGGCTTCGGCGCAGCACACCGCCCAGGTAATGCGCCTGCGCCGGATCGAGCGCGATCGTGACGCCTCCCGCCAGCGGTTCGGTGCAATGGAGGCGGGGCTGGTCCTGCATGGGCTGGGCTCCGGTGATATCGGTCGTCGCCGGCTTTGCCGTGGCCGTCGGTGTTTCGGCGGGAAGGACGCTCTCTGTCCAGAGGGAGCCTCGGGGAGGTCCTGGCATGAGGCGAGACCATGCGCGCGCGCGATCTGCTGCCGGCCCTGTGTGGTCCGTTCCGGGAGACGACCAGCCTGCTCTCCTGGCAGTATCCCGACATCCTGCTCGGCGACGGGAAGGGTCCGCCCCGGCGCGTGACCGACGACCATCTTCCGGCCCAGGGGCGCTTTTCCGGAGGCGCGCCGTTCACGGTGGAGGTGGCGGGCGGCCGCGAGGGGCGGACGCGGTTCCGACCGGAGATACGGGGCGAGCGCGCCAGCTTGTTGCTTTATGGCGCCGCGCGGCGCGGTTGACCCGGCTGATCGAGACCATGCTCGCAGCCCCGGGCACCGCCTCCGCCGGCGGACCGGAATGACCGCCCGGCACAGGAGCGGCACGCCGGAGCGTGCGCCGGCAAACATCCTGTTCCGGCGGCGCTCCGGACCGGCTGCTTCTGCATGCGGCGGGCTCCGATTGACCGGGATCACGCACCGCCATAGCAGAGAGCGCATGGCTCATACCGACATACGCGCCACCGGATGGATCAGGGTGCTGCCGCCCGCGCTGCGTCCCTATGCGCTGCTGGCGCGTCTGGACCGGCCGATCGGCACATGGCTGCTGTTCCTGCCCGGGCTGTGGGGCATCCTGCTGCCGGGCGGCGTCGCGCCCTGGGAGCGCGTGCGCCTGATCGCCTTGTTCGCGATCGGCAGCCTGGTGATGCGCTCCGCCGGCTGCGTGGTGAACGACATGTGGGATCGCGATCTCGACCGGCAGGTGGAGCGTACGCGCGGCCGCCCTCTCGCCTCGGGCGCCCTGCGCATGCGCCATGCGGCCGCCTTTCTGATCCTGCTGCTCGCGGCCGGGCTGGCGGTGCTGCTGGCGCTCGACCCGCTCTGCTGGGCGCTGGGCGTCGGTTCGCTCGTTCTGGTCGGACTTTATCCGCTGGCCAAGCGCGTCACCTGGTGGCCGCAGCTGGTGATGGGCTTCACCTTCGGGTTCGGAGCGCCGATGGGTTATGCCGCCGCCACCGGACGCATCGACGCCACCGCCCTCCTGCTCTACGCCGCCGCCATTCTGTGGGATCTGGGCTTCGACACGGTCTACGGCTTCCAGGACATGGAGGACGACGCGCTGATCGGGGTGAAGTCCACCTCGCGCATGGTGGCCGCCTATCCGCGCCGCTTCGTGGCGGCGTGCTATGCGCTCACTCTGGTTGCCCTGCTGGGCGCCGGCGCCCTGGCCAGGCTCGGTATGGCATTCTTCGTCGTGCTGATTCTGCCGGCTTTTCTGCTGTCGTGGCAGGTGCGATCGCTGGATATCGGCAGCCCCGCGCGCTGCCTGGCCCTGTTCCGCAGCAATCGCGAGGTCGGGCTCGCCGTGTCGCTGGCGATCCTGGCCGGGCGGGTGGCCCTGTGACCCCATCGCCGTGAGTTCGGTCCGCATCCGCCGCTTCGCGCCAGGCGATACGGAGGCGGTGGTCGCGCTGATCCTGGGCATTCAGCGCGACGAGTTCGGCCTGTCCCTCACCGTGGCGGACCAGCCGGACCTGTCCGACATCGCCGGATTCTACCAAAGCGGAACAGGCGATTTTCTGTTGGCCGAGCGGGACGGACGCGTGGTCGGCACGATCGGGCTCCGCGATATCGGCGCCAACAGGACCGCCTTGCGCAAGATGTTCGTGGCGGCCGGCGCGCGCGGCCACGTGCATGGGACCGCACAGATGTTGCTGGACCGGCTGGTGCGCGATGCGCGCGACCGCGGCGTGCGCGAGATCCTGCTCGGCACCACCGAGCGGTTTCTGGCCGCGCACCGCTTCTACGAGCGCAACGGATTCGTATCGGTAGCCCCAGGGGCGTTGCCGGACACGTTCCCGCGCATGGCGGTGGATACGCGCTTCTACGCGCGGACCTTGGGCTGAATCTTCAGCGGCACCTCGTCCTGCCCAGGGATGCGGGGCGCCTCCAGCAGCATGACGGTCTGCTCCTCGATCGCCTGCAGCTCTTCCAGCGTATGGGCGATCGTGGCCTGCATGCGTTCCAGCTTGCCCATCCGGTCCCGCACCGCGGCGAGGAGCGCCTCGTGCTGCACGCGATGCATCGGATCGACATTGTAGAGATCGAGGAAGTCCTTGATCTCCCGCAACGAGAAACCCAGGCTCTTGCCGCGCAGGATCAGGCGCATGCGCGCCCGCTCCCGGTAGGAATAGACGCGCGTGGACCCGACGCGGGACGGAATGATCAGCCCCTTGTCCTCGTAGAACCGGATTGCACGCGCGGTGATGCCGAGCTCGGTCGCGAGCTCGGTCACGGTATAAAGTCGCTCGTCGGTCATGCTGTTTCCGACAGGCTCAGAACGCGGCTTCGGCGAGGGCCATGGTGGAGGCCTTGCCGCTCTTGATCGCAAGGAACAGGCTGGCCGTCTGCGGCAGGATGCGATCGAAGAAGAACTGCACCGTCTGCAGCTTCGCCTGATAGAAGCCGGTCTCGTCGGCATTCTCGCCGACACGTTCGGCGGCGATCGCGGCCGATTTGGCCAGCATGAAGCCCATCGCCACCAGCCCCATCAGACGCAGGTAATCCGTCGCCGCCGCGCCGGCCTCCTCCGGGTCGCGCAGCCCACGCTCGCCGATCGTGCCGGTGGCCAGCTGCAATGCGCCGAAGGCCCGCTCCAGATGCCCGACCAGCGGAGCGATGCTGGCATGGCCGCGATTCTGCTCGATCCATTCCGCGACCGGATGGAAGAACGAGCGCAGCAGGCGGCCCATGTTGGAGGGCATCTTGCGGCCGACCAGATCGAGCGCCTGAATGCCGTTGGTGCCTTCGTAGAGCATGGCGATGCGGGCATCGCGCGCATACTGCTCCACGCCGTGCTCACGGATATAGCCGTGGCCGCCATAGATCTGGATGGCGTGGCTGGCCGACTCGAAGCCGAGATCGGTGAACAGCGCCTTCACCACCGGGGTCATCAGCGCCACGAAATCGTCCGCGTTCTGCCGCGCGGCCGGATCCTTGGCGTGCTTGCTCAGATCCACCGCCTGCGCCACCCAGATGCCGAGCGCGCGGCAGCCTTCGACGTTGGCGCGCATGGTCAGCAGCGTGCGGCGCACGTCCGGATGCACGATGATCGGGTCGGCCGGCAGGTCCGGACGCTTGACGCCGGAGAGCGAGCGGCCCTGGAGACGGTCCTTGGCGTAGAACACCGCGGCCTGATAGGCGGCGGAGCCCACGCCGAGGCCCTGGATGCCGACGCCCAGGCGCTCCTCGTTCATCATGGTGAACATCGCCGCCATGCCCTTGTGCGGCTGGCCGACCAGCCAGCCGGTGGCGTCGTCGAAGCTCATCTGGCAGGTGGCGGAGCCCTTCAGACCCATCTTGTGCTCGATGCCCGTGCACAGGACGCCGTTGCGCTGGCCCGGATTGCCCTCCGCGTCGGGCAGGAATTTCGGCACCAGGAACAAGGAAATGCCCTTCACCCCCGGCGGTCCGTCCGGCAGCTTGGCCAGCACCAGATGAACGATGTTCTCCGCCAGGTCGTGCTCGCCGGCCGAGATGAAGATCTTGTTGCCGGTGATGCGGAACGAGCCGTCCTCGTTCGGAACCGCGCGCGTGCGCATCAGGCCGAGATCGGTGCCGCAATGCGACTCCGTGAGGCACATGGAGCCGGTCCAGGTGCCTTCCACCATTTTCGGCAGATACAGCGTCTTGAGTTCTTCGGAGCCGTGCGCCTTCAGCGCCTGCACCGCGCCGTGCGTCAGGCCGGGATAGAGCGAGAAGCTGAGATTGGCGCCGCAGGTCATCTCCTCCACCAGCTTGGAGATCGATTCCGGCAGCCCCTGCCCGCCATAGTCCGGCTCGGACGCGAGCGAGGGCCAGCCACCCTCGCGGAACTGGCGGTAGGCGTCCTTGAATCCGGCCGGGGTGCGCACGACGCCGTTCTCTGCGTGGCAGCCCTCCAGATCGCCGGTCGCATTCAACGGCAACAGCACCTCGCTGGAAAAGCGGCCCGCTTCCTCCAGCACGCTGTCGGCCAGATCGGCGTCGATCTCGGCGAACGCGTCGAGCTCCCGCAGCGTGTCCAGCCCGTGCAGCTCGTGCAGCACGAACCGCATGTCCCGCAGGGGCGCCTCATAGACTTGCATGATGCGTTTCCTTCCTGTGCCTGGGCTCTTCGCCCGGCGGCGCGTCCCGCCGCTGCCGTTTTCCCGAGGGTGGGGCCCCTGGCGGGAAAACGAAAAGCGTCCGTACGGAAAACGCCGCTCCGTTCTCGAATTCAGTTGCGAAGCGGCTTGCCGGTGACCAGCGTATGCTCGATGCGTTGCAGCGTGGGTCCGGTGCGGATCAGGCGCATGAACGCCCGGCGCTCCAGCGCCAGCATGTCTTCCTCGCTCACCACGTCGATCGCATCCGCCTCGCCGCCCGTAAGCAGCTCCGCCAGCGTGCCGGCCACCACCACGTCATGCGGGGTCGCGATGCCGCGCTTGGCGAAATCGTGCACCGCCAGGCCGAGCCCGGTGCGCCCCCCTGCGCCGGCCAGGCGGAATTCCGGTTTGGTCGGCGGGGCATAGCCGTCCACCAGCGCCAGCGCCTTGGCCCGCGCGTCGAACAGCAGCCGATCGCGATTCATGGTGATGCTGTCGGTGGGGCGCAGGATGCCCATCTGGCGCGCCTCGGCCGCGGATTTGGACACCTTGGCCTGGCTGATGGTCTCGAACACCGACGCCACCACCGGCATCGGGCCCTTCGGCACGCCCGGCAGACGCGACAGGCGCTCCATCATCTCGCCGCAGCCGCCCCAGCCGGGCACCAGCCCGACCCCGGTTTCCACCAGACCGGCGTAGGTTTCGGCATGGGCGACGATGCTGTCCGCATGCAGCAGCACCTCGCAGCCGCCACCGAGCGCGAGACCGGCCGGGGCCGCCACCACGGGGAACGGCGCGTATTTCATTGCCTTGAAGACGCGCTGGCCCTCGGCGACCGTCTTCTCGATCTCGCCCCAGGCGGCGATGTTGGCGGCGAACAGAACCGTGCCGAGATTGGCGCCGGCGGAGAAGTTCGTGGCGTCGTTGCTGATCACCAGCGCCCGGAAATCCCGGCCGACGATCTCGACGCTCTCCTTCACCACGGCCAGGATCTTGTCGTCGAGCGCATTCATCTTCGAATGGAACTCGAGGCAGGCGACGCCTTCGCCGATATCCCAGAGCGAGGCCTGCTTGTTGCCGGCCAGACGCTTGGTGCGGCGCTTGATGTCGTCCAGCGACAGCACGCCGTCGCGCTCGGGGATGTCGTGATACGCGCCGTCGGTGCCGAAGAACTGGCGAGCGCCGTTCTCGATCCGATAGAACGTGCCGTCACCCACGGCGCGCAGAAGCGCCGGCACGGGACGGCCTTCCTCCTGCAGGCGCGCCGCCACCCTGGCCGGGCCGATCGCGTCCAGCAGCTCGAACGGTCCCTGCTTCCAGTTGAAGCCGAGACGCATGGCCGCATCGACCGACACCACGTCGTCGGCGATCTCCGGCACCAGACTCGCGGCATAGGCGAGCGTGTCGCCCATCACCCGCCAGGCGTACTGGCCGTATCTGCTGTCGGAGAACATCAGCGCGGCGGGATCGCGTCCGAGCGCGTCGGGCAGCCTGGCGGTCTGGGCCGGTTCGTACACTCCCGTGACCAGACCGATGGATTCGCGGATCTTCTCCCGGCCGGATTCGCCCTTGTTGATGCGATAAAAGCCGCCCTTGCCTTTTCGTCCCGTATAGCCGTCGGCAATCATCTTCCGGATGAAGGCCTGTTCGCGCACGGTGGCATGGAACGCATCCTCCCGGGGCAGGGCTTCGGTCATGGACCGCGCGATATGCGGCATCAGGTCGAGCCCGATCAGATCCAGCAGACCGAAAATGCCGGTTTTCGGAATGCCGAGCGGACGGCCCATCACCGCATCCGCCTCGGACACGGTGAGGCCCTGTTCCACGGCCTGATTGACGCCGTGCTGCAGCCAGTACGTGCCGATGCGGTTGGCGATGAAACCGGGCGTGTCATGGGTGACGACAACGGTCTTGCCCATGCGGCGATCGATGAAATCCACCACGCCGTCGAACATCGCCGTGTCGGTGTTCGGACCCGTCACCAGCTCCAGCAGGCGCATGTAGCGCGGCGGGTTGAAGAAATGGGTGATGGCGAACCTGCGGCGGAATTGCTCGCTGGCGCCGTCGAGCAGAGACGCCAGACGGATGGTGGAGGTGTTGGAGGAGATCGCCGTCGCAGGTCCGCACACCTTGTCGAGCCTGGCATAGAGCGCCTGCTTGATGTCGAGCCGCTCGATGACGGCTTCCACCACCCACTGGCACTCGGCCGCCTTCTCGAGATCGTCGTCGAGATTGCCGACTTCCACCAGCTTGGCGGCATCGCGGCTCATGAACGGCGCCGGCTCGGTCTTGAGCATGCGCGCCACGGCGCCGCGCGCGATGGCGGACCGGTCCTCGCCCTCCTTGGCGATGTCGAGCAGCAACACCGGCACCCCGGCATTGGCGACCTGCGCCGCGATGCCGGCGCCCATCACGCCGGCACCGATCACGCAGACCTTCTGGATGGGCGCGCTCATCAGATGCGCTCCAGCACGGTGGCGATGCCCTGGCCGCCGCCGATGCACTGCGACGCCAGCGCGTAGCGGCCGCCGGTGCGGGCCAGCAGCGACGCCGCCTTGCCGACGATGCGCGCACCCGTGGCGCCGAGCGGGTGGCCGATGGCGATGGCGCCGCCGTCGATGTTGACGATCTCGGGGTTCAGTCCGAGATCGCGGATGCAGGCCATCGCCTGCGAGGCGAACGCCTCGTTCAACTCCACGACGTCCAGCGCCGAAACCTCGATCCCGGCACGGCCGAGCGCCTTGCGCGAGGACTGGATCGGACCGAGGCCCATGGTCTCCGGCTGGCAGCCGGAAATCGCCACGCCGCGAATGCGCGCGATCGGCTTCAGCCCCTTGCGGGCCGCATACTCTTCGCTGCACACCAGAACCGCGCTGGCGCCGTCGGTGAGCGGCGACGCGGTGCCGGCGGTGACGGTGCCGTTCTTGTCGAACGCAGGCTTCAGGCCGGCCAGGCCCTCGGCGCTGGTCTCCGGACGCAGACAACCATCGGTGTCGACCACGCCCGCCTTGGTCCGGATCGGCACGATCTCGTCGCGGAAACGGCCTTCGGCCTGGGCGGCGGCGGCCTTGCGCTGGCTGCCCACTGCGAATTGCTCCTGCGCCGCGCGATCCAGCTCATACAGCCGCGCCACGTTCTCGGCCGTCTCGCCCATGCCCATATAGGCGGCGGATTTGGCGGCCAGGGCCGGGTTCGGCATCGGGTTGTAGCCACCCATCGGCACGCGGCTCATGCTTTCCACGCCGGCTGCGATGAAAACCTCGCCCGCGCCGAGCGCGATCTGCCCCGCCGCCATATGGATGGACTGCATGGACGAGCCGCAGAAGCGGTTCACCGTGGCGCCGCCGACGGAGATCGGCAGTTCCGCCAGCAGGCCGATGAGGCGGGCCACGTTCATGCCCTGCTCGCCTTCCGGAAAGGCGCAGCCCACGATCAGGTCTTCGATATCGGCCGGGTCGACGCCGGTGCGCTCCACCAGGCCGCGCACGACCTGTGCCGCGAGGTCGTCACCGCGCACGCGGGCGAGCTGGCCTTTGGAGGCGAAATGGAACGGCGAGCGCGCGTAACCCGCAATGACCACGTTTCGCATGGATTTCGTTTCTCCCGATCGAGGCCGATCGCGGGCGTCTCGCCCTACCGCATCGGCGACAGGCCTCACCTATACGTCAACTGATATGGTGCATGCAAACGTCTTGACGCATACGTCAACGAAGGCGAGGAAGGGCACCGGATCCGGTTCACCCCGTGGGAGCGA
>JAMSKV010000017.1 GCA_024515975.1 Endosaccharibacter trunci
CGAGGCCGGCACGAGCCAGGACGAGAACAATCTCGTGCAGGCGATCCGCAGCGGCGTGTCCAACAGCATCAGCCAGACCGGCTCGCAGATCGTTCAGCGTCAGCTCAACATCCAGCCGACGCTCACGATCCGGCCCGGTTTCCCTGTCCGCGTGATCGTCACGCGTGATCTCGTGCTGGCGCCCTATGGAGAAGGAGGACCGAAGTGACGAAGCTCAAGCTCAGCGTGCTCGCCGACGACAAGCCAGTCAAAGCGACGATTGAACTGTCGGCCGCCGTGCATCGTGACCTTCTCGCCTACGCCGAAGTGCTCGGGCGCACGACGGGCCAGCCCGTATCCGATCCATTAAAGCTCATCGCGCCTATGATCGCGCGGTTTATGGCTACGGACCGGGCCTTTCGTAAGGCTCGACATGGTTATGGGCCTCACTCCGGATCCCGACCGCCCGAGAGGTCTGGGTAGCGCTGACGGAGGAGAGCCAGAAAGGGCGCCAACGTCGGATTACCATTCACTTGGCGCCAGTAAGCCGCGAAGTGCAGCCGCGTCGGTCCATCTCCATTGTGGACCTCCTTGTACACAAGACTCTCGTGGCGAATGCCGGTAGCGCCCTCAAACATCAAAAGCACACCGTAGTTTGCAGCTGCGAGGCTCAGCAATCGATCGAGCCCCGACTCCTGTCGTATCAGACGCTGCGCGCCATAGTTTAAAAGATGAGAAATCAACATACGTTCGAGCTCAGGTCCCGGCCCATATTGCGGGATCAGGATCGGCTCACCGGCTAGCTCGGACCAATGGATGAAATCTTTGTTAGCTAGCGGGTGGTCCGTATGGACAGCGGCGATGACGCGCTCACTCCATAGGGGCAACATACGATCATCCCAGCCCGAACGGCTGACCGTCATTATCGCGATATCCACCGAGTTGTCGCTGAGAGCGCACTGGAGCCGGTCGTGGCTTCCATCGACTGTGTGAATCTCCACCGCCGGATGCTGGCGATGATGCTCGACCAGCGTTGCGAACAAGTTTCCAGTTAAAAATGAAGCATAGACTCCGATCGACAATCGGCCGTTCTCACCACGACTACGGGCCTGCAGTCTGCGAACGGCTCCTTCGGTTTCTCCCAGGATGTTGCGGATGCTTGCGAGAAATTCTCGGCCAGCGACGGTGAGGCTCGTTCCACCGTTTGTACGCTCAAATAACTGTGCTCCAAGGGCATTTTCCAGCTCGCTAAGCCGTCGGCTGAGCGTCGATTGACGTATATTGAGCGCCTCAGCCGCCCGCCGAAGGCTCCGGTGTTGAGACGCGACTATCGCCCAGCGAAGCTCCCGGAACTCAATAGCCACAGCTACTCGCCGATCCATACGCGGATCACGTTCGCGCGTTAAGAAATGGCCGCATCCTGCTGATGTTGCAAAGCACACTGATCTCCGCGCGACATCCACCTAACACTCCCGCGCTGCTACGTTTCCTAGCTGGTGTGGCAGCTGGATTGTGCCCATAAGGCAGCCTTGGTGCCGACACCTTCAGCCCTATTCGCCTTCCCGCGAATGCTGTTCTTGATCAGTCGACGGCACGACGACCACCGGAGTAAGCGCGTGTTCCAGTACCTTGTGACACACGGAGCCGGACGTATGGCGTTCGATCCACGAAAGGTGGCGATGCCCCATCACGATAAGACTCGATTTGAGCGTGGCCGCTTTCTCTAGGATGACCGTCGCGGGCTCGCCCGGTAGCACCTCGCCGGTGGCCTGCGTGCCCTGTTGCTGCAGGTCCGCGACAGCCTGTCGAACGAGCTGGTCGGCGCCCTCCCGTTCGATCGCGGCGGCTGGATAGTCGATTTCGTCATGGGTGTCGGGGAGACCGTTCGGGCCTTCTTCGAGGTAATAGGCCGGGTCGACAACGCAGAGCAGATGCACTGACGCACCAGTAGCACGCGCCAACTCGGCACCCACGGCAACAATACGCCGCGACCTGTCCGAGCCGTCGATACCGAGCAGAATGGCATGAATCATAGGGCAATCCTTCATGGCAAAACGGCACTTGCCGCTTTCAAACATCCGATGTTAGTATCAACTGGTCATCATAGTCCAGCCGGATCAGTTTCGGCGAGTCGTCTTCGGCGGGTGCGATCGCGACGCCAAAGTTTCGAAAGGGTCGTCATGTCCTTGTCCTCACGCGCAGGCCGGAAATTGGCCGGGAGCGGCGTGTCATGAGCGATACCGTCGCGTCGTCGACTTCAGCCGTTGTTGCTGCCGCACCGCGCCCGGCACCCGGACCTGCTGCTTTCACCGCACGAATTGCGGCGGGGCTGGCGGGTGTGCTGATCGCAGTGCTCGTCTCGGGTTTCAACGAGCATGTCACGGACATCGACCTGCCTGATCTGCGCGGTGCGCTCGGGATCAGCCACGATGATGGCACCTGGCTCACCGCGCTCTATGAAGCCTTCCAGGTGTCGGCGATGGCCTTCGCCCCCTGGTGCGCCGTCACTTTTTCCCTGCGACGCTTCACCATCGCCATGATCGGCACGTTCGGTGTGTTGGCGGCGGTCGCCCCTTATGTGTCGGGGCTACCGGCTCTCTACGTGCTGCGTGCGGTTCAGGGCTTTGCCGGTGGCGCGCTGTCGCCGATGCTCATGACCGTCGCGCTGCGGTATCTGCCTCCCAATGTGAAGGTTTATGGCCTTGGCGCCTATGCCCTGACCGCAACCTGCGGCCCCAATCTCTCAACACCGATCGCGGCTCTGTCCTTCGAATATTTCGGCTGGCGCGCGGTCTTCTGGGAGGCGGTGCCGCTCAGCATCCTGAGTGCCTGTCTGGTCGCCTATGGCATGCCGCAGGATCCACTCCGCCTGGAGCGGTTCCGCCAGTTCAATTGGCGGGGGCTGCTGCTGGGCATGCCCGCGATCTGCATGATCGTGATCGGTCTGATGCAAGGTGACCGCCTCGACTGGTTTCGCTCGCCTCTGATCTGCCATCTCTTCGTAGGTGGTATCTTCCTCTTCGGGCTGTTCCTGCTCAACGAATGGTTCCACCCGCTCCCCTTCTTTCGCATCCAGATGCTGCGCTCGCCAGATCTGACATTTGCGCTGATCGCGGTCGCGCTCGTTCTCATCATCGCGGCAGCCAATATCGAATTGGCATCGGGGTATCTGGCCGAAATCCAGGGCTATCGCCCGCTTCAGACTGCACCATTGGCGCTATCGCTGGCCTTACCGCAGCTTCTGTCGCTGCCTCTGGTCTCGGCCCTTTGCAACATTCGCAGGGTCGATTGTCGCTGGGTGCTGGGGATTGGCGCGTTGCTGATGGCGGCGTCCGCCTATGGCAGCAGCTTCATTACTTCCGACTGGTATCGGTGGAGCTTTCTCCCCTTCCAGATCATGCAGATTTTTGGCCAGCCGATGACCGTCGTGCCGATCCTCATGATCGCCACCATGAAGCTGGCGCCGACGGATGGCCCCTTCGTCTCGGGGATGTTCAACATGGTGAAAGGCTTCGCCAGCGTGATGGCGGTCGGCCTGATCAGTTACCTGGAGACGTGGCGGGAACATAGCCACTCGAACATCCTGCTCGACCGGGTTGGGGCCGACCGTTTCGTGCTCGCGCCTGTCGGTGACCATTATGCGAGCCTGATCCAGTTCGCCGGCGTAGTTCGTGAACAGGCCGCGATCCTCACCATCGCCGACATCAATCTCGTGATGACCGGCATCGCCGGGCTGCTCTTCCTGCTGCTCTTCGTTCTTCCCACCAGGGTCTATCCGCCCGTCGCGGCCCGCGTGTCGCCGGGCGAGAGGCGCTGATCCATCCTGGACAAATTATGACACTGAAAAACAAGTTCCTGCTCGCCGGCGGCATCGCGACATGCGCGGTGGCGGCCGTGGTCGTTGACTATGCATTGGCCGGTAATGGGCGCCTGCAATATACCGACGACGCCTATGTGACGGCAGACTTCTCGGTTATCGCCCCCAAGATTTCCGGTCTGATCGATCGGGTCGAGGTGGACGACAATGAGCGCGTCCATGCGGGCCAGGAACTCGCACATATCGACGATCGCGACTACCGGGCGGCCCTGGCCGCAGCGGATGCCGCATATGCGGCAGCCCAGGCGGATGCCGAGAATGCCCAGGCAACGCTTGCCCGGCAGCAGCCCATCATCGACCAGGCCAACGCGGTCGTTCGGGCCGATGACGCGGCTCTCAACTTCGCGCGTGCCAATGCAACACGGTATCGTAACCTTTCGAGCGGCGGCGCCGGAACTGTGGAGCAGCAGCAGCAATCCGCTTCGCAACTGGCGCAGGCCGTCGCGGCACGGGAGCGCGATGCCGCAGCCGCCGCAGCCGCAACCCGGCAGGTCGCGGTGCTCCAGGCCGCAGTCGATCAGGCGGCGGCCAATGTGAAGCGCACGCAGGCCGCGCTCGACCAGGCTCGTCTCAACCTCTCCTACACGCACATCCTCGCTCCGGTAGACGGCGTCGTCGGTATGCGTGGCGTTCGGGTCGGCAACTATGTCAGTCCCGGCTCGGCGCTTCTGGCCGTCGTGCCGCTCGGTGCATCCACTTATGTGCTGGCCAATTTCCAGGAGACGCAACTGACCAACATTCATCGTGGTCAGCATGTTCGCGTCACCGTCGACAGCTTTCCGGGCCAAGCCCTGAACGCGACGGTCGATAGCCTCGCGCCTGCCAGCGGGGTGACCTTCTCGCCGATCCCACCCGACAACGCGACCGGCAACTTTACCAAGGTCGTGCAGCGCATTCCGCTCAAGATCCTGTTCGATCCCGGTCAGCCATTGCTGCAGAGACTGCGTGTTGGCATGTCGGTCGAGGCGCGCGTCGATACGACGAGCACCCCGCAGGAGACGTCCGCGTCGGCCGGAGCCGGTAGCCGATGACTGGATCGAACAACCTGCGACCGGCGGCCATGTCTCTCCTGCCGTTGGCCGCGCTCGGTGGCCTGTTGACGCTGGGCGCCTGCACGATGGGGCCGAACTGGCAGCGTCCCGATTCTCCGGGCCGGTTTTCCTACCAGGCGCCGGCAGGACAGCCCGCACCAAGCCAGGCCAGCGAAAAGCCGCTCCCCGTGAACTGGTGGGATATATTTGGCGATCCGGAACTCTCCTCGCTGGAACGGCGCGCCGTATCGGCCAATCTCGATGTGCAGGAAGCGACGGCGAGGTTCGCGCAGAGCCGCGCGGCTGCCCGCATCACCGGCGCTGATCGCTATCCCTCGATCGGCGGGAATGCCTCCTACACGCGCGAGCGAGCCAGCCCGAACGGTATCCTCTCGCTCCTGGGGACCACGCAACAGCAAAGCGCATCCACGGTCGCGAATGGAACCGGATTCGGTCCCAGCGGATTGCCGGGCAGCGGCGGCTCTCCGCCCTTCGACCTGTGGCAATATGGCGTTGATGCGTCCTGGGAGCTGGACCTGTGGGGAAGAGTGCGCCGCGAGATGGAGGCGGCCAATGCCGAGACCGAAGCGTCCGCGGATATGCGTCGCGGCATCCTGGTCAGCGTCCTCGTGGAAACTGCGCGCGATTATCTTCTCCTGCGCGGCGTTCAGGCGCAGATCGCGATCACGCGACAGAATCTCGACATCGCCGAGCATAGCCTCGCCCTTACCCGGCTACGTCTTCAGAACGGCGCCACCACCGATCTCGACGTCGCTAATGCCGGCGCTGCCGTGTCCACGATCAAGGCGAGCCTGCCCGGGCTCATCAGCCGGCAGGCTGAACTCGTCAACGCGCTCAGCTTCCTGCTGGCAGAGCCTCCGCGCGCGCTGGAGACTGAGTTGGGCACCCCGCGCCCGATCCCGCCGGCCCCACCCGTCGTTCCCGTCGGATTGCCGTCCGAGCTGGCTGAACAGCGCCCGGATATTCGCGCCGCCGAGGCCCAGCTTCATGCCGCGACCGCCGAGATTGGCGTCGCCAAGGCGGACTTTTATCCGAAGATCACGTTGGGCGGCAGCCTCGATATCCAGGCACTGCAATTCACAGGTCTTGGGTCATGGGGATCGCGCCAATATGGATTTGGCCCGGCGATCAGTCTCCCCATTTTCGAGGGCGGCCGTCTGCGCGGAACGCTCGAACTGCGCAAGGCACAGCAGAGGCAGGCCGCGATCGCCTACCAGCGCACGGTCCTGCAGGCGTGGCGGGAGGTGGACGACGCCCTGACCGCTTATAACGCGGTCCAGAACCAGCGCAGCCAACTGGAGGATGCCGTAAAGCAGAATGAGACGGCGCTGAAGACCGCGCGCGAACAATATGCGCAAGGTGCGACAGATTTCCTCAACGTGCTGACCGTGCAGGGGCGCCTGCTCGACAGCCAACAGAGTCTCGTCCAGGCGACCACTGCAACCAGCATGGCTGTCACGAGCCTTTATGCGGCGCTGGGCGGCGGTTGGCAGCAGGTATTCCCCGTATCCAGCGGCATGCAGACGGCGTCCGCCATTGCCGAAGCAGCAGGTCAAAGATAGGATGAACCAGTCTTATCATGGTTGCTCGCGCCCTCCCGGCCTCAGAGCGTTTTCATGCCGAGGAAGATGACGTCGATGCAGATGCCGTTGCCGCAAGCCCCCCGATTGTCGTTGGTCGAATCGACCATTGGCGTCATGCGTTCGCAGATCGAGAGTGGCGCCTGGAAAGTGGGCGAGCGGATTCCGAAGGAAGCCGAGCTGGCGGACATGCTGCAGGTGAGCCGCAACACGGTACGTGAAGCCATCCGCGTGTTGTCCTATGGGCAGGTGCTGGAGGTCCGGCAGGGTGACGGCACCTATGTGCGTTCGAGTGTGGATCCTGCCGAGACCATGCGCCGGGTCAATTGCTCTAACCTGCGCGATCATCTGGAATTGCGCGCCGTCCTCGAAACTGAGGCGGCGCGCCTGGCCGCCCTGCGGCGCACGGACAAGGATCTCGCACTCTTACGGTCCCTGCTCGAAGCGCGCGGAGGACGTGCTGACGAAAGCGGATTGGCGGCCTTTGTAGATCGGGACCTGGAGTTCCATGTCGCGATCACCCGGGCGTCGCACAATGTCGCGCTCGAAGAGCTTTACCGCTATTTCTCGGCTGCGGTCCGCACCAACACGCAGGTCGTGCTGGGTGATCGCGCGATGCCCGAGCCGAGCCAGGCGGCGCACGCGCGGATCGTCGATGCGATCGAGAAACAGGATGCCGAGCGCGCGGCAAAGGCAGCGCGGGCGGTCGTCGACACCATCATCACCCGTCTCGATGAATTGCTTGCCGAGGCAACACCGGAGAATGCGTCCCGCTCCTGACGCCTTTCGTACAGGGAACGCCTGCGTCCTGGGCCTTCGCAGTTTCGATCTCCGATACCCTGGGGCGGATAGATGACCCGGGGGGCGGCGATCCGCGATCTAACGCATAGGGGGGAGAATAAGACGTTTTCGTCATCATCGGCCAGCGTCCAGCCTGTCGGATGCTGCGTCGAACAGGTTGGAGTTGGCAGATGCACCGACGCATCTTTCTGTCTGGCGTGGCCGGAGCAGCGACGCTGCCGCTGGTAGAAACCTCGGCCCATGCAAACACCGTTTCCGGCGATGCGATGCCATGGGGATCGCTGGAAGTGGTGGCGGCCTTCGATGGCCCTGGTCCGTCGGGTATTGCCGTCACGTCAGACGGGCGGGTCTTCGTGGGGTTCCCCCGACATGCCGATAACCACGACAAGGCGACTCTAGCTGAGCTACGCGGCGGCACCCTCACGCCTTATCCCGATGCGAGGATGAGCTTGCCTTCGGATGCAGCCCCCAAACATCGCCTCATTTCCATTCACGGCATGACGACCGATACCAAGGGGCGCCTCTGGGCGATCGACGATGGCAAGATCGTCGGGCAGCCAATCCCGCCGGGAGGGGCGAAAATCATCGGGATTGACCCCGCGACGGACGAAGTGATCGCGAACATCGTCCTGGCCCCTCCGGCAATGCGGCCCGACAGCCATATGAACGATCTTCGCGTGGACCTCACCCATGGCGAGAAAGGCACCGCCTATGTCGCCGATTCCTCGTTCGGCACTTCGCCTGCGCTTGTCGTTGTCGATATCGCATCGGGCCGACAGCGGCGCGTGCTGGCGGACCATCCGTCGACGCAGCCGGAGCCGGGCTTCCTCGCGGTACTGGAGGGCTGTCCGCTCCGATACGATCCCTCGCGTCCAACCTTTCCTGTCGGCGGTGTGGACAGCATCACGCTCAGCGCCGACAGCAGCCAGCTCTATTACTCGCCACTGACGAGCCGCAGGCTTTATTCGATTTCCACCGCGCTGATCGCGGACTTCTCGGCAACAGAGGCACAGCTTGCCGCAGCTGTCGTCGATCATGGCGAGAAGGTGATGACTGATGGTCTCGCGACCGATGGGCGGGATCGCATCTATCTGACAGCCGGGGAACACGACGCGATCATGCGGCGCAACCCGGACGGACATGTCGAGGTGGTCGTCCGCGATCCACGCATCATCTGGCCGGATGGCCTCTTTGCGACCGATACCCACGTCTATTGCACGCTTGGCCAATGGAATCGGCTGCCCGCTTTCAATGGGGGCCGCGATTTGCGCCAGCCGCCCTACCTTCTGGTTCGTACTCGACTCGACGGGCCTCCCTCCCTGGAGGGCAAAGCGTGAACCTCGATCTCGACGCTGCGACTGCTTTCGATGCGAGGCAGTACAGGCGAACCAAGTTCCGGGCCAGCGCATGCTTTCCAGTCTGCGCAGGGTCAGCTCAACGCAGCCATACCCAGGCTTTAGTTCACCAGTCCGGTGCCTATGGACCGCGCTCCGGAGCGAGAAGCGGGCCGGTTCGAGCCCGGGCTCACCCACTTCGCGCCGTGTTCTGAGCAAGGTTGTCGCTGCCCCAAGCGCTTCTCGAAAATGGTCACGCCATTGGCAAGACCGCCATCGCTATCCACCCCTGAAAGGAATCCCGAATGACCCAGGAAATCGCCCTCGTCGCCGTCGCTCAGGCCAAGCCGGGCGCGGAAGCGGAAGTGGCAGCCGTGATCGCTCCCTGTGCGACAGCTACGCGCCAGGAAGCGGGGTGCCGCCTCTATTCCGTCCACACGGACCTGGATCGACCCGGTCGCTTCGTCTTCATTGAACGCTGGGCCAGCCGCGACGCGCTTGCCGCCCATGAGAAGAAAGCTCATTTCCTGGCCATGGCGGCAGCATTCGAGACCCGGCTCGCAGAGCCGCTCCAGGTTATGATTCTGCGCGAACTGGCCTGACTCTTTGCCGTCATGCAAAGGCCGCTTGGTGCGACAGTTCGCGTGATGTGAAAAAGCGCAGGTTGCTCATCAGGCATCGCAAAACCTGTCACGGGCTTTTCCTGTCGTACATCCGTAAGCCAAAGGACTGCGGGGGTCACAGCCTTCGCCCACCTAAAATGGACTCGGCAGCGTCTGCCACGCGCGCGCTATGGCGGAGGAGCTGTGGGTTACGAGCAGGTTCCCTTGAGGCGTGAGGGAAAGAAGGACGACCCGCCGATCCGAATTTGAATGGCTTAGTTGCAGCAGGCGACGGATTTCCAAGCTATCGATAAGCCTCGTCGTGGCGCCGGACGACAGGCGCAGGAGACGAGCAATATCACCCGCGCTTTCGGCATGACCCTCGCGCAATACCCAAAGCGTCGACCACTGCGTGAAGGACAGGTCAAAGTCAGTCATCTCACGGTCGATGTGAGATACAGCCTGCTGATGGGCGTGGTGCAGCCGTGCGATCAAGTCGATTCCGGCGCGCAGCTGCGAAGCAGTCATCACCGCACCGGTATTCGTGGGCTCGCCGCTCAGTCTTTCCGACACGGCAAGCTCTCGGTTGGAATGTCCTCGAGAGACCGAAGCTCGCGGGCTTGGCCGTGGATTCGCCGAACGCCATGAGCTTTGGTTAGCCGAGCAACCGGAACCGACAGTCCATAGCAACCGAGCGATCTGCCCATGTCGTATGATATTCGGGCGAATTGTACCAGGCGATCGCCGTTTCGCGGTCGATGAAGCTGATAATCGCACCGCTTTCGAAGGCCGGCTCCCCATTCAGGACGTCCCAAGCCCCGCGGCTGATGAATTCGCCTCCAAAGTGTTTGACGGCAGGGCCGGCCGCAGCCGAATAGCGTTTCAAAGCCTCCGGATCCTTCACGGTCAGCTCGACGACGACATAGACGGTCATTCCGATACTCCGGGTTCCGCAGAGGTTTGAAAGAGACGGGGGCTTTGGAAGGAGGCTGCTCCTCCGAAAGACCTGAATCGGGCTGGCAATCCCGCCTGCGCGATCTCGAAGAGGTGACCCCGTACTGGGCGGGATAGGACCGTAACGGGACTGCTTTGGCGAGCTGGATGTGATGGAGGCGCCCCACCGTCCTTTTCAATATTCCACAACGATCTTGCCGAAGTGGCTGGCTGTCTGCTGCAGACGGAAGGCATCGGCCAGATCGGGAAGCGGGAAGGCGCGATCGATGATAGGCTTGACGCCGACGACGTCGAGCGCGCGTATCATGTCAAGTTGATGCTGTCGGCTGCCGACCACAAGGCCCTGAAGTCGCTGTTGGCGCGCCATCAGCAGGCCCGTGGGTACATCGCCGTCGCGTCCAGTGAGGACGCCGATCAGTGCCAGATGGCCTCCGACTCGTCCTGCCTGGATCGACTGGGCCAGCGTGCCGGGGCCGCCGACCTCGACGACATGGTCGACGCCGCGTCCGCCGGTGATGTCGCGGACATGCTTACCCCATTCGGGCGTCTTGCGATAATTGACGGCATGATCGGCCCCGAGGGCGAGGGCGCGATCCAGCTTGGCGTCGGATGACGAGGTCACGATCACCGACGCCCCCATCGCTTTGGCGAGCTGAAGCGCGAAGATCGACACACCGCCGGTGCCAAGCACCAGCACAGTGGCACCGGCCTTCAATCCACCATCGACGACGAGCGCGCGCCAGGCCGTCAGACCTGCCGTCGTTAGCGTTGCCGCTTCGGCGTGGGTGTAGCCCTTCGGCGCATGTGTGAAGGCATGGGCTGGCGCCACGACCACTTCGCGCGCGTAACCATCGATGCCGTCGCCCGGCGTCGTCGCGAAATCGGCGACCTGCCGCTCGCCATCAAGCCACGTCGGAAAGAAAGTCGACACGACATGGTCGCCGACCGAGAAGGTCTCTACGTCCGGTCCGACCGACTCGACGACGCCGGCTCCGTCCGCCATGGGGATGCGCCCCGGGGCGGCTGGAAGCCGCCCCGTCACAACGCCCAGATCATGATAATTGAGCGAGGTCGCATGCAGGTGGACCCGGATTTCTCCAGGGTCCGGCGTCCCCGGATCGGGCAAGTCGACCATCGCAAGGGCTTCGAGGCCGACCTGACCGTTCGAGCGAAAAGCGCGCATGATGAGCGTCAAGCTCCGACATAGCCGGCCAGCGCGGCAGTATCCGTTTGGGCCGTGCTGAGATGCTCGATGGGGTCACCCGGCTGTGCCACGTGGATGCGCAAGCCCGTCTCCCCTTCACCAAGACCAGGCTTGAGCACCTGCTGTCCGTCGTAATGGCCGCCATTCTGCTTGCGATACGGGATCGGCGTGTCGGTGAAGAGATTTTCCATCCGAACCTCGAAGGCGGCGGCGACCTCGATCCAGCGCTCTTCCGACAGGCGGTCGCTCTGGAAAACGGGGAAGGGCGGCATGACCTCCATGCCGGGATAGAAGAGCTGTCCATGCTGGATGGGCCACAGGATCTCGTCGAGGCGGCCGTTTACGCCGCGCTCACTATAGTGCGGCTCGCGACCGCCGATGTTGACGACCACCATCGCCCGCCGACCGGCGAGCGTCCCTTCGCCATACCGATCGCCCCAGCGTTCGCCGCCATGCGCGCCGACGCCGTAGGCGAAGCCATGCGCATAGACCCGCTCGACCCAGCCCTTCAGGATCGCTGGCGTGCTGAACCACCACAGGGGGAAGGTGAGGATGACCGCGTCCGCCCACAGCAACTTCTGCTGCTCGGCCACGACATCGGCGGGCTGAGTGCCCGTGGCGAAGGCGTTGCCCGACTCCGATGCATAGCGCAGCCGGTCGGCGTTCTTACGCTGCGGGAAGTCGGCGGCATCGGCGACGGCCTTCCAGCGCATGGCGTAGAGGTCCGAAACCTGTACCTGATGACCCTGCGCGGTGAGCGTCTCGACCGCGAGGTTCTTCAAGGAACTGGTCAGCGACTGGGTTTCGGGATGGGCGTGGACGATAAGAACATTGCTCATGCGGTGATCCTGAACAAGAAACGGAAGAGGCGGCTTTCGGCCGTTCCCGTCAAAGCTAGAGACCACATTGCCATTCTTGAAATCAAAGCATCTATGTGCTGGTATCCGCTCTATGGATACCAGCCAACTTGATTTCAATCTGCTCGTGACGCTCGACACGCTGTTGGCCGAGCAGAATGTCACTCATGCCGCACGTCGCCTGAACATGAGCCAGCCCGCGCTCTCAACCCGCTTAGGCCGATTGCGCGCCATCTTCGACGATCCGCTGCTGCTCCCGGCGCAACGCGGCATGGTGCCAACCCAAAAGGCAATCGAACTTCAGCCGCGTTTGCACGAGGCGCTCGAGGCTGTGCGCCAGGTCGTAGCGGCGGACTCGGACTTCGACCCTCTCCGGGCAAAAGGGACGGTCCGTATCGCGGCAAGTGATTACACGCAGAGCGCCTTACTGCTGCCGCTGCTCCATACGTTGCGGCAACAAGCGCCCGGTCTTCGTATTGCGTGGCACAGCTTGGATCTCACGGCCTTACACGGCCAGATGGAGCGTGGAGCAGTCGATTTGGCCATCAACCGCCCGCAGACGGCGCCAGAGCTGTTACGGATGAGGATGCTATGCCGTGAGGACTATGTCCTGATCGCGCGAGCCGGGCATCCCGACGTCAAAGGCAGGATCGACCTCGACCTTTTCTGCCGCCTCGATCACGTCATCGTATCACCCGACGGGGGTGGCTTCTCCGGGCCGACGGACACCGTTCTCGAGGCGATGGGGCGATCGCGGAACGTTGCTCTATCAACTCCTGGTTTCCTTGTGGTTCCCAGGATCGTCGCGAACTCCGACATGATCGCGGTCGTGCCGGCGCGCATCGTGCGCGAGGAAAGGGAGCGGCTGCAGGTCCTCGATCCTCCCATTGGCGTCCCAGGCTTCGAGCTGGCCATGCTTTGGCACGATCGGACGACGACGCATCCGGTTCAGCGGTGGGTGAGGGAGCGTTTTGTCGCGCTCTTAGAGGAACTGTAACCTCGTGCGCGCTCCCAGTTCGTCGAGAGGGCCGTTACACCGCTCTTGCGGTCAGACTCAGAAGCGCGAGGTTGCCCGGCGCGCGACTGGGGGCGACCCACCACCGTTCATAACGAGAGCATTCAAGACACATTCGCCGGATTAATTCCCCGCAAGAACTTTATCTGCTCTCAGCAATCTTTACCATTGCCCACAGAGCATTATTAACGGGGACATCAATACCGAATTTTCGGGCCTTCCTCACAATTTCCCCATTGAAATGATCGATCTCAGTTTTCCTGCCTCGAATCAGATCCTGTGCTGTCGAAGATCGTTGGCCGACCATGGTAGGGAAAACATTCCAGATGATTTCCCAAATGTTGTCTGGAAGACTGACGCCACTCGCACTCGCGACCGCAACACATTCGTGCATTGTATCTTTGACTAATTGCTCAGCACCCTCGTGCATGGCGATCCGGTCATAAGTCTCATTGGTCAGCGCGGAGAGGGCATTTACGCAACAATTAACCACGAATTTCGTCCACATAGCTGTCTCGGCTGTGTTTGAAACCGTGGCCGGAGCACCAGCATCATTGAACAAAGAGGCGAGCTTGGGGCTGTTGGGCCCTTCCGGGAAAACCAGTTCACCCCTTCCGCGATGACGCATATGGCCTGGTCCCGCCATCTCGGCGGCAATGTAGACGACAACCGGAGTGACTGGGCGGCCAAGTATCACAGCAAGTCGTTCAGCGTTGCCGATTCCATTCTGCATGCTGAGCACAATGCTATTCGATGCGAGATGGGGGGCAATGGCACGCCCGGCAGTTTCGGTGTCGCCCGATTTCACCGTAAGCAGAACGATGGAGGCGTCAGCCACGGCTTCGACGGACTCGCTTGCGGCCAGAGCAACCGTCTCGATCCCGCTCTGTCGTTCAAGGAGTAGCCCCTTGGTCGCAACGGCCTCGACTAACCCTGGGCGGCCGATCAGAGTGACCTGATGTCCATTCAAAGCGAGAAGGGCGCCATAATAGCAACCGACCGCGCCGGCCCCCATGACCACGATTTTCTCTGCAATCATGATGTTCTGCTCCTCGGCCTGATGAGGCCGGTGAATCTTTGATGATGCATTGGTTAAGCGCCGTTACGGCGTCTGATCTCTCGCAACACCGTGTCGAGCACGCCGGGAAAGGCCGCCTCCATCTCCGAAGAGCGCAGGCTGGCATAGCTGTCGCGGCCTAATTTTCGGGACAAAAGAATTCCCGTCTCGCGCAGCACGCGAAAATGGTGCGAGGCACCTGACTTGCTGATGCCGATTTCCTGATAGATCGCAGCGCAGGGTGTCTCGCCCTGGCGGTCCAGAATGCCGATGATCTGAAGCCGCACCGGATCGGTGAAGGCCGTCATCAGCGTGGGTAGATCGATGTCGGTCGGGTCCGTGTGATGCTGTTCGCGCATCGGACTATTATGCAACGGATGTTGAACCATGGCATCTAGTATAATGGTCCAACGATCATTATACAATAGGACTATGATTGATCCTCGCGTTCTCCTCCTGGCCTTGGGCACCTTCGCAATTGGCACGGAGGGCTATGCGATCGCCGGCCTGTTGCCGATGATCGCCAGTGACCTACACATCACCGTCGCTCAATGCGGCCAGATGGTGACGGTCTTCGCGTTGGCGTACGCACTAGGTGGGCCCGTTCTTGTCGCCCGACTCGAGTCGATATCCCGCAAGCGGCTGATCATTGGTTCACTTCTCGTTTTTGGGCTCGCCAATCTGCTGGCGGCCTTTGCACGTTCGTGGGAGATGTTGACGGCGGCGCGGGTGCTAGCGGGTTTCACTGCCGCCTTATTTATGGCACCCGCCAGCGCCGCTGCCGTGGCCTTGTCCCCTCCGAATCGGAGAGGCCATGCGCTCTCGATCACGGCTACCGGAAACGCCTTGGCCCTGGCGGCGGGAGCTCCGCTGGGCACCATGGCCGGTGCACTATGGGGATGGCCTGGAGCTTTCATCCTCGTGGCAGTGCTGAGTGGAACTGCGGCTATCGGACTAGGGTTGATGTTGCCTGCCCTCCCTTCGTCGCCTGCGGTGCCTTTTCGTATGCGCTTTGCGCTACTGCGCCGCGCGTCCGTGCGGAGGGGCTTAGCCACTTCTTTCGGAATGTTTGTATGTGCCCTGACAGCCTACACATATCTGACGCCACTCGCGGCACAGGCTGCGGGGATGCGACCACCGCAAGTTGCCGCCATTATGGTCGTGTTTGGCACCTTAGCTACGACCGCGGGCCTATTGGCTGGACATACGATCAACCAGTTCGGGGCAAGCCGAGTAGTGGCTGGTTCCCTAGCATTGATGACAGTTCTCTTCTGCCTACTCGGGGCTCTCGCGACTAAAAGCCAGGAGGGGCCAGCTTCCATTGGATTGATGTATCTGCTCGTCGCCTGCTGGGGAGGCGCGTGGTGGAGTGGCGGTATTGCTCAGCAGCACCGGATGACGGATCTGGCACCCGATCAACATGCGGCCGTTCTTTCGCTGCATTATTCCATGCAGTTCCTCGGCATTGCTGCCGGTGGTGCGCTCGGTGGCTTCCTTTTGAGCGTTGTTGGCACGTCCGCGATCGCTTTTGGTGCTGCCGTTGTTGGCACGATCACGATGTTGCTTATCCTGTAGCGCTGCTGCAGGCAGTCATGGTCCCTCACAGTTCATCGCCGCGGCCCGTCAGTGGCTGAGCCGTATCATTTTCTGAAGCATGGAGGCCGGCGCAAGACGATTTGCAATCTTCAAAATATCGCCATTCCTTGGCTGAATTCCGGTCTTTCTGATTTCGATTCCTTCAATAGCCAGGGTCGTATCCCGAGAGGCGGTGTAGGTTGTGGGGAGGTGGTCACCGGAGATGATCCGGTAAGGTCTGGTTGCTGACACCAACCCGAGACCGGAGAGACCGCCGATGACCGACGGCATGATGAACTTCCGAGACCTTGTCGAGAAGGCCCCTGACGCGGACCTTCTGCGCGAGATGATCAGTTTTGCGGCGGAACGCCTGATGGAACTGGAGGTCGGCGCGATGACGGGGGCAGCCTACGGGGGGGAGAAAGATCCGGATCGGCTCGTCCAACGCAATGGCTGTCGGGATCGGGACTGGGAGACGCGCGCCGGCGAGGCAGAACTGCGGATACCGAAGCTGCGGCGCGGCCGCTATTTCCCGGGCTTCCTGGAGCCGCGCCGGATGGCGGAGAAAGCTCTGACGGCGGTGATCCAGGAGGCCTATGTCCAAGGCATTTCCACACGGTCGGTCGACGACTTGGTGAAGGCGATGGGGCTGTCGGGCCTGTCGAAGAGCCAGGTGTCGCGGCTCTGCGGCGAAATCGACGACAAGGTCCGCGCCTTCCTGACCCGCCCACTGGAAGGCGACTGGCCCTATCTCTGGATCGATGCGACCTATCTCAAGGTGCGCCGGGGTGGACGGATCGTCTCGGTCGCCGCCATCATCGCCGTCGGCGTCAACACAGACGGTCGGCGCGAGGTGCTGGGGCTGGAGATCGGCACCTCGGAAGCGGAGCCGATCTGGACCGAGTTCCTGCGCAAGCTGACGCGCCGCGGTTTGCGCGGCGTGAAGCTGGTCATCTCGGATGCGCATGAGGGCATCAAGGCGGCCGTCGCGAAGGTGCTGAGCGCGACCTGGCAGCGCTGCCGCGTGCATTTTCAAAGGAATGTCCTCGCCCGAGCGGGCGACGGGTCGTCTCGGCCTTCATCGCCACCGCCTTCGCGCAGGAGACGGCGGAAGCCGCCAGCGCGCAGTGGCGGAGCGTTGCCGACCAAATCCGGCCAAGGGTGCCAAAACTCGCTGCCATCATGGACGAGGCCGAGCATGACGTCCTGGCCTATATGTCCTTCCCCAAGGAACATCGGGCGAAGCTACACAGCACCAACCCGATCGAGCGCTTGAACGACGAGATCAAACGCCGCACCGAAGTCGTCGGCATCTTCCCGAACGACGACGCCGTCATTCGGCTCGTCGGCGCGTTGCTGCTCGAACAGAATGACGAGTGGGCCGTCCAGCGCGGCCGCTACAGGACGCTGGAAACCATCGCGCCGCTGAGCGATGCTCCGATCATCAGTTTACCCGCAGCGGCACCTTGATCAATCAGACCACCGGAAAGCATTCGGTGATCACTCGCGCCAGCTACACCGCGCCCAGGGATACGATCAACGTGGCCTCCCCCTTCGGCGGGTAGCAGTTAATCTACGCAGCCAGACGTGGAGTGGCCTTCTCGACCAATCGCAGGAATCGGTGTTGCGGGGGCCCGCAACTGAAACGGCTCCCTTGGTCGCAAATGCCGCGCCGGAGTTGGCTTCCATCAGCCGATCTGTTGCAGGGGCAAATCAGCGCCTAGCGCATTTTCGCCGCTGGGCGTCGTGCCGGTCCCGCAATCGAAAAGGCCCGCACCACGTCCGTAGCGTCGGGAGATAAATCTCGCCGCTCCCGGCTAGAAACCCCTCCTGTAAGCGCGTGTAAGCGGCCGACAGCGGCCGTGTAAGCAAAGGGACGGGGAGCATCGAGCCGTCCGCACGCACGCCTGAGCGCGCTGGAACCGCACCGGGCTTTCGCTAGATTGCTTACATAGCGCTTACATTTTTCGGCCGACGCCCGTGTAAGCGGCAAAACGGCCCCGAGCGGCCGATCTAACGCTCTGATTTCGTTAGAGGAAATTGGAGCGGGCGAAGGGATTCGAACCCTCGACCCCAACCTTGGCAAGGTTGATAGCAATGTCTGTATATATCAGACTTATCAGTGACTTATGCCTACATTAATGAGTTTATGCCCAACAGATGCCCATCTGATTGCTCTTGTTCCCGTTACGTTCATACTCCACGATGCCCCCATGCGGCCCTCCGACATCACCCACGCCCGCGCCGTCCAGATGCACGCGCTCCGCGACCTCGGCCTATCGCTTGAGATCGGGTGCGCCTGCTTCGCCGCCACGGTGCCCCCGATCCGGCTGATGCTGACCAAACACCCGCATCTGGCGAATCGTCCGCTCGGCTGGGTCGTGGACCGGCTACGATGCTCGCGGGCCTGCCGCGGCAAGCCGACGCGCGTGGTCCTGCTGGACGCGCACGAGCATGCGAGCTGGCTCGGCCATAAGGGCGACCGGCCGATGCCGTGGCACGTTGTTCTCGTTGGTGAGAACTGGTCCAGTTGACGAGAGGCATTGGGCGCGGAAGATATTAGACGCTCGACTACTGGAATGGTGCTTAGTCGCTGCTCACCTGTGGGCGGTTGATAAGCTGGGCCGAAAGGCTACGGGCAAAAAATAAGGGCGGCGCTTCGGCGTCGCCTTTTTGCGTTTCTGTGCTTGACGCCTGAGGCTTAATGTCGTAAATCTACGACATGGAAACGGCGTGGGCCGATCCGAACAGGCATGGAGGCCTCAGATGGAAAAGACCATCTATCATTTCGACGGCCAGCACGAAGACGGCTCGCGGATCGAAGAATACGTCCAGGGCGGCATTCTGATCCAAGACAAGTTCGCGCGTGATGGACGTTGGGTCTCGACAAATCTCCGGTGGGAAGACGGCCGGAGGGGTAATGACGCCGTTCTTCTGGCCGCCTATCGCGCCACCTGCATTTCCCGCAAAATTCCGGCCGACGAACCGCGGGTCACCCGTTTTCTGGATCAGTCGAACGGTCGCAGTGTTCTGTGGGTTGAGGATCCGGAGTGGACCGCCCGCCTTAAAGCGATCTCCGCAGCCGCAACTCACGAAGAGCAGCAGGCTTTGATCCACGCCCCACTGTGAACGAGCTTCTAGCGCGCGCTGGCGAAGCCCTATACGGGCCTCGCTGGCAGTCTGACATGTCACGCGACCTGAGATGCAGCGTCCGTACGGTGCAGCGCTGGGATGCGGATGCGGTCAAAGTGCCGCCCGGCGTCTATGCTGATATCAAGCGCATAGCGACCGAACGTCTGGCTCTCATTGAGGGCGTGATCGCGGAGATCGATGCAGCGGCGGCAGTACCGCCTACCCGTGAACCGGCGTCAGATCGATAAAGACGCTGCCGCCGCGGTGGCGCGAGGTCACGATCGGCGAAGCGATCAAGCGTCTGGCATGCACGGGCTGCTCGCGGCCAGCAGATGCAGTCTGGTTGCAACGGGGCAGCAAGCGGGTGTGCGTGCACGGGGCGGGATCGTGTTAGGCGGCGGGGTTAGGGCGCGCAGTCCATCCAGGCGGCAATCACTTCGGCCGCGACTTGCGGGACGATGGCATTGCCGTAGGCGCGCAGGCGTCCCACGCGGCCGGGAATCCCATGAGCCAGCAGACGAAGGCCGGGTTTAACCCGCCGGGCTTTTCCGTCGGCTCCGCGCAGCCAAGCGTGATCGCTCCATGCGGATCGGCCATCGCATCCCGCCGGATCGACACCAGACCGGCCGAATTGCCCGCCTCGTTGTTCCCGTTCCGGGCAGGGGCAAGGCTGGTGGGTGTGGCCAACATCGCCAGCACTTGATGCGCGATCCAGTTCGGAAGCTGCTCTCCCTTGCAGCCCTGGCCGCGCTCCGATCCCGGCTTCGCATTCGGCATCCGGTAGTCCCGTGCTGCCGGCGTCGCATAGAGCGCGGCATCCGCCACCTTCACCACGTCCTGCAAATTGACTTGGTGGCCGGACTTCATCCGTGCCAAGGCTTTCTCCGGGTCCGCATACTCCCCGCCACCCTTCTCCCGGTGCTGCGCGGTCGGCCACATCGACAGGTCCGTCAGCGACGATCCACAGCCGGTCTCGACGGTGGGGCGCATCGACGGCACAAGCCGGGACAACGGTCGCGCCGATGGCGTAGCCGATACCTTCCAGGTCAGAACACACTCCGTCGAGCCACGACTTTCCAACCGCAGCCGCAACTTGCTCTCCCATCCAGACAGAGGGCCGGCGGGCACGGATGAGTCGGAATTGGTCTGGCCAGAGATGGCGCGCGTCCGCTTCGCCTGCGCGTTTACCGGCGACGGAGAAGGGCTGGCAGGGGCAGCTTCCGGTCCAGAGCGGCCGATCGTCAGGCCAGCCAGCAAGTCGAGCTGCATGGGGCCATCCGCCGATCCCGGCGAACCAGTGGCACTGGATGTATCCGCGAACGTCTTCGGACTGAACATCGACGATAGAGCGTTCATCCACGTCCCCTCCCGGGAGGTGACCGGCTGCGATCAGATTGCGGATCCACTGCGCCGCGAATGGATCAATTTCGTTGTAGTACGCCGCCATCAGAACACCGGCACACCCGCCGGCGGCTCGCCACGCCGGATCGCATCGAACGCCTCGACCGCCGCATCCCACTGCCCATCGGTAGCGCCGCCCAGGGCGTGAACTCGGGCCAGCTTCACCTTGTCGCGCCGGTAGTAATGGCCCGTCATGATGGCGATCCATCCAGCCACACCGCCCTTCTCGACCGCCTCGCGCAGATCGCTGCTGGCTTCCACGGCGTCGCCGCGACCGATGATCGTGTGCCGGCCGTCGGTGGCGAGGAAGATGGTGAAGGTCTCGGACATGGGTGGTGCTCCTTCGATTGCTGGAAGGTAGGGCAAATCAGCCCTTGCGTCAATCATATAAGATAGGATACATGTCTTTCATGACTGATGCTCTTGCGCTTATGACCGAGCCTGCCGGACAAGGCTCCTGCATGCTTACAGGTCATCAGATTGCGGCTGCGCGCCGCTTGGCAGGATTCGGGTCGCAACGATCCCTGGCGGAAGCGTCGGGTGTCAGCGAGCCGACCATTGCGCGCGCCGAGGCTGCCAAGGGCGAGTTCCCCAAGATGGAGGTTCCGCTGATGGCTAAGCTCGTGAAGGCCCTTGAGGTGGCGGGGGTCGAGTTCACCCTTGATGCCGGTCGCACGCTCGCCGGCGGCGTCAGTTTTCGGAGGCGGGGGTAATATGGGCTGGGCAAACTGCGGCCACGACAGCAAAGGCAGGCCGATTGGCTATGCGCACAGCGCGACGTGCGATCATCCTGGATGCGACGCGCAGATTCACCGCGGAGTCGCCTATGCATGCGGCGGCGACCACGGCGAAGCGGAATGGTCGTGCGACGGCTATTTCTGCAACCGGCATAGGAACAAATACTTGCCGATCGAGGGCTGGATCGTGGGTGTCTGCCAGAAGGACTACGACGAGGCCAAGGCGTACGCCATCAAGAGCCCGGAGCTTGCTCAGGAACTGGTGCGTTTCTTCGAGGAAGACGAGGGCCCGGACTGGCGTGGACCGGAGGCCAACCAATGACCGCCCCCACCTACCGCCCCGGCGACCGCGTTCGCGTGCGAGCGGAGACGGCACTGGGTTGGAAAGACCGAAAGATGCGCCTGCGCGTCGGTAGGAAAATTGCAGCAACCGTGGTCAGTGTGCGGGAATCCGCTACGTCCCCTGGTCTCCTTCGATATTCAGTGGCTTTCGATCCGATTACGTCAACCGATCCCGGTTTGCTCGCCGTTATCAGTTTCCGTCATCTGGAGCCCGCCCCATGACCGGCCCGAAGCTCACCAAGCCGCAGATTGAGTTTCTTGATCGTCTGCTTCGAGCCGGTGGGGAGATGCGAGAGACCATTTTGTCGCCTTCCGCCAAGAGGATGGCCACGAAAATGCGTCGCTATGGCTATGTCATCCTGACGGGCTCTGTCGGCGTCGGGATCGGCATTGGCGTTGGCGTCTGGCGCATCACCCAGGCCGGACGGGACGCGCTGGAGGGGGTTGGGGGATGAGCGCGTCAGACCACTGGTTTGATCGCGGCGCTGTTTGGCTCGCCAAGCGTCCAGGGTCACGTTCGGCAAATCGGATCGTGCAGCGATGTGGACCGGGCCCGCGCACGGGCTACATCCGCCCTAACTTCGGTGTGCACTATCTGGCCGGAAATCGATTGGTCGGCCACCGCCCCGCGTGGTGCACAATGGACGCTTGGCAACGATGGGTAAAAACGCAGCAAGCCGAGTTCAGCCATATATCGGACGAGCACTCATGACCCCCGCCGAAACCCTCGCCCGCCGCCTCCACGCCGATCAGGTGGATCTGACTGGCGGCACTGTGGACAGCGACGGGAAGACTGTTTGGGTGCATGCCTCGGATGGGTCTTGTGTTGGCCGTTTCTCCCGCTTCGGGATCGACCTGCACACCACCATCACAGAACAAATGAACGGCGCGTCCGAGTGTTTAGATTGCACCCATGAGAAGCCGGGTTTGGTGGAATGGCGCCGCTTCCAACGCGGGACGCTTGATCACTACGGCATCATGGTGGCGGACGATCACATGCCGCGCTTTCTGGCGTCGAATGCCCCAGCGCGCAAGGTGTTGGAGCGGGCGTTGAGGGAGAGGTGGGGATGAGTGATAGCAAGATTCTATGCCCGTATTGCTCGGCGCCCTGGAGTGATAGCAACGTCCGTCTCTTCGCTCTCGACGCTGGAGATCACTGCGAGAGCGGACGCTTCTATGCAGAAAACTGCACCGTGCAAATTGTGTGTCATGCCTGCGACCGGGTGATGTATCGCAAGGAACGCGTCGAGATAGGTTTTTGAAACACTAAAGCCGCCGCCAGCCCCAAGGCCAGCGGCGGCTTGTCTATCGCAAACGCGGCCAAACGAGAGGCAACGCCGTTTGTGTGGAACGGTGAGCGGTCAACGCCGCAGCGGCGGTCTCAGCAGGCGCGGTAGCTCGCGCGTTCGATCATGCGGGCGGATCGGAGCGGCGGTGGAGAGCATGGGCACCTCCTAGGCTGACGGTGAATCGTCAGCGCGGTGGAACGATTCGGTCAATCGGCTGGCTTCCAGCCTTCCTCGTCGAACGACACATCGTCGAGGTATCTGCCGCCGCTGACCCAGTTGTCCTCTTCGAGCCAGCCGCTCGGCAGCCGCTTGAAGGTGCGGCGTAGTTCACCGCGCCGGAATACGCGCTCAGTGCCGACAGGAACCTGCGCCGGATCATCGGTCATGGCTTCGTCACTCCCGCCCGGACAAGGATCGGCGCGCCGGTCAGCACCGCATCGCCTTCCCTGCCTTAACCGCCCCCCCCCCACCGCAGCGCTATGCCCTAGACACAAAACACCGCCACCCCGTTTCCAGGGTGGCGGCTCATATTGCCCATCAGGGCGGCGACCCTCGCGGATCGGGCAGACGGCGGAGGGTCAGGACACCGAATGCGCGCCGGATCCGTCGCCGCCGCCAGTAGCCGGAACGATGGGCGTGGAATGGTGCAATCCGGCGAGGAACGGCAGCAGCCCCTCGATGATGCTCCAGACGGTGCCCCAGCCGTGTGTCTCGGCGAGGTTGGAGATCGTGGTCTCCGCGCCGCCGAGGACGGGCGCCAGCGCCTCGTTGTGCTCGATAAAGGTCTCGGCGCCGTGCTCGACGGCGGCGGTCACCTTCTCGACGGGGACGATGCTCGACGCGGCGGCGGTGACGAGGCCGGCGGCCATGGAGCCGAGCGACGGGGTGTTTGTGGTTTCGGACATCAGTGTTTCTCCGGAGGAACCGGCTGGGCCGGCGGTGCCACCACGGCCACGTCGGCCGCGATGGAATTCTGTGTGGTAGGCGGTGCGGGGCGCTGCGGGATGCCGATCAGCACGCCGGCCGAGGCGGACACGGCGAGCCACGCATCGAGGCCGATCTTGCCCAGCACCAGGGCCACCGTAACGCCGACGAAGACGGCGAGCCCCGTGATGGTCGTCGCCTCGGCCTGGAGGATCGTGCGGTTCACGACTGCATCCAGTCCGGCATCGCGCCGGTTCGAACCATGCCCGCGAGATCGGTGCTCCGATCGTGCCCGACCTGACGGGCCCACAGGCTGTTCAGCAGCCCATTCGCGGCGGCGTCGTAATTGCCCTGGGAAAACGCGCGCAGCGTGTTGGTGAACGTGCCGAGAGAGCCCCAGCCCATGTTAAACATCAGATCCATGAGCGCGGCCTGGCGAACCGGATCAAGCGAGCGCCACCAGGGCAGATGCGCGTCCAAGCTCTTCTCCGAGCCGGTGACGTCGCAGCTATAGAGCGCGTCGATCACGAACGCGGACTGGGCGATCGACATGTTGTGGCCGATGCCGACCGTCTTGTTGCCGGTGGTGTCGGTATACATCACCGACCGGTTGCCTTCCTGGCGAGTCAGCAGGACGCGGAGAGCAGCCGGATCGTATCCGGTCGTGGCGCTCATGAGCCGCTCCCGTCGCCGCCACCCGTGAGGATGGTGAACAGCGCCATGGCCATGCTCATCATGTCGTGCCAGCTCATTTCGATGATCCTTTCTGGATCGCGGCTGCCGGCGGATTGGATTCAGTTGCGGGCAGCACGGGGTCGATCGTGATGGGGATGTCGTAGGCACCTTCGGGATGGTGGCCGAGCGCCCAGGCGAACATGCCGAAGATGCCGTCGCAGTAGATCGGCGACGCCTGCGTGTTGAAGGTCCACACGCCCGGCTTGATGCCGGTTGGGAGCGGCAAGTCGAGCAGCTTGTAGGCGGCAAGCTTTCGCCCGGCGGCCATCTCCGCCGGCGGCTCCGGCTGATGTGCGACCAGCGGAATGTTCGCCAGCGGCTCACGCTCGAGCACGATCTCGTTGTGATCGTTGACGATCCAGCGTTCCAGCGAGCGCGCCACGATCGGTATGCAGCCGGAGCGCGTGTTGCCGGTGATCCTGAGCGGCAGGACTCCACCAGGGCGACCGTGACCCTCGGCGGAAACGCCAAGAATGACCACGGCCGGTCCGCGGCCTTTCTGGAACGCGATCGGGGCAATGCAGACGGCGCCCGCAACCGCCGAGATCACTGCGACTAGGACGGTGCGGCGCATTACTTCAGCCCCGCATGTGCAAGAAGGTAGAGCGCAATCGCACCGAGCGCCGCAGAGCAGACGCCGACGATGACCTGACGCACACCCTCGCGTTTCTTGCTGGCCGCCTCACGGGACGACCGGGTCCAGGCGCGGTCCTGCTGCTCGGCTTCGGACTCCCAGCCTTCGCGCCGGTCGTTCGTCCACATGTTGTTGCGCCGGGTTCGGTCGCGCCCCTCGCCCTCGACGGAGAAGCCGAGGTTATCCATGGCCTCGACAAACCAGCGATTCCACTGGGCGCGGTGATCGTCATTATCAGCCATCTCACGGGACGCGCCTCGTTCTGGTGGTGGTCATCGGTGGGTGCGACAGGCGCGGCAGCTCAGCCGATGCGGACCCAAGCGCTACCCTGGAACTGCCAGAGCGCGCCTACGCCGAACACGCCGAGCGCCAGGGAGCCGCCAGTGACGGCGTTGCCGGCGGCATCCTTCACGGTCAGCACCGTCACGGCCATCTGGCTCGCGATCCGTGCCACCTGCCCGTCGGTCGGGTTTGGCGGGAGCAGGACCGTCAGCGCCGCCAGGAGTGTGCCTCCCTGGAGCAGAAGCACGCCCCGGTTCGCCGGCATGGCGACCGTCGCTCCGCTGGTAGGTGAAACGGTGGTGTAGCCCACCACTGCGGCTTGCAGCTGGGCCATCGTCGCGTAGCCGGACAGGCCGGACAGCGGGGTCGAGGTTGTCGACCCGTCGTCCATCGGCTGCATGAGATTGTTGCCCGAAATATAAGGCTGCCCAATCACGTGCGACTTGAACGCCTGCGCAGATGCGGTTGCAGTTGAGCTCAAGAGCGAAACCGCCAACAGCGCTGCGCTGACCTTCCTGTTACCCATCACTGCACCCGATACCAGTGGTTGGCGACATCGCGCTCGAACACGCCCGTCACGCCTGCAGCCAGCGTCGTCGCAGATCCGGCCGAAAGAGACTCGATCTGGTCGGTCACGCTGTTCGGAAACACGTTCAGCGTGTTGGCGCCTGCGTTGCGGATCAGGATCGGAGACCCGACCGGGGCTGCTGGCAGAGAAACGCCCGTCCCACTCGCAACCGAGGTCACGAAGTTGATCTGCGAGGTCAGCAGCGTCGCGGTCGACAGCGATGTGCCGGCGGCGGCAACGTTTGGAGTAGTGCGGGACGCGGTCAGGCCACCATACGTCACATTCCCCATGTGAATCTCGGGGCCGGTGTAGTAGTTGCGCCCCAGCACGTCTGGGGTCTGCGCGAGAGCAACTGCGGACTGAAACAACAGCGCAACGGCCACCACATATACGACGCCCATCATGACGGCGGCGTCCACATCGGGCTGTTGAGGACGGCGGCGCAGGTGCCGATCGTCTGATGACCGAGTTGCGATGGGTGTAGATCGTCCGCCGTCAGGTTGAGGTTGGCCCAAGTGCCGTCTCCGGCCCCGGACTGCGAAGCTGGATGACCCTCAACGCACGATGCTTTGTCGATCACCCCGCCGATCGTCACACCCACCTGCGTGTAGAGCCACGCGTTCCAGGCGTTGCGCAGCGACGGATTGCCCGATGCGACGGTGCCAGGCCCAAACCCAGCGGCGGACACCGGCACATTTGCCGCCGTCGTATACGGCGTCATCGTGTCCCAATAGAGGTCGCGAAAACCGTGCGGGAGGAAGGATGACAAGTATGCCGCGCAGGCCCGGAAATTGCTTTGCATGGTCGCCAACGTCATGCCTGTGCCGGACACGTCGTTGATCCCCATGTCGCTTTCGATGCGATCAACGCCGCCACCCAGTACCGAGGCCGCACGCCACGTCTTCGACAATTGCGCGCAGTCCGACAGGTGCGCGCCAGGCTGGGCGAACCCGATCATCCCGAACCGGCCGCCGTTCGCGATGTCCATCCACGAATAGCGATAGTAGGTCGAGCCGACGCCGTAGTTGATGCTGTCGCCAGCAGTCGCGATCACGAACGCTTTTGCGCCGGGCTGCGCCGTCCCTTCTATGACACTGGGGCCGTAGACAGGATGCGTCTGCCAGGACGCAAACCCGGTCGGGTTGTTCAGGGTCGTCTCGTTCGGCAGCGTGACGCCATAAAGGCCCTGGCCGGCCGCGTAGATCGCGCTCGGCGCGATTGCGCTGCTCAGTGTCAGCTTGATCTCGCCCGTCGAGAGCGTGATCGAGCCAGAAACGGTCAGAGAGGCGCCTCCGCTGTTGCTGGTAAGCGTCGTGCTCGCGAACGTGCCGTTGTTGTCGGTGAGCGAGCCCGAATAGTCGGCCACGGTCAACGTCGTCGCGCTCGGCTTGTATGGCGTGCCGCCTGTGTATGTCGTGGAAAGCGTCTGATCGACCGAGGTGGTCGCGGCGACGCTATAGCTCGGGTCCAGAGAAACACCCTGGAAAAACCCGTCCTTGCTCGCCTCGGATGCGCTCGCGTCGGCATAGTAGTTGGTCGGCAGGTTCGCGTAGACGCCGCCGACGGTCCAGCGCTGCGTCTTGACCGCGATGCGCTGGCCAGCCTTCCACGGATAGCAAACTGGATCGGATCGGACGGTCCCGTTGACCGGCACGCTTCCGAGCGTCTGACCGCCGAATGTAACGGGGACCGAATACAGGTAGCCGTTGCCCTGGGCGAATTTGGTGCCCAGCCCTTCGTTTTCGTCCACCCATACCGCTGCTGCGACTTGGAATGGTACCGGCCCGTTACTCTCCATCCCACCCCAATTTCCACGGTAGCCGGAGTAGCCGAGCCGGATGCACTGCCCCTGGCCCTGCTGCTTCGCGATCACGAACGAGAGCCAGCTTTCGTCGCCGGTGATCTGCTGTGTGGTCACATTGTCGGGGGTGTGGGTGACGCCGACGACAGACTTCCACACGGGCTGGAGCGAAAGGACGGCTGACGGAGCAAGTGCCGGTGGCATCGGTGCGGGACCTGGAGCCGCAATAGCCGCCGCCGGCAACAATGCGCCGAAGGCCAGCAGAAGCGCGCGCATCAGCGGTACACCTGGAACGTGCAGGAGACGCCCGAAGGCGGTTCCTCGTCGATGATCGCGAACGCATCGCCGCGCACGTCGGCGCCGTTGTTCGTGTACATCCAGACATTCCGGATCGAGCCGTCTACCAGTGTCACGGCGCCGAGTCCGGCCGACGCACAGTTCCAGCCGAAGGAGCGGCCGGTGTTGGTCGCTGATGCGGGCTGGCCACCGATCTGGCCGGGGTGTCCGGAGGTGCCGCTAGGGGTGAGGGCGGCGGATCCGGCGAAGGAGGTGTTGTTGGGGTCGGACGGGGCAACGCCTGGCGCGCAGGGGACGCCGACCGTCGCGCCATTAAATGTCGTGGTCCCGCACAACCCCGTCGTGACGGTGGCTGCCTGCGGATTGCCGCCGCCCGCCAACCACGAGGGTGCCTGCGCCCGCGCGCTGGACGCGCCAAGAGACACTGCCGCGACGAGCGCGGCAACGCGAGATAGGTGCATGTTGTCCTCGGAGGGTGGGGTTGGCTGGCTGAGCGACTTAAGGCGCGTGGCGGCTGGTCGAGCGCTTCTGGCTCACCAAGCCGCCATCGAGACGCGGACCCAGGAATTCGTCGCCGCGCAGAAGAAATGGTAGGCCGTGCCGGACACCACAGCATCGCCCGACACGCCGGCAACGCAGGCAGTGGAGGCTGAAGATGGCGGCGCGAAGTTGCTGTATTGCACAGACGGCGTGGTAACGATCCCCGTCGCGTTCAGGTTCTGCGTGTTTACGGTGCCGTTGACGTTTACGTTCTGCTCGAACGTCGCCAGGAGCTTCTCGTCCAGGTTCGCGTTGACGACGAACTGGCCGCCGGTCGCGGTCAGCGTTCCGCTGCCATTCGTTCCGGCCGTGCCGCCGCTCACGGCGAAGCGGAAATCCTCGTCGTTGAGGCCAGAAAGCAGACCGTTCGTGCTCGGCACCGAATGGAAGTCGAGGATGCCTACGCCCCCTGCAACGCCACCGGGCGACGTGATGCCCGGAAGGCCGAGCTCCACGCCGGCATTGAGGTATCTCTGGTTCGCCCAGTCGATCATGCCCGTAACGCCGACGCCGTCATGCGCGTTTACCGTGCCGCCGCAATAGATGCCGTCGAATTGCCCGCGCAGAGACGGTGTCGTGCTGGCCGACGTGTCCCGGTAGCAGGTCGTGGTCTGCGCGCTCACCACGTCGTTGGTGAACGTGTAGGTCGAGCCGCCGCCGAAGAGCAGGCCATTGTCGAACCGCCACACGTTGTCGCCGTCGATCTGGCTGGGCTGCGCGGCGGTGCCGAGCCCGGACACGAACATGGCGGTGGAGGAATGTCCGGATCCCATGGTGCCGGCCGGCGGACCATAGAACTGATCGTGATGACTGATCAGCTCCGCCGCGCCCTGCACGTAGAAATAGATCGGATCGGTGCCGACCGGCGGCGAGTCGTTGTAGATGAAGTTGTCGTGGCTGAAGATCGTGCTCGCATTGGTGATGTGCACCATGTAGCGCTGCGCGCCGAGCGAGCCGTCTGCGATCGTGATGCTGCCGGAGAGGCTATTCGCGGCAGCAAGCCAGGTGATTCCGTCCTGGCACGCCACGGTGGCAGCATGGCTGATGACGATGCCCTGGATCGCGTTGCCGTCGAACTGCATGCACGCCGATCCGCCACCAAAAAGCAGCGGATAGTCGAAATTCAGGAAGCCATGACCCGGCCCACCAGCCGGTGCCGTCGAATGCACCCAAATCGGGATCGACGTGTGGTTGTTGCTCAGGCTGTGGTCGATGAAGGCGACGTGATCGACGAACAGATTATCCGGGTCCTGTAGGTAAAGCGCCGTCTTCCAGTTGTTGGCAGCGTCGTTCCAGCCGCCGGAATTGCTGAACAACAGGTCGTGGTAGATCTGGAAGGGCGGCATGGACGCATTGATGAGCTGGATGCCGATCGTCTTGATCGCCGTGCCGCTCTCACCCTGGCCGGTGCCGATATTGGTCTGACCCGCCGCGGCGGCCGGAACGATGCCGGTGTTGGCGATGAAATGGATGCCTTCGACCTCGATGCCCTGGCCCTGCCAGTTTCCGGTGCGGGCCAGATCGTTGCCGTAGGTCACGTTCTGGGCGAACGTGGTGACGAGACCATCCACACCGCCCCTAAACTCCAGTTCGGTCATGGACGAGCCATCGCCGCGCCACCGGATCGCGCTGTTGGTCTGGTAGTTCACCGCGATCGGAGCGGTCAGGATGTAGTGGCCGGCCGGGATATCGATCTCGACGGCGCCGTTCCGCTTCGCACCGATGTTCAAGAAATACGAGCCCAGCGCAGACAGGTAGTTGCTCAGCCCTGCGCCGATGCTGGTCGGGATGTGGCCCGTCGCGACGGCGGCCGCGTTCTGAAAGGCGAGCGTGTCGTCGGTCACGCCGTCGCCCATGGCGCCGAACGCCTTGACGTTCAGATGGTCGCTCATCCGGTCCGCGAGCGCGCGGGCGACGTCATCGAAATTGGCGCGAATGGCGGTCGAAGGCAGCGCGGCAGCCGGAAGCGCTGCATTAGCGGTGCTGGCCACGCCTGCGAGCGCGGATTGCGTGGCGGCGTTGGCGGCCTGCGAGGCGATGGTGGACAACGGGGTGCCGGCGACGGTAGCGGCGCTGAGGTTCATTCCAGCGAAATTGCTCTGCTTGATCGCAGCTGCCACGGCAGGCGCAAGAGATTGGACCGGGATTGCGGTGGGTGCTGAGCCTTCGGCTCCGAGTGCCAGGGCAACAATCACCAAACCGATTGCTCTCAGCGTCATTCCTGCGGCTCCGCCGGCAAAACCGTACTGGTGGTATCTGTGCCGTTCGCAATTGCCTGGAGCGCGCGGACGTAGGTCTGCATCGCGGCCGAGAACGTGCCCCCCATGGCCACGGTCAGAGTCGCCTGCTGCTGGACCACCACGAGAGCATTCTGCGCCTGGATCTGGAGCGTGTTGCGCATAGCGCTGACCGCAGCCTGGTAATCCGCTGCCGAGCAGGCGGTGAACCCATCCGGATAGATCGGGCTACCTGGGGTCCCATCCTCGTCCGCCGGCGTCTCCGGCAGGCTGGACCAGGCGGCGCATGTAACGGTGGCGCCTGCGGCATTCTTCTGGATTGCGTAGAACATGCGCGCCTCAGCTCGGAATAAAGTCGTATGACAGCGTGTGGCCGCAATTTGGCGAGGTGCCGGACGCCGCGCTTCCGAATGTGCTGGTCACGGTGACGGTCCCGGCCGACACCGCCATCACGCCATGGTTCGTCAAACCAGTGCTGTTGGTCGTGTTGTCGGCCGAGAGCCGAGTGCCATTTACTGCGCAGTCCAGATAGACGTTGCTGGTCGACTGAGTGGCAAGGTTGGCGCTCGCCATCACGCGAACTATGCCAGATCGCGATACGGTAAAGCTGGCGCTCAGCGTTCGCGTCGTGTTTCCGGTCAGCGCATAATACTGTTCCTGCCATCCGCCTAAAGCTACGTTCCCGAACGTAACAATCTCGCCGAGGTCAGTTGTATCGATCGTTGCCCGCAGCGCGGTAGATGTCGTGCTTAAGCCGAACTCAATCACATGACCAGATTGCTGATTTACACCTCCGCCCACCCGGACGAAGAGGGCCTGGAGCGCCGCAAGCAGATCGTTCGAATTGGTTGTCGACTCGGCAATACCAGCAGCGCCAATCACCGTGCCGATCTTGGCCGCAATCTGCGGAACAGTCAGCCAGAACGGGCCGTTTGCTGCCTGAGAAATCGTCGCCTGCGTGATGTTCGTGGCGCCATTCGGAACCGCGACCGTGTAGAGCGCAACCGAGCCGGCGGGAATCGTTCCGGTCGTTGCGCCCAGCGCGACGCGCGCCTGAGTCTGCGTATAAACAGGCTGACCGCTATTTCCAGGACCGGAAAGCGGTTGCGAAGGATTGGCGGCGTTGAAATAGGGCAGCACTGCCTGCGCGCCGCCAGAAACCGACACAGAACCGTAAATCGTCCAGGTTCCCGCGCCGAGAGTCAGAGTGGTTGCCGCGGTATTGATGCCCTGCTGCACGCAAGGTGTGTTGTCCACTGGCAACGGGCCGGACGCCACGGGTGCCAGCGTGCTCAACTGCAAAAGAGATCCCGCGCTGACAGATACAGTCAGGCCGGAGCCAGGTGTGCATGCGAGTCCGGTTGCAGCGGCCCCGCTCCCCATTACGAGCTGAGCCAGAAACCCGAGCCCCTCCACCGCGAAGCGGCCGAGGGTTGGCAGATCGGAATCGAGCGGAATTGCTCCGACGTAGGTGTTTGGAAGGTCCATCGGCGTCCTATGGAGCAGTCAGGTTCAGCCAAGCGGTTGATCCAGCCGGAAGGACCGGCAAGACCGCAGCGCGGACGGCGCTGCCTTGAACGCCTGCGGAAGCATTGTCGACGCTGATCAGCGCCTGGAACGGATAGAGCATGGAGCCGTAGCAAAGCCCTGGCGTGCCGTAGCCGTATCCACCACCGGCAGCAGGCGCTGATATTGAGCCTCGGCCCTTAGTGTCGCCGGAGTTGCGCGGCTCTACGATCGTTGCCGTGAGGCCGATCCTCGCCAGAGCTGCCAGCACTGCGGCGCGAGTTGTCCGAATGGGAAAAAGGGATGCCTTGATGCGCGCGATATAGGTCGCGTCGGTTTCGCCCGGCTCGCGATCCAGACCGCCGGGGCCGAAGAAGTCGGCCGCTATGGCATCAACAAAGTCGCCCGTGCTGGTGCTGATCCGCGTTTGGGCGTTCGCGAAGGTCAGCATGCTCCAGGCTTGCGAGAGACCGGTTCCTATCGCCGTCAGAACAGCCATCAAAACAGGGGCCGTCTCCGGAGACCCTTGAGCGGGCGCGGCGGGAAACCAGCCATTCGGCAGCAGCGCGCGAAGTCGCTGGGCGAAATCGCCAGGATCTCCGACCGCCATCAGTTTGTCGCAACCGTGACGCTGGAGGCCCGGACGACCTGACCCGCATTGACCGACAGGTCGGAGTTGCTGCCGTTGAGCGTCGTTCCAATGACGTTCGAGACCCCGGAAACTCCGTAGGCGATCGCAATCAGGCGGCTATACGAAAGCGTTCCGCCGATCCCAACACTGTTGATGTAGGCGGTAAGCGCGGCAGAGACCGAAGCCTGCACGGCGGACGGTGTGAAACCGGCTGCTACCGTCACAGTCATGTTGACAACGGCACCTGTCACGACTGGATGAACGACGCTCAAGGATGTGCCAAACGGACGAACCGTATCGACAGCAGCATAGACGGCGGAGAGAAGCGTCTGAGGCGGGCTGCCCGAGCCATCATCCACATAGACAACGATGTTGCCCGGCAGTGGATTTCCTGCCGCATCATCATTGGCGACCACCTGATAGATGATCCCGGTCTGCACCGCCGAGACGGCATACTCGATCGCGAGCAGCGTTCCTTGAGACCGGGTGTTGATATAGACTGGAAACCGCGCCTGCACGGCTGCGTCCGTTTCCACGTCTTGGCCATCCGTGACGGCAAGCAGGTTGGTCACGGTGTCGATTCCGGAAATGGCTGATCCAAGCACGTTGATGGCGCCGGCCGGAACATTCCCGACGCTGCCAGCGACGGTCGCCTGAATCGGGACCACGACCGAAGTCGTGCCCTGCTGACGCACGTAGCCGCCTGCGCTGACCGACCAGGCCGGGTTTGTCGTGTCCTGCGTGACGACGTAGGTGGCGCTTGCATTCGATGTCCGGACGGTCGCGCCCGGAAAGATCGTGGCCGCCTGCCCTACCGGGTTCAGCGACGACATCTGCACAGAGCTGGTGGCGAACGTCGCGCCCAGCCGCGTCATGCCGAAATCGTTGACGAAGCTGTCCACGTCCGGCCCGACGCTGGACGCGAGACGGGTCCGCGCGGCGATGGCAATGGCGGTCTGTTGCAGCCACAGACTCAAGCCGGCCGACGCCTCGAGCACGGCGCTCAGCACGGAGCCGACCGAAAGGTTGATCAGCGTCTGGCACGCGCCTTGTGCCGCCGAGGCCAGATTCGAGACAGTTGATCCGAAGGAGCGGAGCGTAACGGCCAAGATCACCCCCAAACGCAAAAGGGCCGCCTGGAAGCGACCTGATCGAAGCGCATCGATGTGTGAGAAGGACCGGCGGAATAGCTACCGCAGTGCCGCATTATCTGCGGCACTCAGGTCACGTATCAGATGTAGCCTGTGCGAACGGCAGTCGCAAGGATTATCCGGGCACCGTCACGGTTGTTTCCGCACCCGTCGCGGCGTCCGTATAGCTGATCGTGATGCCCACATCGCCCAGACCGTCCGAAGTCACGTCGATGCCGATCGGCTGCGTCTGGTCGACGCCCGCTTCCATCTGCATCTGTTCCGTGACGATACCCTGGATCTGACTCTCGCTGACCGGATCGCCGATCATCGCCGGAAGGCCAGCGCCGTATGCGGATTGCCAGATATAATCGCCCTGGTTGGTCGCGAGGCGTCGGACGATGCGCTGCTGGACCTCGATATCGTTAAGCGCCAAGGCGATATCGCCGGTCGCGTTGGTCGCAAGGTCCGCGCCGAACCAGTGGGCTGCGTCAGCCATGGCCTGTCACCCGGCATCCGCCACACAGGAAGCGCGACAGCTTCGGGACGAAAAATCGCTCTACCCACGACCGGCGCAAAATGCGTAGGCGCACACCCACCACGAAGACGGGGATGGCCACCCGAGCAAGCCGCGCGCGCCTGGAGCTAAATTCAATCTTCACGAGGTATGGTTTGTTCATTGCGGCACTCCCGTCACGCCGTTGCCCGTCTGCACACCGCTATGGCGGTGCGACTTGCCACTGATTCCGTCGGCGAGCACATCCGTATCGCTGGTGATCGTGCCGCCGGTCACAGCAAGCCCGCTCGCCGAAAGCGTCATCGTGCAGCCTGCGACCGTGGCGACGATTGTTCCGTTCTCGATGGTGAGAACAGCGCTGCCGGCGCCAGCGTAGAACGCGCCGGGCGTGAGGTGGAACCACGCTGCGTTCTGCGTCGCGGCGGCGACCGACCCGCCATCCTGCGTCGGACCCGTGCCCTGACCTGCCATCGCCAGAAGTTCTCCCGGCTGGGCCTGCTTCCCGGTGGCGGGCGAGACGGGCGGCGTCACATGCACGTCGAAGGCGCGCGGAGCGGCTGTGCCGCACTCGATATCGCCGCCGGTCGGATAGACGCTGACCTGCGTTCCGACTTCCAGCGGGCACGAAACCCGCAAGCCACCTGCGGCAACTGGCGCCGACGGAATCCAGCCCGTCTCCTGTCCGTCCGGCTCGAGACGAACCCGCACTGCATGGGCGATGGGATCGACAGCGATCACCACGCCATCACGGGTCTGACCGATACGGGCAGCCTGCCCTGAGGACTGGTATCGAGCGAAGGCGTTCATTCTGCATCGGCCTCCGTCAGCCTGTTCCGCAGCGTCAGCGTCTGCGTGAATCCGCTTTCCATCGACAGCGACCGCTCCAGCGCGTCGATCGAATAGGTCTGGTCCCAGCTGGTTCCGGTGCCGACAAGCTGCACGCTCTGACGCGGCCCCAGCGACAGATCGCCCGGCATCGTGATCGCCACCGTCCGGCCATGCGCTACGATTTCGTTATAGCGGGCCTGGGCATAGGCTTTGGCTGCGTCGTCAGTCAGCCCGGGCGGCGAGAACGCATAGACCTGCGCGTTCGCAGTCGATGGGGCGGTCCGACTGGCGCCCTTGGCCGACCAATACCACGTGTGCGTCGCGCGCTGCCGAACATCGCGGGTGCTGACCTGAACCACGACGCCCTTGCCGATCAGCAAGTCCCGCTCCAGCGACAGGTTCGTCACCGGCATCTTGGCATAGCTCAGCGCGCCGGGCGGCACGTAGGTCAGCGTCGTGCTTTTGGTGCTGGACCCGCGCGGCCGAACGCGCACCGTCTTGCCGTGCGCCCACATGTCGCAGTTGGCCGCGTTGACGAGGAACCGGGCCAGATCGAACCCGGACGAGAAGCGGTGGTTGCCGATCAGGGCGAGGCGCTTGTGCTCGATCTGATAGAAGGCGCCATCCAGCCCGGTCGGCATCTGCACGTCCGGCGTCAGTCCCGCCGCCGTGATGAGCGATTGCAGGATCTCAGTTGCCGTGTGGTTCAGGTAGGCTTCGGCCACGGCCAGGTCGCGCAGCTTGGCGAGGTAATCCCGCCCGCTGATCGAGGCCATCGCCCGGTGCGGTTCGATCGGCCCCAGCGTGTCGATGATGCCCTGAAAAACCGTGGTCCAGGCACACGAGCCTTCAGGCGCGCCGTCGGCCAGGAAGCCCATCTGAATCTGCACGTCGATGTCGGCGATCTCGCCGTTCTGGTCCTCTTTGGGGTCGTACCAGATCGCGCCGCCCGCCGTCAGCGCCAGGTCGGCCGAGAACGTGTCTCCGCGCCCGTATCGGCTCCGCTCGCAGCGGAAGGATTTCAGGGAGGTGCCGGCCTGCTGCACGCCTCCGATCAGGATGCGTCCGCGCGGGCGCGTTCCCGTCGACGGGGGCGCCTTGGCCGTGGCGGTGATCGTCTCGCTCATGCCGAAAGCACGCTGATGCCGTTCGTTTGCGTCGTATCTGCGACCGGAAGGGTGAGCGTAACCGGCGTCGCGAAACTGGCGAGCGACGGATCGGTGAGACCATTCAACGCGGCGATCTGCCACCACTGGAGCGGGTTGCCGAGGACACGGGCAGCGACGTGCTCAAGGGAGACATCGGCGGCGGAGACGATGGCGGTTGCAGGCATAGTCCGACCCTCAAACTAATATACACACCGTGCGGATCCATCCGTGTTCGATGACAGCGCGGAACGCGTGAACATAACCCTACCCCACCGGGTGCTCGCGCGATTAGACGCGAAGGCCAAACAAGCTGGCGAAGGTCGGTCCGGGTTTATCGCGCTCCTGGCGATGCAGTCAGCTTGATCGCTCAGAAGCCGGGGTTGGAGAGGAAACCCGTTGACGGGATAGGTGTTTCACCTATATCTTGTCGGAGATGCATACCGTCTCCTCAACCCACAGTTTCGAGCGCGCTGCCAAAGTCGCCGGAATGACCGATGAGGAGATTGAGGAGCTTATCAACTATCTGGCACTGCACCCAGACGCTGGCGAGGAAATCGTTGGATCGGGAGGCTGTCGGAAGTTCCGTTTTGCCCGAAAGGGGGCTGGAAAGCGGGGAGGCTATAGAACTGTTACATTCTACTCCGGAGCCATGGTCCCGGTCTACCTGATCACCGTTTTCGCGAAAGGGCAGAAAAGCAACCTTTCGCAAGCGGAGGTTAACCAATTGTCAAAGATCACCGCCGCACTATCAAAGCAGTGCCGCGAGAAGGTCGTGAAAGTGAGCAGCAAGCGATGAGCAAGAAGGCGTTCGATATGATTGCGGAGGGCCTGAACGAGGCCCTGGCGATCTCGCGCGGCCAGAGCAAGCCCGCGCGCCTCTATGTCCCCGCAGAAATCGACGTGAAGGCCATTCGAGATAAGACCGCCCTCTCTCAAGGCGACTTTGCTGCAGCTTTCGGGTTTACCGTTCATCAGGTCAGGCAATGGGAGCAAGGCCGAAACCGACCCACTGGCGGGATCAGGGCCTACCTAATGGTAATCGATGAGAACCCAAGCGAAATCCTGGCCCTGCTACGATCCGCTACCGGAAGCGCGCGCAAGGCAGCCTGATCACCCGTGAACCACGGGCGGAGTGACCGTCATCCCGGCCGCAAGCTGGGTGAACTTCAGCGCCTGGTTGACCTGCGCCCCGGCTTCCAGCGCCCCAAGCTGGATGTCGCCGTTCGCGCGGTTGAGCTGAAGGTTGGCGAAGGTGAACGGTGATCCGTCCAGGTTCGCGCCAGCCTGGCTGAGCGTCGTCATGAGCCCGGATCCGGCCGCCTGAAGGTTGGTGATGATCCCGGCTGCCGCGGCAGGTGCCTGAGACAGGTTGATCCCGGCGGTGGCGAAGCTCTGCGCGGCGGTCAGCTTGTCCGTCACCTTGGCGATCAGTCCGCCGGCCCCCAGCATATTCGCGATCGGGAATGCCTGCCCTGCGATGGTCTGCGCCTGCCCGATCAGGTTGCTCGCATAGGTCGAGACGTTGGAGGCCATGTTCGACAGGCCGGTAATCGCGTTGCCGATCGTGGGGCCGACGAGGTTGGAGAGGTTGGAGGCGGTGGTGGTGGCGGTGGTAGCGGGGGTTGGCTGGACCTCCAGCACGAGCTCATACGGCAGCACCGCGCCCTTGTCTTGGATCGTGTAGGCGAAGGAGACGATGCGGACGCGCAGTCGGACTCCGGCGGCGCTGAAACTAGTTTCCAAGCCGCGGTCTCGAATGTTGGCAACCAACTGAGCACGACCCATTGCGCTTGGTCCGGTGAAGAGTCCCGCCAGCGTCAATCGGTTGGGATCGTTGCCCATCGCCTGGATGACCCGATCACCGCCGATCAGCTTGTGAACGACCAAAGCTTGGTCGCTGCCAACACGGAGAAGGCTCGGTGTCTCTGCGCCGGTCAGGGTCATTTTATCCAGAATGACCGGCGCGGTTGATGAAGAGCGCCCCAGGCTACCGAGGGCCGTTTGAATGCGTAGAAACGCGGAACCAAGCATACTTCCCCTTCCGGGGAATATCCCCGCTGTTTCTAGTCTATTATATCTTCTGGTGCGGGCAGTATTTCTGCATGCACTACGGTGCGGCCGTCTGCTGTGTAGGCAAAGTGATATTGCCGCGCCAAAGCTTGCAAGTCAGGCGCACCACGCAGATCGATGACTGCGAGGTGGGCGCCGGAACCAGTCAGGGGGGCGCCCCCAATCGTATCGATACATCGGCTGACGGCCATATCGAACATCCACCGCGCCGGCGGCATCATCTGCTCACGGATGCACGAAACGTCCGTTTGTCCAGGGAAGCGCCCAAGATCCTGGCACCCGGCAAGCAACGCTGCGTATCCTAGAAGGATCACAAGCCGCATCAGAACGGACTCGCATTCGGACCGGCAGAACTTCCTAGGTTCCCAAACCCATTTGCGGCAACGCAAGTACGAAAACTATTGAGCGACCGAGTGCTTCCAGCAAGGGAGGCTGTAATGGATTTCTTGCCATTGAAGCTTACTTGGGCGCTCGAAGCATTGTCCATCGCATCAAAAAGAGGCTTCAATTCGTCCGGGTTAACAGTTCCAGATAGGGTAGTTGCCGACATGGCGGCTACATGAAACGTCTTCTCAACGGGCCCAGCCTTGACAGAGACATCACCAGAAGCATCGGCAGATAGAGACCAGGAGTCGTTCGAAGAGCGGAACTCGATATCATTGCTATCGGCTCGAAAAGATATCTTCCCATCAAGACTACCTGCGACACATATCTTTACTACCGGTCCGTCCGTAAACGACATTGCCATCCACGATCCGCTTTGTTCATCGATACTGGGCCTTAAATCCTCCGCCAAGGCGGCAGTAGAAATGCCGATGATTGCAACGGCAGCGACAAGGTTCCGCATCTGGCCTACCCTCCGAAAGGCTCCAGATTACGCCACGGTAACGGTTTGCCAAGAAGGGGCGGCCTCGCGACCGCCCTCCCCGCTCTAGTTCGCCCTCCCCTGGCCGCCCTAATTTTTCGACACGTCTCTTGTTGAGACGGTCGTAAAATCAGAAACCGCCCGAGTCGGTCGAGCGGCTCAGAGAGCAGGTGCGCAATGGTAGCAAAAGGATCGGGGCGCGGCCCCGTTAAGCCGGGAACGTCGCCGTCGGTGAAGACTGTGGCTGGGAAGGTGCTCGAAGCAGGCCGAGCAACGCCTTCCCAAGCAAAGACCCTCGCCGCGTCGGTGATGCGCCATGAGCCTGCGCACAAGGGGCCAAAGAAGTAAGCCGCAGAATGGCGCGGCGAGGGATCCTCATCGCGCCATTCACCTGCGCTCGGTCGGATTCTAGATCGCCGACGCTGAGCGCCACCGTAATCCCATCCTCATTCTCGGTCACGAGGTGGCCAACCGTTCGGCAAAGGATCGGGCGCGAGTCAGGGAGATCGTCGGCCCACTGCCACGCGCTCGTAGGCTGCGCACTGTCTTCCCACTCGACCATGATGAGGGCGTACGATCCGGTCACGTGCGGAGCCTATCAGACCCAAGAGGGACATGGGAGCAAAAGCGGCGATGGCCGAGAGAGTACTCTGCGCTCAAATCAGAGATTGACCACCTGCATCCCCGGCCTCAACGGCACCTCCACCGGATCAACGAGCGACCCGCTCGAGCTGGGGCGAGCCGCGCGCCGGGTCTGGTAGGTGTCCACGTGCCGACCGATCTGGTTGCCGTCGATCTGGTTGATGATGGTGATCGGCTGGAGGTGGACCATGTCGGAGCCGGATTCGTAGGCAGTCGGGTTGATCGCACTTCCAATGCCTCGCGCGTTGCCGTGTGTCGGATGCTTCTGGCTTTCGCTCCACCCCTGCTGGATCCTGCTGCCGAGACCATTAAACACGCCCCAGCCTGAATCATGCGGCGGCGGTGCTCCGGCGTCGGCTGGACTGCGGCCGGAGTAGCCCTGTCCATGGGCGTTGATGTTCGGGTGCGGGTTGTCCGGACCGATGCTGTCGACCGCTTTGAGCGCGAGGATAGCGCCCCCAATGGCTAGGCCCAGCACACCAAGGCGCGTGACCAAAAGTGCGATCGACCCCGGGCCGCCTTCAGCGGTGAGAGTGGCGATTTCGCCAGCAGCCCCCTCTGCTGCCATCTTCGCAGCACCTCCGGCGCCGAAGGGCAAAAGGCTTCCAGCGAGCAGTTTGATGCCGGCCGCCAATGGCCCAAGGGCTGCTCCTGCAATCGCCGCAGTTCCTGAGACGGCGATCACCGCACCAATGCCAAACGCAAATCGCTCCAGATACTGCGCCGCGTTCGGGTTCCTGGCCGCCCACTGCGTGACCGCATCGAGTCCGCCGGCGATCGCTTTGAGAATGCGGGCTCCATCCTGCGCTGCCGGCAGTCCCAACGTCTCCATGAGGGACGACCAGGCACGCTTGATGTTCTCGACCTGCTTGTCGAAGCCCTGCTGAGCGGTGTCGTAGGCCGTTAGACCCGGCGCCTGACCGCGCATGGTCTGATCTCGCTGCGCGCTCTGGGTCTGCGCCGTCAGGAGCGCTACGAAGCGCCGTGCCGTCTCGGTCGGCAAGGCCTTATACATCTCGTCGCGCAAGTAAGCATCGAACGTCTCGGTGTTGCCCGGCTTGCTGGCGACGTTCTTTTCGTAGTCGGCCTTCAGCCGCGGCAGGAAGACATCCTTGATCCACGGGAAAATGCCCTGCGTGGGATCGTTCAGTTCCTTCTCACCGCGCAGCGCGCCAGCCCCGACCGTGACAACGCCGCCACGCCCGATCGTGTAACCCTGCTTGATCAGCTCGGCGCGCTCTTCCTTTGTGATATGCGGCAGGACACGGACGGCACCCGGATTGTAGAGCCCGAGACGGTCGAGCTCACGCGCATTACGCTCCGGCATGATGCCGCCGAACAGCGCGCGGCTCAGCGCCGTGCCGGCCGTGCCGGCCCGATGACCGCCCATCTCTAGGATTGGCGTCATCATGGTGTTCCAGAAGGCATCCGGATCCATGCCGCGCGCCGTGGTGGACGCCATCTGCATCACGTTCAGCAGGTCGCGCGGCGTGATGTTTCCGCCCCCCGCCTGAATCGTTCGGAGTGCCGCGTCCACATACTTTTCGAACCGGGCTTGATCGAAAGACCCGTCCGCCTTGAAGCGGGCGCCCCCCTGCTGTTCGACCGTCCGGAAGAGATCGTTGGCACCCTTGTCGCCAACGAGCTCGCGCACCTTGAGGTAGTTCGGCAGGAGGGCGTTGATCTCTCGATAATCATGGCCGCCAGGACCGGCGCCGACGATGCCGCGCAGTTCGCGCAGCGCATTGATCCGCTCGACGATATCGGGGCCCTTAACCTCGGACATGCTCTGGTAGGCCCGAGCGGTCTCCTGCACGACCTCCAGATGCGTCATGCCGGCATTGGTCATCGCGATCTGCGCGGCTTGCAGCTTCGCACCGGCTTCCGCGGCATTGCTCCAGCCCTCGATAATGGCGCGGCCTGCAAATACCCCACCCAGGCCCAGCGCGGCTATTTTGATCCGATTGAGACCACCTTCGATGTCTTTGATCTTGAGGTTAAGACCGAGTAGATTGCGACCGAGCGCCTGAAGCACTTGGCTCGCGTTGTCGGTCATGCCGATGGCGACGCCAATCCGATAGACATCCGCCATCAGCAACCCCTGGAGCCCAATGGCCCGGCAAATCTACGAGACAGACGCGGAATGGGATGACGGTGGAACGCCATCATGGCGGGCTCGAAACCGCCCGACGAAACGCCCGATCAAGCTGCCGAGCATCGGCGTCATGTTCCTGATCGGCTATATCGGCCCGTTCGTGCTGCTCTTCCTCGGTGCCGTCGTCATCGTCGGCTATTACCTAGTCCGAGACGCCCTCACCTGAATGAGGGATATGCAGGCTTCCGCTGGGAATTGCCTGCCCGGTGAGCGCGGCGATGAAGCGCCCCCCGATGATCTCAGCTACCTCTGGCGCCTTGCGGAACGCCGCTCCGCCCAGAAACGAGCGCGGAGGAATGCGCTCCGTTCCGAGCTCCTGATAGACGGCGATCTGGTTGTCCGTGCCCACATAGGCCGTCTTGCCCTGAACGGTATGCTCGATGCTGTCGCGCATCTCGCCTGTGCGTAGCAACGGGTCGTTCTCGGTGAAACCTTGGCGCACGCGGTCGGCTTTGGTCGCATCCGCAAGCTCGGCCCACGGATCGAAGGGGCCCGCTTGTCCCTGATAGGTGCCGATCTCCGCTTTCGCTTCGGCCTCGACGATGCGGGCGGCTTCTTCCAGCCCGTAGCGTGTCTCGTGCTCGGCCTCTACCGTGATTTCGGCAAGGTGAGCGGCAAATCCGGCAAGCGAGAACTCATTCATCAATTTTCTCGAACTGCTGGGTGTCCCAGTTAAACCGGCCGGCGCCTTCGAATTCGGAGAAGGTGACAGACCAAGCCATCACCGTTGCGTCATCCATTCCCTCGGTCGCCTCGTGGAAAGGCACCCCGTTCTTCACGAGCCAGGCGCGGCCTCGGAATCCTGGGGTGCCGCAGAGTTTTTTGCGTCGGCGATGGTGTCCTTCTGCCGGGCGATGAGCCAGTCAAGAGCGGCGCCGGCCGCTTCGTCGTCTACCGCATCCCAGAGCAGATGAACTTTCTCTAGGGTACTTGGGGTCGGCGGCGCCGGAACCCCATCAACCGATGCGATACTCGCGCGCGCCATGGTCATTGCCGACCACAACCCTTCCCCGTAGGACGGTCCGCAAGCCAAGATGAAGCGACTCATCTTGCTACCAACTAGCGGTCGGACCTCTACTGCCCGGCCCTTGCTGTCAATGATCGTTTCGGTCACAGCTTGTTCTTTCGGCTAGCAAACCCTTCAATAGTCTGGGTCACCTTGTTCTCTTGCTGATACTGTCCGCCATTAGTAAGCTTTGGGCTTACCTTGGTGTACTCGTATGTGCTGAGAGAGCCGTCAACTTCGGCAATGTAGGCATATACGGTCCCGGAGCCGATAGTGCCGGCGTTCCAAAAAGCAGACTCGATGGAAACGAAAAGGTCGTCCACGACTGCGCCAAATCGATCAACCTCAATGCGCAAGCGGTGTCCGGATGGAGTATTGATTTCCGTGGGATCATCATTGAGCGGATCAGATCGCACGGTTTTGTATTCGGGACTACTGGTGAAAAGGGTTACCTTTGGCAGGTCAATGCGACCTCCGTTGTAGAGGAAGACGACTTGGCAATCGCGGCCGATAGTAAATGGATTTCCCTGTGCCATCGTCTCAGCTCCCGCTCGTGGTCGTCACGACGACCGTCTGGCCGCCGGCCAGCGTCACGTTGAAGTTCTGTACGGTGCCCTCGTAACGGACCTGCACATCGGCACGCAGATAGCCGAGAGAGGTTTGCGTCTGCGGGTTATTGCTGGCGTCGCAAACGACCGAATACGGCGTGCCGTAGGTCGGATCGAGATAGCCGTCCTGGACCATGTTGCTCAGAAGGCCGAGCAGAGACGCGCGGGCGTTGCCGAACAGCGTCGTGGTGATCGGCTGGCCGATATAGGCGCCCATGCCTCCCTGAAGCGTCGTCGCCAGGAAGTTCGTCATCCGCGTGTAGGCATCGAGCCTGGTGGCCGCGTTGCCGGACGCGTTGTAGCCACCGAGCACGGACCAGTAGGCGCCCCCGGGTGACGGATTGCCGATCAGGTCGATTCCGGCCTGGAAAAGAGCCTGCTTTTCCGCGAAGGCGAACGTGGCGGTTTGGCCGCTCGACGCCTGCCCGGCGCGCTGAGACCCGACGATGCCGGTCAGCGGCTTGTTGAGAGACGATTGGTTCGGATCCAATGTCGCGAGAAGACCCGCAGCGAACGCCGAGGGGTTCACGAGGCGGGTCAGGTTGTTCACCTGGTCGCTCCAGTAGAGCGCATCGCCAAACAGGAGCTTGACGCCATAGCCGGGCTGCGGAGCTGCAGCGACAGCGGTGCTGATCGACTGGCCTGCGGGGCCGCCGATCGGTGCATACCATCCCTCTGACGCAGCCAGCGCATTGACCACGCTGCACTGCGTCCAGTCGGTCATGTCGACCAGATCGAGCACCGAGATCGGCTGCTTGCGAAGCGCATACATGCCAGTCCGAGATAGGCCGTCCTGACCAATCAGCATGGCAGCGGTCAAGCCGGACACGCCATCAGCGCCGCCACCAAGCGAATAGGTCGTCGCTGTTGGCGCCGATGTGCTGGCCCCCGCGCCTGCAACGACAAGAACAGATGGAGGGCGTCCCGGTCCCTGCCCGTTGTTGATCGCAGCCGCCATGGCGACCCAGACCGCGTTTGTTCCGGCGGCACCCGATAGATTGTCGAACACCTCTGTCACACCCAGGATCGAGTTGGACAGGGTGCAACGCCACGTGCCGGCCTGCGACCCAGCGCTCAATGTTGCCGTGGTCGCGTTGCCGACGACACCGGTATAGCGCGATCCCCATCCGATTGCCTGGCCGCTGGCAGTCGCCAGCCCGAAAGCCGCTGCCGTATCGGTCCCGTCCGTCACGCGCACGCCGATGAAGCTCTGGCAACCCTGAAGCGCCGCTACGCTCACATGGGTCAGCATGTCGAAGGGGCGGTTCGTGACTGGGCCGAACGCCTGCGAGCCGTCAGCCGTGCCGCCGAAGACGACCGGCGTGTTGACCGGGCCCCATGAAGCGCCGCCGACCATGCCGAGCGTGTTGGTGGGCGCACCATTCAGCGCTACGCCGGGCGGCTGGATGATAACGTTGAACGCGGGAACGATCTGCGAAGCGACGTTCGCGCTGCCCGCCTGAATAATGGCCATGGATCAGCTCCCCGCCGGCACGTTTACGCGCACCGCCCAGGAAGGCGGGTTTGCGTTCAGTTCTGCGATCGTCGCGGCGTCCGTGATCCAAGTGCCGACCGGAAAGCCATTGCCGGGCTGGGTCACGACCCACTGATATGCCGGCGCGGCCGGCGTGTTGCCGCTCCCGGAACCGCTCGTGGTCGTTCCTCCGCTACCGCCGGAGACGGTCGGCGTCGTCGTGGTGCCGCTCATCGGCGGTGCTCCTATGGGTTGGGTTGGACAAGAATGTTGCCGCCCGCATCGACTTCGACCGTGGCGCCGCCATCGGCCGAGAGGACGCCGGCAATGGGCTGCTGGTCGGCAAAGGTCGTGATGACGCCGGAGACCTGAAGCACGCCTGCCGGGAACAGCAGGACCGGCACTGTGACGGTTGTGGTCGTGGGATATTCGACGACGTAGATCAGGTCGCGCCGGTAGAGCGCGGCTTGGCTGGATGCGTCACTCTCGGACGTGCTGACGTAGCGAATGCGTGCGCTCGATCCGTCGGAAAGCGTGAGCCAGTCCGTGCCGGCGAGCGCGGTGTCGATCAGGGATGCAAGCTGGTCACGCAGTATCGGTGTCGGGCACCATGCCGTGACCTGGATCCGCTGTTCTTGGCGGCGCAACTCGCTCTGCGCTTGCTGACCTACGGCGGTGAAGCCAGTGGAGGGAATGCCGTCACTTGTGTCGAGCGCGGTCACTGTGACCGTCGGCCCTGTCGCCGCGGCGTTCAGCCGCCCATCGCTGGTAATGGCAGCCACGAGCGCGGCCGCGACGGTGCTGGGCGTATCTGTCGCCTGCGTGATGACGCCGAAACCAATGCCAGCGGCGAGAATGCCCGCTTGTCCACCCGCCTGCGCTGCGCCGCCGAACGTGACGCTATTGCCACCTGAGGTAGAGGTCAGCGTCGAGGCGATCTGCGCCATGGGATACGGTGAGCGGCTGTATCGGCTCGTGTCGCGCGAGCCTCCTGGCTGGCTGTAGATCGAGACGTTGCAGGTGCCGGCTTTGAGGTCGGTCGTGAGGTCGTCGGCTTGCGGCCAGCCACGGAACACCTCAACGGTCGATCCGAGCGTTGCCGCCGTCTGCTGCACAAGCGCCATCAGCGCCTTTTCGACGTCGCTCAGGTCGGCCACGGGCGATCTCCGTCAGACGACGATTTCGACGGCGATCAGCGTCCAGCCGAACGGCTCCAAATTGGCGGCGGCGACCTGATACAGCTGCCCGTCACCGTCCCGCAGCATCGTCTCGCGCACGATCGTCACGCCGGGAATTGGTGGCAGAAGGATCGTCCAGGATGCGGCCTTGCTGTCGCTCGGAAGCTTGGCCGGATCGATCTCGCTGCGCCCGCCGGCCCGCTTGTTCCCGGGCCAGCCCGTTGCGATCGGGGTATCTTGAGCGCGCGTTCGGCCGCGATAGCCCGACGGATCGGGGGCAATGACCGACGATGACGCCAGTACATCGAACAGCGTGTTGGTCAGGATCACTTGGCACGGCCGGATCGGCTCGAACCGCGTCACGAAATAGGTGTCGACGCCAACCAAGATGTCACCGGGCAGCACGTCGGTCGTATCGAGCGCCGCGAAGCCCTCAGACCCTCCAGCTGTGCGGCGGCTCCAGGGCTTCTTCATGCCGAACGCGGCGTCCTGATCGAAGAACGCCGTCAGCGTCGCGTGCGTCGGCTGCTGGAGCGGCAGCATGGCGGCGGTGGGGCGGATCTGTTGGACAGGGGCGCCCAGAACCGCCGCGGCCTTCGCGTAGCCGAACGCGACGTGACGCTGGATGGCGGCCTGGGCGACCATGGTTCAGTCGTGCGCTTTGGCGTCCACGGCGGCGAAGTCGGTGGGGTGCTCGTGATCCGCAGTGCCCTCATCGACATACTCAGTGACGCCGGCCGTGTGCACCGGCTCGGAGCCGTCGTCGTGCTCGGCCATATCCTTGTTCCGCGGCTCGACGGTGGCAAGGGCAGCCGCGTGCTCCAGCGCCGGATCGACGTGGCGCTCGCCCTCTTCCGTCGGCTCGGTACTGCCGGCCAGAGAGGCAGCGACCTCGTGCGGGCTTGCAGCCGGCGTGCCAGGCCCCGAATGATACGCGGGCAGACCTTCCGGGATCGGCGCCGTGCGCCCCTCGGCCGGAGTGAAGTTACCTTTCGCGTCCACGAAATAGCCGGGCGCCACGTCGACGCCGGTGCCATCGACCACGCGACCGCCGTGATTGTCGCCGAATGGGTGCTTGAACCAGTCCATGGTGTGCTTGACGTGGGTCACCACGCCATCGCGGACCAGAACCCAAGTGCGTGGGCGCGCGACCGGAATGCCGATCGTCGGCTGGACCTCGGGGACATCGTCGAATTCGGCCATGGGTAGCTCCTCAGATGATGATGGCGCCGGGCGCGCCGAGGGACTGACCCGGGGGAATTCCAAGGAAGCCGCAAAGACGGCGCCCCCACTGATCAAACAGCGCAGCGCGGTCGGCGACTTCGTTCTTGTTGTGGCGCCAGACTGCCGCCTGATCGGTGTCTAGATTGGCTCCGGCGGCCGGCACGGCAGCTTCCAGCATGTAGAGATTGGCCAGATACTGGCGCACGACCTGCAGTTCGCTCGGAGCCATGTTTGTCAGGCGGAACTCAAGCATCCCGTAGGCCTGGAAGAAGCGCCACGATTGGAAACCTGATGCGCCCGGTCCGTAGGCCGGATATCCGCAGAACCGCCGAACATCGACGCGCTCGGCATCAGCGAGCGGTGTCGTGGCTAGGGATGCGGAAGCGGACATTAGGCAGGCTCCAGATCAGCGCCCCTGTTGCGGAGGTGATCGATCTCGTCGGGATCGGTGATGATCTCACCCTCCTGCCATTCGACCCGCACAGCGCGAGACCACATTTGGGAAACGTAGCCGTGTGCCGAACGAAGCCGGACGGGGTTGGCTGGCCGGTCACTCAACTGACCTGACGGTGTAGGCATCGGGGCCGCTACCTCAGCCTTTACCAACTCGGCCACGCAGGTTTCGCGCGCCAGCCGGGCTGCATGCCGATCGTATTGGCCCCGACCCATCGTTACAGGCTCTCGATCACCACGCCGCGCTTCAGATAGCTGTTGGTCGCGGTGGGGATGATGTTCGGGGTCGCCGTGGCGTCGGTCGGCAGCGCGTAGCCACCGATCCAATACCAAGACTGGGCGATGATCTGCTTCAGGCGATCCTGAGGCTCGCGCGTCACCATCACCACGTCATCCACCATCTCGATCAGCGCCTTCTCCGCATCCGGGATGGCATCGGTGGCAGCCATGCCTACGAAGTCGCCTTCGACAAGCGCACCTTGCCCAACCACGATCGCGCGGTGAATGCGGCCAGCCCCGAGAGACGCCTGCTGCGGCGCTTCCGTAGTCGGGATGTAGCGGACGCCCAGAATCTCGACGACCTGACCGGTGCGGTAAGTCTCGGAGTTGTAGGCGCCGCGATAGAGCTGCTTGAAATCGCCGTCGCGGAACAGGCCCAGCAACTGCTGGTCGTCGAGATAGCAGTGGTAGAGACCGGACTCATCGACGGGGGGCACATTGTTCATGCGGAGCGCCGCAACCGCCTGATTGACGGTGTCGAGCGTCATGGTGTCGCCTGGGACGTAGGAAGCCGACCCATAGGTGCCCTGCGAGGCAATCAGAGCAGCGGTAGTCGCGCGTGCATTCGGGCGAATGATCAGCGGGGCAGTGGACGCGATGACCGCGTTGCCGGCGGCACCATCCGACGTGCTGACATTGGTCGAGAACGTCAGAACGCCAGAGATACCCCCGGGGGCCGTCGAAACGTTGGTGCCATCGGCAACGGCCGCCAGCAGCGTGTAGGTTCCGGACCCAACGACCACCAGCATGCCAGCAGAACCGGCGATGCTGATCACCGTGCCACTGGTCGTCAGCGTGTTCTGGAACCCTCGGATGTCGTCCACCGACACAGACGTTCCGGCTGCCGACAGGGCGGTGCGGACGCGGGTATTGCCGCCCAGGTAGCCGCCGAGCCCGAAGACATTCTTGCCGCCATAGAGCGCGTCGCGCGCCAGTCGGTCCAGAGACTGCGTCGCCTGAACTCCGTTCGTTCGCGCATTGGCGACAAACAGGTTGGCAATGCCGACCTGCTCGGTCACGGTATTCAGGTCGATGGTGTCGCCGAAGATGTTCATCGTCAGCGTGTACTGCTCGACGCCGAAGCTGCTGGGCGTCAGGCCGTTGTCGAAGTTGGTGTTCGACGCCGGGGTCAGCGGGGTCGTCACCGGCGCCTTCAGACCACGGCGGGTCATGGTGATGGTCTCGCCGACCCGGTTCGGGATCGGCATGCGATCCGCAATCGAGCGGAAGCTCAGACGGGAGCGAAGTCCCTCCTGAAATCCACGCGCGAGAAAACCCTGCTGAATGATGGGCTGCAGCGCGGCCGGGAAGTTCTGGATCGACATATGGCTTACTCCTGGGCGATGCCCTTGGAATTTGCGCGGGCATCACCCAACGCGAGTTTGCCGTCGGCCAATCCGATCGGCAGTTGGTTAGCGAAACGGTGTGGTGATTCCCAAAGCGCGCGCTTCGGCGTTCACGTCGGCGATGGGTGCGGACCGGGCGTCCAGATTGGACGGGACGGCTGGTCTCGGTGGGGCAACTGGGGCCTGGGTAGTGCCGGTGGCGACACCCACGCGCGGTGCGGCGCCGAACAGGTAGGGCTTGGCGGCCTTGAAGGCGGCGATCTGCTCGTCGAGGTTTTCGACGGAGCCATCCTCGCCGACTTTCAGGCCGGCACGGTCCAGCAGCTTGAGGCCGTCCATGTCATGCATGCCGAGCTTGGCGGCCGCAGTTTCAAGCGCCGCGTTCGTGCGTGCATCCCTGTCCGCGTGGATGCGGCTCTGAAGCTCGGCATCCTTGGCGTTCAACTGCGCGGTCAGGTCGATACGAAGCCGCTCCAGGTCGCCAGCTGCACGCGTGGCAAGGCCATCTCGGTCATTCGTGACAGTATCGAGTTCGCTCTGTAGTGCTTCGAGTTGACCCTTGTATTTGTTCGCGTTCAAACGATGGCCCTTGGCCTCGTCGTTCGCCGTTTTGAGCTGTCCCTTGAGATCGTCCCGGTCATGGGTGACGGTCGCCAATTCAGCTTGCAGTTCTTCCACGGTCGGCATCACGCCTCCTTCTGCCCATCACGGGCTGCGTTGCCTGCGTCGTCGTCCCTCGCGGACTCGGAATCAGGCGGTGATCTGTCGGGTCTCGTTCTTCGCCACGTTGGCCTGCGCGCGAATGTCAGCCGCCGCTTGAGCATCGGCGGCCTGCTGCGCCTTGGCGGCAGCCTCGGCTTGGACCAGCAGCAACTCCGCGCCTACGTCGTCCACGTCGGCGATGCGCGCCAGCAGCGTGACGGCCGTCACTTGGCTCAGCAGGCCGCCGGCATTGGCGGTCACCAGTGCTTGCGCGGTCGCCAGCAGATCGGCGTTCGTAGGTTTGAAGTAGTCGGGCCAGCGCAGTTCGAGCCCGCTCGGGTCGATGTGGACGCCGGATGCGTCGCCGATCGTCAGGCCGCCATCGATCTTCTCAGAGGCAGCGCACACCATACGCAGCAGCGTCAGCAGCCCATTCTCGCCGTAAGTCAGCCGTAGCCGGCCGGCGAGCCACACCAGCGACTGGTGCATCAACTTCTGCGCGACGCCGCTCTGTGCGGCCTTCAATCGATCCGCGTCGGCCCGGTTGCCGTGAATAGCTTCCATCGCCAGCGATCGCAGATATCGGACCTGCTCCAACACCGCACTAGCGGCCGCACCGTTGATTTCGAGCAGCTTGGCGTCGCCCTCCGGCGGCAACGTCAAGGCAGTTGCGGCACCACCCTGTCTGGCCGGCTCGCCCGGGATCATAGGGCCCTGCTTGATGACCAGCGTTGGATCGGACGCATACTTCAGCCCGCGACCGCCCTGGCTTAGCAAATAGTCAATCTCGATGGTCGTATCTATCGCCGCTTCGAACGAGCAAGCGCCGTCAGGGCCATCACCGCCGGGCAGATTGCGAATCCAGACGATTGGCACGAAGCCCAAACCATGCTCGACCGAGCGATCGGGGTCGATCGCCATCGGTTTGCGGTCGCCGGCGTCGGCCATTGACTGCGGCAGGAACCACGTCTCGTTTGTGTCGTCCCAAATCCGCTGGAACCAGAAACTAGCCGCTCGATCGGCGTCTAGAATCTTATAGCCCTGCTCGGCCAGATCCGAGCCCTTGACCTTGTAGCGCTCGGTCACGCTGGCGAGCAGCTTCGGTCGCGCTTTCTGCCAGACAGGCGTTAGGTTTGCCGTGTCCATCACAGTGAACACCGGCCGGTGCTCGATTGCCTGAAACAGGAGCGCCACGGACCCGACCGAGCCGCGGGTCGCCGCGTCGATCATGATCTCAGGCAGCGATGCTTCCCGGATCAGGTCGGCGAGCTGGGTCTTGGCGTTGTCATTCTCAACGACGATGGAGGGGAAGTGCTCCTCGCCGAACACGAGCGAAACGCTATCGTCGACGACCGACCGACACAGACCAGATCGAACAGACGGTCGGCGCCTCACAAGCGGAATATACTCGCCCCCGTCTGTTCTCTCTTTCGAGAACGGATATTGCAGGGTGTCGTATTGCTCACCGTTCAGAACCCGGGTGAGCGCGTTGATCGTGAAAGCCCGCGCAGGCATATCGCGGTCGCGTGGGTATTCGGCCTGCAGCGCCTGCCAATCCATGCGAGTCTCCTGCGGGCACTATCTCCCGAAACTGATCGGCGATGGGGCCCATCGCGCTGGCGCAGCGGGCGGCTCACCCAGCACCAAGTCCGTCACCGCCCAGACCCAAGCATCAGCCCGGTCCGGACTCTTCGCGCCTTGGTATCCAGCAGCCGAGAACTGGCAGAGCTGATCCTCAAGGTCGGGAAAGCGCCCGTGATGAACCGCCTTACCCTGCTCATAGAGCGCCGCGACCGGCTCAGCTCGCACGTGCTTGCCGCGTGAGGCTGTCACTAGATGGACCGGCGCTGTAGCCCGCGCGGACCGGATCGTGCTTTCAACCAGCGCACCGCCATAGTTGCGCTCGGCTACGATCCTGTCGGCCTGCCACTTGTCATAAAGCGCAATGACCATCCGAGCCCATCCGTCCGGGCTGTAGCGGCCGGTGGCATCCTCCAGTAGGTGAACCACGCCGGCGATATCCACGCCGGCGGCGACGATGCCGATCTCGTCTGACCGCGTGTCTTCGTCACCTGAGCACCCGGACGGGTCCGCCGAAATGAGGATTCGGCGCATCTGACCGCGAATGGCATCAATGTTGGCGTCGGTGACGGGCTCGACCCTGCGGATACGGTCCATCGACCAGAGCGCCCCATCGACGGCTGTAAGATACTCGCCAAGCAGAAAGCGGCGGCGCTCCTTCTCGGGTAGAGCGTCGAGCGATTCCAGATATTCCGGTGCCAGGTTCTGCCGGTTGCTGTCCGGATTGAGTTGCATCGTCGCGTAGAGCGTCGGGTCGCGCAGCGGCTCACCAGACTTCGGCTCGATGCCGCGCTCCCAAAGGGTGTAGAGCCAGTGGCTTTGCGTCGGCGGGTTGGCGTCCACATACTCCTTGAGCGCCAGCGGACTCTGTTGAGCAAGTCGCGTCAGCAGCATGTTCCGCGCGCCGTAACTGATCTGCGACGCCTCGTTCAAATAGACTGTCGCGAACTCCTTACCGAGGATCTTCTCGGTTCTCTCCTTGTCGTCCAGGCCGCCAAACCAGAGCTCGGAACCATTCGGTAGCCGCACGAACCAGTCCGTCTTGTCCAGCTTGTAGGTTACCTCTGGGAAGCAGAGCTTCATCATCTTTGGAAACGTATCAAGAATGATAGACTGCTTTACCGCGTTAAACGCATGCCTGAAGACGCCATGCCGTGTTTCCGGCGCCTTGATTGCCCGCACGGCGACAGCGCGCGTCAGCGCGAAGGTCTTTCCCGACCGGGACCCCCCACGAAGCAAGATATGCCGGGCTGGACTCGCCAGAAGGTCCGTCGCTTGGTCCTGAAGTTCCGTAAGCCTAAAGGTTGGCGTCACGCGGACTGATCACAACCGTCAAGGGCTTCTGATTGTTGTCCTTTTCGTACAAGCCAAGGTGCTTGCAGATCTTCTCCAGCGCCGCGTTCTTGTCCCAGAGCTTGATCTTATGGACGTGGTAGACCTCAGCGTCCTCGCCCTTGCCTTCAACGCGACGCTCGATCTCCATGGAGGCCACAGATGCTGCCATGTCGTCAGACCACTCGTCTGGCCTGAGAAGGCGGCTTCCATCGGCTGAAAAAGCCTTCCTCAGGTCGCTAAAGCCCAGCCGAGCAATCTCGGTCAATACTCGATCAGCGTTAATTCCCGTGCGCATGGAGCGACGCCGCTGTGCTGCTGCAATCGCCTCTTGGATGGCCGGCATCGCCATCATTTCACTGGCGCGGACAGCAGAACTGTTCTGCGTGTAGCCTGCGCGTTGTGCAGCCGCGGCCCCGTTCAGATCGACAAGATACTCATCGACAAACCGACGCTGCTTCGGCGTCAGCTCAGCCATGCGACACCTGTTTGAGACGGGAAGCGCCGGAGCCAATCCTGGCCTGCGGCGCAATAATTTGATCGTGCCATCGCGATAGCACGCGAACGGCGCTGACCGCAAGCATCAATATACGCTTCCATCAAGACCAAAATGCTCCACTAGTCGGTCTAGAATCAGGTCGATGCCGCCTTTTACGAACTTCTCGTTCATCGGCACCCGCGCCCTGCTGACCGGGTCGATACGGCTGTGGGCAGCGGCAATGGCGGAAATGTCCATGTTCTGGATCACCAGCATGTCCAACATCAACCGCTGCCGTCGGCCGATAATCTCATGGATCCGCCGCAGGGACGCTGCCGCCTGAACCTGCGTCATGGTCGGATGGCCCTTCTGCCAGAAGGGCATCCGGGCGCCGTTGGCGTCCCCTCCGCCCGAAGCTATCGCCCCGCTTTCCAGCTCGCGAAGTTCTCCATAGCGGTCGGCCGCAGTGGCTTGGTGGACAGTGATTGATCGCCGGGCGCGCAGTCGGCCGACAGCACTCGCGAGCGGGCGGGCGATCGTGCGGTTCGGCGCACTCGGGTCAGCGACGTGCTCAACCTCCACCGCGCCCAGCCTGAACCGATGCTCCATTCCGGTTTCAACAATGATGGACGGAACGCGTCGTTCGTTGGGACGCTTCTTGCCCTTACGGCGCTTCTTGTTCGCAAGCATCGCGCTCATTCTCTAACGCCCTCCACCTTACGATTCATTACAGCCTCAAACCCCACCAACCGCTCCGCAATCTCCCGCTCCCACACGACGACGCCCACCCGCGCGTTCGGCGTGGCGGTGTCGGTCCGGGCGCACGGCTTGAGGCTTCCGTTCGACAGGGCAGCCACGCGCTCCAGGGTCCAGCCGTAGCCGCGAGCGGAGTCCGGATGCGGGACGGTGCCGATCTCGACGGTTCGGCCGCCGCCGCAGAGGAAGACGGGGACGCGAGGGCGATAAGAGAGGCGGTCTGGGGAGAGGTCGTACGTGACATCTCCGACGATGATTTTCGGATCGCTGGTGAGCAGGATGCCGGGCAGCCGGATATGGAAGTCCGCCATCACTCGTCCCCCTCTTCCCGGTCAGCCACCGCGAGCACCGCCTTTGCCAGCCGAACGACAGCAACCAGCGTGATGGGGTCGTCGCTCGTCCCCTCGGTGTGATCGCGGGGCAGGTCAGCGGCATCCGGATCGGTGTCGAGGACGGGAAGCTCCGGAGACTCATCGGGGGAACAAGGCGGCCGAGCCCTCACCTCCATTAGGGCGTGCACAGCTTCAAGCAACCGCGGATCGCCATGGTCATCCTCGGGCAGATCAATCCACCGCCAATGGTTGGGCCAATGGTGCGGCCGGCGCCATTGGGTCGCTGGGTCCAGTCGGCGCAAGTAGGTCAAGGTCTGGTTTGACTCGTCGTAGTCCCACCCAGTCTTTGACAGGTGGTCTAAGACATCATCGCGGCTGTCGGTGATTCCAACATCCCGCATCGCGACATCGAGCGCGTCGCCGAGTGTTCTGCCCCACGTGATGATGTAGGCGACTAGGGCTCGATACTGGCCGTCGGTCATCACCGCCCCTCCCCCTGCAACGCTTCCAGAGCGGCGACGCGGGCTTCGAGGCTTGGCTTGCCAGGGTTGAGGAGCGCCGACAGGAAGTCGTGCAAGCCCTCCGCCCCAGAGCGATCAAGGGTGACCTTGAAGGACACTTTCTCCAGTCCACCGCAGATGCGGATGCCTCCTGAAGCAACAGGCGCAAACTCCAGCCAATCGCCAGAAGGCGTTTCCCAGCTCAGCGCATTCCCAGCCATCACCCACACCCCCCACAACCCCGGTTGCACCCGTTCGCCGGACACCCCAGGTCCAGCAGATCTCCATCCATGCGGCCGAGTTCGGACAGAGCAGCCTCTCGCCGTGCTACCTCGGCCCTAGCCAAAAAACGCCCCCGACCATCTCTGCGCAGCGCCCCGCTTCGTGCTGCCTCCTGCTGTCGCTCGGCTGCCTCTCGGAACCGCATGATCCCGGCCCCGACCGCGTATTCGCGGTTCTGAGCCGTGAGCGCCTGCACGTGCGGCTCTTGCGCCCAGATGGCTGCCTCCAGCCGCGCCATCTCACCCGCTGTCGGCGGTGCGTGCGGGCGGCGGCGGAAGAGCGTGCGGAACAGACTCATGGCGCGCTTGCCCCAGTCATGGAGCCGTCTTCTGCAACACCCTCGCACCAGGTTGTGGTTAAGTGGTCGTCGCGAGCCCTGCACTGCTCGTAGAGGGCGATCCGTTTTCCAGGATCGTAAGTCGGCGCATGGCTTAAGGTCGCGCCCAACTGCAGGCCCAACACTGCGCCAAGCAAAACGCTCACCAAAGCGACGCAAAGCATCTCAAGCCGAAAACTCACCTTCCCCTCCCACGCCCCAAATTCGCCCTCTGAGCCGCCTTCCCGCCCCGTCCGGCACCCGAATGCCCGGAACCTGCTCCACCGGCCTCAGCGGGCAACGGTGAGCCCACATGCCACCATCCGCACGCACACAGCCGTGCCGCTCCGCGTCGGAGCCCATAGTGGGCGGTCCATGCGTCGGCGGCGGTCTCGGTGCGGAACAGCTGCTCGACGGCGCAGGGCGGGGCGGCGATGGGGCCGGGCGGGGTCATGCGACCGCCCCGACTGGCGGGAGGGGAACGGCAGGATCGGTACCACCGCAGAATGCCTCTCGCGCCCTGAGCGCGGCACAAACGGCGCGCTTAACCTGCGCCCCAGTCAGGGCATGGCAGCAGTCCCGAACGATCGTCGCGTGCGTCGGAGATTTGCCATGCAGATAGACTTGGTGCCGGCTTGCGACCTGCCACAACTCTGCGACATGCAGGATGTGCAGCATCTGATACGCCCAGGGGTGGTCGTTCGTGACGTAGCCGCCTTCGGTCCGCTCCATGGAGCTCGCGTCGACCGCAACGGTCCACGTCTCGACATGAGACGCGCCGATCTTATGGATCGTCGCCTGCACTGGCGTCCTCTGCGGACTGTAGGTCGTTCCTCCGCAACGAAGCGTCTTCCGCACTGGCGGTAGCTGCTCGTTCCATTTCGGAGCAAGAGCGACAATCACGCGAGCCGAAATAGGCGCAAATGCCCTGATCTGCTGTTCCAGCCGATCCGCCACGTCTCGGCTCGACTTGATTTCGACCGCGTTGATCTCTGTCTCCGTCACGGCGGCGAGGTCGATCCGGTTCGTCGAATAGCGAAGCGGCAGCTCATGGATGATCCGGGCGCCCGGCCAGCGCTGTCGCATCCAGGGCACAAGCATCTCACGCATCGCGAGCTCTTCGCTGGATCGGTTGCTCAGCTTCCGCACGGTCGGCACCGCACCCAAATCTGACACGCCGGGGCGCTGGTGCTGGGTCATGCGGCACCTCGGGCGGCCTGTTCACACCGTTCCGTTCGGCCAACCTGTTTCCCTAAACCCCTACGATCCCCCCAATTACTAGTTTTCAACATATAGGTTGGAACAGTAGGAACAGTAGGAACACTCCAGCATTGGCGCCTGTTCACACCGTTCACACCTCGCTCTTTTTTGCCCTCTCGGGTCGGAACCGGACGCGCGGAATGCACCGCGCGCCCGAATTTTGGGCGCGCGGTTCCAACCGAGGTCGGAACAGGCCTCAGCAAGGTGGGAACAGCTTCGATGGTGCGCATTATTCCGCCCTCCCGAGCGGTGGGACTTGTCGTGGTGGCGTTGTTTTCGGAAGCCACGCGCCCGGCGGAAACCACCCTCTGGTTTTCTTCCCGTCGTCGCCGCGGTAGTCGTGTTTGTGCCAACCGAGGGTTTTGGCGATTGCCGCTACCCTCATCTCCGAGGCGCGCGTCATTTTATCGACCGCCAGGCCGACGCCGGTAAACAGGATGTCCGCGGTTGTTACCCCCGTCTTCCCTTCAAGAAACTTCTCGACCTTCTGCGTCCATGTGTCCTCGGCGACCCGGCTTTCCTGCGCCGTTTCCGCCGTCTGCCGAACGGCGTCATCATCGAGCCAAAGAGAGACGCCCTGTGCTTCACGAACTGCTGCTTCAGCCCATAGCTGGTCGCGGTTCTGCTCGATCCACTCAACATCGGCGATTGAGCATCGAACGGGCCAGTAGCGGCGGTTGCCCGTCGAGTCCGACAGGTAATCCGTCTCGTTTGTCGTCCCGATGAAGATGCACTGACGCGGACGCTCGACAAAACTCCGTCCGTACGATGGTCGGAAATGATCGACCTGCCGGGAGAAGAACGATTTGGCGGCCTGGCTCGTGCTGCGCACAAGAACCTGCAGCTCAGCGAGTTCGACGCCCCATCGGCCAGCCATGCCTTGCTGAGCGTCCTTGTCGCCCAGGTCGTGGCTCAAATCGTCCTTGAACCACAGCGGGCTGAATAACGCCTGCGCGGATCTGGACTTGCCGCGCCCCTGCGTACCCTCGAGAACGAGAACGTGGTCGAACTTGCAGCCTGGCTGGCGGATACGCCTAATTCCAGCTACCAAGAACTTGATGCCGATCGTCTCATGATAGGCATCCTCCGGCGCTCCGAAAGCGACCGACAGCCAGTTGTCCAGGCGAGGCAGACCATCCCACTTCAGCCCCGCGAGATACTGCCGGACCGGGTGGACCCGGTTCATCTCGGCTGCAGTCGCACAGGCTTGCTGCGCAACGGGCTGGCTGATCCGCATATCGTAGGTGCGCTGGATATATCCCTGAATCAGTGTGATATCGGAATCGTTGCACGGTCGCGGATAGGGTCCAGGGGCGGTGATCGATCCGGAAAACGGTATAGGCGGCTTCCGGCTGATGATGACGCTGTGCGCGAATTCGTCGTATGCGAGAAGGCCAGCCAACTCGGGATCGTTGCCCAGCACGATCAGCGTGTTACTGACCGTCGCGTGAGGACCCTTCTCGCCTCGGCTGAGTTCGCCGAGCCAGGCCATTCCGCGCGGGCGAAGAGGATGGACGTTGTCCATGTCATCAGCCTCCGACATGGCGCGCCTGGATCGGACGCTTCAGGCCGGCGGTGATTCCGGACCGTATCGTGTCTCTTGCCTCGCGCGATGGGATGTTTCGTTGCCGCGCCGCTTGGTCCAGCGCGCTCTCGGCCTCGTCCTGACTAAGCATGCCGGCCCCGCACCAGCCGCCGAGACGAAACGCCTGCTTGTTCAGCGTAACGTTGGCTTGTCCGGACGGTGCATCAGCGATCGCATGGATCGCGCGCATGATGGCGGTCCTGGCGCGCTCCGACGTTGGCACCCACGGGCCGGAGAAAGGCCGTTCAGGCGCAGGCGCCAGAGCCGCTGACAGCCATCCAGGAATGCTGGGAAGGTTGACTTCCCATGGCGCGCATCCCTCTCGCCACCTGTAGTGACCGCCGGTCACTGGATGGCGCGAAGGCGGAATTACGATTGCCTGTCGGCCACGATGCGGATCGAGCCCCGGCGCCGGCTGTCCGGACATACCGCGCAGCTTCTCTCCCTGATGCTTGAAGAAGAGAGCTGCACCGCCTGACCCGCCGGTGCGCGTCATCGGACGCGGCGGCAATGGGCCATGCTTCGACACAAGGTCGGCCATAGCGGCAAAGCCGTCATGATGGTGAGTGCCGGGACGATCGACATCAAGAGCGAACAGGCCTGACGGACCGCAGACCACGCGCCAGTTGCAGTCCGGATAAGCGTCAGACCACCGCTCAATTTGGTCGAGATCACAGGTTGCTGCGTCCGCAGCGCCCTTGAAGCATCCGGCTTTGCTTGTGGCCGACATGGGATAAACGGCCCAGCCGAGAAGGGCGACGCGCTCGATCTGGTCAGGGATCATGACGACACCCGCAGCCCTGCAAGAGCATCGTCGACGCTGCGTGCCAGAATGTATCGGCCGCCGGCGCGCTCGAAATTGCGCTGCCAGATCGCCTGCTCTTTCCGCTGCCGGCCGGTCGGCGACTTCACCTCAATGCCGTAAGCCTGGCCGCGGTAGGCGCCGAGAATATCTGGCTGTCCCGGCACGCCGAAGCGGATAGGTTTGCCGTCAGACCGGGTGGCGACACCGCTATTGCTACGCCAGAACATCGCGCTCGGCAGGGCAGTGATGGCGACCAGGATATCGGCCTGGATGGCGGCCTCGGACCGGTGCATCGTCATGCCGCCACCTGCGCTGCTTCGGCGCGTGCGCGGAGCTGATGACCGACCCACCGGTGATGATAGCCTCGCGCTCGGGCGATCATCCGCAGGTGATCCTCGCTTTGAGCGCGGGCGATCAGCGCTTGCAGTTCCTGGCCGTAGGCCCGTGCCGGATCGATACCGCCGGCCCATGTCCAGGGATCGGTCACGGCCTCAAGCTCGCCGACGACCGCCTCGCTGATGGCACCACGGACACCGCCGACCGGGTTCAGGATCGGGCAGCGTTCGTCCGGATCGTCCTCGGCGAGCGTGCATTCCTGTTCGGCGATCATCACCGCGTCTTTGATCGGGAAAGCGCGTAGGCAGGTGTCGCAGGTGCGGATCTTCACCGCGTCCTTGGGCTTGGAGCCGTCGAGCGTCCAGTTGCGAGGGTCGGATGGAAAGCCGTGCTTCCGGGCGTTGCCGACGTGATCGAGGATGATAGCGCGCGAGCCGTCTGGTTTGGGTCGCAGCGCGCGCCCGACCTGCTGCAGATAGAGGCCGACGCTGCATGTCGGGCGCAGCAGGATCGCGCCAGCCACAGCCGGAATGTCGACGCCTTCGGACACCACGTCCGCGGCGGTCAGAACCTGGATGCGGCCGGCGGCCAGATCGTCCAGCCGCTGTTTGCGCTCGGCCATTGGGAGCGTGCCGTCTATGCCGGCAGCTGCGATGCCGGCGGCCATGAACTGCTCGGCAACCGAGTAGACGTGCTTGACGCCGACGCAGAAGGCGATTGCTGGCCGGCCATTCAGATGCTTGGCGTAATGCTGGACCGCGTCGCCGACGATTTTCGCTTTGGTGACCGCGCGAAGCACGTCAGCGGTCCGGTAATCGCTGCCTTCCATGGCGAGCGCTGTCGCGTCGAAGTCCGGGCTGGGCAGGAAGTAGTCGTAGGGGGCCAGAAACCCCTGATCGATCAGTTCCCGTGTCGAAGGTCCCTGGACCATGTGGTCGAAGAAGTCGCCGAGACCGGCGCCGTCGGTGCGCGCTGGCGTTGCGGTGACCCCTAGGACCAGAGCGTCGGGCCACGCATTCAACATGCCCTGATATTGGCCGGCGGGCGTATGGTGCGCCTCGTCGATCATAATGAGGTCCGGCGCCGGGAGCTTGTGTAGGCGGCGCGAAACCGTCTGCACCATGCCCACCAGCACCGGGTAGTTCAGCATCGGCCAGCCTGGCTGCACCCGGCCGTGCTGCACGCCCTCGGCGTCGAGATTACCGCAGATCTGTTCGACCAGCTCGGCACGGTGCGCGACGATCAGAATGCGCTTCTGCTTGGCCGAGACGGCACGGCCCATATGGCCGAGAAGGCGGCCTTTTCCGCCTCCGGTTGGAAGCTGCCCAAGGACGCGGCGGTGCCTGCGCTGAAACGCCGCGCGGAAGCCAGACACCATCTCGATCTGATAGGGACGCAGCTCGACGCTCACGACGCCACCACCGGTAGCATCACCTCGACCCAGCCGCGCCACATGCGCATCTGCACGCCGGGAGTCGAGAGGGCCTGATCGGTCGTCATGATCGCGCGCGGAACGGCACGGATGACGCCACCGCGGAACGTGGCGATGCGATGCCAGACGAGGGCGCTCATGCTGCAACCTGCTTCGCACGCACCCATCCGGTGCTGTTGCAGCGCGCGCAGAGCGCGTACGCCGGAACCGTCGCGCGGGTGAGTAGGTCTCCGCCGGTCCACGATCCGAGCTTCCAGCCCTTGCCGGCGCAGCCCGGACACTTGCGATTGTGCGAGACGAGATAGAGGCGTCGGATCTTCACTGCACATCCTCCGCCATCCGCGCCGCGCGGAGGCGAGCGTCCACGTCGCCGCGACGCGCGGTCTCCAGCGCATCACGCAGGCGCTCATTCTCGATCGCGAGCGCATCGTTCTTCGCGCGCTCGGCGGCAAACATCTCCATCACCGATTGCTGCATAAACGCGAGACCGAACGGCCCTAGACGCAGTTCGCAGAACCGTTCGCCCTTCTTGGACGACCCGTCGAAGCCGAAGCCTCGCCAGGCTAGAGTTTGGATTGCTGAAGGCATTGCCTTGTCTCCTCGACCATGCGGTCGATCTCGGCGTGCAGCTTCGGGCAGTCCGCCATCAGGACAATCAGGTCCTGCATGCGCGGCGCGTTCTTGCCGTACAGCCAGTTCATGAAAGATTTTGTGGTCCAGCCGCGCGAACGGGCAGCTTTCTTGGCTGCATTCCGAATATCGCCGTAGCGTTCCTGCATGGAGACGCTGACCGCCGCGAGGCAGGCTTCGTTCGTCACCATGACAGCGAGACTTTTTCGGGAAAGATTTTCCCGAGATTGTTCTGCATGATCGCTCCATTCTCCGTGGTGCCAACCGACGGAGAAGAAACCTTGACCCCCACCGCACCCCAGGAGGCCACCACCGGACTGATCAACATCGCCACCATCATCGCCCGCGTGGTTGCGCGGGTGCGGGCGGCGATGAATCCGCCGCACGACTTGCAGGACGACGCTTTCGGCAGGCTGTGCGCGTAGACGACCCGGCGCGAACCGGGGCGCATGCAATCGCACTGGACCTCGACGCGCGCCTGGAGGGTGCGTTCATCCCTCGCCGCGTGGGCGATGACGGTGCGAGAGCCGAAGCGGGTGCCGATCGGGATCACGGCGATAGCGTCTCGGCGGCGCCAGACGGTCGCCGATGCCACGCGGCGGCCTCGACGCGCGCATCAGGATTGGCGCCAGTCTTCTGGTAGCAAGCGGCCGCATGCGTGGCGCAGTACGGACGGCCATCGATACGCGGCTCGCTGCATTCGAAGCGATGCCTCCGGCCGGTGCTGGTCGGAAACTGGCAGCCCTGCCCCGGTTCGAAAGCCACCGATCGCGGAATGAAGATGGTCGAAACGACCGGAGCCTGGACAGGAGCCTTATCGACCAGCGCAGGCTTCGGCGCTTGCTGCACGACAGGGGCGGGTTCCGGCGCAACCTCGATGATCACACCGAGCTCGATCATCTTCGCTCGGATTTCGTCTATCGGGCGCCCCCATTTCGCACTGATCGACTGGATCGCATCTTCGCCGGCATCCAACGCAGCGATCTCCGGAAGGCTCCAGGGATCAGGCTTCTGCTTCTTTGGTTCACGCGCCGGCTTCACCTTGATGGGACCGGAACGCCCGATCGGGCTGCCTCGGCTGGCAAGCTTGAGACGGTGCACCCGTCCGATCACCGAGTTCTTGCTGGTGCCAAGCCTGCGGGCGATCTCGCCCGAAGCGGTGCCTGCCTCCCATTCGCGGCGGAGAGTTGCGTCGCGATCGTCCGTCCAGTTGAACGTCGATCTCCGAAGGACGGTAGCGGCGCTCATGCACACCCCCGCAACCGCATCCGAAACCCCCAGGCGCGGCGCCCGATGATCCACACCATGATGGTGGGGCCAGTGCGCTTCGACGCGAACGGCGACGGTGTGCCGAACAGGTCGGGTTGGTGGGGCGTGGTCATGCGGGGATCCCGAAATTCAGGACGGCGAATTCTCCGAAATGAGCAATCGCGAGCCGATCATAAGCCGCTGCAGCTTCCTCCACGGTGAGAAACACACCGTCGAATATACGCTTGCCGTTGACCTGGATTCTTGCGCTGAAAGAATCCTTGTTCGCTACAACTCCACGAAACAGCAGAGGATTGCAGTTTGGCTTGGTGTTCGCGGCATTCTGGCTGGACGTGGCAAAGCGCAGATTCGCCCGGCGATTGTCCAGCCCGTTTCCATTGACATGATCAACGACAACGCCTTTCGGCGCAGACATGATCATTCTATGAAGATAGGTTGTTTTTCCGCCTATTTTGCAGAAGGCGTAGACCAAACCTACGGGTCGATTTCTCGGACTAGCCGCCCAGCGCCGCAGAAGGATATCCGCAGGAATGTCCTCATCCACGAGCGCCCTGTATCCGCGACCAAGGCAGATGGACTTACTCATAGTGCCGCAGCGTCCGGCTGGACCGCTGGCGTCGGAAGCGCTTCAACCGCAGCCAGGAGCCGCGAATACACAGACAACTTCGGGTCGCTTTTGCCGGACTTCCAGCGAGTGAACGTGCTCCGATCCACCGATGCTCTGGCGCAAAGTGCCCCAATGGGCACCCCGGCAGCCTTCGCCCGAACCTCTATATCTGTGGGGGTGAGAACGGCGCATGTGCTCATAAGCACTACATTAGATGCGCGTGCGCACATTGGCAAGCGCATTCTGTGCTCAGAAGCACATTGGCTTGGTCAGTGCAGACCGGCTACTCAGGTTGTGCGAGTATGCACATATGGATGACACGCCCGACATCACCTACGTGCGACGTTTGATGGCCGCTGGCGGCATGAACCAGACCGCGCTGGCAAGGCAGGCTGGCGTCGATCCTAGTCAGCTATCCAAGCTGCTGAATGGCAAAAACAAGTCAGGAAGGCTTGCTCCTGAGACCATGGACAGGCTTCGCGCCTATGCCGCATCAGTCGGGTATGACGAAAAGACGGGAACGGCGACGGTAAGCGTCGGCCAGGCGCCCAAGAGCGTCCATCCGCGCAACAAGGCTGCGCTTGCCCGCCTGTGGGACAGGCTCGATGAGCCTGAGCAGGACCTTACCTTCGACATCGTTGAGGCGGCCGTCGCGAACAGCCTTAGGCGCCGCTTTGGGTCCAAGTGAGTTCTCGCCGCCGCCTGTCCTCTTCCTATTCGGCATCTCCTGCCCCGTATTTCCCCGCTGCCTTTCGCGAGCAGCGTCTGTCATAACACTATGTTCATGAATCGTTCCCATTCCTAGGGGTGAGGGAAAATATACGAAATGAGACGGGCCTCATCGGGAGAGTGAAATGACACCTGCGCAAGGCGAGTTAGAGTTGGTCCATTACGAGACCCCGGAATGGGGTCCTGGGGTCGACTTCACCCTGGACACTGACGCACAGACTCTATGGGCCACTCAGCAGCAGATGGCCTCCGCGTTCGGCATTACCGCCGGAACGGTTGGTGAGCACCTCGGGAACATCTTCCGAGAGGGCGAATTGGACCAGACTTCAGTTACCCGGAAATTCCGGGTAACTGCCACAGATGGCAAGCGTTACAACACCTTACACTACAATCTTGATGCCATACTTTCGGTTGGGTATCGGGTGAGCAGCAAGCGCGGAACAGCTTTCCGCAGATGGGCGACTGCCATTCTGAGTGACTATGTCACCCAGGGCTTTGCACTCGACGAGCAGCGTCTACGGGATGACCCAAATGCCCTCCGCGAATTGGCCGCAAGAGTCCGTGCCATCCGTGCGGAAGAGAAGAACGTCTACCAAGGCGTCCGCGATGTGTTCGCATTCGGATCGGTCGACTATGACAAGGACTCGCCCACGGTTAGGTCGTTCTATGCGCGCCTACAGGACAAGTTCCTTTTCGCAGTGGCCGGAAAGACGGCCTCGGAGATCAAGTTGGAGCGAGCTGACCATAAGAAACCGTCAATGGGCCTTCAGGTCATGAAGGGCGAATTTCCCGAAAGAACGGATGCCGATATCGCTAAAAACTATCTTCACGAGCAAGAGTTATACTCTCTGCATATACTATGCGAACAATTTCTCCTGTTTGTAGAGTCAAAGGCAATACGGGGCCAGCAGCTTACTATGTTAGAACTTTCTAACAAATTTGACGACCTGCTGCGTTTTCAGGGGCACCCCGTATTTTTCGGGTATCAGGATTACCTGGCTCAACGAGCGAAAAGCCATGCAAGCGTCGAGTTCGATGCTTGGCGAGAGAGGGTAAGGGGCATGACGCCAGAGCAAAAGCGGCTCGCATAGCTCCACCGCTTCACCCAGCCGGCCCTCCCCCGAGGCGCCGGCTTTTTGTGGGCTACTGCTGGACGCGCACAGGAAGCGCGTCGGAGGTCACCGCAAAAGGACCAATCTGGGCGATCGCTACCCGCGTGATGCCATATTGTGCGTGCGCTGAGCTCATAAATGGCACGTTCTCCACCGCGAGAATAACCAAAGCGCCCGCGATGACCGCGAAGACGGCTTTCATATAGAGACCCTGCATGGTGACGCTCCTGCTGATGGTGAAGCGTAACGTGAAGGGCGACCACAACCAACCGAGAAGCTACGCGCACATTAAAATGTGCTTCTGGGCACTTTTCTGCTTGCGCGCATATGCTTGTGCGCACATACTCCGCTTCATCGCCACCCGGCCTGGAGCAAGAGATGCCCCGCAAGAAGACCTCCCCTCCGCAGCAGACCGCCGCTCCCGGTGAGGTCGTTCATTCTGTTAAGGGATTCAACCGAGACTGGACCTGCCGCGATTTCCAGTTCGCGCCAGGACAGACCTATGAGCACGTCGGGAATGTCGAAGCGTGCAACAGCGGCTTCCACGCAATCGAGGGCAACCCCCTCGAGGTTTTCGACTACTACTCGCCTGGACTGAGCCGATACGCCGCTGTCGAGCAGAGCGGCGCGTTGTCGCGCCATTCGTCAGATAGCAAGCTGGCCTCGGCGAAAATCACAATCGGTGTCGAACTTCACATCCACGATCTGGTGCAGCGCGCCGTGAAGTGGGTGGTTGATCGCTGCACAAGCAGCGAAAGCACGCATTCTGATGGCGACCA
>JAMSKV010000018.1 GCA_024515975.1 Endosaccharibacter trunci
GCCGGCCCGGTTCGCCTCCGACAACATGGAGATGCTCCTGGCGGCAGCGCTGGCCGGCGCGGGCATCGTCTACGTCCGCGTACGCAGCACCCATTCCCGCGAATTGGTAGCCGGCTGCCGGAATTGCGGAAAAAGGCTCGGCTGGAGCAGTTGGAGGGTCCGGAATTGGCACTTGCTGGATATCGCGAGCGCCTACCAAACATTACCTCCCGCATTCGCCCATCGTGAAGATCGATCGTGCGGCCATACTGCGTCATCTCTATGAAGTATTGTGATCCATGATGCTGAACGAACTGGGGCCACGCATCTGCATCATGGGGCCCTCCAACAGTGGCAAGTCCACGCTGGCGAGGGCCATAGCGTCGGTACAGGGTCTCGAGGCTATCCATCTCGATCAACTCCGTCACCTCCCGCATACCGACTGGATTCCCCGGCCGGACGAAGGGTTCGCTGCGCTCCACGATGCTGCGATCATGGGCGACCGTTGGGTCATCGATGGAAACTATTCCAAACTACTCCCGCAGAGGCTGGCGCGAGCAACTGGCTTCATCCTGCTCGACGTTCCCGCTTGGACGAGCGTGTACCGCTACATACGCCGCTGCTGGTTCGAACGTGATCGACGCGGTACGCTGGAAGGCAATCGGGACAGCGTCAAGTGGGATATGATCCGTCACATCGTTGGCACGACAAGGGATAATCGCAACCGCTATCGAACTATGATGGAGAGCATCAGTTTACCCAAAGTGCAGATTGACTCGACCAGAGCCCTGGCAACGTTTTACGAAAAGAACGGTTTGAGACGTTGAAGTTCTGCCCTGCCATTTTCTGATCGTTTCCAGAAATATATCTCCACGTTTAGGCCCTCATGGCATCAGCTCAGCACGCGGATGATGCGGATATCCCTCAACCATCCTCGTCAGGCTGTCGACCAGCCAATCGAGCGGCTCGACGCCGTCGAGCTTGGCGGTCTTGTTCGGGGAAGCGACGATCGCCCAGCGGTTGGTCCCGCCTCGCTGCCTGCGAACAGGGAGTTCTCACGCCCGAGTGCGATCGTCCGGATCGCTCGTTCCACAGGTTGTTATCGAGATCGATGTGACTGTCATCCAGGAAACGGGTCAGCGCCGGCCACCGCCCAAGGCTGTGCCCAGGAGAGCGGCCGGAGGCGACATTAGTCAGCATGTCAGCCGTCATCTCCGATGAAAAGGCGCCGCGGGAGATCGTACCTATCGTGGGGACGTCTCGAGCAGGGACAGGCCGAGGGGACTGCCCATAGGGGCCGGACGATCAAGGGGCCTACGACCACATACGTCGAGATGCTCGACCGGATTCGAGACGCAGCGAGAAGCCGTGCGGGACCGAGCAGGGCGCAGATCGCCGATTGGGAAACCGGCAAAGCAGGCCCAGCGGCATTCCGCACGGCGCCTCCGCTCATAGTTGCGAGGGCAGCCGCCAAGTTACCGGGGCCATGCCCGGATAGACCCCTTCAGCGTTCCCTTTTCACCGCGCTTACGCGGGATCATCGACGGGAAACCGGCAGACGCGCAAATCGACGCGCGAGCAATCGAACTTCGCATTTCACATGATAGCGTAACACACTTGGCATCAGGCGAAGGCGGCCCATTAGTCCGGCACCAGAATCGTGCTGCCGACCGTGGCGCGGCTTTCCAGGGCGCGATGCGCTTCGGCCGTTTGCGACAAGGGGAATTGCTGGCCAATATCGATCGTGAGTGCACCGCTTGCGACAACGTCGAACAGTTCTGCGGAGGCGGATCGCAACTGTTCCGGGCGGCCGATGAAGGTGGCGAGCTTGGGACGGGTCACGTACAGGCTGCCGCGTGCCGCCAGCATGCGCAGCGCGACGTCCGTGACCTCGCCGGACGCATTGCCGTAGGAGACCATCAAGCCGCGCGGCGACAGGCAGTCGAGACTATCGACGAAGGTGTCCTTGCCGACGCTGTCATAGACCACCGGGACCATCGCCCCGCCCGTGATGCGCCGGACCTGAGCCGGCACATCGTTGTAGCCCACCAGCACATGCGCCGCGCCCGAAGCCCGCACGCGTTCCGCCTTGGCTTCCGTGGACACGATGCCGATCACCTCCGCGCCAAGATGGGCGGCCCATTGGCACAGCATCAGCCCGACACCCCCCGCCGCGGCATGCACCAGGATGGTATCGCCCGGCTGCAGTGCGCGCACCTGGCGCAGCAGGGCCTGTACGGTGAGACCGCGCAGCATCATCGCCGCCGCCTGGCGCGTGGAGATGGAGTCGGGCAGCTTCACAACCAGGTCGGCGGCGATGCTGCGATGGGTGACATAGGCGCCGAGCTGGGTTGGATAGGCGACGCGGTCGCCGACCGCGATCCCGGAGACCTCCGCGCCGACCCGCTCGACGATGCCGGCCGCTTCCATGCCGATCACGCTGGGCAGGTTCGGCAGCTTGTAGAGACCGGTGCGGTAGTAGACATCGATGAAATTGACGCCCATCGCCTCCTGGCGGATCAGGATTTCACCCGTGGCCGGGGCGGGTTTGGGAATCTGATCGAAGCTCAAGGCTTCCGGACCGCCATACGCGTGAACCCGAACGGAATTTGTCATCGGTCATGTTCCCGAGAGATCTGCGGTTTCCAGGGACAGGAGAAAGCGCTTGGTGTCCTGTCCGCCGTCCATGCTGAATCCGCCGAGATCGGCCGCCGCCACCACGCGATGGCAGGGGACGATGATCGGCAGGGGGTTGAATCGGTTGGCCTGGCCAACGGAGCGCGCACAGCCACCCGTCTCGCGGGCAACGGCGCCGTAGGTGCGGGTCTCGCCGTAGGGGATCGCCGACAAGGCGGCCCAGACGCGCTTGCGGTAAGCGGTCGCACCGACGGGATTCACCGGCACGGTGAAGCGCCGCAGCTCGCCGTCGAAATACCGGTTGATCTCGTCCCTGGCACGGCGGAGAAGCGCCGTATCCTGCTGCGCTCCGGCCCAGCCCCAATCAAGGGCGACGATGGCATCGTCTTCCTCCGTGAGGGTCAGGTCGCCAAGCGGCGAATGAAGCGAGAGTTGAGGCAGGGCGAACGCACTCCGGAACGAAGCCCATGGCAAGGCAGAGGCCGGTTCGCTGTCAAGGAAGCAGAATTTGAACCCGACTACCATCTTCGCCCGCGCCACGGGAACCGGTCGCGCCGCGATCGCGGTGCTGCGGCTCAGCGGCCCTGCGACGGCGGACATGCTGCGCACGTTGTGTGGCATTCTGCCGGAGCCGCGCCGGGCCAGCCTGCGCGCACTCCGGCATGGCAGCGATCTCCTCGACCACGCGCTGGTGCTGTGGTTCCCGGGACCGCGCAGCTATACCGGCGAGGACGGAGCGGAGCTGCATCTGCATGCCGGCCCGGCGGTCGTGGAGGCGGTGGCCGAGGCGCTCGTGTCGCTGGGTGCGCGTCCGGCCGAGCCGGGCGAGTTCAGCCGCCGGGCGTTTTCCAACGGCCGGATCGATCTTCTGGAGGCCGAGGGCGTCGCCGATCTGGTGGAGGCGGAAACCCAGGCCCAGCGCCGTCAGGCCTTGCAGCAGGCCGATGGCGCGTTGAGCCGTCTGTATGACGGCTGGGCGCAGCGCCTGCGCGTGCTTCTGGCGCATCAGGAAGCCTTGATCGACTTCCCAGATGAGGATCTGCCGCCGGAGATCGAGGCCGCCCTGGCGCGCGATACGGCGCTCCTGGCGGAGGAGATGCGCGCCCATCTGCTGACCGGAGCGCAGGGAGAGCGCATCCGCGACGGTCTGGTCGTGGCGATCGTAGGACCGCCCAACGTCGGCAAGTCGAGCCTTCTGAACCGCCTGGCCGGTCGCGACGCGGCCATGGTCTCCGACATCGCCGGCACCACGCGCGACGCGATCGAGGTGCGTCTGGTTCTCGCCGATCTGCCCGTGACGCTGATCGACACGGCAGGCATTCGCGACAGCGAGGATCCTTTGGAGCGGGAAGGCGTGCGTCGGGCCCTGCGCCATGCCGAGCACGCCGATCTGGTTCTGCGTGTCGCCTGTCCCGGCGCAGGAATGGAACCAGAGCCGCGGGTGCCGGACGACATCCGTGTCTGGAACAAGACCGATCTGGCGCCCGCGCCGGAAGGATGGATCGGCGTGAGCGCGCAGACCGGTGCGGGGCTGGATGTGCTCCGGGAGCGCCTGGCCGCCGAAATGCGGCGCCTGACCGATCTGGCCGGGGCCGCGCCGCTGACCCGGGCACGGCATCGGGCCGGCATTTCGGAGGCTTTAGAGCATCTGGACACCGCGCCGCATCTGGACCTGCCGGAATTGCGCGGAGAAGCGCTCAGGCTTGCCATGCAGGCGCTGGGACGTTTGACCGGCAGGATCGGCGTCGAGGATCTGCTAGATACCGTGTTCAACCAGTTCTGCATCGGCAAGTAGATCCCTCTGATGTCCCATTCCTTCTCCTGCGACGTGATCGTCATCGGCGGTGGCCATGCCGGTTGCGAGGCCGCCGCCGCAGCCGCCCGTGCTGGCGCTCGGACGCTGCTCCTGACGCACCGGATCGACACCATCGGCGCCATGTCGTGCAATCCAGCGATCGGCGGCATCGGCAAGGGGCATCTCGTACGCGAGATCGATGCCCTGGATGGGCTGATGGGCGTGGCCGCGGATCGGGCCGGCATCCATTTCAAGCTCCTGAACCGCTCCAAGGGCCCTGCCGTGCATGGCCCACGCGCCCAGGCCGACCGTTCTTTGTATCGCGCCGCGATACGCGATCTTCTGGCAGGGCAGAACAGCTTGGAGATCGTCGAGGCGTCGGTGGACGATCTGCTCCTGGACGCGGGCGGCACAGTGTGCGGCGTGCTCTGCGCGGATGGGCGGCAGTTCCGGGCCGGCGCCGTGGTTCTGACCGCCGGCACCTTTCTGCGCGGGGTGATCCATGTCGGGCACCAGACGAGCGCTGCTGGACGCGTGGGCGAGGCGCCGGCCGCAGCCCTGGGGGCGCGTCTGGAGGCGCTCGGCCTGCCGATGGGCCGTTTGAAAACAGGCACCCCGCCGAGACTTGCGCGCGACAGCATCGACTGGGACGCCCTGCCGGAGGATCCCGGCGACGCCGTGCCGGTTCCGTTCAGCCGCCTGACCACGTCGATCGATAATACGCTCGTGTCCTGCCGCGTCAGCAGCACCACGGCGGAAACGCACGCGCTGATCCGAGACCATCTGCATCTATCCGCCGTGTATGGCGGCGCGATTTCCGGCCGTGGGCCGCGCTATTGTCCGTCCATTGAGGACAAGGTGGTGCGCTTCGCAGACAAGGAGCGGCATCAGGTCTTTCTGGAGCCGGAAGCGCTGCCCGGCCATCCCGGCGGCGACCTCGTCTATCCCAACGGCATCTCCACCAGCCTGCCGGCCGAGATCCAGGCGCGGCTGATCGCCACCATGCCGGGTCTGGAGCGGGCGCGCATCGTGCAGCCTGGCTACGCGGTCGAATACGATCACATCGACCCGCGCGCGCTCTGGCCGACGCTGGAACTGAAGGCTCTGCCGCGACTCTTCCTGGCCGGGCAGATCAACGGCACCACCGGCTACGAGGAAGCCGCCGCGCAGGGGCTCCTGGCCGGGCTCAACGCGGCACGCGTAGCATCCGGCGCCGGCGCCGTGACCGTGGATCGCGGCACCGCCTATCTGGGCGTGATGATCGACGATCTGACCACGCAGGGCGTGTCGGAGCCGTATCGCATGTTCACCTCGCGCGCCGAGTATCGGCTGACGCTCAGGGCGGACAATGCCGACCTGCGGCTGACCGAGGCCGGGATCGGCTGGGGCTGCGTCAGGGCGGAACGTGCCGGCTTGTTCCGGCGCGACCGCGAGGAGATCGAGGACGCGACCCTGCGTGCCGAGGCGGAACAGTTCTCGCCGCCGGTGCTGACCCGGCACGGCCTGTCCGCGCCGGCGGATGGGCGGCGGCGCACGCTGTTCGATCTGCTGGCGATCGACCCGTCCGCACCCGGTCTTGGCGCCCTGGCACCCTGGCTGGATACGCTATCGCCGCGAGTTCGGACGCATCTGGAGACCGAGTCGCGCTATCGCGGTTATCTCGGCCGCCAGGCGCGGGAGATCCGCCAGCTTGGCGCCGACACCGCGCTCTCGCTTCCCGCGACGCTGGATTTCGGCGCCATCGGCGGCTTGAGCGCGGAGATGCGCGAGCGTCTGGCGGCAGCGCGGCCGGCGTCGTTCAGCGCCGCGCAACGCGTGCCCGGGATCACTCCGGCGGCGCTGATGGCGCTCTTGGCGCATCTGCGCGCGGCCGCCTGATGGATGTTTCACGTGAAACAATGGCGCGGCTGGAGATTTTCGCCGCGCTGCTGGAGCGCTGGAACCAGCGCATCAACCTGGTGTCGCCAAAGGACCTGGCGCAGCTCTGGCCGCGCCATATCGAGGATAGTCTGCAACTGGCCGAGGACATGCCGCCGGGCATGCCGTTCGTCGATCTCGGTTCGGGCGGAGGTTTCCCCGGCCTGATCCTGGCGATCGCCACCGGCAATCCGGTCACGCTGGTGGAAAGCGACCAGCGCAAGGCGAGTTTCCTGCGGGAAGCGGCGCGCAGCACCGGGACCAATGCGACGGTGGTGGCAAAGCGGATCGAGGATGCCGAGATCGGCCCGGCGGGGGTGATCACCGCGCGGGCGCTGGCGCCGCTGCCACTGCTCCTGGAATGGGCGAAACGCTTCCTGCAGCCCGATGGGGTCTGCCTGTTCCTGAAGGGACGCAACGCCGAGGACGAATTGACCGCGGCCAGGGCGGAATGGCACATGACGATCTCCAGACGCCCGAGCCGGAGCAGTTCGGACGGGGTCATCCTCAGATTGAGTGAAATCAGGCGTGTCAAAGAGCCCGACCGGGCGACCGGGCGATAGCACTGCCGCTGCCGTCCGGACGCCGCACATCATCGCCGTCGCCAACCAGAAAGGCGGCGTCGGCAAGACAACGACCGCAATCAACCTCGCCACGGCGCTGGCGCTGCAAGACAAGCGCGTTCTGCTGATCGATCTGGACCCGCAGGGCAATGCATCGACGGGTTTGGGCATCGCCTATGACGGGCGTGACGCGGGGGCTTATGCGCTGATCGCGGAGGGCGCGGCGCTCGATGGCCTGATCTGCGACACGGCGATCGAATCACTGCACCTGGTGCCGGCGGATAACGAGCTGGCGGGCGCGGAGATCGAGCTGGTGGATCGCGAGCGGCGCGAATACTGCCTGAAGCAGGCGCTGGATGACGACCCGCGCGCCCAGGGCTACGACTTCATCCTCATCGACTGCCCGCCGAGCCTTGGCCTGCTGACGCTGAACGCGCTGATCGCGGCGGGCTCGGTGCTGGTGCCGCTGCAATGCGAGTTCTTCGCTCTGGAAGGCGTGAGCCAGTTGATCCGCACCGTGGACCGGGTGCGGCGCGCCTTCAATCCGACGCTGCGGATGGAGGGGCTGGTGCTGACCATGTTCGACAGGCGCAACAATCTGTCCGAGCTGGTGGCAGCTGATGCACGCGGATTCTTCGGCGAACAGGTCTTCGAGACGGTGATCCCGCGCAACATCCGCATCTCGGAGGCGCAAAGCCATGGCAAGCCGGCGCATCTCTACGACGCGAAGTCGAGCGGCGCAGTCGCCTATGCGGCCTTGGCGGACGAATTGCTGGCGCGTCTCGCAGACAAAAAGGCAGCCCGATGAGCGGCAAGCGCAAGGATACGGCGCCTCCGCGTCTCGGTCGTGGCCTGGCGGCGCTGCTGGGAGACAGGGGCCCCGATCCGGATCCGATCCGTCCGGGACGCCAGAATGGTGTGCATCCGATCGCGGTGGACCTGCTGGAAGCGGGACCGTTCCAGCCGCGCCAGATCATGCTGCCGGACCAGCTCGAGGAGCTGGCGGCCTCCATCCGCACGCGCGGCATTCTGCAGCCGATCCTGGCACGACCACATCCGGAAAAACCGGGTCGATACCAGATCATCGCCGGCGAGCGACGTTGGCGCGCGGCACAGATGGCCGAGTTGCACGAGGTTCCTGTGCATGTGCGCGATCTGCAGGACGCGGATGCAATGGCCGCCTCCCTGGTCGAGAATCTGCAACGCAGCGACCTGAACGCGATCGAAGAAGCTGAAGGCTTGCAGCGCCTTCTGGGCGAGTTCCGCATGACGCAGGAACAGCTCGCGGGCGCGGTGGGCAAATCCCGCTCGCATGTCGCCAACACGGTGCGCCTGCTGCAATTGCCGCCAGGCGTGCGTCGCGAGGTGATGAACGGCGCGTTGAGCGCCGGCCATGCACGGGCGCTGATCAATCATCCAGACCCGGCGAAGGCGGCGATGGCGGTAATCGCCAAGCGCCTGTCGGTGCGCCAGACCGAACAGATGGTGCAAAGCCAAAGCACGGCGTCGAAGATCGCGCCGACGGAAGCACGTATCCCGGTGGGCGCGCGAGAAGACCGCGATCCGGAGATCGTCGCTTTGGAACGCGAGCTGAAGCAAAAGCTGGGGCTTAAGATCGAGCTGCAGTTCAACGGCCGGGGTGGACAGATGCGTATCCACTACGACACGTTGGACCAGCTCGATGGCGTTCTGCGTCTGCTGAACGGCTGATCTGCGAAGCGATCTGACGGGTGAACGGAATGCCCACTTGCAGCCCCGGAATCCCGCTGCTATAGCGCCGTCACCGTGAACGGCCACCCTGTGGGGGCGCCACGATCGGGCGCATAGCTCAGTTGGTAGAGCAGCTGACTCTTAATCAGCGGGTCCAAGGTTCGAGTCCTTGTGCGCCCACCACGGTTCCTCCTGACCGACGGTGATCCTTCCCAGAATCTGATGATCCCATAGTTGTCGATGCGCGATCATGGCTGCACGATCGCCATGATCACGATCACGAGCATCAGAACGGTCGGGACCTCGTTCGCCATACGGTAGAAACGATGCGAACGCGTATTGCGGTCGTGCAGGAAATCCTTGTGCCAGAGCGCGCAGAATCCGTGAAATCCGATCATCGCCAGGACGCCGGCCAGCTTGGTCCACCACCAGGCCGCGTGCCAGTCCACAGCGCCGGGCGTGAGGATCAGAAGCACGCCGAAAATGAGCGCCACGATCATCGCGGGCGTAGTGATCTGACGCAGGAGCTTACGCTCCATGACTTTGAAAAGCTCGCTCTGTGCGGAGCCCGCAGTCACGCCGCAATGGTAGACGAACAGACGGGGGAGATAGAACAGCCCCGCCATCCAGGCGATCACAGCGATCACGTGGAACGCCTTTTCCCAGAGTATCCAGGGCGCCAGGGCGATAATCACGGCGCAGGCTCGGCGCTGACATCGCGGAGCGTATCGACCAGAAGCCGGACATGCTCGGGCGACGTCTGGGGCAGAACGCCGTGTCCGAGATTGAACACATGCGCACGGCCTTTCATGGCGTCCCTGACGGCCTTCACGGCATCCACCAGGGGGGTACCGCCGGCCACAAGGCAGAGCGGGTCCAGATTGCCTTGCAGCGTCACTGTATCGGGCACCAGGCCGCGCACGATGGCCAGGTCAGCGGTGGTATCCAGCGCCATCGCGTTGATCCCGGTTTCCTCGGCATAGCGGCCGACCAGAACCCCACCGAGACGCGGAAAGCCGATAATCGGCACGTCCGGGTGCCGACGGCGGATCTCGTCCACGATCCTTCGCGTAGGCGCGATCACATGCCTGTCAAACTGAGCGGGCGGCAGAATGCCGGCCCAGCTATCGAACAGCATCACCGCTTCGGCGCCGTTTTCGATCTGGTCGCACAGCATGTCGGCCGTGGTTCGCGTCAGAAGGTCGATCAGCCTCCCGAACAGGTCCGGCTCGGCGTAGGCCATGTGACGTACGGAGGCGAATTCCTTCGAACCGCCGCCCTCGACCATGTAGCAGGCCACCGTGAAGGGGGATCCCGCGAAGCCGATCAACGTGGTTTCTCCAGGTTTCGCTGCGCCCAGAATGCCGGGATCGTCCGGGGCGTCGAGAGTGCGGCGTAGCCTGCGCAGCGTTTCCATCACCGGCGCCGTCGCTTCGCGAACGCGCTCCGGCTGGAGACGATCGAGATCCGCCCGGGTGTGGATCGGCTCCAATATGGGACCCAGATTCTCCTTGAATTCGAGCGACTGACCCATGGCCCAGGGCAAGATCAGGATGTCGCTGAACAGGATCGCTCCATCCATCGCGTACCGACGGATGGGCTGCAATGTAACTTCCGTTGCTATGTCTGGGGTCATGCAGCGCGTAATGAAATCGGCCTGCGCTCTGAGTGCTCGGAACTCCGGAAGATAGCGCCCGGCTTGTCGCATCAGCCAGACCGGTGGTGGCCAGACGGCGTCGCCCTTCAGGGCTCGTAGCAGTTTCTTTCCCGTCATACGCGAATACCGCCCGTCCTGTTCGCCAAAGATTGCCGGAGCATCACTGTGTGTTCGCTCCGGTCTGTCCCAGGTCTAAACATGAAAAAAGAAGAAGAGAATGGTGGGAGTCTTAAGGGGCCCTGTGGATGTCGGGGTACCCGGTTCCAGGAAAACGTACCCCGCTTTTCCCACAGCGTGTACAATTCCCAGACCCCTGTTTCCGAACCCGTTTTCGAGCTTATCCCGAATCCATCCGACCGACGCTGTGTACAACTCCACCCCTTCCTCGGTTGTACCCGTCATCCCCAGGACTCGGTACAGGTTGTACACTGCAGCGATTCAACCCCCATGTACCCCAGGACTCCCGGACCGATGCCGAACCCCTTCCAGGATGCGACTCGACCGCTGATTCTGGCCAGCGCCTCCGCGACGCGCCTGTCCGTGCTCCAGGCCGCAGGGCTCGAAATCTCCGTCCGACCCACAAATCTCGATGAGATGCCGATCAAGCGCGCGGCTCCGGATGCGGGAACGGCGGCGCTCCGTTTGGCAGAAGCCAAGGCGGCCTGTCTGGACGAGCTCAATCCAGACGCCTTTGTGCTGGGTGCCGACCAGATCCTCGTCTGCGACGGGCGTTCCTTCGACAAGCCGGCCGACCTGGCCGAGGCAGCATCGCATCTGCGCGCTTTGCGCGGCCGCGAACACATCCTCCAGACCGCCCTGGTGTGTCGCAGGGATGGGGAAACGATCTGGTCGCATCTGGCACAGCCACGCCTGCGTCTCCGTGCCGTTTCAGACCGGTTCATTGATCGTTATCTGATGGAGGAAGGCGAGCGCGTCCTGTCCAGCGTCGGGGCGTACAGGCTCGAAGGCCCGGGTATCCAGCTCTTCGAAACGGTGCAGGGCGAGCATGCCGCCATCCTGGGTCTGCCCCTGCTGCCTCTGCTCGATTTTCTCCGTGCGCAGCGTGTTTTGCTTTCTTGAGCCGATCGCTCTTGTCAGCCTCCCTCCACCCGGCTATATGCCCGCCACCCAAGGGCGTTCCCGCAAGCGAGACCGCCCCCCGGATACGGGGCCGTAGCTCAGTTGGGAGAGCGCCTGAATGGCATTCAGGAGGTCAGGGGTTCGATTCCCCTCGGCTCCACCAAGCCCAGCTTGGTTTTAAGCGGTTTTCCTGCCGCTACGCTGATCATCCTTCGAAGCCTGCGGACTCACCCCGGACTCAGTGGCTCACTCGAGAGGATGGAGCTCCGGCCGGCGTCTAAAATCGATATCAAGTCGCCGATCCCTGCTTCGGCCACCTTTGACCTGTCCCAGCGTGATATCCAAGGGTGACCCCAAGGCGGCCCGGCGACCGGTATGCGGTCTGCCGCCGACTCGGTCGGTTCGCCCTCTCACAGGGGCAACAGGAAGCCCTACGTCGCAGCGCTGGGCTCATCACGTGCCTCGATGGGGGCATTACCGGCAGCCACGCTATGCCGTTCTCAGGCCTCAGGTGGGCTGGAACTGCCCCTTTACTCGAGTTGGCCCCTCATTCCGATGTCGGGGATCTCGGCAACAAGCCTGAGCCTGCGGCAATCTCGAGTAGCAGGCGCCGAAACATCAAATAAAACAACAACATAAAGCCAATTTTTCTTTGCACACAGACTGACAAAGGCCGCGGCGCGAAATACCCGCGGTTGGCCGGATTGCCGGGAGGGACCCGTGCCATAGGGGGGGCGGCCAGTGCCGGCGCCGACCCTCATCGGAGATCCAAATTGCTCGCGGCCGTCCGGCTTGGTGTGCGGAGACAGCGATCCGCCAACTCGTCTATATTCGGTGCGGTGCCCCTGGTAGCAGCCCTGCTTGGCGAGACGATACCTGTCGGCCGAACCGACGCCAGTTCGGCTCATGCCGAGATGATGCCAGACCGCTCTGAAGCCGGGGAGGCCATCGTCCCACGCCTGGGGAACAAACAAGGAAACGCCCCAAAGCACGCAACCGCCTGCCAACTCTTCCACCCCTGTCCGAAAAAACGGTGTTCCAGGTGTTCCGGTGTTCCATGGCCGCTAACCTATTGTAAGCGCTAATAATTCTGTGGACACCTTTCTGGAACACCTAAATTAGGTGTTCCAGCCGTCATTTGCGATTTGCCTTAGCTAAGGTATGTGTCGACCGCCGAAGTGACTAAGCTAGTGCTTTGAAGTAAAAGGATTATCTTCGCCTAGCCTGCCAAGTGTCCGGGAGAACACGTTCGGTAGCGTAGTGGAGACAGAGACCAGAGTCGCGGCGAAAGGGAGCCGTTATCCCGATCCAAGTCGGTGAGATGCTCTGCTGTTCCGGCGGTGGCAGGTCGTCGGGCGGTTTGGACGGTCGCCCACGGCGTCCCTTGCGGGCGTCTTAGGCTACCTGTTTCGCCTTGAACGCGGGACGGGCCATATCGGCCTCGGCGCGGGCTTCCGCCTCCAGCCGGAAGCATGCGGCATCCAGTTCACCGCTGGTAGCGCCTGCGCACTCTGCTCCGAAACATCCGCCGCCTCGGCGCGTGCCGTCAGCGCCGCGATGCCGGCCGTAGCCTAGTCCGCAGTTCCTGCGCCTGATCGTAGAACACCGACCGGATTTTGAACGCGTTGGCATTGAGTTCGGTGCTGTCGATCGACACCGTACTGAGCCGAAGCATTGCGATCTCACCTGCCAGCAAGAGCACCTGCAGGAACGCCGCCTCGATCGTCGTGCTGTTGGTGAGGCGAAAGCTGGCGATTGTGTCGTGAACGGATTGCAGATTAGCGGCCACGAACCGCAAAGCCAGGTTCCAATTGGGCGCACGTTCGATCTGGCCCGACGAGAACAGGCCACCCGCGTAGCAATGGATCAGCGGCGCTAGCATCAGGAGCATCAGGCGCGAATGACATTACGGCTTGCCGTCGGTGCGGGTCGTTACCGAGAACGCGTCAAGCGGAACGCGCTCCAACGCAGCGACGATGAAATGCGCTACGTTGTCCGACGGAAGCCAGAATTTGAGCTCCGGTGGCAGCACAAACGCCTGGTTGCGGTTGAATGGAATGAAGCTCAACATTGCACGCCGCCGGCCGGATGCCGCCATCCTCGTGTCTGGCGAAGATGGCGGTGAACAGGCGCTGCACTCTAAGTGGCCGACACCTCCGGTCAGCCATATAGTAGGTGATTGTGGACCGCCTACCGGGATATTTAGTCACTCGTCTTCGGCTGTCACCGGTATCATCCCGCTCTCTGCGACGGCGACGATTGCTCCCTGCGGCACGAAAGCAGGCGCCGAGTATTCTTGCCGCTCGCCGGCCCCGAGCCTGATGCAGCCCGCAACATTGGGTCCGGGCACAACAGTTGGGTCGCGGGTGATCCATAGTGCCGGGCCTTGGCCGGGTGGTCCACCACTCGCATTGGCGATTAAGAGGTAAGACCGCCGTTAAAATTCCCCAAAAGCGTTGACGGGAGCAGGAATGATTGTCACGGGTGTTGTGCCAATCGACTGTGAGAAGAATGACATGATTTACTCCCTTCGTTTGACGTTGTGGGTCACCGGCTTCTGACGGCGGCCTTCTTGAATGCTTGATCGAGACCGCGGTCTGCTACCAAGCTCGATGACTGTCCGGAGCCGTTCCCGGCACGACGCGAGAGCCCACCACCTACGGAAGCGAGATCAGCCTCCAATTCGGCGATCCGCTGATTCTGGATAGCAATCCGGCGCATAGCGGTTGCAAGCTGAAGATCGGGGACGTTCTGCCGAGGCTCCGCCTGGAACCAGATAGGCTCCATATCCCCTCCGGGTCGCATTGTGCCGTCGGCGGCCGGCAGACGGACGAGCCCGGACAAGCCACGCGGATCCCCGAGCGTGTGCGAAGCTAACGGGGGCAACTCGACCGTTCGAAGCGTCTCGGCGCGACGCTGTCGAAATGTCGCAACTCGGTAGAGAGCTGCGCCGGCTTTCAACTCGAGCTCGATCCCAGCAACGACCCGCTGTGCAGCGGTCGCATATTCCTTCTTCATCCAGGCGTGAAAAGCAGAAATCGCCCTCTCAGCGACACCGCACAGCGCCGTATCCTCCGCGACGAACTCGTCGCGTTGAATCACCATGCGTTTAGCCTCGACTGCCGCTTTCAAATCGACCAGCTCAGCCAACGTACGGTCGATCTCGAGCAGTGATGCCCGCGCATCGGCAATCTGCTTCGCCGTACCTTCGAGTGCGATCCGCGGACGATCGCTATCCAGTCTGGCGCGTTCGGCTTCCATCCGCACGCGAGCTGCTTCGATGGCTGACAGCGACTCGTCTATCGCTGCCGAGGTATCGGCTTTCGGTCGCAGGGCGACCATCTCGTCCGGTTTCATCGTGTGTCCCTCCAGGGTTGCGGGTATCATCTTTCGCGCCGTGTTCACTGGTCGCCCTCATCGGCGGCCATGATGCTGGCGAGAATTTCGTAGGCGCGGACTTTCTTGTGCCCCGGCGGCGAGATGAGGCTCGCCGTCTTGCCGTCGCGGCCTGGCACCAGGAATGCGCGCTCGATCAGGGTTCGCTTGGCGTCACGATGATTGAGCCCATTGAGGGCTTCGCTCATCGCCTCGGCGGTGAGGTAGTATCGCCAGACGCCGTTGCTGCCATCGCTGTCGTTCTCGACCAGCCAGCGGCGCCAGCCGGCCCGATGCTGGGTTCGGAACCGCTCAGACGGCGGCAGCGGTGTCTCTGCCTGCCGCGCCTCGTCCGGCTGGCCTTCGAACCATTTTTCGAAGCGGCTCTCACCGTGTCGCGACAGGAAATCGCGCAACTGCGCGACAGCCTGATCCTCCTCGCGCCGGCCAACCGTTCCGCGTTCGGTCAGCCATGCTTGAAAGCACATCTCCGTGGCGACGCCGGCAACATCGTTTGCCCATCCTGTCAGCCCATACTCGGTCGCGAGCTCGCCACCGATGGCCACGAGCGCAAACCGGTAGGCAACGCTACGGACCTGGCCGGACGCATCGGCATGGGCATGCAGCCAGCGATCCAGAAACGCGTTGGCTCTGGATCGGAGCGCGGCGGCCATCTCTTCCAGACCGGTCCTGCGCAAATGCTCAGTCAGGGCGATCAGAAACCCTCGCAGCGGTGCGCCATAGCAGCGAGACGTTGCCTCCCGGAGATATTTTGCGAAGGCGTCGGGCGTGTCCTCGCCGTGCAGATTCTCGAACAAACCCATGCCGGCGCCGGCATCGGCCGGCAGATCGGCAAATCGCACTTCCTGTCCCGCCTTGGTTGCCTTGCCGGCTTCACGGTTCAGGTCAGCCAGGCCGAGCTCGCCCGTGCTCAGGAACAGGACACGGAAGCGGGACACGCTACGCGCGGCACCAGTGCGGCTCGCTCGGGCCTTGCCCTGCCCGTTGGAGAGGAGATACGCGATCTCCCCGGCTTCGCGAGCATCAAGCTGGCCCATCTCATCTAGCGGCAGCAGTACGTCGCAGCTTGCAAGCGCGGTGCTTTCAATGCCGTTGCTGGTCGATCGCCAGGAACGCACGAAGCCACTGGCGCCGTGCTGTGCCGTTCCGCCGCAGATGCTGGCGGCGATTCGCAGGGCGGTGCTCTTGCCGAGGCGCGAGGCACCCTTCAACGAGAAGCCGCCGCCTTCCTCCCCGACAATGCTCAGCAGCGGCGCCGCGAAAGCACAGCAGGCGGCGAACACCAGGCGCGAGTTGCCGACGCAGAGGCGGCCGATCGGCTCCGACCAGTCTCGCGCCGATCCGGCCAATCCGAAGAGGGACGGCTCGCGGTCGACAACCTGCAGCACCACCCGCTCGACCGTCTCCCCGATCGTCTCGTCCGGCAGCACGAAAACCGGTCCGCTGGCCAGCGTGTGCCAGCCGATCCGCGTGACGCTGCGCGCGCGCTCGCTGCTGCTGATCGAGCTCAGCCATTCCATGAACCCGGCCCGGGCGTAGGGCGCGGGGTTCAGCGTCAGTCCGGCGTCTGCCAGCCGCGCACGGATTTCGGCTCCATCGCCTGCGAAGAGCGCCCGGGCGAACGCTTCCTGATGCTCGCGGCCGTCGCGGTCGCTCCATTTGAGGAGCAGGCCCCAGTTGCGGCCGTCCTCGTCACGCGACTCACCCAGCACCTCGATCGGTCCGCACAGGAAGCTGTCCGGCTTGTCCGGGTCGGTGCTGACCCGGAACAGACCTTCCTCCCGCAGCATGAAGCGGCGGGAGAGGCGCGAGACCGCCGGCGCGGGCGCCGCGGCACTGCGAGCCGCACCTGGCCGAAGCTCGACCACCTGTGCGCCCTCGATGCCTTCGCGGACACCATCGCGGCCGCCCTTGCCCTTACGCCCACTCATGCAGCCTGGTCTCTCAACACGTCGTTCCAGTCGGCACCGGCAATCGATGGGATTGCGATGCGGACCGTGCGGCCCTGTTCCAAGAAGCGGTCGATCGCCGCCTGGAGGGCCTTCTGTGCGGTTTCGTTGCCGTCGTCGTTGTCGCCAGCGATGACGATCTCGCGGACGGTGGCGGGCAACTCGACGCGTCCCATGTTGCTCAGGCTGATCGCGGCCAGCACACGGAGTTCCGGGCAGGCAAGCGCTACCGACAATCCGGTCTCGATCCCTTCCGCAAGGATCACTCGTTCGCCTTCGGGAGCCTGCGCCAGCGGCTTGCGCGTGGAACCCCGTGCCAGGCGGATCGTCCCGCCGGCGTAGCGGCCGAGCGTCATCTTGGGATTGTTCAGCGGCGCCTTCGCCCAGGCGCCATCGCTGCCGGTGGCGAGCCACGTCCGATGGATTGCAAGCATCGATCCGGACGGTCCGGATATTGCCGCCACCATTGCCGGCCAGGATCGCCTGCTCTCGGTGTTCCAGAGTTCGGGATGGAAGCGCACGGCGCCCGGCGCGCGGCCGAGCTCTGCCAGGGCTATGCCCCTGGCGGAGAGATAGTGATCGACGGGGGTACCACGGAGGCCCGGCTTGCAGCCGAGCCAGATACGCATCGCGGCACGGCGGCGCTCCTCCGCTTCCGCATCCGTTTCCGCCCGCCCGGTGTCCGGAACCACCACGGGGCGTCTCGGCTGCAAGCCGGGATCGACATCCTGCAATCCCAGCCAGCCGCGCGACCAGCGCATCGCCTGGCCGCGGTCTCCGGCGAAGAGGACGGCTGCAACCAGATCGAGCGCGTCGCCGCTGCTGCCCCCGCTGAAGTCCGACCAGACCCCGGCACGAGCACCGGACAGGTGCACGGCTAAGCTCTGCCCACGTTCGCCGGCGACGCTACCGCAACGCCATTCCTGCCCGTCCCGCCGTCCGGCTGGCAGCAACTCGCGAACGAGCTCATGCACGCGGCCGGCCAAGGCGGCGGAGAGGGCAGCGGCGTCAGTTCGCATGGCGACCCGGTGTTGGGATGGACACGACATCGCCGCCGCTCTTGATGGCCCGGTCGGCAATGATCGCGCGTGCAGCCCGGTCGCGCCGGCAGGCGTACTCGAGGAGTGCGGGGAAATCTGATCGGTCCAACCACGCAAGCGCGGGAGATGTCGCGAGAGAAGCTCCAAGGCCGATACGCCACATGCGGAGCACCGGCGCCAGCGCCACAAAGCATGCCCGCGCGACCGGCTCCCGGGCAGGGTTCTGGAGGTTGGCGTACGAGCGATCGACCTGGATCAGCTGCTCCAGCCCGGCGGGCCATGCCAGGATTGCATCGACAGCCTGCTGGTCCGGCAGTTCCGCGCTGATGACGCGGCCCGGCTCGCCATCATCATGCACGGCCGCCAGGACGGCCATGAAGACTGCCAGCGGGCATGCGACGCTGCCGTCTCCGCCGCTCTCCTCATAGAGGAACACCGGTTTGCCCGGCTGGCGCCGCGCAATGGTCTGGGATCGCGTGCTCATGGATTGGCAGGCGTCGCGACAGACAGCGATTGCGCCTCGCTGAAGCACAGTCGCACGAGGGGTGCGATCTCGCCGAGATATCGATTGACCTTGAGGAGCTTCGATGATGCGACGACGTCCGGAAGGTGCTTCGAGGTGGCAGCACTCGCCAGGATCGCCTGTAGATCCTGCAGTCCTTCCCGCAGCCGGATCAGGCTGCTCGGCGTGCCCCGGAAATTATAGGTCTGCTCGATGAACCAGGCAGTCCCCTGGGCTCCCAGCAGATAGAGGTTTCTGACCCCGCTCAGACCCTCAGGGAAAACAGCCGGAGCGCGGACATGCAGGATCTCTATGGCGGGTCCCAAGGCCTGGTGGAGCACAGGATTGAGCTCGGCATCCCTGACCCCGATGAAGCGCGCCACCGTCCGCGCGGCATCTCGCGTGATCGTGGTCTCGTCGGAATCAAGCCGACACGCGATACCGGCATTGCCCAGTCCGAGCATCGCAGCGACAGGAATGTTGAAGCCGAACGTATCGACGGTAACCGGCGCTATCATCGGCCGATCCTCGCTACCGTCGCCTCACTGGTACTCGCAACCGAACGGCTGGCGATCCACGCGCGAAGATCCGCCACCGGATAGCCGATGCGCCGCACCGTCAGCTGCACATAGCGGGGCCCGGAGCCGGCCAGGCGCATGGCCTGGAGCGTCCGCGGCGCAAGGGACAGCATCCGGGCGGCTTCGCTCTCGTCAACGACCAGTGCCGCCGGCTCTGCGGGCACGGCCTCCTCAGCCCTGAGGGCCAACGTCGATGTGTGCAAGATGCGTCTCCATGTTCAAACCTGCGGACCCATGCGGCCCGGTGAACAATGGGTGCGGCAGGATCACCGCTCAGGTCTTCTCTGTTCTTCTCAGATGTTCATCCGGAGTGACCGTCGAAGCCTGGATACTGTCTCTTGTAGGCAGCACAGAGACGTTTCCTCCTAGATTCGGTAGTCCCGCCGCCGGATGCGCGATCTACTACCAAACCGGCAGCTTGCCATGGACCTTGAGCAACACCGGTCTGGATCAGTCGGTGCATTTCCTCGATGAGCGGGGTATCCTGTTTGGCGTAGCCGCCGGGCGAGCGGCGCCGCCCCTGCGCGGTTTCAGCAACCGGTTCGTTCGCCCTCTGGAAGACGCCGTCGCTCACCAAACCGACGCGCACACGCTCAAACCATCCTCGATTCTTGGGCTGCCCTATCCGAGGACGATAATCCTGAACTGACGCCATCATGCCGGTACGAGGATAGCGCCTTGGTGCGTGCCAGATGCTCAGGGCCTCCCACTCCCCAGCCATAAAGGGCTGCCATCCGTAAGGCTGGTGATCCTCGTTGAACCACTCTCCGGCAAGCTCGCCTCTCGCCAGCATTTGGCGAAGGCTTTCAGCAAGGGTGTCTCCGACCTCGAAGAAAGTGCCGATCTCTCTGGGAGCGAGATCAGCTAGGCGATCGCGAGAACGGTCGCGCCAGAGATCGGCCTCATAGCTTTGCAGAGCGATCCGGGCAGCACCGAAACCACCAGCACGCTCGAAAGACTCCCGCGCCTGCTCCCATGCCTGCCACAGGGAAACGGGCGCGGCCATTTGCATCGCGATGCCGAGGTCTTCCACCCAAGCACCCGCGGCGGGAAATTGAGGCTTCGATTGGTCGACCAGTGGTCCCGCCGCCCCACGCCGGCTGTCCCCACGATGTCGGAACGGCGCGGCCGGCGCGGCGTGGGGGCCGCGCACGAGGTGGCCGCCTAGGCCGCGCCTGGATGGCAGCATCCATCCCCGCGAAGGCCCACCGCAAGTGATTTCCACTCCCCGTGTCAGGCCTTCGGCATCGACTGCCGCCGCGGCCATGGCGCTCATGACTGCGCTCTCCCGGATGCAAGCGTGGCCGCTCGGCGGCGCCAGTGCTCGATACCGCACGCCGGGACGGCCTGACCGATCGGCATCGCCGAGCGGTCCAGCGCGCAACCATCCAAGATCAGCAGGTCTGCGAGGGCGCCGGCCGCGAGTGCCAGCTCCGTGTTGCCCGGGCGATTGACGACGGCGCTGCTGCGCTCGAGCAGCCTTCGAACCAGCAGGGCGAGCTTCAACGCGACATCACCGCCGTCTCGGCTTATCTCGGCGGCGGCGAGATCACAGGCCCCAGCCGCCGCGGCGTCCGCGTCGCCGGCGAGAGCATGATCTTCGGCATCCTCGGCACAGAGCTTCAGTGCAGCGCTGCGGCGGGCGGCATTTCGCACCGGACTGTCCATGCTGCGCGCTATCGCCAACTCCGCAACTTCGCGCAGGATCACCTGTCGCGCCGTCCCGAGGGCATCGTCGAAGCCCTGGGCTCGGCCGGCCTGCGCAGGATTCGGCTCGCCAGAGGCGAACTGCGGTCGCGTCGTCACGACCACCCCCCGCGCAGCACATCCTCGGTCAGGGACCAGATCAGGCCGTCCCTGGTGTCGGGTGGCGGCACCGCCGCGCAGCCGAGGCGCAAACGCACGGCATTCGCTTTCGCGGCCCGACCGCTCGGAGTGACGGCCGGTCGGCTTGCGATCGACGCCTCGAGCGCGCGCTGTCGGTCGAGGCACTGATTGATCTCCGCCTCGGCGGAGACGGGCAGCGCGCATCCGTAGCGGTCGCATGCGGCACCGATCAGGATCTCGGCATCCCGGTAGGTTGCCGCCTGCTCAGCGCAGAGAGCGATCAGGACGGCATCGTGCGAGGCCGAGATGCCGGGTGCGGCGGACCCCGTAGCCGTTGGCGCGGCCACCCACCCATGGCGATCGCCAGCGATCCCCGCGCATCCGGCGAGGCTCGCGGCTTCCAGCACCGTCCGCCGCGAAAGGCCGCTCATGACGGCACTCGATCGTTCGGATGCAGGGCGGAATCGAGCCGCTGCAGATCCGCGCACAGGGACCAGAGCAGGGCATGTTCCTCATCGGGATCGCCCATGTAGCCTAGCTGCGCCCGGATGACCTGCGCCTTGGCGCATAGCCCCTTCAGGATGCTGGCGGAGAGGAGGGCCATCGAGTCCTCGATCTCGTTGGTCCGATCGATGGCATCTCTCTGTTGGTCCCAGACTTCCTGGGGCAGATCGGCACCATACCGTTCAGAGCTCTCCCGGATCAGGGTGGCGAGGCTCTGCTGCGCCTGCTTGTGCTTCGAAGCCAATGCCACCAGGGCAAAGTCGGCGCTCATCGGGTGAGTGGCGCCTTCGAGTCTTTCCGGCCCGGCGACCGTCGCCGCGGCAATGCCGGCCAACCCGGTGAAGCCCGCGATTTCGATCAGGGCGCGTCGCGTCACGCTGCTCATCGTCCGGCCTCCAGCGCTGCACGGCCGGCTGGCGTGACGATGAATTGCGGTTCCGGATGCCGGCAGTCAGCCGAGGCGGTCGCTCCTGCGGGCGCGGCCGCAAGCTGGCGTTGATCGACGGCTAGCCTGGCGCTGGTGGCGCGGCAATCCGGCGCCAAGCCGTCCGCATGCGGTGCCCGGCAGCCACAGGGCATGATATGGGTGTGCGCAGCCATGTCCGAGCTCCACTCGGTTGATGGTTAGGCCGAGGTTGAGGATCCAACCCCTCAATCTCGGTCGCTTTATGTTGTTCAGAAAACCGAACAGGGTTAAGATACTCAAGCGATGCCTAAGCGCAAGAGAAATCTGCACGTGGTTCTGAATTGACGCCCGGCCAATGCCGAATGGCCCGAGCCGGCCTGCAGCTTGGTGTCCGTGAGCTTGCGGAAGCCGCTGACGTGTCAGCCGATACCATTGTGCGGATGGAACGCGGCGAGACGCTCCGCGCCCGAACAGTCAAGGCGATACAGACGGCACTGGAGGCTGCCGGCATAGAATTCATTGCCGAAAACGGTGGCGGTCCAGGCGTTCGCCTCAGAGGTTCCACCCCCGGAGCCCAAGGCGACGCATCTGAGCAAGATTGACGCCCTCCCGCTTGGCCTTGCCCCTCGCTACTTCTCAGCACGGCAGGCGGCCGCCTATCTGGGCGTCGGCATCGACACCTTCCGCCGGGAAGTGGAACGCGGCTGGTGGCCGAAACCGCTGCGCCGTGGAGGCGCGCAAGGCCTGGCCACATGGGACAGGCGCCTTCTGGACATCCATGCTGATCGATTGTCCGGGCTAGAAGCGACCACCTGCGCCGAGCCGCCGGCGATTGTCGAGCCTGCCGTCAACCTGGTTGCCAGGATGGACCGCACGCGAAGCGACGGCCTGCGTACAGACCGCCGGAGACGATCGGAACATGGGGGCGGGCAGTGAAAATGACGGAAGCCGCTGCAGCTAGAACCGAAAGACCCGCGGTCAGGGGCGAGACACACTCAGGCCCCGAGCGGATCAGCTGGTCATTCGCCGAGGAAGCATCTGCGCGCGGGATCTCGGTCGGGCATCTCCATGCCTTGGTGAGGCAGCATGCGGTGCCGATCCTAAGGGCCGGGAGACGGGTGCTGTTCGATCGCGTCGCATCGGAGGCCCTGACCGAGGCGCTCCGATGCCGGCCGGTCGGGAGAATTGGCTCGACCGCGCGAAGCGTGCGGGGGATCGCCCAGCCGCGCGTTATTTCAGATGAGAAGGCGTACGAGAAGGCCTTGAAGCTGCTCGAACGCTCCGATGCAACGCCTATTGAAGCTGGTTCTACGCGCCTCAGTGCCCGGCGAACACAATGTGCGCGTAGCAGATCGCCTGTTGCAACGTAGACACGATATCATTGGTAAGGCAGTTTCGTGTCGTCCGTCGACCAGAGATCGTCCATGCCAAAGGAAATCATCATCTATTGCGACGAGTCGGTGCAGAAGGGAAAGTTCTATTCCAATTTTTACGGTGGTGCCCTTATCACCTCTGACCATATCGACGAGGTTCGGAAGTGTATAGCCGACAAAATGCTGCAGCTGAATTTAGGATCAGAGGTTAAGTGGACGAAGATTACTGAAAATTACTGCGAGAAGTATATTGAATTGATCGATACTTTTTTCAATATGGTGGCAGTTGGTAAAATAAAGCTCAGAGTCATGTTTAGGCAGAACCTGCACGAAGCGGTAGGTTTGTCTGATCAGCACTTAGAAGATCAATTTTTCATCCTATATTACCAATTCATCAAGCACGCGTTCGGACTGAAATTTGTCAGACCGCGTCCCGGGAAGACAAGACTACGCCTATATCTAGACCAGCTGCCAGATACACGAGAAAAGGCAGAAAAGTTTCGTGGCTACGTGGCAGCATTGGGCGCCAACAGGGCGTTTGTAGATGCCGGACTGACGATCGATAAGCAGGATATTGCTGATATAGAGTCTCATAGCCATCCTATACTGCAATGTCTCGATGTTGTTTTGGGAAGTATGCAATTTCGGCTTAATAATCTGCACAAAGAGAAGCCAGAGGGTGCTAGAAAAAGGGGAAAGAGGACTATTGCAAAGGAGAAGGTCTATAATCATATAAATAGACGCATTAGACAAATATATCTCAACTTCAATATCGGAATTTCCACTGGTGTTAGAGACAATCCCGCCAACGTTTGGCGCGATGTATATCGCCACTGGCTATTTATCCCCAGCGATTTTCGGATTGTTGGTGAAGGTAAGCACAAAAGGCGACCCCGCCACGACTAGCCTTACGGTTTATCCCAAGTGGAACTTGGGACTTCGTCGGTGGCAGGGTCGTCCCCGAATCTAGGGATGCGAGCGATTCACGTCAACAAAAATATCGACATTACCGAATGGGAGGTACAGCCGAGTCCGTCTTGAACGTCATATCGTCGAAAGCGCAGCGAGCACGCTGGACGGTGAGGCAACTACGTCGGCGAAACCAACTGCAACTGCCTCACCGCCCATGTAGGTGGCAGCCTGCGTTGCGCGCACGGCAACGGGCGTCATACCGCGATACCGAGCAACCGTCCGAACAAGCAACTCGCCCATCGCGTCGATCTGAGCCTGGATCCGCTCGAGCACTTCCGCCGGTAGCGGTTCGAACTCGTTGCCGTCCGCCTTGTGGGACCCGTGAGTGATTAGCGTGACGTTGATCCCCTGCGTAGTCAGGGCAGCGGAGAAGTCCGCATGCATCGTCATGACGCCGACGCTGCCGGCGCTCCCCGTGCGTGGCACCAGGACGCGATCCGCAGAGGATGCGATCACATAGGCGCCGGAATAGGCGACCTCGCCCAGCATCGCCCAGATCGGCTTGCGACCCCGGGCGGCAAAAATCTCGTCAGCCAAGTCGAGGCAGCCGGCGACCTCGCCGCCTGGACTGTCGATATCCAGCAGGATCGAACAGACCGCGTCATCGTCCAATGCTTCCAGGAAACAGGCACGGATGCCGTCATAGCTTGTCATGCCGCAGGCCGGCTGCATCGTGCCGAGCTTCTGCACCAGTGTCCCCTCGACCGGTATGATGGCCACACCGTCGATCACGGCATATGGGGCAGGTCGCGATCGCCCGACGGCAATTGGACACGGCGCCTCGAACGGTGTTCCTGCCTGGCCAGGGAGAACGCAGGCTGGCGATCCCGAAGCGATCTGCCATCGCCGCAACGACGATCTCCGCCTTGAGCGGATGGATCGCCAGCGGGACGTTAAAGAGCTTCTGGGTGACGTGCGCGAAGCGTGCGGGGGAAATCACGATCTTCAAGCCTGGTTGGTGGCGCGAGGGTTCTGACCGCCCGTATCCGGTCGATTGGCTTGCCCAAGGTCGCAAGAGCGGGGGCCAGAGCTGCCTTCGCCTCGACGTGCGCACGCCTTGCATCAGCTGATGCGGCCAGATTTGCCGCGTGGAGGCGTTCGCGCCGGCCTGGGGTGTAGTGCTCGAGTGGGCGGACGTCGTCGAGCAACGACGCGGTACCCGTTGCCTTGGCGTTGTCGTCGGTCGCCATCGCTAGTAACCCCCGTGCGGATAGTTCTGCCCGTAGTCGTATTCGAAGTCGATCGATCCCGCGCGGGCGGCCCCGGTCACCTCCATGGTGGCTGTGGTACCAGGGGGAGCGTTGGCAAATTGAATCTTGACTGTGATCTCGCTTCTGGCCGGGTCCATCATGCTGCGCTCACCCGGACTTGCGCCGGCGGCAGCATCGTCATCCGGCGCTTCAATACTATCAGGCCCGTGCAGTTCGATCTTCTTCGGAATGTCCAGTTTGGGAAGTGGCGGGAGCGGCGCGGGCACACGGATGTCGAAGGACACCGGCGCCGGTACTGACGCAGCAGCGGTCTCGGCGGCGGTGCTCGGCATCGACGATGCTGCAGCCGCGCTGGCCGCGGGTGGGGCGATGTAGGCATTCTGAGTCCAGCCACGCCCGTAATGCCGACTGCCGTCATGGGCCGGATCGGCAACGTGCGCGGCGCCGCCGCGACCTGCATTCGATAAGGCTGGGTGGGTCGGTCCGAACGAGGTGGCGAGGTCGTTGAGCCATTTCGGCAGATGCAGCAGGCCGTAGATGATGCCTCCAACGGCGGCGAGCTCGGCGCCACCCAGGGCGAGGCCGGCAAGACCTGCAGCGCCTTCCAGCGCCATGCCCCCGGCGCCTGCAAGCCCCTCCGCGACGAGACCGCGCAGGAAGGCCTTAGATCCTGCGCTCTTCAACGCGACCTCCGCAGCCTCCTCACCCTCGACGGCGGCAGTTTTGGCGGCGGTCTTGCCAGCGGCACCCGCAGCCTTTCCCCCTCCAACCAGCGTCGCAGCTTCAGTCGCTTCGGCGGCCTCGGTAGCAGCAACGCCTGAGGCACGCCAGGCACCGACCAAATCCTTATTGATCTTGATCGCGAGAAGACCAACATCTTTAGCGATCACGGCGAGTGCCCGAACCGGAGCGGTGACACTCCAGGCAAAGCGGGCAGCGGCAATAACGACGACAGCCTCTGCAATCCTATGCCAGCCGCCCGCCATTTTCGCTACTGGATCGGCGTACTTTTTGAGTTCCTCGAGATCGTGAATAAAAGTCCCGAGGTGTAACTCTCGAACGTCAGCGACCAACGCGTGAACATCATCTTTGATGCTGTTGCCGAGCCAGTCTCTGTTGGCTGAAATCCAGTCGCGCATGTCGTCGACAATGGGCGTCAGGATCGGCGCCAAATCGGCGGTGATGGTGTCTTTCAGGCCTTCGAAAGCAGCGTCAAGCTCGATCCAGCTGTTCTTGTAGGCCTCGACGTTCTCGGTGTCCTCGCGGCTGAAATGGGCGGACAGGCGCTCGGATGTTTGGCTGAGACGCTCCAGCCCTTCCTTCCCGAGTTTCAGAAACGGGATCAGCTCGGCGCCGGACCGGCCGAACAGCTGCATGGCCACGGCGTTGCGCAACGTCGTGTCCTCGGTGCGCTTGAGGCTCTCTGCCACCAGCGGCAGCACATCGTTGACGTTGCGCATGTGGCCGTGGGAGTCGCGCAGCGATATGCCCATGCGAGCGAAGATCTCGGCCGCCTGCTTGTTCTTGCCGCTGGCGGCGTCGACCATCACCCGCTGCAGCTTGACCATGCCGGTCTGCATGGACTCGATCGGCACGTCGGTCTCACGCGCCGCCAGGCGCAGGCCTTCGAGCGCCTCGGTGGTGATGCCGATCTCCTCGGCCATCGCGCTCATCTGCGTGCGTGCCTCGGCCGCCTCGCGGGTCAGATCGACCAGGGCGCCGACCGACATGGCAGCGCCGAGCAGCTCGAAGGCCGGGATCATGTCGGAGAGACGCTCGTTGGTCTCGCCGAAAATCTCGCCGACCTCGCCAAAATGGTCGCGCAGGACCTCGGACCGTTCGGCGAGCAGGGCGAAACTCAGCCCGGCCTCGTGCGCCTCGTGGTTCACCTCGTGCAGCTTGTGCCGCATCGCGTCGAGTTCGGCCTTGACCTTGCGCAGTTCGGCGCTGGCGTGGTCCTCGGCGACGATGTCAGCGTGGAGGACCTGATTTTCTGCGGCCATACATCACCTGGTCAAGCCGGAGCTGTTCATAGGCCTCGCGCAGATCGGCGATCATCTGCGCGGGCGGCAGGGTGAAGGCGAGATCTAGGCGGCGTCCCCAGAGCCATCCGCAGCGGTGGTAGGCGGCGAGGATGTCTCGTCCATCGTGTCCGCCAAAAAATCGCGGAGGATCCTGTTTAGCTTCAGCACGTCGCGCACCGGCATGGCGTCGATCGTCGAGGGCGGAACGCCGCAGCAGCCGCCGATCAGGCGGTAATCCCACATGGTATCCGCGGCGCCGTCCGGCAGGCGGGACGCGCCGGCGTCGCGGAAATCCTTGCCCGTGGGCGGACGGAAGGTGAGCTCGGTGTGGCTCTCGCCGTGCGCCTGGATGGGCTGCGACAGGCGGACGGTGACGGGCTGGTCCATGAGATAGCCTTGATTAAGAGTTGTGTATGAAGATGAAGAAGTTCGCGACGATCGTTTCGCCGCCTCAGCCGCGCCTGACGCGAGTCTGGACGTTGCGTTGCAGCCAGTCGCGATAGTGATCCTCCCGAACTAACGAGCGACGGCCAATTTTCGTGATGGCCGGACCGTCCCCTGCAGCGATGCGGAGGAATAGGGCACGTGTCGTGATCCGTGTATTCTTTGCCACTTCTGCGAGTGTCATCATTTTCGGGACCATCACCGGCACCAAATATTCGATCCAGGACGAGAGAATACTCACTTCTCTCTGTTTACGGATGCGATCGCGATGAGTGAAGGAAAATGAATAACGGTAATCCGTCCATAGACCGGAGGTTGGTGCAAGGGATCGCGCAGAGGGACGCGCAAGCACGCAGGAGGGCGCAAAGAGCGTACGGCAGGCGATCGTTCACGATAGCGTGATGCCCGCGCCTAGATACGCGACCACTAGGCGGGATGGGACGGCGTGGGTTCTACCTAGGTTCGCCGCCTACTACCGGCGCAACAGGCCCTCCTACAGCCAGCACATGCTGCGCCCAGAGAGCGGATGCCGCTTCACGCTCCGGCATGAACTCGTGCCTCTGATAGACCGCAGCCACCCCCCGAATTGTGCCCTGGACGTGATTGAGGAGCCGATCGGCCACATGCGGTGCCACTCCCAGTCGGGCAAGCGCGGTCACACCTGTGCGGCGTAGATCGTGCAGGCGCCAGCCAAGCGACGTCGAGACCCCATCGCCGGCGACGACCTGACTGCCCGGTGGCAGGCAAGCGGTAGCCTCCTGCCGTTCTGCGTGGATAGCTCGATCGAGCCGTTCCTTGGCGTTCTGGAACCCGGAAACCGCCGTCCGGCCGTTGGTGGTGAAGACGAATGGCGATGCCCGGCCCGTCAGCGGATCCACGAAGGGGATGATGGAAGCAATCACCGCCCGAGCTATCGGCGGCAGATGCACGACATGCGCCTTACCGTTTTTCGAGCGAGCCGCAGGGACAGTCCAGGATGCCCCGTCTGGCGAGATTTCGTCCCACCGTAGCCCAGCGACCTCCGCTCGACGCTGTAGGGTCAGGATGAGCAGCTGGAAAAGGGGACCGAATGGGGGCGCCATAGCAGCAGACGCACGCCAAGCCTCGCCCAGTTCCACGTCGGATAGCACCCGATCACGAGACACCTCCCGGCTATCGACGACCAGCGCGGCGAATGGGTTGGCCGCCAGAAGGCGACGCTTCACTGCCCACCCGAACATGGCACGCCCATAGTCCCGCAGACGCCTAGCGGTGACGGGGCGGGTCCTTCCGATATGATCGAGACGAGCTTGCAAGACTGCGGGGTCAAGGAGGTGAGCCGGCACGTCCAGCAGCTTGGGGAGCGCCGTCAGGATTGCCCTGGGCGCCTCTCGACGATGAGCCTCGCTCCGGTCGGACAACCCGGTTGCACGCCAAGCCTCTGTCAGCTTTCGCAGCGTCAGATGATCGGCCTTGGCGCTGCTCCGGCGGGCTTTCTCGGCGGTTTGGAACGCGTTCGCCTGAGCCTGGCGCTCGCCCAGAGGATCACCACCCGCAGCGACACGTCCGCGCGCTTCCTCGGCTAGCCTCCGAGCCTGAGCGGGCGTCAGATCGCCATATGTTCCAAGACGCATGCGGCGCACCTGTCCGGCATAGCGGTACTGGAACAGGAAGGTTTTGACGCCGCTCTCGCTCACACGGAGGCCGAAGCCGGTCAGATCGGCGTCCATCACCAGAACGTCCCTGCGGCCCGGCGGGCAGGTCAGAGCGTCTATTTCCCGCTTTCCAAGCCTCATTGGGCCACCGTGATGGAACACCTTGGAACACCTCTCGATGGAAAGGTGTTCCGGGCGGCGAGGGAAAAAACACCGCAGGAACAGGGGTTAGAGATATGTGGAACACAAGTACACCTAGAACACCTCACTTTTCGTGTTCTCCCAAATGGACTGACCCCCTCGCCACCGCTGGTTCTCCCATCCTAATCTCCGGACTCACCCCGGACTCATTCTCAGTAGAAGTTCTGGCGTCCCAATGCGCCGCTATGCGCCGAAGGAAGATGACCAAGCCAATGTTTCCAATCACTTTGCGGCTCAGAGCATTCCCATGCGTCTTGCTGCGCGACGCGTGGGGTTGAATGGCATTCAGGAGGTCAGGGGTTCGATTCCCCTCGGCTCCACCATCCTCGATATCGTCCGATGCAGATGGATTCGGCCTCTCTCCGTGAGGCCGGATAGCTCTGTTCCCCTTTAGTCGGCGGCCCTTCCCGAAGGGAACTGGCGCTCTTCTCCGACAAAGACATTGCGGCGCTCATTCTGATCGACCGCTCGTCGCTGATGGTTATCTTGCGATTCAGGCTGTCGTTCCCGGCGTTATCCGTTCGTGACCATGCCAGGATGCGATGCCAGAAGCAGGCAACTTTCGGTCTCCGCAACGCCGCCAACATTGCGCGCATCGGCCAGCAACCGATCGAATGCGCGGAGATCGGCGCAGTTCAACTCCGCGATCAGGTCCCAGCGCCCGTTCGTCGTATGCACCATGCTCACACCCGCAAGCCGCCCCAGGCTGACCAGCACCTCTTCGGGACGCTTCGTCGCCACGCTCACCATCATCACCGCTCGGACACGCTCTTCCGCGGCCGCAGGGCCAAGTCGGACGGTAAAGCCTGCGATGACGCCGCTCATGCGTAGACGGCGCAGACGAGCTTCCACCGTGTTGCGCGCGATGCCCAGCCGACCCGCGATCGTTTTCACAGGAAGACGAGCGTCTTCCGACAGAAGCGCCAGGAGCCGTCGATCGAGATCGTCCATGCGGGAAGCCTAGCCGAAACGCGCACGTGGCGACATCGACTCTGCATCGTGTTTCGCGCACCCTGCCCAACGCGTCGGTCGTTCTGCTCAACGATCGAGCTCGAAATACCGCAAATCTCGTCTTGTCGCCGACGTGATGCTTTTGCACCGTGCGGCTCCATTCTCCAGCCAAAGAGATGCACGTGACCGATCAGCCTGTGTTTCTCCTCGTCGATCCGGCCCATTTCGAGGTCAGCTACAGGATCAACCCGTGGATGGAGCCGGGCGCCTGGGCCGCGGACGCTGAGCGGAACAGCCGTGCCGCGCGGGCGTCGTTCGAAGCCCTATCTGCTTCTCTCCGCTCCGCCGGTGCGCGTCTCGAGATCGCTGACGGCGTCCCTGGACTTCCCGACATGGTGTTTCCCGCCAATGCGGGCGTCGTTCTCGACGGCCGTGTGATCTTGGCCCGTTTTGCGCATCCCGAGCGGGCGAACGAGGAGCAGCGCTTTTACCGTATCTTTGCCGACCTGGCCGAACGCGGCCTGTTTACCGAAATCGCCTCGATGCCGGACGGCGCCCTGCACGAGGGTGCCGGAGATGCGATCTGGGACGCCAATCGCGGCTTCTTTTGGGCGGGGCACGGACAGCGATCGAATCTTGCCGGGGCGCACGCTGTTGGACGATTCTTCAGCCGCGAGATCGTGCCCCTGCGACTGGTATCGCCTTCGTTCTACCACCTCGACACCTGCTTCTGTCCGCTCTCCGGCGGCCATGTGCTGTACTACCCCGCCGCATTCGACGCTGACGGCCTGGCCACGATCCATCGCCACGTGGCCCCGGAACTCCGGATCGAGGCGACCGAGGAAGACGCCGCCGCTTTGTGCGTCAATGCGGTTAATATCGGTCGCACCGTGACGATGGCCATGGCGCCCGATTCTTTGGTGCGTCGTCTCGGGGATGCCGGCTACGACGTGCGGCAGGTCGATCTGTCGCCGTTCATCCTCTCTGGCGGAGCCGCCTACTGCATGACGCTGCGCCTTGATCGCACCGTGTCTACCGAGGCTGGCGCTCCGCAGCGCGTCCACGCCCATGCGTGAAGCTCTCGACCCCGGCTCTCTGATCGCGCTGGAAGACCGATACGGCGCGCGCAACTACGCCCCGCTCGATGTGGTCCTTTGTCGCGGCGAGGGCGTGTGGGTCTGGGATCTGGACGGACGCTGCTATCTCGACTGCCTGTCCGCCTATTCGGCTGTGAACCAGGGTCACTGCCATCCACGCATTCTGTCCGCCCTGACGCAGCAAGCCGCCCGACTCACCTTGACCGGCCGGGCCTTCCGCAACGACCAGCTCGGCCTGTTCTACCAGGACCTCGCCGAGCTGACCGGTTCCACCCGCGTTCTGCCGATGAATTCCGGCGCCGAAGCGGTGGAGAGCGCGCTTAAGGTCGCGCGCAAATGGGCCTATCGTCATCGCGGCGTGCCAGAGAACCAAGCCGAAATCATCGTCTGCGCGGACAATTTCCACGGTCGGACGCTCAGCATCGTCTCGTTCAGCACCGACGACGACTCCCGTCACGAGTTCGGGCCCTTCACCCCCGGCTTCCGCGTGGTTCCGTTCGGCGACGCGGCTGCCATGGAGGCGGCGATCAGCCCAAATACCGCCGCCGTGCTTCTGGAGCCGATCCAGGGTGAGGCCGGCGTCATCATCCCACCGGACGGCTATCTCCGCGCCGTACGCCGGCTTTGCACCCAGAACAATGTCCTGATGGTGCTGGACGAAATCCAGACCGGCCTTGGACGCACCGGGCGACTCCTGGCGGAGGAGCACGAGGGTGTGGAGGCCGACATGACCCTGATTGGCAAGGCGCTTGGCGGCGGTTTCTATCCCGTCAGCGCCGTGCTCTCGAACAACGAGGCGCTCGGCACATTGCGTCCGGGCGAGCATGGCAGCACGTTCGGCGGCAATCCGCTCGCTTGCGCCGTTGCGCGCACCGCCCTGCGCGTGCTGGTGGAAGAGGACATGATCGGCAACGCTGACCGCGTCGGCACGCATCTGCTCCAGGCTTTGCGCTCGGCCGATCTGCCCGGCGTGCGGGATCTGCGCGGGCGCGGACTCATGTTGGCGGTCGAACTCGATCCTGCCTTGGGCGGCGCTCGTCGCTTTGTAGAGGCGCTCCGCGATGTTGGCCTCCTTTGCAAGGACACCCATCATCATACCATCCGGCTGTCGCCACCTTTGGTGCTGACGATGGCGGAAGCGGATTGGCTCGCGGACCAGTTTGGGAGCGTGATCAGGGCGCTCGCCTGACAGGCGAGCGATGTTTCACGTGAAACAATTGGCCGGACCGCGCGACGCCCTACAGTAGGGCTTCGATCGCGCCGCGCAGTTCGGCTGGCTTGGTGGTCGGCGCGAAACGACCCTTCACCTGCCCTGTGCGATCCACCAGGAATTTGGTGAAGTTCCACTTGATCCGCTTGGTGCCGAGCAGGCCCGGCGCCTCGGATGTTAGCCAGGTGAACAGTGGGTCGGCCCCGCGACCATTCACGGCAATCTTGCCGAATAGCGGAAAACTCACGTCGTAAGTCAGCTTGCAGAAGGTCGCGATCTCTTGCGCGTCGCCCGGTTCCTGGCCGCCGAACTGATTGCACGGAAACCCCAGCACCACGAATCCGCGCTCCCTGAAATTCCGATAAAGCGCGTCCAGCCCTTCGTATTGCGGTGTGAAGCCGCATTTGCTCGCCGTGTTGACGATCAAAAGCACTTTGCCGCGATAATCCGCCAAGGAGACCGCCTTGCCATCTATGCCGGTGGCCGTGAACCCGTAGATGCTGCTCATGGAAGCCTCCCCTTGCCGGCGATGCTGATTGTCAGGCTGAGGCGACCGGTCTGGCAGAGCCTAGCAGACGCCGGATCGCTGTCGACACCGGCTGAAAATGCCGGGCAGTTTCTGCCGGGCGATTAATCCGGCCTTCATCTTTCGATGTCACCCTGCCTGTGTCGGCATTTCGCCGCACCAGGGAAACAGAGCCATGCTCTCCAGCCTTTGCGAACCGCCACGGTGAAGCCGCTTCTGGATGGATTGCGAGCGCTCGGCACGCCCAAGCTCGCGGCCATGGGCGTGGTCGCGGCGATCGTGCTGGGAATGCTGGGCGTGCTGATGACGCAAGGCGGCCAGAAGCCGATGGCGTTGCTCTATGGCGACCTCGACCTGCGTGAGGCTGGCCAGATGGCCGAGCTTCTCGACAAGTCGCATATTCCGCATACGCTGTCGGGCGACGATCGAATCATGGTGCCGGCCGACCAGGTGGCAGCAGCACGTTTGCTGTTAGCCAAGGACGGCCTTCCCTCGGGGGGATCGGTTGGCTACGAAATCTTCGATCGCGGCGACAACCTGACCGCCACGCAATTCGAGCAGACCATCAATCAGACACGCGCATTGGAAGGCGAATTGTCGCGCTCCATCCGGCTCATCAGCGGCGTGCGCGGCGCCCGGGTGCATCTGGTGCTGCCGCATCGCGAACCGTTCGCGACGGAACAAGTACAGGCGCAGGCCAGCGTGCTGTTGTCGATGTCGGGGGGAAGTCATCTGGACCCCGAAGCCGTGCAGGCGGTGATCAATCTCGTCTCCGCCGCCGTGCCGGGTCTGCGCGCGCAGAACATCGCCATCATCGACAATCACGGCACGGTGCTGGCCCGGGCAGGCGCGCCGTTCGGCGCAGACGGCGCGGCCGGCACCGCTGAAGAGCAGAAGCATGCCATGGAGATGCGCCTGTCTCGTGCCGTGGAGGAAATGCTGGAACCGTCGCTTGGCGCCGATCACGTGCGCGCCGAAGCGGCCGTCACCATGAACACCGACCAGGTGCGAGAGACCAGCGAGAGTTATGATCCGAACCAGCAGGTTCTGCGCTCGCAGCAGACGGTGAGCGACAAAACCCGCAGCACCGAGCCCGATCAGTCCAATACCAGCGTGCAGAACAATCTGCCGAATGCCCCCGCCGCGTCGAATGCCGCAGGATCGCAGGGAGATCGCCGCGAGGAGACGAACAACTACGAAATTGGCAAGACCGTCCGCACGCTCGTGCAGGATCAGCCGCGCCTGCAACGAATCAGCCTCGCGGTCATGGTCGATGGCAGCATGGTGAAAGGCGCTGATGGCAAGTCGGTCTGGCAGCCGCGTTCGAAAGCCGAACTGGATCAGATCTCGACGCTGGTGAAGAGCGCCATCGGCTACGACGAGAAGCGCGGCGATACGGTCAGTGTCGTATCGATGCCGTTCGTCGACGAGAGCATCGAACCGCCGCCGGTTCCGGCCGGGTGGCTCGGCCTGAAGATGAGCCAGACCGATCTGGTGCATGCGGGCCAGAACGTGGTGCTGGGCCTGTTCCTGCTTCTCGCCCTGGTGTTCGTGGTGCGCCCGATGGTCAACCGCATGACAGCGCCGGCTTCGACCGATACGGGAACGAACCTGATGGTGACCGGGCCGGACGGAGTCACGCGGCAGGTCGCAATCGCAGGCCCCGGCAGTGCGATTGCCGGTCTGCCAGGCGACAGGGCTCTCGCGGGTGGCGGTGTTGGCGCGGGAGCCGATCTGGTTCCGGCGCCCGATGACGATGGAATGATCAACGTCGCCAATGTGACCGGCCGCCTGCGTGCCGCGTCGCTGCGGCAGATCGCCACGCTGGTGAACCAGCATCCTGAAGAAAGTCTCAATATCGTTCGCGGATGGCTCGCCAAGGAGGGAAGCCAATGAGCAGCACGGCGGTCGTCGTCGCCAACCAATATCCGGGCCTGCAGCGTGCGGCGATCCTGATGCTCGCACTGGGCGAGGATCAATGTGCGCAGCTCTTCTCCATGATGCATGAGGAGGAGATCAAGGAGATCTCGCTCGCCATGTCTCAACTCGGTAGCGTGTCGGCCCAGGCGGTGGAAACCGTGTGCGCCGATTTCTCGTCGAGCATCACCTCCGCCGGCATGCTGGTTGGCTCCTTCGACAGCACCGAACGGCTGTTGCAGAAATCCCTGTCTCGCGAGCGTGCCGCGCAGATCATGGAGGAAATTCGCGGTCCTGCCGGACGGACCATGTGGGACAAGCTCGGCAACGTGAACGAAGCGGTGCTCGCGAACTATCTCAAGAACGAATACCCGCAGACTGTCGCGGTGGTCCTGGGAAAGGTCCGTCCGGGCCATGCCGCGCGCGTCCTCAGCCTTCTGCCTGACAGCTTCGCGATGGAAGTCGTCATGCGCATGCTGCGCATGGAAAGCGTGCAGAAGGATGTGCTCGATAGCGTCGAGAAGACCCTGCGCTCCGAATTCATGTCGAACCTCGCCCGATCCACGCGGCGCGACAGTCACGAGCTCATCGCCGAAATCTTCAACAATCTCGATCGTCAGGTTGAGAGCCGCTTCATGACGGCGCTGGAGGAACGCAATCGCGAGGCGGCAGAGCGCGTGAAGTCGCTGATGTTCACCTTCGACGACCTGATCCGTTTGACCCCGGCCGCGGTCGGCAAACTGATGCGTGCGGCGGAAAAGGAAAAGCTGCCGATCGCGCTGAAGGGTGCGTCGGAAGAAATCCGCACGCTGTTTCTCAGCACCTTGTCGGAGCGCGCTGCCAAGTTGCTGCGTGACGATATCGCGGCTCTCGGTCCTGTTCGCCTGCGAGACGTCGACGAGGCCCAGGGCGAGATCGTCCTGCTGGCCAAGGAACTCGGCGCGCAGGGCGAGATCGAGCTGAACGAGCGTGAAGACGAGCAGATGATCGGCTAATGCAAGGCATGCGCTCCCTCCCAGGCGTGCTGTACGCCGAGGATTTCGACATGCCGTCGGAATCCCCACAGACTCTGGCACCGAACCGCGAGCCGGAACGGCCGGCAGCCGAACCCGTCGTGCTGGAACCGACATTCAGCCTTGTGGAACTCCAAAGCGCAGCGCAGCGCGCGAGAGAGGAAGGGCGCCTCGAGGAGCGCGAGGAAACGGCGGTTGGGCTGGAAGCGCGACGAATCGACGCGCTCTCGGCGATTTCCGATGTGCTCCGCCAGTCGCGCGCAGATTGTAGCCGTATCGCCAGTGCGAGCGCAGCCGATTTGTCGCGTGCCGTTCTGGCCGCCGTTTCCGCCGTTCTTCCTGGTCTCGCCGCCAGCAATGCTCTGGCCGAAACAAAAGATCTTCTCGATCTGCTGTTGCCCGCACTGGATGGTGAACCGAAGCTGCAAATTCGGCTAAATCCGACGCTTCTGGAGCCGCTCCGTAACGATTTGGCAACCCTTCCAATGGCAGGATCAACGTCGATCGAATGGATCGGGGTCGAGACGATGGAGCCTGGCGACATCAGCGTCAAATGGCAGGATGGCATGATGCTTCGTGATACGGGCGCTCTGTGTGCTCAGGTCGTGGCGATGGTGTCGAGCGTGCGCGAACAAAACATCTCTTCCGGGAGCGTCTCCTGACATGACCACGGACGTCGAACTTACCGAACTCCCCGAGACCAGCGTCCTGACCGAAACCGGTATTCCCCGCAATGCGCAGGATCTGGAAGCAGTCTACGATATTCCTGTCACCGTCAGCGCCGTGCTGGGCAAGACCACCATGCAGGTGAGCCAACTCCTCAAGCTTGGCCGCGGCGCCGTGGTGGAGCTTGACCGTAAACTCGGCGAAGCGATCGATATCTACGTCAACAATCGCCTGATCGCCCGCGGCGAGGTCGTGATGGTCGACGACAACCGCCTCGGCGTCACCATGACGGAAATCATCAAGTCCGAGCGCGGTTTCTGATCATGCGCGTGTTGATCGTAGGGTCTCTGGGCGGCGAGTTGGGGCGGGCGGCACAGATCGCTACGGCCCGGGGCGCCGAGCTGGACCAGGTCGATGACGTGCAGGGCTGCCTTTCCCGGCTGCGTCGCGACGCGCGCGTTAACCTGGTGCTGTGCGAGCTGGGCCAGCCGATCGGTGAGCTGGTGCGCGGTCTCGGCCGCGAACGGATTGCCGTTCCGGTCGTCGCTTGCGGCCAGGAGACGGACCCGGAGGCCGCCGTGCAGGCGGTTCGGGACGGCGCGCAGGATTTTCTGCCGCTTCCCCCGGACCCCGAGCTGATCGCGGCTATTCTGGAAGCGGCGTCCGGCGAAACCCATGCCTTGATTGCGCGCGATCCCGCGATGTTGGCGACTATACGCCGCGCCGAGCAGATCGCCCGGTCCGATGCCTCCATTCTCATCACGGGAGAGTCTGGTACGGGTAAGGAAATTCTTGCCCGCCACATCCATCGCCGCTCGCGTCGCGCCTCCGGTCCGTTCATTGCCCTGAACTGCGCAGCGATTCCGGAACAGCTCCTGGAAAGCGAGCTTTTCGGTCACGAGAAGGGCGCGTTCTCCGGCGCGCTGGCGCGACGGATCGGCCGGTTTGAGGCCGCTTCGGGCGGCACGCTCCTGCTCGACGAGATCAGCGAAATGGATGTGAGGCTGCAGGCCAAGCTTCTGCGCGCCATTCAGGAGCGCGAGATCGACCGTCTCGGCGGCTCCGCGCCGGTGCCGGTGGATGTGCGTATCTTGGCGACCAGCAACCGCGATATGCGAGAAGAGGCCAGCTCGGGACGGTTCCGGGAGGATCTCTATTTCCGTCTCAACGTCGTCGGACTCGACATTCCACCTTTGCGCGACCGTCCCGGCGATATCGGCGTGCTCGCCGCGCATTACGTTCGCCATTATGCCCAGGCCAACGGCCTGGATGCGCCATCGCTTCCCGATGAAACCGTTGCCCGTCTTCTTCGGCACGAATGGCGCGGCAATGTGCGTGAACTCGAGAACATGATGCATCGCGCGGTGCTTCTGGCCGAACAGGGCCAGATTGATGCCGCCCATCTCGGCTTGTCGCCGACGCCTGCAGCCGCCATTCGTCCCGCCTCGGCTGACGGCGCGGCGCCCTCGGGCGTGTCTGCCCTCGTCGGTCAGCGCATGGATGCGGTTGAACAGGCACTGATCCTGGAGACGCTGAGCAGCACGGCCGGGAACCGCACCCATGCCGCCACCATTTTGGGCATCTCCATCCGCGCTCTCCGCAACAAGCTGCGCGACTACGCGAACCAGGGCGTATGCGTCCCGCCACCCATGGCCGGGATGGTGGCGTAAGTGAGCGAAACCGCTGTCGCCACCGCTGTCGAGCCCCGTCGCGGGTTCGCCATGCCGAAGCTCGCTCTGCCGGGCGGACGCTGGCGCAACTACGTGCCGGGCACCGATATCGGCCTGGCGCTGGCGGTTGTGGTCCTGCTTTCGATCCTGATCCTGCCGTTGCCAACCATGGTGCTGGACATGGGCCTGGCCCTGTCCGTCACCGCCTCGGTGCTGGTGCTGATGGTGGCCTTGTTCCTGCGCCGCCCACTCGATTTCACGTCGTTTCCGACCCTGCTTCTGCTCACGACCCTGTTGCGTCTATCGCTCGAGGTCGCCACGACCCGGCTGATCCTCAGCCACGGCAGCGAAGGTCCCACCGCCGCAGGCCACGTGGTTGCCGCGTTCGGTGGCTTCCTGATGGGTGGCGACGTCGTGATCGGCATCATCCTGTTCATCATTCTGCTGGTGGTGAACTTTATGGTTATCACCAAGGGCTCCGGCCGCATTGCCGAAGTGGCTGCGCGCTTCAGCCTCGATGCCATGCCCGGCAAGCAGATGGCGATCGATGCGGAATTGTCCGCCGGCGCCATCACGGACAAGGTCGCCCGCCTGCGCCGTCGCGAATTGGAGGAAGAAAGCGGTTTCTACGGCGCCATGGATGGTGCAGCGAAGTTCGTGCGCGGCGACGCGATCGCTTCCCTTTTGATCACGGTGATCAACATCATTGGCGGCCTCGCGATCGGTGTCGGTCAGCACGGCATGGCGTTCGCCGACGCAGCCTCCACTTTCACCACGCTGACGGTCGGCGACGGCCTAGTGTCTCAGATCCCTGCCCTTCTGGTGTCCACCGCGTCTGGCATCGTCGTCACCAAAGGCGGTACGGAGGGCGCGGCCGATGCCGCCCTGGTCCGTCAGCTTGGCGGCAACCCGAAGCCAATGGCCATGGCTGCCGGTGCGGCCCTCCTGCTCGCACTGATGCCCGGGCTGCCGGCGCTTCCGTTTCTCGGGCTGGCCGGTCTGGCCGGCGCTGGCGCATGGTTCCGGCACAAGACACCGGTGAAAGTGGAAGCTGAGGACGAGGCAGCGTCGATCGTGTCCAGCGCGCCCAGCGAACCGCCGATCGCCGAAGCCATGCGGATCGACATGATCCGTCTCGAGCTCGGCTACGGTCTGTTACCCCTGGCAGGCGGTGAACAGCCGAGACTGACCGAGCAGATCAAGGCCCTGCGGCGGACCATCGCCAGCGAGATGGGCTTCGTGCTGCCGCCGGTGCGCATACAAGACAACATGCAGCTCGGCGCCGATCATTATTCCATCCGCGTCAAGGAGATCGAGGCCGCCAAAGGCATGCTGCGTCCGAACGCCTTTCTGGTGATGGATCCGCGCGGCGGCGTGCCGGATCTGCCCGGCGAACGCACGACGGAGCCCGCTTTCGGTCTGGCCGCGCTCTGGGTGGACGCATCGCATCGCGAGGAAGCGATGTTCCGAGGCTGCACTGTGGTCGATCCGGTCAGCGTTCTCACCACGCATCTGACCGAGACCGTGCGCGAAACCATGGCCGAGCTGCTGTCTTATTCCGAGACCCAGAAGCTGCTGGACGAATTGCCGCGCGAGCAACAGAAGCTCGTCGCCGACCTGATCCCGTCGCAAATTTCCACAGGCGCCGTGCAACGGGTGTTGCAAGGCTTGCTGGCCGAACGCATCTCCATCCGCGACCTGCCGACCATTCTGGAAGGGCTGCAGGAAGCCTGCGGAAACGGCATCCGCGCAGTGCCGTTGCTGGTCGCGCATGTGCGTGCGCGGCTGGCGCGCCAGATCAGCGACTCGCTGGTCGGGCCGGCCGGCTATATTCCGCTGATTCCGCTGTCGCCGGAATGGGAGGAGGCTTTCCTCGACAGTCTGGTCGGGCCGCACGAAGATCGCCAGCTCGCCATGGCGCCTAGTCGTCTCAATGATTTCATCGGACGTTTGCGTTCCGCCCTTGATGCTGCAAGCGCAGCGGGCGAAGTGCCCGTGATCCTCACGAGTTCCGGCATTCGCGCGCCGGTGCGCGCGATTGTGGAACGGCTACGTCCGGCGACAGCGGTGCTGTCGCAGGCGGAGATCTTCCCGCGTGCGCGCATCCGCACGATCGGGACGATCTGAAAGTGACCTTCCATGCGGATTAAACTGTTCCGCGCTGCTACCATCGCCCTGGCGATGGCGGAAATCAGGGATGCGCTCGGCCTCGATGCGTTGATCCTCGACACCGTCCGGATCGAGGGCGGCGTCGAGATCACGGCCGCCCTGGAAGAGGAAGAGCAGGAAGACGACGCCTTCTCGCCGCTGCCGGGCGTCATTGCATTCGGAGAGGATGCAAAGGTCGCGGAATCCGCGCCGCTGCCTGTCGTCCAGCCCTGGGCTCGCCACAATCTGCCACCGGAAATCGAACGCGCGCTCTCGCAGGAGCCAGTCGAGGCTGTATGCCAGCGTCTGTTCCGCTTCGCTCCCCTGCCGTTGTCCCAAGGCGCGCCTCCGCTCATGCTGGTCGGACCGCCCGGGTCGGGCAAAACCCTGACGATTGCGAAGCTCGCTACGAAGCTGGTGCTCGCCGGACAGACCCCCCTCGTCGTCACGGCGGACGAGCGGCGTGCAGGCGCGGTGGAACAGCTGGCAGGCTTCACGCGGCTGCTCGGCCTGACCCTGATTGCCGCGGGCCGGCCGGAAACACTGGCGCGGGCCCTGTCGCGCCGGGTCGATGGGGCGCCGGTTCTGATCGATGCTCCCGGTCTCGATTTCGACGATCCGTTACAGAACGGCCTGATGGCCGAGCTTCTTGCTGCCGCCAGGGCGGCGCCGGTTCTGGTGTTGCCTTGCGGGATCGATCCTCTGGAAGCGGCCGAAACCGCCCAGGCGGCCGCGGACCATGGCGCACGCCATCTGCTGGCAACGCGCCTCGATCGGCGCGGCCGGCTGGGTGGTATCCTTTCTGCCGCACGCGCGGGCGATCTGGCGTTGACCGAAGCAGGCATCGCGGCCGCCGTCGCGAATGGCCTCGAAATCCTTTCGGCCGAGACGATCGCGCGTCGGCTCGCTTCCGATGCCGTACCGGACCACGACCGGATCGTCCCACCGGGCGAGATCGTTCCATTCCGCCGCGTCCAGCACGGCACCAACGTCCTTTCCGCCCATATCGCAGCGCAGGCCGGCAGCAACCGGATGGCATCCTGGAAGAAACCGTCATGATGGATACGACGCATGTAACGGTCCCGGCGCCGCGAGAGGCCCGGACGCCGGCTCCCGCCTTCGTTTCGACGCCGCAAACCGGCCATCGCGTCGTTGCGGTGGCCTCGGGAAAAGGCGGCGTCGGCAAGACTTGGTTGTCGATCGCCCTTGCTCAAAGTCTCGCCATGCGCGGGCGTCGTGTCCTGCTGGTGGATTGCGATCTTGGTCTCGCCAATGTCGACATCCAGCTCGGCCTGATGCCGGAGCACGATCTGACGGCGATCTTGGCCGGGCGACGCACCATTCCGGATGTGATCCTGACCCATAAGGATCCCGAACTGGCGAGTGCGGCGTTCGACATTCTGCCCGGGCGGTCGGGTGCCGCGTCGATGGCGTCGCTCGACGTCGCCGTGCTCGGACGCCTGCTCCAGGCCCTCCGCCGCCTGCAAGGCTACGACACGGTGCTGCTCGATCTCGGCGCCGGTATCGATGCCGCGACCCGTTTCCTGTCCGCTTCAGCCGATACGCTGGTGGTGATCTCCACCGATGAACCCACCGCCCTGGCCGATGCCTACGCCGTGCTGAAACTGCATGCGCGCGATCGCAAGGCGCGTGACACAGGGACGGCCCCACCTGATGTCCGTCTGGTCATCAACCAGTGCACCACTCAGAGCAGTGGCCGGCGCACCTACGATGCGCTGGCGCGTGCTTGCGAGACCTTTCTGGGTGCGGCACCGGTTCTGGCGGGCGTGATCCGCCGCGACAGCCACGTGCCGGATTCTATCCGCCGTCAGACCACCGTCTTGAGCCGACATCCGCATGGTCAAGTCGCGGGAGACATTGCCCGCGTCGCCACCATGCTGTTGCGATGACGACCCACAAGGGTGATCCACGACACTGAGATGCAACCTTTCGGTCTGTTCGAACGATGGTTTGGCATGATGTGCCCGGAAACCCCGCTCGTTTCGTATCGGTGCGCTCCGGATGGCGGAAACTCAACCATGTTCGATCGCTGGCTCAAGATGACGCTCCGGAAGCGCTACGATGAGGCACTGGATGAGCCTGTGCCGCACGACCTGTTGGCGATCCTCGGCGAGCCGCCGTACTCGCACAACGAACACTGAACCCGATTTTGTGCTAGAACGGCCGCGATCCAACAGGCGGTCGGAACACGTACATGAAGGTCAGTGTCGTTCAGCTGTCGCCCGGCAGCGACAAAAGCCACAATATTTCCCACGCTGAAACTTACGTTGGACGGGTTGTTCGGCAGGATCATCCTGACCTTGTGGTTCTGCCCGAAGTCTGGACCTGCCTGGGGGGAACCACGGAGCAGAAATTCGCCGCCGCCGAAGATATCCCGTCGGTCGGGAGCACCGACGGGGGCGGCGACGCAATTGCTGCGGTCCGGCGTATGGCGCGCGAGCATGGTATCTTCGTGCATGCCGGCTCCATGGCGGAAAGGGGCGGCGACCGGTTGTTGAATACGTCCGTCGTCATCTCACCGGATGGCACCCTCCTCGCCCGCTACAGCAAGATGCATCTGTTCGACATCATGACACCGAGCGGTCTGGGGTATCGAGAGAGCGATACCTATCGAGCCGGCGAGGAGGTCGTCAGCGTATCAATCGAGGGCCGCTTCGGCCGCATCCGTCTTGGCCTGGCGATCTGCTACGACATCAGATTTGGCGAATTGTTTCGAAAATTGCGGGAGCAAGGCGCCGATCTGATTGTTCTGCCGGCCGCTTTCACGGTGGAAACCGGCTCGGCGCACTGGGAAACCCTCGTGCGTGCCAGGGCGATCGAGACGCAGTGCTGGGTGGCGGCAGCGGGAACCGTCGGTGCGCATCAGGATGCGGACGGCGGCACGCGATATACCTTTGGCCATTCCATGATCGTCGACCCCTGGGGTGCGATCGTGGCACAGGCCTCGAGCGGCCCGGGCGTCGCATCGGCTTTCGTTGACGCCGCGCTCACCCAGCGCATACGGAGCGCGATTCCGGTCGCAGAGCACCGACGTCTGCGATGAGCCAGCCCATACGCGCGACCGAGGTGCGAACCTCCCCCTGGCCGGCCGGTACTGTGCTGACTCGTCTGGCGTTCGTGGCCGCCCCGAACGAACTGGCCGAAACTTGCGCCGCTCAACTTACCCGTCGCTATGGCAACGTCCCTGTGGAGGAGGCAGAGGTCGTGGTGTGCCTGGGCGGTGACGGCTTTATGTTGGAGACGCTGCATACGGTGTTGCACCGGGACATCCCGGTCTACGGCATCAATTGCGGCTCGGTGGGCTTTTTGATGAATCCGCTTTGCGAGGACGATCTCCCTGAGCGGCTGGTGCGCACGCAAGCGGCGGTTCTGCATCCGCTGCGGATGCATGCGGTCACGCACTCGGGTCTGGTCGAAGAAGCGCTCGCCTTGAACGACGTGTTCCTGTTTCGCCAGACGCGGCAGGCTGCCAAGATTCAGATCGTGGTCGATGGGAGAGTGCGGTTGGAGGAATTGGTCTGCGACGGCATTCTGATTTCGACTCCGGCAGGCTCGACCGCCTACAACCTGTCCGCGCATGGACCCATCGTGCCGCTATCGTCGGACCTGCTGCCGTTGACGCCGATCAGCGCGTTCCGCCCCCGACGCTGGCGCGGTGCGCTGCTTCCGAGCTCGGCGGATGTCGAGTTTAAGATCATCGAAGTGGATAAGAGACCGGTCGCGGCGGTGGCGGATTTCACCGAGGTTCGGGACGTGGTCTCAGTGGCGATCAGCGAGGACCGGAGCTTGCGGACCGTCGTCCTCTTCGATCCGGATCAGAGCCTGTCGGAGCGTATCCTGGTCGAGCAGTTTACCGTCTGACTGTGCCCGATGTGGTCGGCGGGTGGGCCAGGGGCCGGTCGCCGACCACATGCCGGTCGCAGATGGGCACGCATCGTCGCCGGCGACCGGAATGTGCGTAGGCGGATGCGTGCCGACAACAGGGATCTCACGCATCGAGAAGCATTGCTGCCATGACAAGGCGGCGTTCAGGCCGCCACCAGCCGGTTAGCGGATAAGGTTGTTGCGCGAAGGGCGGGCATCGTCGGAGCATCGTCGCGGAGCATGTAGCCCCGGCCCCAGATCGTACCGATCAGGTTGCCGGCCCCGGCGATCTGCAGCTTCTTGCGGAGCTTGCAGACGAAGACATCGATGATCTTCATCTCCGGCTCATCCATTCCGCCGTAGAGGTGGTTCAGGAAGGCGTCCTTGGTCAGGACGACGCCTTTGCGGAGCACCAGGAGCTCCAGAATCGAATATTCCTTGCCGGTGAGGTGGACAGGGCGGCTGTCGACGGTAACGCTGCGGCTGTCGAGGTTAAGTTCCAGCGGTCCCACCTGAACGATCGGCGCCGAATAGCCTTTGGAGCGGCGCATGATCGCATGCACACGGGCGACGAGTTCTGCAGAGTCAAACGGCTTCGCGACGACATCGTCAGCGCCGGCCACCAGGGCACGAATGCGCGCGGCGGCCTGGGTGGAACCAGACAGAACCATGGCCGGGACGGGGTGGCGGGCGATCCGCATGCGACGGACCAGCTCGCTGCCATCCATGTCCGGCAGGTCAAGATCGACGAGTGTCAGATCGTAATCGTAGTGGCGGAGCATTTCCAGCGCTTCCACACCCATATCGGTGTGGTCGACCAGGAAGCCGGCGTTTTGCAGGATCGCGGTCAGACCCTGCGCGGCGGTGACATCACCCTCAACCAGAAGAACCCTCATAACCACAACTCCAGGTTTTGTTGACATACGTTTACCATCCAAAGTTGTAGAGAAGCAAGCAAATTCGGTTGTGAAACGATCTGGCTTTCCCGTTTAACGTGTGGTTAGGGTTTTCCTGCGCCTATGGGTGCCCGGGTGCAGGGAGAGGCGACGGCATGGATGGTATGACCGGCGTTTTCGGCGACATGGCTGGCCAGTTGGCTGGCTTGCAGTCCGCCTCCATTCTCGGGCGGGTTGTGGGCATTTCCGGCCTTGGCGTTCAGCTTTCCGGGCTTGACCGGCATGCGGCCGTGGGTGACCGCGTGTCCCTGCAACCGCGTGGTGGACAGCCGGTCCAGGCCGAGATCGTCGGCTTTCGCGATCGCCATGCCCAGGCCATGGCGTATGGCTCTCTGGACGGGCTCGGGCCAGGAAGCATTGCCTCCATCGGTTTTGGCCGCACGGGAGGCGTGCATGGCGGAGCGCTCGCGATCAACGATCGTTGGCTCGGCCGGGTGATCGATCCTTTGGGCCGGCCCATGGACAACAAGGGTCCGATGCCGCATGGCGGATCCCCGCGCCCGGTTCGCGCCGCCCCGCCGGACGCTACGCGTAGGGCGCGGCTGGGCCCGCGCCTGAATCTGGGCATCCGCGTGCTCAACAGCTTCACCACCTGCCGAACAGGTCAGCGGCTCGGCCTGTTCGCTGGCTCTGGTGTCGGAAAATCCACCCTTCTCTCCATGCTGGCACGGCACACCGAGTGCGACGTGGCCGTGATTTCCCTGGTGGGCGAGCGGGGGCGCGAGGTCCGGGAATTCATCGAGGACGACCTGGGCGAAGCAGGCCTGGCGCGTTCTGTCGTCGTGATCGCCACCTCCGACACACCACCGCTCATGCGACGCGAGGCGGCCTATTCGGCCATGGCGATCGCCGAGCACTTCCGCGACCAGGGCAAGTCCGTGTTGCTGATGATGGACAGTGTCACCCGGTTCTGTCTGGCTCTCCGTGAGATCGGCCTGTCGACGGGAGAGCCACCCGCGACACGCGGCTATCCGCCCAGCGTCTTTGCCGAACTGCCGCGTCTGCTGGAGCGTGCTGGGCCCGGTCCGATCCTGCCGGATGGCAGTGCGGGTTCCATCACCGCCTTGTTCACCGTGCTGGTCGAGGGTGACGACCATAACGAGCCCGTTGCCGATGCCGTGCGTGGCATCCTGGACGGTCATGTGGTGATGGACCGGCGCATCGGCGAGCAAGGGCGTTATCCTGCCGTGGACATTCTGCGCTCCTTGTCGCGGGCCGTTCCTGGCTGCAACAGCCCGGAGGAAAACGCCCTGATGCGTCGAGCGCGGTCGATCCTGGCCATCCACGCCGACATGGCCGACATGGTGCGGTTGGGCGCCTACAAAGCCGGAACGGATCCTGTTGTGGACGAGGCTGTTTCTCTGGCACCGCGCATTGAAGCCTGGTTGAACCAGGATCGGAACGAGGCGACCGGTATCGCGGACAGCTTTGCCGCTCTTCGCGAGATCATGGGAGCAGCCGTATGAGCCGCGATCCGCTGCTGTCCCTGTTGCGCTTCCGACAATCAGCGGTGGACGAAGCCCAGAAAGCCCTGGCCGAGGCCTATCGCGTCGAGCAGGAGGCGATCGCTGCTGTACGGCGCGCGACCGAGACTCTCGAACTCGAGATGCGGGAAGCCAGTAGTCTCACCGCCGGGGACGACGCCGTAGAGGCCTTTGCGCGATGGCTTCCTGTAGGCCGGAAAGACGTTGCGGACGCGCATGCAAGACAGCGTGAAGCGACGACGAACCTGGACCAGCTTCGCGCTGTCATGACGCTCGCACGGGCGTCGGTCCGGGCCGTGGAGGCACTCATGGAAAAGAAAGCGCAGATTGCAGCGCAGCATCAGAAGCAGAAAGAACAAGCCGAACTCGACGAGTTCGCCATGCGACGACGATAGCCGCTGCGGATTGATCCTGGTGACGCCGGAGCCGGTCTGATCGCCGAGGGTTTGGTGGGCTGGCGCAAGACTGCCACCGTACAACGGAAGGGAGCTGCCTGAACCGCAGCTCCCTCGATGATGCGTTTCTAGATCTACGATGCGCGTCTGCGGCGGGGGAGCAGATTCTTCATCAGGCCCCATGCCGATCTGGCAGCGAAACGGCCGGCGGGGCCCGTAACCGTAGAGGCGACGGCGGTGAGTGCGACAGCGCTTTTCAGTTCGGAAAGAGTTCGGTCGCGGGTGATGCGCGCCTCGATCTCTGCCATGCTGGGTGCGCGGCTGCGACCCAGCACAACAAGAATGAGCGCGATCACCAGATCGAACCCGAACACAGCGAGCGAAGATCCGACTCTGCCGAAGTGCCACGGGCCGTAACAGAGCGTCCAAAGGACCACATGAAAGCCGACGAGTGCGAAGAACCCGAATACCGCCGCTAGGACCAGGAAAGCGACCTGCCTTCCGAGCCTCAGCGCCTGCTTTTTGATGCGGAGGCCTTCTGCAGCGGCTGCGACCTTGGCAAGATCGACGGCTTTCATGATCTGGTCCTATCGGAGAATTCGGCCAACCAGATAGCCGATCACCGCAACGATACCAATGGCGACCAGCGGCTGGCTGCGGACCTGCTCCGACACGTTCTCGACCTGTGCGTTCGTGACCGTACGCGCGGTGCTGACGGCGGTCTCCGCCTTGTCGGCCACATCGCCGAGCGCCGGCGTCACCTTCTGGTTCAGCAGCTTCTCGACCTGCGCGCGCAGCGTCTGGATCTGCTCCTGGGTGTCGCTGGCGACAGTCTTGGCCTTCTTGGTGGCTTTCTTGCAAAACAGCATCGTTCGACCCTTCCGTGACAGGGCCAACGAACGCCGCCATAGATCGCTGGTTCCATGCCGACGCCGATGCCCTCCACGAGCCCGCCTCCCTTCCGCTTGTCCGTGGAGGCCTTGCGCGTGCGCGGCGCCCGGCAGGCCGTCGTATCCGCATCGTTCTCGATCGCGCCGGGGCGGACCCTGGCGCTTTTGGGCGACGCGGCGGACGGGACATCCCTCCTGCTGGACGCGATCGCTGGGCACGCTCCGATCGACCATGGCGCGATTCTCCGCGACGGCCGCCCGATCGGCGCGTTGCCGCCACGCGATCGCGGCATCGGTCTGGTATCGCCCCGCGACCCGCTTTTCACCCATCTCGATGTGGCGGGAAATATCGGCTTTCCGCTGCGGGTGCGCGGTCTGCCGTCCTCCGAGCGCGACCGGCGCATCGCCGACGGGCTGGCCCTGCTCGGGCTTGATGCGGTGGCGCATGTTTGTCCGGCGGATTTGAGCCCGGCGGATGCCGTGCGCGCGGCGCTCGCCCGGGCGCTCGCCGCCGATCCTGTGCTCCTCCTCCTGGACGCGCCCTTGCAACTCCTGCGTCCGCGCGAGCGCGAGCAGCTCCGGCGAAGCCTGAAGCGTCTGGTGGGCGCGCGCGGGTTGACCATGCTCCTGGCAACGGAGGATCGCGACGAGGCGCTCTCGATGGGCGACGAGGTCGGCGTGCTGGACCGGGGCACGCTGCATCAGGTCGACAGCGGCGCCGCGCTGCTGGAGCGCCCCTGCGATGCCGTGGTGGCGGCGCGCATCGGCGACGCCAACCTCCTGCCCGGGCGCATTCTCGAGAATGACGGCGAGACGGCGCGTGTGCGCCTGCCGACCGGGCACGTGATGGAAGCCGAGCCGTTCGGCGCCCTGCCCGAGAACGCCGCTTGCACCCTGGCCGTGCGTCCGGACCGGATCGCGACTGCTTTTCTCAACCGTCGCGGCTCGGAGATGGAAGCGGCCGAAGACGCCCTGCCCGGCACGCTGCAGGACGTCCTGCATCTCGGCGACCATCTGCGCCTGCGGTTTCGCCTGGCCGACGGGATGGAATTGTTGGTCCGACGTCCGCCCGCGGCGATTCTGGCCGAACTCAGGCCTGGCCGCGTCGCCATGCTGGCCTGGCAGCCGCATCAGGCGCGTGTGTTTCCGGTTTCGGACGAGCAGCCGGCGCGCGACGCAGCGCAGGGTTACAGAGCGGCGCTTCTGTTCTAGCTTCAACCGCGTGAGCGATCGGCCTCGGCCGGATGATCTTCCTTCAATGGTCGGCCCGGACCCGGGCCGCGCCCAGACCGAGCCACAGTGAGAATTCTTCCGATCATCGCCGTTCCGGCTTCCCTCACGCGGTCCGCGAAAGCCCTGGCGTGCGTGGCAGCCGGCTTGCTGGCCATGTTCGGCCCCGATAGCGGGGCCCGGGCCAGGGGCGCGCATCCGTCTGCGCGGACCGTGCCTCCGCCGATCGAGGTGGCGAGCCTGGGGGGCGCCCTGCAGGATGCGCAGCAGGCGGCGTTCTTCGGGCCGTTCGCTGCCGCCGCCAAACGTCGCGTGCGTGTGTCGCGCTGGGATGGCACTCTTGCAGCCCTTCAGGGCGACGGGCATGGCGCCGCGCCCATCGGCGGAAGCGATCTCGCCCTGATGGACGACAGCTCGGCTCTGGCCGCCTGCAGCAAGGGACTGCTCCTGCCGATCGATCCGTCGGCGATCCCGGCCCTGGGTGTCGGAAACGGACCGCTGGACGTGGACTCCGTCAGCCCGTGCGGGATCGGCGCCTTTCGCTCAGACCTGGTGCTGGCCTGGGATAAGAGCCGGATCGACACGCCGCCGAACTGGTCGATGTTCTGGGATGTCGCGCGCCGTCCGGGCAAGCGCGGCCTGGCGCGGGACCCGCGCGGGACGCTGGAAATCGCGCTTCTGGCCGACGGCGTATCGCCGGATGCGTTGTATCGGACGCTGGGAACCGATGCGGGGCTCGACCGCGCCTTCCGCAAGCTCGACCAGTTGAAGCCCTACGTGGTCTGGTGGCGCAACCCGGCGGAGGCGGTGCGGATCATCGAGACCGGCGCGGTTCTGATGACCAGCGCGCCCAACGGCGAGATCGCCATCGCCAATCGGGAAGGTCACCGGGATTTCGGTATCCAGTGGGAAAACAGTCTCAGCACGATGGTGGACTGGGTTCTGCCTGGCCATCCGCCGGCGAACCCGACCACGACCAGGCTGACGGAGGGCGAGCGCGACGCTTACGCCCTGATCAACTTCACGCTGGAGCCCGCGCGCCAGCTGCAATTCGTGTCGCGCTATCCGGCGCAGAGCCTGCTGCGCAAGGATCCCGCCGCTGCAGAGAGCCTGCCGGTGGACAGCGCCAACACGGCCGAGCACCGGGAGGATGCGATCCATGTGGACGCGGCGTTCTGGGCCGAGCATCTGCCGGCGATCCAGGCGCGGTTCGATCGCTGGTTGGCAGGAACGACGCCGAACAGGCCTTGAAGAAGGCAGCCCCCCGGTGAGCCTAAACGGATAGACGTCTACCTGCTGTTCTGGCTTCAGAAAAAGAAGGCCCCTGGCGTCACTGTTCTCGAACCTTCGGCGTCGGTTACGCCGCCCGGGCGAGACTGAACTCGGACCAGGTTTCCGACAGCGCCGACACCAGATGCTCGATGTCCTCGTCGCTGTGCAGCGGCGTGGCGGTGAATCGCAGCCGTTCGGTGCCACGCGGCACGGTGGGATAATTGATCGGCTGCACATAGACGCCGTGCCGGTCCAGCAGCCGCTCGGAGATGCCGCGACACCGGATCGGATCGCCCACGATCACCGGCACGATATGGCTCGGGTTGCGCAGATGCGGCAGCCCTTCCTCGTCCAGTCTGCGGCGCAGCGTGGCGACCTGCCGCTGGTGGAGACGGCGCTCTTCCTGGCTCTCGCGCAGATGGCGTACGCTGGCCAGCGCGGCCGCGGCCACCGCGGGCGGCAGGGCGGAAGAGAAGATGAAGCCGGAGGCGAAGGAGCGGATATAGTCGCACAGGGCGGCGGAGCCGGCGATATAGCCGCCCACCGTGCCGTAACCTTTGGCAAGCGTGCCTTCGATCACGGTCAGCCGGTGCTGCACGCCGTCGCGCTCGCTGACACCGGCGCCGGTGGGGCCATAGAGACCGACCCCGTGCACCTCGTCCAGATAGGTCATCGCGTCGTGCTTTTCGGCGACGTCGCACAGATCGGACAGGGGCGCGATATCGCCGTCCATGGAATAGACCGACTCGAAAGCGACGATCTTGGGCGCGTCCGCGGGAAGTTCGCCCAGCACGCGGTCCAGATCGGCCGCGTCGTTGTGCCGGAAAACGTGCTTGGGCGCACGGCTGTGGCGCATGCCCTCGATCATGGAGGCGTGGTTGGCGGCATCGGACAGGACGATGCAGCCGGGCATGCGGGCCGCGAGGGTGCCGATGGTGGCCCAGTTCGACATGTAGCCGGAGGTGAAGAGCAGCCCGGCTTCCTTGCCGTGCAGCGCCGCCAGCTCGCGCTCCAGCGCGACGTGCTGCGGGCTGGTGCCGGAGATATTGCGCGTGCCGCCGGCGCCTGCGCCGTGCTTCTCCACCGCGTCGCGCATGGCGGCGACCACGGCGGGATGCTGACCCATGCCGAGATAGTCGTTCGAGCACCACACCGTCACCTCCCGGCCGATGCCGTGATGGAAGGCGCGCGGGAAGCGGCCGCTGATCCGTTCCAGCTCGGCGAAGGTGCGGTAATTGCCTTCCGCCTTCAGGGCGGCCAGCTGGTCGCGAAAGAAGGTCTCGTATCGCATGGCATTCTCGGGCGCTGTGGGCGGGGCGATCTTCCACCAACATGCGGCAGGCCGCTACTCTCCTCGTCATGCAGGAAGAGGACGGCGGCAATGCGCCATGAGGCCGGTTTCCCATGACGGGCTGGGTCTGTCTGCCGCTATCGGCGCTGCTGGCGGGGCTGGTGACGGCGGCGGTCGCGCGTTCTGGCGTTCGGGTCTCGGCGTTCGGACGCACCGTTCTGGTTGCCCTGCTGCTGCCGGGACTGTTTCTGACGCTGCGGCCGGACTGGTTCGGCGTGCGGTCCGGGCCGGCGCTGATTGTCTGCCGGGTGCTGGGAACGCTGCCGCTTCTGGCGCTGCCCGCCTTGTGGTCGCTCGGCCGCATGCCAAAGGGCCAGGTGCGGGCTGCGCGCGGGCTGGGCGCCGGGGCGGGGGCGCAGTTCCGCCTGCTATGGTGGCCACAGATGGGGCCAGCCTGTCTGGCGGGGCTGCTTCTCGCCGGCGGGACGGATGCCGCAGCCTTGCTTCGGACAAGGCACCATACCGTATCGGCGCTTTCCGCGCCCTCCCCGGCACCCTAGATTGGCGTCATGGACGCCGAACGCCCCTTTTGGAAAGCCAAGACGCTCGAGCAGATGAGCGTCGCGGAATGGGAGTCGCTTTGCGACGGCTGCGGGCGCTGCTGCCTGCACAAGCTGCGCGATGAGGAGACCGACGCGGTTGTCCATACCGAGGTGTCGTGCCGTCTGCTCGATACCGAAAGCTGCCTGTGTTCCGATTACCCCCGCCGCCGCCGCAAGGTGCCGGATTGCGTGCAGCTCACACCCAGCGAATTGCACGAGATCGACTGGTTGCCGCCGAGCTGTGGGTATCGTCTGGTGGCGGAGGGCGCCGATCTCGCCTGGTGGCATCCGCTTGTCTCAGGCAGCGCGGAGACGGTGCATGAGGCCGGGATATCGGTGCGCGGCCGCGTGATCAGCGAGCGCGTCGCCGGGGCGCTGGAAGAGCATTTGGTGGACTGGCCGGGCGAGATGCCGCCCGCCGTGCCGCCGGAAATCCGCCGGGTGGCCGTGTCTGCTGCCAAACGCAAGGCCACGCGACGGTGAGCGGCGCGGCGGTTCGTCGTCCGGCGCGCCGCCCACGGGCCGAGGCCGGCGCACAGCCTGTGTCCGAGACCCTGATGCTGTCGACGGGCGCCCTGCCGGTGCGCTGGAACCGATGCGCGCGGGCGCGCCGGATTTCCCTGAGGATCGATCCGCGGGCCGGGGCCGTGGTGGTCACGCTGCCGATGCGTGCGGCGCGCGACGCCGGTCTGGCGCTTTTGCGGACCCATGCGGATTGGGCGGCAAGCCGATTGGCCGCCCTGCCCAGCGCGGTGCGCTTCGAGGAAGGTGCTGAACTGATGCTGTGCGGCCGGCTGCATCCGATCCGGCATGTTCCGGATGCGCGGCGCGGCGTGTGGGTGGAATCGGGCGAGATCCGCGTCAGCGGGGAGGCGGGGTTTCTGCGCCGGCGCGTGGCCGATTTCCTGCGCATGGAGGCGCGTGCGCGGTTGAGCCGTCTCGTGGGTGAGATTGCAGCCTCGCCCGAAGCGGCGGGCGGGCTCACGCCATCGCGCCTGGTGATCAAGGACACGGCGACGCGCTGGGGAAGCTGCTCGTCGGAGCGTGTGGTGATGTTCTCCTGGCGGCTGGTGATGGCGCCTCCCGACATCCAGCACTACGTGGTCGCGCATGAGCTGGCGCATCTGCGGCATCTGGACCACGGGCCCCATTTCTGGGCCCTGGTCGCCGAGCTGACGCCGCACCGCGTGGTGGCGGAGCGCTGGCTGAAGCATCACGGCGCGTCGCTGCTACGAACGGGGTGAGCGGGCGTTTCCTTCAACGCCTGTAGCGGCTAGGACTGGCCTCGTGCCCGCCTGGCGGAATGGTAGACGCAGCGGACTTAAAATCCGCAGCCCATAGGGCGTGCCGGTTCGAGTCCGGCGGCGGGCACCACGGAAATCAACAGCTTGCCGCGATCGTTTCTCAGTCTTTCGGTCGTTTGAGCCGAGGCTGGGGCATCACCGGCGTTGTTGTGTTGGGCACGCGCTGCCTTGATTCCGCTCATGTTGGCCTGGTGATTCTGGTCTGCCGGCGCGATCAGCGTTTCCCGTGGTGCGTCGGCCAGTCGTTCCGGAGCTGGCGCGGTCCAAACGGCGTCGCATATTCAGGGAGCACTCCCTCGTCGGGCTCCGTTCGCAACCAACCGAACGGTAGAGGCCGCCCGGCGCGGCAGACAACCCGCCGGTTGCTCCGGCCAGGTCGCATGCCCATACTCCGCTCCGGGCGCGGCATCGCGAGGCCTCGAGGGAGTATCATGAGCTCGTTCGCCACTCTCCTGACCGGCGATCCGGCGCCCTGGTTCCGCCAGCGCTGCACCACGCCGCAGGGCGATTACACCTTCGACATGGCGGCCGGCCGCTTCGTGCTGCTGTTTCTGTTCGACAGCGCGGCATCCTCGGACGCACAGGCCGGGCTGGAGGCGATCGCCGCCCGCCGCAGCCTGTTCGACGACAAGGATGGTTCGTTCTTTGGCGTCAGCGCCGATCCCGCCGACGAGGGGCGTTTGCGCGCCGAGCTGCCCGGCATCCGCTTCTTCCAGGATGCGGACGGTCTGGTCGGGCGGCTTTATGGCAGTCGTCCTCTGGACGGGGGCGGACCGGGACGTGCGATCTGGTTCCTGCTGGATCGGTCCTTGCGTGTGATCGCGGCGACGCTCGATGCGCCGGGTGCGGCGTCGCGGATGATCGGGTCGCTCGAGATCGCTCTGCAGCGGGAAGGAGCGGCAACCGAATGGCCGGCGCCGGCGCTCGTGCTCCCTGATGTGTTCGAACCGGAGTTCTGTTCCCGGCTCATCGACTACTACGACAAGCAGGGCGGGACGCCATCGGGGGTATTCACCCAGCGCGGCGATGCGCCCTCGCATGCCGTCACGGATACCCGGTTCAAGCGCCGCAGCGATTGCCCGGTGCGCGACCGTAGCCTGGTGGAACAGATCCAGGCGCGGATCGTGCGCCGTGTGGTGCCGGCAATCCGCAGCGCCTTCCAGTTCGAGGCCACTCAGCTCGAACGGCTGATCCTGGCCTCCTACGACAGCGCGGAACTCGGATGCTTCGGACCGCATCGCGACAACACCGTCTCGGCGACGGCTCATCGCAAGTTCGCGGTATCCATCAATCTGAATGACGGCTTCCAGGGTGGCGAACTCGTTTTTCCGGAGTTCGGCAGGCGGCGATATCGGCCCGGCGCCGGCGGGGCGGTGATCTTCTCGTGTTCGCTGATGCATCAGGTAACGCCGGTGACGGCCGGCCGGCGCCTTGCCTGCCTTCCTTTCGTCTATGACGAGGCCGGAGCCGTCATTAAGCGCGCCAATCGGGCTGAGGTGGCAACGCCGGCAGGCTCTTGAGTCGGGGACGGGACACCCCACATTTTCGATGATCCGACGGCCCGTGCGTTGCCTCCAAGAGGGACGTCTGAAGCATTGGATCGATCGTCGCCTGCTTGAGAGGGACAAATCTGATGGATATGGAAAGCTTTACCGAACGGTCGCGGGGATTTCTCCAGGCGGCCCAGACAATCGCCCTTCGCGATTATCACCAGCGTCTGACGCCGGAGCATCTGCTCAAGGCCATGCTCGATGATCCCGAAGGAGCTGCCTCCTCCCTGATCCGGGCCGCCGGGGGCAATCCGGATCTCGCCAAGAGCGCCGTCGAAGCCGATCTGGCCAAACTTCCCAAGGTGCAGGGTGCTGGCGCTGGTCACCCGCAGGCGACACCTGAGCTGGTGCGCCTGCTGGATCAGGCCGAGCAGGCTGCCAAGAAGGCTGGCGACAGTTTTGTCGCTCAGGACAGGCTGCTGCTGGCTCTGGCCGCATCCGATCAGCCCGCCGGCGCGGCTCTCGCCCGGTCCGGGGCGTCCTCCGTCGCCCTGGAACAGGCGCTGACCGGGGCCCGCAAGGGACGCAAGGTCGATAGCGCCAACGCCGAGGCCGGGTTCGATGCGCTGAAGAAATATGCCCGGGACGTCACGGAGGTGGCGCGCTCCGGCAAGCTCGATCCGGTGATCGGCCGCGATGAGGAGATCCGTCGCACCATCCAGGTCCTGGCGCGTCGCACCAAGAACAACCCGGTCCTGATCGGCGAGCCCGGCGTCGGCAAGACGGCGATCGTGGAAGGGCTGGCGCTTCGGATCATCAACGGCGATGTGCCGGAAGCATTGAAGAACAAGCGATTGCTGGCGCTCGATCTCGGTGCGCTGGTGGCTGGCGCCAAGTTCCGGGGCGAGTTCGAGGAGCGGCTGAAGGCCGTGCTGAAGGAGATCGAGTCCGCTGCCGGACAGGTGATCCTGTTCATCGACGAGATGCACACGCTGGTGGGCGCCGGGCGCACGGACGGCGCCATGGATGCGTCGAATCTGCTGAAGCCGGAGCTGGCGCGCGGTGTGCTGCACTGCATCGGCGCGACCACGCTCGACGAGTATCGGAAATACATCGAGAAGGACCAGGCGCTGGCGCGTCGGTTCCAGCCGGTGTTCGTCGGCGAGCCATCCGTGCCGGATACGATCTCGATCCTGCGCGGCATCAAGGAGAAATACGAGCTCCATCACGGCATCCGCATCACCGATGGGGCGCTGATCGCCGCGGCGAATCTGAGCAACCGCTACATCACCGACCGCTATCTGCCCGACAAGGCGATCGATCTCATGGACGAGGCGGCCAGCCGTCTGCGGATGCAGGTGGACAGCAAGCCGGAGGCGCTGGACGAGCTCGACCGTCGCCTGATGCAGCTCAAGATCGAGCGCGAGGCGCTGAAGCGCGAGGACGATGCGGCGAGCCGCGAACGGCTGGCTAAACTCGAGGTCGAGATCGCCGAGCTGGAGGAGCGATCGGATGTCCTGAACGCGGGCTGGCATGCCGAGAAGGACCGCGTGGCGGAGGTCCAGAAGCTCAAGGAGCGTCTCGACCAGGCACGCTCCGAGGTGGAGGTCGCCCAGCGTGGCGGCGATCTCGGGCGGGCGTCGGAACTCATGTATGGGGTGATCCCGGCGCTGGAAAGCGAGATCGCGTCCAGGCAGGAGCATCGTGCCGAAGGGTTGCCTCTGGTGAACGAGGCGGTGACGGAGGAAGCGATCGCCAGCGTGGTCTCGCGCTGGACCGGCGTGCCGGTGGACCGGATGCTGGAAGGCGAGCGCGCCAAGCTTCTCCGCATGGAGGACAAGCTGCGCGACCGCGTGGTCGGGCAGGAAGAGGCCCTCGTGGCGGTGTCCGACGCGGTGCGCCGTGCGCGTGCGGGTCTGCAGGATCCGAACCGGCCGATCGGCTCGTTCCTGTTCCTGGGCCCGACCGGGGTGGGCAAGACCGAACTGACCAAGGCGCTGGCGGAGTTCCTGTTCGACGACGAACGAGCGCTGCTGCGGATCGATATGAGCGAGTTCATGGAAAAGCACGCGGTGAGCCGGCTGATCGGCGCGCCGCCGGGCTATGTCGGCTACGACGAGGGCGGCGTTCTGACCGAGGCGGTGCGTCGCCGGCCCTATCAGGTGATCCTGTTCGACGAGGTGGAAAAGGCGCACGAGGATATCTTCAACGTGCTGCTCCAGGTGCTGGATGACGGTCGCCTGACCGACGGCCAGGGGCGGACGGTGGACTTCCGCAACACCATCATCGTCCTGACCAGCAATCTGGGGTCGGATGTACTGGCGGCGCAGCCGGATGGCGAGCCTGCGGCTTTGGTGCAGGCCCAGGTGATGAAGGTGGTCCGGGCGCATTTCCGGCCGGAATTCCTGAACCGGCTAGACGAGGTGATCCTGTTCTCTCGTCTGCAGAAGGCGGACATGGCGCGGATCGTGGAGATCCAGCTCGCCCGCCTGCGCGCGTTGCTGGCCGACCGGAACATCACCCTACGATTGGAGCCCTCTGCCCTCGATTGGCTGGCGACCGAGGGATACGACCCGGTCTATGGCGCCCGGCCGTTGAAGAGGGTGATCCAGCGCAGCCTGCAGAATCCCTTGGCGACACGGCTGTTGGGCGGTGATCTGCATGACGGCTCCACCGTCACCGTGTCTGCCGGCGAAGATGGTCTGGTGATCGGCGCCGCACAGCCGACTGACAGCCAGAGTTATGCGCTGAGCGCATAACTTGCTAGAAATCGGCGATTCTTTCGCCGGGTTTGGCTGGTTTCGGCGCCTTGGGAGGTGCCGAAACCGCGCCGGCACTGGGTTTAGGTCAATTTCTGTCATTGCGTTGACACGAACCGGAGCGGGGCCTAAAAGCCGCTCCACCGACGCGGTGCACAACTGCTTCGGACTGCTCTTTAAAAAGAA
>JAMSKV010000019.1 GCA_024515975.1 Endosaccharibacter trunci
CAGGAAGAGGAAGATGTCGCGATCGGAGGCGTAGAGCGTGGTCGTGTCCTGGGTGATGTCGACGCGCGGGTTGTAGATGCCGGTCGACCAGTCGAGGACACCCGGCACCTTCCAGCGAGTGTCGCCCGTGCCGTTGCCGGCGATGCGCTGCACGGCCGAGACCAGCTCGTGGTCGAAGATGCGGCCATAGTCGGGCCCGGTGACGGCGCGCAGCTCGACGCGGCCATCTTCGATCTCCAGAGTCTTCACCTGCTCGGCGCGATGGGAGGTCAGCCCGTATTGCAGGTTGATGCCGGCGAGCGGCGCGGGAAGCTGACGCAGATAGGCCGCGGGTGCGCCGACCAGGCCGGCGAGCTGGCCGAAGCTCCAATGCGTGGGCGCGATCGGCGTGTCCGAGCCGGGCAGCATCAGAGACAGGCGTTCGGCATCATCCCAGCTCGCCTCGACCCGGATCGCCGCGCTCTCGACGGTTCGGGTGCGGCTGCGTTCGGTCCGTCCGCGCACGGTGGCGTAAAGGTCGGACAGGGACAGGTAGCGTTCGTCCGCCGGCCGCGAAAACCACTCCGAGGACACGCGGCCGATACGTTCGCCACGGCTCACGTCCACCTTGTAGCCGGCGACGTCATCATGGGCAGCGCTGAGAACTTCCACTTGGGTCATGGTTCAAACTCCACGACAGGTGCCGGAGGCCTCTCCTCCAGCCTTCAACCCGTCACGGCGAAGCCCGCCCTCCTCTTCCTCTAGAAGGGGCGTTGCAGGGTCCTCCCCGCAGAAGGGGGGTGCGTCGGCGACCGTGGCGTCGACCAGGGGGAAGGCATTCCCACAGCACCCTTGAAGTGGCCGGTCATTGGCCGTACATTAGATCAGGAGAAAAGCCATGCCCAATGCGGCAACCAGATCAACCAGCGGGCGCACCCGAGCCGAGCGCCTAGAGGCCCGCGTCACTGCGGAGCAGAAGAGCCTAATCGAGCGGGCGGCCGCCTTGCAGGGGCGCACCGTGACAGACTTCGTGCTGACAAGCGTGCAGGACGCGGCTCGGCGCGCGATCGAGGAGCATAGCCAGCTCTCACTCTCCGTGCGCGACAGCGAAGCGTTCGTTGATGCGCTGCTGAACCCGAAGCCGGTCAATGACCGCCTCCGCGACACGGTCCGCCGCTATCGCGCGAGAGCCGGCGCTTGACGCGTGACGAGCGAAGTTGGAGAGGGGCTCCGGGTCGAAGCGCTTGGCGCGCACCATGACCGTTCGGGTTTTGAGAGCGGCGTAGAGCCGCTGGACAGGTATTTCCGGACGCAGGCGAGCCAGGACGCACGGAAGAATATGGCCGCGCCTTTTGTCCTGGTGCTGCCCGAGGGAACGATTGCAGGCTACTACACGCTGTCGTCGACCTCTGTGCAGCTCGCGGAGCTGCCGGAACAAACGGTGCGGAAGCTGCCCAGATATCCACTGGTGCCAGCAACGCTTTTGGGCCGTCTCGCGGTGGATCGGCGGCAGCAGGGAAAAGGGCACGGGCGGTTTTTGCTGGCCGACGCTCTGTGGCGAGCGTCTCGAAGCGAGATCGCCTCGTTCGCGGTGATCGTCGATGCGAAGGACGACAGCGCCCGCCGCTTCTACGAGCGGGAGAGCTTCCTGCCACTCCCGGATCAGCCGATAAAGCTGTTTCGCCCGATGGCTGATATTAGGAAGCTATTTGAATAAGTCGAATCGGAGGGGGAGGAAAGATGCCTGCAGAGAGAATTCGTCAAAGACTCACCGACATTCAGCGAGCGAGGCGCTTTTCGTGAAAGTAAGGGCTGTTTCGCTCTTCTGTGGCGCAGGCGGTTTTTGCGAGGGTGCGCGCATGGCCGGCTGGCAGGTCGTGGCCGCCGTGGAATCAGACGCTCAAGCCTGTGGTACACACGCGGCAAACTTCCCGGAAGTGAAGCTGCACGAGGGCGACATAGCTGGTTTTCTCAAGGGCCGCGGGTGGCGCCAAGCCCTGGGGAGCGACCCGATCGATGTCGTCTACGGCGGCCCGCCATGCCAGGGATTCAGCCAAATCGGTCCTCGCGATCTCTCCGATCCGCGTAACGCTCTCTACAAGGAATTTGTCCGAATCTGCCGTGTGGTTCGCGCGCGAGCGTTCGTGATGGAAAATGTCCCAAACATGGTGGCGATGAGGAATGGGCATTTCCGGACGGAGATCCTCTCCGCCTTCGCCTCGGCTGGCTACCGGCGCACCGCGATCGTCCCCGTGCTCGCGTCTGAGTTTGGGGTGCCGCAAGACCGCCGCCGGGTCTTCATCTTCGGACTGCGGGACGACCTAGACTTCGACGGCGACTTCGCTGAATCAGCGGCTGCGCTCCTCGACAAGGAGAAGACGGCCGCGACAGTTACCGTTCGCGAAGCGCTCTCCGACCTGCCGGCGGACGTCGCTGTGGACGATGGCGTCCTTCCATATCCACGCTCCAAAAAGAGCGCGCTATCCGACTACCAGAAACTGATGCGGCTCGACTGCGAGCGGCCCCTTCTGTCGTCAAAGCAGAAGCGCAGCCGGCTGAAGAAAGACGAGCTCTTCAATCACCACACGAAGGGCATCCAGGAACGCCGCAAGGCAATCTTGGAAGCAATCAAGCCGGGCGCACGCGGAGACTCGCTGCCCAAGGAGCTTTGGAACGGCACGCGGGGCCACAAATGGCGGAGGCTCGACCCTGACAAGCCGTCCTATACGATACTGGCACAGATGCATCGGGACCTGTCGGAGTGGATTCATCCCACTTTTGACCGGTGGATAACGGTGCGCGAGGCGGCCCGCCTCCAGTCATTCCATGACGGCTTTGTCTTTCATGGGAGCGAATGGCAGCAGCTAAAGCAGGTTGGAAATGCGGTGCCGCCCCTGCTGGGGCTTGCCGTAGCACGCGCGGCCGAAGGCCTGCTGGCTATGACTGGGTAGCTTGGCCATGCCGGGGGCGGTCATCATCCTGTTTGCGGGCGGGGGCGTTGGCGTGATGGCGCTGGGCCTATGGTTCGCGTTCCGGCGTGGCCGGTCGCGCTCGCTACTCGTTGTCGCTGCCGCGCCTTCGGCGAAGCTCACGATTGAGCCACGACCGGCTGAGCAGGAAGAAAGGCAGGCAGGCCCTGAGCCGGTCGAAACCGCCGGACGAGGCGGCTTGGATGACTACGCCAGGCAGGAAGGCGTGCCGTTGGCCGAGGGCACGCCCGAGGAATACGGCGCCAGCAACGGCGACGAGGACTTTGTGCCACTGCCTGCCTCGAATCTGGAGACCGCCGTTCAGTCTCCAGATCAGTCTCCAGAAATGCGGTCCATAGCCGCGTCGGCGCTTGCGCCGTTCGGAATTGAGAGTTTGCGACCCGACGGCACGCCCGCGACGGCAGCGTTAGCCAATGGAGGTGCCGCAGTCCTCGCGGGACCAGAGGCGCAAAGCGAAACGGCGGTGCTCACCGAACGCGAATATGCGCCGCTGCCTCAAGACGGGCCGGAGGAAACGCCCGAGCTCGCAACGGCGGCCGCTGACGAAGGAGACCTCGTCCCAGCGCCGGACCGATGGGCTGGCCTTAAGGCCCTTGCCAGCGGGGGTTTTGTTTCCCGCGGGCCGGTGATTTCGCCGCCCGACGAAGCGCCGGTCGTACAGGACGCCCGCAATCTGGCGAACATCATTGGCGAAGCAGTTGCCGAGGCGTCGGCGGCCTCGGCGATCGCGGAAGAGGTTTTTGCAGAACCCGATGCGGCCGGCGACGCGCCTAGCCGGGGCGGTCTCGCATCTGAGGAGCCGGCCGCGGATGAGCCGCCACCGCCCAGCACCGCCGCAGAGTCTCCTGAGGCTGGCGAGGTCGCTGATGACCTCGCACCCGAAACAATCGAGACCGGCCTGGCGGCGCTTCCCGGCGCCGAAGTGCAGCCGCCTCCAGTAACAGAAGAAGGGGCGCCTGCCGAGGTTGTGCCTGCATCCAGGCCACGCCCTTCGAAACCAGCTCAGCATCGCGACAGGCGAGGACAGCGAAGGCCGGCGCCGCCGAAGGTGGCCGCCGAGGCGAGCGACGCTTCGCCCATGCCGGCAGCGGTGCTGCGCACGCCCGCAGAGGCGAGGCTTCGCCTGATCATCCATCCTGTCCGGCGGACGGTTAGCATCTCCGCAGTGCTGGCGCGGCCGGCCGGCTATCCCGACAGCATCACCCTGCTTCTCGGTGCCGAGACGGAGGTCGGACCGTTCGGGGACGACCGTTACGATGATGTTGATCTCGAGTGGACCCCGAACCTGCTCTCCGGAGAAGTCAGGCTGGACTCGAGGGAAGGCTACCAGTGGCTTCGGAGCAGCCGTCGCATCCACATTTTCAGCGAGCAGGCAGACGAGCAAGGGCTGATGTCGGTCGGCTCTGCGACCGTGAACTCGGCGAGTGCGGTCGCCTGCACGCAAGAAGATGCGGAGGCGGTGCGGTCGGCCGCTGCAGCTTGCGGATCACCCCAGCTCGTTACTCATGACCGCTGGTCGGGCGTGCCGGAGGGATGGGCTGTGCTGTCGGGATACCGCCCCGCGCACGCGGCGCCGACGCCTCTCGATCCGTACCTCACAACACTTGATCCTGGTATCGGAACGGAAATCACGCTGTCGGGCGGTCTTCAGCTGCGTTCCGGCTCCTTCGCCCAAGGCTCGCCGCCAAGGATCGAGATCCGGCCTTTTCCCGCGGGCGCGCAGGTCACCATCGATGGAATGCCCGCCGACATGGATGCGGACGGCAGCTGGCGAGCTACGGGGTGGGATGGGCAGGGAGATCACCTTGTCGACGTCGTTCCTGGGCCGTCGCTCACCTACCGCATTATTGCTGACCCCTGGACGAGCGGCGGCTGGGAATCCTGGGACGCGCACGCCGGCCGCTTTGAACTGCCGAACGATGCGCCTTGGGCGCGAGTGCAAATATGTGGCGCGAGTGTCTCGGGTCCTTCTGGCGAGCATGTCGTGGCGGCCGAGCCCATGTCGAGCGTGGTTGCCCTGGGTCTCCGGCGCGGCGTAGCGATGCTTCGCGTGAGACCTGATGCCCCCATCGCGGTTGGGCTCCTGCGTGACGCGCCTGCCTTCCTCATTTCGTCGTCGGGGCCCCGCCGGGTCCAGGGCCGGGTCGAATGGCTCGTTCCGCCTGCGGGAGAGCGTCTTTCCCGAGTGGTCGACCTGTCTTGGGTGGCTGCGGTTCGCAGCGCGGCGTCTCGAAGGCTGTCGCTCAGCACTGACAGTCCGGCCGGACAGGAAGCTTGGCGGCGCGCACGTGCGCGAGCACGGCGACACCGAAAGGCAGGGGCATGACGGACGCGGTTCTCCATTGGATGTCGTTCCGGCGGTCAGGCAAGATCGTTGACCTTTGCGCCGACCTCGCCGGCAGCACACCGGCGCGCCGTGTTCTCGGAGACCTCGTTACGCTCGGTCATGTGGAAATGACCGGGGTTGATGGCTGGCGGGTTGCGCCCCCGGTGCTGGCGGGATTGCCTCAAGAGGTGGGCTCCTCCGCCGTGCTGTGCGGCGCCCGAACGCCAGCACTACTCGAGAGTCTCGGCAGGGCGAGCGACGCGTGGGCCTGTCGGCTGAGCGTCTTGCCGCAGAGCGAAGGTCCGGCCGTAGTCACAGTCACAGCTCCGACCAGCGATGCCCTCGTCCACCTGGCCGAGTCGGTCGGGCTACCATTTCAGGCGGAAGCGGGATTGCATCTGCTTGCGTGCTCCCCGTCGATCCGGGAGTGGCCGCGCACGCCGTTTCCGATGGTGGAAGGAAAGGTCGACACGGTCCGCCGCTTTTCGAAATCGCGCATGCGCTGGGTCGCATCCAGCCTTGTCGAGGCAACGGCCGCGGCCAAGGGCTTCTTCCGTATCAAGCGTGACTGGGATTGGGTCAGCCTGCTTAAGAGCGGACCTGGCTCGGCATCGGTGATCGATGACCGCGCCGGACGCATGGCTGCTGCAGCCAAGTGCAAGGTCGTGCGGTGGACCCGGGACGGCGGGCTGCTGTCGCTGCCGGCGCAGCTTTATCCGCCGGGCATAATGGCTCGCGGGCTAGCACTCTGCAGTGGCGAGCTCCCGCGCTTCGACCGGGAGACTCGGCAAATCGCATTCGCTGGCGTCCGGCCAGAACACCTGAGGCTGTTTCTCGCGCTCACGGGGCTCAGACTGATATGACCGATCCGATCCACACATTCGATAGCCTGAAGAGCGCTTATCTCAGGTATTTCGACAGCCCGTTCGATCTCCGCTTCGAGGACCTGGTTCAGGCGCGCCGCCGTCTTCTCAACCACGACGGCGTCCTGTATCGCGAACCGCTGATCGAACCTCAGCCCGGCTACGTGCTGAGCGGACATGATGTTCGCGCCGCGACCGCCAGCGTTCTTGGAGGAATCGCGGGCTGGTCTCAGCAGAATATCGACGATCTCGCGGGCGTTGCCGAGGAGGGGCTCTTTCTTCCGCGGGGCAGCGTGCCGATCGAGCTTTACTTGCATCAGGAGGCGATGCTCCGTTCGAGCGTCGCCAATCAGTCGGATACCGTGATCCTGACCGGTACCGGCTCAGGCAAGACGGAGTCGATCTACCTTCCTGTCCTCGCCGCGATTGTCCGGGAGTCTGCGGGCTGGCCTGCCATTGCGCCCGCTCCGCGCAATGACTGGTGGTCGATGCCGCCGCCGGCCGGCTCTCCTGCAAATCGCGTGTATCACCCGCGCATCTCACAGCGGGCGCACGAGATGGGCAGCCGGCCGCCAGCGATCCGCGCGCTTGTTCTCTACCCGCTCAACGCGCTTGCCGAGGATCAGATGTCACGGCTTCGCCAGGCGCTTGATAGCGACCGGGTGCGCGCGTGGCTGGGCGCCAACCGCCCGGGGCACCGGTTCTGGTTTGGACGCTATACGGGCTGGACGCCGATCTCCGGAAGTCCGCAACGGGACAACGCAGAAGCAGAACTGAGAACAGAGCTGCGCCGGCAGAGTTCGCTCGCCCAGCGGGTTGCCGGCACCGACGCACAGCGCTTCTTTCCCCGCTTTGACGGCGGCGAGATGTGGAGCCGGTGGGACATGCAGGATGCTCCGCCCGACATCCTGATCACCAACTACAGCATGCTGAACATCATGCTGATGCGCGATATCGAGGACCAGATATTCGCCGCGACGCGGCGCTGGCTTGAAGATCCAGCCAACGTGTTTCACCTCGTCGTCGACGAGCTTCATACCTATCGCGGAACACCCGGAACGGAGGTGGGGTACATCCTCCGAGTTCTGTACGACCGGCTCGGGCTGAACCCCGACCATCCGCAGCTCCGGATCCTCGCGTCGAGCGCCTCGCTCGGCGATGACGACGCACGCGCCCAGGACTATTTGCGCCAGTTCTTCGGGCGCGCGCGGCCCTTCACGCTCATCAGAGGTGGCGCTGAAGCCCTTGCTCCAGGGTCCGCGCACCGCCTCTCGGCGCTGGCCGGGCCCATCGAGCAACTTGGGAGCAGCATAGTATCGGCGTCCGAGGCGGACGTGGCGAATGCGGTTGCGGCCTTCGCGGCCACCGCATCGCTGAGCCCGCCAGATGCGGCTCTTTCTGCGGGCCAGCAGCTCGGCGCGGCGCTGATCGAGGCGGGCGCTCCCGAGGCTATTCGAGCGGCCTGCAATGACGGGACCGATGCGAGCCCGACGGTCGTTCCGCAAACGATCGAGGCCCTGGCCGGATCGCTGTTTCCCGGAGAGCCGGGAGGCCGCGCTGCGAGCGCTGCAGCCGCCCTCATCATGTCCCTCTCTGCAGCCGAGTCGGCTGCGGGCACGCCCCTTCTGCCGACGCGTGTGCATCTGTTCTTCCGGAATGTTCAGGGCGTGTGGGCCTGCACCAACCCTGGGTGCAGCGGCGCGCATTGGAATGAGGCCAACATACCGGTGGGCCGCTTGTTCGACCGTCCGACGACGACGTGCGGATGCGGCTCGCGCGTGCTGGAGATGCTCTATTGCGAGCCGTGCGGCGACATATTCCTTGGCGGCTACCGGCGCTCTCTCGGGCAAAACAGCTGGTCCCTAGTGCCCGACGATCCGAACATCGAAAAGGCGCCTGACCACTCAGCGAACGACAGGACCTACGACAACTACGCTGTCTATTGGCCCGCGCAGCTCGCCGACGGCACGCTTCGCCAGCCGCAGCGGGACACGTGGACTCAGGAAGGGGTCCAGCGAAAATGGAGAAAGGCGCGGTACGACCATCGGACCGGCGAACTTGAGATCGCGCGCCGTAGCGCCGATGCCACGGGATGGATCTATCACGTCGCTGCCTTGCACCAGAACCCGGTGCCTCCTCGCGCGCTTGTTCCAAGCGCGCGCAACGAACGGCCGTCGGTTTGTCCGCATTGCGAGGCCGACTGGAGCCGAATGACCAGTTCGGCGCCGATCCGCACCCAGCGCACAGGCTTTCAAAAGGTCGCACAGGTCCTTTCGGATTCTCTCCTGCGAGAGATTGCGCCTCCGGAGGTGCAGGCGGGACGTCCGGTCGAGGACCCGCGCCGCAAGCTGGTTCTCTTTTCTGACAGCCGGCAGGACGCGGCGAAACTCGCGGTCGGCGTTGCGAAGTCGCATTGGCTCGATGCCATTCGCCAGGCGCTCGTCGGAGGCATGGAGGACAGCACCAGGGCGGCGATCGCGTTCGAGCTCCAGGTGCAGGGAGGCATCCTGAGTCCGGACGATGCCACGCTTGCCAGCGTGTTTGCAATCGGCCGACAGCAAGAGGCGAACGCCATCCTCGCCTCGCGCATTCCCGCCATGGCCGCGATGCCGTCGGCGATAGGCGGGCTGACAATGCAGCAGCTTGCCGACCGGACTCTTGCGCATGCGCGGGCAGGACTCTCGAAGGCAACAGATCTCGAGGAAGATGCGGCCCGGCGCCTGCTGATGACCGGTATGAATCCGGGCGGCGTCGACCGCAGCGTCATGTGGACGAATCTGGATGATCAGCGCGGCGAGTGGCAGCGGCTCTTCGACTGGGCCGTAGTGCCGCCGGTTTACCGTGCGGGCCTGAGCGGCGAGGAGAACGACCATCGCACGCGCATTCAGACTGCCGCCCGCGAGGCGGTTGCCGAATCCCTTTTCTCCGGCGGCCGGCGAGATCTTGAATCGCTGAAGCTGGGCTGCGTCACCACAGACCGCCTGAGCTATCCGGCGGCGGCTCCCGTATATCAGGAGGCTGCCGATAGCTGCATCAGGATGCTTGGCAAGCGGCGGCGGATCGATACCCACCGCGCGACGGGGGACGACAATCAGCTCCCAAAGTATGCCCGGGACTATCTTGAAGCGGTGGCGAACGCCAACGGGATCACGCCAGCCGACTTCGTGCAGGATGTCACTGCGCTGCTGACGCGCGCCGGAGTGTTCAACCTGGGCATTCTTCTGTTCGGCGGCCTGTTTGTCGCCGATCCCACGGCAACATATTTTCAGTGCAGCCGGTGCTCGCGAGTTCATCTCCACCGCAGTGGCGGCATTTGCAGCGGCTGCCTCACGCCGCTCGGTCCATCGCGCGTTGCCGGGGTCGACGATGCGGGGCAGGAGATCGATTACTACCGCTGGCTCGCGGTCGATGCCGGCCCGATCTTCCGCCTCAATTGCGCTGAGATGACGGGTCAGACGGACAAGGTGCTCGCGCGCAACCGCCAGCGCCTGTTCCAGAACATTCCGGTCGGCGACGAGGTCGCTCTCACCGACAACATCGATCTGCTGAGCGTCACCACCACGATGGAAGCGGGCGTCGACATCGGGTCCCTGCTGGCTGTGATGATGGCCAACATGCCCCCGATGCGCTTCAACTATCAGCAGCGGGTCGGCCGCGCTGGCCGCCGCGGCGCGGCGCTGTCTCTCGCGCTCACGCTCTGCCGCGGCCGCAGCCACGACGACTATTATTTCCAGCGGCCCGAGCGCATCACTGCGGATCCGCCGCCGCCGCCATATGTCGACACCAACCGGCTGCAAATTCTCCGCCGCGTCCTCGCCAAGGAGGTGCTCCGCCGCGCGTTTTCGGAGCTCGGTCTATTCGCTAGCACCGCCGGTGACAGCGTGCATGGCGAATTCGGCACCGCCGCCGCCTGGAACCTGCCGCCGGACAATCTGCCGGCCGGCTATGCGGCCGGTGATGTCGCCAGCGTGGTTTCGCAGTGGATCGGCCGCAATCAGCCTCTTGTCGAAGGCATCTGCGATGCTCTGCTTGTGCAGACGCGGTTGGCCGCAACGGCAACTAGCCGGACTGATGCTGTCGCCTGGATTACGAACAGCCTCGTAGGAGAAGTCACGGGCGCCGCGCGGGATCAGGCCCTGGTGCAGGACGGCCTGAGCGAGCGGCTCGCCAACAAGGGTATCCTGCCGATGTTCGGCTTCCCGACGCGCGCGCGGCTCCTTTACCACAAGCAGCCGCAGAACTGGCCGCCCCACCAAACCGTGGACCGGGATCTCGAGCTGGCGGTCAGCATGTTTGCTCCCGGTGCGGAGACTGTGAAGGAGCGGACAATCCACACGGCGATCGGCGTCGGCCACTATATTCGCCAGGGCCCGCTTGCTGTCCAAGACCCAAATCCCCTAGGTCCGCCGGTCGTCGTTGGGCTGTGCGGCAACTGTCAGCACGTCGAGACTGCAAATCCGAACAGCCCTGCTTGCCCGGTGTGTGGAGTGCCGGCAGGGACTGGCGATCGGGACTATCAGGTCATCGATCTTCGGCAGCCGAAGGGCTTTGTGAGCTATTACACCAAGGCCAGGGACTATGACGGCGTTTTCGACTTCGTGCCGCGCGCCGCACGACCAAAGGTCGGCCGCCCGCCCTTTGGCATCGGGGTTCACCGCAACTTCGACATCGGTGCCGGCCAGGGCCGGCTTCACGTCATCAATGACAATGCCGGCCGTCTCTTCCACCTATCGCAGGAGTCGTGGGCCCGCGGGGCCATGGTCGACGTAGGCGCAGCCAACGCAGCGGAAGAAAAGCATGCGGCATCGGTCGGCCGGCGGCCCGGTACGCCCATGGTCGCGGCGAGTCCCGTGGTGACGTGCGCGCTCGCGGCGATCAGCGAGACAGACATGATGCTCCTCGGCGTGCGCGACTACGGGCCCGGACGGGCCGCGGATCCTCGCGCTCCGGCAGGACGGTCGGCGCTGTATTCGCTGGCTTTCATGATGAGGCGCGCCGCCGCGGTCTACCTCGACATTCAGGACTATGAACTGAAGGCGGGCATCCGGAGCCAAGAAGATCCCGCGTTGGGATCGGTCGTCGGCCAGATATTCCTGTGCGACACGCTCGAGAACGGCGCTGGCTATGCGACCCACTTGGGCGAGCCGGCGATTAGCGAGCAGCTCCTTCAGATGATCGTCCAGAACTCGCACTGGCAGTTCCACGACCGGCTTGTCGACCAGGCGCATGCGGGCGCATGCGACACGTCCTGTCCGGACTGCCTGCGAAGCTACAGCAATCTTGCATACCACAACCTTCTCGACTGGCGGCTTGCGATCGACATGGCGAATCTCGCGCTCGACGCAACCAGCGCGATATCGCTCTCTTCGCCCTTGTGGGCGCGGGTTGCCGATCTCGCGGCGGCAACGCTCGAAGCCGCCCGGCCGGGGTTTAGCCGCACGACCTTCGGTGGCCTTCCTGGGCTGACGAACGGACGGGAAGCCATCATCGTGACCCATCCGCTCTGGCTGACGGATCGCGCCGGGGCCGGCCCCGAGATTGCGGCGGCCTGGGATGACGCCGAACGCGCCCGCGGGCTGCGGGTCGATCCCGCGTGGAGCTTCATCTCGGTCTTCGAAGCTTTGCGACGGCCCGCGTAGATGGCGACAAGACCGAAAATAGCGATAGGGCCCGCCGCGCGGACGAGCCCGACGCTTTGGTCTAGCATGCGGCTCTGCACATTGAGGGCGGCCCTGAGCAGGTCGGGGGGAGCTGGAGACTGGGTGCTCCACAGCCCCCGTGCGTGGCTTGGTACAGCGTTTCACCGCCTTATGGCGGCGCGCCCTTCGGATGACGGCGAAGCCGAGCTTCTTTGGGAAGATGCGATTCGCGAGCTGCTGGCTGCGGCGTCCGGTCACCGGCTGGATCGGCGGTTCGCAAGTCCGGAGCGCTGGCCGGGCTATTACCTCGTGCGACAGCGCGCCATTACATCGGCCGTGGAGAGCGAGCTCTCTCGGAGGACGGGCGCGCGGCCGGCGAAACTGGCGCCGTCTACGGCCGGAACAGAGAAGTTTCTGACTGCCCGCAACGGACTGCTTACCGGCAGACCCGATCAATTCGATCAACATTCGGTGACGGAGTACAAGTCGGCGCTACCGGACCCGGCATGGGCGGAAGCCGCCAGCCTGGTCGATGGGTACTGGCGTCAGCTCAGGCTCTACGCGGTACTTATCGGCGAGACGGCTGGATGGCCGGCTACTGCACGGATTGTGTCTGCATCCGGACAGGTGCTCGAGCAGAGCATAGAGAGGCGAGACTGCGAAGCCGAAGCTGACGCGGCGGTTGCCGGGCTTCAGGCAATGAATGAGGCGCTGGAGCGAGGTTGCAGCAGCAGCGAGCTTGCCAGTCCCGGGGAAATTGCGTGCGAACAATGCCAGTATCAGGCGATCTGCCCGGCATTCTGGTCCTGGTGTGCGGCCGGGTCATGGCCTCAGCTCCGAGAGCCGGCAGCACGCGGAGCACTGGAATCCGTCGATCACGGCCTCGACGGAGATCTCTATGCAATCACGCTCCGGGCGGACGGCAGGCACGGCGAGAGTGGTCCGCTTTCGCTGGCGCTTCGGCGATCGGTTCATGGCGACCTCACGGCCTGCCGGCGGGGAACACAGATCCGGATTGTTCATACGCATGTGCGGCGGGATGGACGGCTTCGGGCCAACATATCAACCTGCGTCTTTTCCGAAGACGACCTGCCTGAGCTGGAATTGAAGGGCTCCGTCTGATGGGCCGGCGCTCCCCCAATCTTGAAAAGATTGTCCCGCGCCGCCAGCGGGACGCGCTCACCCGTTCCCAGATGATGGGGCGAATCCGGTCGAAGAACACCCTGCCCGAAGTCCGGACGCGGTCGGCGGTGCATGCGCTCGGCGTGCGGTTTCGCATTCATGTCGCGGACCTGCCCGGCAAGCCCGACCTCGCAAACAAGACGCGCCGATGGGCGATCTTCGTCCACGGCTGCTTTTGGCACTCTCACGAAGGCTGCCAGCTTGCCTCCAAGCCGCGGTCCAACACCGGATACTGGTCCGCCAAGCTTGTCAGGAATCGTGAGCGAGATATCGTCCACCTGCGGACTCTCAGCGATCTGGGCTATGAAGTTCTCACGGTCTGGGAATGCGAGACCCGTGATGAAGTAAGGCTCCGCGAGGCTGTGGCTGCGTTCTTCGCGGGGCTGCTGTCGCGTGGCCGAGCGCCTGATCAAACGCTCGATGACTTGGATCGCGGCATATAGGTTTGGATGACGATGCCCTTCTGCGTCTCTCCGCCTTCGCCCGCCACAACGAGGTACAATCCACCCGGCAGAAGCGGCTGATCAGTCATGGGGATTCCATTGGCTGCCGCCAGCGCGCGGCGTGCGCCGGCCTCGCCTTCCGCCAGAATCAGGTAAGCTTGTTCGATGCGTGATCCGGGAAAGTAGGTCGTGCTGTCGTAGCCCTGCATTCTCTTGAAGGAGGTCAGGAGCTCGTCGGTCAGGAAGTAGAAGTCGTCGCGCATCAGGCCCCGCTCGACGGCGTCGTCTGTTAGAATGCTGTAGAGCCGCTCCATCGAGGCCAGCTTCTCGCCGCCCTGTGCATCCACCGGTAGCGATAGGTCAGGGCGGGCGTTGAAGCCACGATGCATTTCTCGGTGGCATGCGCTGCAAAGAGTAATGCCGTTGCCTGTCTGAAATTGCGCGCCGTCAATGAACGACTTCCGGCAAATATGGTGTGCGGACAAGCGTTGGCGAGAATGGCAGTCTACGCACCTTTGACCATCACGTTCGCGGATGAACTCGCTCCATCGGCGTAGGCAGCGTTCCCGTGGCAGGCCGCTGGCTAGTGCCGCTTGCAGCTTGGCCAGTTTGGCCGCGATCGCTTCGAGATCGGGCGCCGCGGCGGTCTCGATCACTTGGCTAATGCTCCCATTGAACCTCCGCGGCCAGATACTCGTAAAGGACCGTGCGCACTTGCAGGCCGTCGCCGACGGTCTGCACCGAATACCGATAGATGCCGTCCTGCACGGTGACCCAAGAGCCTGACAGGTCCTCGCCTGTAGCGAGCCGTGTCATCATGCGACTTCCGACCTCCGGCCAGACCGCGGGGCTTCCCTCTCCGTGCGACCCTTCGAATCTCTGCCGCTCGCTCCCCGACATGGCTTCCAACGGAAGCACCCTGATGTGGGCCGGTGGGTCGAGCATTGGCTCCCCATACTCGAAATACGCATGTCCGCGCGCGTTCTTCACGACCACCCGCTGGATGCGGTCGATATCAGGTTGCCAGACCAGCCGCATTTCTCCACCGATTGTGCGGTACTCAGTTCGCGACTGCTCGATACGGGCGCGCAGGGCGGAGCTGTCGGCGAGAGCGCGTGCTGCGCTCGCGTTCAGCTGCCTCTCCGGATCGGTGGAACCGGCCAGAACGCAGCTTATGAATGTCACCGTGTATTGCTCATCTAGCGAAAAGCTCGTGTTGCATTCCCTGCAGATCGTCACGACAGGGAGGTGATGCGGACGCGGCTTTGTGAGCAGGCTCTTCGAAGGGACATGATCGTCATTCGTCTTGAGGCCCGCGAGCGACCGCACACAGTGGATGCACCAGGATTTTTGCCTCTCATCGACGAACTCTTCGATCCGCTGCATCTGGTGTTTTCCCCGGTGTCGAGGCGATGGGAGGCCTGCCGTTCGAGCCTAGCTTAGCATCGTGTTCAGGCTCGGCTCCGAAGTCCAGCCCCGTATAGGAGCTGCCTTGGGGCCGCTACCACGTTGCCAACGGGAGACACGCTTCAGTCGCGGTGGACACCATGTGGACACCAGGATTGAAAAGCGAAAGGCCGCCTCGCGGCGGCCTTCTCATAACGCTCTGATTTCCTTGGAGGAAATTGGAGCGGGCGAAGGGATTCGAACCCTCGACCCCAACCTTGGCAAGGTCCAGATTACTCTTCGCCCCACCACTCTCCGTCCCTCCATACCACTATAAAACAATAACTTAGAGAGACCTCCTTACGCTCGCCCCCGACCGATTCGCCCTCCGTTTGCGCCGAACTGCTTACATAGCGCTTACATTTTCCTGCTGGTCTGATAATGTAAGCAGATCGGATTGCAGAGAGGAAGGCGTCATGAGCGGGAGGTTGACCAAGACGGCGGTCGAAGGCCTGACCCCACCGGGCAAGCCGGGCGAACAGAGCTTCCTCTGGGATGGCGAATTGAAGGGCTTCGGCGTCCGGGTCATTCACTCAGGCCTGAAGACCTTCATCCTTCAGTACCGAGATGCCGACGGCCGGACCCGCCGGATCAAGCTCGGGCGATTCGGCGCGATCACGGTTGAGAACGCGCGCGATCTAGCCAAGGTGAAATTCGGCGAGTTGGCCAAGGGCAATGATCCGGCGAAGAAGCCCGACACACGGAGGAAAACGACCGTGGCGGCGCTGTGCGACTGGTATCTCGAAGAAGCCAAGGCTGGCCGCATTCTCGGACGCCGGAACCGGCCAATCAAAGCCTCGACGCTCGCGATGGACAAGAGCCGGATCGAGACCCACATTAAGCCGCTCTTGGGCAAAGCGCTGGTCCACACCCTCAAGATCGCCGACATCGAGCGCATGCAGTCGGACATCGTCGAGGGGAAAACGGCCAAGCCACGCGGCGAGGGTCGAGGTGGCGCGACCACCGGGGGACCCGGCGTCGCCGCGCGCACCGTGTCGACGTTGCAAAGCATCCTCGGGCACGCAACACGCCTCGATCGCATCGAAGCTCATCCGAGCAAGGGCGCTCGGAAATTGGCAGGGAAGAAGAAGAACCGGCGTTTGAGCGTTCCTGAGATCGTGAAGCTCGGTCAGGCGATGCGTCATGCCGCGCTCAAGGACGCCGAAAGCCCCATCGCGCTCGCCATCGTGCGGCTTCTGCTTCTGACTGGGTTTCGGATTTCCGAGGGGCAAAATCTCGAACGTGAGTGGGTCTCTGCCGCGGAAGGCTATGTCGGCTTTCCCGACACCAAGGGCGACGCCCAGGTCAGGGCGATTGGCCCCTCTGCCGTAAAGCTGATCGCGCAGCAGCCGGTGCGCGTGAATTCGCCCTATGTCTTCCCGTCTGAGGTCGGCGAGGGGCACTACACCGCTGGGAAGGCTTGCCTGGAGCGGCTGTGCGCGTCGGTCGGCATTCAAGGGATCACGCCGCACACGTTGCGGCATACGTTCGCGAGTGTCGCGGGAGACCTGGGCTTCTCGGAGCTGACCATCCGGGCCTTGCTCGGTCACGGCTCTCAGAGCGTGACCCAGGACTACATCCACATCGACGAGGCGCTGAAGTTGGCCACGGCTCGGACATGCGAGGAAATCGCGTCCCTGCTGGACAAGGGGGAATCGGCCAAGGCCGCCGCCTCTCTCAAGAAGGCCGCTTGACCTTGGGAAGCGACATTGTCTTGACCTCACATAGCTTGAAAGCTATATAGATGGCGTGGGATGTTGCTTTCCACGATGAGTTTGTCCCGGAGTTCAAGGCGTTCGAGGCGTCTGTCCAGGATGGCTTGCTCGCCGTTGCCAAGCTGTTGGGCGACTACGGTCCCCAACTCGGCCGGCCGCATGCCGATACGCTCAAAGGGTCAAAGCATGCCAACATGAAGGAGCTGCGGTTCGAGGGAGCAGACGGCGAATGGCGCGCTGCGTTCGCTTTCGATCCGGAGCGGCGGGCGATCTTGCTGGTGGCGGGCGACAAATCCGGCGGAAGTCAGAAGCGCTTTTATCGTCAGCTTATCGCCAAGGCCGATTCCCGGCTCTCCGCGCATGTGAAAAGCCTGAAGGCTGGAAAGAGGAAGGTGTGAAATGGCCCGGAGCCTGAACGACATGCTCGCCGACCTTCCGCCTGAGCGCCAGGCGGGGGTGGAGGCACGCTACCAGGAACTCAAGCAGGAAATTGAAGGTCTGCGGGAGCTTCGGCAGATCGCCGGAAAGGCCCAACTCGAAATCGCTGAGACGCTGAACATCAAACAGCCGTCCGTGTCGAAAATCGAGAAGCAGGCAGACATGTATCTCTCGACATTACGCAGCTATGTCGAAGCTGTCGGAGGCAAATTGGAGCTGGTCGTAAAGCTGCCCCATCATCCAGCGTTACACCTGCAACACCTGGGTGATGCGCTGACCGACGAGACGCAGCCTGCTCCCGCCCCGCGCGTCCGCCGCCGTGCCGCCGCATCCTGATCGCTCTCGCGCTACACCGAACCATCCGTGCCTGCTCCACTTCACCTAAGCTCGTCGGAGCGCACGCCTGTGTCCCACCCAAGCCAATTCCCTGACGTTCCGGACGTCGTTCGCCGTCGAATGTCATTGGTTAGGGGGACTGACACAAAGCCAGAAATGCTCGTCCGGCGGTTGGCCCACGGCCTCGGTTACCGATTCCGGCTCCATCGCCGCGACCTGCCAGGAACGCCGGACATCATCTTTCCCCGCTTCAAAAAGGTGATCTTTGTGCATGGCTGCTTCTGGCATCGGCACGACTGCCGCCTGGGAGGCCGGCTGCCCACAACCCGACCAGAATACTGGCTGCCGAAGCTGGCCCGGAATGTTGAGCGCGATCGGATGGCCGAAGCTGAGCTTGCTCGTCTGGGATGGTCCGTCCTCGTCATTTGGGAGTGTGAAACGCGGAACACCGCCGCTCTTCAGGATCGCCTTCGGCTATGGCTCAGCCCCAAAGACCGAGCTCGACAAGTTGACGCCGCTGGTGCAAGATGGTGCGAAGGGGTGCATCATGGTGAAGGCGTCGCAGCAGAAGCGGTTCACGGTCTCGATCGATCAGGTCGACTATGATGCGTTGCGCGCGCTTGCCGAGGCCCAGAAGCCCCCGCTGAACCTTCAATATCTCTTACGCCTCGCGGTGAAGAATCTGCTTGAGCAGCATGCGGCGAAGCAGCTTAGCTTCCCGCTGGACCGGTAGCTCAGCATGGCGCCGCTGCGCTTCATTGACCTATTCGCGGGCTTGGGTGGATTCCATCAGGCACTGACCCGCTTAGGCCACGAATGCGTCTTCGCATCGGAACTCGATCCAGCCCTTGCCGAACTCTACGACCTCAACTTTGGCGTAAAGCCCGCCGGCGACATCCGTGGCACCTACTCTAAGGTTCCTCCGCACGACATTCTTTGCGCCGGCTTTCCTTGCCAACCGTTCTCCAAGGCGGGCGACCAGCTTGGCTTTGAATGCCCCCAATGGGGTGATTTGTTCGAGTACGTGGTCAAGATTCTCAAGAAACATAAGCCTGCGTATCTGTTGATTGAAAACGTCCCGAACCTTATGCGCCACGACGACGGCAAAACGTGGCGGAACATCGAGAATCGCCTTCGTTCCCTCGGTTATGCGATCGACTCGGCCAAATTGTCTCCACACCTATTTGGCGTGCCACAGGTTCGCGAGCGCGCCATCATCGTTGGCGCGCGCAAGGGGTTAACCGATTTCGTGTGGCCATCGCCCACTCACAAGCAAGACGAGCTCGACATCCGGACCGTGCTTGATAAGAATCCCAAGGATGCTCGCTCGCTAGGGCCGCAATTCATCCGCTACCTCGAAGCTTGGCAATCGTTGCTCGACGCCCTGCCTGCAGATGCCGATCTTCCCTCGTTCCCTATCTGGGCGATGGAATTCGGCGCAACTTACCCGATCCGCACTGCCACGCCCGTTCATCGGGGCCTATCAAGCATCCGGCGCTATCGTGGGGCCTTTGGCGTTCCATTGAAAGGGATGTCTGACAAGGAGGTCCTGGCTCAATTGCCGTCATACGCGCGTGACGATGCCGAGGTCTTTCCAAAGTGGAAAATAGACTTCATCCACCAGAATCGGACCTTCTATCGTATGCATAGAAAGATCATCGATCCCTGGTTACCGTCGATTCAGACTTTCGCTCCCAGCTTTCAGAAGCTGGAATGGAATTGGAAGGGTGGCCCACGGGATCTGTGGAACACGATCATTCAATTCCGAGCCTCCGGAATTCGCGCGAAACGCGCCTCGGCAGCACCATCCCTTGTTGCCCTGACGACCAGCCAAGTTCCCGTCATTCCATGGGAGCGCCGTTATATGACCATGCGCGAGTGCGCGAGGCTGCAAAGCATGGGTGATCTGAAGAACCTGCCTGGCAGCCAGGGCGCGGCTTATAAAGCGCTCGGTAACGCCGTGAATGTCGATGTTATCGCCGCGGTCGCCGGTGCGCTTATCGTTGACGGACACGACAAGCCCAACGCTGTCCGACGCGGCGGCGGGGCCACCAACGTAGACAACCACCTTGCCGCATGAGAGTCCCGCCCCGCCGATCGCGGCTGTCCCCATTCGCCCGGGGGTCAGCGTCTTGTCGATTCTTCGACATCTCAACTACAAGACCTGGTTCGCGCTGGCCGAGTTCGTGGACAACTCGGTGCAGAGCTATTTTGCAAACCGAGTTCGGTTGGAATCCTTACATGGTCCCAATTTTCGACTGTGCGTTAGCATCGACGTCGACGCGACGGCCCCTGCGCGCCTTACCATCCGTGACAATGCAGCCGGCATAGCGCGCGCCGACTTCCCCCGCGCATTCCGGCCTGCAGCCATCCCGCCCGATCGAACTGGACTTTCCGAGTTTGGCATGGGGATGAAGAGTGCCGCGTGCTGGTTCGCGCCACGGTGGTCTGTCCGCACGAAAGCTTTAGGCGAGATGGTAGAGAGGACCATCCGCTTCGATGTTGCCACGATCGTCCGAGATCAATTGGAGGAATTGGAGATAGGAGAGGCGGCTGCGCAGGAGAGTGCGCATTTCACCGAGGTGGTGCTTGAGGAACCCTATCATCTGCCGGTCGGCCGGACCGTCGCCAAGATCAAGGATCACCTGACCGACATTTACCGCGTATATCTGCGTGATCGACTGCTTGAGCTTCGGTTCAACGGCGAGCCGCTGGAATACATCGCACCTCGAATCCTCACTGCTCCATTCGCGCGCGAGCTCAGCGGACCAACCCGGGAATGGCGCAGGGAGATTCAGTTCGATCTGGGTGGCGGACTTTCCGCTCATGGCTACGCCGGCCTAATGGACCCAATGAACACCGCGCGGTCAGGTTTCGCGCTATTCCGACGGGGACGGCTGATCGAAGGTAGCGGCGATGAGGGATACCGGCCCGCGCTGATCTTTGGCCAAGCCGGCAGCTTCAGATGGCGGCGCCTGTTTGGTGAGCTTCATCTCGAAGGCTTCGAGGTTAGCCACACCAAGGACGGATTTCGCTGGGATGAGAACGAGCGGCCGTTCCTCGAGTTGCTGAAGGACGAGTTGGATGACGAGTCGCTGCCCTTGTTACGCCAGGCAGATTTGTACCGCGTGCAGGCTGCACGGAACGAAGTAGCCGAGGCAGCGCAACGAGCTATCACCCGGGCCGTCGAGGTCATGCAGACGACGTTGCCTGAAGCACTTCCTCGAGTGGCCGATGAACCTCCCGTCGAAACCGATACCGCTCCGCTGGCTCTTAGACCGACGCTGGCCACGCGTGAGCTCACGATCAACTTTCGTGGTCAGACCTGGATCATCCGCATCGAGCTGAGCAATGACCCGGCGCAGGGCGAATGGCTTTCGGTGAGCGATCAGGTGGCCGTCAATGGTGGACCGCAGGTCATCGAAATTCGCCTGTCCATGGCACACCCCTTTATGGTGAGCTTCGCGCAGTTTGACCCCGACGACATAGAACCGTTGCTTCGCGTGGCGGCTGGCCTAGCCTTGGCAGAGAAACTCGCACGTGGCGCAGGCGTGCGAATGGCAAAGACCGTTCGGCGAAACCTCAACGAGTTATTGCGGGAAGCTCTTTCCCGCCCATAGGCTGTTTTCATGGCAATTGACCCCGCGCTCGTGATCCCGGTTCCGGAAATCCTACCGCCAGGCGCGAATTGGCAGCCTGCGGTTGGGGAGGAGGCTCGCGACCTCGTCGCTCGCAAGCTCGCTCACGAATCACAGGAGACGCGCGACGCTCTCTTGGAGTCGGCAGCTTCAATTCTGTCGAAGTCAGTCAGTCCTCAGGCTAACGATGGTCGGGAAACTGGCCTAGTCGTGGGTTACGTCCAGAGCGGCAAGACCTTGTCGTTCAGCACCGTGATGGCGCTTGCGCGCGACAACGGTTTCCAACTGGTCATCGTCGTCGCCGGCATCTCAAAGCCGTTGCTTAATCAGTCTACCCAAAGGCTTCGCCGTGACCTCCGCATCGACGACGTCGATGGTCCACTGCGTTGGAAGCTCTATACAAATCCAACCGACAACGAAAACAATCGACGCCACATCCAGCAGACGCTGCAAGACTGGCGAGATCCTGACGTAGCCCCGAGCGAGCGCGCAACAGTGCTCGTGACTGTCATGAAGCAATATCGCCACCTACGCGCGCTCGTGACCCTGCTGCAACATCTTGATCTCGTTGGCGTCCCGACTCTGATCGTCGACGATGAGGCCGATCAGGCCAGCTTGAATACCCTCGTGGCGCGTGGCCGGCAGAGTACGACTTACCGTCGACTATTGGAAATGAGAGACGCGATCCCCAACCACACTTATCTGCAATATACTGCAACCCCTCAGGCTCCCCTACTCATCAACATTATTGATGCTCTTTCGCCCGGATTTGTCGAAGTGCTGGAACCTGGGGCCGACTATACAGGCGGCCGTATGTTCTTCGATGGCGACAATCGCTTGATCGAGGTTATCGACCCGCAAGACATCTCGACCGACGCCAACCCCCTTACCGATCCGCCGGAGCCCCTTCTGGCGGCACTTCGGATATTTCTCCTTGGCGTGGCCGCCGGTCAGGCGGAGGGCCGCAGCGCCCGCAACCCTAATCGCTCGATGCTAGTGCATCCTTCCCAGCGTACCAATTCACATGCCGAATATAGACAATGGATTGGGGATGTGTTCGACGAGTGGCAGCGTATCCTCGGGTTACCTGATGGGGATGCAGATCGGAACGATCTCGTCGAAGACTTTCAGTCTGCCTATGACAGCTTAGCTGGGACTGTCGAGAATCTGCTCCCATTCGCTGAACTGAGTCGTAGGCTTCCCCGCGCCTTCCGAGATACTAAGATAGAGGAGGTCAACGCACGTGGACGGCAGACGCCGATCATCGATTGGAGCCAGTCTTACGGGTGGATACTTGTTGGTGGTCAGGCGATGGACCGCGGTTTCACCGTCGAAGGTCTGACAGTGACATACATGCCGCGTGGGCCGGGTGTTGGCAATGCGGACACCGTTCAGCAACGCGGCCGTTTCTTTGGCTACAAACGGCGTTATCTTGGCTTCTGCCGCGTTTACCTTGAGTTGGATGCCCTCACTGCGTTCCAGGGATATGTTGAGCATGAGGAATTCATGCGGCGGCAGCTACAGGAGATCCAGCGCAGCGGGCGTCCGTTGCGAGACTGGAAGCGTGCGTTCGTGCTGTCGCCGGATCTTCAGCCCTGTCGGCGCAACGTCCTCCAGCATGAATACGCCCGTGGCGATTATGCGCGACGGTGGTTCTATCCAGGCGTCGCACTCGCGCCCGCCGAGGTAATCGATGCAAATCGCAACGCAGTGGAAGCCTTCCTTGCCACGATCCCGCTCGCGGCGGAACCGGATGCCGAGGACCGTGAGTCGGCGCAGCGACACCTTACCTGCCGCGGACTGTCTCTCGCGCAGGTGATCGCCGACCTCATTGTTCCGTTCCGCGTCACCGGTGCGAACGACACGCGCGAACTGATCGGTGTAATGTTGCAGCTATCTGAAGCGTTGCGGATGAACGGCGCAGAGGGCTGCTCCGTTTATCATATGAGCCCTGGCTATCCCCGTCAGCGCGCCACCGACGAGAATGGCCGCATCAATGAGCTCTTCCAAGGCCCGACCCGGATCGCGGCAGGCGGATATAGCTATCCCGGCGACTCTGCATTCCATGATGAGGATGTCGTCACGGTCCAAATCCATTCGCTCAACCTGCGCCAAGAAGGTCTAGTCGTCGCCGAGCGGGTGCCGGTGATCGCTATATGGTTGCCCGCACACTTCGCGATCGATTGGATCGCTCAGCATCAGCCGGCCTGACGGGGCGCTCGTGACGAATGGTATCCCACTCGCTGATCTTCTAGCTTCAGTACCGGCTGGACCGGCTTCACCACGCGACGGCTCCTTCCGAGTCTATCCCATTCCCGGACCATCCAAGCACTACGTCGGCCGCAACGATATAGGGCAGCCTTGCGTCCTCCTCGGCAGTGATAGCGGCCCAATGCATCCGCCTGTTAGATTGGCGGCGATTGAGGCGCGCTTTGGCGCCATTTGCCAGATTAGGCCAGTCGATGCGGAGCAACGCGAGGAGACGCTAACCACCGTTGTTTGCACTTCGTCCGATCCTCAGGCGCAAATCTACTTCTTGCATGTTTGCGAGACGATAATTCGCATCCTTGGCGCATCACCGTCGCTCCCCAAGGTGGTCGAAGTAGTCCAGCGTTTGATAGAATTGTTCCGACGGCTGACAAAACCTGCGTCCCGATCGGTCATCGGCCTTCTAGGCGAACTTTACCTGATCGGGTGCAGCCGAGGCATCGTGACAACCGTCACAGCATGGCGAAGCGCCGATATAGACAGGTTCGACTTCTCGATTGCTGACGTCCGGCTCGACGTGAAGACCAGCGGCGAGAGGGTGCGCGCCCATCACCTCTCCGCGGAACAGTGTCATCCTCCCGCCGGAACAACAGGCCTGCTCGTATCAATGTTCATTGAAGGTAGCGGCGGAGGAATGTCCCTGATCGAGTTGCTCGCCCATATCGAGCGACGACTGGCTGGCAACGATGCCCTCATCCTGAAAGTACAAGAGATCGTCGCAGAGACTCTGGGGGATACCCTTCCAACATCAATGGTGATGCGGTTTGATGATCGACTTGCTCAGTCTTCGCTGCAAATCTATGACCTTAGATCAATTCCGGCCATTCGAGATGGTATACCAGCGGAGGTAAGCCAGGTTCATTTTCGATCTGACCTATCACGCACTCCTCCATTGAGCGTTGCTCAGGTGAGTGAGATGACAACCATCGGACGGGACATGCTCCCGGCATAGCCCGCGAAGTCGGAATTACGCCTATACGGAAAACAGATCTCGGGGATGCCTTCCCCCTGGTCGGCGCCGTGGTCGCCAATGCACCCCCTTCTAGGGGGACACCCCGCAATGCCCCGATATGCACGGGGATCAGTGACACGTTGTCATCGCCACCAGAACTTACATCCCTGATCGTACCATTGCCAGGCTCCCGCTGGCGCTCACGCAGGACAAGCATCGCTAAGGGCGCTGCCCTCGCGCGGCACAAGGGAGCCGGGGCGGTATCCCCGCCCTTCCGCGCGGATACATCTTTCAGCACTTCCGCAACAACGGAAATCCGCTTGTGCAGGCCGGGTGATCCCCCTCCGCCCCGGCTCCCTTGCACCTTGCTACCCCGGTCTCGCCGACGGGCAGGGTTGCAGCGCGCGCTGCAACCCACCCCCATAGGAGAAGATCATGACCGACACCGTGACCATCGAAGCCGCAGCCGCCAGCGGGACGGAAATCTTCGTGCCGCTGAGCAAGCTGAAGAAGTCGCCCCGGAACGCCCGGAAGACTTCGCACAGCGAGGCGCATATCGAGGCCCTGGCGGCGAGCATCGCCGTAAAGGGGATGCTGCAAAACCTCGTGGCGGAGCCGGAGCAGGATGCGGCTGGCGAACCGACCGGCAGTTACTTCGTCACCATCGGCGAAGGCCGCCGGCTAGCGCAGATGCTCCGCGTCAGGCGCAAGGAGATCAAGAAGACCGAGCCGATCCGCTGCGTTCTCGACACCGAGAACGACCCGCAGGAAATCAGCTTGGACGAGAACGTCACCCGCGAAGCGATGCACCCGGCCGATCAGTTCGAGCGCTTCCGCGAGCTTGCCGAGCGTAAGGGCTGGGGTGCGGAGGAAATCGCCGCTCGGTTCGGCGTGACGCCGCATGTCGTGCGGCAGCGGCTGCGTCTCGGCGCGGTGTCGCCCCGGCTGATCCAGGTCTATCGCGACGGCGGGCTGAACCTCGACCAGTTGATGGCCTTCGCCATCGTAGAGGACCACGCCCGGCAGGAGCAGGTTTACGACAACCTCTCCTATAACCGCGATCCCTCGCTGATCCGCCGCGACCTGACCCGGATGAACGTCGCGGCCACGGACCGGCGCGCCATCTTCGTCGGCCCGGACGCCTACACGGCGGCGGGTGGGACGATCCTACGCGATCTGTTCACCGAGGATCGCGGCGGCTTCTTCGAGGACGTGGCGTTGCTGGACCGGCTCGTCATCGAGAAGCTGGAAGGCATCGCCGCCGAGGTGCAGGCGGAGGGCTGGAAATGGACCAGCGTTCACATCGACTATCCGCATGCCCACGGCATGAGCCGATACTATCCGGACTACGTGGAGCTTTCGGCGGAAGACGAAGCCGCCCGCGAAGCCGCGCAGGTGGAATACGACTCCATCAGCGAGGAATACGATGGAGCGGACGACCTGCCGGATGACGTGGACCAGCGGCTCACGGAGTTGGAAGCCGAGATCGAGCGCATCGACGCCAAGCGCCATGCCTACGATCCCGACACGATCGCGCGCAGCGGCGTGTTCGTGGTGCTGAACCATGACGGAACGGCCCGGATCGAACGGGGCTTCGTGCGCCCCGAAGACGAGGCGCCGGAACCGGAGGCCGAGCCGGAAGAGGGCGCCTATGCCGTCACCGAGGATGGCGAGTTCATCGAGGAAGGCAGCGGCAATGACGGGACGGCCTCCGAAGCCGAGGACGAGGATACGGGGGAAGACGGCAAGCCGCTGTCGGACCTTCTCGTGCGCGACCTGACCGCGCATCGCACCCTCGGCCTGCGTCTCGCCTTGGGTGAGCAGCCGGACATCGCCTTGATCGCCGTCACCCATGCGCTGGCGGCTCAGACCTTCTACCGGGCGGCGGAAGCCCATTGCCTCGATATCCGCCCGGCGAGCGCCTACCTCGCCAGCCACGCGGACGGCATCGAGGACACGGCGGCGGGCAAGGCGCTGGCGGATCGGCATGCTGCCTGGGCGGCGGACCTGCCGCACGACGTGGCGGACTTGTGGAGCTTCATCGCTGGGCTGGATCAGGCGAGCGTCATGGCGCTGTTAGCGCATTGCGCCTCGCTGACCGTCAATGCGGTGAAGCAGCCTTGGGAGCGCAAGGCCCGCGCCCACGAGACGGCGGACAGGCTGGCGACAGCGCTGACCCTCGATATGACGGCGCATTGGACGCCCACGGCGCGGACCTATCTCGGCCGCGTGACCAAGGCGCACATCCTCGCTGCTGTGCGCGAGGCGGTCAGTGATGAGGCCGCCGACCGGATCGCGGGCATGAAGAAGCAGCCCATGGCCGAGGCCGCCGAGCAGTTGCTCGCCGGGACCGGCTGGCTGCCGTCGCTGCTGCGCACCTCGGAACCCGCGTGGCTGGCGACGGAACGGGCCGAGGCCGTGGAGATGCCGCAGGTTGAGAGCGGCTACTCCATCGCCGCCGAGTGAGAGGCGGGCTGGGGCCGCGCGGGCGGCCCCAGTCTTCCTTGCCGCAGACGAAAAATCGGCCGCGCGGCTGTGCGCCGCGCGGACAAGCGTCCATCGGCGAAGGGCCATGACATTTCCCGTCGACAGCGACAGTCGACAGGAGGAGAATCAATCGCAAGTTCTGGGCGAGTCAGCACCTCCGATGAAAGGCGGGCAGCAGCAGGCGCGTAAAGGAGTCGAGGGATGATCATCGCGATGATTGCGTGCGTGGTGCTGGTCGGCGTGCTTTGCGTGCTGGCCTTCAATCTCGCGACCTATGCAGTTCCCTTCATGGCCGGACTCGCCGCCGCCCGGTTCGCCTATCACACAGGCTCAGGCCTGATCGGCGCCGGCCTCGTCGGCTTCGCCGCCGGGCTGGCGGTCTTCGGAGTGCTCGTGGGTTTGCTCATATTCCTGCGCTCCCCGATCTTGAAGACCGCCATCGTCCTTGCCTTCACGGCACCCGCTGCCGTCGCCGGCTATGAACTCGTCTGGGGGATCGCGCACGAATACGTCCCCTCGGCTATCTGGCTACAGCTCTTCTGCATCTCCGGCGGCATCTTCGTCGGGGTGTCGGCGTTGCTGCGGTTGATCGGTGGCATGGACACGGTGCCCGATCAGAAAGTGCGTCCGTCCTGATAAAACGATGATGGCGTTGCCCTGCGGGCCGCGCTCTCGGCTGCGCCGGAACCACGCGAGCGTGTTTCCGCCATTCGGCTTCGATCGCTAACGCAAGCAGCGCAGTTCGGCCCGTTCACAAGCGCCCCGTCGTCTAGGTTGCACCCTGAGGTGTCTGGCCTCAGTCGCCATTGCGTCAGGCCCATGAAGAGGCTGCCCGCACCATTCTCACTCTCGACCAGGCGTAGATTGATCGGCGCGGACGCCCATGACCGTCAGCAGGCGAAGGGCGTCGCGCTGGCGTCCACGGATATCTTCGGGGCAACGCCGAACGCCGCGGCGCCGGATGATGATGCCCCAGAACCACGCTCGTTTTCGCCCTCGGCGGGGACGGGCTTTCCTTTCTCGGATCAAGGTCCGCGGCCGGCCGATTGCATCTGTTGTTCGTCTTGGTGGCAGGCCGAGGGTGTCGCCTGTCGCGTTTCCGGACTTTCCATAGGTGCCGCTCCACCTGCGGCCTCGAATGGATTGGGTCTGACCGAAGACCGGCTGCGCCTCGATCGTCCTTCCCGCAACATCCGTCGCCAACTTTTTTCCGCCGCCTGCGGCTTTGCATCGCGAAGCAAAAAAGCCGTCGCCGTCCGCCTTCCACTGACGTTCCAGCCCCTCCGGGGTGCGGGCCGATCGTCCCCGGTCTGCCGACCCCCATCGAGGCCGCGATGGGCGCGGCCCGGTGGAAAAGGAAACACGACAATGGCGACCATCGGCAGCTTCACCAAGACCGACAATGGTTTCACCGGCGCGGTCAAGACCCTGACCCTCAACGTCAAGGCTAAGTTCGTCCCCGCCGAGGGCGAAAACGAGCGCGGTCCCGACTACCGCATCTTCGCCGGCACCACGGAGTTCGGCGCCGCCTGGAAGAAGACCTCGAACGCCGGCCGCGACTACATCTCCGTCAAGCTGGACGATCCGAGCTTCCCGGCACCGATCTACGCCAGCCTGGTCGAGGCCGAAGGTGGCGAGGGCTTCAACCTCATCTGGTCCCGCCGCAACGGCGACTGAGACTGGCCCTCCCCAGGAGCCCCGCTCGATCGAGCGGGGCTTCGCCATGCTCAGGGCCTCGCCGCTTTTCAGGGAATGCGGTGATCAGGATGTACGGCCTTCAGTTTCCACGGCTTTGCACATCCTGATCCGGTCTTCTTCCTGGCCGCCGCAGGGCTTTGGCCGGACTGTCTTGCTAAGGGCGCCGCCCTCGCGCGGCACAAGGGAGCCGAGACGGTATCCCCAGCCTTCCGCGGCTTCGCCTTGTGCAGGCCGGGCGATCCCCCTCCGCCTCGGCTCCCTTGCACCTTGCTACCCCGGTCTCGCCGACGGGCAGGGTTGCAGCGCAGCGCTGCGCTGAAACCCAAGCCCATAGGAGATGACCTCATGAACACCCTGACCCTGAACCCGCAGCCTGTTTCTTCCGGCTTCCGCGTGGACGTTTCGCGCGGCGAGCGGATCGGCCGCGTGTCGTCGGAATGGTTCTCCCGCCCCGATGACGAGCGCTATCTGAACCTGACCGAGCTTTATGACGCCGTGCGCAGCCGGGCGGATCGCGCAACGGCCCGCACTGTGGAGAGCCGCGCCGTGCGCGTGGAAGCGAGCCGCGACGATGCGGAACGCCTGTCTCTGATCGTGCCGGGCCAGGACCAGCCGATTGCCCCGACGCATTGGAGCTTCGGCCAGTTGTGCAGCCTTGTCGGCGCGCCGGCTTCCTACATGCGCCAGTTGCCCGCGCCTCTGGCGGGCATCAACCTGCAGCATGGCTTGCTGTCACATCGTGCTGAGTTGGTGAAGACTCTCGAAGCGGAGGACGGCCGCGTTGAGCTTCGCGCCGTCACTGGCCCCGACTATGGCCGCATCTGGGACCATGAGCTTGTCGCGGCTGTGATGCGGATCGCGGGGAACGGCACGGGCGATACCATGTGGAAGGTGCCGGGTGTGCTGGATTGGGCGACCATGACGCATAATCCCTTCGTGGACATCACCAACGACACGACAACGCTCTATGCCAGCGACCGTGACGTATTCTTGTTCTTGGTGGATGATACGCATCCAATCGAGGCGGGACGCCTGCCGAACGGGGAGCCGGATTTGTATTTCCGGGGCTTCTATTGCTGGAATAGTGAAGTCGGATCGAAGACGTTGGGCATCGCATCTTTCTATCTGCGTGCCGTGTGTTGTAACCGCAATTTGTGGGGCGTGGAGAACTTCGAGGAGATCAGCATCCGGCACAGCAAGTTTGCCGCGCAGCGTTTCGCCCATGAGGCGGCGCCCGCGCTGACCAGCTTCGCCAATTCTTCCCCCGCGCCCTTCATCGCCGGCATCAGGGCGGCGCGGGAGCGGATTGTCGCCCGCGACGACGAGGACCGGGAAAGCTTCCTGCGCAAGCGCGGCTTCTCCAAGCCGGAGACGACGAAGATCATCGAAACCGTGCTGGACGAGGAAGGCCGGAAGCCGGAAAGCATCTTCGATTTCGTGCAGGGCATCACGGCCCTGGCCCGCACCAAGACCAATCAGGATGCCAGGCTGGACCTGGAGGGTAAGGCGAAGAAGCTGCTGGAGCGGGCCGCCTGACGTCAGCAAAGCTGTGCAGCCGGATTTCCGGTTGCACGGCTTTCCGTCCTCCGATTTCGCGGCGATCCGCCTTGGCGGATCGGCGGCGACCGTCCGTTCGTGGCCGCCCGCGCGGCCGCGCTCGCAGAGCTTCGCTCGGCTCGCGATTCAGCGGGCCGCCGGTTCGTCGGAGACTGGCGGCGATCGATCTGGGAATGTGGGCTTAGCTCTTTGCAGCAGGTTGGCCGCCTCGGCATCCAATGCCACCGCGAGCTTGTCCAGGATGTCGATGGTGGCGCCGTATACACACCGCTCCAGAGCGCTGACATAGGTCCGGTCGATGTCGGCCCTATGGGCAAGCTCCTCCTGGGACAGGCCACGGGCTTGTCGATAGAGACGCAGATTGCGAGCAAGCACCTCTCGGATATCCATTCCACCGAGAGCGACCCATTGTAGAGTATTCCACCACGGAGTATTCTCGACAAACGTTCGTGGCCGAGGGCGTGCCACATCGGCCGATGGCGGAGCTTACCGGCCTCAAAGAGCCGCATGATGCGTCCAGCGCATCGGTGGCCGGGTAGAATCCAGGTGACTGTTGCAGTAAATTAAGACTGCACTTGGTCGTTGAATTTGGTGGGGGCCAAAGATGACGATGCCAGCCTTCGAGGATCGCCCACCGCTAACCGAGCGCGTAAATCCGTATGATGAACGGCACTTGGTGACATACATCCGGCTGCTCGACGCCGAGGCCGAAGGCGCCGACTGGCGCGAGGTGGTCCATGTCATCTTTGGACTGGACGCGGCACATGAGCCCGAGCGCGCCAAAATCGTCCATGATAGCCATCTGGCCCGCGCACGCTGGATGACCGAAACCGGCTACCGCCACCTGCTGGAACCGCGCATGCAGTAGGTGCAGAGGCGGTGCTGGCGTATCAGATCGATCCATTGTGCTGCCAGATAGTCGTGGCGCGCGATGCAACCTTAAGGTCTAGGCGCAACCAGGAATTTGCGGATCGTGGGTGCTTTCCCTTTGCCGAACAAGGGGACCATAGGGAGGCGCCTATGCCCATATCCGACTGGCAGTCGCCGGAGACGATCGAACAACTCAACCGTCTCGATCGCCCCGGCTTCGCCGCCGAGCTTCTCCGGCGGAATACGACCTATCGCCACGAGTACGCCCAGACACTGCGTCGGATCGCACGCGGTGACACCAATCCGGACGAGGCCCGTTCCAACCTCGCTCGCCGCTGGGGGTTGCGCTTTTGTCTACGACCCTGACGTACCAGCGGCTCATGAGCCAGTCTTCTGGCTTCCGGAACACTCGCCGGGCACGCTGATCCTCGCGCCGGCCCCGCGCGGCTTGAATCTGGGCCTCCCGTTCGATCCGTCGGCTCTTGGCCAGCTCGTGGCCCAGCGCGCCGACGCCAACGGACGGGAATTGATTGTCCGTGACGTATCGGGCGAGGTCCATATCTGGCTGGTGGACGACGCGGCCGTCGATCGTCCGACTGTGGTTTTGCCACGCGATGGCGCATACCGGCTACGCCTCGACCTTGCCTCCCGCTTTATCCGCCGTCTCCTTGGACAGCACGTCGGACTGTTGCCGCCCAGGCTGCGCCTGACCGAATTCCAGCGGCACCGCTACGTTCAGCTCTTGCATGCGGCCGATCTCTACGAAGCAGGTGGCGAGCCGCGTGACGTTGCCGCGAGCGTACTCCGGTCGGACCAAGCCGCCCTGCCGGCGATCGAGTTCAAGGATAGCGCCGCGCGCAAACGGGCCGACCGCCTGATCAAGGAATCGATCACGCTGGTCAGTCGCGGATATCTGAAAATTCTGCGCGGCGGCTGACGTCCCTCATCTTCGCATTCGTGCTCCCGCTTTCGACGCTTCGTTTGGCGGTCTTGCTCCTGCACACACTGGCCAACGCCGGAATGCACCAAGGGGTGGACACGACCCCCGCTCGATTCTTGTCCACCCCCAACGCTCGACTTCTCCGCCACCGTAATCCCGACACGCCGCGCTTTGGCCGCGGCGCTTCGAGGCAGGACGGAGGCTTCCCATGCTCGACAGGTCCGCGCAGCTCGCAGCGCGCTATCTCAGAACCCATGAGGCCGCGCGCCTCCTCGGCATCTCGCCGCGCACGCTGGAGAAATACCGCTGCCACGGGAGCGGCCCGACATTCCGCAAGCTCGGCGGGCGTGTCGTCTATGCCATCGACGATCTCGACGCCTGGGCCGAGCAGGCGGCCTGCCGTTCGACTTCCGACCCGCGTTACGATGAGGCGCGGGCCGCCGGTCGGCCGAACACCGATGTTCGCACTGCGCCGCTCCCTCAGCCGCCGGCGCCCGCCGGCGACTACCGCCGCTGAGGCTCGCGCGGATGTCGCGCCGACTCATCACGCCCAGTGAGCGAAGCAAGCTCGACCCGTTCGTCGTAGCGACCGGCGATGCGTCCCCGCGCGATCAGCGTGACCTCATGGAGCGGCCATTCTTCTCGCTGGCCAAGGCCAAGCGCACCACGCCGATCCTCTACGAGGCCGGCGATGTCAGGGTCGAGGTCTTCGCCGTGCCCGAACATGGCATGGCGACCATCTGGGATGCCGACGTGCTGATCTGGGCCGCCAGCCAGATCGTCGAGGCGGAAAATCTCGGCTTCAAGACGTCGCGCTTCCTGCGCTTCACGCCCTATCAGCTTCTGACGGCTGTGAGTCGTCAGACCGGCGCGCGCGATTACAAGCTCCTGAAAGGCGCACTCGCCCGACTGCAATCGACCGTCATCCGCACGACGATCCGCAATGGCGAGCATTGGCGCCGCCACCAATTTTCCTGGATCAACGAGTGGGAGGAATGCACCACCCGCGATGGCCGCGTCGAGGGCATGGAGTTCGTCCTCCCCGACTGGTTCTACCGCGGCGTCATCGACCGTTCGCTCGTGCTCGCCATCGACCCGGCCTATTTTCGCCTGACCGGCGGCATTGAGCGCTGGCTCTATCGCGTCGCTCGCAAGCATGCCGGCCGCCAGCCCAAGGGTTGGCTCTTCGAAGTTGCGCACCTGCACGAGAAATCCGGAAGCCTGGTGCGCGCCTCGGATTTCGCGCTCCAGCTCCGCCGCATCACCGCCCGTCAGCCGCTCCCCGGCTATCGGCTCCGCATCGAGCGCGACGGGCGACGCGAATTGCTGCGCATCCTGCCGGCGCATCTGTCCACAGCGCCTGTGGATGGCGCTGTGGAAGCGTTCGGGACTTCGCACGCAAACGGTATCGGGATTTCGCACGCAGCCCTATCGGGACTTCGCACGCACGAACCGCAGCTAACCCTTTGGCCTGAAACCGCGATTCCGGGCCTTAACTTAGAGTCTAACTTAGAATCTAACTCTTGTAGTTGGGGCGACCGTTCTGCGGATAACCGCCTCTCAACCGCCGCACCGCCGCCAATTCAGCCGACCCGACAGCCGTCGCTACCCTTCAGCCATAAGCCGAGAGGGAAGAGATGATCATCGCCCTCCTCAACCAGAAGGGCGGCGTCGGGAAGACGACGCTCGCGCTGCACCTCGCCGGCGAATGGGCCTTGCACGGCAAGCGCGTCACACTGGTCGACGCCGACCCGCAAGGCTCGGCGCTGGACTGGTCGCAGCAGCGTGCGCGGGAGAATGTCTCCAGGCTGTTCGGCGTCTTGGGCTTGGCCCGCGACACGCTTCATCGCGAAGCGCCCGAGATCGCCCGCAGCGCCGACCACGTCGTCATCGACGGGCCGCCGCGCGTGGCGGGCCTGATGCGCTCGGCGTTGCTCGCGGCCGACCTGGTGCTGATCCCCGTGCAACCGTCGCCGCTCGATGGTTGGGCATCGGCCGAGATGCTGGCCCTGCTACGCGAGGCGCGCATCTACCGCCCGCAGCTCGCCGCCCGCTTTGTGCTGAATCGCTGCGGCGCACGCACGGTCATCGCCCGTGAGACGGCAGAAACGCTCGTCGATCACGATCCGCCGTTGCTCGCCAGCACCGTCGGCCAGCGCGTCGTCTTCGCCGACGCCGCGCAATCCGGCCGCCTAGCCTTCGAACTGGCCCAGCAGAGCGCCGCGGCCCGTGAGATCGCCGCGCTCGCTGCCGAGGTCGCGAGGCTCGCCCCATGACCCATCACCCCACCAATACGGTCCTGGCCGGCGATTGCCGCACGCTGATGCCGGCGCACGGCCCGTTCGACCTCATCATCGCCGACCCGCCCTATGGTGACACGTCGCTGGCCTGGGATCGGCGGGTCGACGGCTGGCTGCCGCTCGCGCATGCCGCTCTCGGTCCCGCCGGCTCCTTGTGGGTGTTCGGCTCGCTGCGTTGCTTCATGGCGACCGCCGCCGCCTTCCGCGACGCCGGCTGGAAATACGCGCAGGAAATCGTCTGGGAAAAGCAGAACGGCAGCAGCTTCCACGCCGACCGTTTCAAGCGCGTTCACGAATTGGTGGTGCAGTTCTACCGGGTCGGTACAGCCTGGGCCGAAATCTACAACGACGTCCAGATGACGCCGGACGCCACCGCCCGCACCATGCGGCGGAAGAGGCGCCCACCCCATACCGGCCATATCGAGGCCGGCCACTATGTCAGCGAGGACGGCGGGCCGCGCCTCATGCGCTCCGTCATCTACGCACGCAACGCGCACGGCCACGCGATCCATCCGACCGAGAAACCGGCCGCGCTGCTCGAAATCCTCGTCCGCACAAGCTGCCCGCCGGGCGCCCTGGTTGGCGACTGGTTCGCGGGCTCCGGTGCCGTCGGCGAAGCGTGCCGACTCACAGGCCGCCGCTATCTCGGTTGTGAGATCGATGCCGCGATGGCCGAACGGGCCCAGGCGCGCATCGCCGGCGTGCTGCCGTTTGATCACGGAGCCGGCGCATGAGCGAGCGCTCCGCCAAGCGCGGTTTTGCCTCCCGACCGGGCGACGCCGAGAGCTGGGTCAAGACCACTGATGCACCGGCGCGCCGCATGGATGACGCTGCAGCCTTCACCGCTCGGCTGACGATCGACATCACCTCGGCGCTGCGCGGCCGGATCAAGGTCGCGGCCTTCCGCCGCGGAATCACCGTCGCCGACATGCTGCGCGACCTCCTGACGCGCGAATTTCCCGCCGACCCCGGAGCCCCGTCATGAATGACAACGAGCCGCAACCGGCGCTGCGCGTCGCGCCGTCGCCACATCGGCGCACCGCGCCGCTGACCCATGTCGAGCTGACCTGGATCGAGAAGAAGATTGAGCATTGGCTGCGCTTTGGCCGCCGCGCCGAGGAGAAGATCCTCGACCGCCGGCGCAGCATCTCCAGCTTCATGCCGGGCAGCATCTTCGCCTTCGTGCGCTGGGCGTCGAACGATTTTGGGACCGTCGTCTCGCGGATAGACATCGTGCGCGCGGTCGAGCCCGGCGCGCGCTACCAGACGCTGCCCTTCGTGCGCCCTGGCGGCGAGATCCTGCTGCGCGTCGATAGCTGGCCGAAGGTCGAGCGCGTGCTGCAGGCGATCGACGCCGTCGAGGCGCTCGACGTCGATCCGGCCGATGCTGCGCCGGAATACTGGCGTCATCTCCATAACCGTCTCGCCGCCGGCCACGAGCCGCGCGCCTACACGCGCGAGCAGCATGTGGCTTGGTTGAAGCGCCGGAGCATCACGCCATGAGCCGGTTCGGCTACGTCATGGCGACGTATTTCGCCATGCTCGCCCTTGGCGGCCTGGCGTTCTTTCATCCGGCGCCGCGGCTGATCTGGAACGCCACAGCCAGCACGCCGACTGGCCTCTATGCACTGCGTCCGGCTGGGCAGCTCCGCGTTCTCGAACTGGTCGCCGTGCGCCCGCCCGAGCCGATCGCGAGTTACCTCGCCGATGGCGGCTTCCTGCCCAAGGGCGTGCCGCTGCTGAAGCACGTCATGGCGCTGTCCGGGCAGATTGTCTGCCGAGCAGGCGACACGATCACCGTCGATCACGTCGACATCGGCGCAGCGCGAGACCGTGATCACCTCGGCCGTCCGCTGCCGCGCTGGAGCGACTGCCACACGCTCCGGCCGGGCGAAGTCTTCCTCATGAACCCGACCGTCCCGGACAGCCTGGACGGCCGCTACTTCGGCCCGCTCCCCGTCACTTCGATCGTCGCCCGCGCGGTTCCGCTGTGGACCGACGAGGACGATGACGGCCGCTTCGTCTGGCGTGCCGCCAACGACTGAATCCGCCTCCCAACCCGCCAGCCAAGGAGACTTCCCAATGCAGATCGGTCAATTCACCCGCAGCAAGTCCGGCTACTCCGGGCGCATCCAATCCCTGTCGCTCGACGCCGAGCTGGTGCTCGTGCCGGCCGATCACAGCGACGCCGAGAACGCGCCGGACTATCGCATCCATCTCGGTGATGGCGACGGGCCAGAGGTCGGCGCGGGCTGGAAGCGCACCGGCGAGAAGGCCGGCGAGTACGTCTCGCTGGTCATCGACGGCCCGGTCCTGACGCAGCCGATCCGCGCCAACCTCTTCCAATCGGGCGACGACAAGACCGCCTGGGTGCTGAACTGGAACCGTCCGCAGAAGCGCGGCGAACGGGATTGACGGCATGCGGTCCGTGCTCCCGATCATGCGTCGGACAATCCGCCGAACCTCCATCCCTTTGTTCGCGGAAAGACCGTCTCATCCCTTCGTCCCGCTCGACGACCCGTCGGCCGTCGCGCGCAGACGCGGTCAAGGGCGGCCATCGGCCGGCGCTTGCGCCTTGCCCTTGACGGCGGCGAGCACGATGGCGCGCTGGCGTCAAAGCGGAGACAGAGCGCGCTTTCGTATCGCCCTCCTAGTGCTCGCCACCATGTCGACTGTCAGCCTGCCCCGTGTTGCTGTCCACGCCCAGACGGCGCCTCTCGATCTGCACGCACCGAGCGATCCATATGCTGGTCAAATCGCCGAGGCTGCGCAGCGCTTCGGTATTCCGACGGCATGGATACGGGCGATCATGCGCGTCGAGAGCCGCGGCGATCGGCATGCCGTCTCGCCCAAGGGCGCGCTGGGGCTGATGCAGATCATGCCGGCGACCTGGGCGGAGTTGCGCACTCGCTATGGTCTCGGCCGTGATCCCTTCGATCCACGCGACAATATCTTGGCGGGAGCGGCCTTCTTGCGCGAGATGCACGACCGCTACGGATCGCCGGGCTTCCTCGCGGCCTACAATGCAGGGCCGGGTCGATACGAGGACTACCGCGATCGCCGCCGTCCGTTGCCGGCCGAGACGGTCGCTTATGTCGCGGCGCTCGTCCCTTTTGTCGGGGACGGCGCGATCGATGGGCCTGTCCTGGTGGCGGCCTCCGATCCGTCGTCCTGGACACAGGCGCCGCTCTTCATCACGCGGTCGGCAGGCACTGAACCCGCCGGTCGCGCGACATCCAAGCAGCAGCCGAACGACACGCCGGCCATCGTCGCCGTGCGCGACCTCTCCGCCATCGCACCGCAATCAGGCGAACTGTTCGTGCCCGTGTCTGCATCGGGGCCGCAGCGATGACCCCGCTGTCCGCCAGTCTTTCGTTCGCGGCGAGTTCACCGTCAGCGCGCACCCTTCTTGGCGACGTGGTGTTCTTTTGCCCTTCCATGGGCGGCATTGAAGCTCCCAGGTACGATTTCGTAGGCAAACGTGGTGCAGCGTGCTTCCTGGAAGAAGGAAGGGCGGACAGGGGAGGAGCGCAGAAACCAACCGACCGAGGGCCAGATAAAAGGCCGCAAGGTGCGGCTCTGTCGGTCGGTTGTTTTCGTTGGTGTTTTTGGCTGATCCGGCAATGTGTGGCCTGCGCGCGCAATGTGCGCTGCGACCTCAACTCTTTGCCGAGCCTGAGTTTTCCGCACATTGCCGGGGCCGGCGATGGCTGAAGAGAACGACTTCCAGCCCCGGCCAGGCCGCATCCGCTCTGCGCGGGCCCAGCGGATCAAGCCGTTCATCGCCCAGGCGCTCGCGGCCGCGCAGCGCGCTGGCGGCGGCGTCTCGCGGCAAGGTAAGCTCAGGAGCGGTAATCGCTCGACCTTCGGCCGTGGCCGTGTCGCCGCTATCCGGGCGAACCATCTGCTGACGGGCCGCTCGCGCCTGGTGACGGTGAAAGTGCGCGTCGTCCGCCACACCGCGCGCTCGGCGCCGCTCGGCGCCCATCTCAACTATCTCCGGCGCGAGGGCGTCACCCGGGATGGGGAGAAGGCAAGGCTGTTCGGTCCGGAGACCGAGGACGCCGATCCGAAGGCCTTCGCCGAGCGGAGCGACGGCGACCGCCACCACTTCCGCTTCATCGTCTCGCCTGAGGATGCGCCGGAGATGGCCGACCTCAAGGGCTACGCCCGCGAGTTGGTCGGCCAGATGGAGAAGGACCTCGGCACCAAGCTCGATTGGGTCGCCGCCGATCACTGGAACACCCAGCATCCGCACGTCCACATCATCGTACGCGGCGTTGCCGATGACGGCCAGGACCTCGTTATCTCCCGCGACTACATCAAGGAGGGCATGCGCGCCCGCGCCCAGGATCTGGTCACGCAGGAACTCGGGCTGCGCAGCGATATCGACATCCGCCATGCCCTTGAGCGCCAGGTCGAGGCGGAGCGTTGGACCCAGCTCGACCGGCAGCTCGTGCGCGACGCCGGCCGGCAGGGCGTTATCGACGTCGCGCCCTCTCCGGGACAGGAGCCGGACCCGTTCCAGTCGCTGAAGGTCGGACGCCTGCGGCATCTGGAGAGTCTCGGCCTCGCCCATCAGGTCGGCGCCGGCCAATGGACGATGGACGAGGCGGCCGAGACGATACTGCGCGAGTTGGGCGAGCGCGGCGATATCATCAAGCGCATCCATCGCGGTTTGCGAGAGCGCGGGATCGAACGCGCGGCCGCGAGCTACGTGCTGGCCGGCGAGAGCCTCGATGTGCCCGTCATCGGCCGGCTGGTGGATCGCGGTCTCGATGACGAACTGAAAGGGACAGCCTATGCCGTGATCGACGGCGTCGACGGCCGCACCCACCACATCAAATTCCCCGACCTCGACGCGACCGGCGATAGCGCCCCGGGCTCCGTGGTCGAGCTGCGCAAGTTCGACGACGCGCAGGGACGTCGGCGCGTGGCGCTGGCCGTGCGGTCGGACCTCGCCATTGAGGATCAGGTGACGGCCAGCGGCGCGACCTGGCTCGATCGGCAGGCGGTTGCGCGCGATCCCGTGGCGCTGGGCCAGACGGGTTTCGGCGCCGAGGTTCGCGATGCGATGGACCGGCGGGCCGAGCAGCTCATCGAGCAGGGCCTCGCCGAGCGCCAGGCGCGCGGAGTCACCTTCTCCCAGGGCCTGATCGGCACGCTCCGGCGCCGCGAGGTTGAAGCCCTGGGCGAACGGCTCGCCGCCGAGACGGGGCAGACCTTCAACCAGGCCGCCTCCGGCGAATACGTCGCCGGGTCATACCGTCAGCACTTCGCGCTCGCCTCCGGGCGCTTCGCCATGATCGACGACGGTCTCGGCTTCCAGCTCGTGCCCTGGACCCCATCACTCGAAAAGCAGCTCGGCCGACACGTCTCCGGCGTCGCGCGCGATGACGGCGGCGTCGATTGGGGCTTCGGCCGCAACAGAGGAATCGGCATGTGAGCAACACTCAGAACCAGGCCGCTCAGGAAAAACTCGCCGGCATGTCGGCGACCAAAATACTCTGGGGCCAAATCCTCACCGTCTTGGCGATCATCTTGCTCGCCCTGTGGACCGCCACGGAGTGGACAGCCTGGCGCCTCGGCTTTCAGGCCCAACTCGGCCCCCCATGGTTCGAGCTTCTGCATTTCCCGATCTACCAGCCGCAATCCTTCTTCTGGTGGTGGTTCGTCTACGACGCCTACGCGCCATCGATCTTCATCGAAGGGGCCTATATCGCGGCGTCGGGTGGGCTCATTGCTGCGGCAGTGGCCATTGGCATGTCCGTCTGGCGTGCCCGCGAGGCGAAGAACATCGAGACCTACGGCTCCGCGCGCTGGGCGCAGCCGAAGGAGATGGAACAGGCTGGGTTGCTCGGCCCTGACGGTGTGGTGCTGGGCCGCCATGACCGCGGCTATCTGCGCCACGATGGCCCCGAGCATGTGCTTTGCTTCGCGCCGACCCGGAGCGGCAAAGGCGTCGGCCTGGTCATCCCATCGCTGCTCACCTGGCCGGGTTCGGCCATCGTTCACGACATCAAGGGGGAGAACTGGCAGCTCACCGCAGGCTTCCGGGCGCAGCACGGCCGCGTCCTGCTGTTCGATCCGACCAATGCGAAGTCATCCGCCTATAACCCGCTGCTCGAGGTGCGTCGCGGCGAATGGGAGGTGCGCGATGTACAGAACATCGCCGACATCCTGGTCGACCCCGAAGGCAGCTTGGAGAAGCGGAACCATTGGGAAAAGACCAGCCACGCGCTCTTGGTCGGCGCGATTCTGCACGTCCTCTATGCCGAGGAGGACAAGACGCTCGCCGGCGTGGCGTCCTTCCTCTCAGATCCCAAGCGGCCGATCGAGTCGACGCTCTCGGCCATGATGCGGACCCCGCATCTCGGCGAGGCGGGCGTCCATCCTGTCGTCGCTTCCGCCGCGCGCGAGCTGCTGAACAAATCCGGCAATGAACGATCCGGTGTGCTGAGCACGGCGATGTCGTTCCTCGGCCTCTACCGTGATCCCGTTGTCGCCGAGGTGACGCGCCGCTGCGACTGGCGGATCGGCGATATCGTGGCAGGCGATCGGCCGACGACGCTCTACCTCGTCGTGCCGCCGTCCGACATCAACCGGACCAAGCCGCTCATCCGCCTGATCCTCAATCAGGTCGGCCGGCGGCTGACGGAGGACCTGCAGGCCGAGGCCGGGCGACGCCGGCTCCTTTTGATGCTCGACGAGTTCCCTGCGCTCGGCCGCCTGGACTTCTTCGAGTCTGCGCTGGCGTTCATGGCAGGCTACGGCATCAAGAGCTTCCTCATCGCTCAGTCGCTGAACCAGATCGAGAAGGCCTACGGCCCGAACAACTCGATCCTCGACAACTGCCATGTGCGGGTCAGCTTCGCGACCAACGACGAGCGGACGGCGAAGCGCGTCAGCGACGCGCTCGGCACCGCGACCGAGATGAAGGCGATGAAGAACTATGCCGGCAGCCGGCTATCGCCATGGCTCGGCCACCTCATGGTCTCCCGCTCCGAGACCGCCCGCCCGCTGCTGACGCCAGGCGAGGTCATGCAGCTCCCGCCCAGCGACGAGATCGTCATGGTGTCGGGCCTCCATCCGATCCGGGCGAAGAAGGCGCGCTACTACGAGGATGAACGGTTTCGAGAGCGGATCGTGGCGCCACCCGTGTCGACGCGACCGAAAGAGGGACGCGCGGACGACTGGAGTTTGCGCCCGCTACCGCCTCGGCCACCGGCGCCGGCTGGGGTCGATGGCGAGGACACCGACGACGAAGACCCGAAGAACACCGACCGCCGCAAGCAGCCGGAACTCAGCCAAGGCACCATCGAGAAGCAGGCGCCGATCGAGAATGAGTTCGCGCTCGATCAGGTCGACGAGATGGAGGAGGACGCACCGCGCATCGGCCGCATGAACGACCTCATGCAGGGCCTCGCCCAGCAAGCCTTGCTCGACCCCGGCGACGATCTCGGGATGTGAGGCGCTGATGGTCACGGCAAAGAAGAAGGCCCAGCTCTCCGTCTACCTCGACCCGGATGTCATGCAGGCATTATCGGCCTATGCCGCGCGCCGGGAGCAGTCGATGTCGCTGATCGCCGAAGCCGCGATCGCGTCATTCCTGTCGCCGGATGCCGACGAGCGGCGGGAGGCTGCCATCGCGAAGCGGCTCGACCAGCAGGACCGGCGCCTGGCACGGCTCGAACGCGACGTTGGCATCGGTGTCGAAACGCTGGCGCTGTTCATCCGCTTCTGGCTCAACACGACGCCGCCACTGCCGGAGCCGGCTGCTAAGGCCGCCCGGGCGCAGGCTGGAGCGCGCTATGACAATTTCGTCGCCACGCTGGGCCGCCGCCTCAGTGAGGGGCCCAAGCTGAGGCAGGAGATTCCAGAGGACTCAGAAGGAGTGCCGCCGTGACTTAGTCATATATGCGAAGCTGGCGGACGGTCGACACCGAACAGTCGCCAGAATCCTTCAGTGAATGGTCGTAAAGCTTCGGGCGCCATCGCGTCGTCAATGATCTCGCCAAGATAGGCAGGATCTTGCCATGCAGGGTCGGTCATATAGCCATCGCCGGCGACGATACGGTAACCTCTTATGCCCGCGAGCGTCAGCATCGCGATCCAAGGTCCTTCAATTCCGAGGCTCCTTAATCGTGAGATTGAGAACGAGACAATACCCTTCAGCTCCGGCACGAAGTATTTCGGCCAGACAAGCTTTTGGCCCTGATCCTGATGACCAATAACCCAAGCAAAATCGAGATAGCCGAGGCGGTGGTTGATTGACCAGGACCGTACACCCCCAGTCTGCGCGTCAACCGGAGAATGGACGATCACCCCCTCCAAGCCGATCACCATGCTGAGATTACTCGTGTGGCGCGGAGGAAGAATGGCGACCTCCCGCGTGAAGTTAACCTCGCGCGCCTCGCGGAGGATCGATAGCGGCGCGATAGTGAGGACGGCCGCTGGGCCGTCTTGGATGCGGCAAGGCATGTCCGTGCCGGCAGTCGCTTCGACTGCTTTGCGATGTAGATCTCGGATGCGCTTGGGGAGGTCATTGGAAGCAGCGAACGCTTGGCGTAGCTCGGCCGTGCTCATCTCGTAGTTGCTCCGATTACCCCGCCGATAGAATCGACTGCTCCTGTCGAAGACCACCCGATGGGGCGCGATCAGGCTCGCGCCGACACGCATGACAAGTACGGACCTGCCATTAGCGAGCGAAATTATCCGTACACGAAAGAGCGGGACCCTGGGATCGACGCAGTTCCGAAGCTGATCATCGATGCGCCGCAAGGCCTCGTCGAGCCCGGTGGTGTCGATTCCAACCAGCTCCGCAGCCGTCCCGTTGCCATCCTCCCGCACGCCGATGATGATATCGCCGCCGTCTGTATTGGCGAAGGCTGTTACATCGGCCAGAAAGTCGCGCGTGCCTTTGTGATCGGCGCTTGGAAACGCCTCCTTGAAGTCGAGTGTGACGCCTTCGCTGCGTCCATAGAGAACGAGCCTTTCAATGTCGTCGAGTGCGATCTGGTCGAGAGCCGTGTCGATCATTCTATAGGCGCCTCAGATTTGAATGACTTTTGGCTTCTTGCCTGGATATCGGGGCTTAGGCGGCGCAACAGTTCGACGAGGTGGGTCTAGACCCTCTTCGCTCTCTTCGTCGACATCTGGATGACCGGAACTCGACGCTTGGACAGCGAGAACCAGCCCCTTATCTCCCTGTAAGGCGGCCTTCAAATATGGTGCAAGCACATCGGTCTGTAGCGCTGAAGTTCCGATCCATCCACGGCCGACCATGTCGATGAAGTGGGTCGGGGTGAAGTGACGCCGACCGAAGGTTTCGGCATAAACAATTTTGCCGCCCCTTTTTCCTTCAACAACAGGTGTTTCGACCAAGCGCTTCCAATAACCGAGCGGAACATAAATGCCAGGTACATGTCCGGTATTTTCGTGCGACAGGAGCTTACTGCAGAACTTTAGAAAGAATGGCTCCGGGCTTAAACGGTAGCCATCGCAACTTTCATCTTTTGCGATAGCAGCGAGTTTCTCCCCTGCTGAATCCATTCGAGCTATCTCCTCGCGAAGTTGACCGTCGGGCCTATACCCCCCTTCGCCATCAACACCGCTGAACATCTTATATTGGACAAAGACGACTGATTTTAGCGTTTCGTTGATGTAGATGAGATCAACACCAAGTTGCCTTTCCAGAGGAAGTTTGTTCGCGAGTATTATCGTCAGCTTTGTGTCACCGTTCATGAACAACTTAGCTGGGTAACGTTGACGCTTAACGAATTGCCAATCCTCGTTCGCCTCGTCTAGGTCTTGAAGTATGACTAAGTCCTCCATCGAGACCACATCGTCATCCCCATCAAATATCGAGGTGAGGTCTGCAGGTGCCCTCTCATCAAGCTGAGCAGAGGCTTTGAATTGGTCCTTGGGGATTCGGGCGATCTCAAGAGAGGTGATCACCGCGTCTCGCTGGTACGCCCAATTTTGCTTGGCTCGTGTCGGGGTCGGATCCGGTGGCACCGGTCGACGATCGATCAAGCCCTCCGCGGCGCTCGAGGCTCCGCCATCGACTCGGCGCAGGGCATCCATCACCAGCGTGAAGGCGGCTGGCGAAATATGACCGCCGCTTAGCGCCTGTTTTGCACGCCAGGCTTGTCGGCCCTCAATTTTCGCCCTTAAGGCAGTGACCCGAACGGGCTTTGCAAACGGAGTGACGTTCCAGATATCGAGCTTATCCCTACCGGACTCCGCAGGGTAATAAACAACGCTGCGAGCTACATGGGTCAGATAACCCTTCTTGACGCTGATGAAGCACAGCATCCAGCGTCGACGCATGGCCGTAGGGATTTTCTGAACTGCTTGGCTGCATGTGCTTTGAGCCGAAAGATCATCTTCAAGCTCTTCCAGCCGCTCGGGCGTCACCGAGAGGACGTACCCGTGCTCGGGCACCCATGGAAAGCGTGCTTCCAGATACTGATTTCCAGCGGGTGGCAAAGCGCTTCTCAACCTCGTCATTGCATCGCGGCTAACTACGTCGGGCCGACAATGCTCATTCTACTCAGAATTCGCCGTAAGCGGCAGCGATTGTCGTCGCCCCTCGCAGGGGGGGAGCAATTTGCACTGACCGCAGAAAGCGGGGCGATTCGCGGCTAGCCTCGAAATGGCTCCTATCCAATAATGGCGAGCAGCGACAGTCGCAGCGCTCGGTACGAACGCGCCCACGATCCAGCAAGTATTTTTTCGCTGCTTTACGCTACACTTCTACTCCCCATTAATACTTGTTGATCTGCCCCATTTACTGCCTTTTCTAATCATCCCCGTCACCAATCGCGCGTCGCGACTGGCCAGTGACGGGGACGATCGTGACGGCAGCTCCGCTCCATTCCGAGGCCTTCTCACGCGGCGCGCGCATGCTGCGCACCGCGCTCGGCCCGGCGATCGCCGCCTTCCTCGAAGACCCCTCGATCGTCGAGGTGATGCTG
>JAMSKV010000002.1 GCA_024515975.1 Endosaccharibacter trunci
GGTACGATTTGGCGTGGCGGGCGAAGTGATGGCGGCCGGCGAGGGCATCGAGACGATGCTGTCGCTCCGATGCGTCTTGCCGACCATGCCGATGGTCGCGGCGCTCTCGGCCGCGCATCTGTCCGCCATCCTGTTCCCGGACAAGCTGCGTCGGCTCTACATCGCCCGCGACGATGATCCTGCCGGCGACGGCGCGATGGCGACGTTGATCGATCGGGCGCAGGAGGCCGGGATCGAGGCGATCGTGATCTCGCCGCGCCTCGGCGACTTCAACGAGGATCTCCGCTTTCTCGGTGTCGATGCGCTTCGGGCGTCAAGCCGGGTGCAGATCGCGGCGCAGGACGTTGCTCGCTTCATGGAGCTGGCGGCATAGCCGGAACGGGATGAGGAGGCGTGTCGGCGTCATCACGGCGAGGCCGGCGGTCATGCTTCCTCGTGAGCCGGAGAGGACCGCTCCCACGGCCTTCCGAGAGGGCGATCGGGCGGCAAACGGCCCGGACCGGCAATGGCTGCGACCGACGATTTTCCGGCGCGGCCCAAAGGGCCGCTTTCCATCGCGAAACAAAATCGCCGGCCTTCGCCATCCTTCGCTGCCGCTTCGGCCCTCCGCTGCGCGTCGGGTGCAGGTCCGGTCCGCCCGCCGCCTTCGTCGCCATGAAGGCCGCGATGGGCGCGGTCGATCCGACGAAGGAAGCCTGCGATGACCACCGACCGCGACGACGAATTCGAGCCGCACCACAGCTCATCCCCGACCGACCAGGTCCTCCACGAACTCCAGCTCTATGGCTACCGTCCCTTCAACGACGAGCCAGATCCCAGGCCGCTTCCCGAAGCGAACATCATCGCGGGCAGCATCGCCGACATCTTCGACGCCCTGGTGGTGGCGCTGGCCGATACGCGCCTCGAACCCGACCTCGAGGACCTGCTCTGGTCGACGGTGAACGTCTTTCATCGCGCCATCGACCGAGTCACCCGCGAACTCGACGACAACGAGCTGGGCCAGCAGCGCTCGCAACGAGAACAGGACGGCAGCGAGGTGAAATCCGTCGAGTTGGAGCGACTGACGGCGGAGGGCCAGACGCTGATCGAGCGGCGCAACGCCTTCGAACTGATGCGCGACCAAGCCGCCGATCAATTCGAGCAGCACACCCACTCGGCCTGGCGGCCGCGCAACGGGTCGAAGGTCAACCATCGCAACCTCACCGCGGCGATGATCGACAGCCGCGACTTCCTGACGGCGAAGAAGCGCGCCGACAACCAGGTGCTCCTGCCGGCGGCCCCGAAGGTGGCGCTCACCGGCGGGCTCGATTTCAACGATCACCGGCTGATCTGGGCCAAGCTCGATCAGGTCCACGCCAAGCACCCTGACATGGTGCTGCTGCACGGCGGATCGCCCAAGGGCGCGGAGCTGATCGCCGCCAAATGGGCTGACAACCGCAAGGTGCCGCAGATCGCCTTCAAGCCCGACTGGGCGAAGCACGCCAAGGCCGCTCCGTTCAAGCGCAACGATGCGATGGTGGAGACCCTGCCGATTGGAGTCCTCCACTTCCCCGGCACCGGCATCCAGGACAACCTCGCCGACAAGGCGAAGAAGCTCGGCATCCCGGTCTGGAAGTTCGGCGGCGCGTAAGCGCTGCCCTCGCTCTTTCAGAGCCAGCACACTCGGCAGAGGCCCCGGCCAAGATCAGATCGATATCCGCTAGAAACTTTTGATCGTCATGCTCGCGTAGCCGCATCGCCACCTGCCGCAAAAACGGGTGCGACGCGTGATCGTCTTGCGTCCAGCGCGCAGCGATGGCCGCAGCAAGACGCGCGGCTCCATGTCGATGCGCGCGCCAAGAAGCTGCTCGACCGAACGGCTCCCGTGGGAAAGCCGGAGATGCGGCTTAGCGCACCTCCGGCTCCGTGCCGTCCGGTCTCTCCTGATCGTCGGTTTCGCGGCACTGCCTCTCGGAGGAAGAGAGCGGCGCCGCGCTTTGTGACGAGTTGATGGTTCGTGCTCAGGGAACAATGACCAGCTTTCCGCGTGTATGCCCGCCAGCCAAAGCTTCGTAAGCAGCGCCTAGCTGGTCCAGCGCGTAGGTCGTACTGACCGAACCGCGAATTGCGCCTGAATCGACGACGGCCGCGATCTCGGCGAGCTGCGCGCCATCGGGACGCGTCAACGGGCCGTGGAATTCGGCGTTACGCGCATTGGCGCGCTCGATGAACGGGCGAACGCTCGCCGCTGCCTGCTCAGCCACAGGCGCAGGCAATCCTATCTCCCGGTAGGCCTGTGCATCGGCAACGCGCACCAGCCCTACGTAACGCCCTCCGCTCCGCAAAGAGTCGATGCCCCTCTCGGTGAGCGGGCCGCAGACACCGTCATAGACGACATCGAATGGGCCGGCGTCCTCGAATGCTTCATGCGTGTAGTCGATGACGCGGTCCGCGCCGAGTTTGGTCATGAAGCCTTGGCTGCTGGCGCCGCCCGTTGCGACCACATAGGCACCCATGTGTTTGGCGAGCTGAATCGCAAAGGCTCCGACACCGCCAGCGCCAGCCTGGATCAGGACGCGCTCTCCGGATTTGATCCGCGCCCGTTCGATGAAGGATTGCCATGTCGTCAGGGCGACCGTCGGCAGGCTAGCCGACTCCTCGAACGAGAGCGACTTCGGCTTGAAAGCGAGGAGAGGAACAGGAACGACAGCCCGCTCGGCATAGGCACCGGGACGGGGATTTGGAAGCCGGGCATAGACTTCATCGCCCGGCTCGAAGCCGGAGCCAGCCGGGGCGGCGGCGACCACTCCGGCGACGTCATACCCCATCACTTGCGGAAAGCTAAAAGGGAACGCGGCGTGAAACAGTCCCTGCCGCATCGCGATCTCGACCGGGTTGATCCCCGCGGCCCGCACATCGATCAGCACATCGTTCGGACCGGGCACGGGATCCGCGACCTGGCCCGCCGACACGACAGAGTTATCACCGTAGCCCGTAATATACGCCGCCCGCATGGGGACCTCCTATCGAGGCTCAAATTATGAAAGTCTCATCATTGAAGATCGTTTGCACAGGCCTCGATCTACCCTCTCCGGGCCCCGGGCGGATACGCAATCGCCCGGGGATCGGCAATCAGCATTCACAGGTGGGCGCTGAACCAGTCGATCGCGGCCTTTGAAGAGACAGCGAATTCATCCAGATAAGGGTCGAAATGGCCGCCGTCGATGAGGACGAGCTTCTTGGGTTCGAGAGCCCTCTCATAAGCCTTGAGCGCGAGATCCGTGACCGCGATATGATCTTTTTTCGCAACGATCATGAGCAGCGGCGTCGGGGAAACACGGTCGACAAAGTCTCCCGGTGAATACATCCGCGCCCAGCGCGTCGATCGGACGGTGACCTTGTTCTCCCAAACACCCTCCGGAACAGGCTGCAGATAGAAGCTCACGGCGTCAGCCGCCTTGTAGGACGGCGCCTTGGCGGCGTCATCGCTCACGATCACCTGATAGGCCGGCGGGTCGCCACGCAACTGCGCGACTTCATCCGCGGCAAATCGCTTCTCAAGGTCGGCTATAGACTCGGGAGGTACGCGGCGCAGCCCCGCGGCATGTCCGTCGATGGTCGGAACCTGCGCCACAACGGCCTTGAGCCTGCGATCGGTCGCGCCAAGCACAATCGAATGCCCACCGGCGAAGCTCGTGCCCCAAAGGCCGATCCGGTTCTCGTCGACTTCGGGCCGTTCCTGAAGATAGGAGATGCACCGCCGCCAGTCGGTGATTTGCTGCCACGGGTTGATATCCTGCCGAGGCGTACCGCCGCTGTCGCCGAAGCCGCGATGATCATGGAGCAGAACCGCGAAGCCGGCGCCGGCAAATGCCTCTGCCATCTTCTCCAGGCCATGATATCGCGTCCCGCCATAGCCATGAGCCATGGTAATGCCGGGATGTGGACCAGGGCCGGCTGGCAGAAACAGCCAGGCCGCCAATTCGATGCCCCCTTCCGCAGGGAAACTCACGGTTTGTTTGGTGATTGCAGACATAGCGCTCTCCTTGATCACTTAGCGAGCTTGCGGAGCAACTCACCGAGGTTCATCTCGGCGGCTCGCGTCTGAAAGCCGAGCTCGATGGCGGCCTTGATACGCTGTTGTGCTTCAGCGTTCGTCACCGCGCTGCCGAACAGATCGGAATCGCGCCGGAAGTCCTCGACGGGTGCCAGCGAGATGGCATTGGTGCGCTCCTTGATGAGGGTGAGGCCGGCCGCGGGAAATCCGGCGATGCGATGCGCGAGGTCCGTTACGAACGGCGCAAGCACCTCGGGCGCAAACGCCCGGTTGATCCAGCCATAGTGTTCGGCAAGATCGGCATCGAAATCGTCGGCGCTCAGCATCACCTCGAGCGCCCGACCGCGCCCGAGCATTCGCACGAGATGCTGCGCACCGCCGCCGCCCGGAACCAGTCCGTAGGCCGCTTCATTCTGCGCAAAGATGGCACGACCACGGGCAGCGAACCGCATGTCGCAATTCAGGATGAATTCGTTTCCGGCTCCGCGCGTCCTGCCCTCGACCTGAGCGACGGTAACCGCCTTGGTTTCGGCGAGCCGGCGAAACAGCAGCGCAATGGAAGCCTCGCCGGTTAGCCTGGCCGCCTCCTGCCGATACGCGGCGATCTTGTGCACGTCGACATGAGAGATGAAATAGTCGGGATCGGCGCTCTTGAATACGACGACCTTGTAAGGTTCGCCTTGGTCCAGAACCTCGATCAGCAAGACAAGATCGCGGACCAGTTCAGGCCCGAGCAAGTTCATCGGCGGCGCGTCGATAGTGACGAACAGGACGGCGCCCTGGGCTTCCAGTCGGAGAGTTTGATAATCATGCATCGGATGGACTCCTCGCTCAGCGCGTCGGCTTAGCGGCCTGTTGCGGGTATCGGCGCGGCGCGGTCGGGCATCACGGCGCGCGCGAAGGTGCGGATAAGATTGGCGACGGCGCCCGGCGCTTCCAGCGGCGAGAAATGGCCGATGCCCCGCAGCAGGTGAAGCTGTGCCTGCGGGATGCGAGGCAGAAGTTCGCGCTGCAGAATATCCGGCGGATCGACGCGGTCGTTTTTACCGGAAATGACGATCGTCGGAACCTCGATCCGCGGCACCAGGGTGGCGATGTCTTCCTGGCTGGTGGCAAGCGGCCATGCTTCGATCGCCGCCGGCGCACCGCGCAAGCTGTCCTCGATCACCATCTCGAGATCGCCGCCGCAAAGGCCATCCGGGGCAAGCACCTGCTCGACGGTCGCGATGATGCTCTCGCGGGTCGCATAGGCGCTAACCATCGCCCGCCGCACATCCGCTGGCAGGCCGAGCGGAGAAGGCGGGGATGGAGCGACGAGAACCAGGCCCTTCAGGCCATCGGGCCTCCGGGACGCGATCAGTTGCGCGACCTTCCCGCCCATCGAGTGACCGACGAGAATGTAGCGTTGCAATCCCAGCGCCGCGATTACACCCACGGCATCCGTCGCCAGATCGGCGAGCGCGTAGCCGCTTTCCGGCTTATCGGATTGCCCCCAGCCACGTTGGTCGATGGCGATGGTTCGGAAGCTATCTTCCAGGGCATCGACCACATGACGCCAGGTTCGCGAGGAGCCGCCCCAATAATGCAGGAAGACGAGAGCGGGCACGCCCACGCCTCTTTGCTGCACGTGAAGTTCGATGCCGTTCGAGCGGATGAACATGGCGGGCCTCCCAGCAATACCGGATCAGGCGGCAGCGCTCAGGATGAAGTCGGCGACCGCCTGCGGCTGCGACAGCATCGGGACGTGGCTGCTCTGGACATGCGTGATGGTCGCGTTCATCCGCGTCGCCATGCGCGCCTGCTCGACGGGCGGAATCGCATGGTCCTGATCGCCGATCATGTAGAAGACCGGCCGATCGTGCCACGCCGCTGCCGTGAGCGTACCGCCGAGCGCCGCACCGTTGATGGGCCCCTGCGTCGCATAGACAGCTGCCTTTTCGCTCTGGTCGAGATCCTGCGCGAACAGGTTGAAGGCACCCTCGCGGCTCAGCTTCAGAAAGCCTTCGGCATCAGGCCGCAGTTCCGCCCCGAGCGGTGCTGCCTCGAACTGGGCGAATAGCGAGCCCGCAGACTCACCGGCATCGGGCGCGAAGGCGTCGATATAGACCATGCGGGCGACCTTTGGATCATTGCCCGCCTCACCGATCACCGCGCCCGCATAGCTGTGCCCGACCAGAACGACCTCGCCTTCCGCCAGAGCAATCGCCCGGCGGACGGCCGCCACGTCGGCGTCGAAGGCAGTGAGAGGAAGCTGAACCGCCGTCACGGTCATACCCTGCGCCGCCAACAGCGGCAGGACCTTCACCCAGCTCGAGCCATCGGCCCACGCGCCGTGAACCAGAATGATGTTGGAAATCTTCGCCATCGTCTTGCTCCCACGGAATGAGCGAAAAGCCGCTCGCTTTCGATGGTTTGAAACTAGGCCCTACCGCTCCCGGCAGAAATGACATAGAAGACGCATAATCTGCCATGAGAGGCTGTCATGACCGAAGCGGTCGCTCAGCGCGTCATCTGGTTCGTCGTTTTCCCGGGCTTCGAATTGCTCGATCTCGGCGGCCCGCTCTGCGCCTTCAATCTGGCAGTCGATTTTCACGCCGGGCCCTACGAGATCCGGATCGTCTCAACCTCGGATGGGCTCGTGCGCGGGTCCTCTGGCGTCGCAATCGATACTGTCCGCCCAGATGATGGCGGCCATATCGACACGCTCATCGTCGTCGGTGCGTCGAGGATCGAGGCACTCGAAAGCCAACCAGACACGGTCGCCTTTCTCCACGCCGCAGCGCCGCGCGCTCGGCGGGTCGCGAGCATCTGCACCGGTGCATTCCTGCTGGCGGCGGCTGGTCTGCTCGATGGTCACCGCGCGACCACGCACTGGCGTTACGCGGGGGAACTGCAACGGCGCTATCCTTCGCTGAAAGTGGATGCAGATCGCATCTTCATACGCGAAGACGAGGTCTGGACCTCGGCGGGGATCACGGCTGGCATCGATCTCGCGCTTGCCATGATCGAAGAGGATTGCGGAACGGAGGTATCGAAGATCATCGCCCGCGATCTCGTCGTCTATCATCGACGCAGCGGCGGACAGTCGCAGTTCTCCACGCTGCTCGACCTGGAGCCGCGGCCCGGACGCATCCGCGAAGCACTCGGGTATGCGCGGGCGCATTTGCGCGAACGGCTTTCTGTTGAGCAACTCGCCGAGGTGGCTTCTATCAGCCCGCGCCAATTCGCACGGCAGTTCGTCGCCGAGACCGGAGAGACACCTGCACGCGCCGTCGAGAGGCTGCGCTGCGAGGCGGCGATCCCCCGGATCGAAAATTCGAGCGAGGCGCTCGATCAGATCGCGCTCCACGTCGGCTTTGGCGATCTCGAACGCATGCGGCGCGCCTGCGTGCGTATCTACGGGCATCCCCCGCAAGCTTTGCGTCGACAGCGGCGAGGCTGATCGTCGAACAGTGATGCGATGACGAGCAAAGTGGGGACCAGTCTTCGCGATGCGGTTGGGAGATGGAATCGCAAGTCCTGATCGGAAAAAATCGTGGTTATGCGGACTCGCACATAATCACGAGCGCGCCCCCGCTCATGATGATTGGGCGTCATCAGCTGCTGGTGGCGCAGCGGGAGTCCCCTCGGGTTTCCGCTCCCGGTGGCGCCGCCTTTCGGCTATACTTTGGCATGCGCCGTGGTGGTGGTGGAAGGCGCGACCGTCAGATCTTTATCTCACGGAGCACACCGCCATGATCATCTTTGGACCTCTGCTTGTCCTCGTCGGCTTCGGCTTTTTCTGCTGGCTGCTGTTTACCCTTGCCGTGTTTGCATTGCCCTTTTTCGTCGGTCTCACGGTCGGCATCTGGGCCTTCCACACCGGCGCCGGCGTGCTCGGAGGAATTCTGGTCGGCCTCGTTGCTGGCGGCGCGACCCTCGGCATCGGCCAGTTCGCTCTGGGCTTTATCCCTTGGACCTGGCTCAGGCTGCTGATCATCCTGCTCTTCGTCGCGCCTGCCACCGTCGCCGGCTATAGCGCCACCCACGGACTCGCCCAGATGGCCATGCCGTCGGCGACTTGACAGATGATCTTCTCGATGGTCGGCGCCATTGCGGTCAGCGTGACGGCATTCGTGCGCTTCACCGGGATGACCGCGCCCGGACCAACCGGACAAGGCATGGCGCGCGGCTGACGCCACGGCAGAACCACCAAGGGGAAGACCAAATTGGTCTCGTCCTAATCCACAGCCCGTCGCTCCGAAGGTGTGGCGAAGATCGGGACGGCGAAGCTCGGTCGAACATGGGTTGGCCCATGCAGCGCGACCCACAGGAGCGGCGGGAGGCCCAGCGGCGAAGCCTGACGCTGCGCTTCGACAAGCACCGTCGTGAATAGGACATTCTCGTCCGAGCAGCAGCAACATGGGACAAGCTTCGTCTTGCATCGCCGGCACGGATAGGTTCGGATCGCCGACGTGCCTGAGCGAATTTTCCTAGGGCGCCTAAAGCGACGCCACGTTGTCCTTGATGTCAGCTCTGTTCGGACCGAGCGCACCTAACGGCCTCTTCGATCTGGCCGAAGGCCGGCTGAAGCCTCGACCGCCTATGGTGCAATGGCGCCGATCGACTTTCTTCCCCTGCCGGCTGCGCCGTCATTCCTCGCGAAACAACAAAGTCGCCTGGCTGCCATCCTCCGCTGACGCTGCGGCCCGCAAGCGGGTGCGCCGTCGATCGCCTCCGGCCCCTCGACCACCATCGAGGCCGCAATGGTGCGGGCTCGGAAACAGAGATCAAGGAGAACGACCATGGCGACCATCGGCACCTTCAAGAAGACCGGCTCGAACGAGTTCAACGGCGAAATCGTCACCCTCTCGGTGCAGGCCAAGAACGTCCGCATCGTCCCCGAGGCCACCCGCTCGGGAGAGAACGCCCAAACCCACCGGGTCTATGTCGGCCGCGTCGAGATCGGCGCCGCCTGGGCCAAGCGCTCCAACGAGGGCCGCGACTATCTGGGCCTCAAGCTGGAAGCATGGAGCATCTCGCTCGGAGCTTCGAGACACGGTAGGTCATCTCGTGGCCATGTTGTCCTCTCGTCCACCGAGCTGGAGAGTACTGCGAAGTCGATGTCGTCGATTGCGGCGGCGGCGGAAGAGCAGGGAGACGCGACGTCCGAGATCGCCCGCAACGTTCAGAAGGCATCAACCAACACGCGTGCGATGACCCTCGACGTTGCCCATGTCAGCGCGGCCGCGAACGATAAGGGCGCGGCGGCCTCTCAGATCTTGAGTTCTGCCGGACGCCTGAGCCAACAGACCGAACAGCTCAAACGGGAGGTCCATGAGTTCCTCATGGGCGTGCGTGCCGCGTCGCAAGCTCTGTCAGACTCTCAATGCCCGGCCGAAAAGATCAAGCATCAGCCCAACGCATTGCAGGAACAGCGCCGGATCGTAGCGTGGCCCTTCGTCTCGAAGGAAGGCGTGTGGCGCATTGACTTCGTGCCATTCATAGCGCGCGCCGACCTCTTCCAGCCGCGCGCGGATGCGCTCCCGGCCGGCGAACGGCACGTGAGGATCCTGGCGGCCCCAGACGAACAGGGTCTCGGCCTTGAGCTCGTCCATGCGCTCGAGGCTGTTGTCGGTCTTGTTCTCGCCCAATGTGCCGGAATGGATATCGGTCGCGTAGAAACAGGAAGCCGCCGATACGTCCGGGTTCAACGCGGCGCGGTAGGCCAGATGGCCGCCCAGGCAAACGCCCATGGTGCCAAGACGGCCGGAACAATCCGGGTGTTTGCGCAGAAAGGCGAGGGCGGCGGCGGAATCGGCATCGAATGCCGCGACCGGCTTGCTGAATTTCAGCGCGTTGCCGCGATCGGTGCCGTCCTGGTCATAGCGCAGCGCGGTGCCGGGCGCTTCGTATTCGTGATAGACCTCAGGCACGGCGACCAAGTAGCCCTGGCCGGCCACAAAGGCGGCCAGGCGGCGGATCGGCGCCGTCACCTGGTAGATTTCGGAGAAAAACAGGATGCCGGGAAAGCGCCCCGGCACGGCCGGACGGAACAGGTGCGTCCGCATGACTCCGCCTGCGCCCTCGACCGGTAAATCGACCGCTTCGTCGCTTCGAATGATCACGGCGGGAACTCCGTTCTGGTCTTTGGGGGGAGCGGGCGGCACGCCGGCCGAGGATATCCCGGGCCCGGAATATCGCAGCGCGCGCCTCCTGGCAAAACGGAACCTTGCGTCCCCAAACCCGACAAACTGCCCCGGTCGCGTTGAGTGTGGGCGGCAAAGCGGTCAGTATGGGCGGGGTGTGTCCGGCGCAGGTCGGATGTCCTGAGCTCTCGAAAGGCTGGACGCTTCATGGGTGCAACGACCGGGCAATTCGTTTTCGACGTCACCGAGACGACGAAGATCACCGATGCCGGAAAGCCAGCCATCTTTGCCGAAGGCTGGGAGCCCGTATTCATCTACACCGGTCTGGAGACCCTGGCCGTGCTGTGCTTCCGGCACAAGGACGGCCAGATGGCGTCCTGGTATCTGGACGAGGCGTTCGACCGTCGCGGCGGATCGGTCGGCGAGCTGCATGGCGAGCTGCGCCTGCAATTGACCGTCCGGGCCGGACGCCTGTTCGACGGGTTGTGGCGCAAGATCATGCTGACCCCAGTGCCGCCGCCGCTCGACGAGCGCGAGAAAGGCTTCTTTCAGCTGCCGGAGGCGACGCGCCGGGACCTCCTCGATCTTTATCTGAACAGTTTCGATGCCGCGACCACCTTCAAGCCCGTCGATTCGTTCGACCCGAACCGGGCGGAAAGCGAGATCGTCGATCTGGGCAACAGCCGCATCCTGATGCGCGCCCGCCATCTGCACACCTTGTTCAATCCCGGGCTGCTGCAGGATCAGCTGCCGAACTTCCTCCAGACCGGTGCGATGTCCCTGCCTTCCCCGTCGGACGGCAGCCCGATGCCCTCCTGCCACGCTGTGGCCATGCATGGCGTGATCCATGCCTATCGCTGCGTCGAACCCGAGACCCAGACGGTAATGTTCGTCATGGCGGGAGAGATCTTCTTCCGCCCCATCGCGCTGTTCGTGCCGGACGGCCGTCTCTGCGTGGCGCTCGATCTCAATCCGATCCGCGGGCAGATGCCAGAGCTGTTCCGGGAGTTCTTCGCCAGGATCATGCAGCACGGCGACCTGCTGGCCGGGTATTTCGCCGAGCCGAACATCAAGCCCGTGCATGTGTGGCGCGGCATCACCGCCATGCATATCGGCCACGTCCTGTGGAACGACATTTCCGGAATCTCGCAGATGATGCGCAGGGTGCCCCCGGACGTCCTCCCTACGTTCCGCCTGTTCGACGCCGCCATGCATCCGGAAATGTACGGTCCTCTCGACGTCATTTTCCCCGAGCTGGAGGGAAAGATCGATCGCGATCCGCGCTCGTTCCAGGATGGGGTTCCGGATTTCTACCGCAATCGCGAATGCCCGGTTCGATCCTCGGCCATGACGGTGCCACGGGACGTGCGCGAACGCATCTCCGCGATGCTCAAGCCGATGAGCGGGTCGTCTCCCGCGGCGCAATGCCAGCAGGCCCGGAAAGCCGGCATTCCCGTCATTCTGTTCGGATTGCGTGTCGAGAACCGCACGGCCGTCAATCTGGAAGCGTTTTGCGAAGCGCTGGTAGACCAGCTTTCGGCTTCACTCGGGCGCTGCATTCTGGTGGTCGACGGACATAACAGCCGTCCCGGCGACCCGGACAATTTCATCTGGAGCCATGGCGAGCTATCCGCCAAGACGCGCCCGATCGACTACGAGCGCACGCTCACGGAACATATGCGCGACCACTCCGCCGGCACGCGTGTCACCGTAATCGACACGATCGGCCTGCCGATCAGCGAGAGTCTCGCCTGCGGACAGCAGGCTCAGGCGCTGGTGGCGATCTGGGGCGCAGGCCTGGCCAAATACCGCTGGGTCAACAACATTCCGGGCCTGATCGTCACCAACCACCACAACCTGTCTCAGCTCGGCGACCTCCACCTCTACGACAGCCCGTTGGCGATGGAGCTTCCCACGCCTGTGCGCTTCATCGATGACTCGCTGGTGCACGATGAACCGGACGCGCCGCTGATGGTGCCGCTCGGCCCGGACTTCATTCCCTCGATCTGCAATTTCAGCATCGACGAGGCGGGCGCGATGGCGACGGTCCACGCCGTGCTTGCGGATCTGGGGCTGACGGACCACTGAGGAGGCCGACAGGGACGCCTGGAGCATCGTCCGACCAAGCCGGCTCGCCTGGTCGGATGAAGATGCTGGTTCAGACAGCGAGATAGAGCGATCCGATCCGTCCGGACCGGGCGCCGCTCTGGCGCCGGGCGCAACGGTTTGGTGCCATCCCGCGGCGACCGGCTCGACACAGTATGGCTGCGCTTGCTGAACGTCGGCATCGGGGCGCATGGGAACGTTCGGGGCCCGAGAAGGCCAGCAGGCCGCCGCCGAACACGGCCGTTTCGGACCGCTGAACCCCGCCTGCCGATCGTCGGGCCCTCTCGAGTCAAAACCGGCGCCGCGGCGGGCGCCGGTCAGGCGGGATTTATCGGCCGATGCGACGCAGCGGCAGGCCCTGGAACAATCTGTGCTCGATGGTCTCCAGGCTCACGCCCTTCGTTTCCGGCACCAGGGCCAGCACGAACAGGATGAAGATGCCGTTGAAGATCGCGAAGGTCCAGAACGTCAGCGACTGACCGAGACCGGTCAGCATGATCGGAAACGCGTAGCCGATCACGAAATTGCCGCCCCAGTTGGCGAAGGTCGACACCGCAACGCCGAAATCACGGCCCTGCAGCGGCTGGATCTCCGAGCAAAGCGTCCAGATCAGCGGCCCCGGCGCCGCGGCGAAGCCGGCCACGAACACCAGAACCAGGCCCACCAGCAGATAGCGCGAGGTCTGGTCGTGGATGCCCATGGACAGCATCACGCCGATGATCGCCATGGAAACGGCCATGATGATGAACGACACGTTCAGCATCCGGCGGCGTCCCCAGCTATCGGCGAAGCCGATCGCCAGCAAGGTCGCGACCACGTTCACGAGGCCGGTCACGGTAGTGGCCCAGGCGGCGGCGGACGCGCCGAAACCGGCCAGGCTGAAGATCTTCGGCGCGTAATACATGATCACGTTGATGCCGGTGAATTGCTGCACCAGCTGCAGGCCGACGCCCAGCGCCACGGAACGGCGGAAGTTCGGGTTCGCCGTGAACAGCTTGGTGCCGAGCTGGCGAACGGAGAGCTGTTCGCCGATCTCGCTGACCTCCCGGTCCACCTCGGCCGGGCTGCCGCGCAGTTCGCTCAGCACCGCACGCGCTTCTTCCCGGCAACCGCGCAGCAGGAACCAGCGCGGGCTTTCCGGCATGAACAGGACCGCGATCAGGAAGGCCAGGCCCGGCACGGCGATGATGCCCAGCATGAGGCGCCAATTGCCCGAACCGGTCAGCAGCGTGTCGCTCAGGAAGGCAAGCACGATGCCCAGGGTCAGCATGAACTGATAGAGCGATACCATGGCGCCGCGCCACGACGCCGGCGCCATCTCGGAGATGTAGAGCGGGCCGGTGAAGGAGACGATGCCGATCGCCAGGCCGAGCACGAGACGGCCGATCAGCAGGACCGACAGGGTCGGGGCGAGGCCGCACAGCAACGCGCCGGCCATGAACAGAACGGCGCCGATCAGCAGCGATTTCTTGCGTCCGAGCTGGTAGGAGACGGTGCCGGCGACGGCCGCGCCCACGGCAGCCCCGATCATCATGATCGACACCACCCAGCCCTGGGCCGCGTCGGAAAGCCCGAACGCCTGGCGAATGAAGTCCAGCGCGCCGGCGATGACGCCGATATCGAGCCCGAACATCAGCCCGGCCAGGCTGGCCAGGCCGCAGATCACGAAGGCGCGTGGCGGAACGGAATGGCTTGCAGCCCCCATGTCCGGGTTGCCTATACTGGTGGACATCGGGGTTTCTCCTGCTTCGTTCATCCCTGGTCGACCCTGCCATGACAGGGTGGATCAGCCCCTAGACCCCCTTCGCCTCGCCTGCAATGGACAGGAGGCGGCGTTCGCTGTTTCGTGGCGGTCCCACCACGGAATTGTTCATGGCCCACCACTCCCTTTCCGCCGCCTATGCCTTTTCCGGCCTCGTCATCGGCATCCTGGTCGGGCTGACAGGCGTCGGCGGCGGTTCGCTCATGACCCCGCTGCTGGTGCTGCTGTTCCGCTTCCATCCCGCCACCGCCATCGGCACGGACCTGCTCTACGCAGCCACCACCAAGACTGTCGGTACGCTGGTGCACGGCCTGTTCGGCACGGTGGAATGGCGCGTGGTGGCCGCCCTCGCGGCCGGTTCGATTCCCGGGACGTTGGCGACGTTGTGGGCCCTGTCGGAAATGGGACCGCTCAGCCACGTCACCAGCCATCTGCTGACGGTGGTGCTCGGTGCGGCCCTCCTGCTCACCGCGCTCAGCCTGCTGCTGCGCGACCGGCTCATGCGCTGGGCGGAAGCCCGCAATCTGGTGCCGAGTCCCCGGCGGGCGGTGATCCTCACCGCGGTCCTCGGCCTTTATCTTGGCGTCTTCGTCACGATTTCGTCGGTGGGTGCCGGGGCCATCGGCGTGACCGCGCTCATTCTCCTGTATCCCAAGCTGCCGATCGCGCGCGTGGTCGGCTCCGATATCGCCCACGCCGTGCCGCTGACCCTGATCGCCGGGCTCGGTCACTGGTGGATCGGCTCCATGGACTGGCCGCTCTATTTCAGCCTCATCGCCGGCTCGATCCCCGGCGTGGTGGCGGGCAGCCTGCTCGGGTCGCGCGTGCGCGAGCGCGTCCTGCGGCCGATCCTGGCGACCATTCTGGTGGTGGTCGGCATCAAGATGCTGAGCTGAGGGCAGTGACGACCTAAGGTCTGCGGCCGTCCCGGAGACATGGCGACGGCGAGCAATTCCGAGGCGTGTGCGGGGGTCGGTCCGTTTGTTCGGCCGGCGGCCATAGCGCGCCGGTGGACGCAGTGCGCTCGGCCGACGGCGTTGCGACCGATCAATGGATATCGAGGAGGATTGGCAGGCTGGGCCGGCAAGACCATCGCCGTAAGGGAGCCGCCTTCAGGCAGCGTGACGGCGCAGGGACGGCCCGGCTTGCGTGCCGTGCCGTCCCGTCATGCCCTCAGCCTGGCGTGGTGTCGCCGCCGCCAGACCCGCCGTCGTTCCCGCTATCGCCGTTGTCGGAGTCGCCGTTGTCCGGCGTGGCGCTGTTGTCGCCCGGCGTCACCGCCACGAACAGCATCTGCCCCTGGTGCAGCACGCGCAGCGCCACGGTGCCGCTGCCATGCAGTGCCGCATGCACCGCGGCCACGGCGTCCTTGGGGTTGGTCACGGCGTGGTTGCCCACCGCCACGATCACGTCGCCGGCGCTCAGCCCCGCCTGATCCGCCGCCGAGCCCTGGCGCACGTCGCGGATCACCACGCCCTTGATGCTGTCGTCGATCCCGAGCTGCTGACGCAGATCTGGGGTCAGCGGCGAAAGGCTGACGCCCAGGGATCCGTTGCCGTTACCGCTGCCGGTCCCGGAATCGGCATCGTGCTTGGCGAGATTGGCCACGGTCACGGTGGCGCTCTGGGTGCTGCCGTTGCGGAGCCAGCTCACCTGCGCCTTCGAGCCGGGCGCCACGCCCGAGACCTTGATCGCCAGGTCGCGCGGGTTGCTCACCTTCTGGTCGTTGAAGGAGGTGATCACGTCGCCGGCCTTGATCCCGGCCTTTTCCGCCGGGCTGCCGCCCTGCACGCTGGCCACCAGCGCGCCGGTGGCGGGCGCGCCGTCCTTGGTCGGCAACGACAGCGCCTTGGCCATGCCGGGCGTGATCTCCTGCGCCGTGACGCCGAGATAGCCGCGCGTGACGTGGCCGGTCTTTTCCAGCTGCGCGACCACGTTCTTGACCACGTCGGACGGGATGGCGAAGCCGATGCCGACCGAGCCGCCGGACGGCGACAGGATGGCGGTGTTCACGCCCACCACCTTGCCGTCCTGGGTGATCAGCGGACCGCCCGAATTGCCGCGATTGATCGGCGCGTCGACCTGGATGAAGCTGTCGTAAGGCCCGTCGCCGATGTCGCGCCCGCGCGCCGAGACGATGCCGGCGGTCACCGAACCGCCGAGCCCGAACGGGTTGCCAACCGCGATCACCCACTGGCCCGGCTGGACGTCGTCGCTTTCGCCGAGATCGATGAAGTTCAGCTTGCTGGACGGCTTCACCTTCAGCAGCGCCAGATCGGTGCCGGCGTCGTGGCCGACCACCTTGGCCTTCAGCGTGGTGCCGTCATCCAGCGTCACCGTCACCGAGGTGGCGTGCTTGATGACGTGGTTGTTGGTGACGATGTAGCCGTCCGGCGAGATGATGAAACCCGAGCCGCGCGCCTCGATGGTCCGGCTGCCGCGGTTCTGCGGCTGCATCGGGAACGGGAAGGGGAACGGGAAAGGCATCTGCTGGCCGCCGCCATTCATGCCGCCGCCATTGCCGCCGTCCTCGTCGTCGTCGGTTCCGTCGTCCTTGATCATGGAGGTGATGGACACCACGGCCGGGCGCACCTGCTTCACCAGATCCACGAAGTCCGGCAGCTTCTGCTTCATGCCGCTCGGCTGGATCGCGTTCTGCGCCACGGCCGGGCTGGAGCCGAGGGCGAAGCCGCCCAGCGCGGTGCCGCAGGCGAGCGACGCCGCCAGCACGCCGGCATGGAAGCGGCGGCGGGGTGTCGTAGTAGGGGTCTGGTCGGTCATGGCGTTCCCAAGCTTCGCCGCGATCCCGGGTTGGGCGCGGCGTTCGATCTCGATGGGTGGAGGATAGGGTTTAGCATCGCAACCCCGCCTCTCATGACAATGAAACCTGCGTCATGCGGTTCGGTTCACCCGCGCAACGCCGCAAAGAAGCCGCGCAGCAGCGCCGCGGCCTCGCGCTCGCGCACGCCGCCCACCGTTTCCGGCCGGTGCAGGCAGCTCGGCTGCGCGAACAAGCGCGGTCCGTGCTCCACACCGCCGCCCTTGGGGTCGTAGGCGCCGAACATCACCCGGCCGACCCGGAAATGGCTGATCGCCGCCGCGCACATCGGGCAGGGCTCCAGCGTCACCACCAGCGTGCAACCGAGCAGGCGCGGCGTGCCGAGCCGGCGCGCGGCGGCGCGCATCGCGAGCAGCTCGGCATGGGCCGAAGCGTCGCGATCGGCCTCCACGCGGTTGCCGGCCTCGGCCAGCAGCGCGCCGTCCGGCCCGAGCACCACCGCGCCCACCGGCACCTCGCCGCGCCCGGCCGCCAGCCTCGCCTGATCCAGCGCCCTTTGCATCGGCGCGTCGCTGTTTCGGTCCATGGTCCTCGTTCCAACCGGACGCATATTGCTCTAACCAGGGCCGATGAAGCGAACCCGTCCCGTGATCGGCGTGACCCTGGACAGCGAGGAGGGCGGCCCGAAGGGGAGCGCCTATTCGCTCTACCCGTGGTACGCGCTGCGCCAGAACTACATGTCCTCCCTGGCGGAGGCGGGCGGCCTGCCCGTGGCCCTGCCGCACGAGGCGGCGCTGGCGCCCGACATGCTGGACGCGATCGACGCGCTGGTGGTGACGGGCGGCGCCTTCGACGTGGACCCGGCGCTCTACGGCGACGACACCACGCACGACACGGTCACGCTCAAACAGGGCCGTACCGCCACCGAGCTGGCGCTGATCCGCGGCGCGATGGCGCGCAAGATGCCGGTCCTGGGCATTTGCGGCGGCCAGCAACTCCTCGCCGTGGCGCTGGGCGGCGCGCTGATCCAGCACATCCCCGACAGCCTCCCGCACGCTCTGCCGCACGAACAGCCCAATCCGCGCCACGAAGCGAGCCACGCCGCGATCATCCAGCCGGACTCGCTCCTGTTCCGCATCGTCGGCGGCGACAGGATGCAGGTGAACAGCTCGCATCATCAGGCGGTGCGCGATCCGGGGCGGGGCGTCGTCAACGCCACCGCGCCGGACGGGGTGATCGAGGGCATCGAGGATCCGTCGCTGCCGTTCTGCCTCGGCGTGCAATGGCATCCGGAATTCACCATCGACAGCGGCGACCGCCGCCTGTTCGCCGCCCTGGTCGGGGCCGCGCGCGCATGAGCGCCCCGGATGACGCCCCGGATAACGGGCCGGACAGCGCCGCGCGGGGCGAGCGCATCGCCAAATGGCTCGCCCGCGCCGGCGTCGCCTCCCGCCGCGACGCGGAGAAGCTGGTGGAAGACGGCAAGGTGCGGCTGAACAATCAGCCCGTCACCCATCCGGCCACCTTCGTGCAGCCGGGCGACATGGTGCAGGTCGCCGGCAAGGTCGTGGATCAGCCGGACCGGACGCGCCTCTGGCTCTATCACAAGCCGGACGGGCTGGTGACCACGCACAAGGACCCGGAAGGCCGCCCCACCGTGTTCGCGGCTCTGCCGCCGGGCCTGCCGCGCGTGGTGTCCGTCGGCAGGCTCGACCTCAACAGCGAGGGTCTGCTGCTGCTCACCAATGACGGCGCGCTGGCGCGTCAGCTCGAGCTGCCCGCCAACGGATGGATACGCCGCTACCGCGTGCGCGTGTTCGGCGTGGTCAACGAGCGTCAGCTCGCCGAGCTGGCGCGCGGGCCGGTGGTGGACGGCATCAAATACGGCCCGATCGAGGCCGGTCTCGACAGCCAGAAGGGCGACAATGCCTGGCTGACCGTGGCCCTGCGCGAGGGCCGCAACCGCGAGATCCGGCGCGTGATGATGAGCCTCGGCTTCCACGTGTCGCGCCTGATCCGTATCTCCTACGGCCCGTTCCAGCTCTCCGGGCTCGAGCGCTCAGAACTGCAGGAAGTGCCGGGCAAGGTGCTGCGCGAGCAGTTGCCGAAGAGCTGAGCCGGTGCGGATCGTTGCCGGAAGCTTGCGCGGACGCGGCCTGATCGCGCCCAGCCGCGCCACCACGCGCCCGACCGCGGATCGTGTCCGGCAGGCCCTGTTCGACATGCTGGCCCATGCGGGCTGGGCCGGGGATGCGCTCCAGGGCACCGTGCTGGACGCATTCTCGGGCACAGGCGCGCTCGGCCTGGAAGCGCTGTCGCGTGGAGCGGCGCGGGCGGTGTTCGTGGATCGCGACCGGCACGCTTTGTCCTGCACCAGGGCCAACATCGCCGCCTGCGGCATGGAGGCTCGCGCCCTGGTGGTGGCCGCCGACGCCACCAGGCCGCCGCCGGCCAAGGCGGGCTGGGACGAGGCCGGGCTGGTGTTTCTCGATCCGCCCTATCATGGCGATCTGGTGGCGCCCGCTCTGGCCGCCCTGCTGCGGAAGGGCTGGGTGCGCGCGGACGCGCTGATCGTGGCCGAGATCGCCGCCGACGAAGCCCTGCCCACCGACACGGCGCTACTGGCCGAACGTGCGCATGGCGCGGCGCGGCTGTGTTGCTGGCGCCTCGCTCAGGACTGACCGGGCGCGACCGGCCACGCGCCCTGCGGCGAGAGAAGCGTCAGGTACGTTCGGGCAAGGCGCGCGGCAGTAGCAGCGTGCTCAGCAGGGACGCACCATGGATGAGCGCGAGCAGCCCGAACGTCCAGGCGAAGGCGTCCGCCTGACCGGCGCCGTTTACGCCGGCAGGCGAGAGCCAGCCAAGGGCGACGACGCAGATCGTCGTGCAGGTCGGCCCTCCGAGCCGCTGTCCGACATTCATCGCGGTTGACGCGGTGGACAGGCGTTCGCGCGGTACCGCGGCGTAGCCGGCGGCCATGACCGGGACGCCGAGAGCGCCGATGCCCACGCCGCGCACGAACAGGGACGCGGCCAGCAGCGGGACCGACAGGCCGGTCTCGGCCAGCAGCACCAGCGGCAACGTGCCGACCAGGGCGAGGATCGCGCCGGTCCGCGCCGTGGGGCCGATCCCGAAACGGTCCGTCAGCCGGCCGAGCAGGAGGAAGGTCGCCATCATGCCGAGTCCGAGCGGCAGCATCAGCCAGCCCGTGAGGACCGGCGACAGCCCGCACGCGCGCATCAGGAAGATCGGGACCAGCATCTGACCGGCGAACATCAGGCCGTTGACCGTGAACATCGAGGCGGCCGCGACGGCGAAGCCGCGGATGCGAAAAAGCCGGAGATCGATCAGCGCGTCGCCGCCCTTGCGACGGGCGTGGCACACATAGGCGCCAAACAGCGGCCCAGACACGAGCAGGCAGATCACGCCGGGCGAAGCGGACACATGGTCGGCTCCGATCAGGAACAGCACCATCGCCGGCGACAGCAGCAGAAGGCCCAGCCCATCCAGCGGTCGCGGCCGACGCTCTCCGTCATCGCGCGGCAGCACCAGGGCGGCCAGAAGGAAGGCGGCGACCCCGACAGGGAGATTGAGCAGGAACAGCCACCGCCAGGAGGCGTACTGGAGCGTCGCTCCTGCGATCGCCGGTCCCAGCATGGGCGCCAGCAGGATCGGCACGGTCATGAAGGCGGATACGCGCGGCATCTGCTTGCCGGCGATGCGCGCCACCGTCAGCTGCGCCATCGGTGCCAGCAGACCGCCGCTGGCACCCTGCAGGAGGCGCAGCACGATCAGCGATGGCGCGGACCAGGCGAGGCCGCACAGGCCCGAGAGAAGTGTAAAGCTCGCGAAGCTCCACAGATACAGCGCACGGCTGCCGATCCGGTCGACCAGCCAGCCGTTGAGCGGCAGCACCAGCGCCAGCGCCAGGAGATAGCCGCTCATCGTCCACTGGATCGTGGCCAGGCTGGCCCGCAGATCGTGGCTCAGCCGCGCCAGGGAGACATTGACGATCGTGGCGTCGAGCTGGGCCATGAAGGAGCCCAGCGTCGCGACAGCGATCACCAGCCAGGCGCCCGGCCTGAGAACGCTCCCGGCCCCGGCGGAGTCCGGGCCGCTCATGGCTGGTCGAGCAGCCGGATAATGTCGGCGGCGGCGCCGGTCTCGCCAAAGACGGGGAGGATGCGCTCGAACCAGCCGGGCGGGAGCGCGCCGATGGCGCGGCCTGCTTCATGGGACCGGGTGCGATGCCGGCGACGATCGCCGGCACCACAGGACGGGGAAGCCGGCGGAAGGCGGCGGAAGCCTGATGAATCGTCGGCAGCCCCGGGGTGCCTTTCCGCAGATCGATGACGATCGGGGCGGCGGCCCAGCCGGTGCGGGGGGTGGGTATGGAGCATCCGTCCGGCTTCAGAACGCAATCAGCCGCCGCAGCAGCGGAATCGCCGCCGCGACCGTTTTCTGGTCCTCCGGATTCAACTCCGCCTGTATGGCGCGGAACAGCCAGTCCCGCCGCGCCGCGCGCGCCGACTGCGCCCACTCCGTCCAGCGCGCCGTCACCGACAGGATGGTCCGGCGACCATCCGTCGGATCGGGCGCGGCGGCGACATATCCCTCGGCCTCCAGGCTGGCCAGGATCGCCCCCATGGATTGCGGACGCATCGCCTCCGCCCGCGCCAAAGCCGTCGTCGTCGCCGGACCGTCCCGCTCGAGCCGAAGCAGCACCGATTTCTGGGCCGTGGTCAGGTCGCGCGCGGAGGCCTGTTCCCGGAAGCGGCGGTTCAGGGCGCCCACGGTGGCGCGAAGCTCGTCGGCCAGGCGGAAGGCGTCGGGATCGTCAGAGACTCGCGGCATCGGTCGATCATGCGGATAGGAAGGTAAGCTGACAAGTCGTCCTTCATATTTTGCCGGGACGTGCCGGGATGCTGCGGTCGAAGATTGTCCGGCCACCGAAGCGCACCGGCACGCCGTTCCCTGCGAATATCGCGCTGGACATAAACCCTTGGCCCGCCGCGCGCGTTGCGCCCATCCCGTCCCGAAGGCTCGCTCATGATTCCTCCATGGCTGCATACGGCGTCGCTCGTCTCGCTCGGTCTCGGCGCGGTCTGCGCCGTCCTGCTGCTGGTGGACTGCCTCCGGCGGCCGCCGCATATGGCGATCATGATCCTGGTCTGGCCGATCTGCTGCCTGTTCGGCTCGCTTGCCGTGGTCTGGCTCTACTGGACGCATGGCCGTGCTCCGGCCCCATCCGACCATGGCGACCATGAGCACCAGCATCACCACCATCATCATGGCAGCGGGAGCCCGAAGACCGGTTTCGCCAGCGTCGCCACCGACACGCTGCATTGCGGATCGGGCTGCACGCTCGGCGATGTGTGCGGTGAGACCCTTCTGCTGTTTGTCCCGCAGATCGCCGTCTGGATCGGCTTTCCGGCCCTGTCCTGCGACAGGATGTTCGCCGGCTGGATCGTCGACACCGTGTTCGCCTACGGGTTCGGCATCCTGTTCCAGTTCTTCGCCATCGCCCCCATGCGCGGGCTCGGTCTGCGCGACGGTCTGGTTGCCGCCATCAAGGCCGATACTCTGTCACTGCTGTCCTGGCAGGCCGGCATGTTCGCCTTCATGGCCTTCGCGCACTACGTGCTGTTCGAACGCCTCCTCGGCACTCGGGTGAGCGCCGACAGCCCCGTGTTCTGGTTCGCGATGCAGGCGGCGATGCTTTGCGGGTTCGCCACGGCGTTTCCGATGAACCGTTGGTTGATCGGGGTTGGGTTGAAGGATGGAATGTGATCTCAAGACTGTCCAGCTGCATGTTGCAGGAGGTTGCCTCAATCTCAGCGTCAGACTAGGCTCTGTTAGATCTTGACTGCTGTATTCTAAAGTCCGTTATTCGGAACACGCATTCGCCAAAATTGTTAAATTATGTGGCGTGCAGTGTTCTCAAGCTCTGCCGTGGTGGTGGGTTAAAATAAATTGAAGCCGTCACGGCGTTATTTATTGTCGGACCATTTGCAAAGGTCATAATAAGTCCGCATAAATTGCGCATACGAATTAAATTCGAGAACGGTTTAGATGCGATCTTGATCGCGGTTAGTAAGACAGATGCTATCCCGGAGCCTCTAAAACACCCGGAATCTAGAGGCCCCGCCTCCGGCCCGCAGCGAAAAAAGGCGGCGCACCGTTTCCGGTACGCCGCCCGTCAAACCGAACCGTAAGTCCCGATCAGCCCTTGGCGAACAGCGCCGCCGGGTTGGTCGACACGTCGTAGCGGTCGAGATTCATCACCTTGGTCCACACGGCGACGAAGTCGGCGACGAAGGCCGCGTCGGAGTCGGTGCAACCGAACACTTCGGAGACGGCACGCAGGATCGAGTTCGAGCCGAAGATCAGGTCCGACCGGCTGGCGGTCCAGCGCAGGGCGCCGGTGCGGCGGTCGCGGCCCTCGAAACGCTCTTCGTCCGTGCCCGGGACGGCGGCCCAGGTCGTGCTCATGTCGAGCAGGTTGCGGAAGAAGTCGTTGCTCAGCACGCCGGGACGGTCGGTGAACACGCCCAGGCTGCTGCCGCCATGGTTGGCGCCGAGCACGCGCAGGCCGCCGAGAAGCACGGCCATCTCCGGAGCGGTCAGGGTCAGAAGATGGGCACGGTCGACCAGATGCACCTCTTCGGTCTTGCCGCGCGGGTTGCCGACATAGTTGCGGAACCCGTCCATCTTCGGCTCCAGCACGCCGAAGGACTGCACGTCGGTCTGCTCCTGCGTCGCGTCGGTGCGGCCCGGAACGAAGCGGACGCTCACATCGTGCCCGCCGTCCTTCGCCGCCTTCTCGACGGCGGCGTTGCCGGCCAGCACGATCAGATCGGCCAGGGACACCTTCTTGCCGCCGGTCTGGGCCGCGTTGAACTCGGCCTGGATCGCTTCCAGCTTGCCAAGAATCACCGCGAGCTCGGCTGGCTCGTTGGCGGCCCAGTCCTTCTGCGGCGCCAGGCGGATGCGCGCGCCGTTGGCGCCGCCGCGCTTGTCCGTGCCGCGGAAGGTCGAGGCCGACTTCCAGGCGGTGGAGACGAGCTGCGACACGGTCAGGCCGCTGTTCAGCACCTTCTCCTTCAGCGCCGCCTGGTCGGCCTCGTCGATCAGCGGATGATCCACCGCCGGCACCGGATCCTGCCAGAGCAGCTGCTCGGACGGGACGTCCGGGCCGAGATAGCGGGCGACCGGCCCCATATCGCGATGGGTCAGCTTGAACCAGGCGCGCGCGAAAGCGTCGGCGAACACGTTGATATCGGCGTGGAAGCGCTTGGAGATTTCCAGGTAGGCCGGGTCGGCGATCAGCGCCATGTCGGAGGTGAACATCATCGGCTGATGGCGCTTGGCCGAATCATGCGCATCCGGGACCATGTCGGAGGCGGCGCCGTCCTTCGGATACCACTGCCAGCCGCCGCCCGGGCCCTTCTTCAGCTCCCACTCGAAGCCGAACAGGTTGTCGAAATAGCCATTGTCCCACTTGGTCGGCTCGCTGGTCCAGGCGCCTTCGAGGCCGGACGAGATCGCGTCCTTGCCCTTGCCGGTGCCGAACCGGTTCTTCCAGCCCAGGCCCATCTGCTCGATGGAGGCCGCCTCGGGCTCGGGTCCCACGAACTCCTCGGCGCTGGCCGCGCCATGGCCCTTGCCGAACGTATGGCCGCCGGCGATCAGGGCGACGGTTTCCTCGTCGTTCATCGCCATGCGGGCAAAGGTCTCGCGGATGTCGCGGGCCGAGCGCAGCGGGTCCGGCTGGCCGTTCGGACCTTCCGGGTTCACATAGATCAGGCCCATCTGCACGGCGCCGAGATAGTCCTGCAGCTCGCGATCGCCGCTGTAGCGGCTGTCGCCCAGCCAGGTGTCCTCGGGACCCCAGTTGATGTCCTCTTCCGGCTCCCACACATCCGCGCGGCCGCCGGCGAAGCCGAACGTCTTCAGGCCCATGGACTCGAGCGCGCAGGTGCCGGTCAGGACCATCAGGTCGGCCCAGCTCAGCTTGCGGCCATATTTCTGCTTGATCGGCCAGAGCAGCAGGCGCGCCTTGTCGAGATTGGCGTTGTCGGGCCAGGAGTTCAGCGGCGCGAAGCGCTGCGTGCCGGAGCCGGCGCCGCCGCGGCCGTCGCCCACGCGATAGGTGCCGGCGCTGTGCCACGCCATGCGGATGAAGAGCGGCCCGTAATGGCCGTAATCGGCCGGCCACCAATCCTGCGAGGTCTTCATCAGCGCGAAGATGTCAGCCTTCACCGCGGCCAGATCGAGCGTCTTGAACTCGGCGGCATAGTCGAAATCCGCCTTCAGCGGGTTGGACTGCACCGAATGCTGGTGAAGGATCTTCAGGTTGAGGGCGTTCGGCCACCAGTCCTGGTTGGAGCGTGGCCAGGCGGCCGAGCTCTTGGTCGCATTGCCCGTGGCGGCGCCATGCACCACCGGGCACTTGCCCACATTGTCTCCGTCCATGGTTTCCTCCGTTTGCGGTCCATGCCCGCGCGTCGGGCCGGGGGCGGGTTGATCCCGCGTCCCGCGATCTCAGGCGAGCGAATGGCCGGACCCTAGCCGCGACGGAGGAGGCGGCATAATCGACCGCTCCTATCGCCTCGATCGCCGTCGCCTATCGTCGCAGGCCGTTCGGAAATCCTACCGTGCGCCTCGGGATCGTTTTTATCCGGACCGGGCAGGTACGACCGGAAACTCTTCACGAAACCGTCAAAAGGCCGCGTGGCTGCCGGCGTTTTCCGAAGCCTCTCTCCGGCCAGCGGAGTCGGTCAGCTCTTCCGCGTGACCAGCAGCTGGTTGATCCGGAACCCGTCCACATCCACCACTTCGAAGGTGAATCCGCCCGCCTCGATGCGGTCGGCCTTGCGCGCCACGCGTCGCATCTTGTGCATCACGAAGCCGCCGATGGTCTCGTAGGCGCCGGTTTGCGCGCCGATCGCGCCCAGCCCGATCTCGCCGTTGCCGAGCCCCAGAGCGCGGGCCACGTCGCCCAGATCGGCGATGCCGTCCACCAGCCAGCTGTTCTCGTCGCGGCGTACGATCGCCTGTTCCTCGAACGGGTTGGCCAGGCCGTCCATCAGCGCGCCCATGATGTCCTTGAACGTCACGACGCCCACCACGACGGCGTATTCGCTGACGATCAGCGCGAATCCGGCGCCATGCTGCTCGAACGCGCCCAGCGCCTGCCACAGGTTCAGTGTTTCCGGCAGTGACAGCACGTCGCGCCGCATCTTCGCCAGGATGCCAGCCCCCGGCGGTGCCGGCCCGTCGCCGTCCGGCGGCGCGGTCGCGGCAGCGGTCTCGCCCACCATCACCGCCAGCACATCCTCGGCGCGGATCGAGCCGATCACGCGGTCGAGCCCGCCATCGCAGAGCGGGTAGCGCGAATAGGGCTTGGCCCGGACCTTCTCGCGCTGCCGCTCCAGGCTTTCGCGAATATCGAGATAGACGATGTCGTCGCGCGGCGTCATCGCCGAGGTGATCCAGCGATCCTGGAGACCCAGCACGTTCTGGATCAGACGGTGCTCCTGTTCCAGCAGCACGCCCGATGCGGTGCCGGCGGCCAGCATGGCGCGCAGATCCTCCGGCGTGACATGATCGGCCGTGGGCGCCACGGGGATGCGCATCGCGCGCAGGACGGCATCGGCAATGCGCGAAAACACCCACACGAACGGAAACAGCACCCGCACGGCGAGCTGCGGGAACCAGCCGACGGCCAGCGCCACACGGTCCGGCGCCAGCATCGCCACGCGCTTGGGCAGCAGATCGGCGAACAGCACGAACAGGAATGTCACGAGGCAGAAGCCCAGCAGCGCGCCAAGCTGTGCGCTCCGCTCCGGCGACACGCCGAGCCGGACCAGGATCGCCGCGATCTCCGGCCCGACCAGACCGTTCGAGGCGATGCCGCCCAGCACCCCCACCGCGTTCAGGCAGATCTGCAGAACGGTGATGACCTGGCCGCTGTTGCGGCGCAGGGCCAGGAACCGGATTGCCCGTCGATCGCCGCGCTCGGCCTCGCTGCGCATGCGCGAGTCGCGCGCCGCGGCGAAGGAGATTTCCGACATGGAAATCAGCACGCTCAGCGCAACCAGCGCGGCGATCACGGCGAGGCCGAGAAACAAGGTCATGATCAGGTCCGAGGCGATCGGCCGCCGCCCCGGGATCGGAACGGCCGCCGCGGGAAGGCGCACGATCGAACGGACCGGCGCCTATCGGCCTTCCCTACCAGATCGGACCGCACGGCGCACGGTATCCGTACCCGCGCAGAGGTAGGGATGCCACGGAACCGGAACGGTTCAGTCCAGGGTCGCGAGCACTGTCCGGTCGAAGCCGGTCAGTTCCGCCAGCCTGCCGTCGCGCACCTTCTCCACCCAGCGCGCGTCGCTCAGGAGCGCGCGCCCGACCGCGATCAGGTCGAACTCGTCTCGCTCCATCCGTTCGACCAGAGGGTCCAGCCCCGTGCTGGTCGACGCCTCGCCGCTGAAGGAGGAGATGAGATCGCCCGACAGCCCGACCGAGCCGACGCTGATGGTGGTGGCGCCGGTCAGCTTCTTGGCCCAGCCGGCGAAATTCAGTCCGTTCTCGCCGTCGATCTCCGGGAATTCGGGCTCCCAGAAACGGCGCTGCGAGCAATGCAGCACGTTGGCGCCGGCATCCACCAGCGGCTGGAGCCAATCCTCCATCAGGGCCGGCGTTTCGGCGAGGCGGGTGGCATAATCCTGCTGCTTCCACTGGCTGACGCGCAGGATCACCGGGTAGTCGGGGCCCACCGCCGCGCGGATCGCCGCCACGATCTCGGCCGCGAAGCGCGAACGCTGTCGCAGCGTTTCCCCGCCATAGCGGTCCTCGCGCCGGTTGGTGCCGGACCAGAAGAACTGGTCGATCAGGTAGCCGTGTGCGCCATGGATCTCGACGGTGTCGAAGCCGAGCCGCTTGGCGTCGGCGGCGGCGCGCGCGAACGCCGACACGGTGTCGGCGATATCGGCCTCCGACATCGCGGCGCCGCGCGGCTTGTCCGGCGCCACCAGGCCGGACGGGCTTTCCACCGGCCGCTCCGGCTCCCAGCCGCTCTGCCCGCGCACCGAACCGGTGTGCCAGATTTGCGGCCCCATGCGTCCGCCGGCCGCGTGCACGGCGTCGATCACGCCCTTCCACCCGGCCAGCGCCGCATCGCCGTGGAAGAACGGGATGCCGGCTTCGTTGCGGCTCTGCGGCCGGTCCACCACCGTGCCTTCGGACAGGATCAGCCCCACGCCGCCCTCGGCGCGCCGGCGGTAATAGGCGGCGATCTGGTCGGTCGGTACCCCGCCCGGGGCGAAGGTGCGCGTCATCGGCGCCATCACGATGCGGTTGGCGAGATGCAGGGAACCGATCCGCAAGGGGCGGAACAGCGTGTCGGTCGCGCTCATACAGGAGACTCCGTTTTCGGCGCCGATTAGGTATACGGGAGAAACTTGGCGTCAATAACGCACCCGGCGGCGACCAGGTGTCATCGCGGATACCGACCCCTCATGCCCATGCCCAAAGCCATGCCCAGAGCCATGCCCGACGCACTGCCCGAGCCGGCCTGCGAGCCGAAACGCTTTTCCGCCGATTGCCCGACCCGTGTCCTGCTCGATCAGATGGCCGACAAATGGTCGATGATGGTGCTGGCCGTGCTGCGCGACGGGCCGCATCGTTTCAACGCGGTCAAGCGGCGCCTGGAGGGTGTCACCCAGAAGGCGCTCACCCAGTGCCTGCGCCGCCTGGAACGCAATGGGCTGGTGTCGCGGCGGGTGATCCCCTCGGCCCCGTTGGGGGTGGAATACGCCATCACCCCGCTCGGCGCGTCGCTGCAGGTGCCGTTCGGCGCGCTGTATCGCTGGATGGTCGAGCACCAGCCGGAGGTGGATGCGGCGCAGCGCCGGTTCGATGCGCGCACGCTGCCGGATTAAGCTTTGGCGCGCTACCATGGACTCCCGCTCGCCGAGATCCCATGTCGTGGCGAGCAGGATCGAGAGCCGTCATGAAGTCTCCAGCCCCTACGCGCCGTCATCTGCTGCAAGGCGTCCCATTCCTCGGCGTCGGCCTTTTCGCGGGCGCGCTGCTCCTGGAGGACGGTGCTCCGGCCCGGGCCGCGGACGGCGCCTATCGGCTCACCGATGCCGAGTGGCGGCGCAAGCTGACCCCGGCGCAGTACGACGTGTTGCGCGAGGAAGGCACGGAGATGGCGTTCTCCTCGCCGCTGGACGAGTTCTGGAAGGCGGGCACCTATCATTGCGCCGGATGTGGCCAGGCCGCCTATTCCTCGCGCACCAAGTTCGAAAGCAATACCGGCTGGCCGTCCTTCTGGCAGCCTCTGCCGAAGGCGGTGGCGGAGCGGGACGATTCCTCGCTCGGCATGGAGCGGACGGAGGTGCATTGCTCGCGCTGCCTCAGCCATCTCGGCCATGTGTTCGAGGACGGCCCCAAGCCCACCGGACTGCGCTACTGCATGAACGGGGTGGCGCTCAGCTTCCAGCCCGGCACGCCGGCCTGATCGACGCCCCAGCGGGACGCGCCCCCATGACCTTCCCCAAGACCCTTCGCAGCCTCGCCCTCCTGGCCGGCGCCACGCTCGGCGTCGCCGCCCTGGCCGTGCCGCGCCTGGCCGCCATACCGTCCGCCTTCGCCGAGGAGGCCCCGCATCTGGTGCCGGCGCCCGAGCAACCCATGCCGCAGCCCATGCCGCAGCAGACCGGCTTGCAGCAGCTCACCGTGTCGGGTGGCTGCTTCTGGGGCGTGCAGGGCGTGTTCGAGCATGTGCGCGGCGTTCGCAAGGCGGTGTCCGGCTATACCGGCGGCAGCGCGGCGACCGCGCAATACGAGACCGTCAGCGGCGGCGACACCGGCCATGCGGAATCCGTGCAGATCACCTACGACCCGTCGGTGGTCAGCGAGGCCACGCTGCTTCGCATCTTCTTTTCGGTGGCGCTCGATCCGACCAGGTTGAACGCGCAGGGCCCCGATACCGGCACCCAGTATCGTTCCGAGATCTGGTACGCCAGCCCGGCTCAGGCGCAGGCAGCACGCGCCTATATCGCCCAGCTCGATGCGTCGCACAGCTTCGGCGCCCCGATCCGCACCCGTGTCGACCCGCTGCACGGTTTCTATCCGGCCGAGCGCTACCATCAGGACTATCTGATCCTGCACCCTGACGCGGCCTATATCGTCTACAACGATCTGCCGAAGGTCGAGGCGCTCCGCCGCCTGTTTCCCGAGTACTACGTGTCCAAGCCGGTGACGGTGCTCGCCTCCGCGAGCTGATCCCCGTCGGCGCGGTCGCGTCCCGGCCGGTTCAGCAGGTTGTGCACCTTCAGATGGTGCCTGAACTGGTAGTAGGTCAGGCCGAGCGCCTTGGCCGCGTTGCGCTGGTTGAACCGGCTCGATTCCAGCGCGTCGCGCAGCAGGCGCTGCTCGAAATCCCGCGTCAGAGCCTCGAAATTTCCCGAAACCGGCTTCGATCCGTTGGCGGAAGGGCTGGGAGAGGGGGCGGGCAGGGACGGGGCCGCCGCCACGGGCGCCTGCTCCGCCCGGGTGGGGACGGAGAGCCCCGCCCCGAGCGCCGGGAACGGGTCCAGCACCACCCGCACGAGCGGCTTGTTCGGGTGTTCCATCCGATACACGCTGCGTTCGATCACGTTGCGCAGTTCGCGCACGTTGCCGGGCCAGTCATGCGATTTGAGCACCGCCATCGCTTCCGGCGCGAAGCCCGCGAACAGCTCGCGCCCCAGTTCGCGCGTCATGCGCACGGCGAAATGCCCGGCCAGCAGCGGGATATCCTCCTGCCGTTCGCGCAGAGGCGGCACGGGCACCACGTCGAACGCCAGCCGGTCCAGAAGATCGGCGCGGAACCGCCCCGCCCTTACCAAAGACGGCAGATCGGCATGCGTCGCCGCCACCACGCGCACATCCACATGCTGCGGCTCGTTGCCGCCCACGCGCTCGAACGTGCCGTACTCGATCACGCGCAGGAGCTTTTCCTGCACCGCCATGGAGGCGGTGGCGATCTCGTCCAGGAACAGGGTGCCGCCATCGGCCAGCTCGAACCGGCCGGCGCGACGCTTGCCGGCGCCGGTGAACGAGCCGGCCTCGTGCCCGAACAGCTCGCTATCCAGAAGCGCCTCGCTGAGAACGGCGCAGTTCAGTTTGATGAAGGGCCGGTCCCAGCGCTGCGACAGGAAGGCCAGGCGACTCGCCACCAGCTCCTTGCCGGTGCCCCGCTCGCCGATCACCAGTACCGGCCGGTTCAGCGGCGCGGCGATCGAGATATGCGCCAGCATGGCCAGAAAGCGCGGCGCTTCGCCGATCGGCGTCGTGGTCTCGCTGTTCGGGCTGGGAGATCGCGCCAATGATTGGTCCTCCTGGCCATTCGGGGCCGCTGTCTTATCCTGCTGATCCCGGTGGCTCCCGGCAAGGGACGATCGAAACAATCAGCCGAATCAAGACTCTGGCGGCTCGGCGCCCAGAGTACGGGCTGTGGCATGGAAGCTGCTGAGCTAGGCTATCGAATACAGGAGCGGTCCCCGACCGAAGGAACCAGGCCATGAGCATCTTTTCCCGCTTGTCCGACATCGTGAACGCCAACATCAATACGCTGGTCGCCCGCGCCGAGGACCCTCGCAAGATCATCCGCCTGATCATTCAGGAGATGGAGGATACGCTGGTCGAGGTGCGCTCTTCGGCCGTGCAGACCATCGCCGAGCGCAAGGAGCTGGAACGCCGCATGGCCCAGCTCGCCCGGGACGAGGCGGAATGGGAACGCAAGGCCGAGCTGGCGCTGACCCATAACCGCGAGGATCTGGCGCGCGGCGCGTTGCAGGCCCGCACCCATCTGGCCAAGACGAGGGAAGGGCTCCGCACCCAGCACGAGCAGATCGTCTCCGGCCTGGCGCAGCAGAACGACGATATCGCCAAGCTCCAGGCCAAGCTCGCCGACGCCAAATCGCGCGAACAGGCGCTGATGTCGCGTGCGTCGATCGCCAATTCGCGCGTGAAGCTGCGCGAGCGGCTTTACGACGAGCGCATCGGCGACGCGTTCGGCCGGTTCGAGCAGGTGGAGCGCAATCTGGACGCGCTGGAAGGTCGTGTGGAATCCTTCGACCTCGGCCGACGCACGCTGGAACAGGAAATCGAGGGTCTCGAAGCCGACAGCGCCGTGGAAACCGAGCTGGCCGCGATGCGGGCGCGCCTGCGGAAGCGGGACGAGGCGCCGTCCGCCCCGGCCGTCGAAGGTCCAGAAACCACCCGTTCCTGAGGCGAAACCGAAATGGACCCCGCAACCCTTGCCGTTCTGGGCGGCAACCATTTCGTAGGCGACATCACCAGCCTGGTTTCCGTGATCGGCGGCCTGCTGTTCCTGGCCTGGATGGTGAAGCTCCGGCACGAGCGCCGCATGCGTGAAGGCCAGGCCGCCACGCTGGGCGTCGAGGAGCGTCGCGCCCTGGACGAGATGAGCGCGCTCGCCCAGCGCATGGAGCAGCGTGTGGAGAACCTGGAACGCATTCTCGACAACGAGTTGTCCGGCTGGCGCAGCCGGATGCCGCGCTAGGGGAGCCCGGGCATGAACGGCTTCGGGGAACCGCCGCGCCTCTGGCGGCATGATGACGGCGCCATCTTCGCCGGCGTCTGCGCCGGGCTGGCTGAGGATCTCGACCTCCCCCTGCCTCTGGTGCGGCTGGTGGCGCTGGTGTTCGTCGTGCTGCCGACCGGCCTCGCCTACCTCGCTCTGGGCATCCTGCTGCGCCGCCGGCCCGGTGCCGCCGCCGTCTTCGCCGAGCGCGCCTTCATGGCGCGCGATTCCGGCCCGGCCCGCTCCGGCCCCCGTGCGCCGGCCGGCGCCTCGGCGCTGCCGCCCCGGCAGGAATGGGCGCTGCTGCAGCACCGGCTGCTGGCGCTGGAGCCGCGCATCACCCGGATCGAGGGCGTCGTGACGGCGGAGGATTTCGAGCTGCAGCGCGATTTCCGTCGCATGGGGCCCTGACCGCCATGGTCTGGTTTCCCATCACCGATCCGTCCCGTGCCGCCGACATCCGCATGCGTCGCAAGCGTGCTCTGATGCTGCTGGGCCTGGTCGTCTGCGTGCCCTGGCTGCTCTGGGGCAACCATGCCGAACACGCGGCCAACCATCGCAGGGTGAGGTTGACGATCTCCGACCTCCCGGAGCCGCCCGTGCCTCCGGTTCCGCCGGTGCCCCCGGAACCGCCGGCCCCGCCGACCGGAGCGCAGAGCCAGCGCTTCACCGCCGCTTCCCTCACCATCGATCTGCCCTGCGCCGATTCCGTTTCCATCCAGGAGGACGATTCCCTCGACGGCCAGACCGTGCTGAGCGCAAGCCAGTCCACGCTGGATGCGATCTCGGTGCGAAACGGCACTCTCACCGAGGGACGCGGCTGCTCCGACGATTCCGGCGTGGTGATCCGTACCGGCCGGACCACGCCGCTCACTCTGGTCCAGTCCGGCGACAACGATCTTCATGTCGGTCGTTTCGACGGCGCCGTGTCGCTGGTCGTGGATGGCAGCGGCGATGTGCGGATCGACCATGCCGGCGCGCTCACGGTGCGGGGCAACAAGAGCGGCGACGTGTCGGTGGGTTCGGTCAGCGGTCCCGTCACCGCGATCATGACCGGCTCCGGCGATCTCGGCATCGATGGCGGCACCATTCCCGTGCTCGACGCCACCTTGCGCGGCTCGGCCGGGCTGAACCTCGGCTCCGTTGCGATCCTCGGCGGCCGGATCGCGGCGGTCGGCAGCGGCGATATTTCCCTGGCCTCGGCCCGGGACGCGTTCGAGGCCGATCTGAGCGGCAGCGGAGATATGACGATCAAGAGCGTGGATCTGCAGCATCTCGAACTGAGAGCCTACGGATCGGGCGACGTGACGATCGGCACCGGCCGGATCGCCGTGATGAACGCCGTGCGTTACGGCTCGGGCGATCTCTCCATCGCCGCCGAGATCGGCAGCGGCCTGTTCGACCATCGGGGGAACGGCGACGTGGACATCCCGCATCGCGGAGCGTTGCAGTCGCACAACTGAGGTCTTCAGCCTCGGACGGACGCCCCCTCTCAAGGAAACAGGCCGGAACCGCGGATGCGGCTCCGGCCTCTTCTTGCGTTCAGAGTGACGTGTTCAGTGCTGCGGCGAGTCCGCGGCCGGCGGCGGAACGGCGGCGGACGGCGGCATCCTGCCGTCGTTGGCGTGCTCGGCGCGATACGCCGCGGCGTCCTTGCGCTCCTTCTTGCGATATTCGTGGCGCACATACATGCCGGTGACGCAGCCGCCTGCGGCACCCAGGACGCCATGATGGGCGACATGGCCGCCGACGGCGCCGACAGCGCCGTATTTCAGGCAGCCGCCCGGTTCGGCCAGGGCGGGTGCCGCTGGAAGCACCGCGATGCCCAGAAGCAGGGCCAGCCCGGCGCGGGCGGGGGAGCGTTTGATCGGCATGATGATCCTTCGCGGCTGATGGTCGGAAAAGAAACGTGGCAAATCGTTTCGGGCTGCATCATTTCCGGAATTAAAGCCTGCGAAGGAAACGGGGCGATCGTGGCGCCCCGAGGACGGATTGGAGGCGTTTTGGCGGCGCGATCGTTTTGATCGCCTGCTGGTCAGCCGGGTGCCAGACGGAACAACCGTGTCGGCCGTAATTCCCGGTCCTCCAGCTCGAGCGACGTCGGCACGTCGAAGGACGCGATCGGCTCCAGACCCTCTGACGGCAGATAGGCGCGGCCGGGATCGGCCACCCAAATCTCGGTCTTCCCGGCGAGCCGGCGCAGCCAGGGCAGGATATGCCGCGTCATCGGCGCCTCGTAGCAGACATCGCCGCACAGGATCAGGTCCCAGTCCGACGCTTCGCCCACCACGTCGCGCGCGAGCGGCGTCACCGTCACACCGTTCAACGCCGCGTTCATGGTGATCGCCGCGATCGCCATCGGATCGATCTCGGCCGCCTCGACGCAGGTGGCCCCGGCCAGGGCGGCGGCCACCGAGGCGATGCCGCCACCGGCCGCGAAATCCAGCACGCGCTTGCCCCGTACCGATTCGGGCCGGTCCAGCAGGTGCCGGCTCAGTGCCTGGCCGCCTGGCCAGGCGAAGGCCCAGAACGGCGGCTCCACCCCGCTGCGCGCCAGCCAGGCTTCCGAGGCCTGCCAGATCGGCGTGATCTCGGTCGCCAGATGGAGCCTGATCTCCGGCACCAGCGGCGCTGCGGCGATGGTGGTGTGGGCGGCGATGAACTCCTGCATTCCGCTTCTTTGCCCGAAGGCCGGCCGGCGCGCATCCCCCGACGCGATCGTCGGCGCCTGCTCCGGGTGCCTGCCCCGGGTGCCTGCCCTGGGGCGCTCGTTACCCGGGCGAGGGTTACGTTCGGTCACCGAGAGACCGGTGGGGCGGTTACGAAGCCCCGGCATGGTCCGGCCAGGCCTCGACCAGAGGCGCCCGGTTGAATGGATGCAGCATGATCAAGAAAACCACTTTCGCGGTTCTGGCCCTCGGCGCCGCCCTCGGCACCACACTGGGCGTCGCGCACGCCCAGCACGGCCCCGGCTTCTGGCGCCATGACCCGCTTCTCGCCGGCGTCACCCTCACCGACGCTCAGCAGCAGAAAATCGACGCGTTGAACAAGTCCGACCGCCACGCCAACAAAAGCCTGTTCCAGCAGGTCCGGGCGATCGACAAGAAGATCGACGCGGCCCTGCTGACGCCCGGTCCGGTGAGCGAAGCCAATCTTGCCCCGCTCGTGCAGCAGAAGGCGGCCCTGATGGCGCAGCTCGATAGCGCGCGTCTGTCGCAGGAGATCGCGGTCCGCAACCTGCTCACCGACGATCAACTCGCCATCGCCGCCGCAACCCGCGCCAAGCTGGATTCCCTGCGGGAACAGGAACGCGCCCTGCACGCGGCCTCGGCGACGCCCTCCGCCGCCCCGGCCGGCAACTAGCCTCAGTTCATCAATGTCCGCGCGAGCTCGACCAGCTCGTGCGGACGATAAGGCTTCTGCAGCAGGGCGAAGTTGAGCTCGGTGCGCCAGCTTTGCCGGAACACGTCCGGCCGGCCCGAGACGATCACCACCGGGATCGCGGGCGCCTTCTCCCGGATGCGCTCCGCCAGCGCGCCGCCATCCATCTGGCCCGGCATATTGAAATCCGTCACCAGCATGGTGAAGTGCTGCGGCCGCTCGTCGAACAAATGCATTGCCTCGTGGCCGCTGGATGCGCCAACCACGTCGAAGCCCGCATCCCGCAGGCTCTCGCTCATGATCTCCCGGATCAGGTCCTCGTCTTCCACCAGAAGAATGCACACGTCGCGTCGCCCCACCTCCCGCAGCCTGAGTTAACCCTGAGCCCGCGCGTTGGTTCGCCGCGGACCCTGCCCCCCATGACGACGGACACGGCCTGTTGTAATGTGGGCACAATGACAAGGAAGAAGAACACCGTCGCGACATCGCGTGAGCGGTCCGGCGACGCGGCCACGTCCGCCGCCCGGTCCGGCATCATCCGCAATGCCGGGCTGAGCGGCCATGGCGACGTGTTCTTCGCCGCCATGCAGCTCAGCCGCATGGCCATGTGCCTGACCGATCCCAACCTGCCGGACGAGCCGATCGTCTTCTGCAACCAGGCCTTCGAGGAACTCACCGGCTACACCGCCGCCGAAGTGGTCGGCCGGAATTGCCGCTTCCTGCAGGGCGCCGGCACCGACCGGGCCGCCGTCTCCTCCATCGGGCCGCGCCTGCGGGCCGGGCAGGACGTGCGGATCGAGGTGATGAACTACCGCAAGGACGGCTCCGCCTTCTGGAACGAGCTGTCGATCTCGGAGATCCGCGACGATTCGGGCGCGATCCGCTACCATTTCGCCAGCCAGACCGACGTCACCCGCAGGCGCGAAGCCGAGACCGTGCTGCGCCAGTCGCAGCGCATGGAGGCGTTGGGCGGCATGGCGGCCAGCGTCGCGCATGAATTCAACAACCTGATGACCATCGTGCTGGCCAATCTGGAGCGGGCCGCGGAGGGCGAGGACGCCGAGCGCCGCCGCCGCCAGATCCAGCGCGCCAGCTGGGGCGCCGAGCGCGCCGCGCGTCTCACCGGGCAGATGCTGCGCTTCGCCCGGCGGCAGTTCCACGAATCCGAGGTGATGGATGTGAACCGCACCATCGCCGATTGCGACGTGATCCTCGATCAGATGGCCGGAGAGGCGGTGGCGGTGCATCTCGCTCTGGCCGATGAACCCTTGTTCGCCAATCTGGATGCCAGCCAGCTCGAGCTCGTGCTGCTCAATCTGGTGCGCAACGCTGCCGACGCGTCCGAGCCGGGACAGGCGGTCCATATTTCCACCGGGCTGGTCCGTCAGGATGGCCAGGAGGCGGTCGAGATCGCGGTGCAGGACGAGGGCAGCGGCATGCCGGCGCTGGTGCTGCGGCGCGCTACGGAAGCGTTCTTCACCACAAAGGGGCCGGGCAAGGGCACGGGGCTCGGTCTGTCCATGGTGCGCAGCTTCGCCGAGCAATGCGGCGGCCGTTTGCTGATCGAGAGCCAGGAAGGCGAGGGCACCACCGTGCGTCTGCGCTTTCCCAGGCAGACACCCCCGGCCCTTTCGGTCGATCCTGAGGCTACGCTGCCCGCTTGAACGGCAGGGCGGTCTGGATTCGTCCCTTGCGCGGCGCGCCCCCCACGATGTGACCGATCGCGGTCAGGCTTTCCACATGGTCGCAGACGATCTTGAACACGGCCAGCAACGGCACGCTCAGGAAAGCGCCCGGAATCCCCCAGAGCCAGTCCCAGAACAGCAGCGACGCCATCACCAGAACCGGGTTCAGGGTGAAGCGCTTGGCAAGCAGCATTGGGGTGATGGTCTCGCCTTCCAGCAGATGGATGGCGAAATAGATCGCCGGCGGCAGCAGGGCATGCAGAGGGGAGGCGAAGCTGAACAGCCCCACGAAGAAATACACCACGATGCCGGTGAACGGACCGATGATCGGGATGTAGTTCAGCAGAAACGCCAGCACGCCCCACAGCAGCGGGTTGGGCAGGCCGAGCAGGAAGCACTGCCCGAAATTCAGCAGCCCCACCAGCAGGTTCATCACCGTGATGGTCGCGAGATACAGCGACACGTTGCGCTCGATCTCGGAGGCGATCTGAACCGTGCGCCTCTTGTCGGCGAAGGTCGGCATGATCTCCACGAAGCGGCGCAGCAGGCTGTCGCCCTCGTAGAGCAGGAAGAACAGCATCAGCAGCATCGAGAACAGTTGGCCCAGGAAGGCGCGGGTGCCGATCAGGATGCTCGATCCGACCGAGGTCAGGCCGGGGCTGCCGGCCTGTTGCACGGTGACCACGCGCGTCCCGCCGCCGCCGCCCTCGAACAGCCTGCCGACCTTGTCCATGCCGGTCTGGAGCGCGTGGATGGGGTGGTTCAGGAACGAGAGCTTGTGCTGCAGCGCCGGCAGGCTTTCCGGCGCGCGCGAGATCCATCCCGAGGCCGGGACGGAGATGGCTGTGCCGATCGCACCGACCACGCCGAACAGCAGCCCGATCAGCAGCAGCGCCGCCAGCACCTTCGGGATATGGAGCCGGTTGTGCAGGAACCGCATCGGCCCGCTCAGAAGCAGGTTCAGCACGCCGGCCAGCACGAAAGGCAGCACGATGTCGGAGGTGAAGTAGAGCGTGTAGAACACCGCCAGGATGGTCAGGATCAGGATGCAGACCGACATCAGGCTGAGCCCGCCGCTTTGCCGGTGCGCCATCACGGAGGCCTGGGCCCGAATCTGCTCCGTGCGCGACGAGAGTACGGGGTCGTCGCTGTTGATCGGGTCCATGCTCGCTCGTCGTCCGGTTCGCTGCGGCTGTGTAACGTCCGGCCAGCGCATTTGGTGACGAGGTCCGGCGGAAAAATCATCGGGGCGCCCTGCGGTGCCCCGCTCGGTCATCCGGCGCGGGGCAGCCTGACCACGAAACGCGCTCCGGCCACCTGTCCGTCCGGTCCGGTCCGGTTCTCCGCCGCGATGGTGCCGCGCAGGGCTTCCACGATCTGCCGGCTGATCGACAGGCCCAGACCGGAATGGGTGCCGAAATTCTCCGCCGCCGGGCGCTCGGAATAGAAGCGCTCGAAGATCCCGTCGAGCTTGGCCGCCGGGATGCCAGGCCCTTCATCCGACACCGCGATCTCCACCATGCTTCCCGTCCCGCTCGCTTCCAGCACGATGCGGCCGTTCGGCGGCGAGAACGACACCGCATTGCCGATCAGGTTGCGCAACACCTGCACCAGGCGGTCCTCCACCGCCAGGCAAAAGAGGGGCCGGTCCGAGGCCGGCGCCTCGACGCTCAGCACCGGGTCGCCATCCTTGCGCGTGGTCTGGTTGATCTCCGCCAGCACGTTCAGGATCGGCAGCACGTCGACCGGCTCCGTCACCGATCGCGACAGCTCGGCATCGATCCGGCTCGCATCCGAGATGTCGGTGATCAGCCGGTCGAGACGGCGCACGTCGTCGTTGATGATCGCCAGAAGACGCCGCTGCTGGGTCACGTCCTCGATCCGCATCAGCGTCTCGATCGCCGAGCGGATCGAGGAGAGGGGGTTCTTGATCTCGTGGCTCACATCGGCGGCGAAGCGCTCGATCGCATCCATGCGCGCCCAGAGCGCCCGCGCGCTTTCTTCCAGCGCCTGCGCCAGTTCGCCCAGCTCGTCCTTGCGGCACAGAAGCTGGCGCGGCACCGAGCCGGTGCGGCCGATCGTCTCGCGCATCACATGCGCCGAGGCCGCCAGGCGCAGCAGCGGACGGGCGATGGTCTGCGACAGATACCACGACAGAAGCACGGTGATCGCGAGCGCGACCAGGAACAGCACCAGAATGGACGAGCGCACCGCGAACAGGGAGCTGTCCACTTCCCGCGCTTCCCGGGTCAGCTGGATGATGCCCACCGTCTGTCCGTCATGCGCCACCGGCTCGGCCACCGTCACCAGCAGCAGGCCGCTCGCGGTGCGACGGATGAAGGGCGGGGTCTCGGTGCTGTCATTGTCGTGCAGGCGAAGCTGCTCGCGCACCTCCGGCTCCGCGTTCGGATCGGCATTGGACGCCATCGTCGCCAGACGGCGATGCGGCAGGAGCAGGAGCAGGCGGTCGTAGAGCCGCTCCAGCCCGCTCCGAAAACTCAGCACCGGCGCGCCGTCGCCCCCATCCGGGGGCAATTGCGCATCCGGCCGGCTATCGGCGATCTGCTGCCCGTCCGGTGCGAACAGCCGCGCCTGCGCGCTGGGGGAGGGCTCGGTCAGGCGCAGCAGCAACGGCCGGGCGAGGGCGGCGGACAGATCCACCGCATTGTCGGGGTCGGTGCCGCCGGGATGGGCGCGATGCTGCCGGTGCGCCGCGATCACCGCGGACTGGCCGAGCGCGCCGGCATAGATTCGCGCCTGCTCGCGCAGCGCGCTCACCTCGGCTTCCAGAAGGCTGTTCTGGAACTGGTTCAGATAGAGCAGCGTCGCCACCAGCAGGGCCAGCGGCACCACGTTGACCAGCAGGATGCGCCGCATCATCGGCGAGACCCAGCGCCGATACATGCGCCCGAGCGGGATCGCCGTCGCGCTGGCCTGGAAGCCGCTCACGGTCGCGCCCGCCCGCCGTCACTCCTCCTTGTAGCGGTAGCCGATGCCGTAGAGCGTCTCGATATGATTGAAGCCGTCGTCGATCTGGCGGAACTTCTTGCGCAGGCGCTTGATGTGGCTGTCGATGGTGCGATCATCCACATAGATGTTCTCGCCATAGGCGGCGTCGATCAGCTGGTCGCGCGACTTCACCAGTCCCGGACGGGCCGCCAGCGCCTTGACCAGCAGGAATTCGGTCACGGTGAGCTGGATGTCGGTGCCGCGCCACAGGCATTGGTGACGCGTCTCGTCCAGGCTCAGCTCGCCGCGCACCAACACCCCGGCGGGCGTGGCGCCGGCTGCCTCGGCCCGGATCGCCTCGCCCCGGCGCAACAGCGCGCGGATGCGTTCCAGCAGCAGGCGCTGCGAGAACGGTTTGGTGATGTAGTCGTCGGCGCCGAGGCGCAGCCCCATCAACTGGTCGACTTCCTCATCCTTGGAGGTGAGGAAAATCACCGGAAGCTGCGACCGCGCGCGCAGGCGTTGCAGCAGCTCCATCCCGTCCATGCGCGGCATCTTGATGTCCAGCACCGCCAGATCGACCGGGCGCGCGGTCAGACCCTGCAGGGCGCTTTCCCCATCCGTGTAGGAGCGCACCACGAACCCTTCCGCTTCCAGGGTCATGGAGACCGAGGTCAGGATGTTGCGGTCGTCGTCCACCAGGGCGATCGTATGCTTGGTCGGCTCCATCCGGCCCTCCTGCTTGCCGTGAACTGTTGCCTCAAACCGGCTCTGGAACCAAATCCCGGACTGCACAGCCCTGCCCTGCGCGGGAAACGCTCCGTGTTGACGACTTGTTCATCCCGGTCTGGTCTCCTACTTCACGCGCATGGACGACACCCCCTCCCACCCTTCGACTGGCGAGACCATGACCGACGTGCACGAGCCCACGCCCGACCAGACGGCTGACCAGACGTCCGAACACGCCCCAGCGGGCCCGGCGGAGGCGCATGAGCCCACCACCGAAGGGCTGATGCAGGAAGCCGGCGAGCGCATCCGCACCCTGGAAGCGCAGGTGGAGGAGCTGCGCGAGAAATGGATGCGCGCCGAGGCCGAGAACCAGAACGTGCGCACGCGGGCCAAGCGCGACGTGGACGATGCGCGTCAGTACGCCGTCACCAAGTTCGCCAAGGACGTGGTGGAGGCGGCCGAGAATCTCCGTCGCGGCCTGTCCTCCCTGCCGGCCGATACCGGCGACAATCCGATGCTGACACGGCTGCGGGAAGGGTTCGAGGGCGTGGAGCGCTCGTTCCTGGGCATTCTGGAGCGCAACGGCATCGCCGGCACCGACCCGACCGGGGCGCCGTTCGACGCCAACCTGCACCAGGCCATGGCCGAGCAGCCTTCCGCCGAGCACCCGCCCGGCACCGTGATCCAGAGCTGGACCTCGGCCTGGACCTTGAACGGCCGTCTGCTGAAGCCGGCCATGGTGGTCGTGGCCAAGGCGCCCGAAAACGCTCCCGCGGCTGAATCGGAGCCGGTCTCGATCGACCGTACCGTTTAAGGGCCGTCCGGGGCCGCGTTTGTGGTCCCGATCGGCGATCCCGCCCTTGTCTGATGGGTTGGGTCTGAATACATCCGTGTCCGCACCCGGATCCGGGTTCGGGTTTCCCCAAGGGCTGGGGTCGGTGCTTCGGGCCGACGACAGCCGCTGATCAGGAGAGTTTGAATGAGCAAGGTTATCGGTATCGACCTCGGCACGACCAACTCGTGCGTCTCGATCCGCGAAGGCGACGAAAACCGCGTCATCGAGAATAGCGAAGGCGCCCGCACCACCCCGTCGATGGTGGCCTTCACCGAGAGCGGCGAGCGCCTCGTCGGCCAGAGCGCCAAGCGTCAGGCCGTCACCAATCCCGCCAACACCCTTTATGCCGTGAAGCGCCTGATCGGCCGCCGCTTCGACGATCCGACCGTCGAGAAGGATCGCGGCCTGGTGCCGTATGCGATCGTCAAGGGCGAGAACGGCGACGCCTGGGTCGAGGCGCGTGGCGAGAAATACGCCCCCTCGCAGATCGCCGCTTTCGTGCTCGGCAAGATGAAGGAAACCGCCGAGACCTATCTCGGCGAGACCGTGTCGCAGGCCGTGATCACGGTTCCGGCCTATTTCAACGACGCCCAGCGCCAGGCCACCAAGGATGCCGGCCGCATCGCCGGCCTCGAGGTTCTGCGCATCATCAATGAGCCGACCGCGGCCGCGCTCGCCTACGGCATGGAGAAGAAGAACGGCGGCACCGTCGCCGTCTACGACCTCGGCGGCGGCACGTTCGACGTGTCGGTGCTCGAGATCTCCGATGGCGTGATCGAGGTGAAGTCCACCAATGGCGACACCTTCCTGGGCGGCGAGGACTTCGACGCCCGCGTGATCGCCTACCTCGCGGACGAGTTCAAGCGCGAACAGGGCATCGACCTGCGCCAGGACAAGCTGGCCCTCCAGCGCCTCAAGGAAGCGGCCGAGAAGGCGAAGATTGAGCTTTCCTCCTCCAAGGAAACCGAGATCAACCTGCCCTTCATCACCGCCGACGCGACCGGGCCGAAGCACCTCGTGCTGAAGCTGAGCCGCGCGAAGCTGGAGAGTCTGGTCGACGACCTGATCCAGCGGACCCTCGGCCCGTGCAAGGCGGCGATGAAGGATGCGTCCGTGACCGCGGGCGAGATCGACGAGGTGATCCTGGTCGGCGGCATGACCCGCATGCCGAAGGTCATCGAGGTCGTGAAGCAGTTCTTCGGCAAGGAGCCGGCCCGCAACGTCAACCCGGACGAGGTCGTGGCCATTGGTGCCGCGGTGCAGGGCGCGGTGCTGAAGGGCGACGTGAAGGACGTTCTGCTGCTCGACGTGACCCCGCTGTCGCTGGGCATCGAGACGCTGGGCGGCGTGTTCACCCGTCTGATCGACCGCAACACGACGATCCCGACCAAGAAGAGCCAGATCTTCTCCACCGCGGAGGACAACCAGTCCGCCGTGACGATCAAGGTCAGCCAGGGCGAGCGCGAGATGGCGGCGGACAACAAGCCGCTCGGCCAGTTTGACCTGATGGGCATTCCGCCGGCACCGCGCGGAGTGCCGCAGATCGAGGTGACGTTCGACATCGACGCCAACGGCATCGTGTCCGTGTCCGCCAAGGACAAGGCCACGAACAAGGAGCAGCAGATCCGCATCCAGGCCTCGGGCGGTCTGTCCGATGCCGATATCGAGCGCATGGTGAAGGAAGCCGAGGCGAATGCCGAGGCCGACAAGGCCAAGCGCGCGGGTGTCGAGGCCCGGAACCAGGCGGAAAGCCTGGTGCACCAGACCGAGAAGACCCTGGCGGACAACGAAGGCAAGGTGCCGGCCGCCGAGAAGAGCGAGGCCGAGTCGGCCATCGCCGCGGTCAAATCGGCGCTGGAGGGGAGCGATCTGGAGGCCGTGAAGGCGGCCACGGACCGTCTGGCGCAGGTGTCGATGAAGATCGGCGAGGCGATGTACAAGGCCGGTGCGGAAGCTCCGGGCGCCGAGGCGCCGGGTGCGGCCGGTGGTGCTCCGGGCGGTGCGGCCGGCGGCGAGCGCGTCGTCGATGCCGATTTCGAGGATATCGACGACAAGAAGAAGTCGGCCTGATATCGCGTATCCGGGAGCGTGGCGCGCGAGCGCCCGCTCCCTTTTTCTTGTGTTCATGACGGGATCGCGCGCCCATCAATGGGGCGTGGTGTCGCCGATGAGGGTTCGATGGCCAAGCAGGACTACTACGCGACCCTGGAGGTCGCCCGGGATGCCTCCGCGGACGACCTGAAGAAGGCCTATCGCAAGCTGGCCATGAAGTACCACCCGGACCGCAATCCGGGTGACAAGAGCGCCGAGGCGCGCTTCAAGGACATCAGCGAAGCCTACGACATCCTGAAGGATGATCAGAAGCGTGCGGCCTATGACCGTTACGGTCATGCCGCCTTCGAAGGCGGCGGTCCTGGCGCCGGCGGTTTCGGCGGCTTCGAAGGCGGTCTCGGCGACATCTTCGACCAGATGTTCGGCGACATGATGGGCGGTCGTCGCGGCGGCGGCCGTGCCCGTACCGGCAACGACATTCGCGCCCAGGTCGAGATCAGCCTGACCGAGGCGTTCTCCGGCATCAAGGTGCCGGTCAAGGTCCCCAGCCGCGTTGCCTGCGAGAGCTGCGGCGGCACCGGCTCTGAAGACAAGAGCCGCGGCGCGGAAACCTGCCCGACCTGTCACGGCGCCGGCAAGGTGCGCGCGCAGCAGGGCTTCTTTCTGGTCGAGCGCGGCTGTCCGACCTGCGGCGGCTCCGGGCGTGTGGTCCGCAATCCGTGCAAGGTCTGCCGCGGCGCCGGCACGGTGGAAAAGGAGCGCTCGCTCTCGGTGGATATCCCCGCCGGCATCGAGGACGGTACCCGGCTCCGCGTCGCCGGAGAAGGCGAGGCGGGACCGCAGGGCGCGCCGAACGGCGATCTCTATCTGCATGTCGGCGTGAAGCCGCACGAGATTTTCCAGCGCGACGGTTCCACCGTTGTTGTCCGCCTGCCGCTCGACATGGTCACCGCCACGCTCGGCGGACATGTGGAGGTTCCGGTGGTGGACGGCACCCGCGCGCGCCTGTCCGTTCCGGCCGGCTCCCAGACCGGCGACCAGCACAGGCTGCGCGGCAAGGGCTTCTCCGTGCTGCGCTCCGCCGCGCGCGGAGACATGTATGTGGTGTTCGCGGTGGAAACCCCGCGTCACCTCACCAAGCGGCAGCGCGAACTGCTCGAGGAGTTCCGCGCCGAGAACGGCGAGAACGAGAAGAGTCATCCCGAGACGGAAGGCTTCTTCGGCAAGGTGCGCGACTTCTTCGAGGGCCGCGCCTGACCATGGACGGTCTCCCGCGCATCGGTGTCGCCGGCCTGTCTGGACGGGTCGGCCGGCTGCTGCGCGAGGAGATCGAGACCGCTGCCCTGCCGTTTGCGGGCGGCGTCGGCCGTGACGGCGATCTGGCCGAACTGGCGTCCCGGTCCGACGTGGTGATCGACTTCACCCATGCCGACACTGCTACCCGTCACGCCGCCATCCTGGCCGAGGCGGATGTGAACTGGGTGCTCGGCACCACCGGACTGTCCACCGAGGCGCAGCAGGCGGTGGAGCATGCCGCCGTCCGCATCAGCATTGTCCAGGCCTCGAATTTCTCGCCCGGCGTGGTGCTCATGACCGCGCTTGCGCGCCGAATGGCGGCCGCGCTGCCTGCCGATGCCTACGACGCCGAGATCCTGGAGACGCATCACCGCCAGAAGGTGGACGCGCCGTCCGGAACGGCGCTCTCACTCGGCCGCGCGGTCGCCGAGGCGCGCGGGCAGCGTTTCGACGCCGTGCGCGACAGCGGGCGGGACGGGCATGCCGGGGGGCGCCGTCCCGGCGCGATCGGCTTCGCCGCCCTGCGCGGAGGCCAGATCGTCGGCGAACACACGCTCAGCTTCACCTCCGACGCGGAACAGCTCTCGATCGAGCATCGCGCCTTCGACCGGCGCGTCTTCGCCACGGGAGCGCTGCGCGCCGCATTGTGGTCGCATGGCCGGCAGCCCGGCCTGTTCGGCATGGAGCACGTGCTGGGCCTCGCCTGACTGCCCCATTTCAAATTTCCTGTCGGCGTGGCAGGCCGGACCCGATCTTCCGTTTTCATGCGATATCTTGCCGATATGGTGGCCTAAATCGGCTTGGAATCGCCGGTTTGCGGCCCCGGCCGCGCCGGATGCAGCGCCGCAGTTCGCGCCCTGTCCTTGACCCCCCCATCCGTTTCCGTCACACCCCCCATCTTTCGGCAGCCGCTCACGGAGAGCGGCGGCCTCTATGGGCGCGTCCGACCCCTCGCTCGGCGCCACATCGGGGATAACGTCATGCGCAACAAGGGCGACTTTCTGTTCACCTCGGAATCCGTTTCCGAAGGCCATCCGGACAAGGTTGCCGACCGTATCAGCGATACGGTGCTCGATTGCTTCCTGCGGGCCGACCCGGAAGCACGCGTCGCCTGCGAAACGCTGGTGACCACCAATCGCATCGTGCTGGCGGGCGAAGTGCGCGGTCCGTCCTCCGTGAACAAGGATCTGCTCGAGAACGCCACGCGCGAGGCGGTGCGCGATATCGGCTACGACCAGGCCGGCTTCTCCTGGAAGAACGCCGAGTTCCAGTACTATCTCCACGCGCAATCCGCCGACATCGCCGTCGGCGTCGATAGCGCAGGCGAGAAGGACGAAGGCGCCGGCGATCAGGGCATCATGTTCGGCTTCGCCACCACCGAGACCGAGACCCTGATGCCGGCGCCGATCTCGTATTCGCACGAGATCCTCCGCCGCATGGCCGCCTATCGCAAGAGCGGCCACGCCCTGGGCCAGGGCCTGCAGCCGGACGCCAAGAGCCAGGTCACGCTGCGCTATGTCGACGGCAAGCCGGTGGGCGCCACTTCCGTGGTGATCTCCACCCAGCACGACGAGAACAAGAGCCAGAACGAGATCCGCGAGGCGCTGCGCCAGGTGGTGGCCGAGGTGCTGCCGGAAGGCTGGACCGTCCCGGAAGACCAGTTCTACGTGAACCCGACCGGCATCTTCGTGATCGGCGGCCCGGACGGCGATTGCGGCCTTACCGGCCGCAAGATCATCGTCGACACCTATGGCGGTGCGGCCCCGCACGGCGGCGGCGCGTTCTCGGGCAAGGACCCCACCAAGGTCGATCGCTCGGCCGCCTATGTCTGCCGCTACCTCGCCAAGAACGTCGTCGCCGCCGGCCTCGCCGATCGCTGCACGCTCCAGCTCTCCTACGCCATCGGTGTGGCCCATCCGCTGTCGCTCTATGTGGACCTGGACGGCACCGGCAAGGACATCGACGAGGCGCGTCTCGAGCGCGTGCTGCGCGAGGCGGTCGATCTCACGCCCCGCGGCATCCGCCGCCATCTGCGGATGAACCGTCCGATCTACGGCCAGACCTCCGCGTACGGCCATTTCGGCCGCACCCCGGATGCGTCGCTGGACGATTTCACCTGGGAGCGCACCGATCTGGTGGACACGCTCCGTCAGGCGTTCAACCGCTAAGCGGTCACGGGAAGCGCGTGGTCAAGCCGCCGCCCGACCGGCTGTACGGACGGCAGCGTTCCCATCCGCTGCGTCCGCGCCAGCAGCTCCTGCTGGACGCGACGCTGCCCCGGCTGCGCTTTTCCGCACCCGACGCGCCCGCGTCCGCGTTCGGGATTGCGCCGGCGGAACTCTGGTTCGAAGTCGGGTTCGGCGGCGGCGAGCACGCGCTCGCCCAGGCCGAGGCCCATCCCGCCATCGCCCTGATCGCCTGCGAGGTGTTCGAGAACGGGCTCTGCTCGTTGCTGGGGCGGCTGGTGCCGGAAGGCGGCGAGGAGACCGCGCCGCTTCCCTCCAATCTGCGCCTGTGGGACGACGACGCACGCACTCTGCTGCGGCAGATGCCGGATCGCTGCCTCGACCGGCTGTTTCTGCTGTTTCCCGATCCCTGGCCGAAGGCGCGCCACGCCAAGCGTCGCTTCGTGCATCCCGAAACCATTCCGCTGCTGGCACGTGTACTCAAGCCGGGCGCCGTCTGGCGGGTCGCCAGCGACGATCCGACCTATCAGGGGTGGGTGCGCGAGGTGATGGCGGTGCAGGCGCTGTTCGACACGCCCGAGCCGGCCACGGAGCGCCCCGAAGGTTGGCCGCCGACACGATACGAGGCCAAAGCGCTGCGCGCCGGCCGGCAGCCGCTCTACTGGTCGTTCGTCCGTCGCGGCTGACCGGGGCGCAACCGTTCGCGTCGGGATGCGCTGATGCCTCCGTCAACGGAGCGCCGCCCATGCTGACCAGAACCGCCCTCTACGAAGGCACGATCGAGGCCGGCGGCGAAGATGCCTTTTTCGCCGATGTGGAGAAGCGCCTCGTCCCGATCTGGAAGCAGTTCCCCAACGTGCTCGACGTGCGGGTGCAGCGTGTGCGCGATGCCGATCCCGGTGCGCTGCCGATCGTCATGATCCTGGAAATGGATTTTGCCGACCGGGACGCCCTGGACGAGTCGCTCGCCTCCGAGATCAAGACCCGCGCGCACGCCCTGACGCTCGAGGTGCTCAAACCCTTCGCGGGGCGGTTCTTTCATCTGATCGCCGAGGTCTGACCTACACGCTCGGGCCATGCCGCCGATCGCCAGACGAGCATCACGCGCGCCGTCATGCGGGAGAAGCCCGGCAATCGAACAGGCGCCTGTACGGTCCGTATGCACATGTCGGCGCGAAACGCCGAGTATGATTCAGGGGAGAAGAGAACGTCGAGGAATCGGGGCGCGCCGTTTCGCCCGAAGCAGTCCGGGGCTGTCTTGCGCTGCCCCGATCGCGCGGGCGCCCCGCGAACGGGGCGACCGGTTTCAGGCGGCGCTGGTGGCTTCGGCCTGCTGCACCGCCACTTCCTCGCCGACCTTCACCCAAAGCGCGGCGGCTTCGAGATCGTCTTCGGCGCGGAGTTCGGCCGCACGCTTCAGCGCCCAGGCGCGGGCATTGCGTCCATGCTTGTTGATCATCAGGCGCGCGGCCTGGCGATAGCTCATGCGAGGCTTCGCGACGGCGGGGCGCGCGGCCTCCGCGGTCTGGGTGGTCATCATCGCTGCCATTATTCCTTGTCCGCCTCCTCGTCGTCGTCTTCGTCTTCGTCCTCGTCGGTCTCGATCAGGAACACCGCGAACTCGTCGCGATCCTCCTCGCTGATCTCGCCGTCGGCGGACGCTTCGGCGAAGCCCTGCTCGTAGTGCTGGGCTTCGGCCTCGGTGGCCTCGCGCACCGTCAGCCCGGCCTCGCCGTCCCAGACCGGCTCGCCGTCGCGCTCGAATTCCTGCAAGGCTTCGGTGACGTTGCCGGTCGCTGCTTCTTCCTGGGCCAGCGCGAGCGTTTCCTCGGGGAACACCAGGATCGGCTCCCCTTCAATCTCGATCACAAACAGGGGCATCGCTTACGGCCTTCCAGTCCCTCGCCGCTCGTGGAGAGCGGTTCTCGTGCGCCGTCCTTATCAGGGAACCGGAACCGGAAAAAGCAACAGATTCGGGAGGCGGCCCGCACGTTTACGCAAGAACCGCCGCGTCCGTGCCATGGCGCCGCTCCCCTTCCAGCAGACGCAGCATCGCCCGGGTGCCCTCGACGCGCCGATCCGCCGCCACGGTCCGGTGCGGCCCGTCGCTCTTCGCGCGTTCGTCCGGCCAGAAACCCAGCACGATCGGCGCGTCCCCGGCCGTCCGGCGCAGCAAGCGCACCGCTGCGCGCGCGGGTGCCAGCCGCGCGACGGTGCCGGCCGAACACAGGCACAGCACGGTGCCGGGCGGCACGTCCTCCGATCCGACCGCAGACGCGCCGGCCATCACGCGCGCCGCGATCCCGTGGCGGGCGAGCACGATCGCCATCATGCGGGCGGCGATCCGGTCCAGAATGAAGGCGCCGGCGATGCACAGCACCGGCACGCCGGTCTCGCGCCCGAGCGGCGGCGGCTCGACCTGCGCGTCCTGATGCTCTTCCAGCCCGTCCAGCACCTCGTCCAGGGCGGTCTCCATCGACTGGAGCCGGGTTTCGGTCAGAACGCCGCGCTCTGCATCGAACGCCGCCAGGCGCAACGCCTCGATCGCCACCTCGTCGAACAGGGCGGCGAGACTGCGGTCGCGCAGAAGCGCCTCGCACTGGTTCTCGATCTCGTCCAGATCGCCGGCCAGAAGGCGCTGGTACAGGCTTTCCACCGGCGACAACGGCGGCTGGTCGCCAAGCAGCACGTCCAGGAAGCGCAGCGACTCCATATGCCGTCCCAGCACGACCAGGCACACGGTCAGCGGCGTGCTCAGGATCAGCCCGAGCGGGCCCCAGAGGAACGCCCAGAACGCGGCCGCCAGAATGACCGACAGGGGCGACAAGCCCGTGCTGTGGCCGATCAGGAGCGGCTCGGCGAACTGCCCCAGCACCTGGTCCACCAGGACGAACAGCCCCAGCACCAGCGCGGCATGGCCCCAGCCCGGAAACGAGGCCGCGGCCAGCAGAATGGCGGGCGTCGCCGACATCGCCAGCCCCACATAGGGCACGTAGCGCAGCAGGGCGGCCAGAATGCCCCAGAGCACCGGACTTTGCACGCCAAGCGCGAACAGCCCGGCGGTGATCAGGACGCCGAACAGGGTGTTGATCGCCAGCTGGGTCAGGAAATAGCGGCTCAGTCGCGCCCCGGCATCGTCCAGAGCGAGGGTGGTGCGATGCAGATCGCGGGTGCCGAACAGACGGATCAAGCGATCGCGCAGATCCTCGCGCTGCAGCAGCACGAAGATCGTCGCCACGAACACCACCAGCGCCGTCACCGCCGGGTGCGCGAGATGCACGACCAGTTCGCGCAGGATCGTCTCCGGCGTCGCCGGCGGCTGCACCACGCGCACCGGCTGTGCCGGCACGCCGCCGGGAACGGCGGCGGTCGCGTCCGGCCCGGCCAGCAACCGACCGAGTTGCGTTTGCACCGCATCCAGCCCGGCCAGGTGGCTGCCGCCGTTGAACAGCCGCCGCAGCCCTGCCAGCTTGCGCTCGATGGTGCCGTGATCGGCGGCCAGTTGCTGCGTCAGCCCCATCAACTGGCCACCGATCAGCCAGAACAGCGCCGCGACAAGCGTGAGAGCAAGCGCCACGGACAGCAGCACGGACAGGACCCGTCCCAGCCGCGCACGCCGCAGCAGCACCACCAGCGGCTGCAGCAGGAACGACAGCAGAACCGCCAGAACCACGGGGATCAGGATCGACCGGCCAAGATACATCGCGGTGATCACCACTACCGCGACCTGCAGGCTCAGCAGCGCCTGCATCCCCGGCACGTCGCGCGGGATCACCGAGCGGGTGCGACGGATGCCGCCATGTTGCGCGGGCCGGTCTTCGCCGGAGAGACCGGGGGAGGCGAGAACGCGCATGACGCAGCCACTCCGAGGCAAGAAACGGCGGCCTTCCTCCGTCTTGTCCGAGTTGAACAACGCCGCAACGATCCGGTTGCGCGACCGCCTCGCTTCCGAGCAGGATCGGCCGCCACCGTCACGAGCCGGACCGTCATGCAGCACAGGATCGAAGGCCATTCCCTGCCGGTTCTCACCGTCTTCCTCGATCCGAATGAATCCGTGGTGGCGGAAACCGGCGAACTGTCCTGGAAGAGCACCAACGTGTCGCTCTCCACCACGCTCGGCGGCGGCCAGAATGCGGGTTTCCTGGGCGCGGTGAAGCGCTCGGTCGCTGGCGGCGGCTTGTTCATGACGGAGTACACCGCCGAGGGCGGCCCCGGCTATGTCGCCTTCGCCGCCAAGGTGCCCGGCGCCATCGTCGAACACGTCATCACGCCGGGACGCTCGGTGATGGTGCACAGGCACGGCTTCCTGTGCGGCCAGCAGGGGATCTCGGTCGGGCTCGGTTTCCAGCGCTCGCTCGGCGCCGGCATCTTCGGCGGCGACGGTTTTCGGCTGCAGCAGGTCTCCGGGCAGGGGAGCTTCTTCGCGCTGCTCGGCGGCCATGTGGTCAGCAACGTGCTGGCGCCCGGCGAGCAGATCGACGTGCATCCGGGCCATGTCGGCATGTTCGAGGACAGCGTGGATTTCGGCATCTCCATGCTGCCCGGCATCCGCAACAAGCTGTTCGGCGGCGACGGCTTCTTTGTCGCGCGTCTCACGGGCCCAGGCCGGGTCTGGCTGCAAACCCTCACCGTGCCCGGCCTCGCGCATGCGCTGGCGCCCTATCTTGGCGCGGAAACCACCACCGCGACCGCCGAGGGCGGCCTGCTCGGCGCCGCCGCGGCCGGGATCTTCCGCAAGATCATGCAGTAGGAATCGTCTGGCGTTTTCGCGGGGCGGCATCGTTGCGCTCCGGTGCTGATCGCCTTGCCATGACGGCGGGCACGCCTGACGTTCCGGCATGCGCAGCCAGGCTCAGAATAAAATCTACGATATCGTAAAGGTTTCGTAATGTTTATGTCTTGCTAACTATTGCGGTCGATCTTGTGGCGTGCAGAACGGAGTGTCTCATGTCACGAAACTCGAACAGAATCGCTTTGTCCAACAATTCTTCGTCATCACTAAGTTTTGGTAGCAAACTCGCTGCAGGTTTTGCGGTGCTGACCATTCTGACCGCCCTGCTGGGCGGCCTGGCGCTCGACCGCATGGGCGCGATGAACCGCAGCATGAGCACTATTCGAGACAACTATCTCCCAAGTTCCATTGGTGCGTCGCAGATCGCCATCGCCCTCGGGGAGGTGCGGCGCTGGCAGGGGAGTCTCATTCTGGCGGGCGGTAGTGGCACCGCGCGAGGCCAGGCGATTGTGTCGCAGCTTTCGGCCGCCGAGGCAGCGGTGGACAAGGCGCGATCGGCATACACTCCACTGATCGACTCCGGCGAGGAGCAGAACGGTTACGATACGGTGTTCGATCCTGCCTGGAGGGCTTTGCGGACCGAAACTGACCAGATTCTGGGGATGTCAAACGCATCCCAGCACGATGAGGCTGTGACCCTCTACGAGGGGAAATCACGCGACACGTATCAAGCGCTTCAGGATTTCCTGAGTTGGGATATCGGCCACAACAGGAAGGGCGGTCAGTCAGCAGGCGAGGCCAGCCGTCAAGTCTATACCATGACATGGTGGATGTTGGTGGGCGGTCTTCTTGTTGCGGTAGCTCTGGCGTGCGCCGTCGGGTTTGGTCTCATTCGCCACATTTCGCGACCGGTCGTCGCCATGACCGGGGCGATGCGGCGTCTCGCCGATCACGACACGTCCGTTCCCATTCCCTGCGATGGCCGCGGCGATGAGATCGGCGCGATGGCCGCGGCGGTTCGGGTCTTCAAGGACAACATGATTCGGGCCGACCAGCTGGCCGAGGCAGAGCTGGCCGAGCGCCATGCCAAGGAGCAGCGAGCTCGCAAGCTGAGCGATCTGGTCTCGGACTTCGAGGGCAAGATCGGGCAGATGGTCGGGATTCTGGCTTCGGCCTCCACCGAGCTGGAAGCGACGGCGACCGAGATGTCGGCCACGGTCGAGCGGACCGGACAGCAATCGGGGCTGGTGGCCGCAGCCGCGCGCGAGGCCGATCAGGGTGTGCAGAATGCCGCTGCGGCGTCTGAGGAGCTGGCCGCCTCCATTCGGGAGATCACGGGCCAGGTTGCGTCCGGCGCCGAGCAGGCCGGAAAGGTCGCCGACGACGCCAAGCGCACGGATGTGGTTGTGACGCAGCTTGCAGAGGCTTCGGCGCGGGTAGGGCAGATCGTCGAGCTGATCTCCTCCATTGCGGCTCAGACCAACCTGCTGGCCCTGAACGCCACCATCGAGGCGGCGCGCGCCGGAGAAGCCGGCAAGGGGTTCGCCGTCGTGGCATCGGAGGTCAAGAGCCTGGCGCAGCAGACGGCCGAGGCGACGAATGGGGTCGGAGAACAGGTCGCGCAAATCCGGAATGCCACCCAGGCGGCGGTTGCGGTGCTGGCGGACATCACCTCGGGGATCAGCGATATCAGCAGGAGTTCCGTCATCGTGGCCGCCGCGGTGGAACAACAGGGCGCCGCCACCGGGGAGATCGCGCGCAGCGTCCAGCAAACCGCCGGCAGCACGCGCACCGTGACCGAGAATATCGTCGCTGTCAGCCAGGCCGTGCAGGGCAACGGTGCTGCCGCCACTCAGGTGATGGCCTCGGCCGGTGAATTGTCGCAGCAGGCGGAAATGCTGAATCGCGAGGTCTCGCAGTTTCTGCGCCTGGTGAAAGCGGCCTAGAGCGGCGTCCGATCCAGGCGGATCGTTCGCTCTCTCTCGTTGTTTGGACGAGCGTCTTCGTCCGACCAAACGCTTCCGTTCGGTCGGATGACGCTCCAGGCGCCAGCTGACGAGGGTGCATCGTCGAGCCGATGGATTGGCGGGGAGCTGCCGGTTTCTCTCCGGGGCTCTGACCGCCATCGGTCCGTCGAATCTTCGTCAGCACCGGGGGCCAGCCTTCCATGGCCCCCGGTGATGCGCCGGAAGCCGGATCGGCTATGCTGCGGACGCCTCCATCTTCGCCAGCCGAGTTTGCCCCGTCCGCATGCATCCCCCCGATCTCGCCATCCGTCCGCGCACCGATCTCCGCCTGGGCCTGCTCTGCGGCATCGGCGCCGGCGCGCTCTGGGGATTCGTGTTCCTGGCGCCCCGGCTGACACCCGATTTCACCTCGCTGCAACTCGCGGTCGGTCGTTACGCCGCCTACGGACTTCTCTCCGCCCTGCTGCTCGGACGCCGCATCCCCATCCTGCTGCGTACCCTGCAGAGGCGGCTCCTGCTTCAGCTTTCCGTACTCGGCCTGCTCGGCAACACGCTGTATTACGCACTGCTCTCGCTCGGCGTGCGCGGCGCGGGCGTGTCCACCACCGCCCTGGTGATTGGCTTCCTGCCCGTTCTGGTCTCCATGTCCGGACGCAACGATCACGGCGCGGCAGGGCTCGGGCGCATGGTTCCGTCCTTGATGTTCTGCGTCGCGGGCGCGTTCTGCGTTGGCGCAGGCGTGTTCGGTGCCCAAACCGGCAACGCCGGCGGAGGACTGCTCGGTCTGCTCGCGGCAATCGGCGCGCTTCTGTCCTGGACCGCGTTCGCGATCGGCAACGCCCGCGCCCTGCGCCGCTTGCCCGGCCTGTCGGCGCAGGACTGGAACCTCCTCACCGGCCTGTTCACCGGGGCGCAGGCGTTGCTGCTCCTGCCGTTCGCCTTCCGTCCAGAGGCGCTGCCGCGCACTGCCGGGCTTCCCGGCTGGGCCGGTTTCGCCGCTCTGTCCGCCTTCGTCGCCGTGTCGGCCTCCATCGGCGGCAATGCCTTGTGGAACAGGATGAGCCGGCTACTGCCCATGACCATGGCCGGGCAGATGATCCTGTTCGAGACCGTGTTCGCGCTGATCTATGGCTGCCTGTGGGACATGCGCTGGCCGCATCCAACCGAGATCGGCGCGCTGGTCTGCATCGTCTGCGGGGTGCTGCTGGCGATCAATGCGCACAGATCGGCTCGTCCGGCTCCGGTCGACGCGTGAAGCGTCGCGCCGCTGCCGCCGTGCTGCTGTTTCCGTTCGCCGCCGGCTGCGCGCGAACGACCCTGCCGCATTGCGATCCCGCGGCGGACGGGGCGGCCAATCTGTTCGTGATCGATCATGGCTGGCACACCGATCTCGCCATCTCCGCCGACGCGCTGAGCGGCCCGCTCGCCTCGTTCCGCTCTGTGTTTCCCGGGATGCGCGTGCTTCAGGTCGGCTTCGGCCGGCGCACCTTCATGACCGCCCCGGTGACGGGTCTTTCGGATCTGCTGATCGGCCCTTTTCCCGGCGACGGGACGCTCCTGGTCGCGGGGCTCACCGCCCCGCCGGATCGCGCCTACGCGGACGGGCGCATGGCGCGGTTCCATGTCGATCCGGCCGACGCGCGCCGGCTCTCGGATTTCGTCTGGAACGGCTTCCGTCTCGATGCCGGAGGTCGCCCGGTCCGGATCGCCGACGGCTTCTTTCCCGGCAGCCAATTCTATGCCACCCGAATCGGCTATTCCGGCCTCTACACCTGCAACAGCTGGAGCGAGGACGCCCTGCACCAGGCCGGCCTCGCTCCCGCCGCCGGGCTGACGATCCTGTCGTCGCAGGTGATGGCGCATGTCCGCCCGCTCTGCGAGATCGGGCCGCACTGAGCGGGCGATTGCCGGATCGCCGCTTTTCATTCTAGCTTTGATCCGCGCCTGGGAGTTTTCGACATGGTCCAGCATTGCCGCTGAAGCGGCCGATCACGTCGCCGCGGATTGTTCATCCGCCGATTGGGACTCTCTCCTGCCCAGGACATCATGCGAAGACTGCAAGACAAGATCTGCGTCGTGACCGGCGCGGCACGCGGCATCGGCCGCGCCATCGCCGCCCGCTTCCAGGCCGAAGGCGCCATCGTCATCGCGACCGATCTGCACGAGCCGGCCGGCCGGCGCGCCGCGGCCGAGATCGGTTGCCGTTTCCACCCTCTCGACGTGCGACGGGAAGAGGGCTGGTCCAGCCTCATGGAGATCGCGCCCGAGATCGACGTCATGGTCAACAATGCCGGCGTCACCGGCTTCGAAACCGGTCCGGTGCGGCACGATCCCGAACATGCCAGCCTCGCCGACTGGCGCGCCGTGCATGCGGTGAATCTGGACGGCATGTTTCTCGGCTGCCGCTACGCCATCGGCGCGATGAAGCGGAAAGGTGCCGGATCCATCGTCAACATCTCGTCCCGCTCCGGACTGGTCGGCGTCCCCGCCGCCGCGGCCTACGCCTCCTCCAAGGCTGCGATCAGAAACCACAGCAAGAGCGTCGCCCTGTATTGCGCGCAGAACGGCTGGAGCATCCGCAGCAACACCATCCATCCCGGCGCCATCCTCACGCCGATCTGGGAACCGATGCTGGGGCAGGGGGTCGATCGCGACGCGCGGATGCGGGCGCTGGTCGCGGACACGCCGCTGAAGCGCTTCGGTCTGCCGGAGGAGGTCGCGGCGGTCGCGGCGATGCTGGCCTCCGACGAGGCGGCCTATATCACCGGGAGCGAACTGACCATCGACGGCGGCCTTCTGGCCGGTTCCGCCGCCGCACCGGGCGGCTGACGCGCCGGGCAGGGCTGCCGCGGTCCTACGCCTTCCGCCCGATCCCGGCCACGATCCCCGCCAGCAGCGGCACCGTGCACAGCAGCGCCGCCAGCACCGCGAATGCCCCCGGCAGGCCGATCGCATGGGCGATCCCGCCCACGGCCGCCGGGCCGGCCAGGACCCCCGCATACCCCACCGAGGTCACGGCACTCACCGCCAGCGGCACCGGCATCGCCCGCTGCGCGCCCGCGCGCCTGAACAGCACGGGCACCATGTTCGCAGCGCCCAGACCGATCAGAACGAAGCCCGCCAAGGCCGGCACCGGCCAGGGCGACGACAGCAGCAACCCGAACCCGGCCAGCGACACGCATCCGCCCCGGCGCAGCAAGGCACGGTCGCCCCACAATGCCGCCAGGCGGTCGCCGGACAGGCGCCCCGCCGTCATCGCCATCGCGAACAAGCCGTAGCCCACCCCGCCGAACCGCTCCGGCACCAGCCGCGCCCCCGTCAGGAGAAGCGCGCCCCAATCCAGCATCGCCCCTTCGACCAGGAAGGTCACCGCGGCCAGAAACGCCAGCAGCCACACCACGCCGCGCGGCATCACCAGAAGCGGCCCCGGCTCCGCACCCGCTTCCCCGCCCGGCCCCCGCAGCAGCCGCGCCGACGCCACCGCCATCGCGATCAGCATCGGTATCGAACACAGCGCGGCGCAGACCGAGGGCGACAAAGGCACCGCCAGCAGCACCGTCATCACGCCCGCCCCCAGGAACCCGCCGATGCTGAACAGTGCATGGAAGCCGGACATCATCGGCCGGCCGCTCAGTCGCTCCACCTCCACCGCATGCACGTTCATCGACGCATCGAGAGCGCCCAGCGCGGCGCCGAACACGAACAAGGCTGCGGCCATCGCGGCAGGGGTGGCGGCGAACGACAGAACCGGCAGCACCAGCGCCATGCCGGTCCCGCCGGCCAGGATCGCCGGGCGCGCGCCGAAGCGCGTGCAGACCGCTCCGATCCCCAGCATCGATACCACCGAGCCGATGCCCAGGCAGAGCAGCAACAGCCCCAGAGCCGCGTCGTCCACGCCCAGGCGCTGCCGCGCGAACGGCACCAGCGGCGCCCAGCAGGCCAGGCCGAACCCGGCGACAAGGAACACCAGACGCGTCGCCAGCCCCGCGCGGGTTGCCGCCCCGGCCTGCGACGCGTCGGCGCCGGCCGGACCGCCCATGCGCGTCAGCCGGGCGGCCGGGTCGTGGTCTGCACCGGCACGGTCTCGCCGCTCGGCATCACCACATAGGTCTTGCCCGGCGACGACCCGCCGCCGCTGCCGAACGACGACGAACACCCGCCGAGCGAGAGGGCCGCGACCAGACCGGCCGTGCAGGCGAAAACAGGAAAACGCATCAGGAACTACCTCGAACCGTCTCGAACGACCGGCACGTTACCGTCGCCCGCTCCCGCTGGCGAACCCGCCGCCCGGACGAACACCGCCCCGCTCGCATACGAGATCCACACGTCGCGCCCGCTGAACCAGTCCGCCCCCAGCAGCATGTCGAACCGCTCCGCCACCGGCGCCACCGTCAGCACGGGCCGCGCGAACCGCTCCGTTCCGACCTGAAGACTCCTGAAGCGGTGCCAGTGATACACGCTCTCATGCCCGTCCACCCCGGCATTGATCCCGCCCGGATCGGCCGCCAGCACGCCCGCGCTCACGCCGTCCCGCTCGGCCGCGCGCACCGACACGATCCGCGACCGCGCGCCGCTATCCAGCAGCGCCGTCATCGGCCGCCCGTCCAGCCGCACCGTCAGCACCGGCCGCCCGTGATCGAGACGCATCGGCAGCGTGTCGAACCGGCCGCTCCAGTTCGGCGGCGGCGCGCACGCCACCGAGGCAGATCGACGGGTCCAGAACAGCAGCCGCCCCTGCTTCAGGTCGAACTCGACGTCGAACCGCGACAACAGGTCTGCGCCGATCAGCCCCGCCACCGGCGGCGCGATCACCGGCATCGCCGGCAGCGGCCCCACCGGCACGCTGCCGCCCGGCAGGACCAGCCCGCCCAGCCCGATCGGCGGCAGCAGCGCGTTCTGCACCGTCCACCCCGTGCCCCCCGTGCCCTGCAGCTGCGTCCTGTGCGCGCGGTCCGGCGGCAGGCCCAGGGCGGACACGGCGTGCGGCGTCAGCAGGCCGGTCTCCGACCCCGTATCCACCAGGAAACTCACCGGGCGCCCCGACACCGTCGCGCGCAGGCTGATGAACCCGTCATCCGATCGCAGCGGCGCCGTGCCCGCCAGGGTCCAGGCGCAGGACACCCCCTCCGCCCGCGCGCCGGGCGATGCCGCCAGCCCGATCGCGGCCGCGGACAGGGCGGCGACCCCCAGCGCCGCGCGTGCCGGCGCGCCGATGCGCCAGCGCCGCCGGACCGGCCCGCCCGACCCGGCCGCGTCCTGCTCCGCTTTCGCCGCACCCGCGCCTGCGAACGCCCGCATCGCCGCAAGCCCATGCGCGCCTGGCCGTCCGGCACGCGCGCCCACCGCGTCGCGCGCCCGCTCCGCCCTCACGATTCCCGTGGCGGCCACGCCATCATGTGCCGGCATCCGCTCAGCGCAGCCGCTTCGCGAACCCGTCCGTCGCCTCGAGCAGCGCCGACGCGATCCCGGGCTCCGTCATCGCGTGCCCGGCCGCCTCCACCACGCGGAACTCCGCCTCCGGCCAGGCGCGGTGCAGCTCCCACGCCGTCCGCATCGGCGTCGCCACGTCGTAGCGTCCCTGCACGATCACGCCCGGGATCGGCGCCAGCCGGCGCGCATCGCGCAGCAGCTGCCCGTCCTCCAGCCATGCCCCATGCACGAAATAATGGTTCTCGATCCGCGCGAAGGCCAGGGCGAACGAGGCGTCGCCGAAATGCCCGCTCGCCGTCGGGTCCGGCAGCAGCGTCAGCGTCTCGCCCTCCCACAGGCTCCAGGCCCGCGCCGCCTCCGCCTGCGCGTGCTTGTCGTCGCCCGTGAGTCGCTTGCGATACGCGCCGATCATGTCGCCGCGCTCCGCCTCCGGGATCGGCGCCACGAACCGCTCCCATTTCTCCGGAAACAGCCAGGACGCCCCCTCCTGGTAGTACCAGAGCAGCTCCGCCCGGCGCATCCCGAAGATGCCGCGCAGCACCAGCCCCGTGATCCGCTCCGGGTGCGTCTGCGCATAGGCCAGCGCCAGCGTGCTGCCCCACGACCCGCCGAACACCAGCCAGCGCTCGAACCCGTGCAGCACACGCAGCCGCTCGATATCCGCCACCAGATGCCAGGTCGTGTTGTTCTCCAAAGACGCATGCGGCACCGACCGCCCACACCCCCGCTGATCGAACAGGACGATGCAATACCGTGCCGGATCGAACATCCGCCGCTGCGCCGGCGTGCACCCGCCCCCCGGCCCGCCATGCAGAACCACCACAGGAATCCCACGCGGATTGCCGCAGATCTCCCAGTAGACGGAATGCCCCTCCCCGGTGTCGAGCATGCCCTGCCGGAACGGCGTCACAGGCGGGTAGGGGGCTCGCAACGGCGTGGTCATGCCTGGTTCGTCTCCGTTCTGCGGGGCGCTGCCCCGCACGCCCCGGAAAGGGGCTGGGCCCCTTTCATCCCCGGATGTTCTAGGAAAATGTGGATGGCGGTAAGCGAGCGAGGGAAGGTGATTAGTAGTTTATATCGTCAGTCTCGGGCCGGAGCGGACTTTCCACACGTTCCTGGAGAGCGAGCGCCCGGTTTAGGACGGGTGACCGCCGTCCGATCTAGGGTCTGGACTGCTGACCTCGTGAGGTCTGCGCCCAACCAACCGCGACGGGTCGGGCAAAGCGTTGCCGTCGACCCGAACGATGAGCTTGTCGCGCCGGCCATCCTCAAGCAAGCAATCAGCTTCCGCAAAGCAGGGAATGAAAGCCCGTATAGTATAGCACTCGATTATTGAAGGCTGTCCGCGCCGGATTAGAACGTCTCCGTCAAGAAGTTGGAGATCGAGGGCACGATTAGAGTCAATCGGGTACAACATTCCATCTCGAAATTCGTGTAACCTAAAAAGGTTACGCTCCGAATCCAGTATCGCGTAGCCGAGTGTGGGCAAATAATCCCAATTCAAGTCGGTCGTGCTTCCACGTCCCTCATCCCAGCCTAGTATCCTATGGGCCGTGATGGGATACTCTGGATCCAACTTGATCGGCAACTTTTCCGTGTGGACGACCAATACAGCGGTGGGCGACGGTAGCAGTTTTGCTTCATCCAGTTCAGCTTCTCGCCGAGCATCCATTTCCGTCGCTTTACAAAGATAGCGAAGGGTACCCACCTCTTGAACCATACCGGCGACGCTAAGCCGGACTGTACGTCGATCAAGAATGTAGATGGCGACGCCCATGCGGCCTCCTGTGCTGAGTGGGTCCGTAAGCCCAAGGCTGATAGAGTCTATCGTTCTGTCTATCATTGATGGGTGCGCAGAAGCCATTGTTGTTGGATTGTCGATGGCAACAGCGAAAGACCGGAAAAGCGAGAATGACACGTTGCAAATTATTTAGACTCGCTCGATGTGTTTCGGTTGTCTCTGAAGTAAAGAGAATAAAGAAGAAAGACGATCGGCTAGTGTCAAAGAATTCCGTGTTTCGCACTCCCAAATGACTTCAACGTGCCAACCCATCTGTTCTAGATGTGCTTTGTTTCTGAGGTCACGCGCAATATTGCGGGAAAACTTTGCTTTCCAGAACTCAATTCTAGACTTTGGCATGCTTGCCTTTGGGCAACCGGGATGTCGGTGCCAGAAGCACCCATGCACGAAGATAACAATACCATGACGAGGGAAAACTATATCTGGCGTCCCGGGTAGGTCTCTACGATGTAGCCGGAAACGAAGTCCAAGCGCATGGGCTGCCTGCCTGACCCTAATTTCAGGACTTGACCCTTTCTGCGGTACTCTGGACATCAACCATGAGCGCCGTTCGACCGTAAGCCGATCCACTGCCTACTCAGCCGCGATCGCGTATGGCGCAGCCATACTAAGCCTAGTTGCAACGGCCTCAAAAATCTTGGTGGCGACAAATGGTGAGACGCTGTTTCCTATCATTCGGAAACTGTGCCAAACGGTTGGATGGAAGCGGTGAGAATCTGGAAAGCCTTGCAATCTTGCGGCCTCTCGGACGGTTATTACGCGAGCCTCGCTCGGATGGATGGGACGTACTGACTGGAAAGATCCTCGGTCAGCGCCAGTCCCAGCCCGCAAAGTCGGGCATTGCCCCTGCCAGTCAAGCTTCGGATGACGCCCGATCGGATCGGTCAGCCCTGGACCAAGGGCTGCAAAACGCTCGACGACCGCGGCAGCATGCACGGATTTAAGATGACCGGTGAAAACACCGGAGCCATCGCGCATACGAGTCGCGTAGGCCGAAGGGCGGCCTGGCCGAGTAAGACGCCACCGATCATACCCGTCGCGGTTCTCAAGCCTGATTGCACGCTGAAGATCTGCGATAGCGCTTTTTACTGTCGTGGCTGGAACCTTTCGCATGTCCACGTCCTCAAGGGTTAATGCATCTCCTCTGTCTTTATGTATGCCGACAACGAAGAGCCGCTGCCGTCGTGTTGCTGCACCAAACTCAGCAGCATCCCAGACATGAGGACCCAGCAATGCATATCTGTCGGCGACTAAAGCTAGTGCTGCATCGAGAAGGTGGCGCGAGCCAGAATAAGATAAGCCTCGCACATTTTCCATAACGAAGAATGTCGGCTCAACTTCAGCTACCAGCCGAAAGAAGTGGCGTAGAAGCTGCCGCCGGGGATCATCGGCGGCGCGATGTCCTATATCACTGAAGCCCTGACAAGGTGGGCCTCCGAAAACGCCGTCAACCACTCCATTTGCCGCAGCCAATATACGTTCTCCCGTCAGGCTGGCGATATCCTCCAAATACAGATTCGTTTTGGGAAAATTACGTGAGAATGAATAGGTCAGGTTGGGGTCGATATCATATGCCGATACTACATCGAAACCGGCGCCATGCGCTCCTAGGGAGAAACCGCCGCAACCGCAGAAAAGATCAACAACTTTCATTTTTAATAAGAAGCCATCGATGTGATACCTTTATAATAAGCAGTACAATCATGATTTGCAATCACTGTTTTTCTCAAGCTAGAATCTGCACGAATGTTGGGCAGTGACGATAATATGTTTGAAAGGTTTCGATTTGGTCTTCCTCAAGATCAAAACCGAGAGCGCGGACGGCGTCCCGGCTGAGCCGCTCGACGCTTGGAAGGCAGCTCTGAAGTACTGCAGATTCGCGTAGAGTCAGTGGCGGAGCGACTATCGGCTTTGCGGGTCGGCATTTCCAGTTCGCGTTATTCACGATCCCACCGGCGGTCGTCACCGCACCCTTGGTAGGTAATATTCCCCCAACGGTAACCATTGGCGCGTTGTCTTGGTAAATTAACCGGAAAGCTGGAATGAAGCCTCCAGGGCGAGCGAGGTCGCTTGCCGTCGACTGGATGAGGTCGAGAGCAAAATCCGCCAGAGTTTGCTGCATTCTTTCATCGCGACAAGAGTTCGTGGCGAGATCGTCGGGTACTGCCGCTCCAAATAGCTCACGCAGTCGTGCGGGCCGATCAGGAGCTTTACCATATTTCATTTCTCCTCCGTTGAAAGTCACCAGTAGTATGCTATTGGGAGGGGAGTTTTCAATAATGGATATAATATCTTCCTTGCGCGTCTCGTCGAAGTGATAGTCATAATCTAGCCAGACAAGCCAAGGCCGTGTGCAAATGCTTCCGTCTGAGTAGAGAGTAGGCAAAACCTCATTCGAGAGTCCATGAAGAACTCGAACTGTGGCATAAGGTGCGTTAAAAACTGCACGGTGATATCCAACTTCATTCGCCTCGATGGAGATCATGTCGTCGATGCCAAGAAGCCGGTGTGCTAAGACAAAGTCAGTAAACCATATTGATCCAAATCCAATGTACACTTGCCGCTCAAAATCAAGAGAGGCTTTGAGCTTAGAAATCCCCTCAAAAACCAGCTGTCTTTGAATGCTTTTGCTTGGTCGCAAGCTGTAATTGACTACGTTGAACGAAGGCATCAGTCTTTCCCAACCAAATCTTGGTAAGTGTATTCGAAGGCTCTTAAGCCAACGTCTCGATAAGGCATGTTGATATTACCGAACTCCTGCGCAAGTTTCTTCATGCGTGAGACGGGGACGCTATAATTTACGTTAGCAGACTTCTGCGCAGGCTTGGCCACAAGAACGGGTAGTGTGACGGCTGGCCGTTGGGCGATGGATGCTAATGGGACTGAAACCGCTGCACTTTCGCGCTTTCTGGCTTCGTCAAGCGCTTGCTTGCGTTGATTGGTGTAGCTAATCCAGCGCTTAGACACCTCCCGCATACGCGGCCTAGCCCGTCGGTATATTTCGGAAGATGTGTCAACGCTTCGTTTCGTGGTCGTAAGCGGAAGCGCAGCAGCGTTCGCGGCGGTAAATAGAATTATTCCGATGAAACCGGCGTATTGGTAATGCCATTGCGGCCAATCTTCTGTTCCCCAGCCGGTCAGAGCCGATTTGTCTGCAGCTAAGACAATTCGACCGTTGCATACAACGTACCAACCGAATCTACGATCACCATCGTCGCCCTCGTCGGGATCAATGCTTTCCGGAGGGGGTGCGGCCATTCCTCCGATTATCTCAATGCCAACAGTATCACCCTCTAACTCATCCGTATATTCAACCCTCATCGGGATGAAATCGTCACTTTGGAGCAAATTAATTGCCCATCCAACAACGGGGTTGCCGTTGAGCCTTATTTTTAACCCACGCTGCATATGCAATGAGTAATCGCGAGCTATTATTCTTCTTAGATTTTGGACAAATGCTGGACTATTGAATGATGAGGCGGAGCCGGGGGTAAGTTCCGATACAGAAATCTCGACGCCGTTTTCTTCGAGTGGGTTATCGTCAGCAATATCAAAGTCCCAAGGAGGTGCGTCGTTTTGAAGCCAAGTGTCAACCTCAATCGGCACTACAAAAGCAAGCCTAGATCCGTCACTTTGAGTAAAAGTACTTCTGACTTTGACTTTACGGCCGAGCTTAAACACAGCACGCTTCATGCCGATCCCATACACGCCGATGCTGAAGTCATCACGGTCAGCGGTTGCATTACGTCCAAAACTAAAAGCGTGCTCGACAGCATTGTCGAGGCTCATGCCGCCACAATTGTCACGAATGACAAATTGATCTGGTAATAATTGTATATCTATTGTATACCTTGATAGATTGGCGCCATCTCCTAGACCCATTGGGCAGCTGCCTTCTTGGTTCCAAGCGCTGTCAACGCTATTGTCAATCAAATCAAGAATACAATCCTCAAGGTTGATATCCCTCGTGATCATTCGAACGAAGAAGGCCTTTGTGGGGTAGGCGAATGCTCTATTTTTGCCGTCAACGCTCATAGGGCCTTTCTCCTTGACGAAACGACCTAAGCCGCGCGTACTCTCCCAGGTGTTGAAGATAGAGTTGTCGTCGCCTGGGAGCAATGGGAAGGTGCCTAGTCAATGGGCTAGACACCTGTTTAGGATATAGCTGGTAGGTGATCCGAGTTCTTGGTGCGGACGCAGGCGCTAAGCAGGATGGGCAGGCTGCCCATCAAACCGAGCAAACCTGGGAAACACTTAGCTCCCACTACCCCGCCCGCGGATGCGTCCGCCGCCAAACCTCCATCAGATGCGTCTCATCCGCCAGCGTATAGCGCTGCGTCGAGCTCAGGCTCGCATGCCCCAGCAACTCCTGGATCGACCGCAGATCCGCACCCCCCTCCAGCAGATGCGTCGCGAACGAATGCCGCAGCGCATGCGGCGTCGCATGCTCCGGCAGCCCCGCAAGCCGCCGATACTCGCGCATCGCCTTCTGCGCCACGGCCGGATCGAGCCGCCCGCCGCGCACACCGGGAAACAGGGGCGCATCCGGGGACGGCGACGGATGCTGCCGCACCCAGCGATGCAGCGCCGCCATCACCGCCGGCAGGAGAGGCACCAGCCGCTCCTTGCCGCCCTTGCCCAGTACGCGCAGTACGGCACTCCCGCCCGTCTGAGCCGGCACGTCGTGCAGATCGAGCGCCAGGGCCTCGCCGATCCGCAATCCGGCCCCGTAGAGCAGCGTGAACAGCGCGGTATCCCGGTGCTCGGCCAGAGCGGACCGCGCATTCCCCGCGATCCCGGACGGCACCGCCAGCGCCTCCGCCACCGGCAAGGGCCGCGGCAAGGGCGTGCGCGTGCGCGGCGAGGCCATCAGGGCAGGGGCCGCGTTCTCGATGTCGTAGCGACGCGACAGATGCCGGAAGAAGCTGCGCACCGCCGACATCCGGCGCACGCGGGTCCGGTTCGCCTTGTCGCGCACGAAGCCGGACCGCTCCGCGGCCCGCCCGGCCTCATGGGCCAGCCAGGCCCGCAGATCCGCCGCGCGGAGGCCTTCCAAATCGCGCAGGAACACCTCGCCGCCGAGATGCTCGGTGAGAAAGAGCAGAAACCGCGCCAGATCGCCGCGATACGCAGCCACGGTCGCGGCGCTGGACCGCTTTTCCAGCGCCAGCCAATCGAGGAAATCCGTGACGGCCGCCGATGCCGCCATCGCCCGCGCCCCGTCGCGCGGTGCGGTTCCCGCTGCGTCTTGCGTCCGCGCCGTCGCGTCGTCCGCGTCCCGACGCCGTCCGCCTGGCCGCGCCGCGTCCCGCTTGCGCCCCGGCGCGGCACCGTCCCCTGGCATCCGTCCGACCATTCCGTTCCCCCGCCGCCGTCGCGGCCACCTTAGGCGCGCTCGAGCCGCGCCCCCAGCGCCGAGGCCAGGAAGCCGAGCGCGCCTTCCGCCCCGGCGCCTTCCAGCATCGCATGATCGCGCGCCGCCAGCGCCAGAAGGGCGGGGCCGTCGCCGCGCGGCACGCGCAACAGCGCCTCCCACACGGCGAGCCCGGCCGCCTCGCCATGCAGCGACGCGCTCTCCGCCTCGCTGCCGATCGCCGCGCCGCCCATTGTGCCGCTTCCGGCAGCACTTGCGCCGATCGCCGCGCTTCCGGCCGCGCGCAGCACCACATCGTGTCCGCCCAGCACGCGCGCCACCGTTCCGGGCGCGACGGTCGCGAACCCGCCTTTGTTGCCGCCTTCCAGGCAGAGCCGCGCCGCATCCACGCCCAGCAAGCGCGGCAGGTCGTCCGACACCCAGTCCGCCACATCCTCCGCCCGGATCAGCGCGACCACGGCGGCGCGCACGCGCTCGCCCAGCCCCATCCCGGCGCGCCCTGCGTCGAGCACCACGCGCGATCGCGCCCGCGCCGCCTCGATCATCGCCGCCATGTGGTCCGCCAGTGCCTCGCCATGCACGCGCCGCGGCGGCGACAGGCAGTCGTACAGCCCCGCCTGGCGGCTGAGCCAGTCCGGATTGTCGCGCAGGAACCGCTCGACGCGCGCGCTTTCCGCGCCGTCGACGCTCCCCTCGTGGCGCCGCTCATTGTTCATCCGGCCCATCGCTCCCATTCTGGAACCCCATCCCCCCGAGAACCAGCCGGAACCGACCCTGTCCCCGAAGCGTCCCACGCGCACTCACGCCGTTACGCCGTCCTCCAACGCGCCGGCAAGCGGTTCCGTCGCACAGACGGGCCACGCGGCCGAGCGTCCGGCCGGGCGCGTGCCCGTACGCGTGCCCGTGCTGCTGCCCTATCCGTTCGCGGGCCCGTTCGATTATCTGTGCCCGCCCGAACTCGATCTCCAGCCCGGCGACATCGTGCTGGTGCCGCTCAATCGTCGCGCCGAGCTGGGCGTGGTCTGGGACGAATCCGGCCTGCCAGACGGTCTTGCCAGCGCAAGCGCGCCGCCCGTTCCGGCGCACAAGCTCAAACCCGTCACGGCGCGCATGGACGGGCCGCCGATCCCGAGGACTTTGCGCCGGTTCGTCGATTGGGTCGCGGCCTACACCCTGTCGCCGCCCGGCCTGGTGCTGGCCATGGCCATGCGCGCCCATTCCGTGAAGCCGGAAACCGTGCCGGTCGGCTGGGTCCGCTCCGGCAGCAACGAGGCCGTGGCGCGCGACACCCCCGCGCGCGGCCGGGTTCTCGCCGTTCTGGCCGACGGGCGCCCGCGCCCCACCGCCGCCCTTGCGCGCGAGGCCGAGGTGAGTGCCGGCGTGATCCGCTCCATGGGCGCGCTCGGGCTGCTGCGGGAGGCCCCCATCGACCAGCCGGCGCCTTTCGCCCTGCCGGATATCGATCATCAGGCCGCGGATCTGTCGCCGAACCAGGCCAGCGTTGCCGACACCCTTGGCGAGATGGTGCGGGCGCGACGCTTCCAGCCGGTTCTGCTCGACGGGGTGACGGGGTCCGGCAAGACCGAGACCTATCTCGAAGCCATCGCCGCCTGCATCGCCGACGGGCGGCAGGCTCTGGTGCTGCTGCCCGAGATCGCCCTGTCCTCGCAATGGCTGCAGCGTTTCGCGCGTCGCTTCGGCACGGAGCCGGCGATCTGGCACTCCGAGCTCGGCTCCGCGCGGCGGCGCGTGACGTGGCGCGCCGTCTCCAACGGCGAGGCGCCGGTCGTGGTCGGCGCGCGCTCGGCCCTGTTCCTGCCCTTTCCCGATCTCGGCCTGGTGATCGTGGACGAGGAACACGAGACCGCCTTCAAGCAGGAGGACGGCGTCACCTATCACGCGCGCGACATGGCCGTGGTCCGTGCGCGCCTGGCCAACGCGCCCGCCGTGCTGGTGTCCGCCACGCCCAGCCTGGAGACCCTGCACAATGTCGAGCAGGGCCGCTATCGGCACCTGACTTTGCTGTCCCGGCATGGCGGCGCGCGCCTGCCCAGCGTGTCGGCCATCGACATGCGCGAATTCCCGCCCGAGCGCGGCCGGTTCCTCAGCCCGCGTCTGATCCAGGCTGCCGCGGACACCATGCGCGCCGGCGAGCAGGCGATGCTATTCCTCAACCGGCGCGGCTATGCGCCGCTCACGCTCTGCCGCACCTGCGGCCATCGCATTTCCTGCCCGAACTGCACCGCCTGGCTGGTGGAGCATCGCGCGCGCAAGCAGCTCTGCTGCCACCATTGCGGCCATACCGAGGCCGTTCCCGTGCACTGCCCCGAATGCCAGGCCGAGAACAGCCTGACCCCGATCGGTCCCGGCGTGGAACGCATCACCGAGGAGGCCCGCGAGACCTTTCCCGACGCCCGCATCCTGGTGATGGCCTCGGACACGCTTCCCGGCCCCAAATCCGCCGCCGAAGCGGTGCGGCGCATCGCCGATCGCGAGGTGGACCTGGTGATCGGCACCCAGATCGTCGCCAAGGGCTGGCATTTCCCGGGCCTGACGCTGGTCGGCGTGGTGGATGCCGATCTCGGGCTCGGCGGCGGCGATCTCCGCGCCGCGGAGCGCACCGTGCAGCTCCTGCATCAGGTCGCCGGCCGCGCCGGCCGCGCCCAGGCCCCGGGGCAGGTGCTGCTGCAGACCTACACCCCCGAGCATCCCGTGATGCAGGCTCTGGTCGCCAACGATTTCGGCCGCTTCATGCAGCGCGAGGCTGCCGAACGCCGCCCCGGACACTGGCCGCCCTATGGTCGTCTGGCCGCCCTGATCGTCTCGGCCGACAGCGCCACCGACGCGGACCACGCCGCCAACGCGCTCGGCCGCTGCGCCCCGCGCGGCGACGGCATCGAGGTGCTCGGTCCGGCCCCCGCGCCTCTGGCGATCCTGCGCGGCCGCCACCGCCGCCGCCTGCTGCTCCGCACCCGGCGCGACACCGCCGTCCAGCCCATCCTCGTCCACTGGCTCCACCAATGGCGCCAGACCACCCCGTCCCCCCGCTCCGTCATCGTCGATGTGGACGTCGATCCGATCTCGTTTTTGTAAGGGTGGGGACGACGATGAGGGTTTAACTTTGTGGTGATATCTTCAAGTTCTTTTAATATTCAGGATAAATGAAAGTCTCTCCTTTCTCTCGAAAAGCGGAGACTTTCTTTCTGTTTGGTTCTGTTCCGCGTTGCGTATTTCGAACCAAACGTGATGCAAAAATTTTTCTTCTTTTTATTAAAGAAGTATTCTTCTGCCGCTTCCATCAATCTGACCGACGAGTTCGGGCTCAGGGAGCTGCCAGGACGTAAGCCCAGCCGAAGGCACCGATAGCGGCACCAGTCTTTGGGTCGAATATTGCTTCCGGACCAGGGCCTGCGGGGGCTGCATGGCCCGGGAGCGGAGCTGGTCTGTAACGGAAGGTTCTCCCCTGTACGACGATCCGCTCCTGCTGGTCGAAATGCAGATCCAGTTTGCCGGGGGATGCCTGGGGACGTGCGCCGAGTTGCAAGCTGCGTGTCTGCGCCGTCGCGACCGGGATGTAGGCAAGCAGCATCGGGATGGTCAGCATCACCCTCCTGTCCAGATAGGAACACATGACCATTAGTCATCAGTGCATCGAGAAGCGTTGTTGTCAACGAAAACGATGGTATCCGAACAGACTTCTGCAGATAACATGGTCGAGCCGTTATCACCCTGCTTTGCAGGGTGCGTGCGGCGGCACCGTGCGGGCGTTGACGCAAACCCAAAACGTAGGGGACGGCATTACTACTACCTGACACGTCTTGCATTGGCGTCAGGCGGCCTGCTGGATCTGTCTGTTGCTATTCAGTCTGGCAGGCCCGATCTTCCGCGGGCAAATCGATCAGCTGATGAGAGCGGTTCTGTCTCGCGCCATCGTGCAGCACTCATCCCACCTGGCACGTCTCGCACCAGAACAGCATCCGCCCCGCCATCGTCTCCGACCGCACCGGCGTCCCGCAGATCCGGCACGGCAATCCGGCACGGTGCGCAACATAGAACGAATCCTCCCGGCGCACGGGCCCTTTCCGCTTGGGCCGATCCTCCGGCCGCGTGCACACGATCCGTCCGAGCCTGACGCCCTCGCGCAGCAATTCCCCTCCATCCCGCCATAGCGCGTCCCAATCCGCGCGCGTCAGATCGCGGCCCGGCTTATGCGGTTCGAGACGCGCGCGGAACAGTAGTTCGGCACGATAGAGATTGCCGATCCCAGCCACGATATCCTGCCGCATCAGCAGTGCGGCGATCGGCATGCGGGACGCGTTGATTTTCGCGTAAGCCTTGGCAGGATCGGCATCCTCCCGCAAAGGATCTTCACCGAGGCCGGCCAGGAACGCATCGTGCTCCGGTGGCGTCATCAGCACGCAGGCCGAGGGCCCGCTCAGATCGGCGATGTTGCGTCCGGTGTCCAGACGGAGACGCACCGCGCCCACCGGAGCTGGTGGATACGACTCCGGCGCGGACGCGTCCGAGAGAACCACGCTTTCGCGTCCGAACCCTGCCAGCCCCTCACCGTGGAACCGCCACATCCCGTACATGCCGAGATGCACGCGCAGCCAGGCTTCGTTGCCGAATCGAAGGAACATCTGTTTGCCGTGGGCATCGACCTGCGACAGGGTCAGCCCGTCGATGATCGCCGCACCGTCCGCGAACCGCCCCTGCGGGCTCGACGCCGCGACGCGGTGTCCCTGGAAGCGCGCAACAAAAGCGTCGGCCAGGCGCCTGACGCTATGTCCTTCCGGCACTGTCTTTCCTCCTGCAAAGGAGGAGAGAACGCAGGGGAGGGGATTGGTTCAAGATCCGGGGCTCTGCCCCTGGACCCCGCCAAGGGCAGTCGCCCTTGGAACCCCATTGTCAATCGACCGGGTTTCCAAAGGGCGACCGCCTTTTGGCGGGTCCCCTCAGAAGAACCGGGAAACCAGATTCTCCAGCCGCTCCTGCCCACCGGAACGCGGCTGCGGCGCCAGATTGCGCTCCTCCGCCTCGGCCGCGATCGACTCCAGCGTCGCCTTGCCGTTCAGCATCGCCTGCGCGCCCGGCTCCCGCCAGCCGGCATAGCGCTGCTTCAGCGCCCCCTCCAGGCGGCCATCCTCGATCATCTTGGCGGCGATCAGGAAGGCGCGGGCGCAGTGATCGATGCCGCCCACATGCGCATGTACCAGATCGGCCGGATCGATCGACTGGCGGCGAATCTTCGCATCGAAATTGCAGCCGCCCTGGCCCAGCCCGCCGGCGCGGATCACGTGATACAGCGCCATCGCCGTGTCCTGCAGGCTGTTCGGGAACTGGTCGGTGTCCCAGCCCAGCAGCGGATCGCCCCGGTTGATGTCGAGCGAGCCCAGAATGCCGAAACCGGCCGCCATGGCGATCTCGTGTTCGAAGCTGTGCCCGGCCAGGAGCGCATGATTCGCCTCGAGATTCAGCTTCACCTCGCCCAGCAAGCCGTAGCGCTGCAGGAAGCCGTAGACCGTGGCCGTATCGAAGTCGTACTGGTGCGCCGAGGGCTCCTTCGGCTTCGGCTCGATCAGGATCTGACCGTCGAACCCGATCTTGTGCTTGTATTCGACGACAAGATTCAGGAAGCGTCCGAGCTGGTCGAGTTCCTGCGCCAGATCGGTGTTCAGCAGCGTCTCGTAGCCCTCGCGTCCGCCCCACAGGACGTAGTTGGCGCCGCCCAGCGTCTTGGTCGCGTCCATGCAATGCTTCACCGTCGCAGCGCTGAACGCGAACACGTCCGGATCGGGATTGGTCGCGGCGCCGGCCATGAAACGCGGATGCGAGAACAGATTGGCCGTGCCCCAGAGCAGCTTCGTCTTGCTGCTTTCCATCTTCCGGCCGAGATAGTCGACCATCTCGTGGAAATTGCGCAGCGAACCGCGCAGATCCCCGGCATCGGGCGCGATGTCGCGATCATGGAAGCTGTAGAACGGGACGTCGAGAACGCGGAACAGGTCGAACGCCGCGTCTGCCTTGTCGCGAGCGCCTTGCATCGGATCCGCCTGGTTCATCCAGGGGCGGTGCAGCGTCGGCGCGCCGAACGGGTCTGCGCCGTTCATCGCCAGGCTGTGCCAGTAGGCGACGGCGAAGCGCAGATGCTCGCGCAGGCTGCGCCCCAGCACCACGCGATCGGCGTCGTAGAAGCGATACTCCAGCGGATCGCTGGAGTCCGGTCCGCCGTAGCGGACGGTCGGCATGGCGCTGAACAAGGTCTCGGTCATGGTCGTTCCTTTCCCGTTCAGGGAACGTTGTCCCTGAGGAAGATCTGCAATCGCATCGGCTTCGTCGGCCGACCCGGAACGCCGTGCGCCAGGCTGCGCAGGGCGGAGATCGCGTCCTCGATCTCCTGTTCCTGGTCCTGGTGCAGAACGGCGGTGAAAATGCCGGACAACAGCGCATCGCGCGCATGTGCCGACAATTCATGCGCCACCACGACGGGGGCGGGCAGGCGCCCGTCCGCGCGCAGGGCGGCGATGATGCCCCTGTTGCCGGCGCCGGCGCTGTAGATCGCGACCAGATCCGGCCGTTCGGCCAGAATTCCGCGCATCAAGGGCTCGGACACAGCACTGTCGTCCAGCGTTTCCGCTGTCGGCAAGAGCGTCAAATGCGGGAATTCGCGTCGCAGCACCTGCTCGAATCCAAGGCGCCGTTCGGCATGATCGTGCAATGTCATCCGGCCGACCAGCAGGGCCACGGCGCCGGGCTGAGCGGGTGACATCCGCCCGATCAACGACGCCGCGACCCGGCCGGCCGCCGTGTTGTCGATGCCCAGGAACTGCGCCCGTCTCGATGGCGATACGTCCGACACCAGCGTGACCACGGCCACGCCGCGCTCGGCCAGCAGATCGATCTCGCGGCGAACCGCAGGCGATTCCGTGCCGACCACGGCCACGCCATGGCAATGCTGCGGATCGACCGCAGACAAGGTCCGGGCCAGCGCGGCATCGTCGAAGGCCGGATAATCCTGCGTTTCGATCGACACACGCTGTTCGGCCATGGGTCCGGCCGCGGCCGATACCGCCTCGTGCAGGGCGCGCATGAAGGAATTCGTTCGGGCGTCGGGCAGAATGAACAGCAGGCGTTCCACGCGCTTCGTTGCCAGCGCAGCGGCGAACGGATCGCGCCGGAAGCCGAGACGCTCCACGGCCGCCTGCACACGGTCGATCGTGACCTGCCGCACGCCCTTCCGGCCGTTCAGCACCCGGTCCACCGTCGCCAGGCTGACGCCCGCCTGAGCCGCGACCTCGAAAACGGTGACCTTGCCCATCGCCACTCCTCGTTGGCAGCGATCCCTGCCGGAATCCCTGAGGCACGTCAATCATCCGGCCGATCATCAATTGGTAGGTTGGGCCCACGAAGGACGCAACGGCCAGATATTGCGATGCACAATTTCTGAGTCGGTTGGTGCTGGCTAAGTGCCTCTTGGGCCTCGCGAAAACGGTTCAGTGCGTTTTTTGTGCAACCGTGCGAACATCTGCTACGAGAGGGGCGCGGGGCCTCTTGCGCTACGTGAGGCAATTTGCTTTCGTCCGGCCAATGTCATCGTCCACCGTCAGGCGACGGGAAAAAGGGCGGGACGCGAGGCACGGCCCGTCGCCGCTCGGCGATCGTGGCCGGCATTTCGGAGGATCAGTTCGGTGTCGCAACTCTCCACCCGGTTCGGTCAGGCCGGTCGGCTTTTCCGTCGTAAGCTTCTGGCAGGCGCAGCCCTGTCGCTCGGCCTGGCCGCCATTGCGCCCGGCCACGCCCTGGCCGATGCGGCCCACCCGAAGATCGGCTTCTCCATCGACGACCTTCGCCTCGAACGCTGGGCGCATGACCGGGACTATTTCGTGGCAGCCGCCAAGAAGCTCGGCGCCACGGTGAACGTGCAGTCCGCCGATGCCAGCGAAAGCCGCCAGAACGCGCAGATCGAGAATCTGATCTCCCGCGGGATGGACGTGATCGTGATCGTGCCGTTCAACGGTAAGGCGCTCGGCAACGTCATCAACGAGGCGAAGCAGGCCGGCATCAAGGTCATCTCCTACGATCGCCTGATCCTGGATGCGCCGATCGACGCCTATGTGTCGTTCGACAACGTTCGCGTCGGCGAGATGCAGGCCCAGGGCGTCGTGAACGCCCAGCCGAAGGGCAACTACTATCTGCTCGGCGGCTCCCCCACCGACAACAACGCCAAGCTGCTGCGCGAAGGCCAGATGAAGGTGCTGCAGCCGCTGGTCGACAAGGGCGACATCAAGATCGTCGGATCGCAGTGGGTCCAGGAATGGAGCGCCACCACCGCGCTCGGCATCATGGAAAACGCGCTGACGGCCAACAACAACAACATCCAGGGCGTGGTGGCTTCCAACGACGCGCTGGCCGGCGCCGCCATCCAGGCGCTCCAGGCGCAAGGCCTCGCTGGCAAGACCGCCGTTTCCGGTCAGGACGCCGACCTTGCCGCAGCGCAGCGCATCGAGGCCGGCACGCAGACCATGACGGTCTACAAGCCGCTCAAGCTGATCGCCAGCACCGCCGCGGAAATGGCCGTCGACCTGGCGCGGGGCAAGACCCCGAACTACACCAGCAAGATGAACAACGGGGCGGAAGAGGTGAACACCATTCTCCTGACTCCGATCGCGCTGACCAAGAGCAACATCAACCGTCTCGTTACCGACGGCTACTTCACCCAGGCGCAGATCGACGGCAAGTAACGGCCGAATCGGTCCGGGCAGGACGGCGCTTTCGTGGAACCATCCCGCGAAAGCGCCGCTCCCTTTCCATCAGCACGCGGCGCATCGCGCGAGCTTCTCGCCCGACGCGCCCGTGAAACGCCGCGGCAACAAGCGGCGGACAACATCTAGAAAATCAAGGTCGTGCTGACATGGGGCATCCCCCGCCATAGCCGGCGGCATGCTCGCTTCGGCGCGTGTGGGCGGCGGCCGGCGCGACAAGCGCCGCGGGAGTGATACGGCATGTCAGGCTTTCTTCTGGAGATGCGCGGCATCGCCAAGAGCTTTTCCGGGGTGAAGGCTCTCGACGGGATCGATCTGCGTGTCCGTCCCGGCGAGTGCGTCGGCCTGTGCGGCGAGAACGGCGCCGGCAAATCCACCATGATGAAAGTGCTGTCCGCCGTTTACCCTTACGGTACCTGGAACGGCACCATCCTGTGGAACGGCGCCGAACTCCGCGCCGCCTCCATCCGCGAAACGGAAGACGCCGGCATCGTCATCATCCATCAGGAACTGATGCTGATTCCCCAGCTCTCCGTCGCCGAGAACATCTTCCTCGGCCGCGAGCCCCGCACACGCGGCGGGCTGATCGATTTCGACCGCATGTACGTCGAGTCGGCCAAGCTCATGGCCGAGCTGCGCATGACCCACATCAACGTGGCCATGCCCGTCGCCAATTATGCGGGCGGCGAACAGCAACTCATCGAAATTGCCAAGGCGCTCAGCAAGAACGCCAAGCTGCTGATTCTCGACGAGCCGACATCCTCGCTCACCAAGCGCGAGATCGCCATCCTTCTCCGTCTGGTCAAGGACCTCAAAGCCAAGGGCGTCGCCTGCGTCTATATCTCCCACAAGCTGGAGGAGATCGAGGAAATTGCCGATACCGTCACCGTGATTCGCGATGGGCGCTTCATCGGCGAGGCCCCCATGCGCGACATCACCACAGGCGACATCATCCGCATGATGGTCGGCCGCGACATGAGCAATCTGTTCCCGCGCGAAGAGCACCCGATCGGCGACGTGGTGTTCGAGGCCATCGGCATCACCTGCCTCGATCCCGACAACCGCGCCCGCAAGCGTGTCGACAACGTCAGCTTCTCGCTGCGCAAAGGCGAGATCCTCGGCATTGCCGGTCTGGTCGGCGCGGGCCGAACCGAACTGGTCAGTGCCCTGTTCGGCGCCTATCGCGGCCCCCATTCCGGGGAGGTCCGGCTCGACGGCAAGCGGATCCAGGTCCGCTCCCCGCGCGAGGCGGTGGGGCAGGGCATCTGCATGGTCCCGGAAGACCGCAAGGCGCACGGAATCGTCCCCGGGCTCGGCGTCGGCCACAACATCACCCTCAGCGTGCTCGATGAATTCACCTCCGCCGGGCTGATCGACGAGAACCGCGAGTTCTCCGATATCGGCGCCGCCATCCAGCGCCTGCGAATCAAGACCGCCAGCCCGCTGCTCGCCATCTCCAATCTGTCGGGCGGCAACCAGCAGAAGGCGGTCATCTCGAAGATGCTCGCCGCCAACCCGCGCGTGCTGATCCTCGACGAACCGACGCGCGGCGTCGATGTCGGCGCCAAATACGAGATCTACAAGCTCATGTTCGCTTTGGTGCGCGAGGGTCTCTCGATCATCATGGTCTCGTCCGAACTCTCCGAGGTGCTGGGCATCAGCGACCGCGTGCTGGTGATCGGCGAGGGCGAGCTGCGCGGCGACTTCATCAACGACGAAACCCTCACGCAGGAACGCATCCTGGCCGCCGCCATCACGCCGGCGCTTCCCACGCAGCAGAGGCAGGCCGCGTCGGACGGCCTCGCCCCTTCCATCCACTGACCATCCCCGCACGGATCGCCCGTTGAGCCCGGAACCCCAGACGCCATGACCGAAACCACCTCCATCGCTCCGAGCCCGGCCGATGTCGCCGCGGCGGATGCGGATCAGCGCCGCACCATGCGCGCCGAGCGCATCAAGACCCTGTTCGCACGCAACAAGATCCTCGCCCTCGTGGTCGCGATCGCGATCATCTGGGCGCTGTTCACCTGGCTGACCCAGGGCGACTTCCTCACCGCGCGCAACCTCAGCAACCTGCTGCGCCAGATGGCCATCACCGGCATGCTGGCCAGCGGCATGGTGTTCATCATCATCTCGGGCGAGATCGACCTGTCCGTCGGCTCCCTGCTCGGCCTGCTCGGCGGTCTCGCCGCCATCCTGGACGTCAACTTTCACGTCCCGCTCTGGATCAACATCCCGGTGGTGATGGCGATCGGCGCTCTGGTCGGGCTCTTCAACGGCTACTGGGTCGCCTATCTCCGCATCCCGTCCTTCATCGTCACCCTGGCCGGCATGCTCGCCTTCCGCGGCGTGCTGCTCGGCATCACCGGCGGCGTCACCATCGCTCCCGTCTCCGCGCCGCTCGTCGCCGTGGCGCAGAGCTATCTGCCCGATATCGCCGGCTACGCGCTGGGCGTGATGGTGTTCGCGGCCCTCGCCGTCGCCGCTCTGCGGGGCCGCGCCAAGCGCGCCCAGTACGGCCTGCCGGTGCCGGCGCTCAGCTCCGATCTGGTCAAGCTCGGCGTCGCCGCCGTGGTCATCGCCGGATTCTTCGGCATCCTCGACGCCTATCGCGGCGTGCCGCTACCCGTGCTCATCGTGCTCGTGCTGCTCGGCGCATTCACCATCATGGCGCGGCGCACCGTGTTCGGCCGCCGCATCTACGCCGTGGGCGGCAATCTCGAAGCGACGCGGCTTTCCGGCGTCAACGTGCAGGGCGTGAAGCTCGCGGTCTTCGGCCTCATGGGCGCCATGGCCGCACTCGCCGGCATCGCCACCACGGCACGCCTCGCCGCGGCGTCGCCGTCCGCCGGCACGGGCGCGGAGCTCGACTGCATCGCCGCTTGCATCATCGGCGGTACCTCCATGCGCGGCGGCTCCGGCACCGTGTTCGGCGCCCTGATCGGTGCGCTCATCATCTCGACGCTCGATAACGGCATGTCCATGCTCGGCGTCGACACCTTCTGGCAGATGATCGTGAAGGGCACGATCCTGCTGCTCGCCGTCTGGCTCGACGTGGCGACCAGCCCCAAGCGCTGAACGCCCATCCTGGAAGGGCGCCGTCCGGCTTGTCCGGACGGCGCCTTTTCGGCCGGTTTTCTGGCCTCCTGCGCTCGACGCGTCGCGTTCCACCCGGCATGGTTCGGCCATGTCCATGACCCTTCGTTCGGTTCTCCCCCTGCTGCTCCTCCCCGCGATCGCGTCGGCGGCGCCCCAGCATCCCCTTCCGCATACGCCGCAGCATCCGGCCCAGCATCTGTTCGGCGCCGTCGCCGTCTCGCCCGACGGCAAGACCGTCGCGGCGCTGGAAGCTCTGGAGCCCGCCGACCCGGCTGCGGATCCTGCCTGGACCATCCGCCTCCATCCGGTGGCGGGCGGCATCTCCACGGGCACGGCGCTGCCGCTCCCCTGCGCTGGCAGCGCCTGCGTCCCGTCCTCCATCGCCTGGGCACCGGACGGCAAGCACATCGCCTTCGTACTACGTGAACCCAAGCAGACGCACCGCTTTGTCTATGTCGTCCCCACCGAGGGCGGCCCGGCCGTCAAGGCGCTCGAGTTCGACGGCACCCTTCAGGGCCTGCGCTACGGTCCCGACGGGACGCTGGCCGTGCTCGCCACCGCAGGCGCACACAAGGAGCCTGGCGCGACCCAGGCGGCGGCGAAACTGTCGGGCGAGATCGGCGTCGAGGAGGACGAGCAGCGCATCGGCCTGATCTCCGACGGGAAACTCGCCTTCCAATCCCCCGCCGACCTTTATGTCTACGAATATGACTGGCAGCCCGATCCGACCCAGCCCGGCCGGCACCGTTTCGTCGCCACCGCCGCGCACGGCAACGGCGACAACAACTGGTGGACCGCCAAGCTGGTCTCGGTCGAGAACGGCAACGCCCGCGTGCTCTATAGCCCGCCGCGGAAGCAGCAGCTGGCGGACCCGGTGGTGTCGCCGGACGGCAAGGCCGTCGCCTTCGTGGGCGGGCTGATGAGCGATTTCGGCTCCACCGGCGGCGACGCCTTCCGCCTCGCCCTGGACGGTCCCGCCAATGCGCAGCCGGTGCTGCAGAACCTGTCGCCCAACCTGCGCGGCAGCGTCGCGGATCTGTCCTGGCGATGCAGCGCCGATCCGGCCGTGCCGGGCCTCGTCGCCACCGTTCTCGCAGGCGCGAATACCGAGCTTCTGCCGCTGGTCGGCGGCGGCGACCCGTCACGCCCGATGTTCTCCGCCCCCGTCTCGTTGAGCGGCCCCACGCGCGGCCTCGGCATCGCGTGCGGCGGCGGTGTTGCGGCGGCGGTGCAGCAGGATTTCACGACCGCCCCCGAACTCGTTGCCGGTCCGGTCGGCCAGTTCCATCCGCTCACGCGCGAGAATGACGGCCCCAAGCCGGCGGTGAATGTCCGCAGCCTCACCTGGCGCTCCGACCAGTTCGAGGTGCAGGGCTGGCTGCTGTCGCCGAAATCGCTCTCCGACGACATGAGCGGACCCAAGAGCCCGATGATCGTCTCGATTCACGGCGGACCGGCCGCGGCCAACGAGCCGCGCTTTCTGCAGGATCGCGACCTGACCCTGTTCCTGCTCCAGGCCGGCTATCGCGTCTTCCTGCCCAATCCGCGCGGCTCGTTCGGCCAGGGCGAGGCCTTCACCCAGGGCAACGTGCGTGATTTCGGCCATGGCGATCTGCGCGACATCCTGTCGGGAATCGACGCGGTGGAACGCGCCGTGCCGGTGGACGACAAGCGTCTGGGCATCATGGGCTATTCGTATGGCGGCTACATGACCATGTGGACCGTCACGCAGACCAACCGGTTCCACGCCGCCGTGGCTGGCGCAGGAATCTCGGACTGGCAGAGCTATTACGGCGAGAACGGCATCGACCAGTGGATGATCCCGTTCTTCGGTGCCTCGGTCTATGACGATCCGCAGATCTACGCGCGCTCCTCGCCGATCACCTATATCCGTCAGGTGAAGACGCCTACCTTCGCCTTCGTCGGCGATGCGGATGTGGAATGCCCGCTGCCCCAGACGCAGGAATTCATCCATGCGCTGAGCACGTTCGGCGTGCCGAACGAGTTCGTGGTCTATCCCGGACAGGGCCATGGCATGCGTGATCCGGCCGATTGGGCCGACGCCAAGAAGCGCACGCTGGCCTGGTTCGAGCGCTACCTGCACGCGAACTAGACAATAAGAGTAACGTTCTTTCTTGAAAGAAAGAACCAAAGAACTTCTGTCCGTTTGGTTCTGAGTGGCCGCAATCGAAAGCCAAACGGACAAAAGTCTTTTTGCTTCTTCTTCTTCAGAAAAAGAAGATTCTTGATTCCTCCGAAGGCTCTACGGCCAGCCCACCCCGCCGGTTTCGCCGTAGATCTGCCCCGTGACGTAGCTCGACGTCGATGCCGCCAGCAGCACATAGATTTCCGCCAGCTCGGCGGGCTGGCCGGGGCGCCCCATCGGCGTGTTGGCGCCGAAATGCTTCAGCCCCTCCTCGGTCTGGCCGCCCGTCACCTGCAACGGCGTCCAGAACGGACCGGGGGCCACGCCGTTCACGCGGATGCCCTTGTCGATCACCTGCTTCGCCAGGCCGCGCACGAGATTGGCGATCGCCGCCTTGGTGCAGGCATAGTCGATGATCGCCTTGCCCGGCGTTTCCGTGTTGATCGAGGTGGTGCACACGATCGACGCACCCGCCGGCAGATGCGGCAGCGCTGCCTTCACCAGCCAGAACAACGCATAGACGTTGGTCTTCATGGTCTGGTCGAGCTGTTCGGTGCTGATATCCAGGATCGAGGTCTGCGCGTGCTGGTAGGCGGCGTTGCTGACCAGCGCGTCCAGTCCGCCCAGCTGCCGCACCGTCTCGGCGACCAGACGGCCGACGAACGCCTCGTCGCGCAGATCGCCCGGGATCAGAACCGCCTTGCGTCCCGCGTCGCGGATCAGCCTGGCCACGTCCTGAGCATCGGGCTCTTCCGCGGGCAGATAGTTGATCGCCACATCCGCGCCTTCCCGCGCGTAAGCGATCGCCGCTGCCCGCCCGATGCCGGAATCGCCGCCGGTGATCAGGGCGCGACGGCCGGCCAGTTTGCCCGACCCGACATAGCTCTTCTCGCCGCAATCGGGCACTGGATGCATCTTCGACTGCAGCCCGGGCCAGGGCTGCGGCTGCAGCGCGAAGGGGGGTTTGACATACAGGTTCTGCGGATTGCCGAGAGAGGGCGGGGATTTCGTCGGCGTTCCGGCGGATGCCGCACCCTGATCCGCCCCCTGGGCCATCGCCTGCGTCGCCGCCACCGTCGCCAGCCCGCCAGCCGCAAGGCCCCGCAGAAGCCCGCGCCGGGACGGGATGGAATGTTCCGTCATGTTCCGATCCGTCCGCTTGTTGCTGCGAACGGAACCATGGCGCGCCGCTCCGGTTCTGCGCCCCCACGGCTTCGTGTGGTCCGGTGGACCGTTCGTCGCCGCGGCGGCTCAGACGAAGCCGCAGGAAGGCGCGCGCGGCGTCAGTGCATCGGCGGCACGATCCCGTCTGCCGGATAGGCCGGCATCGCCGGCGGCGGCAGAACGGTCTTGTGCGGGGTCTTGTCGAGCTGATCCACCAGCAGCCTGACCCCGGTTTCCAGCTGGATGTCGTGGTCGGTCAGGAATTCGCTCGGCGTATCCTCAACCTCCACATCCGGATCGACGCCGTGATTCTCGATCACCCATTTCCCGTCGAGACCATAGAGCGAGTCTTCGGACACCGTGATCGAGCCGCCGTCGAGCAGCCCCCAATTGCCGCGAATGCCGCGCACGCCGCCCCAGCTTCGCGTGCCGATCAGCTTGCCCAGCCCGTATTTGCGGAAATAGTACGGGAAGATGTCACCGTCGGATGCCGAGTAATGGTTCATCAGAACCGCTTTCGGCCCATCCAGGACCTCCTGCGGCGTGGTGGAGGCCACGCCCTCGCGGTTGGTCGTCATGCCCACCAGAACGCGGCGCAGACGCTCGAGCACGATCTGGTCGATGAAGCCGCCATTGTTGTAGCGGTCGTCGATCAGAAGCGCCTGCTTGTCGAGCTGCGAATAGAACTGGCGAATGAACTGTTCCATTCCCAGGCTTTCCATGTCGCTCAGATAGATATAGCCGACACGGCCGCCGGAGAGCTGGTTCACCTTCTCCCGGTTATGGCTGATCCAGTACTGCTCACGCACGGCCAGCTCGTTCGGGATCGGGTTCACCATCACGTCGCGGCGTGGACCCGTGGTGGAATGCGCCACGGTGATCGTGATCGGCCCGGTCAGTCCCACGAACAGGCTATACGGATCGGTCGGCGCCTTCAGCTCCACCCCGTTTACCGCCAGCAGATAATCGCCCGCATGAACGTTTACGCCGGGCTCGGTGAGCGGACTCCGATACGCTTTCCGGCTGTTGTCGCCAGGATAGATCCGCGCGAAGCGATAGCGCCCGGTGGCGCTGTCGAGCGCATAGTCCACGCCCAGAAGCGGCGTCGGCACCTGCTCGGTCTTGTCGTTGTCGTCACCATTGTTGGAATAGGTGTGCGAATTCCCCAGCTCGCCCTGCACCTCGCCGATCAGCCAGGTCAGATCCGCGCGCGATCCCAGCAGCGGCAGCAGCTTGCTGTAGCGCTCCCGTACCTTGTTCCAGTCGTCGCCGTTCATCGAGGCGTTGTAGAAAAGGTCGCGCTCCAGGCGCCAGGCATTGTTGAACATCTCCGCCCATTCCTCCCGCGGATCGATCCGCGAGCGCATCTCGGAAGTCGGCAGAGTCTTGTCGTCGCCATGGCCCGGCTTCGCGTCGGCGATGTGCCAGCTCTTGTCCTGCTTGAACAGAACGCGCTTGCCGTCGCGCGACAGAACATAGGACGACAACCCGTCGACGATCTTCTCGTCCTTGCGCGCGGTCAGGTCGTAGGCATGCAATTCCGCTTTCTCGCCCGGCATCTGCCCTTCGATCAGCGGAATTGCGGAGGTTTGGTAGAACACGGTGTTGCCGCGAACATCCATTGCGTCGATATGCGCCGGCGGGATTGGCAGAGGCACGGCCCGCTCGATCAGCCCGTCGAAATCGATATGCAGCACGCCGGCATTCGGATCGCGCGAGCCCGTCCTGGCGTCGCCATGCCCGGCCGACCCGTCCGCCGCCTTCTTGCCCGGTCCGGCATCGCCGGAAGAGCTCGCGGCCACGGCGCCCTCATCCGAGCGCGGCGCGAACGGGGAGGGCGTATCCGCCTGCAACGTCGCCAGATAGATTCCGCTCGATTTCACCGTGGCGATGTTGAACTCGCTGTCCGAGAACGCCGGCAACTCGTGGCGTTCCGAGATGAATGCCAGATACTTGCCATCAGGCGTGAAGGCCGGATCGTGGTCGCTGTTCTCCGGGCGGCTGATCACGCGGTCCTGGCTCGCCGCGATCTCGAACAGATGCAACTCGCGTCGGCCATGATCGCGCGTGGTGCTGAATGACAGCCACTTGCTGTCGGGCGAGAACGTCGCGTCGTGGATCTCGGCGACGGCGTCCTTGGCGACCAGACGCGCCTCTCCGCCGGCGGCGGGGACGAGCCAGAGATTGTGGTTGGCATCCGGCACCGCCAGCAGGCGTCCGTCCGGCGACCAGACCGGCGTGTAGAAGAAGCCGGTCGGGAACCGCGTCAACAGCCTCTCCGGGCCGCCCTCGGCCGGACGCACGGCGACCTGCTGGTTGCCGCTGCCATCGGTCGTGTAGGCGATCTCGGTGCCGTCCGGAGACCAGGACGGATGATCCTCGTCCGCATCCGAGGTCCGGGTGATGTTGCGGATCGCGCCATGCTCCGCCGGCACGGTCACGATATCGCCGCGCGCGGAAAACGCGGCCCGTTCGCCGTTCGGCGACAGCGCGTAATCCACGTCCTGCGCCGTGTCCTCGGCGCGAATCTGGTCGCCGACCTTCACCCAGCGCGGCTGGATGCGCGTCCCGTCATCCGGAACCGACACCTCCACCTGGTGCAGCTGTTCCGACGGCAGGTCGATCCGCCACAGCTTGCCGCCCTGCTGGAAGCTGATCGCGTTGTCGCCGTAGGACGGGAAATCGACGTCGTAATCGCCGAAATGCGTGATCTCGGTGAATTGCTTCGTGTCCAGATCGTAACGCCAGATATTGGCACGGCGGTTCTTGTCGCGGTCGGACAGGAAGTAGATCCGCCGTCCGACCCACATCGGCTGCGTGTCGGTTCCCTTCCAGTCCGTGATCCGCATCGGTGCGTTGCCGGAGAAATCATAGGTGTAGATGTCCGACGCGCGGCCGCCATCATAGCGCTTCCAGGTGCGGAAATCGCGGAAGATGCTGCTATAGGCGATGCTCTTCCCATCCGGGCCATAGGTCAGGAAGCCGGCGCGGTTGATCGGCAGGCGCTGCGGCAGCCCGCCCGTCACGGGAACGGTGAACAATTCCTGCACGGACGGATTCCAGCTCTCCGCGCGCGACAGGAACACCACGTTCTTCGAATCCGGCGTCCAGGTCACCACCATGTTGTTGGGGCCCCAGCGTGTCGGCGCCTTCGCCACCACGTCCGAATGGAAGGTCAGCCGCTTCGCCTCGCCGCCGGTCGACGGGATCACATAGACGTCCTGGTTGCCCTGATCGGTCGCTGTATAGGCGATCCATTTCCCGTCCGGCGAGAAGCGCGGCAGCAGGTCCTGGCCGTCATCCGCCGTCAGCCGGGTCGCGGTGCCGCCGGCATAGGGCACGGTCCACAGATTGCCGTCGGCCACGAACACGATGCGCCCGCCCTGGGTGTTCGGGTAGCGCATCAGGGTCGGGGCAGGGGCCGCCTGCGCTGGCCTGGCCGCGCCGGACAGCGCCGTGCCGCACAGCAGGGCGACCGCCAGGGCGGCCCCCGAACGAATAAACTGCGCCATGCTCGGAATCATCCTGCCTGAAAAAACGATGGGGCATGGGAACCGTTGCCGTTCTGTCGGTCAAGGATGCGCCGCCACGGACAGAAGCCGGTTCCAACCCTGCCGAAGTGCCGGAAAAACCGCCACCCCGCCGGTCCATCAGGACCGGAACGGCGGCCATCCGTTCCGGTCCATTATCGGACCGGAATGATTAAATGTTCGCTCATGCGGCCGATGAGGCCTGGAGCCGCCTCGTTCCGCCGCCCGATCCGGTCCGTGCGGCGCCATCGCTGCGCCTTCCTTGGGACCGGGCGTCGATTTCCCCGCTTGCGGCCGTTCCGCGCCGGCTGTAAAACCCGCCCTGCATCAGGAGTTGGGTTCGTCCCCAACGCCAACCTGCCGGTCCCGGCAAGGTGGCGTCCCGAAACGGGAGATGCGGCCGCTTCCGGCAACCAACGGGATCTCGCCGCTCAGCCTTTGTTTCTCGGGAACGACGACCTCCTCCTCGACCCTGGAGTGTGGCTTCGTGTTCGACGTCCTGAGTTTCGCTTCCCCCCTGCAGGACGATGCCGCGCTGCTGCGCCGCCTCCGAATGCCGATCGCGGTGAAGCCGGGCGACACCACGCGCTTCCTGGGCTTCGGGCAGACCCTGCATCTCAATCGCATGCGCCCGTGCGGCTGGCATCTCGCCGTGCATCGCGATCCGCGGGACAAACCCTGGACGCATCTGTACAAGGTGGTGCCGGAAGGGCGCGACGCCGTGCTTGTGCTCCTGCAGGAGGCACTGGAAGGCGATTGCGCACGGACGCCGGAGCGGTTTTCGGGCTGGCCTCTTCCCGTCGGCGCCCGAGGCTGCGAGGCTAGGTGAAAATCCTCCCCGGGAAGGACGTTGCCATGACCGCCCCAGCTTCTGGTTCCGCCACCCCCGCTCCGGCGGGGCCGTCGATCGTGACGGTGACCCTGAACCCGGCGATCGATCACACCATCCGCCTGGACGAGCTGGTGCCCGGAACGGTGCTGCGCGCGCGCTCCTCCGTCCGCCAGGCCGGTGGCAAGGGCGTCAACGTCGCCGGCTGCCTCGCCGACTGGCGCCGTCCGGAAGACCCGCCGATCGTCGCGACAGGCCTGGTCGGCGGCTCCAACGCCGCCACCTTCGAGGACTTCCTCGCCTCCAAGGGCATCATCGACCGCTTCGTCCGCATCCCCGGTCATACCCGCAACAACATCAAATTGCTGGACGAAGCCGCGGGCGACACCACCGACATCAACCTCCCCGGCCTCACCCCGCTGCCCGTCCACATGGCCCAGCTCCGCGCCGTGGTCGCGAGCGAGACCGTGCCCGGCGGAATCGTCGTGCTGTCCGGCTCGCTCCCGCCCGGCGTGCCCGCGAACGGCTATGTCGACATGCTGGCGTCGCTCAAGCGCGACGGCGCGCGTGTGATTCTCGACACCGCCGGGCCGCCGCTGCGCGAGGCCCTGGCCGGTCCCGCCGATTCGATGCCCTGGGCGATCAAGCCGAACCAGGAAGAGCTGGAAGACGTGGTCGGCGAGAGCTTCTCCGACATCAACCACATGATCCGCGCCGCACGCTCCATCTGCCGGCGCGGAGTCGGCCTCGTGGTCGTCTCCCGCGGCGCCGAAGGCGCGCTCTACGTGAGCGAACGCGCCGTGCTGCTCGGCCTCGCCCCCGTGCTCGCCGTCGGCGTCTCCGTCGGCGCGGGCGACGCGCTGGTGGCGGGTCTCGTCGCCGCCCTGGCAGAGGACGCGGAGCCGGAACACGTCGCCCGCCTCTCCCTCGCCTTTGCAGCCGCCAAGCTCGCCCAGATCGGTCCGCATCTGCCCAACCGCGAGGCCGTGCTGTCTCGCATGGACGCGATCAAGATCGAACGCCGCGAGGTGACGGGATAGGGCACCCATCCTCGCTGTCTGACGGCATTGGGACAGGCATGCTGTGGCCCGCCACCTGCCGGAAATCCCATGCCCCAAACCGCCGAAGAAGCCGCCCGCCGCGAGAAAGCGTTTCTTGCCCTGCTCCGCTAGGCGGAATCTAACCAGCAGGAAAACCCGAACGCGTATCACATACGTAACGGTCCTCATGGCGGTCATTTCTTCGCCGATCTGCACCAACATCCCGGCCCGAAAAAGCCCGGCGAGAAGTCGAGCGCCTCGGGCGCGTACCAGATCACCTGGGACACCTACCGGGACGCCGTCAAAGCCGGCGTCGCGCACGGTTTTTCCGAAGCAGATCAGGATGCGATCGCACTTTATATCATGCGTCACGCGCTAACATACATTCACGGCGGCCCACCCCTCCCGCTCCGCCAGCTCCAGCGTCCACAGCGCCTCCCACGGCCCGCCCAGATAGCGCCACAGCCGGATCGCCACGCCCTCCGTCTCGAACGGCACGAACCCGGCGCTCAGCCGCTCCAGCAGCGCTCGCGCCACTGCCGGTTCCACTTTGTTCTGCACCGTCACATGCGGACGGAACGGCTGCCGGTCCTGCGGCGTGAGCCAAGGCGCCCAATCCTCCGCCAGCGCCGCCCGGAGCCGCGCGAGCGCCGGGGAATGCAGCCTGAACCCCACCCCGCGCCCCATCGGGTAGGGCGGCTCGACCCGGATGGGCGGACGCACCGCCAGCCCGTTCTTGACCAGCCGGTCCAGGCGTTTCTGAATGAGCTCGCGTTCCTCGCCCGGGAGAGCGTGGAACAAGGAGACGTGAGCCGGCACGACGTTGCGCTCGGGCGGGAAGTGCCGCTCTCTGAGGGTCTGGAACAAACCCTGCGCCGGTTCGGCCAGGGTCAGGGTCAGGAGCAGCGGTGCGCGGCCGGTCGGCGCGCGATCCGTTACGGTTCCGTCTGCGTGTTGCGTGGTCATTTACCCCATGGTAGACGCGCCGCAACGATCAGGGCGGCCAATAATCCGCATGAAGCGAAGGGACGCGCAAGAGTGACTCCGGGCAGCACCCCAGCGTTCCAGACCAGCCAGGACGCGGCAAACGTTCCGCCCGGCGGCGTGGCGCGCCGCTACGCGACCGCGCTCTACGAGCTGGCCGACGAGCGGCGTGCGCTGGACGAGGCCGTCGAGCAGACCGACGCCCTTGCGCGCCTGATCGACGAGAGCGCCCCGTTGCGGGCCGTGCTATCCAATCCGGTGCTCGACAACCAGGCCGCGAAGGCGGTCGACGCGGTTCTCGCCGGGCAGGGTTTCGGCGAACTCCTGCGCCGCTTCGCCGCCGTGGTGGTGGCCAACCGTCGCCAGAGCCATCTGCGTGAGATCCTGCGCGCCTTCGCCGCCATGGTCGCGGAACGACGCGGCATCGTGGTGGCCAGCGTCGCCAGCGCCCATCCGCTGTCCGACCTCCAGCGCACCCAGCTTCAGGCGCGCCTGGCCGAAGCCGGCTATGGCCGCGTCAACATTCAGGAGCGGGTCGATCCCGCTCTGCTCGGCGGACTGGTCGTGCGCGTCGGCGCGCGGCTCTACGACGCCAGCCTCAAATCCCGCCTCGCACGCCTGCAGTACGCCATGAAGGGAGCCGCGTGATGGATATCCGTCCCGCCGAGATTTCGGACATCCTCAAGCAGCAGATCGCGTCCTTCGACACCGAAAGCGACATTGCCGAGACCGGCACCGTTCTTTCGGTCGGCGACGGCATCGCCCGCGCCTACGGCCTGCAGAACGTCATGTCCGGCGAGATGGTGGAATTCCCCTCCGCCGGCGTGCGCGGCATGGCGCTCAACCTCGAGAGCGACAATGTCGGCATCGTGGTGTTCGGCGATGATCGCGCCATCCGCGAAGGCGATACCGTCTCGCGCACCGGAACCGTGGTCGACGTGCCGGTGGGCCGCGGCCTGCTCGGACGCGTAGTGGACGGTCTCGGCAACCCGATCGACGGCAAGGGTCCGCTGGTCGATGTCGAGCGCCGCCGCGCCGAGGTGAAGGCGCCGGGCATCATGCCGCGCCAGAGCGTGTCCGAGCCGATGCAGACCGGCATCAAGTCGATCGACAGCCTGGTGCCGATCGGGCGCGGCCAGCGCGAACTGATCATCGGCGATCGCCAGACCGGCAAGACCGCCATCATCCTCGACAGTTTCATCGCCCAGAAGCCGGTGAACGCCCTGGGCGACGACAAGAAGAGCATGTACTGCATCTATGTCGCGGTGGGGCAGAAGCGCTCCACGGTGGCGCAGATCGTGCGCACGCTCGAAGAGAACGGCGCGATGGAATACTCCATCGTCATCGCCGCGACCGCCTCCGACCCGGCCCCGATGCAGTATCTGGCGCCCTATACCGGCGCGGCCATGGGCGAGTTCTTCCGCGACAACGGCATGCACGCCCTGATCGCCTATGACGACCTGTCCAAGCAGGCCGTCGCCTACCGCCAGATGTCGCTGCTGCTGCGCCGTCCGCCGGCTCGCGAGGCCTATCCTGGCGACGTGTTCTACCTGCATTCGCGCCTGCTCGAGCGTGCGGCGAAGATGTCGGACGCGTTCGGCGCCGGTTCGCTCACCGCCCTGCCGGTGATCGAGACCCAGGCCGGCGACGTCTCGGCCTATATCCCGACCAACGTCATCTCCATCACCGACGGCCAGATCTTCCTGGAGACCGAGCTGTTCTTCAAGGGCATCCGCCCCGCGGTGAACGTGGGTGGTTCCGTGTCCCGCGTCGGTTCGGCCGCGCAGATCAAGGCGATGAAGCAGGTCGCCGGCAAGATCAAGCTGGAGCTGGCGCAGTATCGCGAGATGGCGGCCTTCTCGCAGTTCGCCTCCGATCTCGACGCCGCCACCCAGAAGCAGCTTGCCCGCGGCGCGCGTCTGACCGAGCTGCTGAAGCAGCCGCAGAACACCCCCTATCCGGTGCAGGAGCAGGTCGCGGTGCTGTTCGCCGGCACGCGCGGCTTCCTGGACAAGGTGCCGGTGGAGAAGGTGACCACCTTCGAGAAGCAGATGCTGGCCGAGCTGCGCGCCAATGGAGACGGCATCCTCGACGCGATCCGCGACCAGCGCGAGATCAAGAAGGACACCGAAGAGAAGCTGACGAAGTTCCTTACCGACTTCGCACGCCGCTTCGAAAGCTGAGGGCTCGATGCCGTCGCTGAAGGACCTCAAGGCCCGGATCACGAGCGTCAAGTCGACGCGCAAGATCACCAGCGCCATGAAGATGGTCGCGGCCGCCAAGCTGCGCCGCGCGCAGACGCGTGCGGAAGCGGCCCGCCCCTATGCGGAGGCCATGCAGCGCATGCTGGCCGAGCTCGCCTGCAACATGGCGGACCGCGACGGCGCGCCCAAGCTGCTGGCCGGCAACGGGAAGGACCGCACGCACCTGATCGTGTCCGTCACCAGCGATCGCGGTCTGGCTGGCGGCTTCAATTCCAATATCGGCCGCGCCACCCGCCGGCTGATCCAGCGCCTCCAGGGCGAGGGCAAGACGGTCCGTCTGCTGCCCGTCGGCCGCAAGGGCGCCGACTTCCTGCAGCGCGAGTTCCGCGGCGACATCGTCGATCGCATCCCGGGCTCGGCCGGCAAGGACGTGGCCTTCGCCGCGGTGCAGGAGCTCGCCGACCGCATCACGGCCATGGTGGAGCGCGACGAGGTCGACGTGGTGACGCTGGTGTTCAACCGCTTCAACAACGTCATGTCGCAGACGCCCACCGAGCTGCAGCTCGTGCCGCTGGCGCTGCCGTCCAACGACAACGAGAAGGGCGACAGCGACGCGTCCTACGAGTTCGAGCCGGACGAGGAAACCATTCTGGCCCGGCTGCTGCCGCGCAACCTGGCGATCCAGCTCTACCGCGCGATGCTGGAAAGCGCCGCGGGCGAGCAGGGCGCGCGCATGACCGCCATGGACAGCGCGACGCGAAACGCCGGCAAGGCGATCGACCGTCTGACGCAGACCTACAACCGCACCCGCCAGGCCAACATCACCAAGGAACTCATCGAGATCATCTCCGGCGCCGAAGCCGTTTGATCCCGTTTCCCAGGAGCTGAAACCATGTCCACCACGCTCGAGGCTCCTGCCGTGAATCAGGGCCGCAACATCGTCGGACGCGTCACCCAGGTGAAGGGCGCCGTGGTCGACGTGCAGTTCGAAGGCGAGCTGCCCTTCATCCAGAACGCGCTCACCTGCCAGGTCGGCGACCTCACTCTGGTGCTCGAAGTCGCCCAGGAGATCGGCGAGCGCGAGGTGCGCTGCATCGCCATGGACACCACCGACGGGCTGGTGCGTGGCGCGGAAGTGCGCGACACCGGCGCGCCGATCCAGATGCCGGTCGGTCCGGGCACGCTCGGCCGCATCCTGAACGTCATCGGCGAGCCGATCGACGAGCGCGGCCCGGTTCCCGCCACCAAGTTCTACCCGATCCATCGCGACGCGCCGGCTTTCGAGGACCAGGCCGCCTCGTCCGAGATCCTCGTCACCGGCATCAAGGTCGTCGATCTGCTCTGTCCCTACCTGAAGGGCGGCAAGATCGGCCTGTTCGGCGGCGCGGGCGTCGGCAAGACCGTGCTGATCCAGGAACTGATCAACAACATCGCCAAGGCGCATGGCGGCGTGTCCGTGTTCGCGGGCGTCGGCGAGCGCACACGCGAAGGCAACGATCTCTACTACGAGATGATCGACGCCGGCGTGATCAAGCTGAACGAGAACGACACCGAGGGCTCCAAGGTGGCGCTGGTCTACGGCCAGATGAACGAGCCGCCGGGCGCCCGCGCCCGCGTCGCGCTGAGCGGCCTGTCCGTCGCCGAATACTTCCGCGACGAGGAAGGCCAGGACGTGCTGTTCTTCGTGGACAACATCTTCCGCTTCACCCAGGCCGGCTCCGAGGTGTCCGCCTTGCTCGGCCGCATCCCGTCCGCGGTGGGCTACCAGCCGACGCTGGCCACCGACATGGGCGCGCTGCAGGAGCGCATCACCTCCACCAAGAAGGGTTCCATCACCTCGGTGCAGGCGATCTACGTGCCGGCCGACGACCTGACCGACCCGGCGCCCGCCACCTCCTTCGCCCATCTGGACGCGACCACGGTGCTGAACCGCTCCATCGCCGAATTGGGCATCTATCCTGCGGTCGATCCGCTCGACTCCACCTCGCGCTCGCTCGATCCGGCGATCGTCGGCGAGGAGCACTACCAGGTGGCACGCGACGTGCAGCGTATCCTGCAGACCTACAAGTCGCTGCAGGACATCATCGCCATTCTCGGCATGGACGAGCTGTCCGAAGACGACAAGCTGGTGGTGGCCCGCGCCCGTCGCATCCAGCGCTTCCTGTCTCAGCCTTTCCACGTGGCCGAAGTGTTCACCGGCGCGCCCGGCAAGCTGGTGTCGATCGAGGACACGGTGCGCTCCTTCAAGGCGATCGTCGCCGGCGAGCATGACGACCTGCCGGAAGGCGCGTTCTACATGGTCGGCTCCATCGACGAGGCGATCGAGAAGGCCCGCACGATGAAAGAGCAGGGCTAGTCGCATGCCGATCGACGTCGAGATCGTCAGCCCCGAGAAGCGCTTGCTGAGCCGCGCCGTCGAGATGGTGGTGATGCCGGGTTCGGAAGGCGATCTCGCGGCGATGCAGGATCACGCGCCGACCATCGTGCTGCTGCGCGGCGGCGTGGTCTCGCTGTATGACACCCAGAACGTGACCGGCCCGGCCGACGAGCGCTTCTTCGTGGCCGGCGGCTTCGCCGAGATCACGGGCAGCCGCTGCACCATCCTGGCCGACTCGGCGACCCCGGTCGCGGAACTGTCGCGCGCCGAAGGCGAAACCCGCCTCCGCGATGCGGAGACCGCCTACGATGACGCCGATAAGTCCGATGTGCCGGCGCTGGAGCCGCTTCTGGAACGCATCCAGTCGGCCCGCGCCCAGATCGAGACCGCCGAAGCGAACTAGGCGGGCCGACGCGCTCCGCCTGGGCGACCGCACGGTTTCGGCCGCGGTCGCCTTTTGCATGTTCGGCCTTCGCTTCATCGGCAAACGCCATTCTCTGACGAAGCGAAAGTGGCCGGTCGAACTCTCCCCGCCGGACGCAAACCGTGACGTCCTCGGTGTCGACCGTCGGCTTGATTGCCGGAGCATGGCGCCCAATTGCGGCTGGCTCCGTCCATGTCCGGCTCGGCAAGCAGCAGGCGCGGGGCAGGGCAACATGCCGGGACATCCGATTGGGGTGCCGGCCGATGCCGTTCCGTGTCAGTCCAGCCCGAGCAGACGGATCAGCCCGCCGCCCAGCAGCCCCAGGCACAACAGGGAGAGGGTGACCACCGCCGTCACGCGTCCCCCGGCACGGGCGGCGACACGCAGGTCGGTGCCGAGCCCCAGGGCCGCCATCGAGATCACGGTCAGAGTTCCGGCAGCCTCGGCGGCAGGGTGCAGAAGGGCGGCGGGGACCAGCCCTGCCGAGCGCAGGGCGGCCAGACCCAAAAAGCCGAGAATGAACCAAGGTACCAGACGAAAGAGAGGCAGGCGTCCCGGCTTCGGACGATCGCCGGGGGCGGGTTCGTTGCGTGTCGGGCGGCTCAGCAGCGTGATGCCCAGCACCACGGGCCCCAGCATCAGCACCCGCATCAGCTTCACCAGTGTCCCGATCTGCACGGCGATGGCCCCGGCCGGCGCCGTCGCGGCCAGGACCTGCGGCACGGCATACACCGTCAGTCCGGCCAGGGCGCCGTATTGCAGCCGGCTCAGCTGCAGCAGCGGGACCAGGATGGGCAACCCCAGCACCAGCAGGACGCCGAACAGGGCGGTGAAGGCGATCGACGCCGCGACCTCCTCCGCCTCCGCGCCGATGGCCGGCGCCACCGCGGCGATGGCGGAATTGCCGCAAATGGCGTTGCCGCAGGCGACCAGCGTGGCCATGCGATGCGGCAGTCCGAACAAGCGGCCGATCGCGTAGCCGCAGGCGATCGCCAGCGCCACGACCCCGGCGATGCCGAGCAGCAGTGCCGGCCCGGCCGCCAGAACGGTCTTGGCGCTGACGGACGCGCCGAGCAGCACCACCGCGATCTCCAGCAGGATCTTGCCGCTGAAGTGGATCCCCGGCGTCCAGACGCCGCCAGGCATCCAGCCCGTGCGGATCGCGGCGCCGATCAGGATCGCCAGGACCAGTGGCTCCAGCCACGCGGCGCCGAACAGCTTCCGTTCGATCGCGGCAAGAAGAACGGCCAGGAAGGTGACGGACAAGGATAGTCCGAGCCCCGGTAGGATCCGCCCGGCCCATGCCCAACCGGGCCCGGCAAGTCCGATACGTCTTGTGGGCAGGATCGCCGTGGCAGTCATGAGCACGTCCTTCATCGACTGACCGAAGGATCGGCCCGCTCGACCATTGCTTCCAACGGATTGTTTTGGTCAGAATGATCTGAATAAAGGATCGGTCGGATGACGTTGGAGCAGCTCCGGATCTTCCTGGCCGTGGCAGAGCGTCAGCATGTGACCGAGGCGGCGCGCGCTCTGAACCTGACCCAGTCCGCCGTCAGCAATGCCGTTGCGGCGCTGGAGGAACGGCACGCGGTTCGTCTGTTCGACCGCGTCGGGCGCGGCATCGTCCTGAACGAGAACGGGCGGGCATTCTTGCCCGAGGCCAGGGCGGTGATGGACCGCGCCGCTTTGGCCGAAGCGGTTCTGCACGATCTCGGCGGGCTGCGGCGGGGAAGGCTGCGGCTTTGCGCCAGCCAGACCATCGCCGGCTATTGGTTGCCGGAGCGTCTGGCGCGCTTCCATGCCGCCTATCCCGCGGTGGAGCTCGATGTCAGCGTCGGCAACACCCACGAGGTGGCGCAGGCGGTGCTGGAGGGCGGCTGCGAGATCGGCTTCGTCGAGGGCGCCGTCGACCATGCCGGTCTGGAGCTTCTGGAGATCGGCCGCGACCGGCTTCTGATCCTGTGCCGCCCGTCGCATCCCTGGGCGCGTCTCGCCTCCCTGACCGCAGCCGATCTGTCCGACGCCGCCTGGATCATGCGCGAGGCGGGATCGGGCACGCGTTCGAGCCTGGAAGCGGCGATGGCGGAGGCCGGCTGCGACCCGGCCGGCTTGCCTGTGAGCCTTGTTCTGCCATCCAACGAAGCGGTGCTCAGTGCCGTGCAGGCTGGCAACGGCGTCGCGGCCTTGTCGCAATATGTGGCGGGCGCCGCCCTGGCGGCCGGGCTGGTGACCGCACTGCCGTTTGATCTGCCGGCGCGGCCGTTCCATGCGCTGCGGCACCGGGACCGCTTTCGCACCCGGGCCGTGGAAGCGTTCGTGCAGCTGCTGCCAGACGGAGCGGCGCCGGCCGAGCCGCTCATTTCCCGCGACGGAACCGCCCGACGCTGAAAAGGCCGGCGAGCACCGAAAGGGCCGCGCAGGCTAGCATCTCGATGCGTTCGCCACCCTGCGGCAGGACGCGGAAGCCGATCGCGGCCAGGGTGGCGCCGGAGGTCTGGCCGAACAGACGGGCGGTCGCCAGCATGCCACCGGCGGCGCCTGCCCGGTTGCGCGGCGCCGTGCCCAGCATGACGCGGTTGTTGGGCGCCTGGAACAGGCCGAATCCCGCGCCGCAGATCATCATTCGCCAGGCGATCGCCAGCGGAGCGGCAGTCGCCGGCAGCAGCGCCAGAAGCACGAAGCCGGCCGCCAGAACGCCCATGCCGACGCCCCCCAGCAGGGCCGGGGCGATCCGTTCGGTGAGGCGCCCCGCGATGGGTGCGATCACGGCGATCGCCGCCGGCCAGGCCGTCATCAGCAGGCCGGTTTGGACCTGGCCCATATGCAGCCCGTCCTCGAAACGGAACGGCAGCGCGAGAAAGGCCAGCGCATAGGCGCCGAACGCGCAGATCGAGGCGCAGATGGACAGAGCAAAGACAGGGATCCGCATCAGATCGACCGGCATCAGCGGCCGTTCCAGTCTTGCGGCCCGCCGGATGCCGAACGCGCCGACGCCGATCGCCACGGCCAGAACCAGCCCGCCCGTCCACAGCGCGCCGCCGCCATGGGTGAGCATGTCGATGCCGACGAAGAACAGCCCGAAGCAGAGCATGTTCGACACCGCGCCGATCCGGTCGAGCGGTCCCCCGGAGAGTTCCGAAAGCGGCAGGAAACGCCGCGCCAGCCAAAGATTCGCCAGACCGATCGGCACGTTCACCGCGAACAGCCACTCCCAGTTTGCGATCGCCAGGACGGAAGCGGCGACGCTGGGGCCGACCGCCGCGGCGAGGCTGACGACGAGGGCGAGCAACCCGACCCCGCGTCCCAGCAGAGCGAGCGGCCAGACATGGCGCACCAGCGCGCCGCTGACGCTCATCAGCCCGGCGGCGCCCAGCCCCTGCACGAGCCGCGCCGCCACCAGCAGCGGCAGACTGCCGGACAGGGCGCAGAACAGGGAGCCTGCGACGAACAGGCCGAGGCCGGCGCCATAGACGCGGCGGTAGCCGATCTTCTCGCCCAAAGACGCAAGGGGCAGGATCGTGGCGACCAGAACGAGCTGGTAGGCATTGACCACCCAGACCGCTTCGGCCGGCGTCGCCTTCAGTTCCCGGGCGATCGTCGGCAGCGCGATATTGGCCACGGACGCATCCAGAACGGCCATGATGGTGCCAAGCAGGATCGCCAGCATGCCCCAGAAGCGCAGCCCGGCAGGCAGGCCGTCCTTATGGATGCCGGACTGCATATTTCTCTCCGGTGGGATGGACGTGTCCGCGCAATGCCGCCGCGAAGCCCTGCGTTGCGTCGTCCGGCAAACCGCACCGGGCGGATGACGCCCTGTGCGTAACAGCGCTACGGACAGGGCGCTCGTGCTCGAAAAGCCAGCAACCGCCGAGGCCGCGCGGAGACGATCCCGCCGCCCCGAGACCGCCCGTGCAGTCGTGCTCTGCCTCGCGGGAGCCCCCTCGGAATGGCCGCGTCGACGCCAGGCTCAGCCGCGCCCGCGATAGGGGGGCACGCCCTGGTCCGGCACCCAGACGTTCTCCGGCGGGGTGCCGGTCTGCCAGAACACGTCGATCGGGATGCCGCCGCGCGGATACCAATAGGCGCCGATGCGCAGCCAGACCGGATCGAGCAGATCGACCAGCGTGGAGGCGACCCGCACGGAGCAGTCCTCGTGGAAAGCACCGTGGTTCCGGAACGAGGTTAGGAACAGCTTGAGCGACTTGCTCTCCACGATCCAGTCGCGCGGGACGTAGTCGATCACCAGATGGGCGAAATCGGGCTGGCCGGTGACCGGGCAGAGCGAGGTGAACTCCGGGGCGGTAAAGCGCACCAGATACTGCCGTCCCTTGTGCGGCGCAGGCACGCGCTCCAGCACCGCCTGTTCCGGGCTCGCGGGCGTTTCCGTATGCCGCCCCAACTGCGTCAGGGCCGAAGAACCATCGTCACTCATCGTTCAACCTCGACCTGTAAAAACACTCGGGGGTCCAGGGAGCCCAGCGATCAACTGATGCTCATATCCGCCCGCATCCACCACCCGTCGCGGCAAGGCAGCAAGGCGTCCGCCCCCTCCGCCGTGACCGACACCGCGTTGGTGGGCGTTTCCTCGATGGACAATTCGGCGCAGCGCAGCAGGTCGCCGTCGTCGTGCAGGATCGCCGAAAGCTTGCTCCAGAGCAGGCAGCACATCAGCTCGGTGGTGGGATCGCCCGGCGTCACCACGATGCGGGCCGCGCGCTCGGGCTCATGGGCGCGGAACCAGCCGAGGAGCGGGTCGGCATCCGAAAGCTGCAAGGCGTGATCGAGCCGTTCGTCGACGAAGCGGTGCCAGCGTCCCTTGGCGCGCTCGAACGACACCACCATGTTGCCGTGCCCGTCGAGCGGGCGCCGGTCGTTCGCCACCAGACGCACGCGGACGAACTCGTTGTGGCCGTGCGGCAGGGCACAGCTCTCCGAGGCACCGCCGATCAGACGATGGCCCATGGAGAAGCGGCGCGTGAAGCGCAGCTCAAGCATCGGAGACGGGGGCCGCCGGCAGGGTGCGCGCGGGTCCGCGCTCGGCGCGATACTGCTCCCAGCCGCGACGACGGATCTCGCAGGCCGGGCATTCGCCGCAGCCTCGGCCCCAGTCATGCGCATGGGTGCGGTCGCCGAGATAGCAGCTATGGCTGTCGTCGCGGATCAGACCGACCAGATCGTCGCCGCCGAGCTGTTCCGCCAGACGCCAGGTGGCGGCCTTGTCCAGCCACATCAGCGGCGTGTGCAGCACGAACCGGCTGTCCATCCCGAGATTGAGCGTGGCCTGGAGCGATTTGATGGTGTCGTCCCGGCAGTCCGGGTAGCCGGAATAATCGGTCTCGCACATGCCGCCGACGATGTGCTTCAGCCCGCGGCGCGTCGCCAGGGCGGCAGCGAAGGTCAGGAACAGGATGTTGCGGCCGGGCACGAAGGTGTTGGGGAGCCCGCCTTCGGAGAAGGCGATGGCGGCCTCGCGGGTCAGCGCGGTGTCGGAGAGCTGGCCGAGCACCGGCAGATCGAGCGTGTGGTCCGGGCCGAGACGGTCGGTCCAGAGCGTCCGACGCGCCACCATGCCGGCCCGCAGCGTGTCCCTGCAGGCGAGTTCGACGCTGTGACGCTGCCCGTAATCGAAGCCCAGCGTTTCCACGCTGTCGAACCGGTCAAGCGCCCATGCCAGGCAGGTCGCCGAATCCTGGCCGCCGGAAAACAGCACGAGCGCCCCGCCGGGCTGGATCGTCATGTCGGTGCTCATCAGGGAATTCCCAGCAGCTTGTGGGTCTGCAGGCTGAGACGCCAGCGCGGATGGGCCAGGCAGTAGCGGATCGCCGCCTGCGTGTTGGCCGCCTGCTCCGGCCCGTCCATCGGCTGGAGAAAGAAATGCGCGAAATCGAGCCCGGTCATGTCGGCGGGATCGATCCCGGCCTGCGGAAACACGAGCTTCAGCTCGGACCCGCTGCGCTGCCGGAGCGGATTGCCCGCCTTGGGGCTCACGCAGATCCAGTCGATGCCGCCGGGCGCGGGAAGGGTGCCGTTGGTTTCCACCGCGACTTCGAAGCCGCGCGCATGCATCGCCGCCAGCAGGGAGGCGTCGAGCTGAAGCAGCGGCTCGCCGCCGGTGAACACCACGTAGCGATGGGCGTGGTTCTCGGGCCAGAGCGCGGCGATGGCGTCCGCCAGCGCTTCGCTGTCGTCGAAACGGCCGCCGCCCTCGCCGTCCATGCCGACGAAATCGGTGTCGCAGAAGCGGCAGGCGGCATCCGCGCGATCCTCCTCGCGCCCGGACCACAGGTTGCAGCCGGCAAACCGGCAGAACACCGAGGCCCGGCCAGCCTGCGCCCCCTCGCCCTGGAGGGTCGCGAACATCTCCTTCACCGCATATGCCATCGCCGTCATGTCGAGCACGGCGGCGGTTTTCGCAACCCCTTCGTTCCGGGGGGCGGCGCTTCGCGCGCGGCATGGCGGCTGGCCCGGCCCCGGATGGATGAAGAAGATCAGGTGTCCTCTTTTCTGAAGAAAAGGAAGCAACAAGACTCTTGTCCGTTGGTTCGAATTTCGCGGCGGGCACGGAGTTAGGACGAGCGTTCTTCCTTTCGAAGAGGAACGCTTTCTTATCCGGTTCGGCACGGATCGTGCAGGTCACCGGCGCGCCATTCTCCGGAGCCGCCCATGAAACGTCTGCTTCTCTCTGCTGCGCTTTTGCTGTCTGCCGGCGTCGCGCAGGCCGCGCCAATTCCGGTCAAGGTGGTGGTGGTCGCCAACTGGGAGAACGGCGCGGATACCGGCGACGCGCCGGGCGAGTTCCAGGACTGGGTGGAACGCGAGCACCTGGACGAGAAAGTGCCCGTGCGCGGGGCGCCCGACGTGGTCCGCCGCAACAAGGACGGGCTCTACGGGCTCGTCCTGCGCCACGGCGTCACCGATCTGGCCGCCTTCGTGCTCGATCCCCGCTTCGACCTGACCCACACCTATTGGCTGTTCACGGGGATTTCCGGCGTGGACCCCCGTGTGGCGTCTGTGGGCTCGGCGTCCTGGGCGCGCTGGGTGGTGGATGGCGACGAGGCGCGCGAGATCGACGACCGGACCGTGCCGGCTGGCTGGCCGTACGGCCTCTGGGCGATCGGCGCGACGAGGCCGAACCAGCTTCCGTACGATGCCAACCATTTCGGCTCGGTCACCGACATGAAGCAGCTCGATCGCGCCTATCCGCTCAATCGCAGACTGGCCCGCTGGGCGTTCGAGCTGACGCGCAACGTCCGGCTGGGCGACGACGATGCGGTGCGCAAGGCGCGTGCCCGTTGGACGGGCTTCCCCGAGGCGCAGAAACCGCCTTTCGTGCTGGAAGGCGAGACCCTGGGCGCGCTGCGCTACTGGCATGGCGAGCCGCGCACGCAATGGGCCCGCGACTGGGTGTCGCTATGGACACGCGGCCAGGGACGATTCGTGATGACCAACATGGAAAGCCAGACCTACCAGAAGGAGATGCGTGCCTTCGCCGCGCAGGGGTTCGTGGATCCTGACCGGATCATGGTGCTGCGGACGGCGTCGAATTTCTCCGAACCGCCGCCGGGCGTCGCGGTCACGGCCTCGATCGGCGACGAGGGGCCGGGGCAGGTGCTCGCCTTCGACAGCAACCAGCGCGCGGGCGCCCCTGTGCTGCACGAGTTGCTGGCGCACTGGGACCGCTATCGCGATCATATCCCGGGCCGCGACGATACGCCGTGACGCGTTTGGCGGAGGAAGATGCTCCCTCATGACGAAAGAGCGCGGGCGATCCGATCCGGTCGGATCGCTTGCTCTTTCTCGTTGTCTGAACGAGCATCTTTTAGCGGCCGCGTTCCGGCGAGAAGCGCCAGGGCGCAGCGCCGTCCTGATTGGGATCGATCTCCAGACGGTGCAGCACGGGCGGAAAGGCCCGGTTGCGGCAATGCGCGCGATCGCAAAGCCGGCAGGACAGGCCGATCTCGTTGCGATGGGCGAGATTGAGCTGGTCGACGTAGACCAGCTCGGAGGCGCGATCGATCGCGCAGCCGATCGTCACCACATGGCGCGGCGGCGGATCTCCAGGACGGCCAGGCGTGCCGGACAGCATGCGCGCAACACAAAGGAACGCGGCGCCGTCCGGCAGTTCGGCGACCTCCACGCACAGGCGGTCCGGCGCGGAAAAGGCGGTATGCACGATCCAGCGCGGACACGATCCGCCGAACCGTGCGAACGGGAAGCCGGCGGCGGAAAAGCATTTGTCGATATTGCCGGCGGGATCGGTGCGGACGAAGAAGAACGGTATGGCCGCGGCGCCGGGCCTTTGCAGCGAGGTGAGGCGATGCGCCACCTGCTCGAAACTGACGCCGAACCGCGCGGCCAGGGCGTCCACATCGTAGCGGAGCTCGGTGGCGGCGGAGATCATGGCGGCATAGGGCATCAGAAGAGCGCCGGCGGCGTAGTTGCAGAGCCCGACGCGGATCATGCCGGCGGCTTCCGGCGTGGACGGGCGCGCATCCGCGACGATCGCATCCAGGATCGGGCGGCATTCCAGCAGCATGAGCTGGAAGGCGAGCTGGAAGGCGCGGCTCTCGCGCGGCATGGCTTCGGAGAGTTCCAGCAGGCGCGTCTCGGGATGGAAACGGCGCATCATCTCGCCCGACCCGATCCGCACCCGCACCCCGTGACGCTGTTGCAGGCGGTCGAGGATGAAACGATCCGCGTCGTTGTTGATGTCGGCGGCACGCGCTTCGGCGGCTTCCTCGATCGCCGGGAAGTAATTGGAGAATTGCTGGAAGAAATCGCGGGTTTCTTCCAGCGGCAGCAGGATGCGCCGCCCGCTCGGCAGGGCGATGCCGGCGGCATCCTCCCGCGCCACCCGCAATGCCCGGTAGAGCGACACCATGGCCCGCGATGCGCCGGGCAGCCCGGCGAGTGTCTGGATATCGGTGTCCGGCACCGGCTCGCCGCCGAAGAGCGGGTCGCGCAGCACCTCGCGCAGAGCGATTTCCGCCTGGCGTTCGGTTTCGCCGGAGAGCGCCTGGAGGTCGGCATCCAGGGCTGCGCAGAGCTTGATCAGCAGCGAGCCGGTGACGTTGCGCTGACCGTGCTCGATCAGGTTCAGGTAGCTGGCGGAAACGCCCAGGCGCGCGGCCAAAGCCTGCTGAGTGATGCTCTTCTCCGTGCGTAGACGCCGCACGGTCCGGCCGATCTGTGATCTGGACACGCTTTACGACCTTACAACGGGCTCTGTAAAATCCGTGACTGGTTTCGCCCCGATTGACACGATCTCCCCTTTCGGCGGCGGCGGCAAGCGGCCTAATTCGGACGAACGGACGCCCGGGCATGCAGGCTTGCTGCGGGCATCCCGAGGAAACCGGAGATGGCCATGATCCAGATGATCCCGAACCGCGCACCGGATGGCGTCGGCATGACGGCCGCTTGGCCCGGCGTCGACGCCGCCCGAGCCCGCGAGGACGCGGCGCCGGTATCGTTCGCCCCCACCGTCGATCCCGAATTCGTGTCGCGGATGCGCAAGCAGAACCGCTTCACCACCGGCCTCGAGATCGCGCGCTATACCGCCGCGATCATGCGCGCCGACATGGCGCGCTACGACTCGGACCCGACGCAATACACGCAATCCCTCGGCGCCTGGCACGGCTTCATCGCGCAGCAGCAGATCATCGCCGCGCGCAAGCATCTGGGGAGCACCGATCGCCGCTACATCTACCTGTCAGGCTGGATGGTCGCCGCCCTGCGCTCCGAGTTCGGCCCGCTGCCGGACCAGTCGATGCACGAGAAGACCTCCGTGCCGGCGCTGATCGAGGAAATCTATACCTTCCTGCGTCAGGCCGATGCCCGCGAACTCGGCAATCTGTATCGCGCGCTGGATACGGCGCGTGAAGCGGGTGACGGCGAGGAGCAGGACCGGATCGCCAGGGCGATCGACGAGCATCAGACCCATGTCGTGCCGATCATCGCCGATATCGATGCCGGCTTCGGCAACGCGGAAGCGACCTATCTGCTGGCCAAGAAGATGATCGAGGCCGGCGCCTGCGCGCTGCAGATCGAGAACCAGGTGTCCGACGAGAAGCAGTGCGGCCACCAGGACGGCAAGGTCACGGTTCCGCACGAGGACTTCCTGCAGAAGATCCGCGCGATCCGCTACGCGTTCATGGAGCTGGGCGTCGAGGATGGCATCATTGTCGCCCGGACGGACTCGCTCGGCGCCGGCCTGACCAAGCAGATCGCGTTTAGCCGCGAGCCGGGCGATCTCGGCGACCAGTACAACGGCTATCTCGACGTGGACGAGGTGACGGCCGAGACCGCGAAGGATGGCGACGTGCTGATCCGCCGCGAGGGCAAGCTGCTGCGTCCGAAGCGTTTGCCGAGCAACCTTTACCAGTTTCGTGCCGGCACCGGCGCCGAGCGCTGTGTGATGGATTGCATCGCCTCGCTCCGCGGCGGTGCCGACCTGCTGTGGATCGAGACCGAGAAGCCGCATGTCGAGCAGATCGCCGGCATGATGGACAAGATCCGCGCGGTCATTCCGAACGCGAAGCTGGTCTACAACAACTCGCCCTCGTTCAACTGGACGCTGAACTTCCGTCAGCAGGTGTTCGATAGCTGGCAGAAGGAAGGCCGCGACGTGTCCGGCTACGATCGCGCCAGGCTCATGGCCGCGAACTATGACGGCACCGAACTGGCCGAGGAGGCGGATGCCCGCATCCAGAGCTTCCAGGCCGATGCGGCCAAGCGCGCCGGCATCTTCCATCATCTGATCACGCTGCCGACCTACCACACGGCCGCCCTGTCCACCGACATCCTGGCCGAGAGCTATTTCGGCGCCGACGGCATGCTGGGCTATGTGCGGGATGTGCAGCGCCGGGAGATCCGCCGCGGCGTGGCCTGCGTGAAGCACCAGAATATGGCAGGCTCTGATATCGGCGACGACCACAAGGGCTATTTCGCCGGCGAGGCTGCATTGAAGGCGGGCGGCGCGCACAACACGATGAACCAGTTCGGCTGAACCGCCGGATGCGATCGGGCGGACCGGATCCCTTTCGTGGGTCCGGTTTCCGTCTTCCCGGACCGGCGGGTGTTCGCGCCCTCGGGACCGGGCCAGAAGAACGATGGAGGCAACTTTGGATACATTCTCCATGCCGGACCACGCCGATCGGGTGCGTCGCTCCAGCCTCACCGTGGACAGTGCGTTCGCCCGCTTCGTGGAAGCGGAGGTCCTGCCCGGAACCGCCATCGACCCGGACAGGCTTTGGGCCGGCTTCGCATCGCTGGTCGAGCGCTTCTCGCCGCTCATCGCCGAGGCCCTGTCCGAGCGCGACCGCCTGCAGGCGGCCCTGGACGCGTATCACCGCTCCGGCCAGGGTCGTAGCGGCGCATCGGCGCTGCCGTTTCTGCGCGAGATCGGCTATCTCGTGCCCGAGCCGGCGCCGTTCTCGGTGGAAACCAGCGGCGTGGACGACGAGATCGCCCGCATCGCCGGGCCGCAGCTCGTGGTGCCTGGCTCCAATGCCCGCTACGCCCTGAACGCCGCCAATGCGCGCTGGGGCAGCCTCTACGACGCGTTCTACGGCACCGATGCGGTGTCGGAGACCGATTTCCCCCGCAATCCCGGCCCCGGACTGGATCCGAAGCGCGCCGCGGAGGTGGTGCGTCGCGGCACGCTGCTGCTGGACGAATGCTTCCCGCTCGAGACGGGCAGTCATGCCGATCTGAAGCGCTATTCGGTGCGGAACGGCGGGCTAGTGCTGGAGGGCGCGTCGCAAACGGCGCTGCGCGACCCGTCGCACCTCGCCGGCCATATCGGCGATGCGGCCGATCCCGCGTCCATTCTGCTCAAGCGCAACGGCCTGCATGTGCATCTGCAGTTCGACCGCACCCATCCGGTCGGACGCAATGCGGCCAGCGGCCTGTCGGACATCGTCCTGGAAAGTGCCGTGTCCACCATCTTCGATTGCGAGGACAGCGTGGCGGCGGTGGATGCGGCCGACAAGATCGCGATCTATCGCAACTGGCTCGGCCTGATGCGCGAAACCCTGACCGCGCGCTTCGAGAAGAACGGGCGGGCGCTCGATCGCCGCCTGTCCGGCCCACGACGCTACATTGCGCCAGATGGCGGCGAGCTGGTCCTGCCGGGACGTAGCTTGCTGCTGGTTCGCCATGTCGGCCACCATATGTTCACCGACGCCGTGCTGGGTCCGGACGGTGCGCCCGTGCCGGAAGGGCTGCTGGATGCGGTGGTCACCGTCCTGGCCGCGCTGCACGATCGGGCCTCGCGCCGCAACAGCCGCGAAGGCTCGATCTATGTTGTGAAGCCGAAGATGCACGGGCCCGCGGAAGTGGCGCTGTCGGTGGACATCATGGGCGCGGTGGAGCAGATGCTCGATCTGCCGCCGGAGACGATCAAGCTCGGCATCATGGACGAGGAGCGGCGCACCAGCGCCAACCTCGCCGCCTGTATTGCGGCGGCCAGAAAGCGCGTCGTGTTCATCAACACCGGCTTCCTGGATCGCACCGGCGACGAGATCCATTCGGCCATGCATCTGGGTCCGGTCGTGGCAAAGGAGGCGATGCGCCAGGCGGACTGGATCGGCGCCTACGAGCAGCGCAACGTCGCCATCGGCCTCGCCTGTGGCCTGTCCGGGCGTGGGCAGATCGGCAAGGGCATGTGGGCGGCGCCCGACCGGATGGCGGCGATGCTGGCGGAAAAGATCGGGCATCCCCGTTCCGGCGCCAGTACGGCCTGGGTCCCGTCGCCGACCGCTGCCACGCTGCATGCTCTGCATTATCTGTCGGTCTCCGTGGCCGACCGGCAGCAGGCTCTGGCCGGAGCGGTGCCGGCGCCGCTGGAGATGCTCCTGACCCCGCCTATGCTGGACAACGCCAAGCCGTCGGAAGCGGCGATCGCCCGCGAACTGGATCGCAACGTGCAGTCCATCCTGGGCTATGTGGTGCGCTGGGTGGATATGGGGATCGGGTGCTCCAAGGTGCCGGACATCGACGATGTCGGGCTGATGGAGGACCGCGCGACGTTGCGGATCTCGTCGCAGTTTCTCGCCAACTGGCTCCTGCACGGCCTGATCGACCGGGACGCGGTGCTCGACTCTCTGCGCCGGGTGATGCGTCTGGTGATGCGTCAGAACCAGGCCGACCCGGACTACCGCGATTTGGATACCAGCGAGGACGGTCCTGCGTTCAGGGCGGCGTGCGATCTGATCTTCGAGGGTGCCGAGACCAGCGGTGGCTATACGGAGCCTGCGTTGCATCGCTGGCGGGCCGCGACGAAGCGGCGCATGGCGGCGGCAGCCTGAGGCCGAAATCGGGGTGCGGTCCGGCCGCACCCCGACATGGGCTCACTCGGGGCGGTCTTCCGACACGCCGCGCCACAGATCGATCCCGCCTTCGGTGGCGTGACGGTCGATCTCCGCCAGCTCGTCCTGGCTGAAATCGAGCCGGTCCAACGCGCCCAGCGAGTCGTCGAGCTGCTTGACGTTGCGGGCGCCGATCAGTGCCGAGGTGACGCGCTTGTCGCGCAGCACCCAGGCGATCGCCATCTGCGCCAGGCTCTGGCCGCGCTTCTGCGCGATCGCGTTCAGCGCCCGCACCCGCTCGAGATTCTCGCCGGAAATCAACGACTGGTCGAACGAGGTGCCTTTGGCCGCGCGGGCGTCCTCCGGCACGCCGTTGAGATATTTCGACGTCAGAAGACCCTGCGCCAGGGGCGAGAAGGCGATGCAGCCCGTACCCAACTCCTCCAGCGTTCCCAACAGCTCGTCCTCGATCCAGCGATTGAGCATGGAATAGGACGGCTGGTGGATCAGCAGCGGCACGCCCTCGCTGCGCAGGATCTCGGCGGCCTGCCGGGTCCGTTCGGGTCCGTAGGACGAGATCCCGACATAGAGTGCCTTGCCCTGTCGGTGCAGCTGCACCAGCGCGCCCATGGTCTCTTCCAGCGGCACGTCGGTGGTCGGGCGGTGCGAGTAGAAGATGTCGACATAGTCGAGGCCCATGCGCTTCAGGCTCTGATCGGCCGAGGCGATCAGGTATTTGCGCGAGCCGCCGACGCCATAAGGGCCGGGCCACATGTCCCAGCCGGCTTTCGAGGAGATGATCAGCTCGTCGCGCAGACCGCTGCCGAAATCCTTGGCGAGGATGCGGCCGAAATTCTCCTCTGCCGAGCCATAGGGCGGCCCGTAATTGTTGGCCAGGTCGAAATGCGTCACGCCGCGATCGAAGGCGCGACGGATCACGGCGCGGCCGGTCTCGAACACGTCGTCGCCGCCGAAATTGTGCCACAGGCCAAGCGAGATCGGCGGCAGAACGAGCCCGGACCGTCCGCAGCGGCGGAAGGTCGCGGACTCGTAGCGATCGGGAGAGGGAGTATAGTTCATGGATGCTCCGAACAGGGTGGGCCGGCGACGAGGGCGGGCAAGCCGGCGAGAGAACGCCGCCGGGTCGTCATTGGTTTTCTCGGACAAAAGAAGACGCCAAGCTGCTTGATGGAGTCTCACCTTGGAACCGAGGCGGAAGCGAGTCCTTGACGAAGAGAAACCGTTCTTTGCCAGGATGTTTTGTTCGTTTTCCGGCGTCTTCCTGGCCTCTCCCTCAGGCGAAAGAGATGTTCTTTCTTGAAAGAAAGAACCAAAGAACGTCTGTCCGTTTGGGTATCTGCCGTGCCGCGCGCTCCGAACCGAACGGACAGAAGTCTTTTTGCTTCTTTTTCTTCAGAAAAAGAAGGCTCTTGCTTTCTTCATGTCTTTGCCCGGAGCGCTCCGATGCCCGACGCTCCCGAGCGATCGGGGCGTCGAGGCAGCCGGATGCATTTCGTCCACCCCTTGCCAGCGTCACGGGGGGATGGAACGACAGGGGGAAATCCTTTCGCGAGAGACTGTCTGCATGCGTCGAACCGGTTCCGCCCTTCTTGCGCTGCTGTTGGCGAGCGTGTCCGCTCCCGCTCTCGCACAGACAGCGACGCAAGTCTTGCCGCAGGCTATGCCCAAGGCGCCGGAAGACTGCTTCGCGCAGCTCGCGGCCACGCGCAGCGACACGCTGGGCATGCCGGTCCATGCGGTTCCGACGCCGGACGGGCGTTCGGTGCTGTTTCTCCGCTCGGGCCCACGCGACACCACCTTGCATCTGTTCCGGTTCGACGTCGCGAACGGCGCGGTGACCGAACTGGCCAAACCGGCTGGCGGGCCCGAGACGCTTTCCGTGGCGGAGAAGGCGCGGCGCGAGCGCGCCCGCATGACCCTCACCGGCATCACCGATTTCTCCCTGTCGGAAGACGGCCGTACCCTTCTGGCAATCGAAGCCGATCATCTGTTGCGCATCGATCCGGCCACGGGGCGACGCCACCAGGTGCCGGGCTCCGGCTGGATCGGCCCGAGGCTTTCGCCGGACGGGCGCTTCGTCGCCGCCGTGCGCGACAACGACCTGCATGTGGTGTCGCTGACGGACGGTGCGGATACGCGTCTGACCCGCACCGGCAGCGACACGCTCTCGAATGGTTTGAGCGAGTTCGCCGCGGCCGAGGAGCTTGATCGCGCGGACGGCGCGTGGTGGTCGCCCGACAGCCGCACGGTCCTGTTCGAGGTGGCCGATACCAGCGGTGTGGAGAAGCATTTCATTGCCGATCCCGGCCATCCGGACCGGGCGCCGGTGGAGTTCCGCTATCCGCGCGCCGGCACCGCGAACGCAAGGCTCTCTCTGATGCTCGCGGATCGCGATGGACGGCGGCCGCCGAGACCGGTGAAGTGGGATTCGGAGGCTTTTCCGTATCTGGTGCGGGTGGTCTGGCCCACCGGCAAGGGACGCCTCTCCCTGGTGGTGATGAACCGGGCGGAAACCGAAGAGAGGGTGCTGGCGGTCGATCCCGGTACGGGCAACACCACGGAATTGCTGCGCGAGACCGATCCGGCCTGGGTGGCGATCGCACCTGTGGCTGCCGGCACCCGCGCCGGCCAGGCGCTTCCTCTGCCGCACTGGTTCGCCGATGGCAGCGGCTTCCTGTGGGCGGCCGAGACGAAGAAAGGCTGGGAACTGCAACGCCGGCGGCCTGACGGCTCGCTCGAACGCCGCTACGACAAGGCCGCGTTCCTCGGGCTGGAAGCGGCCGATCCGCATCACGCCGTGATCCTGACGGAACCGGACCGGATCGACACGGCGGTGGAGCGTCTCGATCTCGACACCGGCGCGGTCACGCCTCTCTCGGCCGCGCCCGGGTTGCACGAGGGCCGCTTCGCGCCGGGCAACGGGACGGACAGGCCGTTCGTGGACGTGCGTGCCGGTGCCGATGGCAATGCGGCCACCGTGCTGCTCGATCCGACCGGGCGCGTGATCGCGACTCTGCCCTCCGTCGCGGAGCATCCGCGCAGCGTGCATATCGAGTTCACGCAGGCAGGGCCCGCGCAGATGGATGCCCTCATCGTCAGGCCGAGCGACTTCCAGCCTGGCCGCCATTATCCGGTTGTGTTGCAGGTCTATGCCGGTCCGGGCGTGAAGACGGTCGAGCGCGCGCCCTCGCACTTCCTGGAGGATCAGTGCCTGGCCGATCGCGGCTTCATCGTCGCCAGCCTGGACGGGCGCGGCACGCCGGGGCGCGATCATGATTGGGAGCGCGCCACCAAGGACGATCTGATCGACCTGCCGCTCGCGGATCAGGCCGACGGATTGAAGGCGCTGGGTGCGCGCTATCCGGAAATGGACATGTCGCGCGTCGGCGTGACCGGCTGGTCGTTCGGCGGCTATTTCACCGCCATGGCCACCATACGCCGCCCCGACCTGTTCAAGGTGGGCGTGGCGGGCGCGCCGGTGGTGGATTTCCGGGACTACGACACGGCCTATACCGAACGGTATCTCGGAACGCCGCAGGCCGATCCGGACGGCTATACCAAGAGCGACGTGCTGACCTATGCCGCTTCCTTGTCGCGTCCGCTGCTGATCATGCACGGCCTGACCGACGACAACGTGTATTTCGAGAACAGCTACAAGCTGACTCAGGCCTTGCTGCAGGCCGGCAAGCCGTACCGTCTGCTGCTGCTGCCGGGCACGCATCTGCTGCCGGACCTGGCGATCCGGACCCGCGTGAGCGAGGCGCGGGCGGATTTCCTGAGCGAGGCGCTGGACCCGGGGAAGGGGGGATAAAAGAAGAAGCGTTCTTTCTTGAGAGGAAAAACCAAAGAACTTCTGTCCGTTTGGGTACGTGCCGAGCCGCGCACTCCGAACCAAATGGACAGAAGTCTTTTTGCTTCTTTCTCTTCAGAAAAAGAAGGCTCTTCCTGTTTTTGCCGGCTCACTCGAACGGCGTCGCCACGGAGGGCCGGTTCAGCATCGACAGCAATTCCTTCCGCGTGTCCGAATTCTCCCGGAATACGCCCAGCATGCGGCTGGTCACCATCGACACGCCCGGCCGGTGCACGCCGCGCGTGCTCATGCATTGATGGCCGGCTTCCAGGATCACGGCGACGCCGTGCGGCTGCAGGACCTCGTCGATCGTGTTGGCGATCTGAGCGGTGAGACGTTCCTGGATCTGCAGACGACGGGCGTAGATATCGACCACACGCGCCAGTTTGCTGATCCCCACCACCCGGCGGCGCGGCAGATAGGCGACATGGGCGCGGCCGATGATCGGCACCATGTGGTGCTCGCAATGGCTCTCGAAGCGGATGTCGCGCAGCAGGACGATCTCGTCGTAGTCTTCGACTTCCGAGAAGGTGCGGGACAGGATCGCTACTGGATCGAGTGCGTAGCCCTCGAAGAATTCGTTGTAGGACCGCACGACCCGGCCCGGCGTTTCCAGAAGGCCCTCCCGAGCCGGATCTTCGCCCGCCCATCGCAGCAGAACGCGCACGGCCTCCTTGGCTTCCTGCTCGGTGGGTCGGTCCGACACCGATCGGGGGACGGCCGGGGTGCCGATGGGTTGGTCCATGGGAGTCTGCCTTGTTGCAACGATGGCGCGGCCGGATAACGAAGGGTCCGGAATGCGCGAGGATTAGGTCGTGTCGGTCCGCGCCGCGTCCCTGTCCAGTGCGAATGTCTAGTGCAGGATGCCGGGCTGGTGCGGGCTGTCGAGGCTGAAGGTGGGGATGGCGACGTCGAAACGCTCGTTCGAACCGATCACGGCCATCTGGTAGTGCCCCGTCATGAAGCCGCTGGGCGTGCCGAGCGGCGTGCCGGAGGTGTACTCGAACGCTTCTCCCGGCCCGAGCTGCGGCTGCTCGCCGACGACGCCGTCCCCCGTCACCTGCTCGGCGCGGCCATTGCCGTCCGTGATCAGCCAGGTCCTGCGCAGCAGGCGCACGGTCTCCCCGCCGAGATTCTCGATGCGGATGCGATAGGCCCACAGAAACTGGTGCTCATCGGGCTGCGACTGGTCCTCCAGAAACACCGTTCGGACGCTGACGCGGATGTTTCGGGTGACGCGCGAGAAGGGGGCGGGGCTGCCGTCCTCGCCTGGAAACTCGTCTTCCGTTCCCATGCCGGGCGGCATTTTGCCCTTCTCCCTCATCGCGCTTCCCCTCAACATCCTATTCCGCAGCAAGTTCTCCCGTGCCGGAGAGACCGGCGGAAGCGGCACGCAGACCGCGTCGCAGATCGTCCAGCAGGTCGCGCACGTCTTCCAGGCCCACGGAGAAACGGATCACGCCGTCGGTGATCCCGAGCGCGGCGCGTTCTTCGGCGCCGATTTTCATATGCGTGGTGGTGGCAGGATGCGTCACCATGGACCGGCTGTCGCCGAGATTGTTGGAAATGGCGATCAGCTCCAGCGCATTCATGAAGCGGAACGCGGCTGTCTTGTCGGCAAGAGCGAACGTCACCAGCGTGCCGCCGCCCTGCATCTGCCGGAGCGACAGCGCCTGCTGCGGATGGTCGGCGCGGGTCGGATACCAGACCCGGGCCACTTCCGGCTGCCCGGCCAGGAAATCCGCGATCTCCGCGGCGTTGCGCGCCATCGCCGGCACGCGCAGAGCCAGCGTTTCCAGCCCCTTCAGCAGCACCCAGGCGTTGAACGGCGACATGGCCGGTCCGGTGTTGCGCAGGAAGGGTTGCAGCGTGTCCTCGATCCATTGCTTGCGGCCCAGGACGGCGCCGCCCAGAACGCGACCCTGCCCGTCGATATGCTTGGTGCAGGAATACACCACCACGTCGGCGCCCAGTTCGAGCGGCTTCTGCAGCAGCGGGGTCGCGAAGACGTTGTCGACCACCACCACGGCGCCGGCCGCGTGGGCCAGATCGGCGATCATGCGCAGATCGAGCACGTCGAGCATCGGGTTGGACGGGGTTTCCAGCAGCACGCATTGCGTCGGCTTGCCGAGCGCTTCCGCCCAGGCCGCATGGTCGCCGCCGTCCACGAAGACGCTCTCGATGCCGTAGCGGGGCAGGAGGGTCGAGACGATCCAGTGGCAGGAGCCGAACAGGGCCCGCGAGGCGACGATGCGGTCGCCGGTCTTGAGATGGGCCAGAAGCGCGGACGACACGGCGGCCATGCCGGTTGCGGTGGCACGACAGGCTTCGGCGCCTTCCAGGGCCGCCATGCGGCGTTCGAACGTGGCGACGGTGGGGTTGCCGAAGCGGCTGTACTGATAGCGCTGCGCCTGGCCCAGGAAGGTCGCCTCGGCCTGCTCGGCATCATCGTAGACGAAGCCGGAGGTGAGGAACATCGCCTCGCTCGTTTCCCCGAAAGGAGTACGCTCGCTGCCCTCATGCAACAACAGGGTGGCGGGATGGAACGGGCTCTTGGTGCTCATGGAAACGCTTCCCCGGGGTGTTCACCACGCTCGCGCGATGAAGTCGAACCCGGCCTGGATGCCGAGAAACGGGCGCGAACGACCGCTCCTGGGCCTCTTTAGCGCGCTTGTTTCACCTCGCCGCAATCCGGCCGGACAAATCACGAGGACCCCCGCGCCCTATGGGCATCGAAGGGTGGCTCCATGCTAGGAGCCGCCCCCGCCGCGCGTCAACCAAGCCCCGTTGCGCAGCCGGGTTGCGCCGCCTATAATCGTGCTCCCGTCCGAACGGGGCTGCGGGTGTAGTTCAATGGTAGAACGGCAGCTTCCCAAGCTGCATACGAGGGTTCGATTCCCTTCACCCGCTCCATAAATCGTTGTCAGGGCTTCGAGTTCTCCGAGAGGTCGGGCCTCGTGCCGCCGTCGGAGTGATATCGGCCGCTGGCGAACACGACCCTTTCCATCATCCTCCAGCCTCGTTTTCTCGGGGAAGAGGCCCGGCTCCTCCGTTCGCGCCACCGTCTTCCGCAGAAAGCGCCGCGTCAGGCACCCCTGCGCGCTTTCTGCCATGTCCGCGTCCGACACCCTGCGGTCGGAACGCGTGAGCAACAGCGTGCTCGGCAGGTCCGGCATCGCGCCTGTTACGAGGGGCTGCGTCTGGAGACTGCGGTTCCGGAGCCGGACGCGGAGATGCCGCCGGATCTCGTTCAGGTCGTTCAGCGCGCCTCGCGGCTGGGAAGTAGCGAAGGTCATTTTGGTTGAACCGTAGCGTCAGTGTGCGATCCTGTTGATGCGCGCCGCAGAAGGCGGGAGCTCGATCGGCATGACCGAATCGGAGGTCGGCGAATGGCTGCGATTTTCCTGCCGCGTTCGATGCGGGTCCGGGGCGGTGCGCTCCAGGAACTGCCAACGGCGCTGCGGCAGCTCGGCTACCTCCGTCCCGTCGTACTGACGGATGCCTTCATGGCCAGCTCCGGCATGCTGGCACGGGTTCTGGCCGTGCTGGCGGAAGCCGGCATCGAGGCGCGCAGCTTCTCCGGCGTGGTGCCGGACCCGACCGTGCGCGCCGTGGAAGAGGCGGTGGCCTTCGTACGCGACGGCCACCATGACTGCGTCATCGGCTTCGGCGGTGGCAGTTCGATCGACACCGCAAAGGCGGTCGCCGTGCTGGCGGTGCGCGGCGGCGCCATGCAGGCGCTGAAGGCTCCGCATCAGGAAGACGAGCCCGGGCTACCGATCGTGGCGATCCCCACCACGGCCGGCACCGGTTCGGAGGCGACTCGCTTTACCGTGGTCACGGACGAGGCCACGGACGAGAAGATGCTGTGCGTGGGGCTGGCCTATCTGCCCACCTTGGCGATCGTCGATTACGAGCTCACCCTCGCCAAGCCGCTGCGTCTTTCGGCCGATACCGGCATCGACGCCCTGACCCATGCGATCGAGGCCTATGTCTCGGCGCGGGCCAATCCATTCTCCGACGGGCTGGCGCTGGCGGCGATGGGTGCGATCTGGCCCCATCTGCGTCGCGTCTGCGCCGAGCCCGGCGATCGCGCGGCGCGCGAGGCGATGATGCTGGGCGCGCTGCAAGCCGGCATGGCGTTCTCCAACAGCTCCGTCGCCCTCGTGCATGGCATGAGCCGGCCCATCGGCGCGCATTTCCACGTCGCGCACGGCCTGTCCAACGCCATGCTGCTGCCCACCGTCACGGCCTGGTCGGCCCCGTCCGCGCCCGGACGCTATGCCGCCTGTGCCCGCGCCATGGGCGTCGCCGAGGCGGGCGAGGACGATCAGGTTGCGGTGGCGCGCCTGGTGGAGGCGCTGCGGCAGATCAATCGCGACCTCGACGTGCCGACGCCGCGCTCCTACGGCATCGACGGGACGCGCTGGTCCCAACTGCTGCCCGTGATGGCCGAGCGGGCACTGGCCTCCGGTTCGCCCGGCAACAATCCGCGCGTCCCCGATGCCGCGGACATCCAGGCGCTTTATCGCCAGAGCTGGGCTTGAACGCTCGCATCGCAAACGGTCCTGAAGAGGCGCCTTTCAGGCATGGCTCTTCGCTGATCGACACCTGCAATCGATCTGTGTGGTCGACGGCCGCAACGCCTGGGTCCCGCTGTGGGCGGCTGCGAATCAGGCTGGAAATCTCCGTGTGGCGCTGCCGATCCAGAGTGCTACGGCCAAATTGGCGATCGCCCAGATGCACAGAATGGAGGCCGGCGTGTCGCCGTGCCGAATGAGCACCGCCACCGCCAGGGCGGACGCCACCATCGCCGCGGCGTTCAGCAGGTTGTTCGCCGCCACCATGCGTGCCTTCTCGGTCGCGCCCGAGCGCTCCTGCATCATGGCGTAGAGCGGCACAGAGTAGAGTCCGCCGCCGATCGACAAAAGCAGCAGGTCGATCAGCATATGCCAGCCGGAGGCGCTGTGCAGGACAAGGCCAATATCGGCAAGCGGTCCGGCCCGCGCGGCGGTGCGGCCGAAATCGAACAGGAACACGGTCAGGGCCAGGGCGGCGAATGGAACGATGCGCGGCGTCACCCGGCCGTGCAGCAGCCGGGCGCAGAGGATCGAGCCGAGCCCAGTCCCCACGGCGAAGACGGCGAGCATCATCGAAAACACCCCGGGCACGGCATGCAGCGTGTCGTGCACCAGCGTCGGCAATTCCGTCAGGATCGCCGCGCCGATCGCCCAGAACCAGCTCACACCGAGGATGGCGAGCCAGACCGGCCGGTTCGCGCGCGCGTCGCGCAGAAGCCGCGCGGATTCGCGGGCGACGGCGAGGCGGACAGGCCGGTCCGGGGTGCGCGACGGCGCGCGCGGCACGAAGGCGGCGGCGAGAATGCCGCACGCGGACAAAACAAATCCGGCGACCGACACGATCCGCGGCCCGTGCGGCAGGGCGAACAGGGCGCTGCCCGCGAGCGTGCCGAACAGGATGCCGAGAAACGTGCCGGCTTCCATGAGGCCGTTCCCTGCCACCAGTTCGGTCTCGCGCAGGTGGAACGGCAGGATGCCGTATTTCAGCGGTCCGAAGAAGGCGGCCTGGGTGCCGAGTCCGAACAGCACCGCGAACAGAAGCGGCACCATGTGCAGCAGGAACCCGGCGGCCGCCAGCGCCATCAGCGCGATCTCGCAGGTTTTGGCGAGCAGGATCAGCCGCCCCTTGTCCCAGCGTTCCGCAACCTGCCCGGCCAGGGACGAGAACAGGACGTAATGCAGAATGAACAGCCCGCCTGCCAGCGCCACCAGCATGGGCGCGCCGCCCTGCCCGGCACGGAACAGGACCAGCACCACCAGTGCGTTCTTGAACAGGTTGTCCACCACCGCCCCCAGCATCTGGGTCATCAGCAGGGGCAGAAGGCGCCTCGATAGCAGGAGCGGCATGGCTGGATTGGCGCGGGTTCGCCCGGCCTCAGACCGCCGGGCGCGCCTCGGCGCCGAAGGGCTGGTTCAGCCGCACGATGGCGCGGTTGAGCACGGCGGCGATGCCGACCCAGAGCAGATAGGGCAGCAGCAGCAGGGCCGAGAAGGGCGACACGCTGGCCATCAGCACGACCAGGCTGAGCACCGACGCCCAGAGCGGCACCACCTCGATCAGCGACCAGTCCGGCCGCTGGAGGGAAAAGAACAGCCCGCTCCAGGCGACGTTCAGCACGCCGTTCACCGCGAACAGCGCGATGGCCGTTCCGCTCAGCCCGGCCGCCGAGAGCAGGGGCCAGCCATGCGAGACCGACCAGACGGTGAGCGCCGCGATGCTGGTCCAGACGGTGGGAAACACCCAGCCCGGTGGCTGCCAGGACGGCTTGCGCAACTGCTCGTACCAGGGCCCGAGCTTCGTCAGCGCGCCGCCCAGCCCCATCACCACGGTGGCGCCGACGGTGGCCACCACCACGGGCCGCTGAAGGAATGTGCCGATCATGCCGCGACCAACCCCACCAGATGAGCGATGTTCTTGCAGAAGATGCGCAGATGCGCGGCCGGCTTCGCCCGCACCAGCGCCTTGCTCATATAGGCCGCCCAGGTGAGATCCTGCACGTCGGGATCGCGGCAGATCGAACAGAACCGTTCCCGCCGGCCATCATTGGCGTACCAGAAACGCTGCATCAGCCCCAGCATGCGGAACACGTTGCCGTGCGCCCGCATGAAGGAGCGCCGGGCGCTCCGGAGCGAATGCGCCTTTCCTGTGCGGCAGAACGCCTCGGCCGACCGGGCCGCGAGCCGGCCGCCCAGCATGGCGTAGAAGATGCCCTCGCCGGAGGCGGGCGCGACCACGCCGGCCGCGTCGCCGGCCAGCACCACGTTGCGGCCATCGTCCCAGCGGCGCAACGGCTTCATCGGGATCGGCGCGCCTTCGCGACGCAGCAGCGTGGCGTCCGCCAGACCGGCCGCGCGGCGCAGACCGTCCAGCGCCGGGCGCTGCCGGAACCCCTTGTGCGCGCTGCCGAGCCCGACGCTGGTGGTCTCGCCATGCGGAAACACCCAGCCGTAGAAATCCGGCGAATGAACCCCGCCGTAATAGACGTCGCACGCATCGGCGGATGGGTCGGGCGAGCGGATGATCTCGTGCACGGCATAGACATAGGGCATCCGCGCCGCCCCCTTTACGGTCTGCAGCGCCACGGCCGAGCGCGCGCCGTCCGCGCCCACCACCACGCGAGTCCGAGCCGCCCGCTCCACCCCGTCCGGGGCGGCATAGATGACCGTGGCGGTGCCGTCGGCCTCCCGACGCAGGCGCAGAAACGTGCCGCGACGGCGTTCGGCGCCGGCCTCGGCGGCGCGTTCGCGCAGCCACTCGTCGAACCCGTCCCGATCCACCATGCCGACGAAGCCGCCATCGCGGATCGGCATATGCGCCACCTTATTGCGCGGCGACACGATGCGCGCCGCTTTGATCCTGGCCTTCAGCAGCGAGTCCGGCAGGGCGAACGCTTCCATCGCCGCGGGCGGGATCGCGCCGCCGCAGGGCTTGATCCGCCCGGCGCGATCCAGCAGCAGCACCGAACGGCCGCCCTGCGCCAGCTCGTGCGCCGCCGTGGCGCCGGCCGGACCGCCGCCCACCACCACCGCCTCGAATTCGACCGCCTGGCTCATCCGACCGCTTCCCTGACCGCGGGGGCGAACGCGCCGCCGCCGAATACGCGGACCGACTGCCATGCCGCCGTACCGAACAGAACCGCTTCCAGCCCGAGCAGAATCGCGAACGCCGAAGAGGGCGCGGACAGGAACCGCATGGCGGCTTGCATGGCGATTCCCGCACCCAGATCGCCGGCCCCCATGGCCAGGGCCTGCGCCGCACCCCAGAGGCCGATCCTGACCCCGCCGCCGCGACGGCCGGCCATCTGCATCATCGCCCCGATCGCCGCCACCGCGAACACGCCATTTCCCAGACCCAGCAGCAGAACGAGCGGCGAAAGCAGGGCGGATTGCCCGGAAAGGGCGCAGGCGGCAAGCGCTAGAAGGGCCGCCGCGGACAGGACGCAGCCGCCCAGAACCCAGTGCCGCACCGGCGGCGACCAGCGCCAGGGCGACAGTAGCGCCACCAGCAGCATGCCCGCCAGCGCGCCGCCATGCTGCTGGCCGGTCAACTGTGCCGTGCTGCCCGGCGGCCAGGAGAACACGAAGCCGGCGAACGGCTCGAGCAGGATCTCCTCCGCGCTGTAGGCCAGCATCGACAGGGCCACGAACAGGGTGAAACGCCGCGCGGCCGGATCGCGCCAGGCCTGCGCGAGCGCCGCCGCCAATGTCGGCGAGAGCGCCGACCCGTTGCGGATGGCCGCTGGGATGCCGGAACGCCGTTCGATGCCGGCCGTGGCCAGGATGGCGATCGCCACTGCCAGCCCACCCACCACGCCGGTCACGACAAACAGTTGATGCAGCGAGAACGGCGTCAGCGCATGCCCGGCCAGTCCGGCACAGACGGCGATGCCGGCGATCATCATCATCCACACCACCGCGGCGGCGCTGGCCCGCCGCGACGGCGCGACCGCGTGGCCGAGCAGCGCCAGCAGGGCGGTACCCGCCATGCCGACGCCGATTCCGATCAGCGCATAGGCCAGCACCGCCAGCGCGATCCCGGCGCCGCGCGACCCGGCGCCGATCAGCGCCAGCGATTCCGCCGCCAGCAGCGCACTCCCTGCCATCAGCAAAACGCCGCCGCGTATCCACGGCGCTCGCCGTCCACCGCGATCGGAGCCGTGCCCCATGGCCGGCCGGATCACCTGAACGAAATACTGCAGCGCCACCAGAAAGGCGGGCAGGGCGGCAGGCAGATGCAGTTCCACCAGCATCACCCGGTTCATGGTCACCGTAACCAGCACCACCACCGCGCCGAGCATGGCCTGCACCAGCCCCAGGCGCACAATGCCGCCCCAGCCGAGCGGCGGGGCGCCGTCGGCCGGCGCGCCGTGGTTCATCCCTGCACCCGCAGCGCCAGGGCTGCCGCCAGCATGCCCAACACCAGAAGCGAGGTGCCGGTCGCGTTGTAGCGGACGGCTTCACGCTCCGGCGCGCGCAACAGACGCGGCATCAGCGCGAACTGCGCCAGCAGCAGCAGGCCGACCGCGCCGGCATGGATCGGTGCCTGCCAGCGCAGCAAGAGCGCGATCACCAGGACCTGCGGCACAGCCATCGCCATGCAGGCCAGCCGGGCGGCGCGGCCGACGCCGAGCTGCACCGGCAGGGACCGCAGGCGCAGCACCGTATCGCCGCCCACCGATTTGAAGTCGTTCAGGATCATGATGCCAAAGGTGGCCAGGCTGTAGAGCGCCGCCAGCAGGATGGTCCGTTCGCCCGGCATGGCACCGGCCGCCGCTGCGGCTCCAGCGAACCAGGACAGGCCCTCATAGGACACGCCCACCGCCAGATTCCCGAACCAGCCATTGCTTTTCAGCCGCAGCGGCGGGGCGCTGTAGCACCAGGCCAGAACCGTGCCGCAGGCGGCGGCGGCGAAAACCACCCGCCCCAGGCTCCAGGACGCCGCCAGCGCCAGCAGGCTCCAGCCGATCGCGATCGCCAGCCCCCAGCGCCCCGGAATCCGGCCGGACGGGATCGGCCGCTCCGGCTGATTGATCGCGTCCACATGACGGTCGAACCAGTCATTGGTCGCCTGGCTGGCACCGCACAGAAGCGGTCCGGCCAGCACGGCGCCGAGCAGGGCGACCGGCCAGCAACGCCCGAGCGGCACTCCGGCGGACAGGACGCCGCATCCGAACGCCCAGACCGGGGCGAACCAGGTGATCGGTTTCAGCAGTTCCAGCAGCGCCGCCGGCGCGATCGTCCCCCTCCTGGGCGCCAGCGTGGCGCTCACCGCGGATCCCCTGACGGCGCTTCGCCGATCTCCGCGTCCACCAGGCCGAACCTGTGCAGTTTTACGTACAGGCTCTGCCGGCTGAGCCCCAGCATGTCGGCGGCGGCGGCGCGATTGTTGCCGGTCATCTCCAGCGCGCCTTCGATGCACATGCGCTCGATCGCGTCGGCGGATTCGCGCACCAGTTCCTTCAGCGGCACGCGGCCGATCAGCGCGCCCATGCCGCCAGCCGGGCGCGGCCGGCTCGTTCCGGCATTGTCCGGCTGATTCAAGCGGCGGCCCACGTCGCGCAGGTAGAAGGCGAAGCCCCGTGCCTCGCCCGGACGCAGGCTGGCCGACAACTCCACCTCGGTGCGCAGGCCGCCCTCGCCATGCATCTCGGTCGCGAACAACCGCACCGAACCGCGCTGACGCAGGTTCGACATCAGGACATCCAGGTCCACGCCGTCGCGTCCGACCCAGCGCGACAGTGGCTCGCCCGCGACCGGCTGCTCCCGCGCCAGACCGGCCAGGGCCCGGAACGCATCGTTGGCGGCCACCACGTCGCCGCGCTCGTCGGTCAGCACCGCCGCATCGGGCATGAGCGACAGGAGATCGGGGAGGACGTCCTCCGCCCGCGCCGGCTCGGACGGCCGATCGCCCGGAGTCAGGCGGCCCAGCAGGAACCAGCCACTCTCTTCGCGAAACCCCGTCACCGTGATTCGGACCGGACGGCCGTCGAGGTGCGTCTGCACCGGTGCCGGCTGGCCGCCGACCCGGGCGGCGTTGAGCGCCGCCGCGACGGCGGCGTCCGGGTCCGAGAACCACTCGGCGAAAGAGCGGATCGCCGCGCGGCGCGCATCGCGGCCCAGCAGCGTGCGGGCCGCCGGATTGATCTCGATCGGCCGGAAGGTGGTGGCGTCGAGCACCGCGATCCCGTCATGCGCGGTTTCGAACAGGATGCGGTAGCGGCCTTCGGTGCGCCGCAGCGCCAGATAATCGCGCTCCAGGAATTGCTGGGTTTCCACCAGGCGCTGCTGAAGGGCGGCGGTCTGGCGCATGTCCCTGCCGATCAGGATCGCGCCCTGGTCGCGCCTGTCCGGAACGGCGGACCAGGAGATCGCCACGTCGATCCCCGCGGCGGCGGGATGGTTCAGCTGGCGCCAGCGCAGCGGCTTGTTGGCGGCCGCATCGGCCAGCATGACGTCGAGCTTCGGCCGGCTTTCCACCGTCATCCCGGCGCGCCAATCGCGGCCCAGCCAATCGCCACGATCGGCCAGCTCCGATCGGAGAGCCTGGTCGCGGAACTGCACTTCGCGCACGATGCCCTCCCGGTCGAGGCGCAGCGCCACGTCCGCCGCGGCCAGCACCATGGTCCTGACCGTTCCAGCGTCGAGTTCATGGAACAAGGTATCGGGCAGGGAGGAGGTGTCGCGCTTCACCATGTCGTTGCCATAATCGGATCGAGGACGCCGGACGGCTCTGAAGAGCGGAGCGGGGCACGCCCGCGTCCCGCTTCGCAAGCCCCCGCCACGCTGCGCCTGGCGGCCGAATGAGGCAGCAATGCGGCGAGGCGGGCCGGGGCCCGCGCGCCGTCGGTCACCACAAGATCGGCATCGAACCGCGTCGCCATTCCGGGTTGCACCAGAAACAGTGGACCGCCCAGGACGATCCGGATGCGCGAATTGCGGGACGCGGCGCGGACCATGCGCAGCGTGTCGGTCAGCAGATCGATCTGGGTCTCGCAACTCACCGCCAGGCCTACCGCATCCATCTCGTGGGCTCGCAGATGCTGTTCCAGCCCCAAGGCCACGGTGGCGCCATTCGTGACCAGCCAGCCGGCGCGACTGAAGAAGTCCGCGGCCATGCTCAAACCGAACGTGTGCTGGTTTCCCGGCAGCGGCATCATCAGGATCGTATGCGCCGGCGCGATGCCCCGACGCGGCGGCAGCACGGGCAGCAGGCCGTGAAGCGCGCGCTCGAGGCGCATCGTGCCCAGCGTCACGTCAACGAAGTCGAGTTCGTCCTCCACCCAGAGCTGGCCGAGATGTCGTGCCGCCGGCGCCAGGACATGCAGGCAGAGTTCCTGGGGATCGGCGCCGCCTTCCAACAGGCGGTCCAGACGCGCCCGCACCCGCTCCGGATTCGCGTCGATCGCGTCCACTGCCAGCTCCACCGAAAGTCTGGATGAGAGTTCCGGAGAGCCGGTGATGAAAGACGCGCCGACGAGGGAACCGCTTGCGGACGTTCCGCCTGTCGGCTGCGTCCCGTGCAGTCCCAGCAGATGCGGCACCACGCGCTGTTCGATGATGCCGCGAAGCGCCGCGTCGCGCGAAGCGGCCGGCGGGAAGCCCTTTGAAGGCGCGGGACAGGCGCTTTCGCCGCCGGGTCGGGCGACGGATTCGGGCCGGCTCGGACGGATATGCTGAACGCCGCTCATCGCCCCACCTCGCAGTCGACAAACTGGAGAGAACCCGCCTTGGGTGTCAACCAAAGTTTACGTCTGGTTTGCTTGACACTTTCTGCCATGCACGCCTAGCGTGCCATGAAGGCGGAACAATCGTTCCGTCATCCGGCAGTGTCGGACGGAACCGGCTTTTCCGCCAGTACAAACCGTCCCGACTCGCGATCGTCCGGCCTTGCCGGGCACTGGAGTGGAGGCTCGATCATGCCGAAAACTCTTTCCCGCACGCCGCTCTACACACCCGCCGAGCGCGAGCGGCGCGATGCGTCTCCCTGGACGGTGGTGCAGGGCGTCCTGGCGCCGCTGCAGTTCCTCCTGTTCGGCATCAGCCTGGTTCTGGTGCTGCGCTTCCTGCTCACCGGCAACGGTTTGCACGAGGCGATGCTGTCCGTGCTGCCCAAGGTGGCGGCGCTCTACGCCATCATGATCACGGGTGCGCTCTGGGAGCGCGACGTGTTCGGACGCTATCTGTTCGCACCGGCCTTCTTCTGGGAGGACGCGATCAGCATGATCGTGATCCTGCTGCACACCGCCTATCTGGCGGCGCTCTGGCTGGGCGTGCTCCCGCCGCGCGGCCTCATGCTGCTCGCCCTGCTGGCCTATGCCAGCTACGTGGTGAATGCCGGCCAGTTCGTGCTGAAGCTCCGGCGCGCGCGACAGGATCCGGTGCTGCCCTCCTCGTTCGGCCAGCCCGTTCTGGCCGGAGAGATGGCGCGTTGAACGCGATCGCGCCCGCGCGGCAGACCGACATCGTCCGTGAAAACGGACAGCGTTCGGTATTCTGCGGCCTGACCGGCATCGTCTGGCTGCATCGCCGCATCCAGGATGCGTTCTTTCTGGTGGTCGGTTCGCGGACCTGCGCGCATCTGCTGCAATCCGCCGCCGGCGTCATGATCTTCGCCGAGCCGCGTTTCGCCACCGCCATCATCGAGGAGCGCGATCTGGCCGGTCGCGCCGACCCCGAGGACGAGCTCGACCGCGTGGTGGAGCGTCTGCTGGAGCGCCGTCCGGATATCCGCCTGCTGTTCCTGGTCGGCTCCTGCCCGTCCGAGGTGATCAAGCTCGATCTGTCGCGGGCTTCCGCCCGGCTGTCGCGCCGCTTTGCGCCCGCTGTCCGGGTGCTGGATTATTCCGGCAGCGGTATCGAGACCACCTTCACCGAAGGCGAGGATCGCTGCCTCGAGGCTCTGGTGCCGACCCTGCCTCAGGACGACGCGCCGGCGCTGCTGGTGGTGGGCGTGCTGGCCGATGTGGTGGAAGCGCAGTTCCGGCGCCTGTTCGAGGCGCTCGGCATCGAGCGGGTGCGGTTCCTGCCAGCCTCGCGCGCCCACGAGATGCCTGCGATCGGCGCCGGCACGCGCATCCTGTGCGCGCAACCCTTCCTGCACAACACGGTGCAGGCGCTGCAACGGCGCGGCGGCGTGCCGGTCGCGGCGCCGTTTCCCCTCGGTGCGGAAGGCACAACGCTCTGGGTCGCGGCGGCGGCGGCGGCGTTCGGGATTCCGCCGGAACGGGTCCGCGCCGTCTGCGAAGCCGGCGAGGCCCGCGCCCGCACGGCGCTTGCCGCGCACCGCTCGGCTCTCCAGGGCAAGACCGTGTTCCTGTTCCCCGACAGCCAGCTCGAGCTGCCGCTGGCGCGCTTTCTGCAGCGCGAACTCGGCATGGTCGCGGTGGAGATCGGCACTCCCTTCCTCCATCGCGGCGCTCTGGCTGCGGAACTGGCGTTGCTGCCGCCGGGCTCTTCGGTCGTGGAGGGCCAGCATGTGGATCGGCAGCTCGATCGCTGCCGTGCTGCGCGGCCGGACATCACCGTCTGCGGTCTCGGGCTGGCCAATCCTCTGGAAGCGGAGGGGCTCACCACGAAATGGTCGATCGAGCTTCTGTTCTCGCCGATCCAGGGCTACGAACAGGCGGCCGATCTCGCGGCTTTGTTCACGCGCCCGCTCGACCGTCGCACGCGGCTGGCGGTCTGAGATGCAGCTCGCGCTCTGGACATACGAAGGTCCGCCCCATGTGGGGGCGATGCGCGTCGCCACCGCGATGAAGGGCGTGCACTACGTTCTGCACGCGCCGCAAGGCGACACCTATGCCGACCTTCTGTTCACGATGATCGAACGCCGCGGCCAGCGTCCGCCGGTGAGCTACACCACGTTCCAGGCGCGCGATCTGGGCGGCGATACCGCCACCTTGTTCCGCGACACGCTGGCCGATGCGTTCGAGCGCTTCCAGCCGCAGGCGATCCTGGTGGGCGCGTCCTGCACGGCGGAACTGATCCAGGACGATCCCGGCGGCCTGGCCCGGGCCCTGGCCCTGCCTGTGCCGGTCGTGGCGCTGGAGCTGCCGTCCTATCAGCGCAAGGAGAATTGGGGCGCGGGCGAGACGTTCTATCAGCTCGTGCGAAGCTTCTGCGGCGATGAGAAGCCGGCGCGCGCCGAGGATGCTGTCCCGTCCTGCAACATTCTCGGCCCGACCGCGCTCGGGTTCCGCCATCGCGACGATCTGCGCGAGATCCGAGCGCTGCTGGGCGAGATGGGCGTTCGCGTGAACGTCGCTGCCCCGCTGGACGCGACGCCTGCCGATCTCTCCCGTCTGGCGCAGGCCGATTTCAACGTGGTGCTGTATCCGGAAATCGCCGGGCCGGCGGCGGCGCTGCTGGAACGCCGGTTCGGGCAGAAGCAGACCCGCATCGTGCCGATCGGCGTCGGCGCGACACGCGATTTCATTCGGGAAGTTGCCGCACTCGCCGGGATCGATCCGGAGCCGATCCTGTCGCGCGCGCAGTCCAATCTGCCCTGGTATTCGCGTTCGGTGGATTCCACCTATCTGACCGGCAAGCGCGTGTTCGTGTACGGCGACGCCACCCACGCCATTGCGGCGGCGCGCGTTGCGACCGAGGAGCTCGGCTTCACCCTGGTCGGGCTCGGCACATACAGCCGCGAGCAGGCGCGCGATCTGCGCGATGCGGCCAGGAAATACGGCGTGGAGCCGCTGATCAGCGACGATCATCTGGAAGTGGAGGCCGCCATCGGCGCGGCCGGCGCCGAGCTGGTGCTGGGCACGCAGATGGAGCGGCATATCGCCAAGCGTCTCGGTATTCCCTGCGCGGTGATCTCGGCTCCTGTGCACGTGCAGGATTTCCCCGCGCGTCATTCGCCGCAGATGGGATTCGAAGGCGCCAACGTCCTGTTCGATAGCTGGGTCCATCCGCTGATGATGGGGCTGGAGGAACATCTGCTCGGCCTGTTCAAGGACGATTTCGAGTTCGCCGACGGTGCTGCGCCGTCGCATCTGGCCGCGGAAGAGCCGGTGACGCCGGCGGCGGTCCTCGCCGATGTCGCCGTCTGGGATGCGGCTGCGGAACGGGAGCTGTCCCGCGTGCCTTTCTTCGTGCGCGGCAAGGCGCGGCGCAACACCGAGCGTTTTGCGAAGGAGCGCGGTCTGTCCTCGATTTCCCTCGACACGCTCTACGACGCCAAGGCGCATTATGCGCGGTGACGGCGCCCTTCCGGTGACGCCCGTGCGGGTGGCGATCGTGACGATGGACAGCCATCTGTCCTCCGCCGCCACGCGCGCGGAAGCGATGTTGCGTCGCGAGATGCCGGGGCTCGAACTGGCGGTGCATGCGGCGGCGGAATGGAACAGCCGTCCCGATGCGTTGCAGGACTGCCTGAACGATATCGCCCGTGCCGACATCGTCGTGGCCACCATGCTGTTTCTGGACGAGCATATCCGCGCCGTGCTGCCCGCGTTGAAGGCGCGTCGCGAGCGATGCGACGCCATGGTCTGCATCATGGCGGCGGGGGAAGTGGTCAAGCTCACGCGCCTCGGCCGGTTCGACATGTCGGCGGAAAGCAGCGGCGCGATGGCGTTGCTGCGCAAGCTGCGCGGCAATCGCGGCAAGAGCAACGGAGCGCCGGCCAGCGGCGAGAAGCAGATGCGCATGCTGCGCCGGCTACCGCAGCTTCTGCGCTTCATCCCCGGCACGGCACAGGATGCGCGCGCCTATTTCCTGGTGATGCAATACTGGCTGGCGGGTTCGGATCAGAACATCGCCGGCATGGTTCGCCTGCTGGTTGGCCGATACTGCACCGGCGCGCGACGGCCGCCGGTCTCGTTCGCGCGTGTGCAGCCGCCCGTCGTGCATCCCGACATAGGGCTGTATCATCCGTCCTTGCCGCGGCGCATGACGGAATCCCTTTCGGACCTTCCGCAAGGGTCGGCGAGGCGAGGCACGGTGGGCCTGCTGCTGTTGCGCTCCTATGTGTTGGCTGGCAATGCCGGGCATTATGACGGCGTGATCGCAGCGCTCGAAGCGCGCGGTTTGCGCGTGATCCCGGCCTTTGCCGCGGGACTCGATCAACGTCCGGCGATCGAGCGCTTTTTCACGCAGGACGGGGTTCCTGTCGTGGATGCGATCCTGTCGCTCACAGGCTTTTCCCTCGTGGGCGGCCCCGCCTACAATGACAGCGACGCTGCGGCGGAGATCCTCGCTCGCCTCGACGTGCCTTATCTCGCCGCACTTCCGGTCGAGTTCCAGTCGCTGGAGGAGTGGGAGCGCAGCGCGCAGGGCCTGGGCCCGGTGGAGGCGGCGATGATGGTCGCGATCCCGGAGCTGGACGGTGCGACCGGCCCGCTCTGCTTCGGTGGACGCTCGCAGAAGGCGGAATCGCGTCACGATATGGTGGTGCATGCGGAGCGCGCCGCGATGCTCGCCGCGCGTGTGGGCAAGCTCGTCGCGCTGCGCCGCACCGAGCGCAAGAACCGACGCGTCGCGATCGTGCTATTCAATTTCCCGCCCAACAGTGGAGGCGTCGGCACGGCGGCGTTCCTGTCGGTGTTCCAGTCGCTCCATAACGCGCTGCAGGCGCTGGTCCGCGCCGGCTATGATGTGGCGCCGCCGGAGGACGTGGATGCGCTGCGCCGCGCGATCGTCGAGGGCAATGCGGGGCGATACGGAACGGACGCCAACGTGGCGGCGCGCGTTTCGGCGGACGAGCATGTGCGCCGCGAACCGCATCTGCGCGAGATCGAACGCTGCTGGGGTCCTGCGCCGGGCCAGCAGAACAGCGACGGTCAGACCATCCAGATCCTGGGCGCGCGGTTCGGCAATGTCTTCGTCGGCGTGCAGCCGGCGATCGGCATCGAGGGCGACCCGATGCGGCTTCTGTTCGAGGGCACGTTCGCGCCAACGCATGCGTTCTCCGCGTTCTACCGCTACCTGCGCGAGGACTTTGCCGCTGACGCGGTGCTGCATTTCGGCACGCATGGCGCACTGGAGTTCATGCCCGGCAAGCAATGCGCCCTGTCGGGGGCCTGCTGGCCGGATCGGCTGATCGGCGATCTGCCGAATCTCTACCTCTATGCCTGCAACAATCCGTCCGAGGGCGCTCTGGCCAAGCGTCGCGCCGGCGCCACGCTGATTTCGCATCTCACCCCGTCTCTGGCGCAAGCGGGCCTGTATCGCGGCCTGCTCGATCTCCGTGCCTCGCTGGATCGCTGGCGCGTTTTGCCGCCGGACGCGCCTTCGGAACAGCACGCTTTGCTGCACACGTTGATCCAGGCCCAGGCCGCCGCGGTGGAGATGGCGCCGGCCGAGCCCGCCTGGACCGATCCTGAGGCGGAACTCTCGCGCCTTGTGCCCGCGCTGCTCGAGCTGGAACAGGCACTGATCCCGCACGGGCTGCATGTGGTGGGAAGCCCCCCCGACGCCGGATCCCGCGCGGCGCTGCTGGAGGCGATGCCGGCAACGGATCCGGAAACGCGTGCGCGGATCGACGCCCTTCTCGCCGAAGACGCCGAGCTTCCCGCGATCCTGCACGCGCTGGACGGCGGGTTCGTCCGTCCCGCTCCTGGCGGCGATCTGGCGCGCACCCCCGCCGTGCTGCCGACCGGCCGCAATCTGCACGGGTTCGATCCGTTCCGCATTCCATCCGCCTTCGCCGTCGCCGATGGACGGCAGCAGGCCGACCGGCTGCTGGCACGTCATGCCGCCAGCGGCGCGTCGCTGCCGGAAACGGTGGCGATGGTGCTGTGGGGCACGGATAATCTGAAAAGCGAAGGCAGCCCGCTGTCGCAGGTGCTGTGGCTGCTGGGCGCGGCGCCCCGGCACGATTCGTATGGCCGCCTATGCGGCGCGACCCTCCGGCCTTTGGCCGAACTTGGTCGCCCGCGCATCGACGTTCTGGTCACGCTGTCGGGTATCTTCCGCGACCTGTTGCCGATGCAGACCCGGCTGATCGCCGAAGCCTGTCTGCTCGCGGCTGAAGCGGACGAGCCAGTTGAACAGAATTATGTGCGCAAGCACACCCTTGCATTCGTGGAGCGGCATGGCGGCACCATGGAGGATGCGGCATTGCGCGTGTTCTCCAACGATGACGGCGCCTATGGCTCGAACGTCAATCTGCTTCTCGACGACGGCGCCTGGCAGGATGAAACCGAGCTGTCGGAAGCGTTCCTGCGCCGCAAGGGCTTTGCCTATGGCGCTACCGGGACCCCGCGGCGCCACGATGTCCTGCTGTCGCACGTTCTCTCCGCGGTCGATGTCGCCTACCAGAATCTCGAATCTGTCGAGCTCGGTGTCACAACGCTCGACCATTATTTCGATACGCTCGGCGGCGTCGCACGTGCGGTCCGCGCTACGCGCGGTGATGACGCGGCGTCTGTCTATATCGGCGACCAGACGCGCGGCGATGGCGTGGTGCGCACGCTGGCCGAACAGGTTGCCCTGGAAACGCGCACACGGGCGCTTAATCCGAAATGGTTCGAGGCCCTGCTCGAGCATGGGCATGAAGGCGTCCGGCATATCGAGGCGCATGTCACCAACACGCTGGGCTGGTCGGCCACCACGGGCCAGGTCGCGCCCTGGATCTACCAGTCCCTGTCTGAAACCTATGTGCTGGACGACGCGATGCGCGAGCGTCTGGCGGCGGCGAACCCGACCGCTGCCTTGCGGATCGCCAACCGTCTGATCGAGGCGCATGAGCGCCGCTACTGGAGTCCGGACCCGTCGGTGATCGACCGTCTGCGCCGCGCGGGCGAACAGATCGAGGACCGGCTCGAAGGATTGCCCATGGAGCACGCCGCATGACTGTTCTCGATCTCCCCGCGAAATTGCGCGCGGCGTCGGCTTGCGGCACCTGCGAGGACGGCGAGGGCGGCGTACAGGTGCGGCTCGAAGCCGGTGCCCGCGTCGGCGCCGCCAAGGTGTTCGCGGTCTATGGCAAGGGCGGTATCGGCAAGAGCACGACCTCGTCCAACCTGTCCGTCGCCTTCAGCAAGCTCGGCAAGCGCGTGCTGCAGATCGGCTGCGATCCCAAGCACGACTCGACCTTCACCCTCACCAAGCGTCTCGCTCCCACGGTGATCGACGCGCTGGAAGCCGTCGATTTCCATCCGGAGGAGCTGCGCGCCGAGGATTTCGTTTTCCCCGGCTATAACGGCGTGATGTGCGTGGAAGCGGGCGGCCCGCCGGCCGGCACGGGCTGCGGCGGCTATGTGGTCGGGCAAACGGTGAAGCTGCTGCGCGAACACCACTTGCTGGAAGAAACCGACGTCGTGATCTTCGATGTTCTCGGCGACGTGGTCTGCGGCGGCTTCGCCGCACCCTTGCAGCACGCCGATCGCGCGCTGGTGGTCGCCGCGAACGATTTCGATTCCATCTTCGCCATGAACCGCATCGTCGCCGCCATCGCCGCCAAGTCGCGCAACTACGATGTGCGCCTGGGCGGCGTGATCGTGAACCGCTCGGCCGCCACCGATCAGGTGGAGCGCTACAACGACGCTACCGGCATGCGGACTCTGGCGCATTTTCCCGATCTCGACGCCATCCGCCGCTCGCGTCTCAGCAAGTCGACGTTGTTCGAGATGCCGGATTCGCCGGAACTCGATGCCGTGCGGGGCGAATACATGCGCCTGGCGGAGGCGCTTTGGCAGGGCATCGACCCGCTGCCGGCTGCACCGATGAAGGATCGTGACATCTTCGACCTGCTGGGGTTCGAGTGATGAGTGTCGCCTACGCCGAACGGCGCGACACGCTGCATCGCTATTTCGATCGTACCGCGGCGGATGCCTGGGCCAGGCTTACCTCCGATGCCCCGGTCGGGCGTATCCGCGCGACCGTCCGCGCCGGTCGCGATTCGATGCGGCAAACCCTGCTCGACTGGCTTCCGCCCGACCTGTCCGGCCTGCGTATTCTCGATGCGGGCTGCGGCACCGGCGCGTTCAGCATCGAAGCGGCCCGTCGTGGTGCCGAGATGGTGGCGCTCGATCTGTCGGACACGCTGCTGCGGACGGCGCGTGAGCGTCTTCCTGCGGCACTCGCCGGGCGCGTCCGGTTCGAGACCGGCGACATGCGCGATGCGGCGCGGTTCGGCGATTTCGACCACGTGGTGGCGATGGATAGTCTGATCCATTACCCGGCCGCCGAGATCGCCGCCGTGCTCGCCGCCTTCGCGCCTGTTGTCCGTCGCTCCATGCTGTTCACCATCGCTCCGCGCACCCCGGCCTTGGCGGTGATGCATGCCGTCGGCCGTCTGTTTCCGCGCGGCGACCGCGCCCCGGCGATCGAGCCGGTGGCCTGGGCGCGCGTCGCATCTTGCATCGGCGCCGAACCGGCGCTGTCCGGCTGGCGCGCCGGCCGTCACGCCGGGATCTCGACGGGATTCTACAAGAGCCACGCACGCGAGCTGGTTCGCGCATGAGTGGCGTCGCGCCAGCCAGGAGCGCGCGCTGGGCCGAATGGCTGCTGCCCTTCGCCAGAATGTCCACGCCGGAACTGCCGCTGGGCCGCATTCTGCGTCTGTCCCTGTTCCAGGTTTCGGTCGGCATGGCGCTGGTGCTGGTGATCGGCACGCTGAACCGGGTGATGATCGTGGAACTGGGCGTCCCGGCCTGGCTGGTGGCGACCATGATCGCGCTGCCTCTGGTCATGGCGCCGCTGCGTGCAGTGATCGGGCATCGCTCGGACGAGCATCGCTCGCTTCTCGGCTGGCGCAGATTGCCGTTTCTCTGGATGGGCACGCTGCTGCAGTTCGGCGGTTTCGCCATCATGCCGTTCGCGCTGATCGTGCTGTGCGGCGACGCGCCGCGCGCGCCGCATTTCGTCGGGCCTGCGGCTTCCGGCCTTGCCTTTCTGCTGGTCGGCGTCGGGTTGCATACGGTGCAGACCACGGGCATGGCGCTGGCCACGGATCTCGCGCCGCCGTACGCGCGTACCAAGGTCGTGACGTTGCTCTGCGTGATGCTGCTGCTGGGCATGCTGGGCAGTGCGGTTCTGTTCGGCCGTCTTCTGTCCCCGTTCAGCGAGATCAGACTGATCCAGGTGATCCAGGGCGCGGCGGTACTGACTTTGGCGTTGAATTTCGTCGCGGTCTGGAAACAGGAAGTGCGCGATCCGAGCCGGACGGCCGGTTCCGCGCCGCGTCAGCGCTTCACAGATGCGCTGAGGGCTTTGTCGGATGGCGACCGTCCGATCCGTCGTCTCGTCAGTGTCGCGCTCGGCACGATCGCTTTTTCCATGCAGGATGTTCTGCTCGAGCCCTATGGCGGCCAGGTGCTGCACCTGCCGGTGGCGATGACCACGGCGCTCACGGCGCTTCTCGCCGTTGGCGGTCTGCTCGGCTTCACCATGTCCGCCGGCTGGCTGTCGCGCGGTGCGGACCGCTACCGGTTGGCCGCGGTCGGCGTGCTGAACGGGCTGCTGGCCTTCATCCTGCTCATTTTTGCTGCCCCCGCGTCGTCCGGCGTCTTGTTCGCCGCTGGCACGTTGCTGATCGGTTTCGGCAGCGCCTGTTTCGAGGTCGGCACCCTGTCCGCGGCGATGGAACAGGCGCGCTCCGGCCGCGGCGGTCTGGCGCTCGGGACATGGGGCGGCGTGCAGGCCTTCTCTACAGGTCTCGCGATCCTGGTAGGCGGGATCACGCATGATCTTGTCGGCGCGCTCGGTCGATCCGGCCGGCTCGGTGCTACGCTGGCCGTACCCTCGGTCGGATATGGCGCCGTTTATGCCGCCGAGATTTTCCTGCTGTTTGCGACCCTGGTGGCGATCGGACCGCTCGCCGCCGGGCCTCGTTTCCAACTCCCTGTTTTCCCGGCCGCATCCCGGCCGCTCGGAGGATCAGCCACGTGAGCGCCGCCATCACCGGATATGTCGACGTTGCCCAGATCGCCCTGTATCTTTTCTGGGGCTTCTTTCTGGCGCTCGTGATCTACATCCGACGCGAGGACAAGCGTGAGGGCTATCCGCTGGTGGCGGAGGGGCAGCAACGCTTCGTGCAGGGTCCCATTGAAGGGTTTCCGCCCACGCCCGCACCGAAATTCTTCCGGCTGAAGGAAGGCACGCTGTCGCCCGCGCCGCAAACGGTACCGCCGGATGGACCGGTTGTGGGCGCCGTGCCGGCGCAATCGCATCCCGGCGCGCCGTTGATCCCCACCGGCGACCCGCTGCGGGACGGTGTCGGGCCGGCCGCATGGTCCATGCGCCGCGACATCCCGCTCCGCACCTGGCGCGGCCAGAATATCATGCGGCCGTTGCGTCTCGCGACCGACTATTCCGTGTCGCGCTTCTCCACCGATCCGCATGGCTGGCCCGTGATAGGTCTCGACGGCGTCGTTGCAGGCCATGTCGTGGATCTCTGGATCGATGACGAGGAGAACGATACGCGTTACCTCGAGATTGCGCTTGTCGCCGCCATCGACCTCACCGAGCGTCGCGTTCTGGTTCCGCATCCCTTCGTGCGCTACGACCGGCGGCGCCAGCGCGTCGTGGTGCGCGCGCTGCATGCGGCCCAGTTCGCGCATGTGCCGGCTTTGGCGAACCCGGATCAGGTCACGGCGCGCGAGGAAGATCGTCTGGTGGGCTATTACGGCGGCGGTCTGTTGTATGGAACGCGCAACCGCATGGGGCCGCTGCTGTGATGCGCCGCGACAAGCGCCCGCTGATCCGGCGCCGCGACGATCCGCTGGGCGGTCTGCCGGCGCGGCTTCCGGAGGGCGAACGCGTGCTGTGGCAGGGGCGTCCCGATGCCGGACTTCTCGCCCTTCGGGCGCTGCACGTGCGCAAGATCGCCGTCTATCTCGCCATCATGCTCGCCTGGTTCACTGTCAGCGACTTTTCCACCGGCCACTGGCAGAGAACGCTTGCGGGCGTGCTGTGCCTGGCGCTGGCCGGCGCGGCCGCGATCGGACTGCTTTGCGGATTTGCCGTGTTGCTGTCGCGCAGCACCATCTACACGCTGACCGACCGTCGCGTGGTGCTGCGGTTCGGCGTTGCCCTGACCATGAGCGTCAATCTGCCGCTGGTTCTGGTCGAGAGCGCTGATCTCCGTCGCGGGCCCGATGGCAGCGGCGATGTGGTTCTTCGCATGAGCGGCCGCCAGACGTTGGGATACGCGCTGCTCTGGCCGCATGCCCGGCCCTGGCACCTTTCCCGGCCCGAACCGATGTTGCGCGCGGTGCGCGACGTCTCGGCATTGGCCGCCTTGCTGTCGGAAGCGCTCGCGCAGACACTGCCAGTGGTGGAACGGCAGGGCGAGCTCGCGCAGGACGGAATCGAATCCGTCCCGGCATCGCAGCCGGTCATGGTTCCGGCATGAGTACGCGCACCGTCCCAGCCGGGCTGCCGGTCGGGCCGTTTCTGGCCGCGGCCGGCGTTCTTTCCATCGTGGCGGTGGCGTTGTGTCTGCCGGCGGGTCACGGCGCGCTGGTTCCGGTGCGGATGGACGCGGCGCCGATCGTTTCCGCCCGCGCACTGCGCTTCGACGAGCACGCAGACGGAACGCTGGACGTGTTCGATGCCTCGAACGGCACGCTGATCCAGCATCTTCCCGTTGATCGCAACGGGTTTCTCCATGCGCTGGTGCACGGCCTCGGTGCGACCCGGCGGCGCGCACATGTGCCGGTCGCGCAATCCTACAGCCTGACGCTGTTCGATGACGGCAGACTGGTTCTGGCCGATACGGCGACGCGGACCAGCATCGATATGGAAGGCTTCGGGCCGACCAACATGCGCGGGGTGCTCGCGCTCCTGCCCGCGAGGGGGGATCACGCGTGAGCCGTACCCTCTCCGTTCACTGCCCCGTGGAGATCGCACTGACGCCGGAGACCTTTCACGCCTATGCCGTGCCGGACGGCGTTGCCCTGCGTCCTGGTGATGCCGTGCAGGTGCATGACGTACCGACCGAGATCGCGTTCGGGGAGGTGATACGCCGCGACTGCCGCGCCACCGTGCGTCGCGCCGGACTGCTCAAGCGCGCCTGGACACGCGCCACCTCCGTCTTTCTGCTCACGAGCCTCTACGAGGTCGGGTTCGAACCGAAACCGACCTATCCTGTCAGCGGGACTTCCAGCGCATGAACGCCACCACTCGCATCGTGCCCGAGCCGGCACCGACCGGGCGCGCACCCAACGACGCCACACGTAGCGCGCAGGAGAATACCGTGCTGTCGCCGCGCTTCTACACCACGGACTTTCCGGCCATGGACCGGATCGATGTCGGTGCGGTGCGCCAGGAATGGGACGGTCTGATCGCCGAATTGCGGCGCGACGACAACCGCCATCATTTTCTGCGGGACGAGTCGTTCGACCTTGATCTCTCCACGCTTCCGCCCGCATTGCGCGAAGAATTCCTCGACTTCCTGATCAGCTCCGTCACCGCCGAATTCTCCGGCTGCGTGCTCTATGCCGAGATCAAGAAGCGCATCACCAATCCCGATATCCGCGAGCTGTTCAGCCTGATGGCGCGGGACGAGGCGCGCCATGCCGGATTCATCAACGATACGCTCAAGGATTTCGGCGTCGGCGTCGATCTCGGCTTCCTGGCCCGGGAGAAGAAATACACCTTCTTCAAACCGAAATTCGTCTTTTACGCGACCTATCTTTCGGAGAAGATCGGCTACGCGCGCTATATCTCCATCTTCCGCCAGCTCGAACGCCATCCGGAATATCGCTTCCATCCGATCTTCCGCTGGTTCGAGAAATGGTGCGGCGACGAGTTCCGCCACGGTGAGGCTTTCGCGCTGTTGATGCGGGCCAATCCGAAATTGCTGCGGGGACGCAACACGCTCTGGATCCGTTTCTTCCTGCTGGCCGTGTTCGCGACCATGTACGTTCGCGACCACGCGCGCCCTGTATTCCACGCCTCGCTCGGGCTCGATCCCACCGAGTACGACATGCAGGTGTTCCGCATCACCACCGAGATCACCCGTCAGGTGTTTCCGGTGTCTTTGCCGCTCGACGATCCGCGTTTCGCCGCCGGCCTGGAACGGCTTCGCGGCATCACGGAGGCCATGCGTGCGGCCGCCGCGCGTGGTGGCCTGGTCGGACGGATCGGCAAGCTCCGGCTGATGCTGCAAGCCGGCGTCACCTTCGCGCGGCTCTACCTGCTTCCGGTGCAACGCAACCGCCTGCCGCGCACGGTGCGTTTGCAGGCGGCCTGGTAGGGGCGGGCGATCATGACCGCGCATCTCTGGCCCGTTCTGTTCGCCTTGTTCGTATGGTGGTTCAGCACCGGCATCATCATGTTCCTCGACGGTCTGCCGAGGCGGACTTTCAAATGGAGCATGATCGGCGCGACGGCGATGCTGGCCGCCTCGTTCTGGGGTCTGCACGCCTCCAGCACCGATCTGTCCGTGCGCGGCGCTTATATTGCCTTCACTTGCGGCCTGCTCGCCTGGGGGTGGCAGGAGATCTCGTTCTACATGGGCTACGTCACCGGCCCGAGAAAGGATCCCTGCCCGGAAGGTTGCTCCGGCTGGCGCCATTTCGGCCACGCCATACAGACCAGTCTCTGGCACGAGCTGGCGATCATCGTCGCCGGCATCGCCGTGGTGCTGCTGACGCGTGATGGACAGAACCAGGTCGGAACATGGACCTTCATGGTGCTGTGGTGGATGCACCAGAGCGCCAAACTCAATGTGTTCCTGGGCGTCCGCAACCTCAACGAGGAGTTCCTGCCGGAGCATCTGCAATTCCTGCGCTCCTTCCTGCGCAAGAAGCCGATGAACCTGCTGTTTCCGATATCGGTGACGGTCTCGACCGTGATCGCCGCGCATCTGGTATCGCTGGCGATCCACAGTAGCGGATCGTTCGCGCGTGCCGGCTACGACTTCCTGGCGGCGATGATGGTGCTGGCCATTCTGGAACATTGGCTGCTGGTCCTGCCGCTTCCTGCGGCGTCGCTGTGGGGCTGGAGCCTGCGGTCGCGCGGCGCGGTGAAGCCGTTCGAGGTCGAGGTTGTCGCGGGCTTCCTCGGCGCGGGCAAGACGACGTTCCTCCGCAACGTCCTGTTCGGCCATTCCGACCGGCGTACCGTGGTCCTGGTCAACGACTTCGCCGCCGTCGGTGTCGACGGGTCGCTGCTGCGCGAGCGGGGCGCCGATGTGGTGGAACTGCCGAATGGCTGCATTTGCTGCTCGCTGAAATCCGACCTTGCCACGCAGATCACCGCGCTGGTGCAGAAATGGCAGCCGGAGCGCGTTCTGATCGAGCCGAGCGGCGTTGCGGATGTGGCGGCGCTGATGGGCGTGCTGGGTCAGCCCGCCCTCAAGCGCCAGATCCGCGCTTTGCGTGTCCTGTCCGTGATCGATGCCGGTGCTTTCTTGCGCGACTTCGCCCGCATGCGTGGCTTCTTCGAGGCGCAGGCGCGCGTTGCAGACGTTCTGGTGGTCAACAAGGCCGATCTTGTGTCGGACGCAGAGCGCGCGATGGTGGAAACCAGTCTGCGCGGCCTGAACCCGGCGGCGTCGATCGTTCCGGCTCGCTTCGGCATTCTGCTCTCCGGCCATAAGCTGCCGCGCGCGACATCGCGCTCCGGCGAACCGGCGGAGCACGCGCATCATCACCATCATCACCATGCGGATGCGCCGGAATTCCAGTCCTGCGTCGTCTCGCTCGACATCCCGTGCGATCCGGAGCGCGTGCGCGCGGTTCTGCTGCGTACGGCCGAAGGGGCGTTTGGCCGCGTGGAGCGGCTGAAGGGCATCGCGCGTACGCGGATCGGCTGGATGCGCTTCGATCTGGCCGGCGGCGTTCCCTCCATGGAAGCCTTCGCGGCGGACGAAGCCGAAGTGCCGCGCGTGATCGCGATCGGCAACGATCTCGATGACGCCGGCCTCGCCGCGGCCTTCGCCGATTGCGCGCAGGACACGCCGCTTCTGGCGCCGGCGTGATGGACGGTCTCGTGCATCCCGTTCGCACGCGCCGTCGCGTCGCGTTTCCGTTTGCCGCCATCGTGGGGCAGGAGGAAATGAAGCGCGCCCTTCTGCTGGCGGCGATCGACCCGTCCATTGGCGGCGTTCTCGTGTTCGGCGATCGCGGCACCGGAAAGTCCACCGCCGTGCGCGCTCTGGCCGATCTGCTGCCGCCGATGGCCGTGCCCGATGGCTGCCGGTTCAACTGCGACCCGGCGGAAGGCCCGCCTTGCGTCGATGGCTGCGCGCATGCGGGGGCGGCGATCGCGGTTCCTGTGCCGATTGTCGATCTTCCGCTCGGCGCCACGGAGGATCGCGTCGCCGGGGCGCTGGATCTCGAGCGCGCCTTGTCCTCGGGCGTGCGCGCCTTCGAGCCAGGCCTGCTGGCGCGCGCGCATCGCGGATTTCTGTATATCGACGAGGTGAACCTGCTCGAGGATCATCTGGTCGATCTGCTGCTGGACGTGGCCGCATCCGGCGAGAATCTCGTGGAACGCGACGGGCTCAGTATCCGCCATCCCGCGCGTTTCGTTCTGGTGGGCAGTGCCAATCCGGAAGAAGGCGAACTCCGACCGCAATTGCTGGATCGCTTCGGTCTGGCTGTGGACGTTTCGACGCCGGCGACACTCGCGGAGCGGGTCGAGGTGGTTCGGCGCCGCGATCGCTTCGACCGCGATCCGCTCGGCTTCGCGCGCGACTGGGAACACGACGCGGTGCAGATCCGCGAGCGCCTGCACGAAGCCCGCGCGCGCCTGTTCGAGGTAGGCGTGCCGGACGTGGTCGTGGAAGCGGCGGCGTCGCTCTGCATGGCGCTCGGCACCGACGGCTCGCGCGGCGAACTCACTTTGCTGCGCGCCGTCCGCGCGCTGGCGGCCTTCGACGGCAAGGACGCCGCCGATCTCGGTTCCCTGCGCGCCGTCGCCGTCACGGTTCTGCGCCATCGCCTGCGCCGCAACCCGCTGGACGAGACCGGCTCCGCCGCCCGTGTGGAGCGCGCCATCGCCGATTTGCTGCCGTGATCGAGCCGGACGCGCCGCTGGCCGCATGGCCGGACGGAACGCTCGTCGCCGCCATTCTCGCCGTCTCTCCCGGCGGTCTCGCCGTGCGGTGCCGCCTTGCTCCGGGGACGGCGCGCGATTCATGGCTGTCCTTGCTGCAGGCCGGGCTGTTGCCGAATCAGCCTGTCCGCCGCGCGCCCGCCGCGCTCGACGATGATCGTCTGCTGGGCGGCCTCGATCTGTCCGCCAGCCTCGCCGCCAGGCGACGCGTCGCTCGCGCCGGCCTGCTCGACGAAGCGGCCGGCGGCGTGCTGGTGCTGTCGGCGCCGGAGCGGCTGCCGCCGCACGCCCTGGCGCATCTGGCCGCCCTGCTGGACGATCCGGGAACCGAGCCGCCCCCGGCCGGGCTGGTGCTTCTGGACGAGACCGTTCCGGACGATCCGCCATTGTCCGCCATGCTTGCCGACCGTCTCGCTTTCACCGTGGGCGATCTTCCGCCCATGCGCGGCGCCGATCCGCTGGCGCCGCCCTCTCCGTTTCCGCTGCCGCCCGGCTATGCCGCGCGTTTGCAGCGCGCCAGGACCAAGCTGCCGTTCGTGGCGATGCCTCTTGATTTGCCAGAAGCGTTCTGCGCGGCCGCCAGCGCTGCCGGAATTGTCAGCCTTCGTGCGCCTGTGCTGGCCCTGCGCGTCGCCCGGATCGTCGCCGCTCTGGAAGATGCCGGTGCGGTGACGCCCGATCATGCCGCGATCGCCGCCCGGCTGGTCCTGGCTCCTCGCGCCGCCATGGCCCCGCCCGAACCCGCCGCCAGCGAGGCCCCGCCCGGTAATGTTCCGGAGGACCGGCCGGACGCAGAGGCTGGATCAATTCCGCCCGAGTCCAGTATGGACGATAAGACCGATCCCACGGCCGGCGCTTCCGATTCCGCCGACACCGATCAGGCTGCCGGCACCGACCTGGCCGGAACCGTGCTCGCTGCCCTTCGCACCTCTCTCCCGACCGATCTGCTGGATCGGCTGCGCCCGCAGGGTGGCATCGCCGCGCGCGCCGCCGAAGGGCGCAGCGAAGCCGCACGCACGGTCCGTGCGCGCCCCGCCCGTCGCGGCCGGCCGATCGGCGCACGGCCCGGCGATCCGTCGCGCGGGCGGCTCGACGTGCTCGCCACGTTGCGCGCCGCTCTGCCCTGGCAATCCTTGCGCGGCGATCGCGCCGACGCACGCATCCAGCTCCGCCGCGCCGATCTGCACGTCACGCGTTTCGCCCCGCGCCTGCGCATGGTGACGATCTTCCTGGTGGACGCCTCCGGCTCCGCGGCGCGCGCGCGCCTCGCCGAAGCCAAAGGCAGCGTCTCGGTTCTTCTCGCCGAATGCTACGCGGATCGGGATCAGGTCGCGCTGGTCGCATGCCGCAACCGGGCCGCGGAGGTGCTGTTGCCGCCGACCGGCTCCGTGGTGCGGGCCAGGCGCACGCTGGACTCGCTGCCAGGCGGCGGCGGCACGCCGCTCGCGGCGGGGATCGAGGCGGCGCTTGCTCTGGCGCATCGCATCCGGCGCGAGGGCGGCACGCCGCGTCTGGTGCTGTTCACCGATGGGCGCGCCAATGTCGCGCGCGACGGGACCGCCGATCGCGACCGCGCCATGCGGGATGCGCTTTCCGCCGCCACGCTTCTGCGCGCCGCCGCGCTGCCGTCTCTGCTGGTGGAGATTTCCGCCCGCCCGGGACCCGCCGCGCCCGCCCTGGCCCAGGCGCTCGGCGCGCGCCTGCTGCTTCTGCCCCGGAACGAGCCCGAAACGGTTGCGCGTGCCGCCGCATCGCTCGGCTGCCCCTCCGCCGCGCCGCGGGGTGTTGCACGATGACCGCCATCCTCTCCAGCGCGGTGTGCCCGTCTCCGGCGCACATGCCGCGCTTCGGCGCCGCGCCGCATCCCGGCTGGGCCGAGGACGGGCGCGACTGGCCCAACCGGGCGCAAAGCCGCTTCGTCTCGGCGGCCGGTTTGATCTGGCATGTGCAGCGCGCCGGCTCCGGTCCGGTCGTGCTGCTGCTGCACGGCACGGGAGCGGCAACCCATAGCTGGCGCGATTTGCTGCCGCTGCTGGCCCGGCGCTTCAACGTGGTGGCGCCGGATCTGCCAGGACACGGGTTCACGGCGATGCCGCGCGCCTCACTGATGGGCTTGCCCGGAATGGCGCGCGGCCTGTCCGCCTTGCTGGAGCGCCTCGGCGTCCGCCCCGACCTGGTCGTTGGCCATTCCGCGGGGGCCGTGATCGCCGCGCGTCTATGTCTCGACGGTGCGATCGATCCGGACCGGCTCCTGTCCCTGAACGGTGCTTTGCTGCCGCCGCCAGGCCTGCAGGCGACCGTGTTTCCGGCCGCGGCGCGTTTTCTGGCGGGCCTGCCTTTGTTGCCGCTTCTCGTGGCGCGCACGGCGAGCGACGCGCGTGTCGAGGCGCTGCTGCGCGATACCGGCTCTGTGCTCGATTCGGAGGGTCTGCGGTTCTACCGGCGGCTGTTCCGGCGCCCCGACCATGTCGCGGGCGCCGTCACCATGATGGCGCGCTGGGATCTGCGCGGTCTGCCGGGCGAGCTTCGCCGGCTTGGCGACAGGCTGGTTCTGGCGGCGGGCGACAGGGACGGCATGATCCCCGCCGAGGCCGCCCGGATCGTGCATGACCGCGTTCCGGGATCGCGTCTCGTCGCTCTCCCCGGTCTCGGCCATCTGGCGCACGAGGAAGCGCCGGAGCGTATCGCCGCCCTGATCGCCGATCTTCTTCCCGCGGCGCCTCCATGACCGGTCGGCTGACCGGACGGCTGGCCGAAGGCGTGCTCGCGGTTCTGCTCGGAGAGGCCGTGGTTCTCGCCTTGCGCCGCACCCGCACGAATGCACCGCCGATGCTGCCGGACATCGCCGCCAGCCTGGGCGCGGGCGCGTTTCTCTGTCTCGCCCTGCGCGCCGAGGCCCGGCAGCGCCCGGCGTCCCGGATCGCCGTTCTTCTTGTCCTGGCCGGGCTCGCCCATGCCGCCGATCTGCGCTGCCGGCTCGCGACGACACGGTGAGAGAGGCGGAAAACTCGTTATGGTCGCAGATACGAAGCAAAAGACTTCCGTAGTTCTGTGGTTCTTCTTGCGAGAGAGAACTTCTCTCAATTCGCCGTATCCTCCAGAATCATCGCCGCCGCCTTCTCGCCGATCATCACCGTTGGCGTCTGCGTGTTCCCGCTGATCAGGCGCGGCATGATCGACGCGTCCGCGATGCGCAGGCCGCGCACGCCGCGTACGCGCAGGCGCGGATCGACCACGGCGGCCTCGTCCGCGCCCATGCGGCACGTGCCGACCGGGTGGTAGATCGTATCCGTGCGTTGCCGGATCAGGGCGCGCAGCGCGTCGTCGTCCTGGTTCTTCTCGCCATAGGCGGGACGGCCGCCGAGCGCCGCCAGAGCCGGCGCATCGATGATCCGTTCCGCCAGGCGGGTTCCGGCGACCAGTGTCTCGAGATCGCGCGAATCAGACAGGAACCCCGGATCGATCACGGGGGCTGCGCGCAGGTTGCTGCTCGCGATCCGCACCGTACCTCGGCTGTGCGGGCGCAGCGCGCAGACATGGATCGAATAGCCCGGCCCCAGACGGGGCCTGCGATTATGGTCGTCCACCAGCCCGATGCAGAAATGCAGTTGCACGTCGGGCCGCTCCGCCGTCTCCGACGCGCGCAGAAAGCCGCCCGCTTCGGCGACGTTGCTGGTCAGCATGCCGCGCCCGTGCCGCATCCAGCGCAGAAACCCGCCCGGCAGGCGACGCGCCGTGCGCAGATCGATGCCGAACAGACCCTCGGCGCCGCAACGCATGTTGATCGTGTAGTCGAGATGGTCCTGCAGGTTGCGGCCGACCTCCTTCCTGTCGGCCAGCACGGGAATGCCCAGACTGCGCAAGGCGTTCGCATCACCGATGCCGGAGGCCAGCAGGAGCTGGGGGGTGCCGAACGCGCCCGCGGCCAGGACGATCTCGCAGCCGGCGTCGATCACCTCCGTCGTCGCGTCGCGCTGGACCGTGATCCCGATCGCCCTCCCGTCCCGGAAGCGGATACGCGACACCATCGCGCCGGACAGAATGCGCAGATTGGGCAGCCGTGTCCGCGCGCCACTCAGATAGGCCGTACCGGCGTCGCGCCTCACACCCCGGTCGTGGAACACCTGGAAGCGGCCGATCCCGTCCTGGGTGGCGCCGTTGAAATCGTCGCAAGCGGGAAAACCGGCCTCGAGTCCGGCCTGGATGAAGCGTTCCGTGACCGGATTGCGCTCGCGCAGATTCTCGACGCGGAGCGGGCCGCCCGCACCGTGCCATTCGCTGTCGCCGCCGGCATGATCCTCGAGTTTGCGGAAGAAGGGCAGAACGTCGTCCCAGCCCCAGCCGTCGCAGCCCTCCGCTTTCCAGCCGTCATAATCCTCACGCTGGCCGCGGATGCAGATCATGGCGTTGATCAGCGTCGAGCCGCCGACGCCGCGTCCGCGCGGCTGGAATCCCTTGCGTCCGCCCAGGCCGGGTTGCGGCACGGTGTCGAAGGCGGAGTTGCGCGCGCTCTTCCGCCCTACCAACGCGGCGATGCCGAGCGGAATTCGGCACAGCAGCGACGGTCCGGCGGGCCCGGTTTCCACCAGCACCACGGTCCGATCGGGTCTGGCCGCAGCCAGCCGGGCCGCCACCGCGCATCCGCCGGCACCGGCACCCACGACGATCACATCCGCCTGCATTCGCCGCCCCCCGAGCGTGGTTTTGTCTGAGCCTGCGCCCAATCCGCGGTGGGCGCATCGTGCAGCGCAGCGAGAGGTCAGCCCGCCCGGCGGGCGACCCGGAAGGGCAGCATCGCCTGCACTGCCAGGGCCCGGAAGCGGTCGCAATCGAGGCTTTCATGCACGGACGGTCCGCGCTCTCCGCCGAGACGGGTCTCGATGAGCGCGCGCGCATAGAACGGCGCGTCCACAAAGCTGCGGCGAGCCCGGGCCCAGCCATCCTCGGACCGGGTTTGCCGGGATACGCCCCAGCGGGACGGGGCCAGCGTGGTCTCGGGCGGCGGGTCGATCGCCAGGACCGTGCCGTCACGCCCGATCCGCAGGGCGAGTCCGGTCCATCCGCCCTCGCGTCGTTCGGCGTCGTAGAGAATGAAGGCGCCATCGCCCCGTGGCGCGCGGCACCAGTGCCAGCTCCGGAACGCATCCTCGATCGCGCCCGCGCCATGATTGCCGTCCAGATAGCCGTCGCCGCTCCAGCGCAGCGCCGGCGCGGACAGATCGACCGACACCCGCGCCCGCGGCGAGAAGGGGGTCCAGCGATGGTCGCCTGTTTCGGACAGGATCGCCTCGAAGCCGGTGAAGGCCTGCGGATGCACGGTCACCGTGCCGCGCAGCCTTTCGCCCCAGGGCATGGTGCGCTCGTCGATGCGGATCTCCAGCGCGTCCTGGCGCCAATGCAGGGCGCTCGGTCCGATCCGCAGAACGCTCGCGTGGCGTTCGACGGCACGCGCGCCGCGTTCGGTCATGCACCAGCGGCGCGGCGCGCGGCCGCCATCGGTGCGGTAGAGCGCGACATGCAGGGCGCTGTGATCAAGCGGATCGGTAGCGCCTTTGCGTCGCGACCAGGCGTAGAACGGTGAAAACACGCTGCCCAGGAAGGCGATCACGGTGATGCCGTAGCATCCGTCATCGCTCAGCGCATCGACATACCACCAGCGATAGCCGTTGGGCGCGACAGGCTGGTCGAAACGCAATCCGCCAGCATCGCCTCCGCTGCCAGCAGGCCGGACAGCGCCGCCATGCTCAGTCCCGGTCCCGGATGCGCGCTCCCTCCGGCCAGATACAGCCCGGGCAGGCGGCTCCTGCTGCCCGGACGGCGGAACGAGGCCAGCGGCCCGTGCGTCGCCTGTCCGTACAGCCCGCCGCCCGTGCCCGGAAACATCTGCGCGAACCGCGCCGGACCCGTGATCCATCCCGGCGCCGTTTGCCGAATCTCCATCCCGCATCGACGCAATTCCTCGAAAGACGCTTGCTCGTATCGTCGCAACTCCGGCGCGTCGCGTCCATCCGCGCCCGGGCGCGCGTCGCCGTTCGCCGGGGCGTTCATCACCAGAAGCAGTCTTTCGCCGTCCGGCACGGGACCGAGCAGCGCGCCTGAATCGTCGCGATCCTGCGCGCAGGCATAAACGGTCGGGGCGAAGGGCAATTGTCCGCCGGCGAGGGCCGCGAACTCGGCCGGGTAGTCGCGGGAAAAAAACACGCTGTGCCGGGCCAGGGGAAAACCGGAGACACAGGCGCGCAGCGCGATCGTCACCGCGGAGAAGGAACGCCGGCGCGGGCGGGTGGCCGGAACCGCGCGCCGCGCCGCCTCGCCGAATCCGCCGGATGCGAGGGCGGCGACGTCGGCGTTGAACAGCACCATGTCCGACGCGATCCGCTCGCCATCCTCCAGCACGACTCCGTCGCAGCGTCCGTTCGTGGTGCCGATATCCCGCACGGCGCTGCCCAGCCTGAACACGACGCCCCGTTTCTCGCACAAGGCGCGCAGCACCGCGGCGATCCGCGCCATGCCGCCCTGGCACAGCCACACGCCGGACCGTTCGACATGCGACACGAGCATCAGCGTGGCCGGCGCCCGAAATGGCGAGGACCCGCAATAGGTGGAATAGCGGCCGAAGAGTTGCCGGAGTCTCGGGTCGCGGAAATGGCGTGCGGTTTCGCGCCAGAGGGTGCGGAACGGATCGATGCCGGCAAGTTGCGACGGCGGCACGTCGCGCAGCAGGCGCTTCAGGCTCGGACCAGGCTGGCGCATGAAGGGACGATCGAGCGTGTCGTGGATGCGTCGCGCCCGTTCCGAATAGCGCAGAAAGGCGCGCGCTTCTTCCGCACCGCACAAAGCAGCGATGGCGTCAGCCGATTGCCGCAGATCGGCGAACAGATCGAGCCGGTCGCGTTCGTTCCAGGCATGGCGGGCCAAAATCTCTGCCGGATGCAATTGCAGATGCGTATCGAGCGTTTCTCCGGCCGAATCGAAGACGGATTGCAGGACCGGCCGCATGGTCAGCACGGTCGGCCCGGCGTCGATTCCGTCCAGCTGGCGAAGTTTGCCGCCGACATTCGACGCACGCTCCAGCACCGTCACCCCGGCGCCGTTCTGGGCCAGGACCAACGCGGCGCACAAGCCGCCCATGCCGGCGCCCACAACCGCGACACGAGGAGTACGCATTCTGTTGTGACTGTCCATCTATCGTGACACTAATAAGAGACAGGCCATCGTGACAGCCCTTGTCGGGGGCGCCGATGCACGAGGAGGCAGCGATGAGCGACGAGTCCGCCCCTATCGATCGCATTCTCGCTCGGGCGCTGGAGGCCGCGACGGGGCTCGACGCGCCTCCCGGCCTGGCGGCCGCACTCCGTCATGCCGTGTTTCCGGGCGGCGCGCGGATTCGCCCGAGACTGTCGCTGGCCGTGGCCGAAGCCTGCGGCATGCCGCACCCTGCTCTGTCCGGCGCCGTCGCCGCTGCGATCGAATTCGTGCATTGCGCCTCGCTGGTGCATGACGATCTGCCCTGCTTCGACGACAGCGCCCTGCGTCGCGGCCGGCCTTCGGTGCACGTGCAATTCGGTGCGCCCTTGGCCGTCCTGGCCGGTGACGCGCTGATCGTGCAGGGCTTCGACACGCTGGCGCGTGGCTGCGGCGAGGCGCCGCATCTGCTGCCGAAACTGGTTTCGCTTCTGGCCGGATGTTCCGGCATGCCGTACGGCATCGCCGGCGGGCAGGGATGGGAATGCGAGCCGCGGGTCGATCCGGTCGCTTATGCGCGTGCCAAGACCGGCGCGTTGTTCGCCGCCGCGACCATGGGCGGTGCGGCCAGCGCGGGAGAGGCGCCGGAACCGTGGCGCGTGTTCGGCGAACAGCTCGGTCTGGCCTATCAGCTCGCCGACGACCTGGCCGATTTGCTGTCCGATCCGACGGCGATCGGCAAGCCGGTCGGTCGCGACCGGGTGCTGGGCCGGCCCAACACGGCTCATCTCCTGGGGCAGGATTCCGCCTGTGCGCGTCTCGAGACGCTGGTGGCCGATGCCGTCGCCGCCATCCCCGCCTGCCGGAATCGCGAACAGCTCAGGTCGCTCGTCGCCGCTGAAGTCAGGCGTCTTCTTCCGCCCGATCTGTCGCGCGCGGCGTGAGGGCTTATCGTCGCGCCGGGCGCGCCCATTCCCGGCCGCGCCGTTGCCGCCGCGCGGCGCAGGGGCGGGTGCGCTCGTCCCGCCGCCGCTCCGCTCTCCTGCCGCGTCTCGGCAGTTGGCGGGTTCTGTGCGCGACCGCCCGGTCGGCGCTGTGCTTCGGGCGGCCGGACGCCGGGCGGCCGGCATCGCCGTCGCGTCTCGATCACTGATCCGTGCTGGAACGTTTGCAAGCAAGCAGCTGGTTTCGCGACTTCGCCGCCGCGACACCGTTCTTGCGTCCGATCGCACGCCGTCGCGCCCGCGCCGTCTTCGATCTGTGCGCCGGCTTCGTCTACACACAGACGCTGCTGGCTCTGGTGCAACTCGATATTCCCCGCGCGCTGCTCTCCGGCGCTTTGAGCGCGGAGGAACTGGCCCGGCAGCGCGACCTGCCGGCGGCACGGATGGAACGGCTGCTGCGAGCCGGGGTGTCTCTGCGTCTGCTGCGCCGTTCCGGCAGGCGATTCGCGCTGGGTCCGCTGGGTGCTGCGCTGATCGACAATGACGGGCTCGAGGCAATGATCGCGCATCATGCCTTGCTGTATGGCGATCTGGCCGATCCGGTCGCGCTGCTGCGTCGCGGCGAGGGTTCGCTGGCGCGGTTCTGGACTTACGCTCCGGACGCCCCACCGGACATGGCGGCGCCCTACACCGCCTTGATGCGGCGCTCGCAGCCGATGATTGCGGCCGAGATCCTTGCCGCCTATCCGGTTCGCGATCACCGTCTGCTGCTCGATATCGGCGGAGGGTCGGGGCGCTTCCTGACTGCCGCGCTGGAGCAGGCGCCTGCTCTGCGGGGAATCGTGTTCGATCTGCCGACGGTGGCGACCGAGGCGGCGGCGGCATTGCAGGCGGCTGGATTGTCCCGGCGCGCTCGCGCGCTGGGTGGCGATTTCCTGCACGATCCGCTGCCAGGCGGCGCCGATCTGGTCTCGCTGGTGCGCGTGCTGCACGACCATGACGACGCGAACGCGCTGCGTCTGCTGCGCCGAATCCGTGCGGTCATGCCGCGCGGCGGGACGCTTCTCGTCGCTGAACCGATGGCGGAAACGACGGGAGCAGCGCCGGTCGGGGATGCCTATTTCGGCTGGTACCTGCTGTCGATGGGGCGTGGAGAACCGCGTTCGGCGCGGCGAATCGAGGCCATGCTGCGCGACAGCGGGTTCGGCTCCATTCAGCGACGCCGCACGCGAATACCGATGCTGGCGCAAATCATGATCGCCCGGGTGGCGGAATGAGTTTTGTCCATTCCAATTTACAACACAATGTGTAAGGTAGTCATGACAGTTTCGGGGCTGGCTTGAAACGAGGTGGCATGATGCAAACGAACGCCGTGCTTCTCCGTCAGCCGGAACAGATCGTTCTGGAGACCCTCCCGCTCGACGCATCCGGTCCGGCCGACCTCGTCGTCGCCGTGGACTGGTCCGGCATCAGCACCGGCACCGAACGTCTGCTGTTTTCGGGCCGTATGCCCAGCTTTCCCGGCATGGGCTATCCTCTGGTGCCCGGCTACGAGGCGGTGGGGCGGGTGGTCGAGGCAGGAGCCGGATCCGGCTTCTCTGTCGGAACCCCTGTCTTCGTGCCCGGCGCGCAATGTTTCGGTCCTGTGCGCGGCTTGTTCGGCGCATCCGCGTCCCGGCTGGTGGTGCCGGCCGCGCGGGCGTTGAAGCTCGGTCCGGCGAATGGGGATGTGCCGGATCGGAGTTTCGTGCTTCTGGCTCTGGCCGCAACGGCGCAGCACGCTTTGGCTGCGGCCCCGGTTCTGCCGGAGCTGATCGTCGGGCATGGCGTGCTGGGCCGGCTGCTGGCACGTCTGGTGGTGGCCGCAGGCGGCACCCCGGTCGTGTGGGAGCGTGACGCGGCGCGTCTGGGCGGTGCGGTTGGCTATTCCGTGCTCGATCCGGAGAGCGATCCGCGGCGCGACTATCGCGCCATTGTCGATGTCAGCGGCGATCCCGCGCTTCTGGACACCTTGGTCGGGCGCGCCGCGCGCGGCGGTTCCATCGTCCTGGCGGGGTTCTATCCCGATCGCGTCGGATTTGCTTTCGCGCCGGCCTTCATGCGTGAGATCACGCTGCGCGTCGCGGCCGAATGGCAGAGACCGGATCTGGAAACGGTGCAGCGGATGGTGGCCGACGGCGTCCTGTCGCTCGCCGGGCTGATCAGCCACGCGCAACCGGCCGAGAACGCCGACTGCGCCTATCGAACCGCCTTCTTCGACGCAACCTGCATCAAGATGGTTCTGGACTGGAGTGCTGACGCATGAGCGAGAAGCCGGAAACCCAGATCATCGCGATCTACGGCAAGGGCGGGATCGGCAAGAGCTTCACGCTTGCCAATCTCAGCTATTCCATGGCGCAGGCCGGGAAGCGCGTCCTGTTGATCGGTTGCGATCCCAAGAGCGATACGACGTCGCTTCTTTTCGGCGGCCGTGCCTGCCCGACCATCATCGAAACCTCGGCGCGGAAGCAGGCGGCGGGCGAGAAGGTGCAGATCGGCGATGTGTGCTTCAAGCGCGACGGCGTGTTCGCGATGGAGCTGGGTGGGCCGGAGGTCGGGCGTGGCTGCGGCGGGCGCGGCATCATTCACGGTTTCGAGCTGCTGGAGAAACTCGGTTTCCATGACTGGGGTTTCGACTACGTCCTGCTCGACTTCCTGGGCGATGTGGTGTGCGGCGGCTTCGGCCTGCCGATCGCGCGCGATATGTGCCAGAAGGTGATTGTGGTCGGATCCAACGACCTGCAATCGCTTTATGTCGCCAACAATGTGTGTTCCGCGGTGGATTATTTCCGCAGGCTGGGCGGCAATGTCGGCGTGGCCGGGCTCGTCATCAACAAGGATGACGGCACCGGCGAGGCGCAGGCCTTCGCCGACGCGGTCGGCATCCCCGTTCTGGCCGCGATCCCTGCCGATGACGATATCCGACGCAAGAGCGCCAATTACGAGATCGTCGGTCGCCCCGGCGGACGCTGGTCGCCGTTGTTCGAAGCTCTGGCGGCGGAAGTCGCGAGTGCGCCGCCCTTGCGACCGACGCCGCTGAGCCAGGACGGGTTGCTCGATCTGTTCACCGGAGAGGCGGTCGGACGCGACGTGGTCCTGGTTCCGGCGACCATGGAGGATATGTGGCCGAGCGGCGCGGCCGACCGGCCGTCGCTCGAAATCCTCTACGAGCCCGCCTGAGATGGACGGGATCGCCCAGCTCGACGAACAGGCGGTACGCACGCTGGAAAGCGCGTCCGGCTGCCATGGCGGCCGCGACACCATGCTCGATGCGGCTGCCCGCGCCGGCAAGAGCGAGGCGATGGACGCGCTCATGCGTGACTATCCGCGCGGGCCGCACGACCAGCCGCAATCCATGTGCCCGGCCTTCGGGTCTCTGCGCGTGGGTCTGCGCATGCGGCGGGTGGCGACCGTTCTGTGCGGTTCCGCCTGCTGCGTCTACGGCCTGAGCTTCACCGCGCGGTTCTACGGAGCGCGTCGCTCAGTCGGCTATGTTCCGTTCAACTCTGAAACACTGGTGCGCGGCCAGGTGTTCGAGGATATCCGCGAAGCCGTGTTCGGTTTGGCCGATCCCGATGCGGTGGATGCCGTCGTGGTCATCAATCTTTGCGTTCCCACCGCGTCCGGGGTTCCGCTCGATCTCCTGCCGCGCACGCATAACGGCGTGCGGATCATCGGCATCGATGTGCCGGGTTTCGGCGTGCCGACCCATGCCGAGGCCAAAGACGTCCTGGCGGCCGCCATGCTGCGCGTTGCTCGCGCCGAGGCCGAGGCCGGGCCGGTGCAGCGTCCGGCGGGTACGGTGGACGGCGTGCGCACATTGGCGTTGATCGGCGAGATGTTTCCGGTCGATCCGATTTCGATTGGGGCGTTGATCGAGCCGATGGGCCTGGCCGTCGCGCCGCCGACGCCGGCCCGGGAATGGCGCGATCTCTATGGCGCGCTGGACAGTGTCGCGGCCTGCGCGATTCATCCGTTCTATGTGGCCTCTGCGCGTGAATTCGCCGCCGCCGGACGTCCAGTGATCGGCTCCGCGCCGGTGGGGCTGGATGGAACCGCGGCCTGGCTCGATGCGGTGGCGCGCGTTGCAGGCGTACCGGCGGCGCAGGTCGATGCGGCTCGGGCGCAAGCCCTCGGCCCGCTGCGCGCGGTGCTGGATGCCAACAGGATCGACGCCCGGATCACTGTTTCCGGCTACGAGGGATCTGAGCTTCTGGTGGCGCGCCTGCTGATCGAGATGGGAGCCGATGTGCCTTACGTCGGGACGGCCTGCCCCCGCACGGATTGGAACGACGCCGATCGCGCCTGGCTCGAAGCGCATGGCGCGCATGTGCAGTTCCGCGCCGCGCTGGAGCAGGATCTGGCGGCGATGCGTGACGTCGCGCCCGACCTCGCCATCGGTACGACGCCCCTGGTGCAGGCGGCGAAGGAGCGGGGAATTCCCGCGATCTATTTCACCAACATGGTATCCGCGAGGCCGCTGTTCGGGCCTGCGGGGATCGGGGCGATGGCGCAGATCGTGCGGGCCCAGGCCAGCGGCCGCGAACGCTTTGGGCGCATGCTGTCGTTTTTCGAGGGGGCTGCCTGATGCTCGTGCTCGATCACGACAGGGCCGGCGGGTACTGGGGGGCGGTCTATGCGTTCGCCGCGCTGAAAGGCCTGCGCGTGCTGATCGACGGACCGGTAGGCTGCGAGAACCTGCCCGTTACCGCTGTTCTGCACTACACCGATGCGCTGCCGCCGCACGAATTGCCGGTTTCCGTCACGGGTCTCTCGGAAGATCATCTCTCCATCAGCGGCACGGAGGGAGCGATGGCTCGCGCCGACAAGGCGGGAGACAGCCGCGTTCCGGGCGTGGTCGTGACGGGTTCGATCGCCGAGATGATCGGCGGGGGCGTGGTGCCGGAAGGCGCCAATCTCAAGCGCTTCATTCCGCGCACGATCGATGAGGATCAATGGCAGTGCGCTGACCGCGCGCTGTTCTGGATGCACGCCCAGTACGGGGCGCGTAAGAAGACCGTGGTGCGGCGCAAGGGCGTGGAAGGCGAGACACCGGCCGGTCCGCGCGTGAACCTGATCGGCGCGATCTACGGCGCGTTCAACAGCCCGTCGGATATCGCGGAAATCCGCCGTCTGGTCGAAGGCATCGGCTGTACGGTCAATCTGTGTTTTCCGCTCGGATCGCATCTGGATGACGTGCCGAAGCTGACGGATGCCGACGTCAACATCTGCCTGTATCGCGAATGGGGTCGCTCCCTCTGCGAGGAGCTGGGCAAGCCGTGGCTGCATGCCCCGATCGGCCTGTTCTCCACCACCGCCTTCCTGCGCAAGCTGGGAGAACTCACGGGGCTCGACCCGGAACCGTTTATCGCGCGCGAGAAGGAAACCACGATCAGGCCGATCTGGGATCTGTGGCGGTCGGTGACGCAGGACTTCTTCGCCACCGCGTCCTTCGCCGTGGTGGCGGGCGAAACCTACGGGCGCGGGATCCGCCAGTTCCTCGAGGACGAGATGGGCATGCCATGCGCGTTCGCGATCACGCGGCGCGCGGGCGAGAAGACCGATAACAGCGCCGTCCGCGCCAAGATACGCGCGACGCCGCCGATGGTGATGTTCGGTTCCGTGAACGAGCGCATCTACATGGCGGAAGAGCGGAGCCGCGGCACGTGGATCGCGGCGTCGTTTCCGGGCGCCATGATCAGGCGCGCCACCGGAACGCCGTTCATGGGCTATGCCGGCGCCACCTATATCGTTCAGGAATTCTGCAACGCCCTGTTCGATGGCTTGTTCAACATGCTGCCTCTCGCGGGCGATCTCGACCGTGTGGCGCCGACGCTGGCGCGCAGCGGTGAGGAGCGTGAGCTTGCCTGGGATGCCGCGGCACTTGTGCTGCTCGACGAGGCGGTGTCGCGCGAACCTTTCCTGCTCCGCATCTCGGCCGCGAAGCGGCTGCGCGAGCGCATCGAACGACGTGCCGCCGAGGCTGGCGAGAAGCGCGTTTCCGTTTATCGCGTTCGCGAGGAAACGGACCCTGTCACGAATACCAACAACAAGGAGTTCTGAGCGATGTCCGACAATCCCGAACGCTCGAGCCTGTCGGGCCTTACCGTCGGCGAGGCCAAGGAGTTCAACAAGATCTTTGTGATCTCGTTCATTATCTTCGTGGCGATCGCGATCGTCGCGCACTTCCTCGCCTGGATGTGGCGTCCGTGGCTACCTGGCGTGCACGGCTATCAGACGTCGATGCTCGATGCCGCCGGCATGGCGCATCATATCGTCTCCGCGATCGGCTAGGGAGAATTCGGCCATGTACCGCGTTTGGCTCATGTTCGATCCGCGCCGTGCGCTGATCACCCTGTTCGTGTTCCTGTTGGTGCTCGCACTGACGATCCACTTCATCCTGCTCAGCACGGATCGCTTCAATTGGCTCGACGGTCCGCACCATGACGCCCTGCGCGGCAGCGCGCAGATGCAGCAGATGACGCCGCTGCCCCCCGGTCAGGCGCCGCAATAGCGCAATCGCGCGGAGCGGGAAGGTCAAGCCCATGTCCATGCTGAACTACGAACCGAAATACAGGGTCCGCGGTGGCACGCTCGTGGGCGGCGACCTGTTCGATTTCTGGGCGGGGCCGTTCTATGTCGGCTTCTTCGGTGTCACCACGATCTTCTTCACGCTGATCGGCGTGTCTTTGATCCTGTGGGCGGCATCGTTGGGACCGACATGGAACGTCTGGCGCATCTCGATCGCGCCGCCAGATCTGAAATACGGCCTGGCATTGGCGCCCCTGCGGGAGGGCGGCTTATGGCAGCTCATCACCGTATGCGCGGTCGGAGCGTTCGTGTCGTGGGATCTGCGCATGATCGAGATCGCACGCAAGCTCGGCATGGGCCTGCATACGCCGATCGCGTTCGCCTGCGCGATCACCGCTTACGTGACGTTGGAAGTCATTCGCCCGGTGCTGATGGGCGCGTGGGGGAACGCGTTTCCTTACGGCATCATCTCGCATCTCGATTGGGTGTCGAACATCGGGTACCAGTATCTGCAGTTCCACTACAATCCGGCGCACATGATCGCCGTGACGTTCTTCTTCACCACCACCTTCATCCTGGCGATGCATGGCGGCGTGATCCTGTCGTCGTTGAATCCGCCGGCAGGCGAGGAGGTCAAGGAGGGAGCGCACGAGGACGCGTTCTTCCGCGATCTGATCGCCTACTCCATCGGGCCGCTCGGTATTCATCGACTCGGCTGGTTCTGCGCGATGAATGCCGGGCTGTGGAGCGCGCTCTGCATTCTGCTGAGCGGACCGTTCTGGACCCGTGGCTGGCCGGAATGGTGGTCCTGGTGGCTCAACCTGCCCTTCTGGAAGTAGGGGAACGACGTGCTTGAGAATCGCGCGCGCCTGAAGGACCGTCCGGGCGGGATCGAATACCAGAACCTCTTCAACCGCGTGCAGATCGAGGGCCCGCTGCATCCGGGTCCGCCGCTTGCGGCCGGCAGCGAACCGCGCTCCTTCCGCCCGGCCTTCTCCTGGCTGCTGGGCGTTATCGGCTCGAACCAGGTTGGTCCCTTCTATCTCGGCAAGCTCGGCATCGCGTCGCTGATCTGTGGCTTCATTGCGTTCGAGATCATCGGCCTGAACATGTTTGCCTCCGTGGGCTGGGACCCGGTGCAGTTCGTCCGGCAGCTCTTCTGGCTCGGCTTGCAGCCGCCGGCACCGTCCTGGGGTCTGCGCATCCCGCCTCTGAACCAAGGCGGCTGGTGGCTGATGGCGGGCTTCTTTCTCACGGCCGCGATCCTGCTTTGGTGGGTGCGGGTGTATCGGCGCGCACGGGCGCTCGGCATGGGCACGCATGTGGCCTGGGCGTTCGCATCGGCGATCTGGCTCTACCTGGTCGATGGATTTCTTCGCCCGCTGCTGATGGGTTCCTGGAGCGAGGGCGTGCCGTTCGGCATTTTCCCTCATCTGGACTGGACGGCGTCAATCTCGATCCGCTACGGCAACCTCTACTACAACCCGTTCCATATGCTCTCGATCGTCTTCCTCTACGGATCGACGCTGTTGTTTGCCATGCATGGCGGTACCATTCTCGCCACCTCTCGCTACTGGGCTGAGCGAGAGGTGGAACTCGCGGTGGATCGCGGCACGGCGGTCGAGCGCGGCGCCCTGTTCTGGCGCTGGGTCATGGGCTTCAACGCGACCTTCGAGTCGATTCATCGCTGGGCGTTGTGGTTCGCGATCCTCTGCACGCTGACGGGCGGCATCGGAATCCTTCTGACCGGCACGGTCGTGGACAACTGGTATCTCTGGGGCGTGAAGCATGGTTTCGCGCCGCAATACCCGCGCGTCTATGCGCCGATCACCGATCCCGGTTACCTCAGGGGGTCCGTGGCGCAGCCATGAAGACATCCAGCGAAAAACCCGGCCTGTTCGCGGCCTCGTTCGCGGCCGTAGCACGCGCGATCGCGTCCGCGGTCGGGCTCGTCCGCACCCATCCCTGGCTCAGCGCCACCTCGGTGGTCGGGTTCTGCGCTGTGATCGCGGTTTGCACGCTCGCACTCACGCTGGAGCGGCCGCCGCTGCATGTGGTGCAGACGGGCTTTCGGGGCACCGGCATGCAGGCGGTGTTCAACGACCATGATCTCCTGGCTGAGGCGCGCCTGCAGCATGCCGATGCGCCTCTGCCCGCCGTGCAGCTCGCCGGCCGGCCGGCCTCGGAGGTCTACAAGAACGTCAAGGTTCTGGGAGCGGTCGACGCCAACGAGTTTCTTCGCCTGATGGCGGCGATGACGCAGTGGGTAGCGCCGGCGACAGGCTGCGCCTTCTGCCATTCGCTCAACAACATGGCCGACGACAGCTCGTACAATAAGATCGTTGCGCGTCGCATGCTGCAGATGACGGCCGACATCAATCGCGACTGGAAGGCGCATGTGGGCGAGGGCGGGGTTACCTGCCAGACCTGCCATCGCGGCGAAACGATCCCGTCCGGCGCCTGGTTCGTGCAGCCCGCACCGTACGGCACCCGCGGCCTGACAGAAGCCGATAGCGGTCAGAACATCGTTTCTCCCGTCGCGGGGCTCACGTCGCTGCCATATGACCCGCTTACCCCGTTCCTTCTGCAGGCGAACCCGATCCGCGTGACGCCGACCTCCGCGCTGCCCTCTGGCGGCGTGCGCCCATCGATCAACCAGACCGACTGGACCTACGCGCTGATGATCCATTTCAGCGACAGCCTCGGCGTGAACTGCACCTTCTGCCACAATACGCGTGCTTTCGAGGAATGGGACCAGAGCACGCCGCATCGCGTCACGGCCTGGCACGGGATCAGCATGGTGCGAGCTATCAACCGCACCTACATGAATTCTCTGGTCGGGGTGTTCCCACGCGCCATGCGGGGACCGCTCGGAGACGAGGCGAAGGTGAGCTGCGACTCTTGCCATGCCGGCGCCTACAAGCCCTTCTTCGGCGCCTCCACCCTCTCTGCCTATCCTGCCTTGTCGCAAGTGTCGCAGGACTGGACGCCGCCGGCCGCTCCGGGGGGAGCCGCGCCATGAGCAAGATCTCCATTTTCCTGGGTGCGACCGCGCTGTTCGGCTTGTCGCTGGCCGCGAGTTCGGTTTCGGCGCAGGAGCGTGCCTGGAACGGCACCGAGACCTACAATGAAGCTGTTCCGGCCGATCAGCCGCCGACCTTCCCGCAGGGCAAACCCACAACCGCGCAGCTTGATCCCGCGAGTGCCGCGAAGGGAGGCGGCGACCCGACGGCGACCGATATCCTCGCGCGCGGCAAATATCTGACCGATATGGCGGATTGCGCCTCGTGCCACACGCATGATGGCGGCCCGGAATTCGCCGGCGGCCGTCCGATGGGGATGCCGTTCGGAACGCTGTACACACCCAACATCACACCGGATCGTGAGACAGGGATCGGCGGCTGGACGTTCGAGGACTTCGTCACCTTGTTCCGGAAAGGCCGCAACAAGCACGGCCAGTACGTGTATCCGGGCATGCCGTATCCCTGGTATGCGTCCATGCGCGACGAGGACATCAAGGCGATCTACGCCTATATCATGTCGCAGGCGCCGGTCCGGTACAAGATCCCTGAGAACCAGATCCTGTTTCCGTTCAACTTCCGCCCCGCGATCGCGCTCTACAACCTGGCCTTCGTGCCGAGCGGGATCTTCAAGGACGATCCGAAGCAGAGCGCGCTGGTCAACCGCGGCGACTACATCGTCAATTCCTTCGCCCATTGCACGGAATGCCATAACGGCCGCACTCTGCTCGGCAAGCGCGACATCGCCTTGCCGTTCGCCGGCGGCGTGATCACCCATTGGGCCACGCCCAATATCACCAACAACAAGGCGAGCGGCCTTGGTCGTTACACCGACGCTCAGCTCTTCAACTATTTGAAGACCGGCGCGGATGACGTCATGGGCACCGCGGTCGGACCGATGCGCGAGACCGTGGATGTGAGCCTGTCGAAGTTTCGTGACGAGGATATCCGCGCGATCATCGCCTATCTGCGCACGCAGGACCGGCCGTCCACCTACAGCCCCTACAAGCGCGACGCCTACAAGGGTCCAAACCCGCCTGGCGCGCAGGTGTACAACTCGTTCTGTTCCGCCTGCCATGGCGCGGACGGAAAAGGCGAGAAGGGCGTCATTCCCGCGTTGGATGGCAACGGCATGATCCTGGCGGCCGGGCCGCACAACGTGATCAACGTGATCATCGGCGGTGTGGAGGCCAAGGGATCGTTCGGCGTGATGCCGGCCCTCGGCAATAGCATGACCGACAAGCAGATCGCAGACGTGACCAACTACGTGCGTCAGGCCTGGAGCAACAATGCGCCGCCCAACGCGGATGCGTTCCTCGTCTCCGTGAACCGCGTCGATGCGGATGGCGCGGCGCAGAGCATGCTGAATGGCAAGCACGCCGGTGGCTGTCCGGCGCTCGACGAATCGGAACTGCAGAAGGTGCTGGCCGACGACGGCAACGGCATCGAAACGGCGCTGACGTCCATGACACTGCCGACCATGCTGCCGACGGTGGACGCCGTGGTGGAAAAGGTGAAGCAAGCCGCGCCGGATCTGAAGCCGGAGCAGATCGTCAACGGCCTGACCGTGGCGTATTGCCCGATCCTGTATCGCGACACCACCGTCGCTCCCACCCAGAAAAGCGCGCAACTCGCGAATTTCAGCGCGCGCGTCTACACGCAGCTCAGGACCAATGGCGCCTACTGATCCGAACCGGAGCGTGACATGTATTTTCCGCTGGTGATCTCCGTGGTTCTGGTGGCCCTCTGGCTCGCCGGCGGGATCGTGTACGGCTGGTGGAAGCGCTTCTACGGCTGGTTCGTGGCGCTCGGATCGCTGGGCGCGGTGGGCGGCGCGGCGCTCCTGGTGATCCTGTTCGTCGGCCCTTACTGGAAGGTGATCTACGACACGGTGATCCAGCCGGGCTGATGCGAGCCCGGGAGAAACGGTCCGGCCGCGTCGTGGTGATCGGGGCGGGATTTGGCGGTCTTGCCGCGGCTTTGCGTGCGCGGGCGATGGGCTACGACGTGCAGGTGATCGAGCGTCTCGACCAGCCTGGCGGCCGCGCGCGCGTGTTCCGGCGCGACGGCTTCACCTTTGATGCGGGCCCGACCGTGATCACGGCGCCTGATCTGTTCGACGAACTCTGGCATCTGTTCGGCGAGAAGCGCGCGGAGCATGTCGCGTTTCTGCCGGTGCGCCCCTGGTATCGGATCGGCTTCGCGGATGGACGCGCCTTCGACTATGGCGGCACGGTCGAGGAGATGCGCGCGCGCGTGTCGGCGTTCGCGCCCGGCGATGCCGAGGGCTTCGTGCGCCTGGCCGAACGTACCCGCGCCTTGTATCGCGCCGGCTACCTGCGGATGGGCGCAATGCCGTTCCATCGCTTTTCCACCATGATGCGCGCCGTTCCGACGCTTGTTCGTCTCGGAGCCTGGCGTTCCCTTTATCGCTTCGTTGCGCGCGACATCGCCGACGAATCGTTGCGCCGCGTCTTCACTTTGCAAATGCTGCTGGTGGGCGGCCATCCGTTCCGCTCGCCTGCGCTTTATGCGCTGATCCAGCAGCTCGAACGCGAGGGCGCCGTCTGGTTCGCCCGCGGCGGCATGACGGCGCTGGTGCAGCAGCTCGTGCGGCTCGGAGAGCGGCACGGCGTGCGGATGCGGTGCGGCGCGACCGTGTCTCGTATCCTGGTGGAGCGTGGCCGGACGCGAGGCGTGGTGCTGGAAAGCGGTGAGACCATTCCGGCCGAGATCGTGATCGCCAATGCCGACGCGCCGATGGTGCACGAGGCGTTGATGCCGCCGGGCCGCCGCCGGTCGAAGCGGCGTCTGGACCGCTTGCAGCCCTCCATGGGGCTGTTCGTGCTGTATTTCGGCACGACGCGTGTTTTCCCCGCCATTGCACATCACACGATTCTGCTCGGGCAGTCCTATCGCGCGTTGCTGGACCGGATTTTCGGCACCGATCCGACGCTGCCGGACGACCTGTCATTGTATCTGCACCGGCCGACAGCCACCGATCCGTCCTTGGCCCCGCCGGGGCAGGACGCGTTCTACGTTCTGGCGCCGGTGCCGAATCTGCGCGCGCCGATCGACTGGGATCGGGCGCGACAGATGCTGCGCGACCGGATCGTCCGCATCCTGTCCGAACGGATCATGCCCGGGCTGGAGGCCTGCATCGTGTCCGAAAGCAGTCTCACGCCGTTGGATTTCAGACACGATTACCTGTCCCGCGACGGCGCCGGCTTCTCCATCGCACCGATCCTGCGCCAATCGGCGTTCTTCCGATTCCATAACCGGGTGCGCGGCGTGCGGAACCTGTATCTGGTGGGTGCCGGCACCCATCCCGGCGCCGGCGTGCCGGGCGTTCTGTGCTCGGCGAAGCTGGTGGAAACATTGATGCGTACGGCGGCATGAGCGGGGTCGCACCCGCACTGCCGGCATCCATTCGGCCGGACGAGAGCGCGGTCGATGCCGCGCCGGCCGATCTGGCGGTGCTGTCGCGTCATGGCCGGTCATTCCGCCTGGCCGGACGGCTGATGGGCCGCGATTCCTTCGCCCGCGCCGCGGCGCTCTATGCCGCTTGCCGCGCCGTGGACGATCTCGCCGACGAAGCGCCAGACCCCGTATCGGCGCGCGAATCGCTGCAGGCCATCGAGCGCGATCTGACCGGGCAGGGGCCGCGCACGGTGCTCGGCAGCCGGTTCCGGCAGCTCGGCGTTTGTCGCGACAGCGCCGCCGGGTTGGTACGCGCGATGCTGTCCGATCTGGAGCCGGTGCGGATCGCCGACGAGGCGGCGCTGTTGCGCTATGCCGCGGGCGCCGCGGGAACGGTGGGGGTCATGATGTGCGACCTGCTCGGCATCCGAGACCGGACGGCGCGCAGCCGGGCCGGGTCGCTCGGAATCGCCATGCAACTCACCAACATCGCCCGCGACGTGGCGGAGGATGCAGCGCGCGACCGCATCTATCTGCCGGCCGCCTGGCTTCCGCCTGGCTGCGCGCCGGACACGCTGCTGCAAGACCCCGTCGCGGTGTTTCGCGCCGTGCGGACTCTGCTTGCCCTGGCGGAGAATCACTATGCCATCGGTGCGCGGGGTTATCCGGCCCTGCCGCCACAAGCGCGCCTGTCGATCCCGGTAGCCGCGTCCCTTTATCGGCGGATCGGCCAGACGATTCTCGGCCGGGGGGCGTCCTATCTGGCCGAGCCGCGGACGGTGGTGTCGGGACCGGTACGGGCGCGGGTGGTCCTGTGCACCGTCTTCTCCGAATGGCGGTCGGGGATCGGTCCGGGGCGTCGCTGATCAGTCCTGGGCGAGTGGGGAGGCGACCGGCGGGACGGGAAACCGGTTCGCGTCATGCAAACGTTATGACCAGACCGGTATCGTTCAGCGCCAGCCGGCGTTCGATTGATCTGGATCATAGTCCGGGACTGCCCTGTCTGGGATGGTTCGCGGACGGGCCGGGCGGATGCCGGTCTCCATGACAAGGATCGGAGCATCATGTTCCTGGCCCTGAATGCCGGTTCGTCGACCCTGAAATTCGCCCTGGCTGCGCTCGACGCGCAAGGGACGCCGCGACGCCTCGTCACTGGGCAGATGGAGCGGAAAAACGGCGAGGCGCATGTTCAGGCGACGGATGCCGCGGGCGCTCCCGTTCTCGATCGCGCCCTGTCGGGCGACGACGATTCCCGTCTCGAAGAGCTGCTTGGCTGGCTTGAAGATCATGCGAAAAACGGTTTGGCGGGTGTGGGTCACCGCATCGTGCATGGCGGACGGGCCTATGCAGCGCCGGCGCGTATCACGCCGGAGGTGCTGGCGACGCTGGAGCAGCTGACGGCGTTGGCGCCGCTGCATCAGCCGCACGGGCTGGCGCCGGTGCGGGCGCTGGAAAAATGGCGTCCCGGTGTGAAGCAGGTCGCTTGTTTCGACACCGCGTTTCACCACGCCATGCCGGAAACCTCCTGGCGTTACGCGCTGCCGGATGATTTTGCCCGGCAGGGCATCAGACGCTACGGCTTCCATGGCCTCTCTTACGAATACATCGCCGGATGCCTGCGCGAGCGTCACCCCGAACTGGCTTCGGGCCGCGTCGTCGTGGCGCATCTCGGCAACGGCGCCAGCCTGTGTGCGATGAGGAATGGGCGCAGCGTCGATACGACGATGGGTTTCACCGCTCTCGATGGGTTGGTGATGGGGACGCGCGCCGGAGCGCTCGATCCCGGCGTGGTGCTGCACATGATGCAGCAGCTTCGCATGGACGGCGACGCTATCGAGGATGTTCTGTATCGGCGCTCGGGCCTGCTCGGCCTGTCCGACGGATTGTCGAGCGACATGCGGGTTCTGCTGCGGAGCGACGCGCCTGCGGCGTCGCGGGCGGTCGAGATGTTCGTGAGCAGGGCGGCGCGCATGATCGCTGCGATGGCCGTTTCGCTCGGCGGGATCGACGGGCTTGTCTTCACAGCCGGAATCGGTGCGCATGCGGCGCCGGTCCGCGAGAAGATCTGCGCGCAGCTCGAATGGATGGGCGTTTCTCTCGATAGCGATGCCAACAACCGGAATCACGAGACAATTTCGACCGAGCGGAGCCCGGTCGCCGTGCTGCGTCTGGAAACGGACGAGGAGGCGATGGTGATCCGGCACACGATCGACACGCTGAAGGAGGCGGGTCGCGGTTAACGGCACGGCAGGCCGTTCTCACGTGGAGCCCTGATGGAGAAACAGATGATGCAGAGCCGATCGAACGGTGGCGCAACCGGTTCCGCGCCCCTTGACGCGGAAGAGCTGCGCCGGATGGATGGGTGGTGGCGTGCCGCCAACTACCTGAATGTCGGACAGATCTATCTGATGCACAATCCGCTGCTGCGAGAACCGCTCAGCGCCGATCACGTCAAGCCGCGTCTGCTCGGCCATTGGGGCACGTCGCCGGGCCTCAACCTGATCTACGTGCACATGAACCGGTTGATCCGGAAATACGATCTCGATGCCATCTACATGGCCGGGCCCGGCCATGGTGGGCCGGCCTTGATCGCCAATGTCTGGCTCGAAGGCAGCTATACCGACATCTATCCGCACGTGACCCGTGACGCGGCGGGAATGCTGACCCTGTTCCGGCAATTCTCCACGCCCGGCGGCGTGCCGAGCCATGTGAGCGTACCGACACCGGGATCGATCCACGAGGGCGGAGAACTCGGCTATGTTCTGGTGCATGCGTTCGGCGCGGTGATGGACAATCCCGATCTGCTGGTGACGGCCGTAGTGGGTGATGGCGAGTCCGAAACCGGACCCCTGGCTGGAAGCTGGAAAAGCATCGACTTCATCGATCCCGGTCGGGACGGCGCTGTGCTGCCGATCCTGCACCTGAACGGCTACAAGATCGCCGGACCGACCGTGTGGGGCCGGCGATCCGACGCCGACCTGGAGCAGTTCTTCCGTGGACAGGGCTACGATCCTGTCTTCGTGGAGGGCGATCAGCCGGCGCAGGTGCATCAGGACTTCGCCGCCGCCAGCGAAGCTGCGATCTGCAAGATCAGGGCGATCCAGCAGGCGGCGCGTAGCCATTCCAGGCCGGACGATCTGCGCTGGCCGATGATCGTCCTGCGCACGCCGAAAGGCTGGACCGGCCCCAGGATCGTCGATGGCGTGACGGTGGAAGGGACGTTCCGCGCGCATCAGGTTCCCGTTGCGGAGGTGAAGACCAATCCGGAGCATCTGCGCATCCTGGAAGAATGGATGCGCAGCTACCGGCCGGAGGAGTTGTTCGACGAGAACGGCGCTCTGCGCGCGGACTATGCCGCCCTGTCGCCGGACGGCTTACGCCGGATGGGCAGCAATCCGCACGCCAATGGCGGTCTGCTGCGCAAGCCGCTCGATCTGCCGGACTACAGGGATTACGCGATCGCCTTCAGCGCGCGCGCCGCCGAACGCACCGGATCGACTGCGGTGCTCGGCCGCTATCTGCGCGACATCTACAGGAACAATCCGGACAATTTTCGTTTGTTCTGTCCGGACGAGACGAATTCCAACCGTCTCGGCGCTGTCTTCGAAGTGTCGGATCGCTGCCTGGCGACACAGATCTTGCCGCAGGACGACCATGTCTCGCATGGCGGCCGGGTGATGGAGGTTCTGAGCGAGCATTGCTGCCATGGTTGGCTCGAGGGCTACACCCTGACAGGCCGGCACGGCCTGTTCGCGAGCTACGAGGCGTTCGCGATGATTATCGATTCCATGGCGATGCAGCACGCCAAATGGATCGAGCATGCGCGTCGCCTGCCCTGGCGTGCGGACATTCCCTCCTTCAACTATCTGCTGACATCGACCTGCTGGCGCAACGACCATAACGGCTTCAGCCATCAAGGGCCCGGCTTCATCGACACCGTGATCCATCGCAAGCCGCTGGTGGCGCGCGTGTATCTGCCCCCGGACGCGAATTGCCTGCTGAGCGTCGCCAATCACTGCTTCCGCAGCGTCAACTATCTTAACCTGATGGTGATCGACAAGCAGCCGCAATTGCAGTGGCTGACCATGGAGGAGGCCGATGCCCATTGCCGCCTGGGTGCCGGAATCTGGCCGCAATACAGCCGGGAGCCGGACAAGCCGGACGTGGTCCTGGCCTGCGCCGGAGACATCCCGACCCAGGAGATCGTCGCGGCGGCCTGGCTGCTGCGCCGTCACGCGCCGCAGGTGAAGGTTCGCGTGGTGAACGTGGTCGATCTGATGCGGCTCTGCCCGCCGGACCGCCATCCGCACGGCATGAGCATGGAGGATTTCACCGCGATCTTCACCGAATCCGCCCCGGTCCTGTTCGCGTTCCATGGCTATCCGGGGGTGGTGCACGATCTTCTGCATGGCCGGGCCTGGCATGACCGCTTCCATGTGCGCGGATATCTGGAGGAGGGCACTACGACGACCCCATTTGACATGGTCGTGCAGAACGAGATGAGCCGCCTGCATCTCTGTCTCGACGTGACGCGCTATCTGCCGCATCTGTTCGCCGACACCGCGCTGGCGGATTATTGCGAGACCATGCTGGCGCGGCACCAGACCCATATCAGGGAAGCGTTCGACGATTTGCCGGAGATCCGCGACTGGGTGTGGTCCGACGACCGCGTGCCGGCATCGGGCTGACCGGTCCGGGCGGTCCGGCGCGCGCTCAGCTCTGCGTGTGCTTGCGCAGCGAGCGCACCATGCGGCTGCCTAGCGGCGCGAACCCGGTCGCCGCGCCGAATTCGGTCAGTTCCGCTGCGCCCGGACCGATCTCCAGCGCGATCCGGTCGCAACCGGCCATGCGCGCCGCCTGCGAAGCCGCCTTCACCAGCAGTCGCCCAATGCCGCGCCGGCGCTGTTCGCGATCCACCAGCAGCGTGGTGATCCGCGCCACCGGGTGAGGTTCGAACAGGGACGGATGCCAATGCACCGAGACCAGGCCGCTCGGCGGCCCCCATTCGAGGGCGAGCAACACGGTGCCGTTCGGCGTCGCGCGCTGAAGGTCGATGCGTTCGGACAGGATGCGCGCGGGGAGAGCGATGCCGTTCGCGTCCAGCATCTCTGAAAGGCCGGCGCCGTCGGCCGGTTGTGCGGCGCGGATCTCCAGCCCGTAGCGGCTGCTCACAGAAGCACCAGCCGCGCCGCCCGGTCCCGCCGTAACACCACGATCGCATTCTGACGGAAGCGCCGCGCCAGGATCGCAGCCGGGCGCGCCGGCAGACGCGCCAGCACCAGCGGCTCGCCCCAGCGCCCGAGCCGGCCTTCGCCCGCGACATGCGGCACGTGTCGCAGAAACGGTTCCAGCCGGGCCATGGCGCGCCGGTTCCAGCCATCCGGCATCCTGCGCCCGCCCGGATTGGCGGCGCTCAGCATCGCCAGGGCGTCGCCGCGCCCCCAACCCGCCATCCCGCTCGGCACTCGGCCGATCCGCGCCGTGACCGGGCCGGCATGATAGGTGCTGAGCCGGTAGGAGCGCAGAACCGCCGGCGTCGGCGGCAGGATTCCGCTCAAGCGTTGCCCTCGTTCTCGCCGAACGACGCGTCTCGATGCACATAGACCGAAAGCAGCAGCCCGAAGCCGAACATCACCGTCAGCATGGCCGAGCCGCCATAGGAGATCAGCGGCAGCGGCACGCCACCGACAGGGATCGCGCCCATCACCATGCTGAGATTCACGACGCAGTAGAGAAAGAAGTTCATGGAGATGCCGAGCCCGAGCAGCCGGCCGAACTGGTGCCGGCAGCGCATCGACATCAGCATCCCGCCCATGATGATGAGCAGCAGCAGCCCCATCACGGTCAGGCCGCCGACCAGCCCCCATTCCTCCGCGATCATGGTGAAGATGAAGTCGGTCTGCTTCTCCGGCAGGAAGTTGAGCTGCCCCTGCGTGCCGTGCAGGTAGCCCTGTCCCCACATGCCGCCGGAGCCGAGCGCGATCTTGCTCTGGATGATGTTGTAGCCGGCGCCGAGCGGGTCGCTTTCCGGATGAAGGAAGGTGGTGATGCGCGCCTTCTGGTAGTCGTGCAGATGGCCGTAGGCGAACTTCGCCAGGAAGGGCACGGGCGCGATCAGGATCGCGATCTGCCAGAGACGCATTCCGGCGGCGAGGAAGATGGAGGCGCCCACCGCGCCGATGATCACCGCCGTGCCGAGATTGGGCTCCTTCAGCACCAAGCCCACCGGCAGCAGCACCAGGATCGCCGGCGGGATCAGAAACAGCGGGTTGCCCATCCGCTTGTGCCCGGCGCGATGGAACCAGGCGGCCAGAACCAGGGCCAGGGCGATCTTGGCGAATTCGGAAGGCTGCACCTGCATGCCGCCGATGATCAGCCATCGCTCCGCGCCCTTGCCGACATGACCCATGTGCAGAACGGCGGCCAGAAGCAGCAGGGAGAGGCCGTAGAGCGGCCAGGCCAGGCGCACCAGCACCCGCGGGCTCAGCATCGCCACCCCCAGCATCAGCACCAGACCGAAGCCGAAACGCAGGCTTTGCGGGCCTGCGAACGGCTTGGCCGAGCCGCCGTCGGCGGAATACAGCGCGCCATAGCCGACCCCGGCCAGGACGCAGATCAGCAGCACGTAGAGCCAGCTGATCCGCCAGAGCTTGGCCAGGAACCGGAAGCTCGGCTCGGCGCGCAGAAGGCGTTTCTGGGAGATCATGCCCGCACAGATGCCGTGGCGCCGCGCGCGAGTCTATCGTCAAGACGCGGGCCCGGCTCCTTATTGGCCGGATCGTTCCGCCGCCGCCGCGCGCGACAAGCGCTCCGCCCGGTCCCGCGGCCAGATCGCCGCCACGGAGGCGGCCACGTCGCGCGGTTGCAGCGCCACCTGTGGCAGCCCCATCAACTCGCCATGCGCGAAGCGGGCGAGCGGCCCGGCGACGAACAGGCCGGGCGCCGGAACGCCGTCGTGGCCGAGCACGCGGCTCGTGCCGTCCACGTCGATCCCGAGCCGGCACGGGTCCGCCCGCAGCACGCCCCGCTTGGCCAGGGCGCGCAGGAGAGGATGGGACTCCACCACCGAGCGATGACCGGGGCCGGTGCAGTTCACCACCGCCGCCACGCTCACCTCCTCGGAACCACCGCCGCGCGGTCCGATCCGCACCCTGATCGCCTCGGTATCCGCTGCTGCCGCCACCAGGCTCGCTGCGCGCACCGAGAGCCAGCCTGAGGCGAGTCCGTCCGCGACCGCCCGGTCGATCTGCGGCGCGCACTGGAACCGGTGTACGTCCCAGAATGGCCGCGCATGGCGCAGCAGTCGCCTTTTCTCCACGACCGGAAGCGATCCCCACACCGGTCCCGCCTGCTCTCGCAGCGCCGCCACGACATCTTCCCAGGGCCTGCCCAGCGCCGCCGCCGCCGCCACCGCCGCGCGGACGCGCCGCAGAAGCGCCCGGGCCGTGACGGAAGGGCGGTCGTCGAACCGGCCGAAACTCTCGACCGGCAAGGGCGTGCGCGGCCGCGGCAGCAGCCCGCGGCGCGACACCATCAGCACCCGGCCCCGATGCCCTCGCGCGCGCAGGCTTGCAATCACGTCGCAGCCGGTCAGCCCTGTGCCGACGACCAGAACCGCGGCCTCCGGAGCGATTCCGGCCAGCGCGTCGCGCGCCCAGGGATCGGCGACCAGACGCGGATCGGCCGCCAGCGACCGGAGCGGGGCGGGCAGGTCGGGCGCGCTATGGCCGACCGCCAGCACCATCAGAGGCGCTCGCCAGCGATCGCCTGTCTCGAGCGTCACCGACCAGCCCTCCGGCCCCGGCTCGGCCGAAATGGCGCTCTCGCGCAGGCGCACCACCTCCAGCGTCGCGGCCGCGATCTGCGCCGAAACCGTCTCGTGCACGTAGCGGCCGAACAAGGCCCGCCGCGGATGCAGCGACCCGTCGGCGCTCAACGCCTCGCGGTCGCGGCCGGCGGCGCCGGTCCGGGACAGCCAATCGGCGAAATGGCTTGGCTGGTCGGGAAACAGCGACATGCGCCCGGCCGAGACATTGACGCGATGCGCCGGGTCGCATGTGGCATAGGCGAGCCCGGCGCCGAGACGCCGTCTCGGCTCAAGCACCAGAACACGCCCGCACAGCCCCGGATGGTCGCGCAACAGATGGGCAAGAAAGGCCGCGCCGGACAGGCCCGCCCCCACCAGGATCAGCGCGGCGGATCGTGGAGGGGCCGGTATCGGGGGGCAAGGGGCGGCCGCAATCATGCCGGCGATTTGGAACGTTCGGGCGCGATCCGTCCAGCGCGGGCTCAGCCGCGGAGGGCGGCGGCGAGATAGGGCGCGGTCCGGCTGTCCCTCCGCCCGGCCACCGCAGCGGGCGGACCGCTGGCGACGATGTGGCCACCTGCTTTCCCTGCGCCCGGGCCCATGTCGATGACCCAGTCGGCCTGGACGACCAGGCGCATGGCGTGTTCCACAGCCACCACCGTGTTGCCCGCCTCCACCAGACCGTGCAGGTGGCGCATCAGGCGGTCGGCATCGGCGGGATGCAGACCGGAGGCCGGCTCGTCCAGCACATAGAGCGTGTCGCCGCGCTGGGCACGTTGCAGTTCCGTGGCGAGTTTCACCCGCTGCGCCTCGCCGCCGGACAGTTCCGTGGCCGGCTGGCCCAGGCGCAGATAGCCCAGCCCGATCTCGCGCAGCAGAACGAGCGCGCGCGCGATCGGCGCTTCGTCCTGGAACGCCCCACAGGCTTGGTCCACCGTCATGTGCAGCACGTCGGCGATGTTGTGGCCGTTCCACCTGATCGCCAGCGTATCCGGATTGAAGCGGGTGCCCCCGCAGGCCGCGCAGGGGGCATAGACGCTCGGCAGGAACAGCAGCTCGACCATCACCGAGCCTTCGCCCTCGCAGACCGGACAACGGCCTTCGGCGATGTTGAACGAGAACCGTCCCGGCCCGTAGCGGTGCTTGCGGGCGAGCGGCGTGGCGGCGAACAGCCGGCGCACAGGGTCGAACAGGCCGGTATAGGTGGCGAGGTTCGAGCGCGGCGTGCGGCCGATCGGCTTCTGATCGACGCGCACCACGCGCCTGATTCCCCCGAGATCGCCGACCACGCGCCCCTGCGTAACCGGATCGGGCGCGTCGAGCAGCAGGTCGGCGTCGTCCGGTACCGAAGCCGGGGCCGTCTGTCCCAGGCGCGCTCCCACCAGGTCGGGCAAAGCCTGGCTGACCAGGGTGGATTTGCCGGAGCCAGATACGCCGGTGACGGCGGTGAAGCAGCCGAGCGGGAAAGAGACGTCGAGCCTGCGCAATGTATTCCGCGAGACGCCGGCCAGCTCAAGCCAAGCAACCGGCGTTCGCGGCGCATGGGCTTCTGGCCGGGGCGGATCGAACAGATAGCGGCGCGTGGCGCTGTCGCGACGATCGGCCAGACCGGCGATCGGACCGCTATACAGGATGCGTCCGCCGCCCGCGCCGGCGGCGGGACCGACATCGACGATCCAGTCCGCGTTGCGGATCAGGTCCAGATTGTGCTCGACCACGAAAAGCGAGTTTCCCGACGCACGCAGCCGGCGGAGAATGCCCAGCAGCGCGTCGCCATCGGCGGGATGAAGCCCTGCGGAAGGTTCGTCCAGAACATAGACCACGCCGAACAGATGCGCGGAAAGCTGCGCCGCCAGGCGCAGACGCTGCATCTCGCCGAAGGACAGGCTGGGCGTGGCGCGATCGAGAGACAGATAGCCGAGGCCAAGATCGATCAGCGGATGCAGCCGTTCCAGCAGCTCCTCCGCCAGACGGCGCGCGGCCAGCCGTTTCTCGTCCGACAGGTTCGGCGTGCGGCGGATATCGGGCGCGGCGTTGTGCGCCGACAAGCCGGCCGCAACGCGCTTCGAGACCGCGTCCGCGCGTTTCTTCCGATTTAGAACGGTGCCGCTGGGACCATCGCCGCCGAATTCGCCGCGTGCGATCGGCGCGAACAGGTCGCGCAGCGCGGAAAACGGCAGAGCGCCGATCGCGGCAATGTCGTGGCCTGCGAAGGTGACGGACAGGGCTTCCGGCTTCAGGCGCTTGCCGCCGCAGGCGGGACAATCGCGGCCGACGATGAAGCGCGAGACGCGCTTCTTCATCATCGCGCTTCCGGAGTTGGCGAAGGTGTCCAGAACGTAGCGGCGCGCGCCGGTGTATGTCCCCTGATAGCTCGGCTCCGCCTTGCGGCGCAACGCCTCGCGCGTCTGCTTCGGTGTCAAACCGGCATAGACCGGAACCGTCGGCGTTTCGTCGGTGAACAGGATCCAGTCGCGATCCTTCCGCGGCAGGTCGCGCCAGGGCACGTCGACATCGTAGCCCAGGGAGACCAGGATATCGCGCAGGTTCTGCCCATGCCATGCGGGCGGCCAGGACGCGATCGCGCGGTCGCGTATGGTGCGCGACGGGTCCGGCACCATGGTGTCTTCGGTGGCGTCGTAGATCCGGCCGAGACCATGGCAGGCCGGGCAGGCGCCCTGCACCGTGTTGGGCGAGAAATCCTCCGCATACAGCATCGGCTGATCGTCGGGGTAGGTGCCGGCGCGCGAATACAGCATGCGCATCAGGCTGGACATGGTGGTGACGCTGCCGACCGAGGAGCGCGCGCTCGGTATGCCGCGCTGCTGCTGCAAGGCGATGGCGGGCGGCAATCCGCCGATATGGTCGACCTCCGGAATTCCGGCCTGGTCGATCAGGCGGCGGGCATAAGGGGCGACGGATTCCAGATAGCGGCGCTGCGATTCCGCAAACAGCGTGCCGAAGGCGAGCGAGGATTTTCCCGAGCCGGACACGCCCGTGAACACCACGAAACGGTCGCGCGGAATGTCGACGTCCACGTTGGCCAGATTGTTTTGCCGCGCTCCGCGCACCACCACGAAGCCGTTCCCGACACGGGCTGCGTGGTCGCCGTGATCCGCTTCATGAGCGTCGTTCATGGGAATCCTTCAAAACGCGCGGACCGCTGAGACGGCTTTCGAAATGCGCCAGGGGCCATGCGAGAGTGTCGTGACGACGTCAGCAACAACGGAACGTCGCAACCGGTCGGACGCCGACGAAGCGGCCATCACCCCTGCTGCCCGGCCGCGCCGGACTGATTCAGTGCCGCGTGTTGTAGCAGAACGATCGTCTTCGCATCGGTAATGATGCCGTCTCGGATCATTGTGATCGCTTCGTCCAGGGTCGGTTCGAGGATTCGGATGCGCTCTCCCTCCTCGTCCAGACCGCCGCCGGAAGCGACGTGATCCGCGGCCTCGTAACGCGCGGTGAACAGATGCAGCTTTTCCGTGGTGCTGCCGGGATTCATGTAGAGCACGAAAGCCGGTTCGATCGCGTGCAGGCGGTAGCCCAGCTCCTGCAAAGCTTCCTTCTCCACCGTGCGCTCCGGCGCGTCGCCCTCGTCCACAAGGCCGGCGCACAGTTCGGTCATGTAGGCGGGATCGCCGTTCAGATGGGCGGCGATACGAAGCTGTCGCACCAGCAGGACCGTGCCGCGCGTCGGATCGAACGGCAGAACCGCGGCGCCCGGTCCGTTATGATAGACCTCGCGCTGCAGAACCTGCTCCTTGCCATCCTTCTGGCGGAACTCGATCCGCTCCAGCTTGCGGAAGGCGTCCGACAGCAAAGTGCGTCCGGTGATCTCCACTTCTGGGAACAGCAAGCGCATCGGCAACTCCTGCGGGCTTCGTGGATTGGATCCATGGGAGAGAAGCGATCTTCTTTTTCTGAAGAAAAAGAAGCAAAAAGACTTCTGTCCGTTGGGTGCGGGATGCGTGGCCAGCATGGAGCCAACCCGTCGGACGCTCTTTGGTTCTTTCCTATGAGCGAAAGAGTCTTCCGCTTCTATGCCGGCGGCAACGGTGTGCAGGCGATGGCGGCGGCGCGGCCCAGCACCACCATGCGGCGCGCGGCGACGGCGCCTCCCGCCATCTCCCCCGCCAGATGGCTCAGAAGCGGTGTGCTCAGCAGCGCATGGGCGGCACTGTTGATTGCCACTTCCGTGACCGCCGTAGCGGTCGCCGCCGCCGCGGTGCGGCGCAGCAGACCCAGCGTACCGAGCAGCCCGGGACGCATGCCATACAGCGTCGCCACCTGCCGGATCAGACGCAGACCGCGCCAGCTCACCAGAAGCACGACCAGGGACGGCGCCGGCGTCGCCGCCATGCCGGCCACCACGCCCATGGCCGCGCGCCGCGCCAGGGCGTCGGCTTCGCGGCGAAGGCGCGTCTCCACCCCGGCGCGAAGAAGCGGCAGCACGGCGTCCGGATCGTTCAGCGCATCCAGGGCCGGACGCAGGGACGAGCCACCCTCCACCATGCCCAGCCAGTGTCGCGCCGCCTCCACCCGGGCGGTGGCGTTCGTCCCGGCCAGGGCGGCGCGGAGCCGGTCCACGCTCCGCAACCGCATCACTCCGCGCAGCTCGCGCCAGATCCCGGCCAGAACCAGCCCGAAGCCGGTCACTGCCACGCCGAGCGTCACCCAGCCCAGAATGGCGGCGCGATGGAACTGCTCGGCAACGAAATTGCCGGTCTGCAATCCGGCCAGACCCAGTGCCAGGACCGAGAACCCGCTGAGAACCAGGGTCGGCATGCCCCAGCCTGGCTCGACAGGCGTCACGGCATCGTCCGGCGAACCCGGAGCGGCCAGGGAAAGGCGCGAGGCCAGCGTGGTCTCCTGCTCGATCCTGGGCGAGGGGCGCGGCGGTTCGGGCGAAGCGAACGGCGCGTCGGCCGGGCGGGGGCGGAAGTCCGACGCGTCGCTCCGGCGGGGCATTGCGGCGCGCGCAGAGTCGTCGCGCGCTTCCGTGCCTTCGGTCTCGATCCTGGGGGATGGGCGGAACGGTCCCGGTTGCGGTGGGATCCCGGGCGCGTCGCTCACAGCAGATCCCCCAGCAGCGTGTCCAGCAGCGCATCGAGGCCGATATTCGGCACGCCGTCGCGGCCGCCATCGGTGAGCACCGGCGGCTCGAACACCGGCAGCTCCAGAAACGGATGCTGCCAGAACTCCGGCCCCGGCGGCTTGTCCGGTACCTCGCCGGGATAGGACCGGGTCATGCGGTCCTCGCCCAGACGCCGTCCGCGCACGGCCGAGACCGGGTGGCCGTCCAGAGTCCAGACGAAGTCCTCCGTGCAGCGGAGCGCGGCGATGGCGAGGCTGCTCGATCCGTTGCCGGATCGCACGCCGCGCCGTTGCTCCGTATCGGTGAGCGCGCCCATCAGCGCCGCCAGATTGCCGCGCTGGCGTTCAGAGACATGGTCCGCCTTGCTGGCGGCGTAGCAGACGCGGGTGATCACGCGCGGCGGCAATTGCAGCCGGGCGAGGGCCGCCACGGCCTGCAGCCAGGACCCCTGCCAGCGCAGCGCGCCGGACGCCGCCGCCAGCGCCGCCTGTGCATCCGCAAACGCGTCGGGCCCTGCATGCAATGCACCCAGGATGTCTGCCAGCACAACCAGACGGTCGATACGTCCGAAGGCGGGCGACAGCAGCGACTCCCGCGTCGCCTCCACATACTGGCTGTAACGCCGCTCCATCAGCCGGGCGAGCGGCGAGGAGGAGGCCAATGGAAAGAACAGGCTCCAGGGCGGCGCCTCGCCGGGGGCGGGCATCAGGAAGCGGCCCGGTTGCAGCAGCGACAAGCCGAAGCGGTCGCGCAAGGCGTGCAGGGTGGAGACGTAGAGACGATGCCCGGCTGCCACCAGCGCTTCGTCCGCATCCGAGCCTGCCGGAAGGGCACTGGCGAAACGCAGGAACGGCTCGGCGGCCGCGCGGATCGCCGGCGCCTCCAGACGCGTCATCGCCTGCCGCGACCAGTCGGCGAAGGACAGATCCAGCAGCGGCAGGTCCATCAGCCATTCGCCGGGATAATCCAGCAATTCGAGCCGGATCTGCCGGTCCGGCAGCACGCCGCCGGCGATGGTGAGATCGAGCGCCAGCAGGGAGACCGCATTGGTGCGATCCGGCCAGCGCGGTGGGTCGGCCGCCAACGCCGCCAGATGGCGCGACACGTCGAAGCGCGGCAGCGAGTCCGCCCCCGCCGGTGCGATCCTGGCCGAGGCGATCCGCCCGCCCAGCGCATCGCGGGCCAGCAGCGTCGCCGCCAGCGCCGTCAGCAGCACCGTCTTGCCAGAGCGCGCCAACCCGGTCACGCCGATCCGCACCGTGCGCGGGCGCAGATGGTCGAGCGGGTTGCGCAGCTTCACGGCGGCCAGGGCGCCCGGCAGGCTCAGCGGGCGAAGCCGAGCTTGCGATCGGTGTTGTACTCGTTGAGCGCATACACCGCCCAGATCGCCGCCGGCACCCAGCCGATGATGGTCAGATGCAGCAGCAGGCAGAACAGACCGGCAACGGGGCGGCCGATGGTGAAGAACAGCAGCGGCGGCAGCACGAGGGCGATCAGCAGACGGAACATGGATGCGAACTCCGGTCTCGGGATGTTACTGCTGCAACGCCGATCCGCCGTCCTGGCTGCATGACGTCAGCTCATTCGCCGCGTCAGGCCGAGCCGGGATGAAGAACCGTGCGACCCATACGTTCCGTCGCGAACAGGACGGCGATTGCGGTAGAGGCTGGCCGGGCATCCCCGTATGATCGGGCTGGCGCCAACCTCCCGCATGGACATTGGACGACGCGGCGGGAGGCGCGGCGGAGGCGAAAGAACAGGCATGGGTAGGACGACGCCTCGACGCTCCTCCGTGTTCACGCCGCCGTTTCTGAGATCCGTACGCCTTCTTCCGGACCGTGTGCCGGAAAATGCCGGCCACCCGTTCACCGTGCCAGCGATCGCCGCAGAGCCGCTGGACCTGGAGTTCACGCGTCCCGTGACGATCTTCGTGGGCGTCAACGGCAGCGGAAAATCCACTCTCCTCGAAGCCATCGCCGCTCTGAGCGGGTTCGGTGGGGATGGCGGCAATCGCAACTACCGCGACAGCACTACGGTAGCGGAAGAGCGGCTCAGCCAGGCTTTGCGCGCATCCTGGAAGCCCAAAGTTTCGAGAGGGTTCTATACCAGAGCAGAGACGATCATGGGTCTGATTTCCCGGATCGACGCGTTCGACGCGCAGGTGGATTACGGGGGCCGGTCGTTGACGACCCGATCGCATGGCGAGGGCTATCTGCAGATTTTCCGAAACAGGATCGAAGGCGGATCGGGCCTGTTCGTGCTGGACGAGCCCGAGGCGGCTCTGTCGCCGGCGCTCCAAATCGAATTCCTTCGGATGATCCGCCGCGCCGAACGGCGCGAGGACACGCAGTTCATCATCGCCACCCATTCGCCGCTGCTGATGGCCTATCCCGGGACGACGCTGCTGCACATGACCGATTTCGGCATCATCGAGCGCCCGTTCGAACGGACCGACCATTTCCGGCTGCTCCGCGAGTTCTACCGTGATCCCGGCGCCTTCATGTCGTCGATCTTCGATGAGTAGGCCAATGTCCGGCCAACCCGCGTCACATTCCGGCGCGCTGCCTCGTCTTCCAGGCGTCAACCGCAATGGAGACCACCCATGCTGCCGAGACTCGACTACTACGCCGCGGCGCCGGAGGCGCTGAAACCCATGCTGGCGCTGTCGCGGGCCGTGAACGGCTTCGGCCTCGATCATGCGCTGCTGGAGCTCGTGAAGCTGCGCGCCTCGCAGATCAACGGCTGCGCCTTCTGCATCGACATGCATGCGCGGGACGCGATGCAGGCCGGGGAAACCAGCGCGCGCCTGTTCCTGTTGGATGCCTGGCGGGAAGCGCCCTGCTACACCGATCGCGAACGGGCCGCGCTCGCCTGGACGGAGGCGCTCACCCTGGTTGCCGACACCCATGCGCCCGACGCGGAGTACGAAGCCCTGCGCGCGCATTTCACCGACGCGGAGATCGTGCAGCTTTCACTCGCCATCGTCACGATCAACGGCTGGAACCGGATGGCAATCGCCTTCCGCGCCCGTCCCGGAAGCGCGGTCCCGGCGCCGTCCTGATGCCGGCAGGCGACGATCCGGCAAGCCGCTTCATCCCGCACAGGGCCGATCTGCTGGGGCTGGCCTATCGCATGACAGGATCGCTGGCGACGGCGGAGGATATCGTCCAGGACGCGTTCCTCCGCTGGCAGGCCGCCGATCGAACGGAGGTCGCGCAGCCGCGCGCCTGGCTGCTCAAGGCCGTCGCGCGCCTCAGCATCGACCATATCCGGTCCGCCCGGAACCGGCATGAGGTCTATGTCGGCCCCTGGCTGCCGGAGCCGCTGATCACCGCCGGCGAGTCGCCGCAGGAAACGGCGTTCGCCCAGACCCAGCGCGTCAGCGTCGCCGTTCTGCTCACGCTGCAACGGCTCACGCCGGCCGAACGGGCCGTGTTCATTCTCCACGACCTGTTCGACACGCCGTTCGCCGAGCTGGCGACCCTGCTCGGCCGGACGGAGGCAGCCTGTCGCAAGCTCGCCAGCCGGGCCCGCGCCCATCTGACCGATGCCGAAACGCGGCATCCGGTCGCGGACGGGGACGGGGAACGGATCGCCCGCGCCTTCCATGCCGCGTCCCGGGATGGCGACGGAGAGGCGCTGCGTGCCCTGCTGGCCGAGGCGGCGGTGCTGCGGACCGATGGCGGCGGCGTGCGCCCGTCGGCCCTGAATCCGATCGGCGGCGCGGACAGGATCGCACGCTTCTTCGCCGGCATCGCCCGCAAGCGCTCCCGCACGCCGATCCTCCTGCATCTGGGACGGATCAACGGGCTTCCGGGCTTCGTTACGCTGGAGCCGGACGGGCTGCCGCAGACCACCGCGCTGGAGATCCGGGAGGAACGGATCAGCGCGATCTATATCGTGCGCAATCCCGACAAGCTCGGCCGCGTCGGCGTGCAGCTTGCAGCGCTCGGCAAGTCCGCGCCGGCCGCCGGGCCGGTTCAGATCGCGTCCGCCACCTTCTGACCGGGCGCGTCCTTGTGGTTCACCGGGTCGCGGGTGAGGGTGTCCATCATGATGTCGCGGGCGAGCGGAGCGGCGACCTCCGCCGCGGCGTTGCCGTGCTCGACCACCACCGCGGCGGCGTAGCGCGGATTGTCGTACGGCGCGAAGCAGATGAACAAGGCGTGCGGACGGAATTCCCAGGGCAGCTTGGAGCTGTCGAAATGACCGCTCTCACGCGCGTAGCGGCTGACATGGCGTACCTGGGCGGAGCCGGTCTTGCCGGCCATCTGCACGCCGGCCAGCGGCAGACGGGCCTTGGGGGCCGTGCCGTGCGGCTCGTTCACCACCGCATACATCCCGGAGCGCAACGCCTGGAGATGGTCCTCCGGCATCGGCAGCGCGGGCCAGTGATCCGGGTTCATCGTCGGCTGCAGCGCCTCGTCGATCGAGCGGGTCAGATGCGGCTGCACCATGCGGCCGGTGGCGAGGCGGGAGGCGTAGGTGGCAAGCTGGAGCGGCGTCACGGTGACGAAGCCCTGGCCGATGCCGGCATTGATGGTGTCGCCGCCGTTCCAGTGATGGCCCTCGGCGCGCCGCATGGCCGGCGTCGGGATCGACCCCGTGCGCTGGTGCGGCAGTTCGATGCCGAGTTTGGTGCCGAGCCCGAAGACGTGCGCCGTGGCGGCGATCGGGTCCATGCCGGTGCGTCGCGCGACCTCGTAGAAGAACACGTCGCAGGAGAACTTGATCCCCTGATGCAGGTCGATGGAACCGTGGCCGTAGCGGGCCCAGCAATGGAAGCGCGCCCCGCCGACATCGATATAACCCCGGCAGGTGATGCGGTCGCCCGGCGTAAGCGTGCCGGCCTGGAGCGCGGCCATGGCCACGGCGGGCTTGAAGGTGGAGCCGGGCGGATAGACACCGGCGACGGCCTTGTTGATCAGCGGCGTGCGCTGATCGGCGGTCCATTCCGCCCATTGCTGCTGGCTGACGCCTGAATCGAACAGGCTGGGGTCGAAGGAGGGCGTGCTGACCATGGCCAGTACCTCGCCGTTGCGGGCGTCCATCACCACGGCACTGGCGGCCTGGTCGGCGATCCGGCTCAGCACGGCCTGCTGCAGGCCCAGATCCACCGTGAGGCCGATCGTCTTGCCCTGCTGGCCCTCGCGGCGGTCGAGTTCACGCATCACCCGGCCGACAGAGTTGACTTCCATCTGCACGGAGCCCGGCGTGCCGCGCAGGGCGAGATCGTGGAACTGCTCGATGCCGGCGCGGCCGATGCGCATGCCCGGCAGGGCGAGATCGGCATCCTTGGCGACGTCCCGCTCGTTGGGCGGGGCCACGTAGCCGACCACGTGCGCCAGGGTCGGCCCTTGCGGGTAGAGCCGCGTGGTGCCGACATCGATCAGGATGCCCGGCAGTTCGGGGGCGTTCACCTCGAGCCGGGCCATATCGTCCCAGCTCAGGAAGTCCTGCACCACGACGGGGATGAACTTGCGGCCGTGCTTGAGTTCGCGGTCGATGCGGGCGCGCTCGCGATCATCCAGCGGCAGGATGGCGGAATAGCGGTCCAGCGTCCCTTGCACGTTGGTGGTCTGCTCGGCCAGCAGCAGCGCGCGCCAGTTGACCTTATTGCCGCCGAGCGTGGCGCCGAAGCGGTCGATGATGCGGCCGCGCGGGGGTGCCAGCAGCCGCGTGCTGATGCGGTTGTTGTCCGCCATGGTCGCGTATTTGCGGCCATCGGAGACCTGGAGCCGGTACAGCCGGTCGCCGAGCGCGCCGAGAGCCGCCGTCTGCAGGCCCATCAGCGCCAGGGCGCGCCGGGTGAAGATGCCGCGCGAAGGGGTTTCCTTCGGTGCCCGCGCCGGAGCGCGCCGCGCGGCGGCAGGTGTCTTGCGGGAAAAGAGGGCCCCGATCGTCAGGCCTCTCGATGCGCGTCGGAACGACCACCGCCTCATGCGGCACCTACGCCCGCGACGGGTCGGCGATGCCGCGATGCGCCCAGGTGAACAAGGCGCTCAGCAGCGGGTAGACGCCGGCGGACAGGGCCAGCTCGAACAGCGCCGGCTGCGGCGGCAGCAGCCGCAGGGTGAAGGCGCAGAGCAGGGCGAAATCGAGCACGATCGCGACGAAGGCCACCAGCAGATAGCTGAACCAGACCACCACGAAGCCCTGACGGGCCAGGCTGTGACGCATGCCGATGCCCACGGCGTGCACCAGCAGCAGCGTGACCGCTTCCAGCCCGGGCGGGGAGAAGGAGAGCAGGTCGTAGAGCATGCCGATCAGGAACACGATCGGTGCCGGCATGGAGGCGGGGCGGAAGACCGACCAGAAAAACACCGACGCCATGGTCACGCCGGGCAGCATCGCCTGCTGCTGCGGGATGTCGAACGGGGCGCAGAGCAGCAGGACGAGCAGCGCCGTGAAGGCGGCGGGCAGGGCGCGACGGGCGGCGGCGTCCAGCCTGCGCCAGATCGTCGGTCTCGGCCGGATTCCCGGCAGGTGTTCCGATCGCGAGATCCTGGGCACTCATCCGCGCCCGATCTGCGCCGGGCGGCCCGGCACGGTCCCGAACTCGCCTTCGTCGGCGTGGTTGCGAAGGATCACCCGGCCGGGCGCTTCCGGGGGCGTGATCGCGGACAGGCCATAATCGAACAGGCGCAGGATGCCGACATGATCCAGCCTGGCGTAGGGCTCGAGCACCGGCTGCCCGGATGGAAGGTAGTGCACGGTACCGACCGGCAATCCGGCGGGGAAGGCATTGGCCGCCCCGCTGGTGACCACCCGTTCGCCTTCGACCGGACGAACATCCTCGGGGTAATCCATCAGCCTGGGCGCCGCGCTGTTGTCGCCGGCCACTATAGCCGGTGCGTGCGAGGCTTCCAGCATCACCGGCACGTGGGACGTCATGTCGTTGATCAGCATGACACGCGCCGACCGGCTGCCGACTTCCGTGATGCGTCCGACCAGACCGGCGGCATCCAGCGCCACCATGCCCTTGGTCAGCGTTTGGCCCTCGGGGACGAACAGCAGCACGGAGCGGGCGTAGACGCCGCTGGCATCGGCCACCGCGCGTGCGGTGACGAAGGAGGGCGCCGGCTCCGGCATCCAGTTCAAATTGCTTTTCAGGGTAGCGTTCTCGGCCGCCAGCGCCATGGCGACGTCGTACCACCGGCGCAGGCGCTGATTCTCGGCCCGGAGCCGCTCGTTCTCCTCGGCGACGCCGATCAGCGAGTGGGCTTCGCGGCCGATCGCCCGCACCCGGTCGATCGGTTGCGCCAGAAAGCTGTAGAACGGCGCCAGGAGGTCGGCGACCCCGGTGCGGGCGCTTTCGGCCAGACGGCGATCGGCCTGGCCCACGAGCATGACCAGGCAGGCGAGCGCCAGAAGCAGCGGCAAGGTCAGCTTGCCCAGCGCCTGGCGCAACTGGATCGACAGGCTGAACACAGAACCGCCCTCCCCAGGGTCTCGTGGTTGTGGTCTCGTGGTTGGTCTGCTGGTAGTCCGAACGATCGACCCGAACGTTGCGCAGCTGTTCCGGCTTCCTAATACATGCTTGTAAGCACGTTCCGAAGACGCTTCATCTCCTCCAACGCACGCCCGGTGCCAAGGGCCACGCAGGAGAGCGGATTTTCCGCCGCCATCACCGGCAGGCCGGTCGCCTCGCGCAGCACCTCGTCGAGGCGATACAGCAGCGCGCCGCCGCCCGTGAGCATGATTCCCTTGTCGACGATGTCTGCGGCGAGTTCGGGCGGGGTATTCTCCAGCGCGGTTTTCACCGCATCCACGATCTGGCTGACCGGCTCGGCGAGGCTTTCGGCGATCTGGCGCTGGCCGACGACCACCTCGCGCGGCACGCCGTTCATCAGGTCGCGGCCCTTCACTTCCTTCCACGGACCATGGTCGCCGTCGTCGTCCGGCACCTTGGCGGCGCCCAGCTCGATCTTGATCTTCTCGGCCGAGCTCTCGCCGATCAGCAGGTTATAGTTCCGGCGGATATAGGAGATGATCGCCTCGTCCATCTTGTCGCCGCCCACGCGGACGGAGCGGGCATAGACGATGCCGCCCAGCGAGATCACCGCCACCTCGGTGGTGCCGCCGCCGATATCGACGATCATGGAGCCGGACGGTTCCGTCACCGGCAGCCCGGCTCCGATCGCGGCGGCCATCGGCTCCTCGATCAGCAGCACCTTGCGGGCGCCGGCGCTTTCGGCGCTTTCCTGGATCGCGCGGCGCTCCACGGCGGTGGAGCCGGACGGCACGCAGACGATGATCATCGGCGAGGCGAAGCCGCGGCGGTTATGCACCTTGCGGATGAAATGCTTGATCATCTCCTCCGCCACCTCGAAATCGGCGATGACGCCGTCGCGCAGCGGACGGATGGCGGTGATGTTGCCGGGCGTCCGGCCGACCATGTTCTTGGCCTCGTTGCCGACGGCCAGCACCTGCTTCTTGCCGCGCACGTCGGCGATCGCCACCACGGAGGGCTCGTCCAGCACCACGCCGCGGCCCTTCACGTAGACGAGCGTGTTGGCGGTGCCGAGGTCGATGGCCATGTCGGCCGACATGATGCCGAGCAGGCGAGAAAACATCCGAAACTCCAGTTTTGGTCCGGTCCGCTGGTGGGAGCGCGTCGAACCGGGCCTTCGTGCCGAGCAAGGGCGGCCACGGCTTAGCGGTGTGCCGCGCCCCCGGCAAGGCGGTGGATGAGATTTCACAGCGGCGTGAGGTCGTGCTCTGCCATGCTTTGGACCTGTAACCGCCACGATCACGGCGCGTTGTGTTGGTTTGGAAGGTGTCGGAACGGTTTCCGGTATGTCCAAAGGGCTGATCCCAGGGGCCCATCAACAAGGAAGAAGGTCATGATCCGCAAGATTTCGCTTCTCACCGCCGCTGCCGCCATGACGCTGGGTCTGGCCGCCTGCGATCCCTACAGCCCGGGCCAGCGCGCGGTCGGCGGCGGTCTGCTGGGCGCCGGCGCGGGCGCCGCGATCGGCGGCATCGCGGGCGGTGGCAGCGGCGCCGGCATCGGCGCCCTGGCCGGTGGTGCGCTCGGTGCCGTCGGCGGTGCGGCCACGACCCCCAGCCGCGGCTACTGATCCATGTCCGCTCCCCTGATGCGCGCAACGCGGGTCGTGCGGTTCGGAAAGGCGTTGCCTTTGCTTGTCCTGGCGGCGACGACCGCTCTGGCCGGGTGTACCGACCCGTATGATCCGGGTCAGCGCGCGGTGGGGGGCGGGCTGCTCGGCGCCGGCACGGGCGCTGCCCTCGGCGCGATCGCCGGGGGCGGCAGGGGCGCGGCGATCGGCGCCCTGGCCGGAACGGCGGTGGGCGCGGTGGGCGGAGCGGCCACGACTCCCTATCGTGGCGGCCCGTCCTATGGCGGTTATGCGTCCCCGGCCCCGGCCCAGGCGCCGGTCTATGTTCAGCCAACCTATGTGCAGCCGACCTATGTTGCACCGGCACCGGTCTACGTGCAGCCGGCTTATCCCGCGCCGGTCTACGCGGCGCCGCCTCCACCGCCTCCGCCGTCCGGTTATGCCTATTAGCCGACCTCCACTCCTTGGCATCCTCGCCGGAACCCGGTCGGCCTGCTGACGGTCGCGGCGTCTGTGGGATGGAGGCGATCGGTTCTTGGCCGATCTGGCGGAGCGCGCCGGATGGCCGGGATGGGCCGCTCCAGATTCAGCCAGTCTGCCGATCGGCGGCAAGCCTGCAGGAGATCGCCGGGGACGCCACACCCATGGATGCCGATACGATGGCCCGACGACACCAGGGGCGGCTCGGGCCGCTGCTTCTGCGTTCAAGTGCGCCGTTCCATTCCCATGCGGACATCGCGCGTTTCCCGGGCAAACGCGGTGAGTACCGCGACCAGCACCGAGACGGTCGCAATCACGATGGCCAGCGACCAGCGAATATCACCGCCGAACAGCTTGCTCAGCCAGATCTGGATGTTGGCGTTGGGGGACGCGAGCAGGTTGCCCAGCTGGTAGACCACGCCGGGGAAGGTGGCGCGGATGGCCTCCGGCGAGATCTCGTTCAGGAAGGCCGGAATCACCCCCCAAGCGCCCTGCACGGCGAACTGGAGCACGAAGCCGCCCACAGCCAGTGCGAGGATGCCGTCGCCGAACGCCCAGAGCGGGATCGCGGGCAGGGCCAGCAGGGCGGCGCCCGCCAGAGCTTTACGGCGGCCGATGCGCTGCGACAGGGAGCCGATCGCCAGCCCGCCAGCGATCGCGCCGACATTGTAGCTGACCATCATCCACACGATGACGCGGTGCGGCAGGTGGTGGAAGCCGGACAGGAGCTGGCTGGGGTAGAGATCCTGCGACCCGTGCGAGAAGAAGAGCATGGCCGTCAGCAGCAGGACCGCATACAGGGTCAGCGTCTTGTGCCGGCCGACAACCGACAGGACCGGCTCGCGCGCCTGCGTCTCGCGCATCGCCCAGTCGGGGCTTTCCGGCACGGTGCGGCGGATATAGAGCACCAGCAAAGCCGGCAGGGCGCCGACGATGAACATGCCGCGCCATCCGAGCCAGGGTTCGGCCGCGAACAACAGAGAGGCCAGCAGGTAGCCGGTGGGATATCCGGTCTGCAGGATGCCGGACACCAGGCCGCGCCAGCGTCCGGGGATGCTTTCCATCGCAAGCGACGCGCCGACCCCCCATTCGCCGCCCATGGCGACGCCGAACAGGGCGCGGAGGATCAGGAACACCGTGAAGGACGGGGCGAAGCCGGACAGGAGTTCGAGCGTCGCGTAGCTCAGAACGTTGATCATCATCACCGGGCGGCGGCCGAACCGGTCGGCGAGACGGCCGAACAGGGCGGCGCCGATCACTCTGCAGGCGAGAGTCGCCGTGAGCGCTCCGACCGTGGCGTCGACGCCGACGCCGAAGGTCTTCGCCACCGTGTTGAGCACGAACACCATGATGAAGAAGTCGAAGCTGTCCAGCATCCAGCCGAGATAGCAGGCGGCGACCACATGGACGGGCGACCGGCTGGCGACGGCCTGCGGCGAAAGGGGGTCTGTTCTGGTGCTGTCGCGCACGGTACGATCCTCGACCAGGATGGCGGCCCGGGATCGGCAGCCTGCAACGGGCTCAGCGAAGCACAGGATGTCCGAAGAGAGAACCGCCGACTGGTCCGGGCTGGCGCTGGGGTTCGGTCTGGCCGCCATTGCCGGATGTTCGGACTCGATCGCCTTCCTGTCGCTGCACGGATTCTTCGCCTCGTTCATGAGCGGCAATTCCACGCGTCTGGCGATCGGGCTGGCGCAGCGGAACCTGCACGATCTGTTGGAAGCGGCGGTCCTGATCGGCTTGTTCGTGGGCGGGGTGTTGGCGGGGGCGCTGATCGCGGCGCCCGGACGCGTGCTGATGACGGTGTCCGCTTTGCTGCTGATCTCCGCTGTGGCGAGTCTGCCGGCGCTGGCGCTGCCCCGTCACGCGCCGATCCTGGTGCTGGTGCCGGCCCTGGGGGCGATGAACAACGTGGTGCAGCGCGTCGGCAAGGTGAGCGTCACCGCCACCTACATCACCGGCACTCTGGTGCGTCTCGGGCAGGAGCTCGCCCAGGCCTGCAAGGGCGGTCCGCGCTGGGACTGGCTGCCCTACGCGATGCTGTGGTCGTCGCTCCTGGCCGGAGCGGTCACGGGGGCGGCGCTGTTTCCGCTGCTGGGGCTGCGCGCGTTGTGGCTGCCTGCCGCTTGCGTGCTTCTGCTGACGATCTGGAGACTTCGAGGGCGGAGCTGACGCTTTCGCGACTCAATCGTGCCCGATCACGAACGCGCCGCCGGGATTGTTCGTCTCGTCGCGCCAGAAGGCGGTGTCGGCCAGGCGGGAGACGATCTGCGGCGGCAGGATGGTGCGGCGATGGATACGGCCGACGGTTGGGCGCAGCGTATGCAGGCCGGGCGTGTGCAGATGCGCGTCGAAGGCGGCGGCGTCGACCGGCGGGACGTTCCCCGGATCGTGCGCGAAAGCAGTCAGGCTGAGGCGGTCGTAAAGGAGGGCGAGCACGCGCAGAGGTTCGGCGACCAGCGCGTCGTAGTCGACCACCACCAGCCTGTGAGCGTGTTCGCCGAAAAAGGCGTCCTGCAGCGCCTGCCATGCGGCGCCGAATGCGCCCGTGACCGCCATCAGGCGCTCGACACGGTCGAACACGGTGGCGGCGTGGGCGACGCCGTGCAGGCCGGAGATGCTGTAGGTGTTGCGCCTGACGAGCTGCTCGAAACTGTCGATGATCCAAACGGGATCCCGTACGCAGGCAATCACCACGGCGTCGGGATAGAGATCGGCGATCAGCCGCATATGGGCGCACCAGGCGCGGTTGGTGTCGATCGCAACGTGCTCCGGCTCGTCCGGCCCGAGGAAGCCGTCCACGAGGCTGTGCAGCACCCGGCGGCGCAGAGGGTCGCCGAAGGCGCCCGCATATTCGCCGGTCCCCATGACTGGAAGGAGCTTCTCCACCATCACCGCGAGCGGCGAACTCATATCGGCGCGGATGAGCGGGTTCTGCGACAGAAGCGCGGCAAGCAGGGTCGAGCCGGAGCGCGGCAGGCCGGACAGGAAATGGATCGAACGGGGCATGCCGGGGCTCGCATCGGTTGCGGCGTGCGTTGTGCCACGAAAAGGCCGGGAGCGGCAGAACCGCGTTGTGTGGTCGAAACGGATCGGTAATGATCCTGCATGCGTCTCGCTCCGGCCATTCTGTCGATCATCCTGTCCACGGCTGTCGTTCTGCCGGCCCGGGCAGCGACGTTCGATATCCTGAGAGACCGGAACGGCTTCACCATCGTCGTTGTCCAGGGCGAGTTCATGCCTGAGGACGGCACCTCGTTCGCCAACACCGTGTCCGGGCTGCGTGCGCCGGTCCTGGTCGCGTTCGACAGCCCGGGTGGAGCGGTGGTTGCCGGGTTGCAGATGGGGCTGGTCATCCGCAGCCGCGGTTTCGTGACCGCGGTGACGAGCCGGGCCCTGTGCGCCTCGGCTTGCGCGCTGGCCTGGCTGGGGGGCAAGAGCAGGCTGATCCAGGGCAGCGGGAGGGTCGGTTTCCACGCCGCCTTCAACGAGGTGGCCGGCCAGAAGATCGAAACCGGAAGCGGCAACGCTCTGGTGGGCGCCTATCTGAACGAGCTCGGATTATCGTTCGATGCCATTCTCTATGTCGAGAAGGCGCATCCGGACGACATCACCTGGCTCACGCCCGACGATGCCGACTCGATCGGCATACGCGTCAGGTTCCTGCCGGAGTTACCAGACGAAAAGCCGGTTCGGCCCGAAACGCCGTCTCGAACCGAGGCTTCGCCCCCCTCGTCCAGCCACACGCCGATGGAGCTGCCGGTCGAACTCGTGGCGCCAGGATCGTCGGTGTCGCCGTCGCCCGATGCGCCACCCCCCGCGCCGGATGTGGCTGCCCGCGAGTTCGCGCAGTCCTTTTTCGCGCACTGGTCGGAAGCCAATCCGGATGCGCTCGGTTTCTTCCGGTCGGTTTATGCCGATCGTGTGTCGTTCTACGGCCGAACGCTCGATCGATCGGTTGTTCTCCAGGGCAAGAACGATTTCGCCCGTCGCTGGCCCGTACGCGTCTACAGCGCAAAGCCGGACGGCCTGCACGTGTTCTGTGATTCTGGCACCAGCTTGTGTACCGTGTCGGGGATCGTGCATTGGGATTGCCGAAATCCTGGGAGCGGCGCCCGTACGGCGGGTGCGGCCGATTTCTCCCTGACGTTGCGCGGGCATGCTGGGGAGATGCAGATCACGGTGGAGAACGGCAGTGTGATCTCGCGGGAGCCGGGCTGAACGCCGTTAGTTCGACGTCACCGCCACGATTCGGGCCTGCCAAGGTTTGGTGCCGTCGAATTCAAGAAAGAAATCGCCGCCTTCCGGCTGGTACGCGCTGCTGCTGCCGGCCGTGTCGGACTGGGCGACGATCTTGTCCGTACCCGATCTGATCTGGTGCAGCACGGCTGTGAAGGCGCCCTCGCTGCGCCATTGCAGCTCCCACGGCCCGTTCGGATGAAACGGGCGTGTCGTCAAGGTGGCATTCCCGCTCCAGCTGGCCATCCGGGTGTCGTCCTGCGGCTTCGCGTTGGAGGCCATCTGTTTCCCGGCATCATCGTCAATGGCGAAGTCTTGCGCGACGCGCGGCAGGTTGGCGGGATCGAACGCCGTCCAGTTGATACGGTCGAAGAGGGCGCGATCGAAGCCGAAGGCGAAGAGCGGCTTTTCCTGATCCCGCCCATAGAGATCGCGGGTGAAGGCGTTGAAGGCGAAGCGGCATCGATCGAGTTTCGCGTCCTGGTCGCCATAGGCCGCATGCACGACCAGCGTGGCGATCGGGCCGCTCAGATAATGGATGGCGATATCGAACGCGTTGGCATTGCTGTCGCTCGTGCTGCGCTGCGACACGGCTGCCAGCGTCTTGGGATCGCGCAGCGCCACATGGATGGTGCAGGTCTGGCCGATCTCCGCTGTGGCATTCAGTCCCGACGATGCCAGCGACGTCTGCAGATTGCGCCAGCCTGGGCGCTGTTCGAACGGAACGGGTCTGATCGTTGCGACCGGTTCGGCTTGCCTGATGGCGGCCTTTCCGGCGCGATCCGTCAACAGCGCCGCATCGCGATCGCCTAAAAGTCCCGTGACCGGCAGGGCTTCCGTTTGCTGGAATGCAATGATGGCTCTGCGCGTCGGAGCGGAATAGACCCCGTCAATCCGGGTGCTGCCGTCCAGCAGTCCGAGCGTGACCAGGGCTTTCTGTGCTGCGAGCTGTTGTTCCAGCGGGCGTTCTGCTTCCTCCCGCGCTGGGCCGGCAAGGGGGGCGAGCCAGGTCGCCCGCTGCGTCGCGTAGAGATGGGCGATGCAGTCGGCGGCGCTGATCGGCGGCAGCGCTGCATCGGCGATCTTGCATTGCGTGCGCAGCCTGCGGCTGAAGCTGGCGACCTCCATCGTCAGCGCAGCGCGACGGGCCGGCGCCTGCATGCGGAGAGCCTGGAAGGTCTGCACCAGCGCCAGATCGGCCCGAGCCAAGGAGGGCAACTTGCAGACGAGCTGGCCAAGGGGGTCGTCTGGGACCGGACAGGCGAAGCTCGGGCCGATCGGGATATCTCCGGCCGAGGCAGGGACGGCGGCGAGGCTCGCCAGCGCAAGCGCGCCGAGCCGGGCGAGCCGCGCGGTCATGCCGGCGGCAGCACCAGAACGTCGCCTGCGGGGCCGCGGCAAGAAAGAGCGTTTCCGCCAACGGATCGGCAGGATAGGGATGGTTCGAGAACGAAGTGACCATCGGAGACGGCGCAGTAGAGCAGCATGCGGTCGTGTGTTGTGCGGCCCCTATCGTCAATCGAGGTGATGCGTGCCGTGCGGCAGAGGGCGTTGCCGTAGCGGTACCGGCCCGGCGCCACGGTCAGCGCGCCATAGGTGCCGTCTTGCCGATCGTTCCAGTAGGCGGTGGCCGTGTCCGGCAGGGATGGCGGCGGCGAGCGCATCAAATCGGCTTGGTTCGATGCGAAGCCTTGCGTGCAGCCCGACAGCAGCAGGACAGGGAGGAGCGCCCGGCGCACGGCATCAGGCCGGATAATAGCTGTAATTGCCGTCAGGCATGCGGCAGGCGACCAAAGGCTGGCCGGGCGCGTCACTGCCGGGCGGTTGCAGGCTCGTCGCGCGCGGGCAATAGGTGGAATCATGCGCCGCGAACGCATCGCTGGTGACCTGATACTGGCCGGTATGGCCGGACGGGCTGGTCCAGTTGATGGTCTGGCCATTCCGGACATTCGCGAGATTGGCGGCCAAGGCTTGCTGGGCGGCCTTGCAATCCTGCTGGTCGGCGATGTGGCCGCCGATGGCGCCGACCAGAAGTCCGGCGACGGCGCCGATCGCCGCCCCGCGCCCGCCACCCGCGGCTGCTCCGATCGCGGCGCCGCCGGCCGCGCCGCCGAGACCGGCCACCATGGCCTTGGGGCCGATGATGCGGCACGCATTCGCTTCCTGCTGCTGCGGGGAATCGTAGGCGCAGGCGGCCGGGGCGATCGCCAGAGGCAGGATGAGAAGAAGGGAACGATGATGCATCTCGTGCTCCTCCGGGCCGGTTCTGTCAGGGGGTGGCGTGGAAGCTCGCCGTCGCGACCGGTTGCATGACCGGACTGCCGGTGACGTCGTCGCCGACGACGAGCGGAGGTCCGGAGTCGGCGAGGGTTACTTTCGGCGCGGTCGCGTTCGGCGCCTCGGCGAAGTCTGCGGGGCCGGTGAACCGCGCCCTCAGAACGGCGACGCGCCGGCGGGTCGTGCCCGTGCTGCCGGCCAAAAACGACGGGTCCACGTGGCGCATGGACACGAGCGCCAGATTCGCTTGCGGGCTCGGGGAGATGACGAACTCGACGCGACGATTGGCGGCGCGGCCGGCGCTGGTGGCATTGGAAGCGATCGGTTGCGCTGCGCCGATCGCTACGGCGTCGAGTTGGGCTGGATTGGCGCCGGCCGCGACCAGAAGCTTCACCACGGCCAGGGCGCGGGCCCGAGACAGGGCTTCGTTGCCGGCCGCCGTGCCCTGGGAGTCCGTATGTCCCATTACCAGGACATGAACGTCCGGCACGTCGTGTTTCAGATTCTCGGCAATCACGGCAAGCATGGCTCGCGCACCGGGTTGCGGCTCCGCGCTTCCGGACGCGAACATGTCGCGTTCGTCGAACGTGATGCGGATAACGGGGATCGGCCGATCGGCACCGGGCACCTCGGCGGCCGGCAGGACGGTCTGCTCGATGCGCGGCGGCACCACGGATTGCTGCTGAGCCAGCCTGGACAAGCGCGCGATCCGGTCGCTCAGCTCGAGATCCATCATCTGGTCGGCCGTGGCGAGGGTCTGCGCGCTGCCGGGGGCGCTTTCCTGCCACTGCGTCTGCGCGCAGGCGGACAGGAGCGACAATGCTGCCGGGGCCAGCCATCTGCCAGCAGGGAAGCGGCGGGACATCGTTAACCACATGGTTGCCTATGTGATACGATAACGATTTCGTATCAGATGTCCACGCAGCTGATGCTCTTCCCTCCCGCGGAAGCAGTCGCTAGGGTCCTGGATAGGGGACCGGCATAAGATCGGCCCGGGAGGAGTTCGTTTCCATGGATCGTCGTACGTTCCTGGCTGGCATCGGTGCCGCCGGGGTTCTGTCGCTGCCCGCCAGCGCGGCATGGGCGCAGCTGAAGAAGCCCGTGGTCGGTCTGGTGATGAAGTCGCTGGCCAACGAGTTCTTCAAGAACATGCAGGAAGGCGCGCTGCGGCATGTGGAGGAGCGGGGCGACTGCACGCTGATCCCGCTCGGCATCCAGTCCGAGACCGATATCGACGGTCAGATCGCGCTGGTGGAAAACCTCATCACGCGCAAGGTCGATGCGATCGTGATCGCCCCGGCCGACAGCCGTGCGCTGATCTCTCCCCTGGTGCGCGCCGCGAAAGCCGGCATCAAGCTGGTCAACATCGACGTTCTGCTCGATGCGAACGCCCTGAAGAAGCACCATGTCGAGATCGTCTTCGTCGGCCCCGACAACAAAGAGGGTGCGAAGATGAGCGCGGACGTCCTGGCCAAGGCGCTCGGCGCGGGCGGAAAGGTCGTGATCCTGGAAGGCAATCCCGGCGCTGCCAACGGTGTGCAGCGCAAGGAAGGCTTCATGGAGTCGATCGCCCAGTACAAGCTCGATCTGCTCGACAGCCGCACCGCACACTGGGAAACGGAAGAGGCCAACACCGTCTTTTCGAACATGCTCACCGCGCATCCGGACATCCAGGGTGTGATGGCCGGCAATGACGACATGGCGATCGGCGTGGTGAAGGCGATCGAGGCGGCCGGCAAGAAGGGCCAGATCAAGGTCATCGGCTTCGACGGGATCGCCGCGATCCAGCCGCTGATCAAGAATGGCGAGGTGCTGGCGACGGTGGACCAGTTCGGTGCGCAGCTCGCCGCCGACGGCATCGACGCGGCGATGAAGGAGATCGGCGGCCAGACCCTCACCGGCTGGGTCAAAACGCCGATGAAGCTGGAAACCGCGGCAACGATCTGACCCCGTGACGCAGGTGAACGAGCCGATCCTGCGGCTCAGCGGGGTGTCCAAGCGCTTTCCGGGCGTGCTGGCCGTGGACGGGATCAGTCTCGACGTGGCGCCCGGAGAGATGCTGGCGCTGGCCGGCGAGAACGGCGCCGGGAAATCGAGCCTGATCCGTCTCCTGGCCGGCATCCACCGTCCGGATAGCGGCGAGATGCGCCTGGCGGGGCAGATCTACGCCCCGCAAACCCCGCTCGACGCGATCCGCGCCGGCGTGCGTGTGGTGCACCAGGAGTTCAACCTGCTGCCCGCGCTGAGCGTGGCCGAGAACCTGCTGTTCGAGCATCTGCCGCGGCGCAGGCTCGGGCCGATCGGCGGCATCGTCGACCGGCGCGAGATGGACCGGCGCGCCGAGGCGCTTCTGGCGCGAGTCGGTCTGGACGAGGTGGGGCCGCGCACGCCGGTGGAACGTCTCGGCATCGCCCAGAAGCAGCTGGTGGAGATCGCGCGCGCCTTGTCCGGCGACCTGTCTTCCGGGGGGCGCGTTCTGGTGCTGGACGAGCCGACCGCGACCCTCACGCCGCGCGAGGCGGGGCGCCTGTTCGAGCAGATCCGTCTGCTGAAGGCGTCTGGCATGACGATGCTCTATGTGTCGCATCATCTCGCCGAGATCTTCGCGCTCTGCGACCGGGTGGCGGTGCTGCGCAACGGCGCGCTGGTGGACACGATGCGCACGGCGGACACCGAACCGGCCGCCCTGGTGGGGTCGATGATCGGACGCACCCTGGCGACGCAGGCCCCGATCGGCGGCGGCACGCCGGGCGCACCGGCGCTGAGCGTGCGCGGCTTGCGTCCGCGCGGCTCGCCGGAGGACGGTGCGCTCGACTTCGCCGTGCGCGAAGGCGAGATCGTCGGCCTGGCCGGTCTGGTCGGGGCCGGGCGCACGGAAGCGGTGCGCGCGATCTTCGGCGCCGATCCCGCGATCGCCGGCACGATCGAACGCGACGGCAAGCCCGTGCGCATCCGCTCGCCGCGCGACGCCGTGGATGCTGGCATCTGCTTGCTGACGGAAAACCGCAAGGAGGAAGGGCTGGTGCTGCCGATGGCGGCGCGCGTGAACACGACCCTGGCCCGGCTCAAGCTGGTGTCGCGGTTCGGCTGGCTGCGTCCCGCCGCGGAACGTGCGGAAACCCGGCGCCTGGCCAAGGATCTCGCCACCAAGATCACCGGGCCGGAACAGCCGGTGATCGAGCTCTCCGGCGGCAACCAGCAGAAGATCGTGCTGGCGAAATGGCTGATGGGCGACAAGGCTCGGGTGCTGATGCTGGACGAGCCGACACGCGGCATCGATGTCGGCGCCAAGGCGGAGATCTACGCGCTGCTCGGCCAACTGGCGCAGGAGGGCAGGGCGATCCTGGTTGTGTCGTCTGAACTGCCCGAACTGACGCATCTGTGCGACCGCATCCTGGTGCTGTCGCGCGGCGTGCTGGCCGGCGAAGTGGCGCGGCCCGATTTCTCCGAGGAGCGCATCCTGTCGCTCGCCTATAGCCGCTACACGCAGGCCCATTGGCAGACCCATTGAAGGGACCGAAAGAGTGTCTTCCTCTTCTTCCGCCACCGTGCGCCGCATCCTGCGCGAGGCCGGCATCGGTCTGGCCCTTCTGGCGATGATCGTGTTCTTCGCGGCCGCAGCGCCGGATTTCTCCACGCACGAGAACATCTCCAACATCCTCACCCAGATCACGATCAACCTGATCCTGGCGACCGGCATGACGTTCGCCATCCTGATCGGCGGGATCGACCTTTCTGTCGGCGCGGTGATGGCGCTGTGCGCGGTGGTCGCCGGGCGTCTGCTGACGCTGGACGGGATGTCCGAGCCGTTGGCCGTGGCGCTCGGCGTCGCCGGCAGCCTCGCCGTCGGCATGGGCTGCGGCGCCGCGAATGGCTGGATTTCCTCGTTCTGGGGAATTCCTTCCTTCATCGTGACGCTCGGCATGCTGAACATCGCCCGCGGCGGCGCGCTTCAGGTCACGAACGCGCGCACGATCTACGACTTCCCCGACAGCTTCAACGCCTTCGGTACGGCGACCGTGCTCGGCGTGCCGGTGATGTTCGTGATCGCCCTGGTTCTGCTGGGGCTGGGCTGGCTGGTGCTGACGCGCACCGTGTTCGGCCGCATGATCTACGCCATCGGCAACAACGAGGAGGCCGTGCGCCTGAGCGGGCATCGTCCGCTGCTGACCAAGGTGCTGGCCTTCACCGTGACCGGCCTGTTCGTCGGCATCGCCGCGATCGTCTACATGGCGCGGCTGACCATCGCCAACCCGATCCTGGGCGTAGGCTTCGAACTGAACGCGATCGCCGCCGTGATCATCGGCGGCACCTCGCTCTCCGGCGGGCGCGGCTCGCTGATCGGAACCCTGCTGGGGGCCGCGATCATCGGCGTGCTGGCGAACGGGCTGATCCTGATGGGGGTGAGCGATTTTATCCGACAGATCGTGACCGGGGTTGTGATCATCCTGGCGGTGGTGCTGGATTCGTATCGGGCGCGGTTGGCGCGGGGGTGAAGGCCAGCGGCGATGCCCATCGATCAGCTTTACTGCTCGATCCCGCCAAAGGCGGAGCCTTTGGAATCCAGTTGTCGCCGCGTAAAATCGGGTTCCTTGGCTTGCGACTAGGGGAGGTGTCTGGACACGACGAAGGTGCTGACGTCGGAGACCGAGCATTCCTCGTCTGAAGCGACGTTCGAGGTAATGACCTCGGCCACTGTCTCGCCTGTCTTCGAAACGTACACGATGTCGTAGATCTCCTTGTAGCGGCCGTTCGCCATCGGCTGGGCTGCAAGAAGCGTTGCCTTGATCGCCTGCTGATCGACCTTGGCGGGGTCCAGGAGGCCGGCGTTCTTCAACGCAGCCATGGCGATCATCTCGGGCCAATGGTCGCATTTCGGCGGGGCCTTTGCGTGCGCGACGATGGGAACGAGCACGGCTGTGGCGAGCGCAGCGTATTTCATGGCGTCACTTCAAGCGTATGATCGTTGCTCGTCCAGACCTGTTCTCTGGCAGAGAGCGGTTCGATGATGCAGCCATTCGAGGCCTGACCCGGATGCGCCGTGCTGTCTCCATGCATCATGAAACCGCTCCGGCCGTGCGTGTCCGTTCCCGCCTGCGGCGTAAGCCGCATCGTGTAGCCCCCAGAATGAGGATGATGGAAGGGAGCGCCGATCGTGCAGGTGCCGACCGGGATCGGCCCAACATTCGGCGAGCTGTTTCGCCGCCCCAGGGGCGGTAGGCCGTTGCTCTGTCCGGCCGATCTCAGGCGCCCAGATCGAGACACCAGGCACGGATCACTTGGCCGCCGGAGCGGCAGCCGTTGAAATAGAGCCAAAGCTGACGAAGCCCGAAAGGATGTCTGATCCTGAACTGCACGTCGCTGTCGTGCAGCCGATGCGGTTCCGCGAACAGGCGCCGCACGGCCTCCCGATCAGGAGGGATGATCGATCCCAGCAACCGATCCAGCGACAGGTCTGTCCGGCTCGCCCCCAGCGTGTCGCGAGCCCTGTCGCTGAGAAGGAACTCCTGCGTGGCCGGTCGGTATTCAAGCAAGCCGTGACAGCCTGATTTCTGCTCGAACCGCTCCTGCTCGTGATCAAGACCGCCAGCCGCCGCCAAGCTGGCTAAGGATGACACGGCGCGCTTTGGGGGTGCCGCATGTCGGGCCAGGAAAGGGGACGCCAGTATGGATTGGGTCATGATGCTCTCCGTTCTTTGTGTTTTGTTGCCTGGAGGCGGTCGTGTCGGTCAGGCTGGCGCGAGCCAGCCAACTTCCCGGTAGTAGGCGACGACGTGTTTCGCGATGGCGTTCGCGGTGTGGCGTACGTCCTGACTCGACACGTCGCGCAGGTTGAGCGCGAGATCCGCCGCGCCGCCGATCGCGAGGTGCAGGGCGTTCGCGGTGCCGATGGCTATGCCGGCCGGAAGGATCAGCCCCGGTTTGCGGCCGCTGTCGGCATCGACGTTGAACGCCAGGTCCGGCCCTGCCGCCTGGCGATGATCGACGAGGGCGATGGCGACGTTGAGTCGCGAACGCCCGGCTCCGAAACCGATCACCGTGCGGGCGACCATGTTGCCCGGATCGGCCGCAATGACGTTGATATACAACTCCGGGCCCTGCACGGGCACGCCCGGCGTGGCCAGAATCGCGGAAACGCCTGCCTTGCTCAGGTTGGCTAACAGCGCTGCCTGCAGGTCAGGAATGGCGCGGGAGATCGCCGGGTCGGCAACAGCTTGAGCCATGGTCGAGCTGGCCACCACCACCGCCAGGGTCCGCGGCGGCAGCGAGGTCACGTTCCGCTCGAGGTCGTCGACATGGGCGGCGGCGCATCCGGCGAGCACCGCGGTGGCGCAAAGCGCACCAAGGAGCGTGGACGCCATTGATCGAGACATGGCCAGATTCCTGCAAACGTGTCGGTTACCGCTCCTTACGAAGCGGCGCGGCGTTTTCCCCCATTCCAGCTCTCCCATTTCCCAAATCGCGGGGGCGAGGGGGAAAGGCATGGCGGGATGCGTATTGCCTTGCACGGTCGTCGCGTAACGCGCCCGCCACCCTGATCCGGGAGCCAATCCTCATGATGCTGCTTCACGACACCAAGACCTGTGCTGGCCGCCGCTGCGCAAGCCACGCCGCCTGTGGCCTCTTTCTGTTGTCCGTGCTGTCGTTGCCTGTGAGCGCGCATGCCGCGATGCCGGGTGATTTCGCTGCCGCCGACATCAACCACGACGACCGGGTGACCTTGCCTGAATTCGAGAGCTATGCCCGTGCCAGGCTGATGGCCGCGGATGGGATGCGCGCGCGGGCTTTCAGGTCGATGTCGCCGACTGAGCAGGACAACCGGCTGAAAACGCGATTCGAGCAGATGGACCGGGGCGGCAAGGGCTATCTCGACCGCGGCGACTGGAATGCCGGCTAGTTCCGGGTCGGCGGCGATACCTTAGGAGACGTGCGGGGGATCAGACGGGCATGGTCCGTATCCCAATAGGACGAGGGGTAGCGGACAGGCGATGAGGTCGGAGAATGCGCGAATGCCGGACAGCTGGATGGTCAGCCTGGCCGATCAATGGTCCGGAACCGGTCGGCACAGCGTCTGCAGCGATCACGCCCGTGTGCGTCGCGTTTTGACGGATCGTGGCGACTACGTCGCGGCGACCGACCAGGAACTGATGTCCTGGTCGGCGGAAGGCGACCGGCGGGCGTTCGATCAAGTGGTGGCGCGTCACGGTACGCTGGTGCTGCGCACCGCGCGGCGTCTGGCATCGGACGTGGCGGCGGCCGAAGATCTGGCGCAGGAATGCTTGGTGCGAGCCTGGAATAAGGCCGCGCAGTTCGACCATGCCCGCTCCAGTCTCGGAACTTGGCTATATCAGATCGTGACCAACCTTGCGATCGACCAGTCCAGACGCCGCCGGCCCGAAGCGCTGCCGGAGAATTACGATGCTCCCGACCCTGCGCCATCGCCGGAGCTGCGGATGGACGAGGCCGCGCGGCATCGAGCTCTCGCCGGGGCGGTGCGCGAACTGCCGGTCCGGCATCGCGCTGTGATGGGACTGGTCTACAGAGAGGGATTGTCTGGCGCGGAAGCCGCGCGGATGCTGGGCATGTCAGCCAAGGGCGTGGAGCGGTTGCTCGCGCGCGCACGCGCGATGGTGCGAACCCGTCTGCTGCCGCCTATCGAGTGCGAGGATACCGAGACATGATGTCTCTCAGGCAATTCGATGCGCTAGCTCAGAGCTATGGCGCAGATCTCCACAGATGGCCGGAGTCCGATCGGGCGGCGGCGGCGTTTCTCTTGTCCGCGGATACTGCGGCGGGCCGGGACGCGCGTGCGATCCGCGACCGGCAGCGCCGGCTTGACGTAGCGATCGAAGTCGCGTTCGAGGCCGACATGGCCGAAAGCTGGCAGGAAGGCGAGGAAATCGCCGCACTCGAGCGTCTCCGGTCGGAGGTGGATCGCAGGATCGGCTACCAGCAGCGCGGTGACACTCCGCTGATGCGGTTGCGGCGCGCAATGGGACGGGTGTCGCTACCAGGATCCATGCGGTTTCGCCTGGATGGAATGCTGCCGGATCTCGGCGCGATCGGGCTGCGCGGTATCGGCTTGGCCGCGGGCAGCGGGGTGGCGGTAATGACCGGCTTCTGGTTCGGCGTCGTCCACCATGCTGGCGCGCCGACAGACCTGTTCCGCACGCTCCAGTCGCTCCCGTTCGGTAGCCACGGCTCGTGAGCGGTGTCCCGCGTTACCGCGCTTGGCGCTCTCTCGCGCTGGCAGCGTCGATCATGTTGAACCTATTCCTGATCGCCTATGTCGGTGGCCAAGCCCTGCGGCCGTCGGAGTATAGACGGCCGATGCTGACCACGGTGCTGTCCGAGATCGAGGCGCGGCTGCCGGCGGACGATGCAATCCGGTTCCGCACCGTGATCGAGCGCGACGCGCCACGATACCGGGCAGCGGCGAGCGAGCTAGCCAATGCTAGACAGAACATCGACACGGCAATAATTGCCGAGCCGTTCGATCCGGAGGCGCTTCGGGAGGCAATCACCGTGTGGCGGCAGGATTGGTCGCGATTCACCGGCACCTTCGGCGCCACCATCGTCGACGCCCTGGGGCAGATATCGCCGAAGGGCCGCCGCGCGCTGGTCAGCGTGATGCAGCGCGAGCGCCATATCCCGCCTGTACCGCCGCGCTAGCTCGGCGCCGCGGAGCAGAAAGCGATGATCCATTGTCGCGATGCCAAATGGATCTCGTATCTCTCGTGCACGGTCTGACGTGCGAGCAAGCAAGGACGATCAACCATGAAGTACCTGAACATCGCCGGGCTCTGCCTGCTACTAGCCGGAACCGCAGCGGCCTCCATACCGGCACGCGCCGCCGGCTACGCCCATTGGGGTCCGAACGGCGTCGTGGTGGCGCACGGGACGCCAGGATGGCATGGCAGGTGCTGCTACGGCTTCGGGGCAGGTGTTGGGCTGGGAGTGGGCGTGGCGGCGGGTGCCGCGTTGGCTACCGCGGCCCGGCCGCCGGTTCCCTATTACGGCTATCCCGCCGTGTATGCGGCCCCGCCGGTCATCTACGCGGCTCCGACGGTGGTCTACACACCGGGCTACGCCTACGTCCGCTGACCGATGCCGCCGGGTGCTGCCCGCATACCGCGACACGGTGGGGTGCACGCGCAAGGTGGCGCTTAGGTCCTGTCAGCGTCCGAATTGACTGCTGGTGCAGGGGTTCATCCTGACTTGGGCGGGACGACCAGGTTGCTGACGGATACGCAGTGGAGCGTGTGCGATCCCCTGATCGAGACGGTACGGCCTCACGCGCAGGTGCCCCCGCGGCACCTGCGGCGCACGGTGGGGGCGATCCTGTGGCGAAACAACAACGGTGCGAAATGGCGCAGCCTGCCCACGGAACACGATCCCTGGTGGATGGGGGCACAGTGCTTCATCCGCTGGTCGCGTCTCGGCGTCTGGGACCGCCTGCAGGCGGTGATGCAGGAGTGGGGCGTGCAACTCGGCATGACGTTTCTCGACGGCACCAGTATCCGCGCCCATCACAAGGCGGCGGGCGCGAGCCCAAAGCGGCCATCAACCCGGCTCTCCGTCGTCCCGCCCCTCCGGGCCAGACCATCTTCCATTACGTGGGCTGTTCGCCCTTCTCGAACTTCACCGTGCGGCCCGAGATCGCGGTGGCGAAGATCCGTCAGGACGCGCCGTTTGACACTGCCTGGTCCGCCAGCAAAACCAAAAGAACTGGGTTTCCAAAGGGCGACCGCCCTTTGGCGGGTGCGGGCAGAGCCCGCCTCCTCCTACCCTCCGTCGGCCTGCTTCGCCGCCTGGTGCCGTTCCACCGACTTCTTCAGGTTGCCGATCGGCGCGGCGGGGAGGGTGTCGTGATAGGCGCCGCCGAACCAGGTCCAGCGGTCCTTGTCGCCCACGAGCAGGTCGTGCATGCCGCCGGAGGTGGTTCCCAGCACCTTGATCGGCCCGCTCACGGAATCCAGCACCTTCGACCAGTTGCCGTCGTGGCGCAGATAGACCGAGGTGGAGCAGCCGGCCGAGCCGCACAGGCTGGCGGATTGCAGCTGCACGAACAGGGCGGCGTCGCCGTGGTTCGCGGAAAGCGGGGCCGAGCCGATCAGCACGATCGGGTTCTCGTTGCGCTTGCGGGCGCTGGCCAGATCCTCGGCGTTCAGCTGGCGCGCTGCGGTGTCGAGCGCGGTGCCGGGCTGCTGGGTCAGGATCACGGGATTGGCCGACACGGCGGCCTGGTGCCTGTGGCGGTGATGCGTCGCGGCCTCGCCGGCGGTGGCGGCCAGCAGCATGCAGGAGAGGGCGAGGGGACCGAGCAGGCGGCGGGTCATGGTGGTTCCGGGTTCCAGAAGGGCGTTTCGGCATCATATCGTCTTCGCGCGGGCCCGACGAGTGAGGCTTCCGTCATCCCCCGGTCGTCATGTTGCTTTCCGGGCGAAGCGCAGCGCGTAGACCGGCAGCGCCACCATCTCGCGCAGGAAGGATGGCAGATCGCGGTCCTCCCACCAGCGCGGCCACGCGCCGGAGACGTGCCGGAACCCGTAGGCCCGCAGCGACAGCATGGTGCGGGGCAGGTGGAACCACTGGCTCACCGCCACCACGGACTCGTCCGGCCCCAGCAGGGCACGCGCGTCGCGGGCCGTCATCTGCGTGTTGGTCCCGTGCGGGTCCTGCAGGATCGCGTTCGCCGGCACGCCGTTGCGTTCGAGATAGCGCGCCATCACCTGCGCCTCGTCCATCCCGTTCCAACGCTCGACGGCGCCGCTGACCAGGATGCGCCTGACGACGCCGTGCCGGAACAGCGCCAGCGCCTCGTCCAGCCTGGCCTGCAGACGCGGCGACGGCGTGCCGTTCCGGAACACGGCATTGCCCAGCACGATCGCCGTGTCCGACGGTGCGGGCGTGGCGGAGAGCGCGGCGAACGCGAGCGCGGCGGCATAGGCCAGAGCGGCCGCGCCGGACCAGCGGAACAGCCGCCCGATCACGCCCCGGACTTGCGATCCGCGGACATGCGGTCCGCAGAGGGGCGGTCCGCAGAGGGCCGATCCACAGAGGCGCGGTCCGGAGAGGGGCGCACGCGGCGACGGCGCAAGCGGCGCAGCAGCCGGCTGCGCAGGTCGCGGCACCAGGCCGCCTGCCGCAGGACGCTGTGGAGTGCTTCCCCGGTTTCGCCGCTGCCGCCACCGATGCGGCTGGTGAAGCCGGCATCGAACGCCGCCAGGGCGTCGTCGTGCCGGTAGACATACTCGCCCAAGCCGCGCCCTCCGCGCTCCGGCCTCCTTCCGCGCCTTCGCCCGGGCATGCCTCGGCCGGCCGCGTATTGCCCGTTTTCCGGAAACCGCTTCCGGCGCCGGGACCGATGCCAGGGCATCATCCGACCGAACGGAATCGTTCGGACGGATAAAGATGCTCGCTCAAACAACGAGATAGAGCGTGCTCCCGGCACCGTCCAGCATGGCGGGCCTATTCGGCAGCCACTTTCAGGCCAAACTGTTCCGCCAGTTGCGCGCGATAGGCGCGCTGCTTCATCCGGTCCGCGTCCAGCACCGTCGGCTGCTTGCCGACCAGACGGTGAATGCGCGCCACCTCGCCCAGGTGCTTCTGCGCCGCCATGCGGTGCGTGGTGCTGTCGCCGTGGCGGCGATGGATGTTGAGGGCGTCCGCCACATAGGCCACCTGGGCGCCTTTCTGGCGCAGCATCTCGATATAGAGCCGCCAGTCGCCTGCCAGTTTGAACGTGAACAGCTCCTCGCCCAGACGCGCCAGTGCGGCCCGCAGCGCATCGCGCCGGAACAGCACGCCGGAGGCATTCAGGATCAGGTTGCGCTCGCCCAGGCAGGTCCGCACGAATTCCGGCCCGTCATGGATGCCGTCCGCCTCCAGGGCATCCCCCACCGTGGTCGCGTAGTACGGCTTGTAGCTGTCCGAAAGCGGGTTGCCGTCGGCATCGATCGAACGGCTGTCGCAGAAGGCCATCACCGCGCCTGGCGCGCAATCCAGCGCCAGCGCCAGCGCTTCCAGCATACGCGGGTCGGCGGAATCGTCGGCTTCCGCGATCCAGATCCAGTCGCCGGCGGCCTCGCTCACGGCGCGATGCCATTGCCGGAACACGTTGCCGGAATTGCGCCGGCCGGCCACGACCCGGATCGCACGGCTCCATTCCTCGGCCCCGGCACGCGCTTCCGCCACGCTGTTGTCGCTGGAGGCATCGTCCAGAACGATCACCTCGGCGACCGGATGGCCCTGCGCGAAGATCGAGGCCAGACGCTGCCGCATGTAGCGCGCGTAGTTGTAGCTCGGCACGACGGCGGAGATGCGGCGCAGGTCTGGCCGCGCCAGATGCAGCAGCGCGCCCACGTAGCGGTCGAAACACAGGGCGCGGGCGAAGCGCTTGCCGTCGCGCGCGCGCTGCGCCGTGTCGCGCTGCTGCCCGTCCAGCGCCATGCGCAGCGCGTCGTGCGTCAGGGCGGTCACGTCGCCGAGCGGCGACAGCGCGCCGGTGCCGAAACGCTCCAGCAGGGCGGGAATGCCGCCGCTGTCAGAGAACGCCGCGACAGGCAGGCCGCTCGCCAGGGCTTCCATCACCACGCTCGGCAGCGGGTCTTCGCGCGAGGTCAGCATGAAGGCGTCGGCGCCGCTCAGATGGTCCGGCGCGTCGTGCACATGGCCCGGCAGATGGAAGGTGCCGGTGCCGATCGCCGCCTCCAGCTCCGCGGCGAGATAGGTGCGCAGGCCGGGATCGATCGCACCCAGCCACAGGCAATGGATGCGGCGATGCCGGCGTCGTCCGCCACCCGTGCGGGCGGACAGCAGACGCCAGCCCTGCAGGAACAGGTCGAAGCCCTTGCGCATGTCGCCGTATCCGACGCCCACCAGCAGCACGTCGCCCGGCTCGACCCCATAGCGGGCCCGGATCGCGACGCGCTGGCGGGCGCTGAAGCGCACATCCGCATAGAGGCCCTGGGGCAGCAGGATGCAGCGCTCCGGCGCCACGGGCAGCAGAGGCTGCACGGCGTCACGCACCGCTTCCGCCGGGAACACGATCCGCGCGGCCAGAAGCGAGGCGTCGCGCAGGCCGGCCAGCAGATGCTTCTCGCCCAGAAGCGCCGGCAGCTCGTGCACCAGCAGCACGAAGCGGATGTCCTGCTCCGCCAGAAGACGCGTCACGGGCGCGGAGGCGGCGGTGTTGACGATGGCGCTGGTCAGCCCGGCCTCGCGCATGCGACGCAGCGTGTCCGGCAGCGCCGGGTCGTTCGCCGCCATCACCGTGGTGCGACCGACGCTCTCGTAGCCGGGCAGCATGGCGCCGTTTCCCAGCAGCAGGAATTCGATCTCGACGCCGTGCAGATGCTTCAGGCGCCGGCCGAGATTCAGCAGCAGCGCCTGCGCGCCGGCCTGGAACGCGTCATGTCCCACCAGCAGGATGCGCCCCTGCGCGGAGACCTGGCCGAAGCCTGTCGCGGCGCGCCCGACGGCATTCAGATAGGCGCTGCCATGATGCAGATCGGGCTCCAGATAGGCGCCCTCGGCCCATTCGTTCCAGGCATTGATGCAGATGATCGGATCGCCGTGGAACGGCTCGGCCCGGGCGCGCCGCACCAGCCCCTCGACCCAGCGCTCGAACTTGGCCGGGGTGGAGCCGTGCAGAACCAGCCCGCTGCCCTGTCGCCGCGCATCGTTGTCCCAGGAGGGTGCCGCGGTGCGGATCAGCGGAAACGGCGGGGCGGGCGCATCGAGCGCGTTCCGCACCACCTGGTCGTAGTCGTAGACCTGGCCGTCGAAATCGGTGTCCAGCATGGACAGGTCGTTGTTGATGGTCTGCAGCCCGCCGACCAGCTTGTGCGGCGGGAACTCGATGGCGCCGTCCAGACCGTAGGCGCGCGGGTCCTCGTCGCCGAAGCTCTGCGACATCACGAAGATCGGGTCCTCGCCCGCACGCTCCCGGAACAAGCCGCGCCAGCGCGCGACCGTCTCCGCCGGCTCCGGGATCACGCCGATGCGGTAGACCATCAGGATCGGCCGGCCGCCGACGCGGATATAGCGCGGATCAGCGAAATGCCGGGCGAAGCAGTCGATCAGCGGCAGCTCGTCCTCGACGCGGAAATCCTGGCTGATCAGGACATCCTTGTTCGAGCCGTCCCAGCTTCTGGTCCAGTTCTCGTTCGCCCACATCAGGCAGAACGGCAGGTCGATGCCGGGATCGGCCAGCAGCGCCTCCAGCGGCCCGTCGAGCAGCCGCTCGCGGTTGAACCAGTAGAAATAGAACACGAAGCCTTCGATGCCGGCGGCGCGCGCCATCTCGGCCTGGCGGCGCAGCGTGTCGGTACCCTCCAGACGGTAATGGCCGAGATCGCGCGGGATACGCGGCTGGTAGTGCCCGGCGAAGCGCGGCAGCCCGCGGGCGACGTTGGTCCATTCCGTGAATCCCTCGCCCCACCATTCGTCGTTGCGCGGGCAGGCATGGAATTGCGGCAGGTAGTACGCAAGGACGCGCGCCTGGCGCTGGGCGGTCGCCGGCAGCGGCTTTCGTTTCTCGAAATGCGGTCCCGGTTTGGAGAAGCGCTTCACTTCGCGCGCTACGGTGGTTTCCCCGGCGGGACGGCACGGGTGCAGATCGGCCTGTCCGCGATGGGCGAGGTAGTGCAGAAGCGGGTTGGCGTCGGTGGAGCCGCCCAGATAGCGCTGCCGGTAGAAGGCCGGATCGAAGCCGGCGAAGGGGCGGCGCGCTTCGCGGAAGCCCTGCACCATGTAATGTTCGAGCGGATCGATCCCGGCCTCGGCGACGTCCGGATAGGTGCGCAGATAGAACGGCGTGTCGAACTCGGCCATGGCGCTGACCGTGCCGCTGCTCCGGTGCTCCAGGTAATGCGAGAGCGCGTGTCGGCCGGGCGGAACCTCGTTCTGTGTGCGATACCAGCCCGGATCGAACCAGGGGCCGGGCCGCAGGCCTTCCGCCTCGCCGCGGACCAGATAGTGCAGCAGGGGGTCGACGTTCTGCGCCGCCACCTCGGGGTTCTGCGCCAGATACCAGAGCGGGTCGAAATAGAGATTGGGCTTGCGGCCCTCGCGCCAGCCATACTGGTGGTAATGCGCCATCGCCTCGTGGCGGAGGGGCTGCATGTCGGGATTGCAGGCCAGATAATACTCGAGGTCGAACAGTCCCGATTGTTCGATCAGGTGCAGCGCGCCTGCCGGCAGATAATGGGTTCCCGCATGGTCCTGGCGGAGGGCGGTGGCGCCGGACCTGTTCTGTATGCCACCGGCGGCCTGCGTCGTCGCGGCGCTCATTCGGGACGTTCCTAACAAAAAGTTAGTGACGTTAGCCGCCGAACCGTTTCGGAAGCAAGCCGAATTCCGCCGGTTGCGGTGCCGTCCGCGATAGGGAAGCCGCCATGACACCCCGAAAGGTGACTATGCGCCCATCCTGCGCCATGGTGCGGGCGGAACACGATACGAGCATGGACCAGACTTCCTCCACCCCCATCACGCATCAGACGGAATCCTTTGCCGAAGGGATCGAGCTGGATTGCGGCACCGTGCTGGCGCCCCTCGAGGTCGCCTATCGCACCTACGGCACCCTGAATGCGGCGCGAAGCAACGCCGTGCTGATCTGCCACGCCCTGACGGGCGACCAGTACGTGGCCGAGCAGCATCCGGTGACAGGCAAGCCCGGCTGGTGGGGAAGGCTGGTCGGGCCGGGCCTGCCGGTCGATACCGACCGCTTCTTCGTGATCTGCTGCAACGTGTTGGGCGGCTGCATGGGCTCTACGGGCCCGCGCTCGATCCGGGCCGGAACCGGCGCCCCCTGGGGCACGGATTTCCCGCCGGTCACGCTGCGCGACATGGTGCGCGCGCAGAGTATGCTGGTGTCGAGGCTGGGCATCGAGCGGCTGTTCGCCGTGGTCGGCGGCTCCATGGGCGGCATGCAGGTGCTGAGCTGGGCCGCGACCTTCCCGGAGCGCGTTTTCGCCGCCGTGCCGATCGCCACGGCCTCGTTCCACTCCGCCCAGAACATCGCCTTCAACGAGGTCAGCCGTCAGGCGATCTTCGCCGATCCGGACTGGAAGGGCGGCCGCTATTGGGAGGAAGGCCGCATTCCCGCACGCGGTCTCGCCGTGGCGCGCATGATGGCGCACATCACCTATCTCTCGGAGGAAGCGCTCACGCGCAAATTCGGGCGCAAGCTGCGTCGCGAGCCGGGCGCCGTCCAGGGTACGGGGCCGGCCGAAGGGGCGGGCCTGTTCGGAGAGATGTTCGAGGTGGAAAGCTATCTCCGCCACCAGGGTTCCAGCTTCGTGCGCCGCTTCGACGCCAATTCCTATCTGACCGTGACGCGCGCGATGGATTATTTCGATCTCGCCGCCGATCATGACGGCGATCTGGCGGCCGCTTTCGCTGGCACGCGCACGCGCTTCTGCGTGGTCTCGTTCTCGTCCGACTGGCTGTTCCCCACCGGACAAAGCCGCATGGTCGCCCGTGCCCTCAATCGCGCCGCCGCCAACGTGTCGTTCGTGGAGATCGACACGGACAAGGGCCACGACGCGTTCCTGCTCGACGAGCCGGATTTCGACCGCACCATACGCGGTTTCCTGCAGGGCTGCGCCGAGCATGCGGGGCTCGGCTGATGCGTCTCGACCAGAAGTTGATCGCGGAAATGATCGAGCCCGGCACGCGGGTTCTCGATATCGGCTCGGGCGACGGCTCGCTGATCGATTACCTGTTCCGCACGCGCAATTGCGACGCGCGCGGCATCGAGCTCGACATGGGCGAGGTCACGCGCTCGGTCGCGCACGGCCTGCCGGTGATGCATGGCGATGCGGACAGCGATCTGGCGCATTATCCGGACGGCGCGTTCGACTACGTGGTGTTGCAGCGTACCTTGCAGGCGGTGGAGAAGCCGCGCGAGGTGCTGCGCCAGATGCTGCGCATTGGCTCCAGTGCGATCGTTTCGTTTCCGAATTTCGGTCATTGGCAATTGCGCGCGCAGCTTCTGTTTCGCGGTCGGATGCCGATGACGGAAACCTGGGGCAGGCCCTGGTATGAGACACCGAACATCCATCCCTGCACCATTCGCGATTTCTTCGCCTTGTGTGCCGAGGAAGGCTATGCCATTCGGCAATGGCTGGCGATCGACGAGAAGGGCGATCGCGCGCCGTGGCGCCGCTCGATGCAGCTTGCCAACCTGTTCGGCGAGCAGGCGCTGTTCCTTCTGACCAAGGCCTAGCGCATACCGCCTGCCAAGGGCAGGACATGACCGCGCGTCAGCGGCGCGAGTTCCAGGGCGCCGGGCGATGCGGGATCGACCCAGCGGGCTTCCTCGATCTCCGCCGCAGGCATCACAGGCCCGTCCCAACGCAGGGCGAATAACGTCGCCGCCACGCGGCAGCCCGGCTCGTTCGCGGCGTCCGCGTCCGCATCGCCGAGCGGTTCGAGCGCGGCCGGGTCGATGGATATCCCCAGCTCCTCGCGCAGTTCGCGCACGAGCGCGGCCTCCGCCGTTTCTCCCGGATCGATCTTGCCGCCCGGCTGCATGAAGGCGCGGGTGCCGCGCTTCCTGACCAGCAGAGTTTGGTTGTCCGCGCGCAGCAGCAGGGCGGCGGCGATCCGGATCACGTTCACAGCGTGTCCAGCAGGCTCTCGTCGGAGAGATCGGCGCCGGGATGCCGGTCGATATGCGCCAGGGCGTCCGCTTCGGTCATGGCGTGATCCACCATCATGATCCGCACCAGGCGCTGCCGGTGCATCCAGCCCTCGTCGACCACCCGCCGGTTGTTGTTGGCAGGATCGGGCGGGATCGCACGCGCCCGTTCCGAGAGCAGCCTCCGGTCGAACGCCTGCAAGGCCCGCGGCGGAAACAGGAAGAACACGCGCCCGGTCACGCGCAAACGCCCACAGCGCGCGCAGTCGTAGTCGATATGCGTCTTTTTCTCGCCGTCGAGGGTCGCCTGTTCGCCGCAGACGAAACAAGGGACGCGGGGGAGCGGCCCGGGCCGGCTCATGCGTCTTCCCCCGGCGCCAGGCGGTTGCAGATCGCGGCTGCAACCAGCCCGAACCCACTCAGCAGCCCCAGCTTCAGCCCGATTCCGCCGGCGGTGTCCCGGCGCGGGCTCGGCATCAGCCCGAAACGCGGCCCGACCACGCCCCAGAATGCGGCGTAATAGCTCGCGCCGTATAGCGCGCCGCCCACGGCGCCCCGGAACGGCGGAGTGCGCCGCAGAAACGCGTAGCCGGCACCCATCAGGCTCGACAGGACCAGATGAATGCTCTGGTAGCGGATCTGCTCGTCCGGCGCGGGCAGGCTATCCTGGTGCCGGTATGGCGAGCCGAGCGCGGTGGCGGTGTTTCGGCCGAGCCGTATCAGCTCCGAAGGCTGTCCGCTGGCACGCTCCAGAGCGAGATAGCACAGGCTCACAAGACCGCCCGCCAGCAATCCCCCGAGCGCGCCCGCTGCCGGAGCCGGCACCGTGATCGCCGCTGGGGCGGCGCCCGTCTCATTCTGCACGTCGCTGTTCATTCCGCCCTCCAGACCGACCCCGGGAGTAGGGCCAGGACGCCGAACCGGCAAGCGCCGGGCACGAAAAGGGAATTGCTCCGCAGGACGGGGTCGGTCACCATTCCGCGGCGCGAGCGGGGAAACGGCATGTTCGGATCGGTGGTGCTGGATGTCGCGATCGGGCTGATGCTGCTGTTCCTGTTCGCCAGCCTGATCTGCGCCGCGATGCGGGAAGCGATCGAGACCCTGGTGAATGCCCGCTCCGCCGATCTGGAGCAGGGCCTGCGCGACATGCTCGATGCGCCGGACACGCACGCCAACACGGAGGCACTCTTCGCGCATCCGCTGATCTACCCGCTTTATCGCGGCACCTACCGCCCATCGCGGCTGCGTGCGAGCCGCTCCCTGGTGGGCGGCGTGCCTTCGCGGCGCATGAGCCTGTCCGGCCGGACCAACCTGCCGTCTTTCATTCCCGCGCATGCCTTCGCCCGTGCCTTTCTCGATCTGCAGGCGCGCGGCCCTCTGGGCGATGCGGGCCAGCCTGCACCGCCGCTCACCCCGGAGGCCCTGCGCGCCAGGGCGGAGGCGATGCCGGACAATGCCCAGCGGCGCGTTCTGCTGGTGGCGCTGGATGAGGGCGGCGACGATCTGCATGCGGTGGAGCGGGCGATCGTCGCCTGGTTCGAGGGCTGCATGGCGCAGCTTTCCCGACTCTATAAGAGCCATACCCAGCGTATGCTGTTCCTGATCGGGCTGGCCACGGCGGTCGCATTGAACATCGACGCCTATAGCGTCGGTCGAGCCTTGTTTCAGGACGGCGCGTTGCGCGCGGCCGCTGTGGCCCAGGCGACGGTGCTGGTATCGCCAGGGCATACCGCACCGGACGGCGACGTCGCGCATGCTGTGGCCGCTTATGACGCGCTCAGCGGCGAGCTGGGGCAGATACGCTTCCCGACCGGCTGGTCCCGCCCGTTGCCGCAACACCTCGACACGCCGGGTCATGTGCTTCAGGCTCTGGTCGGGTGGATTATTACCGCGTTTGCGGTGATGCTCGGCGCGCCGTTCTGGTTCGATCTGCTCGGCCGCTTCGTTTCGGTACGCCAACAGGCGCAGCCGGACGGACGTTAGTCAGAGTAACGTCTCGGCCAGCGTTCGACCGTCTCAATGTCATTGTCGAATCGCGGCTTGGACGATTATGGATTGTTGCGGGATTTCCTGTTCGGCTACAGGTCGCTGGTCGTTTTCGACAATTGTTCCACGGACAAGCTGACGATACGTCTCCTGAAAGCGGCCGAAGCCAAGAGCGTGACCGCTGTCTGGGATATCGCGGATTTCAGGTCCCGCACGTCCCGCTTCCTCGATCTGTTCACCTCGACGGATCGGGAGAGAAAGGCGGCCCTGCGGATTTCTATCTGCCCGCGGATTGCGACGAGTCTCTGGCCGTGTACACCCGGGAGGGAATCTCACTCGACCGGGATGATATCCTGAACGAATTCAACGCGCGCCGGCAGGAGCGCAAAGGTCTGGAGATTTCCGGCAGTTTCTGCAACGACCCCGGCACCGAGCACGCCTACGTTTTCGACCATGCGTTCGTGAAAGCCTTCTTCCGCAGCGGCGCCAGCAAGGATCTGCATATCGGCAGCCATTTCGCCTACACCGGACGGGAGGAAGGCCATCAGCCGACCGATCTGGTCTTCCTGCCTCACCACAACAAGGAAATTCAGGCCGCGAAGGCAGCGGCCCGGGCGAAGCTGGTTCAGGCAAAGCGGTACGATCCGAACAACGCTTCCGCGAGCGACCTGAACTGGATCATCAACTGTTCCAAGGAAGAGTATCGGCAGCGTTACAGGGGCTCGTTCCGTGTCATCCTCAGGCCGGGCCCATAAGCCCAGGCTGTTGTTGCCGAGCCATCCAAGGTCCGTCATCTGGAACGGCATGCATCATCTCCGGCTCCATCCCGACGTTTCGGGACGCGACGGGGGCGCCCTGTATCACGTCCTGCGCGACGGCTACCGGGAAGGACGGTGGCCGGCCAATAGGCTTGGGCAGGCCTGATCCGTCGATGTCCCGGACGCCAGGGCGCGACGCTCAATCCGCAAGGCGCACGCGGTCCGCAGTCGGACGGAAGGTGCCTTCGCGCAGCGCGCCCTCGATATCTTCCAGCGACGCGCCCGAGGTTTCCGGCACCAGGAACCTGACGAACAGCCAGGAGGCCAGATTCACCCCGGCATAAAACCACATCGTGCCACCCAGGGTGATGCCCTGCACCAGGGACAGCGCCGTGCCGGTCACCAGCAGATCGCTGCCCCAGAGCATCGCGGCATGCAGGCTGGTCGCCTGTCCGCGCATCGAGAGCGGAAACATCTCCGCGCCCAGCAGCCAGCCGACCACCTGGATGCCGCCGGCGTTGAACATCATGAACAGCAGCAGGAAGGCGATCACCAGCCAGCCTTCGATCCCGTCATGCGCGCCGAGCGCGAACATGACGCCGAGACCGATCAGGCTCAGCACAGCGCCTGGCGTCATGATCAGCATCAGGCGGCGACGGCCGATCCGGTCCACGAACAGGCAGCCCAGGGTGGTCATGACGCCATACACGATCGCGACGCTCAGGCTGGCGAGCAGGGCGGCGTTCTTGCCGAATCCCACGTTGGAAAGAAAAGTGGGCGCGTAATAGATCATCATCTCCAGGCCGCCGCACTGGGTGAAGAACGCGACACCCAGCGCCGCCACCAGGGCCGGACGCACCCAGTGCCGGCTAATACCGCTCCAGCCCTTGTCGCGCGGATCGGTGTCGCGTGCCACCTGGCGGATCTGCTCGATTTCGTCGGTGATCTCGCCATGGTCTTCGCGCAGCCGGGCCAGCACGTCGATCGCCTCGTTCATGCCCACGTTTTCCGCAACCCAGCGCGGGCTGTCCGGCATCACGATCATCGACAGGAACACGATCGCTGCCGGAATCGCCGCGATCGCCACCATGGTGCGCCAGGACCAGCTATCGTGCAGAACGAAACCGACGATATTGGCCAGTAGGATGCCGATGCCGATCGCCACGTTGAACATCGTGACCAGCGTGCCGCGCTTCGAGGCCGGCGCCAGCTCGGAGATATACATCGGCACGACCTGGGTGGAGCCGCCCACGGCCAGGCCCAGAAAGACGCGCGCCCCGATCAGGGTTCTCACGCCGGGCGACAAGGCGCAAGCGATCGCGCCCAGCACGAACAGGCCCGTCACCAGCATCACCGTGGCCCGCCGGCCGAAACGCTCCGAGAACCAGCCCGCGCCCAGCGCACCGAACACCGCTCCGGCCAGAATCGCCGAGGCGACGAGTTCCTGTGCGGTATGGCCGAGGTGGAATTCCGACGTGATCAGCAACAGAGCGCCGGAGATGATGCCGGTGTCGTAGCCGTAGAGACCGCCGCAGATCGCGGCGATGAATGCAGCCATCCGCAACCGGCGTTTATTGCCGGGCGAGAGGTCGAGGCTGCGTATGCGGGAGTCTATGGCCTCGTCGCGCTTGCGGCGATGTGCGGACAGGCTCATTGGCCCGGCATCCCCGCGGTGTCAGCAAGATCGGATGTGTCGGTCGCCACGGCCGGCTCTCAGACGGGATCGACCGGGTGCGGAACCGCCTGACGCAGGCTTTCGCGCAGCCGCGGCCGGAGCAGCGTAAACCCCATCGACAGGGCGACGCCGACCAGGAAGATCTTGATGGCGGTGGACATGCGGCCGGCTCCGGAATGAGATCCGAGATGCAGACGCTCCGGCGCCTGTCCGGTTCCGTTAGGGGCGCCGGAAGGTCACCACCAGAACGTCGCGGTGCGACTCGCTGGCAGGATCGGTCGGATGCACCGCGGTAACGCCATGATAGACGCGACCGTCATCCACCAGCGCCGCGTCGAGCGGCTCGATCAGGGTGAAAGATCCCAGTTCCTGGCCCCGAAGATCGTGAATCGTCGTGATGCCGCTCTCGATGTTCACGCGCGACACCAGCAGCACCAGAACCCAGTCCACCCCGTCGCGATGCAACCCTTCCGGCGTCGGCTTGCCGTCCTCCTGCGAGCTTGGTTCGATACGGAACTGGTGCAGCTCCACATGCCAACTCTCCGGGCGTTGTCCCGGCGTGGTCAGGCCGTCGAACAGGTCGTGGCAGGCGCGCAGGATCGACAAGAGCACCGGATGGGTGGCGATCGCATCGTCCACCGGCGTGAACCAGCGCTCCACGCCGCCATTCAGCGCGTTGTAGTCGCGGCTCTGATAATGCGGCTGGTGCGGCTTGCGGTCGATGCCGTCGCGCCCGACCGCGAACACGGCGTGACGGCGACGGCGGTAGCGCCCGCCATCGGCCATGTAGCGATCCAGACCGAGATGGTTCCAGCTTTCCGCGAACCCCTCCCATTGGGCCAGCGCGTCCGCATCCAGCAGATCGCGCATCTCGATCGCGGGAACAAAAGCGTAGCCCTGCCTGGCCAGGGTCTCTTCGACCGACTTGCGCGTCATGCCGGATGTCCTTCGTCGTGAACCTGGGGCCCGGTATGCGCCTGGTTGCCGCCAGCGGCCAGGATCGCCGGCAAGCTCGGCACCGCCACCGAGCGCGGCGGCTGCGGCATGGCGATGCCGAGCTGCTCGATCCGCATGCGCAGGCGCCGGTTGAACTCGCGCTGCACCGGCCAGCGGCCACCAACGGTGCAGCGCATGGTGCCGCTGATCGTCACCGCGTATTCGCCGAGGCTGTCCACGCCGTTCAGACCGAAATCGGCCAGGATCATGTCGGCGAAGGCCGGGTCCTCGCGCAGCTCCGCGCCGATCTGGCGCAGCAGATCGTAGATGCGATCGGTATCCTCCTGGAACGCCACCGACACGGTGATGGAGGCCACCGCATAGTCCCGGCTCATGTTGGCGACGGTCGAGACCGACGAGAACGGAATGATCTGGATCGAGCCGTCGCCGCCACGCAGGCGCAGCGTGCGGATGGACAGATGCTCCACCGTGCCGCTCACCCCGGCTACGGTGACGCTATCGCCCACCTGCATGGCGTTCTCCACCAGCAGGAAGATGCCGGTGATGAAGTCCTGCACCAGCTTCTGCGAACCGAAGCCGAGCGCCACGCCGATAATGCCGGCGCCTGCCAGAAGCGGGGCGATGTTCACGCCGATCTCGCCCAGGATCGTCAGCACCAGCACCGTGCCCAGCACCACCATCAGCAGCGTGCGCAGGATCGGCAGCAGCGTCTGGAGGCGCACGGCGCGGGCGGCCTGGTTGCCGTCGCGGAACCGGTCGATCTGCCGATCCAGCGCGCCGTTCGCCAGTTCCCAGACCGCCACGCCCACCAGCAGCATGATCAGGATGGTCGTGCCGGCCGACAGCAGGCGCTTGCCCAGCGTGCCGTGCGTGAAGAAGCCCAGCACCGGGAGGCCCCAGCCCCAGCACAATGCGATCACGCAGACGATGGACAGCAGCCAGGTCACCAGACGGCGCGCCGCCGGATAATAGCGGACCGCCCGGCGCTCCAGGCCCGGCAGGGTTTCCAAGGCCTGACCGTCCAGGCGGAACATGCGGTCGAGACCGCCCAGCAGCATCACGGTGATCAGGCGGCATACCAGAACGATCACCAGCGTGTTCAGGAAGAGCTGCCACATCTTGGCGTAGCCGCCGCGGATCTGCGCCGCCCACACCACCCACAGGGCGGCGTCGAAGAACAAGGCGGCGATCCACCACAGTTCGGCGAGACGGGACAGGAGTCTGCCCAGCGGCTTGTCGCGCACCCGGCGCGGCGGCTTCAGCGCCTGCGCCACCTTGCCGCGCGTCTGCCAGATCAGCACGGCGAGCAGGATGTGCTCCACCAGCACCACGGCGCGCACGATCGCCGTCGCGGCGCGGCTTGGCAGGTCCAGAACACGCCCGACATCGGTGATGCAGACTGCCACCACGGCCAGCGCCAGCAGCCAGCTCCACCAGCGCGACAGGAAGCGCGCCGTGTCGTCGCTCAGCTGCGTCAGCCGCACGCCCGGCGCATGCGGCGCCAGAAGCATGTCGGCGAACAACCATATCGCCCGGCCGATCCCGTAGAGATTGGCGATGGTGATGATCACCAGCTGCGTGGTGTCGCGATCCGCCACCTGGGTCGAGGCGATGTTGCCGATCGCGAGAAACGCGGCGAGCGGGACCAGCTTCAAGACGAGGCGCAGCACCGCGAAGGGCAACCGTCGGAACAGCCGCAGCGTGCGGCGGCGATGCGCCGCGTCGCGCGACCGGTGCTCGGCCTGGCGGGCAGAGCGGAGAGCGCGTTCGGCCTGTTCTTCCTCGCTCGTCCCATGCAGGTCGGGATCGGGCAGAGGGCGGGCAGCGGGGAGAATCGGGCTGCCGGGCAAAGCGTCGCCGGGCACCGGCATCGGCGTGATCGTTGCCTCGCCCAGCGGCTCGGGCGGCCCGGCCTGCACCATGCCGGGCACGGGCGGCTCGGCCTCCGTCTCCTCGCCCTGCTCGGCGGCGAACTGCGCATCGCGGTTCAGCGCGCGCAGGGGGCGGCGCAGGGCCAGAAGCAGCCCGTACTCCACCAGCAGCGCCACGCCGAGCAGCAGGGCGCTGCGCCAGATCGCGTCGACCAGTTCGGCCCGGCTGGAAGGGTTCACCATCTCGCGATGCAGCCAGCTCCCGGTCAGGGCGATATCGCCGAACAGATGCCCGAACGTGGCCGCCTGGGCGGCCAGAACGGCGCGCAGCCCGGCCACCTCGCCCAGCATCTCGCCGGCCAGGCTATCCGGTGCCAGGCTCACCTTGTCGGTGCTCGCGGCCGGTTTTGCTGCGGCAGCAGCGGGCGCGGGGGCCGGCTTCGTGTCCTGCTGCGCTTTTGCCAGCTGATCCTGCGCAGGCCGAGCCAGCAGGGCGCGGAGCCGCGCGCGCTCCGCGGGCGTCAGATTCGCCAGCGGATCGGCCTGCTCGTGTCGTGCCGGCGCGCGAACGGTATCCGCGGGCGCGTCGGTGCCGTCATCGGGTTGAACCTGGTCCTGGTTCTCCATCCGACTCCGGGCCGGTGCCTGCCCGTTTCCGTCCGGCTCGGCTTGATTCTGGGAAATCTGGGGCTGGGAAACCTGGGCGAAGGCCACTCCGACCAGACCGCCCGGCCCGGCCGCCCCGCTCAGCACCGCCAGCAGCGGCACCAGCAGCAGCGCCGTCGCAATCCTGCCGCCACGCGGCCGGGCCAGGCGGGGCATGGTACCGGGTGGCGGCTGGTCTGGGCTGTGTCGCTCGGTCGTACGCTGCATCCGGTTCCTGTCTCCCATCACCGGGCCGCCCCGTGGGAGAGACCCGCAACACCGTTCCTGGGCCCGCGCACCGACCATGCGCGCGTCGCGTCCGTCAAGCCGGAGCTCCTGCCGCGTCGGGTCCGGCCTGGACCTCCAAACGCGTGCGGGTCTCCAGGGTGGCGTCGTCCAGCAGAAACAGCGCATCCAGCAGTTCGAGCTGCAGGGAGCCCGGTCCACGGCTGCGTTCCGCCGCCAGCTCGCCCGCCACCCCGATCAGGACGGTGGCATGGGCGGAAGCCAGCAGGGCATCCGGCTCCACGGCAAGGCAGGCGCCCAGCAGAGCCGTCGCGGTGCAGCCGAGCCCGGTGACGCGCGTCATCATCGGATGGCCATTGCCGATCCGCATCAGCCGCGCGCCATCGGTGCACAGATCCACAGCCCCGCTCACCGTCACGACCGAGGCGGTGCGGCGTGCCAGCCCTTGCGCCGCTTCCAGCGCCGTCTCGGTCTCGTGCGCGCTGTCCACCCCGCGTCCCGAGGCGGCGCTCCCGCCGGCGCCCGGATCGACCAGCCCGGCCAGTGCCAGGATCTCCGACGCATTGCCCCGGATGGCGGCAGGGCGATGCGCGAGCAGCTCCACCGCCACGTTGGACCGGTAGGCAAGCGCGCCCACGGCCACAGGGTCCATCACCCAGGGCGTTCCGGCCTCTCGCGCCGCCTCCGCGGCCAGGGCCATGGCGCGCGCGTCGGGCGCGGTGATCGTGCCGAGATTGATCACGAGCGAATCGGCGATCCGCGCGAAGGCCGCCGCTTCCTGCTCGGCCACCACCATCGCCGGCGAGGCTCCGATCGCCAGAAGCGCATTGGCGGTGCTGTTGTTGACCACGAGATTGGTGATCGAGTGAACAAGAGGCCGCTTCTGCCGCAGCGCCCGCAGCGTTCGGGCGACGGCCATGCCGTGACCGGCATCCAGGGCGATCTCGGACTGAATCGGCATCGGCGCGCTCCACGTGCATGATCCCGGGCTCGCCGAGGCGGGCAGGGGAGTGACGATGAACGATGAACCCGAATGGCTGGTTCGGGCCAGGGCGGTGCAGGCGCTGGCACAGAGCGGCCTCGCCTTCACGCGCGACCCGTACGACAGGGAGCGCTACGAGGCGCTGACCGCGATCGCCGCCCAGATGATGGCCGGGCCGTCCGGCGCCGATCCCGACGCGTTGCGCACGATCTTCGAGGCCGAGCGCGGCTACGCCACGCCGAAGCTCGACGTGCGCGGCGCCGTGTTCGACGCCGAGGGGCGGCTGCTGATGGTGCGCGAACTTGCCGATGAAGGCCGATGGACGCTTCCCGGCGGCTGGGCGGACGTGAACCAGACCGCCTCGGAATGCGCTGTGCGCGAGGTGCTGGAGGAAAGCGGCTACCGCGTGCGCGCCGCGAAGCTGGCTCTGGTGCACGATCGCGCCCGGCAGGGGCATCATCCGGCCGGCCCGTTCTCGATCTGCAAGCTGTTCTTCCTGTGCACGCTCCTGTCGCCGGAGCCGGAGCGGCTGGACGGCAATATCGAGACGGCGGATGCGCGTTTCTTCGCCGAGGCGGAGATACCGGACGACCTCTCCACCGGACGGGTTCTGCCGCACCAGATCGCCCGCTTGTTCGCGCATCGCGCGGAGCCGGGGCTACCGACCGAATTCGATTAGACAGTCTTGGCTTCCGGAGATAAAGGCAGAAGAATCTTCTTTTTCTGAAGAAAAAGAAGCAAAAAGACTTTGTCCGTTAGGACTCGGAGCCGGCCACGCAGGCAGATTACGGAGAGAGGTTCTTCGCTTCTTTTTCAGAAGAACTTCCAGTGAGCGGGCTCCGGAAGCCGGCCCGGCACCTCGGCCGGACCGGCTTCGCCGGTCAGTTCAGCGCAGCGGGCGCGCCGGCGTCGGCGCCACGGGAGTGGTGCCGCGCAGTTCGACCTCGAGCTCGTGGATGCGTTTGCGGACGCTGTCGCGCAGCGCCGGAGCGGTGTGGGATTTCATGGAGGCTAGCGTTTCCTTGAGGTCGCGCAGCTGCTTCTGCTTCTCGCCGAGATTGCGGCGGATCGGCTGGTTGTCGGAAAACTGTCCGTGGAACGCGCGCACTGGTGAACTCCCTGTCGATCCGGGCCGCGCATGGCCGCCTTCTTGATGTTGGCGGCCGGATGCGGCCGTGTGACGAGTGTATGACAGGGGGCAGGACCGGCCAAGCCGGGCTCCGACGCCCGTCAGGGCCGCCGCCGGCGCCGCTTGCCGGGTGCGGCCGGACGGGTCTTACTGCGCCCGTCATGGAATGGTCTTCTTCGAGCGACGCGGCGTGAGCCACCACACGCTGCTGCATCGCGCCGTCGGTCCCCTGGTGACCGGGCTGGCCCGTATTGGCATCGCGCCCGATCTCGTGACCGCGTTGCGCTTCGTCACCGGCATCGGCGCGTCCGCCTGCTTGCTGGCCGGGCGCGGGCCGCTCATGGTCGCAGGCGCATTGCTTTGGGCCGTGTCCATGTTGCTGGATCGCACCGACGGCGCTCTTGCCCGTTTCACCGGCCGCTCCAGCCGCTATGGCGCGCGCATCGATCTGATCTCCGATTGTTTGTGCACCATGACCTTGTTTCTGGGGCTGGGCATCGGCGTCGGCGCGCGGCCTGGCGGCATGAGCATGCTTGGCGGCGCGCTCATGGGCGGGGTCGCGGCGATCGCGGTCGCGGTGACGTTCGCGGCGCTAAGCCGGATCGAGCCGGAGGAAGAGCAACGCCGTCCCGTCGATCCGGACGACGTCATGCTCGTCGTGCCGGTTCTGATCCTGTGCGGGCAGACGTCGGTCCTGTTGCTTCTGGCCGCTATCCTGGCGCCGGTGGGCGCGGTGGCGGCAGTGTTCCTGTTGGCGCAGCGCTCGCGGGCCGAGGCGCGGCTGCGCCGTTCGATCATTGCGGTTTCGTCCCGTTTCCGATCGTGATGTTGTCGCGCCGCCCTGACGGCATGGCGAAACGGATCGGCTTCCGGTTTTGGCGCCCTTGTTCCGGTGGCGTGGTTGCGATGCGTGCGGTGATTTTTTCGGCGGCATCGGGCGGTTGCCGTGATGCCGGGGCGGCGTGGATCGGCCGGAGCACGGGTTTGGCCGCGTGACGAAAGCGCCCGGCCGGGCCAGTCGATGCCGACGAGCGGAACGGCGCCCCCGGCATCGACCTGGGTCGGGGTCGTTACAGGCCGTGGCCAATCAGGAACTGCATCGCCAGCTGGCTGATGTCGGCGCCGTAGGGGATCGTGTAGTTGGTGATCCCCATCGTGTACAGCAGCGCTTGCGTGGGCGCATCCGGAACATACGGGTGGGCCTGGGCGTAACCGATGTCGCCGACGAAGCTGGTGAAGTCGATGTTCACCGCGTTCGGCACGATGTTGCCGTATGCGCCGAGGCCCCTGTCGCCGTAGGCGTAGTTCAGGAACGAGTTGGCGCGATTCAGCTTGATCTCGACGGTGGGTGCGAGCGTGCCGCCACGCAGGCCGCGGACGGTGTCGATGAACGACTCCACCTTGCCGCCCGGCATCAGGTAGTGCGAGTAGGTCTGGAACGTATTCGGATTCTGCTGCGGGTTGGGATCGAAGTCGGTTCCGGCCGCGACGTTGAGGTCGGTCGGGTTGCCGAGCATCAGCCCGCTATTGTTGTTCAGCGGAATCCAGTCGGACCGGATGCCCTTGCCGTAGAAGCCGTACTCGCCATCCGGGCCGTCGATGCCGGCTGCGAAGGTGGTGCGGTGGCTGATGGTCAGCAGGTAGTAGTTGCCGTTCCTGATGTACATCTGCGGACGCTCGGTCTGGTCGTTCACGCAGTTGCCGGAAACCAGCGGCGGCAGGAACTTCCACTTGGTCAGCTCGGCGTTTTCCGCGACGGCGAGGCCGATATTGGCGCGCTGGAAGATCGCGCCGCTGTTGTTCACGTCGCTGACGGTTTCGCCGTAGGGATCGTTCTTGCGGTAGCCGAGATCGGATGCGTCGCAGGGCGTCTCGCCGCGCACGCCGGCGGAGTTGCCTTCGAACACCATGAACGTCTTGCCGGGGTGGGCCGGGTCCTCGAACGTGTAGGGGTCGCGGAAGGAGAAGAACTGGTTCTGTTCGCCGGTCTGGTAGTAGGTGCCGTCCGGAACCAGAAGCGGCGTGTGCGGCTGGAAGGTGCCGAACCAGACATGGTCGAGATCGGCGTGGATCGAGCCCTTCGCGTTGGTGATGGTGGCGACCGGCGCGTTGATGTTGTTGCCGCTGGCGTCACGATCAAAGGCGAGATCGGTGTAGAAGATGTTGATCCGGTTGCCGCCCTTGCTTTCGATCCTGGTGGAGCCGGACCATTCGGCCTGGGCGTTGTGCGGCACGTTGGCGTAGATCGCGTCGCTTTGTCCGTCCGGGAAGACGTTGCCGCCATAGATCCAGCCGCCGTTGGCAGGGCGCCTGGAGGCGGGGATGACGCTGCGCCGGTAGAAGAACCCGATCCGGGCATGCACGTGCCGGTCGTCGAAGCTGTATCCGGCATCCTTGCGCGCGGTCAGGCAGAAGATCACGTCCCAGCCGTTGAAGCTGTACTGGTTGCCCTGCGCGTCGGTCAGCGGCCAGGTGTCCCACACCCACACATAGGGGTTCATCACCGGGAAGTCGGCCGGAATCGCCGGCATGGTCAGCGAGGCCGGCATCGAGTTGGAGCCGGTGGTCACGTTCGGATTGGACATGGCCCTGATCTGTCGCGCGTCGGCCCGGGTCCATTTCGCGGTGAACGCCTGCTCCGGATCGTAGGCGACGCCCGTGTGACGGGTTGGCGCCGGGAAGCCTGATTCGGTCGGAATGCGCTGCGCCATCGGCTTGCGCGGCATCACGCCGGGCGCAGGCGGGCGTTGCATGTCGCGAAGAACGCTGACGTGGTTGCCGGTCGCCTGGGCCGAGGCCGTTTGCGCCCATCCGGCGGAGGCCGTGGCGAGCACGACGGCCAGGCCGGCTCGGCGAGAGAAGTGGGATTTGCGCCTTGAACTCATCATGGGCCCTTCCTGGGTTTCATTACCTGACGTTAAGGTATCCTGGGAACGTTCCCATAAGTCAATCAACGTTTCTCCGCCTTGGTTGGTGATGGGGCATTCTTCCTTGGGAAGCGGCGGGGGACGGTGGCCGGCCCCGGCCGGATCGGCGCAGTGTGACGCCGACGCAGCAGACAGGATGGAGGCGACGTGTCCGATCGCAGCAAGCCGACGCCTGCCCTGACGATCATCGAGATCGCCAGGCTGGCCGGTGTTTCCAAATCGACTGTATCGCGCGTGATGCTGGGGAGCCCGCTCGTCAACGCGGAAACGCGTCGCCGCGTCGAGGAAACCGTCGCGAAATACGACTACACGCCGAACGTGAATGCGGGTCAGATGCGCAGCAAGCGGACGAACGTCGTTTCGGTGATCGTTCCGCTGTATCACGACGCGGACCAGTCCATCTCCGATCCGTTCTTCATGCGGATGCTGACGGCGTTGTCGGAAGTCCTGACCGCGCGAAACTGCGATCTGTTGTTGTCGTGCATGTCCGAAACGGCGAGACGGCAGATCGACCATGCGGTCCGGGCGAAACGCGCCGACGGAATCATTGTTATCGGACAGAGCAACATCCACGAGGCGATCTGCGCCGTCGCCCGGCGCGCCGTTCCCATAGTGGCCTGGGGCCAGGCCGTGCCGGATCAGCCCTATGCGACCGTATCGTCGGACAACCGCACCGGCGCGCGCAAGGCGGTGTCGCATCTGCTGGGACTGGGACGTCGGCGGATTGTCGTTCTGGGCAACATCGACCTGCCGGAAACGCGCCCGCGTCTGCTCGGATACCGGGATGCGCTTGGCGAGGCGGGCGTGGCATCCGACCCGGCGCTGTTTGTCCCGTCATCGTTCAACCGATCGAGCGCATCGGCGGCGGTCACCGCTTTTCTGGCCGGTGGGACGTCCTTCGACGGGGTGTTCGCTCTTTCCGACGAAATGGGTCGCGGCGCCGTGGACGCGCTCGCGCGTGCCGGGATGGCGGTTCCGGATGATGTCGCCGTGGTGGGCTTCGACGATATCGCCTCATCGACGGCGGATCTGCCGTTGACCACCGTTCGCCAGGATATTCCGGCTGCCGCCGCTGCTCTCGTGGAGCTGCTGATGGAACAGATCGACGGCGCGCCGTCGCGCGACGTGCTGCTGCCGACGGTGCTGGTTCGTCGCCAATCGACGGGATTCTGATCGGTTGCGGGTTTCGTGGAAGAGAACCGGCCGGGTGAGGGACAAGGCGGCCGTTTTCCAGGGCGGCGGATTCTCGCTCGGACAGAAACGATGTCGGGCGGTGCGAGAATGGTGGCCGCGTCGTTTCCATGACCGTCGGTACGGTCCGGAAACAGGTCCGGCCCTAGGCGGATGGTCTTTCCAGCCGGCCCAGGCGCTCCGTCAGTTCCGCGTAGACCCCGTCCGCATCGACGTCGCGCAGAACGAGGGCGTTGCGTGGCCGGTCCGTCACCCCCCACCAGTCGATCACCGACATGCCGGCCGTGAGCGCGCTTTCGGTCTCGAACATGACGTTCACCTTGCGGCCGCCATAGAGATCGGGACGCAGCAGCCACAGAACCGTGTTGGGATCGTGCAGCGGGCCGCCATCGGTGCCGAATTTCTCGGCTTCGAAGCGTTTCTCGAACGCGAACCAGTCCGCCACCACCGCGCCGATGCCGCCCGGCAGGGCGCGCAGGCGCTCCATGCGGGCCCGGCTGGTGTGAAGCTGGTGCGTGACGTCCAGAGGCACCACGACGATCGGCACGCCGGAGGCGAACACCAGGGCGGCCGCGTCGGGATCGGCGGCGGCGTTGAACTCGGCGCAGGGCGTGATGTTGCCCAGCTCCGACCAGGCGCCGATCATCGTCACGATGCGTTCGATCCGCTCCGCGATTCGCGGTTCGCGCTGCAGGGCCAGCGCGATATTGGTGAGCGGCCCGATGCAGCACAGCGTGATGCTGCCGGGCGGGTTCTCCATCAGTGTCCGCACCAGGAAGGAGTCCGCCGGTTCCTCCCGCGCCCGGAGGCGTGGCGCCGGCAGCTCCACGCCTTCGAAGCCGGTGCGGCCATGCACGTGGCTGGCGTCGATCGGCGCCCGTCGCAGCGGCCTGTCCGCGCCGGGATGCACGGGAATCTCCGTCCGCCCCGCCAGCTCCAGGGTCTTGAGCGCATTCTCCGTGGTGTGGCCGAGCGACACGTTGCCGGCCACCGTGGTGATGCCCAGCAGTTCGATCTCCGGCGAGGCCAGCGCCAGCAGGATGGTCACTGCGTCATCCTGACCGGGATCGGTGTCGATGATGATTCGCGTCATGCGCGGCTCCGATCCTGACCGTGACAGAAACAGGCGGCCAGAAAGATGCCGCAAAGATGCCGCCGGTATATAGGACCAGATTGAGCGGGTCGAACACGCGCCCGAGCAGCAGCACGCCCGGCATCGTATGCCGGAACGCGTCCAGCGGCGCCCAACGAACGAGGCGCGACAGCTCAACCAGGAAGGCGATCCCGATGCTGGCGGCGATGGCGCCCGCTCCGGCCCGGCCGTCCCTGCGCGAAGCCGCCACAAGGCACAGCACCATGCCGCCCCAGAGCACCGACCCGACGGCATGGAACCAGAAACGCGGCACGTCATGCGGCCACAGAGCCCAGGCCAAACCGCAGGACAGCAGAAACGCCGCCATTCCCAGCCGGGCGAGGCGCGCGGGCGGATGCGGCCGCCGGGGCCCGAACGGTATCGCGCCGAGCTGCGCCGACACGGTCGCGAAGGAGACCAGCATCAGCAGGAACCAGGAGGACAGCTTGGAGATCGGCACCATCGTCCAGCCGGCGCGCTGGTTCGGATAGATCCAGGCGCCGACGCCGGTGCCGATATTCTCCGCGAACCAGATGAACAGGGCGACGAGGCCGAAGCCGAGCAGGAGCGGCATGGATCGGGGCGTACGCCACACGGTAAAGAAGACGATGGTGCGGCCGAACAGCATCGCAGTGGCCAGAATCAAGGGATAGCGCAGATCGATCCGCCAGTGATCGGCAAAGAAATTGGCGTAGATCGCCGCAGCCAGGGCCAGGACGGAGAACAGGAACGGGTAGCGTTCGAACCGAAGGGCGAAGAGATGCCAGGCGCGCACCAGATAGCTGCCGACGGCGCCATACATGAAGCCGGTGAACAACGGCACGCCACCGATGCGCAGAAGACTGGGTTCCGGATAGATCCAGGACCCGACATGAGTCTTGAATACCTCCATGCTCGTGCCGAGCGCATGGAACAGCAGGATCACCCGCGCTTCGGACAACGTTTCCATGCGCAGCAGGAGCAGGACGATCTGGATCAACACAGCGCCGAGCACGAGCGCGTCGTAGCGGGTGACCGGCGCGTGATGCGGATACCAGAGCCTGGTCGCAATCAGCAACGCCAGCAGCAAACCGCCGAACAGGCAGGCCCAGCCTTGCTTGATCCCGAAGCGCAGAAATTCGTAGCTGGCGGCGGCAAAGCGGCCCCGCGCCTGCGCACGCAGGCCGAGACGTTCTTCCCAGGCAACAAACCCGGCCAGGACCGGCCAGCGCGTCGCCGCGCTGGGGCGGTGCCGCTGCAGCATCTCAGTCGCGATTGGCGCGCAGGATCGTGCCCAGCCGCTCCAGAAGCGTGTCGCATTCGGCGTCGGTGCCGATCGTGATGCGCAGATGATCGGCGATGCGGGGCGTGTTGAAGTGCCGCACCAGCACGTTGTTCTCGCGCAGCCGCCGTTGCAGGCTGGCGCCGTCGCGATCCGGATGCCGCGCCAGAACGAAGTTCGCCGCAGACGGCAGGACGAGGAAGCCGAGCCGCTCCAGCCCGTCCACCAGAGTCTCGCGGCTGCGGATGATCCGCGCCGTGGTCTCGTGGAACCAGCTGTCATCCTCAATCGACGCGCTGGCGCCGGCCTCGGCCAGACGATCGAGCGGATAGGAGTTGAAGCTGTCCTTCACCCGCACCAGCGCCTCGATCAGCGCCGCGTCGCCGACGGCGTAGCCGACGCGCAGCCCGGCCAGGGCACGCGATTTCGACAGCGTGTGCACCACCAGCAGGTTCGGATAGCGCCCGACCAGGGACACGGCGGAGTCCGCTCCGAAATCCACATAGGCCTCGTCGATCACCACGGGCTGATCGGGATGATCGCGCAGGATGGTCTCGATCTCGCCCAGAGACAGGGCGATGCCGGTGGGCGCGTTCGGATTGGCGATGATGATCGCGCCGCAGGGCCGGCGGTAATCCTCCGGCCGGACGCGGAAATCGTCATCCAGCGCCACCGTCTCGAAGGCGATGCCGTAGAGGCCGCAATAGACCGGATAGAAGCTGTAGGTGATGTCCGGAAACAGCAGCGGCGCGTCGTGCTTGAGCAGCCCCTGGAACGCGTGCGCCAGGACCTCGTCGGAGCCGTTGCCGACGAAGACCTGCGACCGCTCCACGCGATGGTGCCGGGCGATGGCGTCGCGGAGCGCGGTGCTTTCCGGGTCCGGATACAGGCGCAGCGTATCGGAGGCGGCCTCTCGGATCGCCTGGAGGGCGCGCGGGCTCGGTCCATAGGGGCATTCGTTGGTGTTGAGCTTGATCAGCCCGGCCAGCTTCGGCTGCTCGCCCGGCACATAGGGCACCAGCTCATGCGTCGCGGCGCTCCAGAAACGGCTCATGACGCGTGCTCCTCTCCCAATCTGGCCTGATCCGGCGTTCCGCATAGCCGCCGGGAGCCGAACGGGGCAAGGCGCGCACGCTGTCGCGAGCGTTGGAACGAGAGCCGCTCCCTCGCGTCCCATCCAACGCGCCCCCTCCAACACGCCATCCTCGAAGGTCGCCTTGCCATGCTCGAGAACATCCCGGCCGCGATCGGCCACGCCCTGCACGGAGTCCGCAACAAACCGGAAGACCTCGTCTGGGCGGATCCGGCCTTCGCCGATGTGCCGGACATCATCCAGCTGACTTCGCCAGCATTTCCGCCCGGCGGCGCGATCCCGGCCGCGCATACGGAGGACGGCGAGGGCATCTCGCCGCCGCTGGAGTGGATCGGCGTGCCGCCCGAGGCGGAGGCGCTGGTGCTGCTGGTCGAGGACCAGGACAGCCCGACGCCGAAACCGCTGGTGCATGCCATCCTGCCCGGCCTTCAGGCCCGCGACGGCCGACTGGAACCCGGCGCGCTGCCGGGCAAGACCGGCCCCGGCACGGTGGGAACGGTCGGCCGCAACTCGTTCTGGCAGCGCGCCTGGCTGCCGCCCGATCCGCCCACCGGGCATGGCCCGCATCGCTACGTGTTCCAGCTCTTCGCGCTGGACCGGGCCATCGACGCGACCGCCATCTCCGGCCGCGGCGCGCTGGTGAAAGCCTTGCACGGCCACGTTCTCGCTTTAGGCACGCTGACCGGGACGTACGAGCGCAGCTGATCCGCTCCAGGGGGGAAAGCTGTTCTCTCCGGGGAGGAAGAACTGAAGATCGTCTGTCCGGTTGGCTCCGCGCCGCGCGTTCGGACCCGAGCGGACGGATGTTTTCATCTCGTATCGAAGCTTCTGTCTTCTACGAGGGTGGATCGAGACTGACCAATTCCGGCGTGTCGTAATCCAGCAAACTCTGCAGATGCGCCCTGGCATCGTCGAGAAACAGGGCGCGCGACAGGCCGCCGACCAGCCGTGCGACGCCGTAGCGCATGCCGCTGATCGATGCGCCGGACAGGCCCATCGACGGCGTGGCGCCAAAGGTGAAGTTGTGGATGTGCCGCAGGGCAGGCGTCTGCCCGGGGTCGCGTTCCAGGAACTCGAACCCCGCACCCAGATAGGGATGACTGCCGAGCAGCGCATTCTGTTCGGCGGCGGGCGGCGTGAAGCGGTCGCGCCACAGGGCGATATTCGTCGCGAAATTCGCAAGCTCCGGACGCAGGCTCAGATCCACCTGGAAGCCGGTGCCGACGATCAGGAAATCGAAGCGCAGCGCACCGTCCGGCGTGTCCACCACGATCTCGTCCCGCTCCATGCGCGCGCCGAGCCAGGGGCATCCGGTACGCAGCGAAAAGCCCGCATGGCGGCGGCAGCGCCAGAACGTATCCTGCGGCGGCGGCTGGTTCAGGTCGAAGATGCGCTTCATGAAACGCCAGCGATCGAGATCGGGCAGGGAGGCGAAATGCCCCAGGAAGCCCGCGTTCTCCATCCAGCGATACGGGTTCACGCGCGGCAGCTCCGGTCGCCGCAGGCACAGCGTCACGGTCGCGGCGCCGGCTTCCAGCGCCGTGGCGGCGTTGTCGAACGCCGAGGCGCCCGCGCCCAGCACGCCGATCCGTGCCCCGTGGAGCCGTCCGAATTCGATCTCGCCCGAGGTATGCGCCCAGCGATCGGCGGGGACGGCATCGCGAATGAAGCGCGGCACATGCCAGGCGCCGCTGCCGTCGATCCCCGTCGCCAGCACCACCTTGCGCGCCAGGCGCGTTTCCGTCCCCGTCGCGCTGTCCAGGGTCAGCCGCAGCAGATGCCCGTCGGCGGTCGGCACCGGCTCGATCGCGCTGACCGTTATGCCCGACCGCACCGGCAGGGTCAGCACCCGGCGGAACCAGTTCAGATATTCCTGCCAGTCCTGACGGCTGATCTTGTCCAGCGCCTCCCAGGCGTCCGACCCGTGGCGTGCCTCGAACCAGGCGCGTGGCGACAGGCTCGGAATGCCGAGATCGGGGCCCGTCACATGCTTGGGCGTCCGCAAGGTCAACATGCGCGCGAACGTCACCCAGGGGCCGGCCAGCCCGTCCGGGTTCCGGTCGAACACCGCTATGTTGTCGATCTTCTCGCGCCTGAGGCCGAACGCTGTCGCCAGGCCGCCCTGTCCACCGCCGACGATCGCGACGTCCAGCACCGCTTCGCCCGCATGCGTGCGCGGCGGCACCCAGGCCCGCGACGGATAATCGATCAGCGACAGATCGCGCCGCACGCGTGCGTCCAGTTCGCGCAAGCCCGCCTGCGATGCGGCAACATGGTTCACGATAAGGCTCCCGGCGCTGGCGGTCCGCTCAGTCTGTCGCATGCTGCAAGTTTCGGGCCGGGTGGGCTCACGGCACCAGCACCGCCCGGAAATCGTTGACGTTCGTGCCCGTCGGTCCGGTGCGGACCAGATCGCCCAGGGCATCGAAGAAACGGTTGCTGTCATGTCCGGTCAGCAGCGCGTGCGGGTCGAGGCCGATCCCGGCGGCGCGACGCAGCGTATCCGGACGCACGATCGCCCCCGCCGCATCGCTGTCGCCGTCGATCCCGTCCGTATCCGCCATCAGCGCCCAGCATCCGGACGGCGCGGACAGAGCAAAGGCGAGCGCCGCTTCCGTGTTGCGTCCGCCGCGTCCGGCCGGACCGTCGCCGATACTCACGGTGGTCTCGCCGCCACTCAGAAGCACGCAGGGCGCGGGCAAGGGCGCGCCATGCTCGCGTACCGAACGGGCAATCCCGGCCAGGAGGCGCCCGAGTTCGCGGCTTTCGCCCTCCAGCGCATCGCCCAGCACGATCGGGGTGATCCCGCCGGCGCGTGCCCTTGAGGCGGCAGCCTCCAGGCTCGCGAACGGCGTGGCCAGCATGCGGATGTCGGAGTCCGGCAGGTCCGTGGCAGCCCCTGTCATGCGGTCCAGCAAGGCGCGCACCGCCTCCGGCACTGCGATCCGATAGTGGTGCAGGACACGAAGGGCGTCCGCGCCGTTTCCCCGCCCTGGCAAGGTCGGGCCGGAGGCGATATCCGCCGGATTGTCGCCCGGAATATCGCTGATCAGCAGCGTCACCACGCGCGCCGGCGCGGCGGCGACGGCCAGGGCTCCGTTCTTGATCGCCGAAAGCTGGCGCCGGACCAGGTTGATCTCGCCGATCGCGGCGCCCGAGCGCAGCAGGGCGCTGGTGAGAGCGCTTTTCTGCTCAAGCGTGATGCCTGGCGCCGGTACTGCCAGAAGGGCGGACCCGCCGCCGGAGACCAGCGCCAGAACCAGATCGTCCGGTTCCAGCCCGCGCACCAGCTCCAGCATCCGGCGCCCGGCCTGCTCGCTGCGCTCGTCCGGCTTCGGATGCGACGCGTCGAGCACCGTGATCCGGTTGCATCCGGCGCGATCCTGCCCGGCCGGGACCGCCACCGCCCCCTCGATCCGCACATCCGGCCAGCATCTCTCCAGCGCCGCCGCCATCCGTGCCGACGCCTTGCCGCCACCGACGACCACGCAGCGGCCGGAGCGGGGTTTTTCCGGCAGATGCCGCTCCAGCGTCAGGGCCGGGTCCGCCGCCGCCACCGCCGCGTCGAAGAGGGAGCGCAGAAACGCGGCCTCGTTGTTCACCGGCCTCAACTGCCGCGATAGGTGCTGTAGCCGAACGGCGACAGGATCAGCGGCACGTGATGATGCGCGCCCGGATCGGCGACCACGAAGCGGATCGGGATCTCGTCGAAGAAGCCGGGCGCGTCGCCGCGCCATTCGCCGACATGGAACACCAGCTCGTGCGGCCCGGCCCGAAGCGCGTCGCCCTGCAGCAGTGGCGTGTCGCAGCGCCCGTCCGTATTGGTGCGGAAATCCCCCAGCGCTTCGCGTCCGGCGGCGCCGATGCGAAACAAGGACAGGCGCAGCCCCGCACCAGGGCGTCCGGCAGCGGTATCAAGCACATGGGTGGTGAGTCGGCCTCCGGCTTGCATGGACGCTCCCGTATCAGGCGATGATGGAAGGAACAGCATGCCGGCTCCGAACGCGACGGAAAAGCGCCCCGAGGCCGGCATCGTGCTGATGCAGCGCCTCGACGCCCTGGCCGAATGCTCGGACGAGTCCGGCGCGCTGACCCGCTTGTTCCTGTCGCCTGCGCACAGGCGGGCGATCAACCGTGTTTCCGGCTGGATGCGGGAGGCCGGCCTCGCCGTGTCGCTCGACGCCGCCGGAACCTTGATCGGCGACTGGCCGGCGCCCAGTCCGGACGCGCCCGTGCTGCTGCTCGGCTCGCATCTCGATACGGTGCGGGATGCCGGACGCTTCGACGGCGCGTTGGGCGTTCTCGCCGCTCTGGATGCGATCGCGGAGCTGCGCGAGGCCGGGGTGTCGCTACCGTTCGCCGTGCGCCTGCTCGCCTTCGGGGACGAGGAGGGTGTGCGTTTTCCCGTCACCCTGACCGGCTCACGCGCTTTGGCCGGCACGCTCGATGCCCGCACGCAGCTTGCGGCCGCCGACGAGGACGGGATCACGCTCGGCGCCGCCCTGCGCGATTTCGGCCTCGATCCCGCGGGGCTGGACCGGGCCCGGTTCACCGGGCGCGCGCTCGGCTTCGTTGAACTGCATATCGAGCAGGGCCCGGTGCTGGAGCGGCTCGACCGTCCGCTCGGGATCGTCTCCGCCATCAACGGCGCTGCGCGCTACCGCATCGGCGTGCAGGGCGAGGCCGGCCATGCCGGCACCGTGCCGATGGCGGGGCGACGCGACGCCCTGGCCGCGGCGGCGGAGATGATGGTGGCGATCCGCCGGATCGGTCTGGCGCATCCCGGCCTCACCGCCACGGTGGGCCGGATCGAGGCGTTTCCCGGCGCGGTGAACGTGATCCCGGGGCGTGCTCTGTTCACGCTCGATCTGCGCGCGCCGTCCGATTCCGTGCGTGCGACGGCCTGGGGCGAGATCGATACGGCGCTGCGGCGCATCGCCGCCGAGCACGTCGTCGATATCTCGATCGAGCGCACGCACGAAGCCCCCGCCGCACCCTGTGATCCGGCATTGATGGACGCCCTGTCCCGCGCCTGTGCATCCGTCGGCGTGGCGGCTCCGGTTCTGCCCAGCGGTGCCGGTCATGATGCGATGGCGATGGCCGCTCTTTGTCCAATGGCGATGCTGTTCGTGCGGTGCCGCGGCGGGATCAGCCACAACCCGGCGGAATCGGTCCGGCCGGCCGATGCCGCGCTGGCCGTGCGCGCCCTGGTCGGGTTCATCCGGAACCTCGTCACCGAGGGAATCTCGTCTTGACCTCTTCCGGTCAGCGTTGCGTGGTCAGGGCGCCGCGGACGGGCGGCCCGAGGTCGGCGAGGCGCCCGTGATACGCTTGAAGGCGCGGCTGAAGGCTGCCTGCGAGGTGTAGCCGAGGCGCTCCGCCAGCACGTCGATCGGCACGCGCCCGGCCGAAAGCCACCGTGTGGCGAGCTGCATCCGAAGTTCGGCGGGTTGCCTGTGGGCTGGTCGACCTGGCTCGCGCCGGCGGTGCCGGACCAGACCGAAAGCGCAGGCGGATTGCTGGTGGCGGCGGTGCAGCTGGCGATCGCCGCCGGCGCTGCGGTGGCCGGGCTGATCTTCGATCGGCTCGGGATCGCCGGGGTTTTCGTGTGGAGCGGGGCTCCGCTGTGGGGAGCGGCGTTTCTGGTGTGGGTGCGGGTGAAAGCCGTCGCGTAGAACCGGCCGAGGCGGGAGAGGGCAACCTCCCCCGCCGGAACCGGGCTTACTGTTTCAGGGTGAACGGCGACACGAAATCGCCGGCATTCGCCTTGGTGATCAGAACGCAGTTGAACAGCTGCTTCTCGCTGGGCGCGCCGGTCTTGCCCGTCTTCAGAAACGAGTCGGCCTCGTCCACCGCCTTCTTGGCGAACACGGCCACCGGCTGCAGCACGGTGTATTGCAGCTCGCCCGACTTCACGGCTTCCACCGCGTCGGGGGAACCGTCGAAGCCGCCCACCTTCACGCTGGACAGCTTGCCGGCTTCCTTCAGCGCGGCGATGGCGCCGAGCGCCATGTCGTCGTTGCCGCTGATGACGCCGATGATGTCCGGATGCGCCTGCAGCAGGTTCTGCATCTTGTCGTGGCCCTGGGTGCGATCCCAGTTCGCCACCTGCTCGCCGACCTTCTTCAGGTCCGGATACTGGTTCAGAACCGTCGCGTAGCCATTGGAGCGGGTCGCGGCGTTGTTGTCGGACGGCGAGCCCAGCAGCTCGACATAGTTGCCCTTCTGTCCGACGACCTTCACCCAGCGGGTGGCGCCCAGCGCCGCGCCCTGCGCGTTGTTGGACACGAGCTGCGCCTTGGCCAGGCCGGCCTGGTTGATCTCGGCGTTCACCAGGAACACCGGGATATTGGCGGCGATCGCCTTCTTCACCGCGCCGATCGACCCGTTCGCATTGGCCGGATCGAGAATGATCGCCACCGAGTGGTTGGTGATGGCGGTATCGATCAGGTTGCTTTCGGTGTTGGTGTCGCCCTTGGAGGCGCTGACGCTGGTGGTGTAGCCGAGCTTTTTGGCTTCGGCGTCGGCCACGTTGCCTTCGGCCAGCCAGTACGGGTTGGACGGGTCGTTGACGATGATCGTCATCAGGCCGCCGGCGGCATGCGCCTGACCCGGGGCTGCCACGGCGACGGCACCCATCGACAGGGCGGTGACCGCCAGCAATGCAAGTTTCTTCATTAAGGTCGTTTCCTCTGGTTGTTGGTCGCAGGAAACCGGCCGGTTCAGGCCGGAATGGCCGTCTTGGCAGGCGCCTTGGGACGCTTCTTGTACTGCACAGCGTTTAACAAAACGGCAAGAACGATCACCGCGCCGGTGAAAACCGTCTGCCAGTACGAAGAAATTCCGACGATCACCAGACCGTCGGACAGGAAGCCGATCACGAACGCGCCCAGCATGGTGCCGCGCAGCGTGCCGCGGCCGCCGGTCAGCGCGGCGCCGCCGATCACGACCGCCGCGATCGCGGTCAGCTCGTAGGACAGGCCGGCGGTCGGGCCGGCGGAGGTCAGCTGCGAGGAGAGGATCAGCCCGGCGATCGCGGCGCACAGGCCGGACAGCGCGTAGACCGAAATCTGCACCCGCTTCACCGGCACGCCAGCCAGCTCGGCCGCGCGCTCGTTGCCGCCCGACGCATACAGCCAACGGCCGAACGCGGTGCGCGCCAGCGCGAGATTGGCGATCAGCGCAATCACCAGCAGAACCAGCACGCCGATCGGCACGCCGAACAGATGGTTGAAGCCGAGCCAGTCGAAGCCGGTATTCCCAAGGGCCGGCTGGCCGCCGAGATTGTTGTAGGTCAATCCGTTGGTGATCAGCAGCGCTGCACCGCGCGCCACATACATCACGCCCAGGGTCGCCACGAAGGCCGGGACCTTGAAGCGCGCCACCAGAACGCCGTTCACCAGGCCCACCAGGGCGCCGAACGCGCAGGTGAGCACCGCCACGACCCAGACCGGCGGATAGAAGGTGTATCCGCCCAGGGACACGCCTTGCATCAGGAAGCCCGCGACCACGCCGCACAGCCCGAGCGTGGAACCGACCGAAAGGTCGATGCCGCCGTTCAGGATCACCAGCAGCATGCCCACCGCCAGAATGCCGAAGATCGCGACATGCGAGGCCATGGTGAGGAAGTTGCCGAGCGAGAAGTAGTTCGGCGACAGGGCCGAGAACACGGCGATGATCACGATCAGCGCGAAGAAGGCGCGGCCTTCCAGCAGCAGCCGTCCGATCTCTATGTTGCCAAGGCCGCCCGAGACCGGTCCCGCCTTGCTGTTCTGCATGTTCGTCATGGACGCAAACTCTGTTCGGGGTCGGTTTCGGTCAGTGAATCGCGGCGTCGTGGGCCACGGCTTCGCCGGACGCGGCCATGATGTCCTCCTTGGGAACATCCGGCCCGAACTCGGCGGAGATCCGGCCCTTGCTCATCACGATGATCCTGTGGGCGATCGACAGGCATTCCTGGACCTCCGAGGTGGAGTACACCACCGCCAGGCCCTGGCTCGCCTTCTCGCCCAGCAGGCGGAACACCTCGGCCTTGGCGCCGATGTCGATGCCGCGAGACGGTTCGTCCAGCAGGATCACGCGGGGCCCTGTGGCCAGCATCTTGCCGATCACCACCTTCTGCTGGTTGCCGCCTGACAGCGAGCCGATCGCGGCGCGTCCCCCGGCGGTCTTGATGTGCACGTCGCGAATCTGGTCCTGCACGATCTGCTTCTCGCGCGCGGGCTGGGTCAGCATCCGACGCACGAAACTGCCGATGCTGGCCAGGGTCAGGTTCTCGCCGACGCTCATGGTCTGCACCAGGCCGTCGCGCTGGCGATCCTCCGGCACCAGCACCAGGCCGCGTTCGATGCGCGCCGCGATCGACAGCCCGTCCAGCGAGCGCCCTTCCAGCTTCACGTCGCCGCCTGCCAACTTCACGCGCCCGGCGACGGCTTCCAGAAGCTCGGTGCGCCCGGCGCCCATCAGCCCGTAGATGCAGACGATCTCGCCGGCGCGGACGTCCAGCGACAGATTGTCGACCAGCAGGGCGCCCTTGTTCTTGTCCTCGACACAGGCGCCGGACACGGACAGGACCACGTCGCCGAATTCGTAGCCGCCCGGAGGAGAGCCGCGATCGTAATGGTCGCCCACCATGTGGCGCACGATCCATTCCAGATCGATCTCGCTGCGCTCGGCATTCGCCGTCATCGCGCCGTCGCGCAGCACCACAGCGTAGTCGGTGATCTGCAGCGCCTCTTCCAGATGGTGCGAGATATAGACGATGGACACGCCGCGGCTGGTCAGGTCGCGGATCACCTTGAACAGAACCTCGACCTCGCTCGCCGACAGCGCGGAGGTGGGCTCGTCCATGATTAGGATGCGTGCATTGACCGACAAAGCGCGCGCGATCTCGACGATCTGCTGCTGGCCGAGGCGGAGTTCCTCGACGAGCGTACTGGGGTCGATCTCTTCTTCCAGCTCGCGCATCAGGGCAGCGGTCTGCCGGGTTTCCTCGGCATAATCCACGCCGGTCGCGTTGCGGATCTCGCGTCCCAGGAAGATGTTGTCGCGCACGCTCATGTTGGGCGCGAGGCTCAGCTCCTGGTGGATGATCGACACGCCCCGGTCGCGTGCGTCCACGGTCGAGGAGAATACGACCGGCGCGCCATCCAGCACGATCTCGCCCGAGGTCGGCGTCGTCACGCCGGACAGGATCTTCATCAGCGTCGACTTCCCGGCGCCGTTCTCGCCGAACAGCGTCGTGACCTTGCCGCGATGGATCGCGAAGTTCACGCCCTTCAACGCCCGGGTGGCGCCGTATGTCTTGACGATGTCGCGCGCCTCGAGAACGACGCTGTCTGCCGTCGCGTCGCTCATTTCACGTCCATCTCGACCGGCGTCACCGTCCAGGTTCCGGGATCGGACAACTGGAACACGCCCACCACGGTCACGGTCTTTCCGGCCAGGTCCGTGTCGCCGAGCTTGGCCAGAACGGCTTTCTTCATCGCGGTGTTCAGCGCGGCGCCGGCGTTCTGGTAGTCGATCTGGTTCGAGAACTGGCCGAACTGGATCTTGCCGGTGGCGTCGCGAAGATCCGTGCCCATGATGGCGGGGCCCGTCTGCACGGAAATCTTCGGCGTGTCGCCGATCCCGTCGATCTTGAATGGAACGGTGCCGCTATCGTCGTCCTTCTTGCCGGCGATGCCGGTGAAGCGCACGCAATATTCCGCCGCGCCATCCGTCACCACGGCGTATTGCTTCTGCGCCGCGTCCGGATCCTTTTTGAGCGCATCGGCGAGAACCGTGGCGTCCACCGCCTTGGCGATGATCGCATCGCGCACCTTGGGAAACTGTGTCTCGCCGTAGCTGGCGGCCGAGAAGACGCCGGGCTGCGGCGCGCCGGGCGCGCCGTTCCGCACGACCTTGGTGTCGAGCGCCATCGCGGCCACCAGCACGAAAGCGGCGCCGGCCACGAGAACGGTTCGGAGTGTGGGACTGGTCCGCTGCTTGGTCATGCTGTGTCGCCGCCGGGCGAGAGACCGGGGTGTCTCTCGCCGCGTGCGTCCTTGCTCGGGTCTGAACGAACTCGCTTGCGTCGTCTGACGCCCTTATTCGGGGATCAGGACGATCTTGATCGAGCCGTCGCCTTTCTTCATCAGGTCGAAGCCTTCCTTGAACTTCGACAGCGGCAGCTTGTGCGTCACCACGCCCTCGGTCGGCAGACGGCCATCGGCGATGGCGGCGATGGTGAACGGGTAGCAGTAGGGGCCCAGATGGGCGCCGTACAGGTCGAGCTGCTTGCGGTCGGAGATGATCGACCAGTCGGCCGTCACCTCGTGACCGAACACGGAGAACTCCACGAAGCGGCCCAGCTTGCGGATCATGTTCAGACCCTGGGTGACGCTGGATTCGTGGCCGGTTGCCTCGATATAGACGTCGCAGCCATAGCCGTCGGTGAGGTCCTTCACCTTCTGGACCACGTCCTCCTTGAACGGGTTCATGACGATGTCGGCGCCGAACTTCTTGGCCAGCTCCAGACGGTCGTCCTTGCCGTCGAGCACGATCAGCTTGGACGGGTTCTTGAGCCGCGCAGCACCCACCATGCCGAGGCCGAGCGGTCCGGCGCCGGACAGGACCACCACGTCGTCGAGCTGGATCAGGCCGCGATTCACCGCATGCACGGAGCAGGCATAGGGCTCGGCGAGGACGATCTTCTCCATCGGAACGTCGTCCGGCAGGCGGTGCGTGCGGCTTTCCTTGGGAAAGCGCATGTACTTCGCCATGCCGCCATTGACGTTGTTCTGGAAGCCGTAGACGTCGTGCTTCTCGCACATCCAGTATTCGCCGCGGCCGCAATAGCGGCACTTCTCGCACGGCACGATCTGCTCGGAGATCAGCCGGTCGCCGACTTTGTACTGGCCGGAGGCGGCGACGTTGGCGCCGATCTCGACTGCGCGGCCGATGAATTCGTGGCCCGGGATCATCGGCGCCTTCACGTAGCGCGCCTGACCCTTGTTGTCGCCCCAGAAGGACGGCGCCCCCTGGAAGGTCTTGATGTCGCTGGCGCAGATTCCGCAGGCCTCGACCTCGATGATGATGTCGTCCGGACCGGCGCGCGGCACGTCGACTTCCTCGAGACGGTAGTCGCCCGGTTCGTAGGCGACGACGGCCATCATCTTTTCAGGCAGGGTGGTCATGATTGCTGTTCTCTCAGGAGAGACGCTCGCTCAGCCCATTGGCCAGCGTGCGCAGGATCAGTTCGCAGGAGGCGGCGCCGGCATCGAGCACGCCGCGGGAACGCTCGCCGAGCCGGGCGGCGCGTCCGCGCTTCGCCACCAGATCGCGCGTGGATTCGAGACCGGAAGCGGCGGCCTCGCGGATCGCCGCCAGGGCGGAGACCAGGGTCTCGTTCGCCGCTTCGGCCTTCTCGGCCGCTTCGCGCGCCGGCACCAGCACGTCCATCAGCGTCTTGTCGCCCACCTTGGCGTCGCCCAGATCGGCGATGGCGCCTTCGGCGGCCTTCAGCATGGCGGCGAGGGCGGCCACGTCGATCGCCTGTCGCCCTTCGAGCGTGTCGGACATCTCGGTGAAGAGGGAGCCGTAGAGCGGCCCCATCGAGCCGCCGATATCGGACAGGAGGGTGTCGCCAACAACGGCGAAGCCCTGCCGCAGATCGAGATCCTTGCCGTCCAGGCGTTCCAGCACCATGCGGAACCCCTTGGCCATGTTGACGCCGTGGTCGCCATCGCCGGTGGCACCGTCGATCTCGGAAAGGTGGTCGCGCGCATCGATCACCGCGTGGGCGATCTCCGGCACCACCGGGGCGGCGTCGGAAAGGGTAATTCTGTCAGCCATGGATTGTTCCTTCAGCCGGCGACGGACAGGCCGATGGAGCGCGCGGGCGCGCGCAGCAGCCGGTCCAGCTCCGCATCGAGGCGGGTCAACGTCAGCGAAACGCCCATCATCTCGAGCGAGGTGAAGTAGTTGCCGACCAGACGGTAGGAGGGGGTGATGTTGCGCGCGCGCAGCATCTCGTCGATGTGGCCGTAGAGCACATACAGCTCCATCAGCGGCGTCGCGCCGAGGCCGCTCACCAGAACGGCGACGTTCTCTCCGGTATAGTCGAGATCGCCGAGAATCTTCTCCAGCATGATCCCGGCCATCTCCTTCGCCGGGGCGGTCGGCAGCACCGCAATGCCATGCTCGCCGTGATGGCCGATGCCGACCTCCATGGTGCCGGGTTCGATGGTGAAGTTCGGTTTGCCGTTGGCGGGGATGGTGCAGGCGGACAGGCCGATGCCGATCGAGCGCGTGTTGTCGATCGTCTTGCGCGCGGCGTCGATCACCGCGTCGAGGTCGGCGCCCTCGGCGGCCCGGGCGCCGCCCGCCTTCCACATCAGGATCTCGCCGGCCACGCCGCGGCGATGCTCGGGCTGATCCCGCGGCGCGGAGGCGCAATCGTCGTTGGCGACCACGGTCTCGACGCGGATCCCGTCCTTGGCGGCGAGCTTCACCGCCATCTTCACGTTCATGTTGTCGCCGGCATAGTTGCCGTAAAGGCAGGCGACGCCACGGCCCTGGTCGGCCTCGCGGAAAGCGGCATGGAAGCTCTTCGCGGTCGGCGAGGCAAACACCTCGCCGATCGCCACCGCATCGCACAGGCCCGGGCCGACATAGCCCAGAAAGGCCGGCTCGTGGCCGGAACCGCCGCCCGTCACCAGCCCGACGCGCGGCTCGCCGCTGCGAACAGCGCTGCGCAGCACGCGGGGATGGTCGGTCGCCACCAGCAGGTCGGGATGGGCAGCCAGGACGCCGGTCAGGCTGTCTTCGGTCACCCGGTCGGGATCGTTGATGACGCGGTTCATGGACATTCCTTGGTTCTCCAGTGCGCCCCGATTCTTTTGTCGGGTTATTCGCTCGATCTGCCCGCACGATGCCCACGGCATTGCACCAATGTCAAACGGTCGAGCACTTGATCACATCCTTTTTCATCAAATAGGCTGGAAGCATTGAACGGATGCGTTCTCGGTGTGAGAATATGTTCACTGCACTCGGTATTGTGCGGTGCAATAAAAGGATGTTGGCGTGAAGGGGCTTCCGGGACCGCGCTACCAGGACCGCGGCGAGGTCAGGGTGGAGACGCTGATCGAGATCGCTACGCTGTACTATTACGAGGACGTGACGCAGGAAGAGCTTTCCCGACGCTTTTCCATGTCGCGCCCCAAGATCAGCCGTCTGCTGCAACGCGCGCGTGCCGATGGGCTGGTGGAGATCCGCGTGCATCAGCCGAGCTCGGTCGGCGCCGAGCTGGAACGCTTTTTCGTCGACCGCTTCGGCATCGACCGCCTGCTGGTCTCGGTCGATCACCGCGATCCGGACGCGCAGCGCAATGCAGTGGCGCGCCTGGTGGCGGCCCATCTGGAAAAGACCCTGGTCGCCGGCAAGACGGTCGCCGTCGGCATGGGCCGCAACGTCGCGGCGGTGGCCGATGCGCTGGTCACGCCACCGCGCGGCGGCGTGACCTTCGTTTGCGCCATCGGCGGTTCGCTCCGCGCCGGCGAATACATGAACCCCGACCATATCTGCCGCCGCCTGGCCGCCCGTTACGGCGGGGAAAGCGAGACGCTCTACGCGCCTGCGCTGGTGACGAACACGATGCTGCGGGAGGAGCTCTACCGGAACGATACGGTCAAGCAGACGTTGGATCGTGCGCGGCGGGCCGATATCGCCCTGATCGGGATCGGCGACCTGTCCGAAGACAGCAACATGGTCCGCATGGGCTGGTTCTCGCCGCAGGAGATCGCCGAGGCGCGGCTGGCTGGCACCATCGGCGACACGATGGGCTACGATTTCATCGACATCCAGGGCCGTCCCGCCAATACCGGAATGCAGGGACGCGTGATCGGCCTGTCACGCGAGGATCTGGCGCGGATCCCGGACGTGATCGCCATTGCCGCCGAGAACACCAAGGCGCCCGCGATCCTGGGCGCGTTGCGGACCGGAGCGATCAACACGCTGGCGACCTCGTTCACCAACGTGCACACCATTCTGCGCCTGGACGAAGCGACCAGACCGCGCGACTAGCGCGTCATCCGACCGAACGGATCGTTTGGTCGGATAAAGACGCTTGTCCAACGACGAGAGAGCGTGCGATCCGACCCGTATGGATCGGATGCCGCTCTCGCCGTTCCCTTCCCGCGACATGATACGCGAAGCATTCCACAACGCGATGCTTGCAGCGGGCGTTCCGGAGCCGTTCGCGACCATCCTGCCGGACGTCGGTTCCGGCATCGCATCGGCCTCGCTGTTCGACGACGGGGGAAGCCTGTCCGAACTGCTCGGCCGTGCGACCACGCCTTTCGAGCGGACGATCGGCGATTTCCTGTCGTCCAGCGGCCCGGCCGTCGTCCAGGGCTGAAAATCGTCCTCAGCCGCGCATCGAATCCATGCGCTCGGCCAGTGCCGCGTGGCCCTGGCGTTCGGCCAGGGAGCGGGCGCTGTTGCCTTCGCCGTCGCGGCGGAACGGATCGGCGCCGTGCTCGAGCAGCAGCTCGGCCACCGCGACGCGCCCGAACATCACCGCAAACATCAGCGGCGTGCGGCCGACATTGTTGGGCTTGTCCACCGACGCGCCGTGTTGGAGCAGCAGGCGCACGATCTCGGTCTCGCCCTTGAAGGCGACGCCGGACAGGGCCGTGCTGCCTTTCGCGTCGGCGAGATCGGGCTGCGCGCCCCGCGCCAGCAGCAGCGCGGTGGCGGCGACATGGCCGTTATAGGAGGCCAGGATCAGCGGGGTGTAGCCGCGGGCGTCGACCCGGTTCGGATCGGCGCCGGCGTCCAGGAACTGTTCCAGCACATCGTCCTGGCCTTCGCGCGCGGCGTTGAAATACAGCGCCTCGATCTGCTCGTGGGTGAAGCCGGAAGGCGGGGCCGGGACGGCATCGTCCAGCTCGGTCATGATCGCGCTCCATCCGAAAGGGGGAGCGCGATCATACGGACCGGCCCGTATCGTGTCATCCGGCCGGTTGCAGCACCGCCACCGGCAGGATCTCGAAGAGGGTGGAAAGCGCGGCCGCGCCGCCCTCGGTCGTCCGGCCGGTGAGCAGGTCGCGCCAGCGTCCAGGCGGGAGTTCGGCGCTGGTGCCGTCCCAGTCCGGATCAGCGTCCCGAACGCCGGGATAGCGCGCCGCCAGCACGATCAGCCGGTCTTCACCCTCCGCACGAGAGAAGCCGATCGCACGTTCGGCGCGCGTGCCCTCGATCGTCAGTGGATCGTAGGAGCCCTCCGCGAACAGGCCGGGCTTTTCGGCGCGCAGCCGCAGCAGCAGGTGGGTGACGGCCAGCTTGATCCGTCCATCCTGCCAGTCTTCCAGCAGATCGCGTATCAGCGTGGCGCGGCCCTCCATATTGTCCAGGCGGGCATGCAGAGCGTCGAGAGCGGCTTCGCGGCGCGCATAATCGACCGGGCGTCGATTGTCGGGATCGACCAGGCTGAGATCCCACATCTCGCTGCCCTGGTAGATGTCCGGCATGCCGGGCAGAGTCAGTTTCAGAGCGGTCTGAAAAAGGCTGTTCTGCACGCCCAGACGCGCCACGCGTTGCGCGAACGGCAGGAAGCTGGCCAGGAAAGCGCCCCGGCTCGGATCGAGCGCCGCGCTGGCGAAATCCTGCATCGCGCTTTCGTAGTCCTGGTCCGGGGCGGTCCAGCTCGAATGCAGCTTGGCCTCGCGCATGGACTTCTCCAGCGCGCCGGCCAGACGCTCGCCATAGAGGTGCAGTGCGTCCTCGTCGATGCGCTCGAGCAGTTCCACAGGCCAGGAGCCGACCAGAAGCTGGTAGAGCAGGTATTCGTCGTTGCGGTCCGGCGCGGCGCTGCCGTCCAGATCGCCCTGGCGCACGCGCAGCAGGCGGGTCCAGGTCGAGACCTGGCGTGTCCATTCTTCCGGCAGGTCGGACAGGACCGCGAGGCGCGCACGCGTGTCCTCGCCGCGCTTGGTGTCATGGGTGGAGGTGCCCAGCATGGCATTCGGCCAATTGCGGGCGCGCTGCGCGTTGGCCTTGTGGAACGCCTGAGCGGTGATGCCGAAACGATGCGGCTCGCCGCCGACCTCGTTCAGCGCCACATGGCGATTGTAGCGGTAGAACGTCGTGTCCTCGAGGCCCTTGGCCATCACCGGACCGGAATATTGCTGCAGCTTCATCGCGAAACGCAGAACGGCGATGCGATTGAAGCCGCTCTGCGGCTTGGCGACGATGTCGCCGGATAGCACCTCGTGCAGGAAGGCGAACACGGACGGGTCGAGGGTTGGCTCGGCCTTGCGTGCCTGGGCGATGGCCCAGTCGAGATCGCGCCGGTCGGCCGCTTCCTGGCTGCCGTCCATGTCGATATAGGTGCGATAGACCGGGAAATGCGCGACGATCTGCTTGATGGCGCGCTGCAGGATGTTGCGCGTGAAATCCGCGGTCATCGGGTTCTGGCGCGCGATCCGGCCCGCATCGCGGCCGAGCACGTTCAGCTCGCTCGCCATCTCGTTTTCCATGATGCGGATCTTGCAGTCGCGAACGATCTGCTCGAACGGCGTGGAAAGACCTGTGAACGCGCGATAGAACTCGGTGAACGCCGCTTCGGCGGATGGATCGACCATCGCGCCCAGGACGAGGTTGGTGAAATCGTAACCGGTGGTCCCTTCCACCGGCCAGTCCTCGCGAAGCTGCTCGTGCCCGGCGAGGATCTTCTCGATCACCAGATAGAAGGGCCGTGTCGTGGCGGCGCGCAGATCCTCGAAATAACGTTTCGGATCGAGCAGGCCGTCGACATGATCGAGACGGATGCCGTCCAGAGTACCGTCTTCGATCATCGGCACGATGCGGGCATGGGCATGGCGGAACACCTCCGGCAGCTCCATGCGCACGCCGGCCAGGTCATTGATGTTGAAGAACCGCCGGTAGTTGATATCGTCGCCGGCAACGCCGTAGAAGGCGACGCGCCAGAATTGCTGCTGGATCAGCACGTCCAGCGCCTTCCAGTCCGCATTCAGCGCGTCGATCCGCTTGTTCAGCGCCGTGCGAGACGAGGGGATTTCCCGGGTCAGCATGGCGAGGTCTGTCTTGAGGACGCGAGCGCGCTCGGCGACCTGGGGACGCCACATCGGCAGATCTGAGAACAGATCGCTGTAGCGATCCAGTCCGGGGTCGTCGTGGCCGAGGATCTGGTCATAGAATAACGGGCAGACCGGAAGCTTGTGGCTGTCATAGGCCCAGATCGCCAGCGAGCCGTCTTCCTCGTCGTATTTCAGGACGAGTTTGCCCGCTTTCAGCTCGGCACCGTACTGGTCGCCGAGAAATGGCACCAGAATCTTGTTCAACAGGTAGCGCCGGTCCGGGTCCCAATCGATGTCGAACCAACCGGCATGATCGCTGTCCGGGCCCCATTCCAAAACGTCGAGCCAGAGCGGATTATCCGCCCCGCCGACGCCCATGTGATTGGGCACGAAATCGAGAATCTGGCCGAGGCCATTCTGCCTGAACGCGGCCACCATTGCCGCGAAATCGTCGTCGGTGCCGAGTTCCGGGTTCAGCTTGTGATGGTCGGTGATGTCGTAGCCATGTGTGCTGCCAGGACGCGCCTTCAAATAGGGCGAGGCGTAGACATGGCTCACGCCCAGCCGCCCGAGATAGGGCGCCAGGGCGGTGGCATGCCGGAAGCCGAACTCCTTATGGAACTGCAGCCTGTAGGTCGCGCGCGGAACGGGGATCATGACGTCTCCAGGGTCCAGCGGACCGACCAGGGGCTGAATGTGGAACCGGTGTTGCCTTGCTGCCAGATCGGCATGCCGTCCGCCTCAGGCATCCCGACCGGCTGATCGGACAGGTTGGCCTGGAGGCAAAGTGTGCCGTCCGCGGTCTTCCAGCGGACGATCACCGCACCATCGGCAACCGTCTCCGCCTCGCCGCCTCGGGTGATGCCGGGCAGGAGCGGCACGATCTTCTCGCGACGCGTGGCGATCAGCGCTCGATAGAATTGCAGATGATCGGGATCGATCTTGCTCCAGTCGAGCTTGGCGGAGGTGAATGTCCCTTCCGCCAGCGGATCGGGGATTTTCTCGCGCATGTCCGGGTCCTGGAACTCGGGGAAGCGCTTGAATTCCTCGCGCCGGCCGTTCCGCACCGCGTCGGCGAGATCGCCTTCGAAATCGCAGAAGAACGGGAACGGCTCACGCGCACCCCATTCCTCGCCCATGAACAGCATCGGGGCCTGCGGCAGCAGCAGATAGGTCGCCGCGAGGGCGCGGAGGCTGTCCGGCGTGGCTGTGTGCACCAGCCTGTCGCCGAACGCGCGGTTGCCGATCTGGTCGTGGTTCTGGATGAAGGCGACGAAGGCGCCTGGAGGCAGATGGCCACTTGGTTCGCCGCGGGGACTGCCACGATACGGCATCATCTGGCCCTGATAGCCGAAGCCCTCCGCCAGGGCCTTGCCGAGAAGGTCGGTGTCGCCCTGGTAGTCGGCATAGTAGCCGTTGCGCTCTCCGGTGGCTGCAACGTGCAGGACGTGATGCACATCGTCGTTCCACTGCGCGGTGTAGTCCGCGGGTTCGCCGTTCTCGCGTCCCAGACGGGATGGGTCGTTATCCTCGTTCTCCAGGATCAGATGGATCGGCCGATCGACGCAGCCGCGCAGACGACGGGAGATTTCCTCCAGAACGTGTTCGGCACTGTCATCCATGATCGCATGGACGGCATCGAAGCGAAGCCCGTCGAGATGGAATTCCTCGATCCAGCTCAGCGCGTTCTTGATGATGAAGTCGCGCACGGGTCCGGAATGCGCGCCATCATAGTTCACCCCCGCGCCCCAGGGTGTGTGATGGCGTTCGGTGAAGAAGGAAGGGGCATAGGCCGGGAGGTAGTTCCCATCTGGCCCGAAATGATTGTAGACCACATCGAGAAGAACGGCGATGCCACGCGAATGCGCCGCTTCCACGAGTGCCTTCAGGTCGTCCGGGCATCCGTAGCTCGAGTCCGGGGCATAGGGTAGCACGCCATCGTAGCCCCAGTTGCGCTTTCCCGGGAAATCCGAGATCGGCATGATCTCGATCGCGGTGATGCCGAGCGTCTTGAGATGGTCGAGCTTACCGATAGCGGCGCGGAACGTGCCCTCCGGAGTGAAGCTGCCGATATGCAGCTCGTAGAGCACCACCTCGTGCCACGGCAGGCCGGTCCAGTTTTCCGTCCAGCGATAGCCGTCGCGATCGATCACCTCGCTGGGGCCGTGCACGTCCTGCGGCTGAAACCGCGAGGCAGGGTCCGGCACCTTCAGCCCGTCGGGCAAGCCGAAGCGGTACAGCGTGCCGGGCCCCGCGTTCCGTACCAGCACCGAATGGAAGCCGTCCTCGTCCCGCTGCATCGGGATCGACTCGCCGGACGATTCCAGCAGGAGATCGACCTTGTCGTGTGCCGGCGCCCAGAGCCGGAACTCCACGCCGTCAGGCCGCAATTGCGGCCCGTGCAGGGTTTCGGTCATGGAGCGTCTCCGGCCACCAGCTCGAACATCAGGAACGAGCGGCCGGTGACGCCATAGGTGTTTCCTGGCGCGAACACCGCGTCCTCGCGCTCTTCCTCCTCCTCCGAAAGATTGGTGTCGATCAGAAGCTTCCAGTGCTGCCCGGTGACGGCCGGCAACGTGAACTCCACCAGATCGTGCCAGGCATTGAACACCAGCAGCAACGTGGCGTCCTCGCCGCGCTTGCGGATGCCGGTCGGCTGCGCGCGTCCGTCCAGGATCAGACCGAAGCATTGCGCGCCGTCCCAGTCGCCCGGCTGCATCTCGCCGCCATTGGCGTTGGCCCAGGTCAGTTCCTTGATGTCCAGTTCTTCGTTATAGGCATCCGTGAGGAACCGGTTACGGCGCAGGATCGGGAAGCGATGACGCAGTGCCGAGAGCCGGGACACGAAGCGGATCAGGCTCTCGCCCTTCTCCTCGATGTTCCAGTTGACCCAGGAGATGTCGCTGTCCTGGCAATAGGCGTTGTTGTTGCCGTTCTGGGTGCGGGCGAACTCGTCGCCGGCGACCAGCATCGGCGTGCCCTGGCTCAGCAGCAGGGTCGAGAGCATGTTGCGGATCTGACGGGCGCGCACCGCCTGGATCGCCGGATCGTCCGTCGGTCCCTCCACGCCGTAATTGTCGGAACGATTGTCCGAGGAGCCGTCCTTGTTGTCTTCTCCGTTCGCCTCGTTGTGCTTCTCGCTGTAGGTGACGAGATCGTTCAGGGTGAAGCCGTCATGGGCGGTGAGGAAGTTGACGCAAGCCCAAGGCTTGCGACCCTGGTTGTCGAATTCGGCCGGGCTCGCGAGCAGCCGCGGCGCCAGAGCGGAGGCGGTGGCGGCGCCCTTCCAGAAATCGCGGAAGGTATCGCGCGACTTATCGTTCCATTCCGCCCAGCCGGGCGGGAACTCGCCCACCTGATAGCCGCCCGGGCCGCAATCCCAGGGCTCCGCGATCAGTTTGACCGTGCCAAGGGTCGGGTCCTGGGAACACGCCTTCAGGAAGCCGGAGCGGTTGTCGAACCCGTTCGGTTCGCGCGCCAGGATGGTCCCGAGATCGAATCGGAACCCGTCCACATGGGTCTCATCCGCCCAGTAACGCAGGCTGTCCGTGACCATCTGGATCACGCGCGGATGGCTGACGTTGACGGTGTTTCCCGTGCCGGTGTCGTTGATGTAGAACCGTTTCTGGTCCGGCAGCAGACGGTAGTACGACGCGTTGTCGATACCCTTGAAGGAGAGCGTCGGACCGCGCTCGTTGCCTTCGGCGGTGTGGTTGTAGACCACGTCGAGGATCACCTCGAGCCCGGCCTCATGGATGCCGGCGACCATTTCCTTGAACTCGCGCAGCGACTGCTCTGGCTCCCAGGCGTAGCGCGGATCGGGCGCGAAGAAGCCGATCGTGTTGTAGCCCCAGTAGTTGGTCAGGCCCTTTTCCAGGAGCTGGCTGTCATTGACGAAGGAATGGATCGGCAGCAGTTCGATCGAGGTGACGCCGATGCGCTTGATGTGTTCGAGTACGTCCTTGCTGGCCAGCGCGCCGTAGGTGCCGCGCAGATGCTCGGGCACTTTCGGATGCAGCTTGGTATAGCCCTTGACATGGGTCTCATAGATCACCGTCCGGTCCCAGGGGATCGGGTTGCGCCTCGGCTGGCCCTTCCAGTCGAAATTGGCGTCCACCACGACGGATTTCTGCACGAAGGGAGCACTGTCGCGCTCGTCGAAGGAGAGATCCTCGTCCGGATGGCCGATCGTGTAGCCGAAGACGGCCGGGTCCCAGACCAGCTCGCCGACATGCGCGCGGGCATAAGGGTCGAGCAGCAGCTTGTTCGGGTTGAAGCGATGGCCGTTCTCGGGCTCGTAAGGTCCGTGCACGCGGTAGCCATAGACCTGGCCGGGTCCGAGGTCGGGCAGCCAGCCATGGAAGATCTGGTCGGTGTATTCCGGCAGCACGATCCGCTCGAGTTCGCGCTTGCCCTCGTGATCGAACAGGCAGAGTTCGACCTTGGTGGCATGGGCGGAGAACAAGGCGAAATTCACGCCTTTCCCATCCCAGGTTGCCCCCAGCGGATGAGGCAAACCTTCCTTGAGCCCCTGCTTGATGTCGCCGGCCATATCAACCCCGCTTGGAATGGTGTCCTGTCCCGTTCGACCGACGGGATCATCGCGGCCATGAACCCTCACGATCTAAGAGGGTTCCGTCCGTCCGAAGCGGGACGAGGCTGGTCACGCGGGGTTGCGACGGCGGGGTCTGGCCGGGTCGCTGTCAGGGCTGGGCCGGCTCGACTCGCTACTGCCAGGGCCGGTCGTGCGGGCGGACCAGGAAGCGTCGTGCGACCTCGCGATAGCCGGCATAGACCAGCCCGTCGTTACGACGGAGATAATCGGCCCGCCCGGCCCGGTAATCGGCAGGAATGCGATACCAGGCGAGGCCGGGCCGGGCGTGGTGCACCACGTGCAGGTTGTTGTGCAGGAACAGCAGGCCGAGAAGCGGGGTGTTCTCGACGATGGCGGTGCGGTGATCCTGCGCGTCCGAGGCGCGATGCTCGGCGAAGGAGCGCAGCAAGGCGAGCGCAAAGCCCGGATACACGAACAGCAGCGCGAACCGGGCCAGGGACAGGTGGCAGACCAGCAGGAGCCAGCCCAGCACGAGGGCGAGGCCAGGCAGATGCAGCAGCCAGTCGCGCGCCGCGGCGCGATCGCCACGTAGCAGCGCCCGGGCCTCGCGTAGCAGGAAACCTGCGATGCCGAGCGCCGGACCGATGACGAGGCGTCCGAGCAGGGTGGTGTTGAGGTGCAGTAGCGCACGCCGGACCGGGCCTGCCGCCGCATAGCACTCGGCGGTCACGTAGTGGCTTTCCGGATCGTCGAGCGGGTCGGTCAGAAGCCCTGCATGATGACCGAGATGACTGCGCTTGTAGCGTTCATAGGGTAGCCAGAGACTGAGCGGCGCGCTGCCGATCAGGTCGTTAAGCCAGGACCAGGGGGTAGGGTGGCCGTGGATGACCTCGTGCTGCAGCGACATATGCCAGGCGGTGAGCCAGGCACCGAACGGCAGCACCAGCCACCAGGGCAAAGCTGAGGCTGTGACGGTCAGCATCATCCAGCTTCCATGAATCAGAACGGCGAGCGCCACGGAGGGCCATTCGACCGAACCCGGTGTGGGACGCGTTGGGGGGATGCTTGCCTCGACCATCGGCATGAAGGATAGCAGAACTGTGTGTGGTTTCAAGAAACACCGACATGGCGTCGTGATAGCTATGAAAGTGCCATGGTGAGTCGTCTTTCTGCCAGCTTGCCCATGTACGACCTGCGCGAGTTGCGGGCAGTGACCGACGCGTTTTGGACGGCGATCGCGGCGCGCCTGCCCAAGGGGCTGAGGGCGCCGGTCCGGCGCGCCCGGCCGGAGGATCTGGAGGCGCATTGGCGCGATCCGGCGCTGCTCTTGTCGCAGACCTGCGGGCTGCCTCTGCTGGGTCTGCGGCCGGGGGTGCGTGTGGTGGCGACGCCGGCCTATCGGGCGGAGGGGTGCCAGGACGGTTACTATCGCAGCGCGCTTGTGGTGCGTCGTGACGATCCGGCGCGATCTTTGGCCGATCTGCGCGGCCGACGCGCCGCGATCAACGATTGGACCAGCAATTCCGGCATGAACCTCCTGCGGGCGAGCGTGGCGCCGTGGGCGAGGGAGGGGCGGTTCTTCGGCGCGGTATCGGTATCGGGCAGCCATGTGGCGAGCATGGCGGCCGTGACCGCGGACGAAGCGGATGTGGCGGCGATCGACGCCGTAACGCTGGCGTTGGTCCGCCGTGTGCGTCCAGGAGCATTCGCGGGCCTCCGCGTGCTGGGCTGGACCATGGATGCCCCGGGCTTGCCGCTGATCAGCGCGCAGGACGAGGCGACGTGCCGCCATCTGCAGTCGGCTTTGCGCGCGACCGAGACGGATGGCGCGTTGCGTCCGGTGCTCGATGCGCTGCTGATCGATCGCTTCACGGTTCTGCCGGGTGACGCTTATGCGCGGATCTCTGTTCTGGAGCGTAGGGCGGAAGAGGCGGGCTATCCGGTGTTGCGCTAGGAGGTGGTCCGGATCTTCCGGTCGCCCCCTGAGCTGCAAAACAGTCATTCCCGATCGGAAGAACCAGAGACCATCTTTCCATTCAGCAACGTACCGCGCCCCGCCCTCCGCGCCAAACGGGCAGAAGTCTTTTCGCATCTTCTGCGCAGAAAAAGACTCTTCCCGCCCTAGAAGCTGACCCCGACCGAGCCGAAAAATTGTCTTGGCGCGCCCATCAGGAAGGTCTGGTAGTCGCCGGAGATCGGGTTGCCATTCTCGCCCGTGGTCGCGACGTAGCGGGTGTTGAACAGGTTGTAGGCGTTGAACTGAACATCGACCCGGCTGAGCGGTCCGCGATCGGCCAGAACGTAGCGTGCCCCGAGATTGGCGATGAAATAGCCTGGTACGGACGCGTCGTTGAGGTAGCTGAGATAGCGATGCGCGTAGGAGTTGCCGTCGATATGCGCGTTCAGGCGGCCGATCTGATAGGCGATGCTGCCTTTGTACATCAGAGACGGATAGTTCGGGACCGATTTGCCGCGCAGGTTCGAGACGCCGGACGAGGTGGAGAGATCGTCGTCGAAGGTGGAGCGGTTGTAGGAGATCGAGTTGTAGATCGACAGATGCCGCAACGGGTAGAGCGTTCCGCTCAGTTCGACGCCGTTGGTGGTGACGCCGCCGACATTCTGTACCGCGGTGATCGGGCTGATCACCGGGCCGAACGAGATGGTTTGCAGACGGTTCGAGAAATCGACGTGATAAACGGACAGAAGGGCTACAAGAAGGCGCGTGGTCAGGCGATAGCCGCCTTCGTACACCCAGTCGGTTTCGGGCTTCAGCGTGTTCTGGATCTGCCGGAAACCGGCCTCGTTGGCGCTCCAGGGCGTGTTGGAGCTGTTGGTGCCGAACCCGTCCTCCGGAAAGGGATCGCCGAGCGTTCCCTGGCCGAGCAGCGGCACCTGCGAGAAATAGCGCGCCTCGGTGAATTGTCCGTATTCATACCGGATGCCGGTTTCCACCGTGTGCCGGCCGAGAACCCAGTTCAGCGATGATAGCAGGCCGTAGCGGGTGATGGCCGGTTGCTGCGTGCGGATCGAGAGCGGCGCGCCATTCGGGGAGGGGGTATAGGGGGTGGTCCAGGTTGAATAGCCGTTGTCGCCATGGCCGTAGACCGTGCTCTTCCAGTCGAGGCCGCTCGCCGGTTGGGTTCCTCCGGCCCTAGGCTCTCGGACCCGGTTCGCCAGTGATGATACGCGCACCGCGGGCGTAGGTGAGCCAGGCGGCGACCCATTGTATGTAGGTGACGAGCCGGTTGCGTGTGCTGATCAGCAGCATCAGGTGCACAGCGCTCCAGACGAACCAGGCGACCCGTCCCGTGAGCCTGATCCAGCCGAAATCGGCCACGGCGGATGAGCCGCCGATCATCGCGAGCTGGCCCCAGTCCTTGTAGCGGAACGGGCGGGATGCCGGACGACCCGCCAGGCGGCCGCTGATCACCCGGGCGACATGCGCCCCTTGCTGCTTGGCGACCGAGCCGAGGCCGGGCAGCGGTTTGCCTTTCTCGTCATTAAGGGCCGACGCGTCGCCGATCACGAAGATCGACGCGTCGCCGGGAAGCGAGCAATCCGGATTGACGGGCACGAGCCCACGCTTGTTGCCGTCCACGCCGAGCCAGCGTGCGACCGGTGTCGCCTGCGTGCCGGCCGCCCAGAAAATGCAGTCGGCATCGATCCGCCTGTCGCCGGCCTGAACGCCGGTCGCGTCCAGCGCCGTGACGCCCGCCCCCAGATGCAGCTCGATTCCCATGGCCTGCAGGCGCTTGGCCGCATAGGCGGAAAGCTGCTCGGGAAAGCTCGCCAGCACGCGCGGGCCGGCATCGCACAGGACTATGCGTGCGTGCTGCGGGTCGATATGGCGGAAATCGCGTTTCAGGGTGGTGTGGGCAAGCTCGCTGATGGCGCCTGCGAGTTCGACCCCGGTCGGGCCTGCGCCGATCACCACGAAGGTGAGCAGCCGGCGTCGCGCTGCCGGATCGGGCTCGCGCTCCGCGCGCTCGAAGGCGAGCAGGAGCCGGTCGCGCAGAGCCACGGCGTCCGCGGCGCTCTTCAGGGCCGGAGCGCGCTCGACCCAGTCGTCATGTCCGAACCAGGAATAGACCGCGCCGGTGGCGAGGATCAGCGTGTCGAACGGGACCGGATCGCCGTCCTCCAGCAGAACCCGCCGCCGGTCGCGGTCGATGCCCCGAACCGTCGCCATCAGCACATAGGCGCCGGGAGTTCGCGCCAGCATGGAGCGGAGCGGCACGGCGATCGTGGTATCGTCGAGCGCCGCGGTAGCCACCTGATAGAGGAGCGGCTGGAACAGGGTATGGTTGGTGCGGTCGATCAGCGTGACGCTGCACCGCTTCTCGCGCATGGCCGATTTCAAACCCAGCGCGGCGTTGAGCCCGCCGAAACCGCCACCGACGATGACCACCCGATGAAGAATGTCCTGGGCCATGCCGGACGTGGACGTGGACGGGGAAGCGGAGATGGGGTTCGGTTCAGGGGGTGTCATGCGTGATCCAGCGTGCTCCGCCGCGAACGTGTTGCATTGCGGGAGGTTGCCTGGACGGGGTCTTGCCGGGTAATGACCGTCTGGTCAGCGTTCACCCGGACGCGGCACCTGCGCCGTTATCGGTGCGCGGGTCGAAGCTAGGACAATCTGAATGGCGCGCGAACCCGTTTCCGTTTCGGCCCTTGCTGCCGGCTTCGGTCTTCTTCTGACCGGCCTGCTGTCCGGAACCGCGCTCGCCGCCGCTCCTGGCCAGCCGAACCGGCCGCCCGTCGTGGGCGTGCAGCCGGTCGGCCACGAGGACGTCACCGCCTCCTCCGAGTATATCGGCCGCATCCAGGCGATCGACCGGGTGGCTCTGGTCCCGCGCGTGACCGCCTTTCTCGAGAAGCGCCTCTTCGACGAGGGGGCCGAGGTGAAGAAGGGCGACCTGCTTTATGTGCTGGAGCAGCCGCCGTTCCAGGCCGCGGTTCTGGCGCAGCAGGGCGCCCTGGCGCAGGCGCAGGCCAATGTGGCCAATGCCGGCATCACCTTCGCGCGGCAGAAGGCGCTGCTGAGCACGCCGGCCGGGCAGAAGCAGTCCTACGACAACGCCCTGGCTTCCGCGCGTTCCAGCGCCGCCGCCGTCACCACGGCGCAGGCCAATCTCGAGAACGCGCAGATCCAGCTCGGCTACACCGAAATCCGCGCTCCCGTGGATGGGCGGATTTCCGCCACCTCGGTGAACCAGGGCAACGTGGTGAGCCCGTCTTCCGGCACGCTCGCGACCATCGTGACGCAGGACCCGATGTATGTCGTGTTTCCCGCCGCCAGCCGCGACGTGCTGATGCTGCAGAAGAAATACCAGGGCGCCGGCGGGATCAGCCAGGCTGCGATCAAGCTGACCCTGGGCGACGGAACTCAATACGACCAGACCGCCAAGCTCGACTACGTGTCGCCGGAGGTGTCGCAGAACACGGATACCATCACGCTTCGCGCCACAGTGCCCAACCCGAAGCGCGGCGATGCCAACAGCGACGGCGTGAGTACGCGCGAGCTGGTGGATGGCGAATTCGTCACCGTGACGGTCGAGGATCCGCACCCGGTGAACCACCTCGTGGTGCCGCGGGCGGCGGTGCTGGCCGACCAGCAGGGCAATTACGTGTTCCTGCTGGCGCCCGGCAACAAGGCGAAACGTCAGGACATCACGCTGGGCGAGACGGTGGGCGCCAACGGTGTGGTGCTGTCCGGGCTCAAGGACGGCGACAAGGTGATCGTGGACGGCATCCAGAAGCTGCATGACGGCATCGAGGTGACGCCGGCCGCGCCGCAGCCCGTCGTGGCCGATCCGGGCGCCAAGGCGGCGGAAGCGGAAACGGAGCGCACCAACGGCATCGGCGGCACCGCCGGAACCGGCGCTCCCGCCACCCAGGGGGGTACGTCCCCGGCCGGCGGCAGCCAGCACTGAACCCTGTCCCGATTCTGTTCCACCTTCCAACGGCCCTGGCCGTGCGGGGAGCCAAGCGATGATTTCCGGCGTCTTCATCGACCGTCCGCGACTGGCGATCGTGATCGCGATCGTCATCACCCTGGCCGGTCTGGTCGGGCTGACCCGCATTCCGGTCGCCCAGTTCCCCGACATCGTGCCGCCGCAGGTCCAGGTCGCGGCGACCTACCCGGGTGCGTCCGCCTCGGTGGTGGAGGAAAGCGTCGCACAGCCGATCGAAGCCCAGGTCGTGGGCGTCGACAAGATGATCTACATGCGTTCGGTCAGCGGCAACGACGGGTCCTACAACCTGACCGTGTCGTTTGAGCTGGGCACCAATCCCGACGTCAACACGGTGAACGTGCTGAACCGGGTGCAGACCGCCAATGCCGAGCTGCCGTCCACCGTGCAGGCCGAGGGCCTCACGGTGCAGAAGCGCTCGTCGGCGATTCTGATGTTCGTGAACTTCTACAGCCCGTCAAAAAAGTTCGATCCGCTGTTTATCGCCAACTACGCGACCATCAACGTCATCGACGTGATCTCCCGCACGCCCGGCGTCGGTCAGGCGGCGCTGCTGTCGCGTCAGAAATACTCGATGAGGATCTGGTTCGACACCAACCGCCTGACCAATCTCGGCCTGTCTCCGTCCGACATCACCGCGGCGGTTTCGGCGCAGAATACGGTGGCGGCGGTGGGACGCATCGGCGCCCGCCCGGTGGGGCCGGATCAGCAATACCAGTTCAACGTGCAGACCCAGGGCCGTCTCGTCACGCCGGAGCAATTCGGCGCCATCGTGATCCGCGCCAATCCGGATGGTTCGGTGCTGCGCCTGCGCGATGTGGCGCGCGTCGAACTTGGCGCGCAGACGCTCGATTCCGAGTCCCGCTTCGATGGCGTGCCGTCCGTGGCGCTGGCCATCTATCTCTCGCCCGGCGCCAACGCGCTGGATACCGCCAGCGCCGTGAAGCGGCATCTGACCGAACTCGGCAGCCGCTTCCCATCTGGTCTCGCCTACAACGTCACCTATGACAGCACGGACTTCGTGCATGACACGGTGCACGAGGTCCTGCGCACCATCGTGGAAGCCTTCGTGCTCGTGGTGCTGGTGGTGTTCCTGTTCCTGGGCAGCGTGCGGGCCACCATCATCCCCACCATCGCCGTTCCGGTCAGCCTCATTGGCGCGTTCGCCGGCATGAGCGCGCTGGGCTTCTCCGCCAACACGGTGTCGCTGCTGGCGATGGTGCTGGCGATCGGCATCGTGGTCGACGACGCCATCGTGGTGGTTGAGAACGTCGAGCGCGTGATGGAGGAGGAGCCGGAACTTTCCCCGCCCGAAGCGGCGCGGAAAGCCATGACCCAGATCACAGGGCCGATCATCGCCATCACCCTCGTGCTGCTTTCGGTATTCGTGCCGATCGCTTTCATTCCGGGCCTGTCCGGCGTGCTGTTCCGTCAGTTCGCGGTGACGATCTGCATCGCGATGCTGATCTCGGCGCTGAACGCGTTGACCCTGTCGCCGGCCTTGTGCGGCGTGTTTCTTCGCCATCCCGGCGAGCGACGCGGCTTCGTGGGACGGATCCTCCAGCGCATCCTGGGCCTGATCGACCGCGTGCGCGACGGCTATGCCCGGATCGTGGCGCGCCTCCTCGGCGTCGCGATCGGCGGCGTGCTGGTGGTGCTGGTCTGCGGCGGCATCATCGCGTTCATGCAGCGTTCGATGCCTGTGGGCTTCCTGCCCGAAGAGGACCAGGGCGGTTTCTTCATCAACGTCCAGCTTCCCGACGGCGCCTCCGTCTCGCGCACCAGCGGCGTGGTGGCGCAGGTGGAGAAGCTGGCCAAGAACCTGCCCGGCGCCGCGCATACCTTCGGCGTGATCGGCTATTCGTTCCTCGACACCGTGCAGGAGCCGAATGCGGGCTTTGTGTTCGTCCGGTTGAAGCCGTTCGCCGACCGCACCACGCAGCAGACCAACGCGATGGTGTTGATCGGCCATCTGTTCGGCGAAACCAGCCAGATGCGTCAGGCGACGGTGTTTCCGTTCAACCTGCCGCCGATCATCGGCCTGTCGCCCGGCGGTGGCTTCGAATACGAGTTGGAGGCGCTGGAGGGCCAGTCGCCGACCCAGCTCGCGTCGCAGATGCAGGGGCTGCTGGCGGCGGCGAACCAGACCGGTCTCCTGGCCCGCGTCTTCACCACCTTCACCGCGACCACGCCGTCGCTTTATCTCGATATCGACCGTGCCAAGGCGCAGGCGCTTGGCGTGAACGTGGCCGACATCTTCAACAGCCTGCAGACCACGCTGGGCGGCTCCTACGTCAACGATTTCAACCTGTTCGGCCGTGTCTGGCAGGTGAACGTAGAAGGCGAGGCGCGCGATCGCGACAGCATCGACGATCTGTGGCGGCTCTATATCCGCAACAACACTGGAAGCACCGTGCCTCTGCGGGCGCTGGCCACCTTGCGCTACGTCACCGGCCCGCAGGCGATCACGCGCTACAACAACTACCGCGCCATCACCATTAACGGCTCGCCGGCGCCGGGCGTGTCTTCCGGCACCGCGCTGCAGGCGATGGCCGACGTGTCGAAGACGACACTCCAGAACGGCTACAACTACGAATGGACCAGCACCGCCTATCAGGAGGTCCAGGCGGCGGGAAAGACCGGCATCATCCTGGCGATGGCGCTGCTGTTCGCCTTCCTGTTCCTGGTCGCGCTCTACGAAAGCTGGATCATCCCGATCCCGGTGCTGATGTCGGTCGCGGTGGGCGTGCTCGGCGCCTTCATCGGCATCCGCCTCAGCGGCTTGTCGCTCGATCTCTACGCCGAGATCGGTCTGGTGGTGCTGATCGCGCTGTCGGCCAAGAACGGCATTCTGATCATCGAATTCGCCAAGGAGCGGCGAGAGGCGGGGGAAAGCATCCGCGACGCCGCCATCCAGGGCGCCAGCATGCGGTTCCGCGCCGTGATGATGACGTCGTTCGCCTTCGTGCTCGGCCTCGTGCCTCTGGTGACGGCGACCGGCGCCGCGTCCATCAGTCGCCGCGACGTGGGCACGCCGGTGTTCGCAGGCATGCTCGCGGCGAGTTTTGTGGGCATCTTCATCATTCCGATGCTCTACGTGACGTTCCAGACCGCCCGGGAGTGGCTGCACCGCCAGTTCGGGATCGCCGATCGCGGGTTGCATCGTCCGGCCGCGACCCATTCCGAGGACACAACTCAGCCCTGAGAAAAAAGCGTCGGTTCGACGGGAAGGAAACTTCGACGGAGCCGGTGCATTGAGGCTCGATGGCAGGCTACGATCTCAAGATCGTGACGACCGGGCATGCCGTTTTCCAGGTGCGCTTGGCGTAGGTGTCTGGGTTGCACCGTCTCCGCGACGGGGGCATGGTGCGGCGCAGCAATAACCGTCTTATTCGGGCAGTTCGGGAGGCTCATTTCATGCGGTCCACTCAAGGCGAATTCATGCGGGCCCCCGACGGTTCGTCCGTTGGCGGCGCGTCCATCGAGGATCTGTGCGTCAACACGATGCGCACCCTGGCGATCGACGCCGTTCAGAAGGCGAAATCCGGCCATCCGGGAACGCCGATGTCGCTCTCGCCGGCCGCCTATGTCCTGTGGAACGACCTGCTCCGCTACGATCCGAAGCAGCCCTCCTGGCCCAACCGCGACCGGTTCGTCCTGTCGGTCGGCCATGCCTCCATGCTGCTTTATTCGCTGATCCATCTCTCGGGGATCGTGGAGAAGCCGGGCTCCGACAAGCCGTCACTGACGCTGGAAGACCTGACCCAGTTCCGCCAGATGAACAGCCGCACCCCGGGCCATCCCGAATACCGCTTCACCTCCGGCGTCGAGACCACCACCGGTCCGCTGGGTCAGGGCTGTGGCAACTCGGTCGGCATGGCGATGGCGCAGCGCTGGCTGGCGGAGCGCTACAACAAGCCGGGCTTTCCCCTGTTCGACTACCATGTGTGGGTGTTCAGCGGCGACGGCGACAACATGGAAGGCGTGGCGTCCGAGGCGGCCTCGCTCGCCGGCCACATGAAGCTCTCCAACCTGACCTGGCTGTATGACAGCAACCAGATCAGCATCGAAGGCTCCACCGACCTCGCCTTTACCGAGGATACCCATAAGCGTTTCGAGGCGTATGGCTGGAACGTGCTCGAGGTGAAGAACGCCGAGGACCGCGCGTCCCTGAAGCAGCGCTTCGAGGAGGCGCGGGCCCAGGACGGCGCCGAGGGCGGCAAGCCGACCCTGATCGTCGTGCACAGCCAGATCGCGTTCGGCGCGCCGACCAAGGCGGGCACCGCCGCCGCGCATGGCGAGCCGCTGGGCGACGAAGAGATCAAGGGCGTGAAGCGCTTCTTCGGCTTCCCCGAGGACAAGCAGTTCTACGTGCCCGACGGCGTCATGGGTCATTTCCAGGACGGCATCGGCAAGCGCGGCGCCGCGCTCTCGGCCGACTGGTTCGAGATGCTGGAGCGCTACCGCAAGGACTATCCGGAGCTCGCCGCCGAACTCGACATGATCGGCAAGCATGCCCTGCCGGCCGGCTGGGACAAGGACATCCCGTCGTTTCCCGCCGACGCCAAGGGCGTCGCGTCGCGCGAAAGCTCGGGCAAGGTTCTGAACGCCGTCGCGCTGAACGTGCCGTGGATGATCGGCGGTGCGGCCGATCTGGCCCCGTCCACCAAGACCAACCTGACCTTCCAGGGCGCCGGCTCGTTCAATCCCGGCACCTATGGCGGCCGCAACCTGCATTTCGGCGTGCGCGAGCACGCGATGGGCTCGATCTGCAACGGCATCGCGCTGTCCGGCGTGCGGCCGTACTGCTCTGGCTTTCTGATCTTCTCCGACTACATGAAGCCGCCGATCCGTCTCTCCGCGATCATGGAGCTGCCGGTCATCTACATCTTCACCCATGACAGCATCGGCGTGGGCGAAGACGGTCCGACCCATCAGCCGATCGAGCAGCTGGCGCAGCTGCGTGCGACGCCGGGCATCATGACCATCCGTCCCGGCGACGCGAACGAGGTTGTGGAAGCCTGGCGCGTGGTCATGCCGCTGACCGAGCAGCCCGCGGCGCTGATCCTGAGCCGCCAGGCTCTGCCGACACTGGACCGCACCAAATATGCGCCGGCCTCCGGCCTGGCCAAAGGCGCCTACGTCCTGGCCTCCTGCGAGGGCACGCCGGACGTGATCCTGATGGCCACCGGGTCCGAGCTGCATCTGGTGGTGGACGCCTACGAGAAGCTCACCGAGGAAGGCATCAAGGCTCGCGTGGTCTCGATGCCGTCCTTCGACCTGTTCGAGCAGCAGGACGAGGCGTATCGCGAGAGCGTGCTGCCGGCCGCGGTGCGTGGCCGTGTGGCGGTGGAGCAGGCGTCGTCCTTTGGTTGGGACCGCTATGTCGGCCTGACCGGCACCGTCATCGCGATGCACAGCTATGGCGCTTCCGCGCCGCTCAGCGCGCTTCTGACCAAGTTCGGCTTCACGCCGGAAAAGGTGCTCGAGGCCGCTCGCGCGCAGGCGAAAAAGACTCAGGCGTAACCGTCCCGGAACGGGGCCGGCTCCTGGGCCGGCCTCCCCAGCAAGAGAATAGAACCGAGGAGCAGGCCATGAACGTGATCCAGACGAAGCCGGGCACGCAGGATACCGGCAATCCGCTGCAGCAGCTGGGCAAGTTCGGGCAGTCGCCTTGGCTGGATTTCATCCAGCGTTCGTTCATCGAGAATGGGGGGCTGGCCAAGCTGGTCCGCGAGGACGGCCTGAAGGGCGTGACCTCCAACCCGGCCATCTTCGAGAAAGCCATGGGTCACGGCACCGATTACGACGCTCAGTTCAAGCAGATCGTGGAGTCCGGCAATACGGACGTGTCCGAGATCTACGAGACCATGGCGATCGACGACATCAAGGCCGCGGCCGATGTGTTGAAGCCGGTCTGGGACGAGACCAAGGGCGTGGACGGGTATGTCAGCCTGGAGGTCTCGCCCTATCTCGGCATGCACACCGAGCCGACGATCGTGGAGGCGCGCCGTCTCTGGAAGGCGGTCGGCAAGCCGAACCTGATGGTGAAGATCCCCGGCACGGAGCCGGGCGTTCCCGCGATCCGCACCGCGATCTCCGAAGGCATCAACGTCAACGTGACGCTGCTGTTCTCGCTCGATGCCTACAAGGCCGTGCTGGAGGCCTATATCGCCGGTCTCGAGGACCGTAAGGCGAAGGGCGAGAGCGTCTCCGGCATCGCGTCGGTCGCATCCTTCTTCGTCAGCCGCATCGACGGGCTGATCGACAAGAAGATCGACGAGCGCGTCAAGGCGGGCGACAGCGAGAGCGAGACCCTGAAAGGGCTGCGCGGCAAGGTCGCCATTGCCAACGCCAAGCTGGCCTACCAGCATTATCTCGACGTCTCCGCCAGCCCGCGCTGGAAGGCGCTGGAGGCGGCCGGTGCCGCGCCGCAGCGGCTGCTCTGGGCCTCCACCGGGGTGAAGGACAAGGCGTATTCCGACACGCTGTATTGCGACGAGCTGATCGGCGCGGACACCGTGAACACCATGCCGCCCGCCACCATGGACGCGTTCCGTGACCACGGCGTGGCCGCGGACACGCTCGGCGCCAACATGGATCAGGCGCGCAAGGTCCTGGCGGAGGCCGATCGTCTCGGTCTCGACCTGCCTGGCGTGACCGCCAAGCTGGTGAAGGACGGGGTCGACGCCTTCGCAGACTCGTTCGACGCGCTGCTCGGCGCCGTTGCCGCGAAGAAGGCGGCGATGGCCGGCGATCTCGTCGCCACATCGAAGTTCTCGATCCCCGCCGAACTCGACGGCAAGGTGAACGAGGCGCTTGAAGCCTGGCGCAAGGACGGCACCGTCCGCAAGCTGTGGGACCGCGACGCCTCCGTCTGGACCGGCAAGGACGAAGCGAGCTGGCTGCGCTGGCTCGACATCGTCGACGACCGCATCGCGCATCTGAGCGAACTCACCGCCTTCCAGGATGAGGTGAAAGCCAAGGGCTTTACCGACATCCTGCTGCTGGGCATGGGCGGTTCGAGCCTGGGCCCCGAGGTTCTGGCGGAGACGTTCGGCCAGCGCGCCGGCTTCCCGAAGCTGCATGTGCTGGACAGCACGGATCCGCAGCAGGTCGCCTCGTTCGAGAGGGCGGTCGATCTGGCGAAGACACTGGTGATCGTGTCGTCCAAGTCGGGCGGTACGCTCGAGCCGAACATCCTCAAGGCCTATTTCTTCGACAAGGTGAAGAAGGTCGCGGGCGACAAGGCGGGCGCGCAGTTCGTGGCGGTGACGGATCCCGGCTCGCACATGGAGCAGGTCGCGCAGAAGGACGGCTTCTGGAAGATCTTCCACGGCGAGAAGCAGATCGGCGGCCGTTATTCGGTGCTGTCGAATTTCGGCATGGTTCCGGCCGCGGCCATGGGCCTCGACCTGAAGCAGTTCCTCGACAATGCCGAGCGCATGGCGAAGGCGTGCTCCGCGGCGACCCCGCCCAAGGAGAACCCGGGCGTTCTGCTGGGCGCCTTCCTGGGCGCCACCGGCAATGCGGGCCGCGACAAGGTGACCATCGTCGCCTCGCCGGGCATTCACGATCTCGGCGCGTGGCTGGAGCAGCTGCTGGCGGAATCGACCGGCAAGGACGGCAAGGGGCTGGTGCCGATCGACGGCGAGACCCCGGCTTCGCCAGAGCACTATGGCAACGACCGCGTGTTTGCCTACCTCCGCCTGTCCGACAGCCCGGATGCGGCGCAGGACGCGGCGATGAAGGCGCTGGAAGCGGCCGGCCAGCCAGTGGTGCTGATCTCGCTCGCCAACACCATGCAGGTGGCGCAGGAATTCTTCCGCTGGGAGTTCGCCACCGCCGTCGCCGGTTCGATCCTGGGCATCAACCCGTTCGACCAGCCGGATGTGGAGGCCAGCAAGATCGAGACCAAGAAGCTGACCGACGCCTACAATCAGAGCGGTTCGCTTCCGGGGGAGACTCCGTTCGCGACCGACGGGGATTTCGCCTTCTTCGCCGACGAGACCAACGCCAAGGCGCTGGGCCAGGGCGATCTGGACGCGATCCTGAAGGCGCACCTGTCTCGCGCCAAGGCCGGCGATTATGTCGCGCTGCTGGCCTATGTGGAGCGTGACGCGTCCACCATCGGCTGGATCCAGGAAGCACGCCTGGCGATCCGCGACGCGCTGCATGTGGCGACCGCGGCCGAGTTCGGCCCGCGTTTCCTCCACTCCACCGGCCAGGCCTATAAGGGCGGCCCGGCGAGCGGTGTGTTCCTGCAGATCACCGCGGACGACGCTGCGGACGTGGCGGTGCCGGATGCGCGCTACACCTTCGGCGTGGTCAAGGCGGCGCAGGCGCGCGGCGATTTCGACGTGTTGGCCGAACGCGGTCGCCGCGCCTTGCGCGTGCACATCAAGGGCGATCTGAAGTCGGGTCTGGAGCGTCTCGGCGCTGCGATCCGCAAGGCCGTCGCGGCCTGAGCCCCGGAACGCCCGGCGCCACGGCGCCGGGCGTTTTCTTGTTCTCTCCGTCTGGAACCGGCGCCCTGACGCGGTTCTCCCCCATCACAGGAAACATCGACATGCAGATCGGCATCATCGGGCTCGGACGCATGGGCGGAAACATCTCCGCGCGCCTCGCGAAGCATGGCCACGACGTGGTCGTCTATGACCGCGACCCGGCGGTGGTCTCGAAGGTGTCCGCCCGCGCCGAGCGCAGCCAGGGCGCGACCGGGCTGAAGGACATGGTCGCGAAGCTGGCCAAGCCGCGCGCGATCTGGGTCATGCTCCCCGCCGGCCGTATCACCGAGGAGACGGTGGAGGAGCTGGGCGAGCTTCTCGATGCGGACGACATCATCATCGATGGCGGCAACAGCTACTACAAGGACGACATCCGCCGCGCCCGCGTGCTGGCCAAGAAGAACATCCACTACGTCGATGTGGGCACCTCCGGCGGTGTCTACGGCCTGGATCGTGGCTACTGCATGATGATCGGCGGCTCGGACGAGGCGGTGAACCGTCTGGACCCGATCCTGTCCGCCCTGGCGCCGGGCGCCGGCACCGTGGAGCGCACGCCGGGCCGCGACCATGAGGGTCTCGATCCCAAGGCCGAGCAGGGCTATCTGCACACCGGCCCGGCCGGTTCAGGCCATTTCGTGAAGATGGTCCATAACGGCATCGAGTACGGCATGATGCAGGCCTTCGCGGAAGGCTTCGACGTCCTGCGCAACAAGAACTCCGGCGATCTGCCCGAGGAAGAGCGGTTCGACCTGAACATGGCCGATATCGCCGAGGTCTGGCGCCGCGGCAGCGTGATCTCGTCCTGGCTGCTCGATCTCTGCTCCAACGCCCTGGCGAAAGACGGCACTCTGGGCGATTTCACCGGCCAGGTGGCGGATTCCGGCGAGGGTCGCTGGACCATCGAGGCCGCGATCGAGGAGGCCGTGCCGGTGCCGGTGCTGAGCCAGGCTCTCTACACGCGCTTCCGCTCGCGCTCGGGCAACAATTTCGGCGAGAAGCTCCTGTCGGCGATGCGCTTCCAGTTCGGCGGCCATGTCGAGCAGCACGACGTCAAGCACGAGCATGGCGCCGATGCGCCGCTGACGACGAACTGAGCCCATGTCGGAGTCGCTGGAGCTTCAGCCGGGTCCGCTCGATGGCGGCGACGCCCTTGAGCGTGCCCCCAGACGCAGCCAGCCCTGCACCATGGTCATCTTCGGCGGCGGCGGGGATCTGACCCGCCGCCTGCTGGTGCCGGCGATCTATAATCTGGTCGGCGCCGGGCTGCTGGACGAGGGATTCTCGATCATCGCGGTGGACTGGTCCGACCTCGACGACGAGCGGCTGCGCGAGCAGCTCACCCAGACCATGCGCGAATTCGTGGCCAAGCGCCGCGCCAGCGCAGCCGCGCTCAACGAAGAGAACTGGGACTGGCTGAGCCAGCGCATCTCGTTTCTGCGTGGCGCGTTCGACGACGCCAAGACCTACCAGACGCTGTCCTCGCTGTGCGGCGTCGGCAACTGCGTGTTCTATCTGGCGGTGGCCGCGCGTTTCTTCGCGCCGATCGTGGCGCAACTCGAGGCCGCCGGCCTCACGCGCGAGACGGAGAGCCGTTTCCGTCGCGTGGTGGTCGAAAAGCCTTTCGGCTCCGATCTCGCCTCGGCGAAGGCGCTGAACGCCCAGCTCCTCAACGTGTTGGACGAAAGCCAGATCTATCGGATCGATCATTATCTCGGCAAGGAAACGGTCCAGAACATCCTGGCCCTCCGTTTCTCGAACGGCTTCTTCGAGCCGCTCTGGAACCGGCAGAACATCGACCATGTGCAGATCACAGCCGCGGAGACGGTGGGCGTGGAGAAGCGCGGACGCTTCTATGAAACCACCGGCGCGCTGCGCGACATGGTGCCCAACCACATCATGCAGCTTCTCGCCATGGTGGCGATGGAAGCGCCGATCTCGTTCGACGCCGATGCCGTGCGCGACGAGAAATCGAAGGTGCTGGCCGCGGTGCACGAGTTGGCGCCGGGCGATGTCGTGCGCGGCCAGTATACGGAGGGCTCCATCGCCGGACGGCCGATGCCGGGCTATCGCGGCGAGCCGGACGTGTCGCCGGACTCCGAGACCGAAACCTTCGTCGCCATGAAGCTGACGATCGACAACTGGCGCTGGGCCGGCGTGCCGTTCTACGTGCGCACGGGCAAGCGCCTGACCACGCGCAAGACCGAGATCGCCATCCACTTCAAGTCGGCACCCTACGCGCTGTTCCGCGATACGCCGGTGGAACAGCTCACGCCGAACATCATGGTGATGCAGATCCAGCCTTCCGAGGGCGTGACCATGCAGTTCTCGGCCAAGGTGCCGGGTCCGACGGTCAAGCTCGGCGGCGTGCGCATGAAATTCGACTATGCGGACTGGTTCCAGGAAGGGCCCAGCACCGGCTACGAAACGCTGATCTACGACTGCCTGATCGGCGACGCGACCCTGTTCCAGCGCGCGGACAACGTGGAAGCGGGCTGGGCGGTGGTACAGCCGGCGCTGGATGCCTGGAGCGACGGGCACAGCACTCTCCATCCTTATGCGGCCGGCAAGGCCGGCCCCGATGCGGCCGACGCGCTGCTCGCCCGAGACGGGCGCCACTGGCTGAGGCTGAACGGATGAGCACGGGCGCGATCAGGCTGCTGGTTTCCGATATCGACGGCACGCTCATCGGCAGCGACAAGAGGCTGGCACCTGCCACGGTCGAGGCGGCGCGGGCGCTGGGCCGGGCCGGCATCAGGCTGTGCCTGGCCAGCAGCCGCTCGGTGGACGGGATGCGCCAGTATCTCGATGCGCTGGGTGTCGACACGCCGGCAGCCGGGTTAAATGGCGGCGAGATTCTCGCCGCCGACGGTTCGGTGCTGGACCGTCGCAATCTCGATCCCGAGGTGGCGCAGCTGACGCTGGAAACGCTGGAGCGTCATGGCATCGAGAGCTGGGTGTTCACCGGCACCGAATGGCTGGTGGCCGACGCGGCCGGGCCGTTCGTGCCGCGCGAGCAGGCCGCGGTGAAGATCGATCCGATCGAGGTGCCGAGCTTCGCGCCCTATCTCGATCGTGTCGGCAAGATCATGGGCGCCACCACCGACTACCCGCTGCTGGAGCGGGTGGAGATCCAGCTCGGCGCCATGTTCGGCGAGCGCGTGAATGCGCACCGCTCCTCGCCCTGGTATCTCGACGTGACCCACCCGGACGCCAATAAGGGCGCCGCCGCGATGCGTCTGGCGAGGCTGCTGGGCATCGACCCGGCGGAGATGGCCTGCATCGGCGACATGGACAACGACATCTCCATGCTCCAGGTCGCGGGTTTGTCGATCGCCATGGGCAATGCGCCGCAGCATGTCCAGGCGGCGGCTCAGTACGTGACGGCTGGAAACAACGAGGATGGCTGGGCGAAGGCGGTCAACACGCTGGTGCTGCCGCGCGCGCCCGGGCGAACGAACGGAGTCTGAGCGATGACGGAAGCGCGCAAAGTGTCGCTGGTGCTGGCCGATGTGGACGGCACGCTGGTCACCAAGGAAAAGCTCCTCACCGAGCGCGCCATCCGCGCCGTCCGCCAGCTTCGAGAGCGTGGCATCCGCTTCGCCATCACCAGCGGCCGTCCGCCGCGCGGCATGGCGATGGTGATCGAGCCGCTCGCGATCAGCGAACCGATCGCCGGCTTCAATGGCGGACTGTTCGTGAAGCCCAACCTGTCCATCATCGAGGCCAAGACCCTGCCGCGCGATGTCGCCGAGCAGACGGTGGAGATGCTGAAGGAGGCCGGCGTCGATGTCTGGGTCTATAGCGGCGAGGATTGGCTGGTGCCGAACGCCGAAGGCCCGCATGTCGCGCGCGAGAAGTGGACGGTGAAGTTCGACCCCAAGGTGACCGACGATTTCGGCAAGGCGCTGGACAGCGCGGTGAAGATCGTCGGCGTGTCGGATGACGAGGCACTGCTGAAGCGGGTCGAGGCCGACGTGCAGAAGGCGCTCGGCGACCACGCCTCCGCCGCCCGGTCGCAGCCTTACTACCTCGACGTGACCCATCCCAAGGCCAACAAGGGCGGCGTGGTGGACAGCCTGGTCGAGATGCTGGGCATCCCGGCCGACGAGATCATGACGCTGGGCGACCAGCCCAACGACGTGTCGATGTTCAACAAGAGCGGCGTTTCGGTCGCCATGGGCCAGGCCAGCGACGAGGTGAAGCAGAAAGCCACCTTCGTCACCGATACTTCCGAGGAAGAAGGTTTCGCCAAGGCGATCGAACGCCACGTGCTGGGAGAGAAATGATGCCGACCGATGCCCCGAATGGACGCGTCGACATCGCGACCGATGCCGAAGCTGTGGCGCAGCGCGCAGCGTCGCTGATCGCCGAGAAGGTGCGGGGATCGAGCGGCCCGTTCGTGATCGCCCTGTCCGGCGGTTCCACGCCGAAGCGCCTGTATCAGATCCTGGCCTCGGACTACGCCGACCTGCCGTGGGACCGGATGCAGCTGGTGTTCGGCGATGAACGCTTTGTGCCAGCGGACGATTCCTCGTCCAACTACCGGATGGTCAGCGAGGCGCTGTTGTCGAAGGTCGATGTGCCCAGCGCCAACGTGCATCCGATGCCGACCGATGGCACCCCGGCCGATGCGGCTTTGCGCTACCAGGGCATCCTCCAGCGCATCCATGGCAGCGACACGCTGCAGCCCGGCAAGCCGCTGTTCGACATCGTGTTGTTGGGTCTTGGCGAGAACGGCCACACCGCTTCGCTGTTTCCAGGCACGGACGTGCTGAACGAACGCAAGGCCTGGGTCGGGTCATGCACCCCGCTCGATGCGCCGCATGACCGTTTGACGCTGACCTATCCCGCTATCCAAAGCAGCAGGCTGGTGATGTTCCTGGTGGCTGGCGCCGGCAAGGCCGAGATCGTCGCCAAGGTGCGCGGCGGAGACGCCGCTCAGCCCTCCACGCAGATCCGGACCGATGGCGAGCTGCTCTGGTTGCTGGACAAGGCGGCCGCCGGCGAGCGTGATCATGCCGGCTGACGCGGAGGCGTTGAAGCGCCTGGTCGGAGAGGCAGCGGCGGAACTGGTCGAGAACGACATGGTGGTGGGTCTGGGGACCGGATCCACCGCGAACTGCCTGATCGACAGCCTGGGCGAGCGTGTCCGGAACGGCTTGCGATTCATCGGCATACCGACCTCCAAACGCAGCGAGGAGCGCGCCCGGGCGCTCGGGATCACCATCGAGGGCTTTGACCGGCACGACCGGATCGATCTGTGCATCGACGGCGCGGACGAGATCGCGCGCGGATCGCTGCATCTGGTGAAGGGGCTGGGCGGTGCGCTTTTGCGTGAAAAGATTGTCGCTGCCGCGTCCGACCGCATGGTCGTCGTGGCCGATGAGAGCAAGCTCGTCGATCATCTCGGCACTCATGCGCCAGTGCCGGTCGAAATCTCGTCCTTCGGCTGGGAATCCACTGTCCGCCAGCTCGCCCAGCTCGGCGCGCGCCCGACGCCGCGTCGCGACCGCGACGGCGTGCTGTTCGTCACCGATGGCGGCAACATGATCGTCGATTGTGCCTTCGCGCCGATCGAGGATCCGCCGACCCTGGAAGCCTCCATCCGCGCCATCGTCGGCGTGTTCGAGTGCGGCCTTTTCATTTCCCGCGCCGAATGCGCTCTGGTGGCTGGTCCCGACGGCGTGGTGCGGATCGACCGAGGATAATAGGGTTCATGGACTGCGCAACGAGCATTCTGGTCATCATGGGCGTGTCCGGCTGCGGCAAGTCCACCATGGCGGAAGGGCTGCACAAGAAACTCGGCTGGGTGTTCCAGGAAGGTGACGCGCTGCATCCGGCCGCCAACGTCGCGAAGATGTCCGCCGGCATTCCGCTGGACGATTCCGACCGCGCGCCCTGGCTGGCCTCCTGCGCGCGCTGGATCGCCAATCTTCACGCGCGGGGCGAGCCCGGCATCCTGACCTGTTCGGCGCTGAAGCGCGCCTATCGCGACACGCTGTCGCAGGGCCTCCCGGAAGTCTGGTTTGTCTATCTGGAAGTTCCCGAAGCGATAATCGCCGAACGGCTGGCGCATCGCACCAACCACTACATGCCGAGCAGTCTGCTTGCGAGTCAGCTTCGCACCCTGGAGGTGCCAGGCGGCGACGAACAGGTGATCCGCGTGGCGGCCAATGGCGACATCGACCAGGCCGAGCAGGCGGTGATCGACGCTTTGCCGCGCGGATGAATGCCGCGCCGGGCAGCGAGCCGCAGAACCCCGGCCGCGTTCGCGTTTTCGTGGACGCCGATGCCTGTCCGGTGAAAGCGGAAATCTTCCGTGTCGCCGAGCGCTACAAGCTCCAGTGTTTCGTGGTCTCCAACAGCCTGATCGCCGTCCCACCCTCCGCACTGATCGAGCGCGTCGTGGTCGAGGCAGGCCCGGACGTCGCCGATGACTGGATCGCCGAGCGGGCCGTACGCGGCGATATCGTGATCACCGCGGACGTGCCCCTGGCGGCGCGCTGCGTGAAGAGCGGCGCCGCCGTGCTGGGGCCGACCGGGCGCGTGTTCGACGAGGATTCGATCGGCATGAGTCTGGCGACGCGCAACCTGATGGACGAGTTGCGGTCTTCCGGCCAGATCACGTCCGGTCCGAAGCCGTTCGCGCCCAAGGACCGCTCCACCTTCCTGGGCGCGCTGGACACCGCCGTGGTGCGTTTGCGCAAAGCCGGTTTCGCCGTGGGCTGATACGGCAAGGGCGCGCGGGTTGCGCGCGATCATGGCAGGTCTGCCACGAGTAAGGTGTTGTTGGGGCAGCGAAACCAGCGCGGCCGTTTCGCAGTTGTTCCGGCAAGACCGTCCGAAACGCGACGGTCATACGGAAGGACGGTTTTTCATGCGCATCACCAAGTCTCTTGGCGCCGCCGCGGTTCTCGCCCTGCTGGCCGGTCCGGCTCTGGCCCAGACCACCGGCAACGGTGCGGCGACAGCGCCCAATGGCACCAGCGCCACGGAAAAGACCAACGCCACCAATGACGATACCAGCAAGGTGACCACGGATGGCTATCTCCGCTCCTCCAAGCTGGTCGGCGCCGATGTCTACAACAGCCAGGACAGCTCGATCGGCACAGTCGACGACCTGCTGATCGGCACCCAGCACGGCAAGACCACCGATGTGGTGCTGTCGGTGGGCGGTTTTCTCGGCATCGGCTCCAAGCTGGTCGAGGTGCCGTTCTCGAAGCTGAAGATCAACAAGGAAGGTCATCTGGTTCTGGCCGGCGCCACCAAGGAAAGCCTGACCAAGCTGCCGTCCTACACCTACAACAAATAAGACGGCGCTACACGAAAACTCCCGGGCCACGTGCCCGGGTTTTTTTGTACACAGGCACGGACGGACCGCCGAACGGTTTACGTCAGCAGGGGAAAATGACAGGCGGCCTCGCGCCCGTCGCCCATATCCTGCAGCGCCGGCGCCGTCATGCTGCACAGCGCCTGGGCAGATGGGCATCGCGTGTGGAACCGGCAGCCGCTGGGCGGCGAGACCGGGCTCGGTACATCGCCCGACAGCGTGATCCGACGGGTGGTGACGCCTACTGACGGTTCCGGGACGGCGGAAATCAGCGCCGCCGTGTACGGATGAGCCGGGCTGTGCAGCACGGTGTCGGCCGGTCCGATCTCCACCACCGCTCCCAGATACATCACCGCCACCCGGGTCGCGATCTGACGTACTACGCTCAGATCATGTGCGACGAAAACGTAGGTAAGGCCGAGCGATTCCTGTAGATCCATGAACAGATTGACGATCTGCGCCTGGATCGACACGTCGAGCGCCGAGACCGGCTCGTCCGCCACCACGAGGTCCGGCGACAGGGCCAGCGCGCGGGCGATATTGATCCGTTGCCGTTGTCCGCCGGAGAATTCGTGCGGATAGCGCTGCAGCGCCGATTGCGGCAGACCGACCAAATGCGAAAGCTCGCCCAGTCGTTCTGCGATCTCGGCCTCTCCGCGTCGAGCACCGTCGGCGTGGGTGTGGATCCGCAGCGGTTCCGCAATCAGATCGCCGACGCGACGACGCGGGTTCAGCGATGCGTAGCTGTCCTGGAACACCATCTGCATGCGCGGACGCAATGGGCGGAGCCGCTTGTCGCTGGCGCGCGAAATGTCGCGGCCGTCGAACAGGATCTCGCCTGCGGTGATCTCGGTCAAACGCAGCATGCAGCGCCCGAGCGTGGACTTGCCGCAGCCGCTTTCTCCCACGAGGCCCAGAACCTCGCCGCGCTCGACCTGCAGGCTGATTCCGTCTACCGCGCGCAAAGTACGATAGCCACGCAAGGCCGAGCCGATGCGGTAATGCTTGCTGAGCGTGCGTGTTTCGAGAAGCGCGCTCATGCCGACAGCACCGCGCGCGGGGGCAAGGCGCGGCCTTCGGCCGGCAGGACACAGGCGACCTGCTGTGCGCCGATCGGAAGAAGCGACGGCCGCGTTTCGCAGGCCACGTGTCCGTAGGCGCAACGTGGCTGGAACGGGCAGCCAGGCGGCCGCGCGGAGGGCGCCGGCGGCGCGCCCGGAATGGAGGGCAGGCGTCTGGGCCGCGTGCCGCGCAAGGGCGGGATGCTGTCCAGCAGCGCCGCCGTGTAAGGATGCGCCGGCTGACGGAACAACGCGTCCGTCGGACCATGCTCGGCGACGTTGCCGGAATACAGCACCGTGGTGCGGTCGCAGGTTTCCGCCACTACGCCCATGTCGTGCGTGATCAGCAGGATCGACGAACCGAAATCTTGCCGTAGCCGCCGCAAGAGATCGAGAATCTGTGCCTGTACCGTGACGTCCAGCGCCGTGGTCGGCTCGTCGGCGATCAGCAGGGACGGATTGCAGCTCAGGGCCATGGCGATCATCGCGCGCTGGCGCAGTCCGCCGGAAAGCTGGTGCGGATAGCGGTCCGCGGCCCGCCTCGGATCGGGCACGCCCATCTCGCCGAGCAGCTCGACCGTGCGCGCCCGTGCACCGGCGCGCGAGAGCGGCTGATGGGCGCGCAATTGCTCGTCGATCTGCCAGCCCACCGTGTGCACGGGGGTGAGCGCAGTCATCGGGTCCTGGAAGATCATGGCGATCTCGGCGCCGCGCAGGGCCCGCAGCGCGCGACGGTCGAGACCGATCAGCTCGCGCCCGCGGAACCGGATCGAGCCGGCAATCCTGGCGCCGGGCGCGTCGATCAGCCCCATGATGGCCAGCGCGCTCATGCTCTTGCCCGAGCCGCTCTCGCCGACCAGCCCCATGATCTCTGCGCCGTCGAGCCGGAACGAGACGTTCTCGACGATGTCGACCGTGCGGCCGCGCCCGGCGGGCAGGGTGATGGTCAGGTTGTCCACCGCCAGCAGGGGCGCATCAGCGTCCATCGCGCACCCTCGGATCGAGCAGGAGATAGAACAGATCGACCACGGCGTTCGCCACCACCACGAACACCGCCGAGTACATCACGGTCGCCATGATCAGCGGCAGATCGAGATTCACCAGGCCCTGATAGGTCAGCCGTCCGACTCCGCCGAGCCCGAACACCACCTCCGTCAGCAGCGCGCCGCCGCCCACGAGCTGGGCGAAATCGAGCCCGAACAGCGACACGAAGGTGATCAGCGAGGTGCGCAGACCATGGAACAGCATCACGCGCGTTTCACTGAGCCCCTTCGCACGCGCCGTGCGCATGAAATCCTCGCCGGAGGCCGCCACCAGATCGGCGCGCAGCACCCGGCCATACAGGCCTATGAACAGCACGGCCAGCGTGCACCAGGGAATGATCAGATGCGACGCCCAGGCCCAGAGTCCGTCCTGCAGCGGCACGTAGCCGAGCGGCGGCACCCAGGAGAACATCCAGGAGGTATGGAAGCGGCTCTGTGTGATCAGATTGGCGACCTCGCCGAGCCAGAAGACGGGGATCGAGATCCCGACCAGGCCCGCCATCATCAGTGCCCGGTCGAGCACGGAGCCCCGCGCGGCGGCGGCGATGGTGCCGATCAGGATCGACACCGTCACCCAGATAACCGCGGCGCCGCCCACCAGCGACAGCGTCACCGGCGCCGCGCGCGCCACCTCCGGCACCACCTTCTCGCCGTGATCGACGTAGGAGGCCAGGTCGCGGGTGATGAACAGGCGGTCCATCAGATGCAGGTACTGGATCGGCAGCGGGCGGTCGAAGCCGTACTGATGGCGTATGGCGGCCACCGTCTCCGGGCTGGCATTGCGTCCGGCGATGCGCGCCGTGGGATCGGCGCCGGGGGTGGCGAAGAACACCAGGAACACGAGTACGCTGATGCCGAAGAGCACCAGCACGGTCTGCCCCAGGCGCCGGAGCACGGCCCCGATCATGCGGAAACTCTCAAGCGCCGCTCCTGCGGCTGGTTTCGCGCACGTCCAGAGCGTCGCGCAGCGCATCGCCCAGCACGTTCAGCGCCAGAACGGTGATGACGATGGCGAGCCCTGGCGCGATCGCCACCCAGGGACGCGTGTAGATCAGCCCCTGTCCGTCCTGGATGATGGTGCCCCAGCTCGCTGCCGGCGCCTGCACGCCGATGCTGAGGAACGACAGCGCGCTTTCCGCCAGCAGCGCCAGCGCCATCACGAGCGGCGCCAGCACGATCAGCGTGGTGGACACGTTGGGCAGGATGTCGCGCAGCAGGATGCGCCGCCGCGAGGCGCCCAGGCAGCGCGCGGCGAGGACGAATTCCGACTGCCGAAGGCTCATCACCCGGCCCCGGATCGGCCGCGCGGCATAGGGCACATAGACGAGGGCGATGATGCAGATCGGCAGCAGCAGACTGTCGGAGCGGATGCTGATGGGCCCGATGCGCAGACCATGGCTGACGGTGACGATGGAAAGCGAGATGGCGAACAGATAGACCGGGATCGCCCACATGATGTCCATCATGCGCGACAGCAGGATGTCGACGATGCCGCCGAAGAAGCCTGCGCAGATCCCAACGGTGGCAGCGAGAACGATGCACAGCAGCGCAGCGCAGGACGAGATCAGCAGCGAGTTGCGACCGCCATAGAGCAGGCGCGCGGCGACGTCGCGTCCCTGGCTGTCGGCGCCGAGCAGATCGGCGCTTGGAACCCAGGTCGGGCCGATCGGCGTCAGGCCCAGATGCAGCCGGTTGTTGTTCGGCTGCATGACCGGGATGTCCGCGCCGTGCAGCGTGATCGTACCGGCCACGTCGCTTTCGAACGGGTCGGTATGGGCGATATGGGCTGCATAGAACGGCGCGCCGGCCGACAGGATCACCAGAAGCAGCAGGACGGAGGCCGATGCGATGGCGCTCGGCATGCGCGACAGGCTGCGCAGGGCGACGGCCCAGGGTCCGTGTGTGCGGGTCCGGGCGGTCATTTCACCCAGGCCTGAGAGAACAGGAGATGGTAGAGGTTGGTGGTGTAGAAATTGCCCAGACGCTTCGACACCAGCTCGATCTTCCGGAACTGGATCAGCGGCACTGTCGGCGCTTCCTCGGCCAGGCGACGGTCCGCCTCCGCCCAGAGTTTGTTGCCGGCGGCCTTGTCGGTGACGGAGGTGAGGGCGGCGCGATGGATCAGGTCCTGGAAGGTCGGATCGCAGAAGCCGGAAATGTTCGGCGAGGAATCCGAGCCGGGATGGAAATTCTCGCAGCCGAACAAGGCGGTCAGGAAATCGGAGGGCTCGGGATAATCGGCGAACCAGTCATTGATGCTGATCTGCACGTTGTTGTTGGTGTTCTGGATGTAGGTGAACTGGATCGCGAACGCGATCGGCTTCACGTCGGCGTCGTAGCCGATGCGTCGCAGCGTGTTCTGCAGGTCGGTACCCATGGCGATCTCGACCGCGCGGTTCGGCACCACCAGGGTCACATGCATGCCCTTGGTGCCGCTTTCCTCGACCAGCTTCCTGGCCAGAGCGAGATCGGGCGCGGTCCATTGCTTCGCCGGATGCTGGAAATCGGCGCCCTTGGTGTAGGGGCAGAACGGCTCGTGGCCCGGCAGACCTTTCGGCACCGTCTGGCACAGAACGTCCGCCACCGCCGGTCCGCCCATGAAGGTCTGCATGGCACGCCGGTTCACCGCGTAGTTGATGGCCCAACGCGCCTTCAGATTGTTGAAGGGCGGCAGATGGGTGTTCAACGGCAGGTAATAGGTCGCGTAGACCGGGTTGATATGCACCTGGTCCGGTACCGTGTCGCCGAGCTCGCCGTAGCGGTCCAGCGGCACGTTGTCGTACATGTAGTCGAAATCGCCGTTGATGGTGGCGGTGGTTTCCGCCTCGTCGCTCAGCCCGAACGAATACACCATCCGGTCCACATAGCCGTCCGGCTGCGCTTCCGCCGACCAGACATGGAAGAACGGGTTGCGGTCGACGATCATCTGCCGGTTCGGATCGTAGGACGCGATCCTGTACGGGCCGGTGCCGGGCGGCGCATCGTTGCCGAGATCGTGCGGCGGCGTGTCGGCCGGCAGGATATAGGCGTGCGGAAAGGCGAGCTTGTCGAAAAACTCGGCATCCGGATGCGTCAGATGGAAGGTGATGGTGCCGGCCTTCTCGTCGCCCACCACGCCGCCGGCCAGGGTGCAGTGCGCGCTGTCCTTCAGGCACGCTGCCGCGCCGACGATGCCGCCATAGAAGCCGCCCGCGGTGGGCGAGTTCACTTTGAAGATGCGCTGGAAGCTGGCCACGACGTCGTTCACGTCGAGTACATGCCCGTTGGAGAAGCGTATGCCGGGCCGCAGGCGGAAGGTGTAGGTCAGGCCGCCATCTTCCGGCGGCGGCAGCGCCTCGGCGAGATCGGCCACCGGAACGTTGCTGGCGTCGCCCGGATGTTTGGAGAAGGTGGTCAGCCCGTCATAGACGTTGGCCGTCAACTGGATCATCTCGGAGATGTAGTTGATTTGCGGATCGGCGGTGCCGGCGCCGGCATCGGCGGTCAGGCGCAGCGTGCCGCCGCGATGCGGGCTGCCCTTGGTTTCCCCGTCCGGCGAGACATAGGGCGGCAGATCGGTGGAGTCCGGTGCACGTGTTTTCGGTGCAGGCGTCTGGGCCGCCGGAACCGGCGGGGGGAGGGGGGCCGGCGCCGCTGCGACGGCGCCCAGAAGTATCGTGGGCAGCGCCGCCGGAAGGAAGCGCCGAAGCAAGGGGCGGACGCTCAATGCGCCTCCGCCCAGCTTCGGCCGATCCCGGTTTCCACCACCAGCGGCACGCGCAGAACGGCCGCGTCCTGCATCACGCCCCGCACCAGGACGGCCAGCGTTTCCGCTTCCGCTTCCGGCGCCTCGAACAGCAACTCGTCGTGAACCTGCAGCAGCATGCGCGCATCGAGCCCAGCCTTCCGCATCGCCGGCGGCAGACGCACCATGGCGCGTTTGATGATGTCGGCCGCTCCGCCCTGCAGCGGTGCGTTGCTCGCCTGGCGCTCGGCATAGCCGCGACGCGCGCCGTTCTTGTCGTCGATGCCGGAAATCCAGCAGCGCCGCCCGAACGGCGTCAGCACGTAGCCGTTCGCCTTGGCTTCCTCGCGGGTGCGATCCATGAAATCGCGAATGCCCGGATAGCGCGCGAAATAGGCGTCGATATAGGCGCGCGCCTCCCCGGGCGGGATGGATAGCTGCCGCGCCAAACCGAAGGCCGAGATGCCGTAGATGATGCCGAAATTGATCGCCTTGGCGCGCCGGCGCGTCAGGCTGTCCATGCCTTCCATCGGAATGCCGAACACCTCCGACGCGGTACGGGCATGGATGTCCTGACCCTCGGCGAAGGCTTCACGCAAGGCGGGGATCTCGGCGACATGGGCCAGCAGCCGCAGCTCGATCTGAGAATAATCCGCGGACAGCAGAACATGGCCCGGCTGTGCGACGAAGGCGCGCCGGATACGGCCGCCTTCTTCCGTCCGGATCGGGATGTTCTGCAGATTGGGCTCGTTGGAGGAGAGCCGTCCGGTGGCGGTGATCGCCATCTGGAACGAGGTGTGCACCCGTTTGGTCTCGGGATTGATCTCCTGCACCAGCGCATCGGCGTAGGTGGATTTCAGCTTGGCGAGCTGGCGCCAGTCCAAGATGCGCTTCGGAAGTTCGCTGCCCTGGTCGGCCAGCGATTCGAGCATCGCCGAATCCGTGCTCCAGGCGCCGGTCTTCAGACGCTTGCCGCCGGAAAGCTTCATCTCGTCGAACAGGATCTCGCCGAGCTGTTTTGGCGAGCCGAGATTGAAGCTGCGCCCGGCCAGGGCGTGGATCTCGGTTTCCATCACGGCCATGCGCGCGCCGAAATCCGCCGACATGCGTCGCAGTTCGGCTTCGTCCACCGCGATGCCGGCCGCCTCCATATCGTGCAGGACACGGATCAGCGGCCGCTCGAGCTGCTCGTAGAGGGCCAGAGACCGATTGGTGCGCAGCGTGGGGCGGAGAATGTGCCACAGCCGCAGGGTCACATCCGCATCCTCGGCGGCGTAGTCGGTGGCCTTCGGCAGCGGCACGCGCGCGAACGGGATCCGGTTGCGCCCCGTGCCCGTGACCTGATCGTAGGTGATCGGCGTATGGCCGAGATGGCGGGCGCTCAGCTCGTCCATGCCGTGCCCGTGCAGCCCCGCCGCCTGCGCGTAGGAGATCAGCATGGTGTCGTCGATCGGCCCGATACGCAGGCCCGGACGCGCGCGCTCCAGCACGGCGAGATCGAACTTGGCGTTCTGGAACACCTTGAGCGTGCCTGGATCTTCCAGGAGCGGCGCCAGGATGTCGAGCGCGCGCACCGTGTCGAGCTGCGGCCCTGTGGGATGCTCCAGATCGCCTTCGTGACGCAGCGGCACGTAGCAGGCGCGGCCGGGCGCCGTGGCAAGCGAGAACCCGATCAGGTTCGCACGGCGCGGGTCGAGCCCGTCTGTCTCGGTATCCACCGCGCACAGCCCGGCCGCGCGCGCTTCCGCCACCCAGCGTGCCAGCTCGGCCTCGTCGGTGACGCAAAGATAATCCGAGAACGGCGCCGCATGATCCGGGATCAACTCGGAGGACGCGCCGGCCTCCGCCGCGGCAGGCGCGGGAGCCACTTCCGGCTCCACAGCCTCGATCGACAAGCGCTGGGCGATCGACTTGAAGCCCATCGCGCCGAGCCAGATGCCAAGTCCTGTGCTGTCCGGCGTGGTGAAGCCGAGCGATTCCACCGGCAGCGGCATCGGCGCATCGGTGCGCAGGATCACCAGATCGCGCGAGATGCGCGCGTTCTTCTCATGCGCTTCCAGGGCGTCGCGCCGCTTGGACGGCTTCATCTCGCCCGCATGCAGGGCACGATAGATGCCGTCCAGATCGCCGTATTCGTTGACCAGAGTGCTGGCGATCTTGGGGCCGATGCCCGGCACGCCGGGAACGTTGTCGACGCTGTCGCCCATCAGCGCCTGCACCTCGACCACCTTGTCCGGCGCCACGCCGAAACGCTCGCGCACCTCGTCGATGCCGATCGGCTTCTGCTTGATCGGATCGAGCATGTCGATGCCTGGCCGGATCAGCTGCATCAGGTCCTTGTCGGACGAGACCACGGTGCAGCGGCCGCCGGCCGATGCGACATGGCAGGCATAGGTGGCGATCAGGTCGTCGGCCTCGAAGCCCTCCAGCTCGATCGCCGGAATGCCGAACGCGGCGGTGGCTTCGCGCACCAGGGCGAATTGCGGCACCAGTTCCGGGGGCGGCTCGGGCCGGTGCGCCTTGTACTGATCATACATCTCGTTGCGGAACGTCACGCGTCCGGCATCGAAGATCACGGCGAGATGGGTGCCGACATGCTCGCGCAGGAAGCGCGCCACCATGTTGGTGAAGCCGAACACGGCGTTCACCGGCGTGCCGTCGCGACGCGTCATCGGCGGCAGGGCGTGGAAGGCGCGGAAGATGAAGCCGGAGCCGTCGATCAGCACCAGATGCATGTCGGCCAGCGTCCCGGCGCGCTCGGAAGCGGCATCCGCCGAACGGGCGGCGCGGTCCATGTCGGAGGCGTCTTCCGCTGCCCGGACCTCGTTGGCCCCGGGCTGAGTGTCTTCGGTCAATGGCCGCTATCGTCGCCTTCGCCGGCGCCGGGCGCCAGCACGTAGACACGCGAGCAATAGGGACAGAAGGTCTGCTCGCCGACGATGCGCAGCCAGACTCGCGGATGGCCGAGCGGGCCCACGCCGCCATCGCAGGCGAGCACGCGCGAGGTCACGGTGATGGTTTCGATGGCCTCTGGGCCCAGTTGCGGGCTCGGGAGCGCGGCGCCGAACGGCATTCTTTGGCCTCGGAGGATGGCAGGACGGGAGCACCGATGATACCCACAAGCCGACCGCTTTGGAACCTCTGCCCCGGGGAAAGGGCCGCGCCCAAGCATGCGAAGCCGTTTCCGTCCGATGCCCTCCCGCCTCTCGGCCGCCAGTCCGACCCGTCTGCTCCGGCTTCTCGCCGTTCCGATGCTGCTGCTGTCGGCTTGCGCCACGCAGACCGCCCCGCCCGCACCGCCGCGCGCCCATCTCGCCGATCGCCGTCTGGTGCCGCCGGATACCGTCTTCACCCTGTCCGACGGCGCGCGGCTTCCGGCCCGGATCTGGCGCGCGGCCGGCCCGGAACGCGCCGTGGTTCTGGCGCTGCACGGCTTCAACGACAGCCGCGACGCCTGGGAGCTGCCGGCACCCGTGCTGGCCGCGCAGGGCATCACCGTGTTCGCGCCGGACCAGCGCGGCTTCGGCGGCGCCCCTGATCGTGGCCGCTGGGCCGGCACAGACCGCATGGTGCGGGACGCTGCCGAGCTCGCACGGCAGATCGAGGCGCGCGAACCGGGCGTGCCGCTGTTCGTGATGGGCGAAAGCATGGGCGGGGCGATCGCCCTGTGCCTGGCCGCTTCGCCGGAGAGGCCGCCTGTCGCAGGTTTCATCCTGCTGGCGCCTGCGGTGTGGAGCCGTAAGGAGATGAACCCGGCCCTGACCGCCAGCCTTTGGCTGGCCGCCACCTTCGCGCCGGACTGGCACCTGACCGGACGCCATCTGCCGCTGCGCATCCAGGCCACCGACAATCGCGACGCGCTGTATCGGCTGGCCTACGATCCGCTCACCGTGCACGAAACCCGGGCCGCGACCCTGCGCGGCCTGGTGAACCTGATGACGCGCGCGCAGGACGATGCGCCGCGGGCGACCGGCCGGATCCTCGTCGCCTATGGCGGCCACGATCAGCTGGTGCCGCCCCGCGCCACCGCCGCCACCTGGGATGCCTTGCCGCCCGGCGTGCGCCGGTCTTTCTATCCCGCCGGCTATCATCTGCTGCTGCGCGACCGCGATCGCGACCGGCCTCTCGCCGATCTCGTCTCCTTCATGCTGGAACCCGACCGGCCGCTGCCCTCCGGCGGCGACGTCGCCGCCGCGGGTTGGCGTGCCGGAGAGAGTTGGGACGCGGAGCCGCCCCTCTTCCTGCCGGGCGCCCTGGACAGCCTGGCCGGACGCTGAGCGCCGATCGGGGCTGGCGCTTCCCCTCGGTTCGGGCTATGCAGCCTCGTCCGCACCCGTAGCTCAGCTGGATAGAGCGCTGCCCTCCGAAGGCAGAGGTCAGGGGTTCGAATCCCTTCGGGTGCGCCACACTCTCATTGCCGAGATTGGGTCGAGGGTTCGAACGCCTTCGCCAATTCGGACACCCTCAAGGAAATCACAGGATAGGAGCGGCCATTCCGGGCCATTCTGCTGATTGCACAAGCTTCCGCTGGAGAATGTAAGAACGGCCTAAGCAGCCTGGCGAAAACCTGGTGTGTCTCAGCGTGTCCTGCCTGCGGACGGTTCGTTGCTGCCCGACCATCCTTCTTACAGATCGTTTTCGGCAGCTTGCTTAGGTTACAGGAGGAGTTCCCAGCCAGTGATCGCTACGCGGCTCCTCGATAGCGGGCGCTGTCTGCACGTTTGCCCTCTTCTCTGCCGTTACAAATAGGGTAGCCAGTTTCCAAATAGGGAAATCCCACGTAGGTGTGCTTGCACGGCTATAGCGCCAGCGCCGTCTGCAGACGGGGCATGACGAAATCGATAAAGGCGCGCACCTTCAGCGGCACCAGTTCGTCGTGGCGATGGATGATCTGTACCGGCATTTCGGGCGGCGCGAACTCAGCCAGTACCTCCCGCAAAAGGCCCGAGCGGATGGCGGGGCGGACATGGTAGGAGAGGACGCGAATCAGCCCTATGCCCGCGATGCCGGCATCGATTGCAGAATCAATCGTGTCGAACGTGATGCGCGAGTGGATTGGGATCGCGCTGGCCCCGTCGGGTGACGGAAAGAGCCAATTGCCTTTCGGATCGAAGCCGTGGAAGCCCACGCAATCATGCGCCTCGAGATCAGCGAGCGCGCGGGGTTCACCGCGCCGTGCAAGATAGTCGGGACTTGCACAGACGACACGCCGAATGGCACCGATGCGCCGGGCGCGCCAGCGGCTGTCCGGCAGCGGGCCGACGCGGATCGCGATGTCGATGCCTTCGTCCTGCAGATCGAGATTACGGTCGTGAAAACGGCAGTTCAGCCTGACATCGACGAATTGCGCCATGAACTCGGCGATGATGGGCACGAGATGCATCCGCCCGAAGACCAAGGGCGCTGTCACCGTCAGTTCGCCGCGCGGGCTTTGGTACTCGCCCGCTGCATTGCGCTCCGCCTCGCCGATCTGCTCCAGCACCTTGCGGCAGACCAGCACATAGGGAGCGCCGGCATCCGTTAGCGTTACTTTCCGCGTCGTGCGCTGCAGCAGCTGGGTGCGCAGGTGTGCCTCCAACTCAGCGACCCGACGGCTCACCGTCGTCACCGGCACGCGCAGCTTCCGGGAGGCTGCGGAGAAGCTGCCGGTTTCGACCACGGAGAGCAGCGTCGCCATTGCATCCAGCCGATCCATGATTGTGCCATTCTGCAGGAAATTGATCGCCAACCTTAGCTGATTATCGCGCTCCGCAGGAGAGTCTATTTCCCTTTCACCGACACGTCGAAAGGAAACAGACAATGAATAGCTCCACTCGCCAAGCTGCGCTGATCACCGGAGGCTCTAGCGGCATCGGCGCCATCTATGCCGATCGCCTTGCTGGCCGAGGCTATGATCTCGTTCTGGTGGGCCGGGACGCAGACCGTCTGACCGCAGTGGCCGAAGCCGCCACCCGCCATGGTGTTGCCGTCGAGACGATCCGCGCCGATCTGACCAAGGTGGCTGACCTGCGCCGCGTTGAAGAGCGGCTGCGCACGGACGGTGCCATCACCGTGCTGGTCAACAACGCCGGCATTGGCGCCGCCCCAGGGCTCGCCGATGCCGATGTCGATGCACTGGAACAGATGATCCAGGTGAACGTGACGGCGCCGACCCGCCTCGCCGTGGCCGCCGCCCACGCTTTTTCAGCCGCGGGGCGGGGCACGATCATTAACATCTCCTCGGCGCTCGCCCTCGCACCGGAGCTTTTCAGCGGCGCTTATAGCGGCACCAAGGCCTATATCCTGAACCTCTCGATCTCGATGCGACAGGAACTGGCGCCGCGCGGCGTGCAGGTGCAGGCCGTGCTGCCCGGCGCTACGCGCACCGCTTTCTGGGGCCCGGCCGGCGACCATCTGCCGGCGGCTATGGTGATGGATGCGGAGGAACTGGTGGACGCGGCGCTGGCCGGTCTGGATGCCGGAGAAGACGTGACCATCCCGTCGCTGCCCGACCGCGCGGATTGGGATGCTTTCAATGCAGCGCGCGGTCGCCTTGGCCCCAATCTCTCCCGCCAGCATGCCGCCGCTCGCTACGGCCGGGCCGCATAGGCTCGAAGCGCTACACCCGAGAAATCGAACCACGCGGCGAAGGCCTGAGACGGCCTCCCGCGGCGGATGATGGAGATAACGAATGACCAATTTCATCGAACATCGTGTGCCGACCCCCGGTGGCGATGTCTATGTCCGCGACTATGCCGGCAACGGCCCTGCCTTCGTGATGCTGCACGGCTTCCCGGACAATGGGCACATCTATGACGACCTGATCCCCCATCTCGTTGCGGGCGGCCGGCGGGCCATCACCATCGACTTCCTTGGCTTCGGTGCATCCGACAAGCCGGAGGGCGCGCATTACAGCTTCGCTCAGCAACGCGGCGACGTCGAAGCCGTGCTCGATACCCTGCAGCTCGACAAGGTCGTGTTGGTTGGTCACGACGCCGGCGGCCCGGCGGCTCTCAATCTGGCCTTGGCACATCCCGACCGCGTCGCCTCCGTCGTGCTGATGAACGTCTTCTATGGCGAGGCGCCGGGCCTTCTCGTGCCGGAGCTGATCGAGCTCTTCTCGCACAAGCCCTTGCAGGCCTTAGCGCAGCATTTCCTGGCGAGCCCGCAGCAATTCGCCTGGCTCATCGAATTCCAGCGCCAGCTGCTGCTGGGCGATGCGAACGAATCCGGGAAGATTCGCTACAATGAACTGCTCGGGCCGCTGATCGACGCCAACTTCCGTCAGCAACCGAGCGCCGCCATGGCCTTCGCTCACATGACCAGCCAGCTGAAGGACGAGGTTGCGGCCAATACCGGCCGCATCGTGGCACTGCGCCGCTCGGCCGTGCCGGTGCAGCTCATCTGGGGCCGCAACGACCCCTATCTGCACCTATCCACCGCGGCTTTCCTGCAAGCGCAGCTGCGCAATGCGTCGCTGCACGCGCTCGATGCCGGCCACTGGCCGCAGATCGACGCGGCCGAAGACTGCGCGCGCATCATGCTCGCCGCCTAACCCTGAAGACCGCCCCGGCCCGAGCGCCCAGGAATGGAGCTCGTGGCAGACCGATCGACGAATGAACTGCCCGCCGTTGGCGCTGAGGCCATGCATCGCGGCCGCCCCGATCACGGCATCAAAGGAAATGCTTAGATGACAAAGACGATTCTCATCACCGGAGCGACCGGCAATACCGGCGGCGCTGCAATCGATGACCTGCTGGAGCGCGGCCACACCGGCATCCGCGCGATGCTTCGGACAGATGACAACCGGGCCGCGGCCTTGCGGGATCGCGGAGTCGAGACAGTCTTCGGCGACTTGTTGGATCTCACCTCCATACGCGCTGCCCTGAAGGGCATCGAGGCTGCCTATTTCGTCTATCCCATTGCACCCGGGCTGATCCAGGCGACCGCCTATTTCGCCCAGGCCGCGAAGGAAGCGGGCGTGAAGGCGATCGTGAACATGTCGCAGAAATCGGCGCGGTCCGATGCTGCGAGCCATGCCGCTCAGGATCATTGGATCGGCGAGCGTGTTTTCGACTGGTCGGGGGTGCCCGTCACGCATCTCCGGCCGACCTTCTTCGCCGAATGGCTCCTCTACCCCTTCCAGATCCCGTTGATCAAACGCGGCATCTTGCGGACGCCTTTCGGACACAACAAGCACGCGCCGATCGCGGCCGTGGATCAGGGCCGTGTCATTGCGGCCATTCTGGCCGACCCTGCACCGCATAGCGGTAAAACATACCCGCTCTACGGACCGGTCGAACTGACACAGGCACAGGTTGCCGAAATCCTGTCCAAGACACTGGGTCGACCGATCGCGTTCGAACCTGTTTCCCTCGAAACGTTCCGCACCGAAATCGAGACGCATCTCAAGCGCCCCTTCCTCGCGCAGCATCTCTACGAAGTTGCGCGTGACCACGGCACCGGCATCTTCGCCGGCACGAATGATGTCGTCGAAAGGCTCACCGGACGGCCGCCGATGTCGATCGAGGCTTTTGTCGCGGCGAACAGAGCGGCCTTCGCTGAGAGATAGAAGATTCTGACGGCTTGCGAAGGCCGCGCCCGCATTCCGCGCGAGCCTAACCCTGAACTTCGCCCCGGCCGTACAAGACCGGGTGCGCCAAAAGGAGAATTCTCATGACCCGCTTGCTTTCTGCGACGCTTGCCGCCGGTCTCGCGGCGACCGTCGCCGCCGGTTCGGCCCAGGCTGACACCCCGTCCTTCCCAAAACCCGTGACCCATATTCTCGCGATCGGTACCCTGACCCCAGGTACGACGATTGCCGAGGTCCGCGCCATTCTGCCGACCGAAGTGCGCGAGACGGTGAAGCTCTATCTCGCCGGTAAGATCGACCGGTGGTTCTCGCTCGCCGACCGCAACGGGGTGGTGTTCCTCCTCAACGTGACGGACCCCAAGGAAGCCCATGCGATGCTGGAAGCGCTGCCGTTGGGGCAAGCGCATCTGATGCGGTTCGAACTGCTACCGCTCGCCCCGCTGGCACCTCTGCGGCAGCTGCCCGGCGTGGGGGCCGGCTCCCCCTGACGCTTGACGCTCGAACACTTATGGCGGCGATCGATTGATGCTCGGCCGCCTTCTCAGGAGGGTAACATGACCGACACTGTATCGCCGCGTTCCTCCGCGACGCAGATTTCCGACAAACTCTTCATCGCGCCTCAACCAGGTCTCGACGCCTTTCCCGATCTGGCGGCGGCCGGGTTCAAGAGTGTCATCAGCAACCGGCCAGGTGGGGAACAGCCGGACCAGCCGATCCTTGCGGCTGAGCAGCGGGCGGCAGAAGCGGGAGGCATGGAATTTCACTTCATCCCAGTGACAGCCGCGACGATCACCGAAGCCGATGTGCGGTCCTTCCAGAAGGCTGTGGCCGAGAGCCCCGGCCCAGTCTTCGCGCATTGCCGAAGCGGCATCCGCTCCGCGAGCCTGCATGCCATCGGCGAGGTGCTGGACGGGCGCCTGGCCCGCGAGGATTTGCCCGCGCTCGGCGGCAAATGGGGCGTCGATCTTTCCGTTGCCGCCAAATGGCTGGCGCGCGACGCGGAACGGCGGCCAAGTGTCAAAGGCTTCTTCGATCCGCGCACGTTCAGTGTCCAATATGTCGTGTCGGATCCCGCGACAGGTCAATGCGCGATCATCGATCCGGTCCTGGATTTCGATGAGAAATCGGGCTCCGTTGCCACGATGAACGCCGATGCCATTCTGCGCTACGTGGCAGACGAAAAGCTGACGGTGCAGTGGATTCTCGACACCCATCCGCACGCCGACCATTTCTCGGCGGCCCACTATCTACACGAGAAGACCGGTGCGCCGACCGCGATCGGCGCCCATGTGGCCGACGTCCAGCGCCTATGGCAGTCCATCTATCACTGGCCCGAACTGAAGACCGACGGGTCGCAGTGGGATCATCTGTTCGCGGACGGCGAGCATTTCACTATCGGCTCGCTCGACGCGCGTGTTCTCTTTTCGCCAGGACATACGCTGGCGTCGATTACCTACATAATCGGCGACGCCGCCTTTGTACATGACACGCTCTTCATGCCCGACTCGGGCACGGCACGCGCCGACTTTCCGGGTGGCGATGCCGGGCAACTCTGGGATTCGCTGCAGGCAGTCCTGGCCCTACCGGAAGAGACGCGGGTCTTTACCGGCCATGACTATCAGCCTGAGGGACGCGCGCCCCGCTGGGAGAGCATGATCGCGGAGCAAAAGACGCGAAATATCCACCTTGCGGGAGTGAGCAAGGCGGCGTTCGTCGCCGCCCGCGAAGCGCGGGACCGGAGCCTGCCGATGCCGAAACTCATCCTGGCCGCTCTGCAGGTCAACATCCGTGGCGGCCGGCTTCCGGAACCGGAGAGTGACGGGCGCCGCTATCTCAAGATTCCAATCGGTGCTTTGGCGGACGCGGCTTGGGAGTAGCAACCGGCGGTGGCGTCTGCCCGGGCGCGAAAACGCTCTGGATAACCTTGGCGGTCGCACGCATGACGATGTCGTCTCCTACTGCGAACGCCACATGTGCCCAGACTATGCCCGACAGACGTGACTCTCGCGGATCTGGGAGAAAGCCATCGTAACACAGCGTGCCGTGAGCAGTTGCGGGGGGCCACAACACCCGATTCTTGCGATTGATCGAGCGCGCTGTTCGTCGGCTAACGGCGTGAGCCATGCCGTAATCTGCTAGATTGATGCCAATCTGGCCGACTCCATCGGCCGACGAGGTCGCTGCGCTCACTATAGGCAGCTAGGTTCAGGGCTCTGTATCACGGCCAGAAGGTGACGGCGGCTGCGATGCAGATGGCCGATAAGAAGGTGAAAGCGCACCGGTCGTGGTGAATGGGCGGCTATCGCAGCCGCCGTCAGCAATAAGGTGCTGGGCCGGAGGCAAAACGGACAGCAGCAGGGCTGCTCTCATGCGGTCGTTCATCTGTCTCTCCGACAACAGCACGGCTATCGATCGATGCAGGCGTCGATCCCTGTCCGTCGCAAACGGCGTGCAATTTGGAGGTCAGGCCGACGCCAGTGCGGCCGATGTGTTGGGGAACGGCGCCGTTTTGAACAGGCTGGGCGCGGTGCGGTTGAGGTGGATGCAGTCGATCGTCAGCTGCTCGGGCACGCCGGACTGGGCGCCCAGAGCAGCAAAGACGTGTCCGAACACGCCCAGGCGGCTCCAGCGCACGAAGCGGTTGTAGAGAGTCTTGGTCGATCCGTAACCGGATGAGGCGTTCTTCCAGTGCAGGCCGCAGCGGATCACGTAGATGATGCCGCTGACCACCCGCCGGTCATCAAGCCGAACGGCGTGGCTTGTTCGGCAGCAGCGGCTGGATGATCGACCATTCGAAGTCCATCAACTCATACCGGTGTGGCGTCATCGTCCAAACTCCTTGGAGGAGTCTGAATCAGAAGCAAGCCGCAAGCGGGATCCGCTTCACGAGTTTATAACCCAGGTGGCACGATCGACCGTTTCTAGAAGTACATAATACCCTGCCTAAAAGATGACGTTCAGCGTTCTTCTGCAAAGACGCCTCGGCCGAAAGAAAAGTTCAGAACCGGATTGATAGCGTTCCAGTTCACGCTAGCGTGCGTATCGTCCTGGAAGATACGAAAGAATTCGTCATTCGGGCGGGATCGAAACAACGGCGCGAGGGCGCTGTGCATGTCCCTGGCATTATCGACCATCCGGGCGTGGCTGAGTTCCCCGGCCCAGATGTCATGCAACTCTCCGGGAAAATAGTTCACAGACGGATCCTGCTCATACTTACCTACGCCTATGAAGAGTCGTGGATGCAGACCTTTAAGTGCGACATTGCGCTCGAACGCGGCCACCCTACCGAACGCCTCGCGATCCGCAAACCAGAGGGACGGGCTGGTAGCAAGATAAGTCTCGAACGCCTCTGGATGCGCGAGCATCGTACGAACCACGAAGAGCCCGGCGAGCGACCAGCCAAAGATTGCCTTTCGATGCTGATCAATGGGGGCAAAAGCCGCAACCGTCGGTTCAATTTCCGCCTGGATAACGCGCAGGAACTCCTCCCCGCCGCCAGTCTTTGACTGCGGGGTAAATTCCTTCATGATCGTCCTATCGCGCAGCGGCAGCCTGACATACGTGCAGTCGAGAGTTCGTATAGCGCTGTTCGGCCCCTCACCGTCCTCGATTCCTACCACAATGGCTTCGTCAAGCTCGCCCGCGAGGGCGCGTCGCCTCATCGCGCCGGCAAAGGTTCCGAAGAAGATGTTCCCGTCGAGAACGTATATAACAGGATATCCCGCTGAAGGCGGAGGGCCGGCGGGAATCGACATTTGAATTCGATACGACTCTCCGTTGATCTTCGAGTGCAAATCGAATTGACGAGTGTAGTCGAGCGTTGCGCCGACTGCTATCGGCTTGATCTGTTGTGCTGGCGCCGGGCCCGATAAGAGCACGACAGGCGCGGCTGCAGCCGCAAGCATAGCTATACGAATGAACCTAGCCATCTAATGCCTCAATGCTCAGACTCGGAGACCGGAGCGGGTAAGGCCCGGTCTTGAGCTCATGCCGCCGCATCTACCCCGCTGATGTGGATCGCAAGTTCGATCAGCTTCGCATCCAGTTTCGCCGCTGCGGCCGCGGTTTCCGGCGAAAGGTCATCCATGAGAGTGGAGGAAGGTCGTAAGAGACCGTGGTTCGGCCGTCTTCGCCGCTCCTTATGTAGATATGTGTCGGAACGTTCAGCCCGACCTGCGGGTCTCGCCCTAACATTGTTATCGCGACCAAAGGATTGCCGATGATCGCCAACGGCGCTCGAGAGGGGCAATCGTAGAACCGCGTCAGCCAGTCGCCGTGATCGAGGACCAGCCCGGCGCGCAAATTCGGCGATAAATTCGGCTTGCGTATCCGAACCCGCAACGAGCTCCTTTATTCCGGCCTCGGCGTTCTCCGTCGCAGCGTAGAAGGCCTCTACGACGTCGTCATATGTCCTCTCGGTGACATGCTCACGATGCTGCACCTGAATCATCATATTCTTATCTCCGCTATCGTGCCTCTTCTTGCCTAAAAATCCCATTGACCAGACCAGTTGCTGTACATTGCTCTCGCGCGATCGTGCGTCATGGCGCCGTCACTCTGCCGCTGGTCCCGGTCAGTCTGCGATCGGAGGTCGCGGCAACGAGCAGCCCAAACGCACAGAGCACTGCGATAAAAGCAAAGACACTCCCTTCCGGGCCAACGGCTCCGCCGGTGAGCAGGCTCGATCCAGTCGGCTTGAAATCCAGGAGATGACCTTCATCAAGATAACCGCTGCCGGCTGCACCGAAGAGCGGCGCACTCACCCAGTTCCAGCCCGTGTGGTAGCCGACCGACCACCAGACGGACCCGGTCCGGTAAACTGCGTAAGCCAGCAACGTGCCCTGACAAAATAGGCGCGCAAGCCAGATCCAGCTTACTCCCGGGTTATCAAGGTGAAGAACGAAGAACATGCACCCGGAGACGACGATCGCTCCGCGCCACCCGACAAAGCGCTCCGCGACGAGCAAGACGGCCACTCGCCCGAAAAGCTCCTCGCCAGTCGCGCCAATAAAGTCGAACAGGAACCAGCTCGTGCCGTAGCCCAGGGCCGAAAGGGGCGATTGCATTGAGACCGAGACGGTGGCGCTCCCGGTGGCCGTGATCGCCAGGACGACGCAGCTCATCACGACCAGGCCGATGCCGAGTCCGAGTCCTGCCAATCTTCCACTCTCGGGTCCAACCAGTGGCCAGCCGGATATCCGGCGCCTGAGGATCCCGCAGACTGCTGCAACGACGGCCAGCTCCAGCACCAGTCGTATCACCATGAGCAGTGCATATGGCCATAGCTTCAGTTGGCCATAGGAGGAGACGGGAAGGTTCAGTGCTTTGGCCAGCGGTGTATCGACGGCATCAGCGACGCGATCGAATTGGAGATACACGAGCGCCAGAAACAGCAGTGCTGTCCAGTCTCGAAGCGAGGGTCGCCACCGAAGGTGCCGATCCTTCATATGCAATACCCTCATCAAACCGCGCCGGAGCATACGAACGGCCTCAGGATGTGGGCCTACGCCGCCTTGCGCGAGGCGAGGCTGCCGAAGATGTGGAACCAGGCGGCTTTTCAGACCTGAGCCTTTTCGGCTTGGCGCCTACCTTATGTTGCGCCCGCCCGGACCAGCTGAGGACGAGTTCACGCAATTGCTTATCTACGGCTTGCAGGACGTTCGCAGAGGCGGTTTCGTCGATATCGCGTATCGCCCGTGATATTGCCATTCCTCCCGCCATGGCGGAGAGCGCAAAGATCGCACGGCTCTGCTGATTTGGAGCCGCTCCCAGGCCCAGGCTCGCGGCGGTGAGCGCCAGACTGCGCTGCAGGCCTTCCCAAAAAGCGATCCGGGAAGGCTCGGACTGCAGCCGCATTTCACTAACGAACGCTGATGTCGGGCAGCCTTGCTCAGCGTGATCGCGGTGTTCCAAAGACAGATAGGTCTGCAAGAACTCTTTGGCTGTCTTGCCCGTAAAAAGGTCGGCACAGTCAGAGAATGCCTGCCCCATTGCTTGCACCTGCAAAGCCTCACGGGACCCAAAATGACTGTAGAGCGCACCGTGCGTGAGGCCGGCTGCCTTGGCGACCTCGGCGACGCTCATCTGAGTCAGCCCCTGACCGCGCATCTGTTCAGCGGCCGCCTTCAGCATGACCTGACGATTGTCGGAGGCCTGAAGTTTCGAAACCTTCACCGTGTTTCTTCCTACACACGAGTCAACAGGATACCGCCTTTGATTGTGCGTGTCATCATAATAAACCCTCTGACGAGAATCGTCATCCTGTCGAATGAGGTAAGCTGATCGTTCTCCGACATGCCAGGCCGGAGCTTTATAGTCGGCCACGGAGTCGCGTGCCGTCATTGTATAATACTCTGGTATCTGCACGTTCCTACGACAATTGCCACCCGGAACGATCCTGCCCATTGATCCAGGCTGCGATCGGATCATACGCAAGGATATTCGCGGTTCGGAGCTCTTCAGAGAACGCGTCTTCCATGCGCCTTGTTGCAAACGGACATCAGCACCTTGACTCCAATGATTGCGCGCACAATCATAACCATTAGTTGCGCGAATAATGATAACGCCGATGCGAGCTTCGCGACGGTGCGGTTCCTGAAAGGATGACGCGATGAAGATCGAAGGTTCTGTGGTACTCGTCACGGGTGCAAACGGCGGTATCGGAACCGCTCTTGTGCAGGAACTTCTTAAGCGAGGTGCCGACAAGATCTATGTCGGCGCGCGAAATGTCGCGGCCCTGCAACCTTTGCTTGAGAGCTCGGGGCGCCTTGTGCCCCTGATGCTGGACGTGACCAAGCCGGACCAGATCGCAGATGCTGCGGCCACGGCGCATGACGTGACGCTCGTCATCAACAACGCGGGTCTCGCAACGTTCAAGGGCGTGCTGTCCGCGTCGGATACCGAGGCGGCGCGACAGGAGATGGAGGTGAACTATTTCGGCGTGCTATCGCTCCTGCAGGCGTTGCGCGACACGCCGGCGCTGCATCGTGGCGGCGCGGTGATCAATATCCTGTCGATCTTGGCTCTGGTGACCTTGCCTGTGGCCGGCACCTACGCGGCAGCCAAGGCCGCCGCACTCGCCCTGACCCGGACGCTGCGTGCCGAGGTGAAGAACCGCGGTGTACAGGTTCTTGGCGTACTGCCGGTTCAGGTCGACACCGCGATGGGTGCGCCGCTCCCCGAGCCGCGCCTAACGCCTCAGGAAGTGGCATCCGGTGCCCTCGACGCCTTGGAGTCTGGCGCGGAAGAGGTCTTTCCCGGCGCGTTGTCGCAAGGAGCGGCTAAGGCCTTTCGGGACAATCCCGAGGCCATGCAGGCCGAACTGTCCAAGTTTGTTCACACGCTGGACTGAGCGCAGCGGGCAGCAATCATCGTCGACACGGGAGACCAATTTTGGCAAAAGTGGTGTTCATCACCGGTGTCTCGTCGGGCATCGGTGCGGCCACGGCGCGCTTGCTGGGCGCCGCGGGATACCGGGTCTTCGGTGGCGCGAGAGATCCGGAGCGTATCCAGGCTGCGCCTGGCGTCGAACTCGTCGCCTGCGACGTTCGCGACGAGATTTCGGTGCGGACGGCCGTAGACCAGATTATCGATCGGGCCGGCCGGATCGACGTGCTCGTCAACAATGCCGGCGTGTCGCTGGCCGGCCCGATCGAGGCCACCAGCGTCGAAGAGGCGCAGGCGCTATTCGATACGAACGTTTTCGGCGCGCTTCGTACCATCAGGTCCGTGCTGCCCGACATGCGTGCGCGCCGTTCCGGCCTGATCGTCAATGTCAGCTCGGTGCTCGGCTTCCTGCCCGCGCCGTTTATGGGGCTCTACGCCGCCAGCAAACATGCGATCGAGGGTCTGTCGGAGACGCTCGATCATGAGGTTCGGAATTTGGGTATTCGCGTTGTCCTTCTCGAGCCGAGTTTCACGAGGACCAACCTCGATCTCGGTTCGAAGCGAACCGCCGCCGTGATCGCCGACTACGCCGACGCCCTCGCGCGAAGCCATCGCGCCGTTGTGCAGCAGATCGCGACCGCACCCAGGCCGGAAACGGTCGCCGAAAAGATTGCCGCCATCATTAAGGGACCGCATCGCCTGCGGGAACCGGCCGATAGGCGAGCGCGGCTGCTGCGCACGCTGCGGCGCTACGCCCCGGTCAAGGGCGTCGACTCCAGCCTGCGCAAGACCTTCGGCCTCTGAGGCGGCCATACACGCCCGGCTACCTACCCAAACGAGAGGCGCGTCATGCAACGAATAAGGTCGCTCGCTCTGGCGATGACAGCAGTCGTCGGGGCTCTTGCCGGCTGCAAGCCGGACGGGGGCGGTGAGCCAGATCCGCGAACCGCGGAGCGGCGCGTGATCGTGGCCCATGTCGAAGCCGCGCCGGGCGTCGGCCTTACCTACACCGGTGTCGTCGGTGCACGTGTCGAAAGCAGCCTCGGCTTTCGCGTCCAGGGCAAGATCGTCGCGCGGCTGGTCGACACCGGTCAACTCGTGCGGCGAGGCCAGCCTCTGATGCGTCTCGACCCGACCGATTATGGCCATGCCGCTATTGCCCAGTCTGAGAACGTCGCTGCAGCGCGCGCCCGCTGGGTCCAGGCCTCGGCGGACGAGCGTCGCAATCGCGGCCTCGCTGCGACCGGCGCAATTTCCGCTTCGCGCTACGACGACGTCAAGGCCGCGTCCGACAGTGCCAAAGCGGCGCTGGACGCGGCGATAGCGCAACAGAGCGTGGCACAGGACCAGCACGGCTACGCGGTGCTGCTGGCCGACGACGACGGTACCGTCATGCAAACCCTGGCCGAGCCGGGGCAGGTCGTGGCTGCCGGACAGGCCGTGCTCTGGCTGGCGCATGCCGGTCCGCGCGAAGCGGTGGTCAACCTGCCGGAGGCCGTCCGGCCGATGATCGGCTCGGAGGCGCGCGTGCTGCTTTACGCGGGCGGTCCGGCGGCAACGGCCCGCTTGAGGCAGCTTTCCGACAGCGCCGATCCGCGCACACGAACCTTCGAAGCTCGCTATGTGATGAGTGGCGATGACGCCGACGCACCGCTGGGGGCGACCGTCAGCGTGACGCTGACGCAGCCCGGGGCCGGGAAGGACCAAAGCGTGCCGCTCGGCGCGATCGACGACGAGGGCTCCGGCCCCGGTGTCTGGGTGATCAACGCCGTCGACAGCACTGTCGCCTTTCGGCCGGTTCGGGTCGTTTCGATCGGCGAGGACACCGCCGAAATCCAGGGTCTGCAAGTGGGACAGGCCGTCGTCGCCGCCGGCGGTCATGAACTGCGTGGAGGAGAGAAAGTCCGGCCCATGACGGTCCGGGCGGCAATGCAATGAGCAAATTCAACCTGTCCGCGCTCGCGGTGCGCGAGCGGGCGATCACCCTGTTCCTGATTGTCGCGCTGGTTGCGATCGGTGTGTTTTCCTATGTCAACCTCGGCCGGGCCGAGGACCCTCCCTTCACCGTGAAGACCTTTACGGTCGTGGCGCTGTGGCCCGGTGCCACCGCGCAGGAGATGCAAGACCTCGTCGCCGATCCGCTGGAGAAGCGCATGCAGGAGTTGCGTTGGTACGACCGGGTAGAGACCTACACGCGGCCTGGTCTCGCGGCGCTCTCGGTGACGTTGAAAGATACGATCCCGCCGCGCGACGTGCCGGAGCAATTCTATCAAGCCCGCAAGAAGCTCGGCGATACGGCACATCTGCTTCCGGCTGGTGTTCAGGGCCCGTTCATTAACGATGAATACTCAGACGTAGTCTTTTCCGTCTATGCGTTGGACGGTCAGGGAGTACCCGAACGCCAACTGGTCCGGCTCGCGGAATCGGTACGGCAGCGGCTGTTGCACGTTCCAGGCGTGAGGAAGGTCGACATCATGGGCGAGCGGCCCGAACGGGTTTTCGTCGAATTCAACTATGCGCGCCTCGCCACTCTCGGCGTCGCGCCGAGCGACGTCTTCAGCGCGCTATCACGGCAGAACGACGTGACCCCGGCGGGATCGATCGACACCACCGGTCCGCAGGTGTTCGTGCGGCTCGACGGCGCGCTCGACGATCTGCAGAAGATCCGTGACACGCCGATCGTTGCGGGTGGCCGGGCGCTGCGCCTGTCGGACATTGCCACCGTCAGTCGCGGCTACGAGGATCCGCCGACCCTGCTGGTGCGACACAATGGGCGGCCCGCCTTGGTGCTGAACGTCGTGCGGACTGAAAACTGGAACGGATTGAAGCTTGGCCAGGCCTTGAACGCCGAGGAAAATAGCATCCAGGCGACGCTGCCGGCCGGCGTGCGACTCACCAAGGTAATCGACCAGGCGGCGATCATCAGAGCCGCCATCGACGAGTTCATGTTCAAATTCTTCGTCGCCCTGGTGATCGTCCTGGGGGTGAGCCTGCTGACCCTCGGCTGGCGGGTGGGCATCGTGGTCGCAGCGGCGGTGCCGCTCACGCTGGCCATCGTGCTCGCCATCATGCTGCTGACCGGGCGCGAGTTGGACCGTATCACGTTGGGTGCGCTGATCATTTCGCTCGGGTTGCTCGTCGACGATGCGATCATCGCCGTGGAGATCATGGTCGTGAAGCTCGAGGAGGGGGCCACGCGGGTAGCCGCGGCGTCCTATGCCTGGAGCCATACGGCGGCGCCGATGCTGGCCGGGACGCTGGTGACCGTGGCCGGCTTCCTTCCGGTCGGCTTCGCCCGAAGCACGGCCGGCGAATATGCCGGCAATATCTTCTGGATCGTCGCCTTTGCTCTCGTCACTTCCTGGATCGTCGCGGTAGTGTTCACGCCCTATCTGGGGGTCAGGCTGCTGCCGGCGTTCAAGCCAATCGCGGGGGGCACGCATGGTCAGATCTATGCGAGTCCCTCCTACAATCGCCTGCGCGGGATCGTGCGGTGGTCCATTCGCTACAAGTTCCTCGTGGCCGCCGCGGTCGTGATGCTGTTTGTGACGGCGGTGCCTGGGCTGGGCCTGGTGAAGCAACAATTCTTCCCGAGTTCAGACCGCTCCGAGGTGCTGGTCGAGGTGCAGATGCCGGAAGGTACCAGCATCGAGGTCACCAGCCGCGTCTCGGACAGGATCATGGCATGGCTGAAAGACCAGCCCGAGACCAAGGACGTAACCGCTTATGTCGGCGGCGGCGCACCGCGCTTCTTCCTTGCCTATAACCCCGAGCTGCCGGATCCCTCGTTCGCCAAGATGGTTGTCGTGACGCCGAACGATGGCGCGCGCGATCGGCTCGAACTGGATCTGCGCCGGCGTATCGCAGAGGGGCTGGCGCCAGAAGCCCGGGTGCGGGTGACGCAATTCGTGTTCGGGCCTTACAGCCATTTTCCCGTCATGTTCAGGGTCATGGGCCCCGATCCGGACGTGCTACGCCGCATCGCCGCCCAGGTGGCCGCCGCCATGCGGGCCAATCCGCATACCCGCCAGGTCAACGCCGACTGGGGGGAGCGCGTGCCGACGGCGCATGTCGTCCTCGACCAGACCAGGCTGCAACTGATCGGCCTGTCACCGTCGGAAGCGGCAACACAGCTGCAATTCCTGCTGACCGGGGTCGCGATCACGCAGCTGCGCGAGGATATCCGCACGGTCGAGCTGATCGCCCGCAGTGCCGGCACGACGCGTCTCGATCCCGCGCAACTCGGCAGCCTCACCCTAACCGGCCGTAACGGTGGCCTCTTGCCCTTGAGCCAGCTCGGGCATATCGAGATCCGCCCCGAGGAGCCGATCCTGCGGCGCCGCGACCGTATCCCGACCGTCACCGTGCAAAGCGATATCGACTCGGTCTCACAGCCGCCGGAAGTCTCGACCGAGGTAGAGCACGCGTTGACGGATGTCATCGCCCGGCTGCCGCCTGGCTACCGGATCGAACAGGGCGGCAGCATCGAGGAGGCCGGCAAGGCCAACCGCGCGCTGGTGCCCATCTTCCCGGTCATGCTGCTGGCGATCTTGCTGATCCTCGTCATCCAAACGCGATCGCTGGCAGCGATGGCGATGGTCGCCCTCACTGCGCCGCTGGGTCTGATCGGCACCGTGCCAACGCTGCTGATGTTCGGACAGCCCTTCGGCTTCAATGCGATCCTCGGCCTGATCGGTCTGGCCGGGATCATCATGCGCAACACGCTGATCCTGATCGCCCAGATCCACGACAACCAGCGCGACGGTCTGGATCCGTTCCACGCAGTGGTGGAAGCCACGGTGCAGCGGTCTCGGCCGGTGTTGCTGACGGCGCTGGCGGCGGTGTTGGCGTTCGCCGAGCTGACGAGTTCGGTTTTCTGGGGCTCGATGGCATTCGTGCTGGTCGGCGGGACACTGGTCGGCACGGTGCTGGTGCTGGTGTTTCTGCCCGCGCTGTATGCGATCTGGTTCCGGGTGCAGGAGCCGCCGTCCACAGTGACGGAGATGCGCTGATGATCGCCCACCGCCAGAATCTGACTCTGTCGTGCGGGCGCCGCCGGCACTTGCTGCTCGCGGCCTGTTTGGCGCTGGCCGGCTGCGAGGTCGGACCGGACTACCGGCCTCCGGCGACGGCAGTTGCCCCGTTCCACAACGCCCCGGCGGTCATGGCGGCCCAGCACGGCTTGCCACCTGCGCTTGACACATGGTGGCGGGCATTCAACGACCCGATACTGGACGGTCTGCTGCAACGCGCGCTGGCGCAGAATCTCGATCTGCAGGCCGCACTCGCGCGTGAGCGCCAGGCACAGGCCGCCGCGCTGGGCGCCGGCGCGCAGATGCTGCCGACAATCGATGCCAGCGCGACCGGGACTGCGCTTCGGCAATCGCTGACGACCCAGATCGGCCGTGTCGGGCGCAGTTTTCCGGGTTACAATCGAGATCAGCGCGACTACAATGTTGGTCTTGCCGCGAGCTGGGAGATCGACCTGGCCGGCGGTCTGCGTCGCGGCGCGGAGGCAGCCGATGCCGAGGCGCAGGCTGCGCAGGCCGAGTGGGCCGGAACGCGGATTATGGTCGTGGCCGATGTGGCAGACGCCTATTTTCAGATCCGCCGAGACCAGGCGCGCATCGCCGTAACCCGTCAACAGATCGCAACCGACTCCCATCTCCTGATGCTGGTGCGCCAGCTCCGCGGGCGCGGATTGGCGGATGAGCGTCAGCTATCGCAGGCCGAAGCCGTGCTCGAACAGGCGCAGGCGAGCCTGCCGCCGCTCGAGATTTCCCTTGAGGCGCAACTCAATCGTCTCGACGTCTTGCTGGGAGCGCAGCCCGGCACATACGCCGCACAACTGGCGTCCCCGAGGCCGATTCCGGTCATACCTGCGATCATTTCCGATGACCGGCCTGTCGATTTCCTGCGCCGCCGGCCAGATATCATTGCCGCCGAGCGTCACCTGGCGGCGTCCAATGCGCGGATCGGTGTGGCGCTTGCAGATTATTATCCAAAACTCTCGCTGTCCGGTCTGCTCGGCTTCGAGAGCCTGAGCGCCAATCGGCTGTTCACGGCTGCGTCGTTCCAGCCGATTGCGACAGGCGCTTTGCGCTGGCGACTCTTCGACTTCGGAAAAGTCGATGCCGAAGTCGGCCAGGCGCGGGGTGCCCATGCGGAGGCTCTGGCACAATACCGTGAAGCTGTCCTTCGTGCGGCCGAGGATGTCGAGGACGCACTCAAGACGCTGCTCGAACTGGAGAAACAACAGACGCGGCTCGAGGCGGAAGTCAATGCGCTACAGCGCACGCGCGATCTATCGCAGCAGGCATATGTCGCTGGATCGATTCCGCTGACGGATGTGCTGGATGCCGACAGGCAACTGCTCGATGCCCGCGACAACCTTGCTCAGAACAAGGGCGATGCTGCCCGAGCAGCGGCGCGTGCATTCCGGGCCCTGGGTGGTGGCTGGTGACACAGCGATTGAGCCGCCGCGGTGACCTGACCGCAGGACAGCCTGTTCCGGACGTCGCCGGTCGCCATCAGCGGCCCGGGGGGCCAATGCTCTTGGCGAATATCACGCCCCAGGCCGGCCCGATTGTCATTTCACGGCTGGTGCACGCTCGACCGACACCGGATCTGATCCTGGCGACGCATCCCGAAGACGCCCTCGAGTTCCACATTCCATTGGTCGAGAATCGCCATCCCGATCTTCGCTATGGAGAGAAGCGGGTTGCTGCCGGAGGTGCTTGCCGACCGGGCTGGAGCTACCTCGTGGATCTCAATGCCGGACCGACCCTTCGGCTCGATCAGCCTCTCGACCATGTCTGCGTGTATATGTCACGCGCCACGCTGAACGCCTTGGCCTATGAAAACGGGCGTCGCCGCGTTCGGGATATCGCGCAACCATCCTTCGGTGCGCCCGACCCCGTGATGTTCCACCTCGCACAGACATTGTTGCCTGCTCTGGCGTCACCGGAGACGGCGAGCCGTCTGTTCGTCGAATATGTCTCTCTTGCTTTCTACGAGCACATCATCGCCACTTACGGCTCGCTCGCCGCAGCTGGACGTCGACGCAGGGCTTCGCTGACATCATGGCAGGTGCGTCGGGTGACTGATTGTGCCGAGGCGACTCTCGCGGCAAGCCCTTCGATTGCCGACCTCGCACGTGAATGCAATCTGTCGGCGAGCCATTTCTCTTCAGCCTTCAGGCACACCTTTGGAGTTACGCCTCATCAATGGTTGCTGAAACGAAGAGTTGAACGTGCGAAGACCATGCTGCGCAACACAGAAGCGAGTCTGGCGTCGATCGCTTCCGATTGTGGGTTTTCCGATCAAAGTCATTTCTCGCGCGTCTTTGCTCGCTTCGAGCACGATACTCCAAGCGATTGGCGACGTCGTCATCATCCGCTTGGAAAAGGATGACGGCTCGATACGGATTTCCTCGATCGTGGCTATTGCCATGCGGGTTTTATATACTAGGTTGAGAACCTGATCAGCCTATTGATATTTATACGCCACTCTGATTCCCTTGGGTTTATTGGAGGGAGACAGGTATGAGCGATCCGGACTGGTTGAGTGATGAGGCGTGGGGGGCTCTGGAGCCTCATCTGCCAAAGAACCGGCCGGGTGCGCCGCGTGTCGACGACCGCCGCGTCATCAGCGGCATCCTGCACGTGCTGCGTTCGGGGTGCCGGTGGAAGGATTGTCCGCCCGAGTTCGGGCCTGCAACGACGATCTACAATCGCTACAACCGATGGAGCGCGCAGGGCCTGTGGCACAAGCTGTTCGCCCGATTGGCGGCGGCCGGAAACATCCCGGACGAGTTGAGCATCGACGGCACGCATGCGAAGGCCCATCGCTCTGCGGCTGGGTCAAAAAAGGGGAGTAGGCGCAGGCGATCGGCCGGTCACGGGGTGGACGGACAAGCAAGATCCACGCTTTGGCCCACGCTGAAGGCTAGCCGATTGCCTTTGTCCTGACACCCGGAAATGTCGCAGACATTAGCGTTGCAGCCACACTGCTCGAAGATGTCCCCCGCCAACTCGCCCGTTGGCCGACAAGGCTTATGACGCTGATCACCTCCGCAAGCAGCTCGAGGCGGCCGGAACAGAGGTCGTCATTCCTTCCAACGCAAGCCGACGTCACCCGTATCCACTCAACCGAGTCGCATACCGGCGCCGTAATGTCATCGCGCGCATGGTCTGCCGCATGAAAGACTGGCGTCGGATCGCCACCCGCTACGACAGGCTCGCCAGAAACTACCTCTCAGCCATCGCGCTCGTCGCAACCAGCTGCTTTTGGTTGAGCTGATTGAGGCGGCAACCTAGAGGGCTATAGCGTAGAGATAGTTCTCATCGTCACCCGGCGCGGCGCCCGCTCTCCTTATGCCCGGCACCGGTTTGAAGAGTGGTTTGGCAATCCATGGCGATTGCCCCGATGTCGCACAATATTTCTGCTTCGGTCCGCGTTGTCTGTAAAAGAACGAAGAACATTTCGGGGAAAAGGCGATTCGCCGGAATTTTGCTTTTGCGGAGCCTCCTAGCTTGGCATTGGATCTTCGAGATACAGGCGCGAAGGGGATTCCGTCCGTCAGGTTCGCATGTTGGTGAGCTGCGGAACGTTTCCATAGCGGCATTCTCCAACGCTTTCGCAACGGCTGCCAAAGCGTGGCTGTCTTTCCGAATGCTTCACGACAACGGAACGGCCCCGCTGGTCAACCTTTTGCCAGGGAGGGAACGTTTGTGGAAACTGCCAAATCGCATCGACGCGCTTTGCATGATGAGATAGAGAGATATTGATCGATGGGCAAGAATCTGGGCTTCCTCTCCTTCGGCCACTGGTCGCCCTCGCCGCAGTCGCAGGCGCGCTCCGCTGCCGACGTGCTGCTGCAATCGATCGAGCTCGCCGAAGCAGCCGAGCAGCTCGGCCTCGATGGCGCCTATTACCGCGTGCATCATTTCGCCCGCCAGCTCGCATCGCCGTTTCCGCTGCTCGCCGCCGTCGGTGCCAGGACCAAGCGCATCGAGATCGGCACCGGCGTGATCGACATGCGCTACGAGAACCCGTTCTACATGGCCGAGGATGCAGGCGCCGCCGACCTGATCTCCGGCGGGCGCCTCCAGCTCGGTCTCAGCCGCGGCTCGCCGGAACAGGTGATCGAAGGCTGGCGCCATTTCGGCTACGCGCCCGCCGAAGGGCAGAGCGATGCCGATATGGGACGGCAGCACGCCGAACTCTTCCTGGACCTCCTCCAGGGCAAAGGCTTCGCGCGGCCCAACCCGCGGCCGATGTTCCCCAACCCGCCCGGCCTGCTGCGTCTCGAACCGTTTTCCGAGGGCCTGCGCGAACGGATCTGGTGGGGCTCCGGCTCGGACGCGACCGCCATCTGGGCCGCGCGCATGGGCATGAACCTGCAAAGCTCGACCCTCAAGGACGACGAGACCGGCGAACCGTTCCACATCCAGCAGGCGCGTCAGATACGGGCCTATCGCCAGGCCTGGGCGGCGGCCGGACACGCTAGGACGCCGCGCGTCTCGGTCAGCCGTTCCATCTTCGCATTGGTGAACGATCGCGACCGCGCCTATTTCGGCGGTCGGACAGATGTCGATCACGTCGGCATGCTGGACGAGACCACGCGCGCCATCTTCGGCCGCTCCTATGCCGCGGAGCCGGACGTGCTGGTGGAACAGCTTCGCCAGGACCAGGCGATCGCCGAGGCCGATACGTTGCTGCTGACCGTGCCGAACCAGCTCGGCGTCGCCTACAACGCACACGTGATCGAGGCGATCCTCCAGCATGTCGCGCCGGCGCTCGGCTGGCGCTGAGCACACGGCCCGGCGGCCGGGCGCGTTCACGGTTTCATGTTCCGGTCGAACCGTGGCCGCCACGCCCCGTTCGGCGCCGGAGACATGCCGAATGGAGCGCACGCCATGACCACAGACCCGCGCACACGCTTTCCCGAACCGCCTTTCGCGGCGCAGTCGCAGGACTTTCCCGGTTTGTCGGCGAGAATGAAGCCGGAGCCGGATTCGGGCGAGCAGTCCTACAAGGGGTCCGGCAAGCTTGCAGGAAAAATCGCCCTGATCACGGGCGGCGATTCAGGCATCGGCCGTGCCGTCGCCATCGCCTATGCCCGCGAGGGCGCCGATGTGGCGATCTCCTATCTCGAGGAGGAAAGCGAGGATGCGCGCTACACCGAGCGTTTCGTCCGGGAGGCGGGTCGCGAATGCCTGCTGCTGCCAGGCGACATCGCCACCGTGGCCCAGTCCCACGCCATCGTCGCCCAGACGGTGGAACGGTTCGGTCGCCTCGACGTGCTGGTCAACAACGCCGCGTTCCAGGCGACACGGGCGTCGCTGGACGAGATCAGCGAGGAAGAATGGGACCGCACCTTCCAGGTGAACATCAACGCGATGTTCTACGTGACCAAGGCTGCGGCAAAGCATTTGAAGCCGGGATCGTCGATCGTCAACACGTCGTCCGTGAATTCGAAACATCCGATGCCGAGTCTGCTGGCCTATTCGGCGACAAAGGCTGCCATCGCGAATTTCACCGTCGGCCTCTCTCAGATGCTGGCAGAGAAGGGTATCCGCGTGAACGCCGTGCTGCCGGGCCCGGTCTGGACACCGTTCATCGTCACCGGCATGGGCGAGGACAGCGTGGTCTCGTTCGGCGAGCAATCGGCCATGAGCCGCCCGGGCCAGCCGGCCGAGTTGGCCCCGGCCTACGTGCATCTGGCGGCGGATGAAAGCTCCTACACCACGGGTGCGCTGTATCCGGTCCATGGCGGCATGGCGATCTTCTGACGCCGGCTTTTCGTTGGTGGAGGAAGAGGATTTCTTTCTGAGAAGAAGACCCTTTCTCCCCCAACCGGCAACGGAGCCCCCGCCCATGATCGACCTGCGCGACCCGTCGCTCGACCCGCATGACGTCATCGCGGCGCTTCGGCTGCAACCGCACCCCGAAGGCGGCCATTTCCGTGAAACCTGGCGCGATGTCCCGCCGGACGGCAGCCGTGGCGCCTCGACGGCAATCCTGTTCCTGCTCGGCTTGGATGAACTCAGCGCGTGGCACCGCGTGGACGCCGACGAGCTGTGGTTTTGGCAGGCCGGTGGACCGCTTTCCCTGACGACCTCCCCCGATGGCCACGACGCGGAAGCACGGACCCTCGGCCCGGACGCCGGCCTCGGCCAGTATTTGCAAGCCGTCGTGCCGCGTCAGCACTGGCAATGCGCCGTGTCGCTCGGACGCTGGACCCTGGTCTCCTGCGTGGTCGCTCCGGCCTTTTCCTTCGAAGGTTTCGAGCTGGCTCCGCCCGGCTGGCGTCCGACGCCCCGGCCGAAAGGCGCGCGATAACCTATCCGTTCGGTGCGACGCGACATGCCGGCAGGGCATCGGCATGTGGCGACCGAGAACCCGACGCTTTCCGAAGGATCGTCTCGGTTGATGTTGCCCGGGCGGGTATCGTCTGTCTTTCTGATCGAAAGCGTAAGGATTTCGGGGTGAAAACTCTTTCTGGCCTCCACCATGTCGGCATCGTCGTCGAGGACATCGAGGCAAGTGCGCAGTGGTACGCCGAGCATCTGGGATTCGAGCGTCTCTACGGGTTCAGCCGGCCCGGGGTCCAGGCGGTATTCCTGGGCCTTGGCGCGCTCCGTCTGGAGTTCTTCCAGAACGAGAACGCGGCACCGATGGCCGACGAGCGACGCCGGCCCGAGACGAACCTGAGGATCGGTGGGATCAACCATTTCGCGATCGAGGTTGCCGACCTCGATGCGACTTTGCAGGCTCTGACTGCTCGGGGTGTCGCGGTCGTTTTTCCGCCACGGGACGTTCCGAACAGCGGCGGCAGCCGGTATGCCTTCATTCACGATAACGAGCAGATGCTGATCGAGCTCTTCTAGCCTGCATAGAACGAAAGCCGCTCTCAGCCGCGGACGTCCCGGATGACGGAACGTCGCCGGTCTGGAGGAGAGCATCCCCGTCTTTTGAGCGCCCATGATCACGGTTTCTCCGGACGGCGTCCGGGCCGCTGCTCCAGCTTTGGTCGATGCGCCAAATTCGCTACAGACTGGGATCGCCTCCCAGTCGGGGCGCAACCTCTCGGACAAGGATCGATCCATGCCCCGTCCGCCGATCAGCAAGACGACCCTGCTGTGCATGTCCCTGTCGGCCCGTCCAGGCAATTTCGGCACCCGGTTCCAGAACCATCTCTATGAGGCGTTGGGGCTCGATTTTCTCTACAAGGCCTTCACCACCACCGATCTCGCGGCGGCGGTCGGCGGCATACGTGCGCTGGGGATCCGCGGCTGCGCGATCTCCATGCCGTTCAAGGAAGCCTGCATCCCGATGCTGGACAGCCTGGATGAGTCCGCCTCGGCGATCGGCGCCGTGAACACCATCGTCAACGATCTCGATCCGGTGGCGCCCCGGCTGCGTGGCTACAATACCGACTACATCGCTGTGCGCAGCCTGATCGCCCGGCATGGGCTCACGCCGGATATGCGCCTGCTGCTGCGCGGCAGCGGCGGCATGGGGCGTGCGGTCGCCTGCGCCTTTCGCGATGCGGGCTTCCGCGACGCCCTGCTGCTGGCGCGCAACGAACGGACCGGCAGCGCCCTGGCCGATGCGGCGGGTTTCCGCTGGACCCCGACCGAGGCGGGGGCGGAGGCCGATCTGCTGGTCAACGTCACGCCGCTCGGCATGGAAGGCGGTCCGGAGAGCGAGACCTGCGCCTTCGCACCCGAGACCATCGCCCGGTCCCGCGCCGTGTTCGATGTGGTGGCGATCCCCAGCGAAACGCCGCTGATCCGCGCGGCTCGCGCCGCCGGCAAGACGGTGATCACCGGCGACGCCGTGCTGGTGCTGCAGGGCGTGGAGCAGTTCGTGCTCTACACCGGCCAGCGCCCGGATCCGGTCCTGTGCGATCAGGCGGCAGCGGCGGCTTTCGCCTGAAAACCCTCCCGATGCGGATGGCCATGCGCCGGTTGCGACGGAACAGGGCAGGTGCTAGCGCTCGAAAAATGAAACCACTGTTTTAGGGAGAGATCATGGTGCGTGTGGCTGGAACAGGATCCAGGGGAAACAGGGCCGTGATGGCGCCGGCCGCCCTTTTCGGCGTGGCTCTGCTTCTGGCCGGTTGCGGCCATTCCAAATCCGGTTCGCCGACCCTGTCCGTGACCTGCGACGGCACCCTGATGCTGGCCGGCGCCACCCAGATCACGGCCGCGTCTGATAATGGCGGCGGTGTCGCCACGCTCCGGTTTCCCGATCCGGCCAATCCGGGCCAGACCGGAACTCTGCCCGTGCCCGGCGGCCGCTCCTGCGTAATCACTCCGGTCGTGAGCACGGATGGCGACCAGCATGGGGCGGCTCAGCCGGGCCATTGATCGTGCCCTTCGACAGCTTCGGCGCGCCGCCCGAATGGGGCGGACAGGACGAGCCGGCGCCCTGGACGCGTCGCGACCGTCTCGTGGCGGCAGCGATCGCCCTGGTGCTGGCGGTGATCACGGCCGGCGAATGCGGCGCGCTGGTGCGAAGCTGGGCGGGCCTGTCGCATGGCGCCTGACAGCGGGGATCGCGACCGCGCGCCGATGCGCCGGCGGGACTGGGCGGTGGCGATCGGGCTCGCCCTGGTGCTGGCGCTGATCGTCGCGGCCATCATCCGCAACGGCCTGGCCTATCTGTACGGCTGAGCGGAGCGGGCAGGGAAGCAATGCCGATGCCGACTCCCGACCTGTTTTCCTTGCAAGGGCGTCGCGCCCTGGTCACAGGCGGATCGCGCGGCATCGGGCTGACCATCGCACGCGGACTTGCCGCGCACGGCGCCAGGGTGATCCTGAACGGCCGCAGTTCGGACACGCTGGACGCCGCCCGCGCCGCCCTTCGCGCGGACGGTTTCGAGGCCGACGCGGTGGCGTTCGACGTGACCGACCAGTCTGCGGTGTCCGACGCCGTGTCGCGCATCGAGCGCGAACAGGGGCCGATCGACATCCTGGTCAACAATGCCGGCCTGCAGCGACGCGCGCCGCTGGAGGATTTCACCCGCGCCGACTGGGACACGCTTCTGTCCACCAACATCAGTGCCGTGTTCTTCGCGGCGCAGGCAGTGGCGCGACATATGCTCGGGCGCGGGCGCGGCAAGATCATCAACATCTGTTCGGTGCAGAGCGAGCTCGCCCGGCCCAACATCGCGCCCTACACCGCCACCAAGGGCGCGGTGCGCAACCTCACGCGCGGCATGGCCACGGACTGGGCGAAGCACGGTCTGCAGATCAACGGTCTGGCGCCGGGCTATTTCGAGACCGAGATGAACGATGCGCTGGTGCGCGACGCGGCCTTCACAGACTGGCTCTGCAAGCGCACGCCGGCGGCGCGCTGGGGCCGGGTGGAGGAACTGGTGGGCGCCGCCGTGTTCCTGGCCTCGGACGCGTCCAGCTTCGTCAACGGCCACATGCTGACGGTGGATGGCGGGATCTCGATCTCGCTCTAGTCTGCGCACAAGACCAATCGGGGGCGTCGGGATTCCAGCATGAGTGTGTTCTTTGCCGTGGGCCTGATCGTCGCCGCGATTGTCGCGATCATGGTGCTGATCTCGCGCCTGCGCCTCAATCCGTTCATCGCGTTGCTGACCATCTCGCTCGCCGTGGCGCTGATCGCCGGCATGCCGGCCGACAAGGTGGTGGCCTCGTTCGAGGCCGGCGCCGGACACGTGCTGGGCCATGTCGGAACGGTGATCGCGCTGGGCACCATGCTCGGCAAGATGCTCACCGAATCCGGCGGCGCCGACCAGATCGCGCAGACCATCTCGCGCGCCGCCGGCCGACGCAGGGTGGACTGGGCGATGATGGTGATCGGCCTGCTGGTGGGCCTGCCTGTGTTCTTCGAGATCGGCTTCGTTCTGCTGATCCCGATCGCCTTCGTGCTGGCCGACCGCACGCAGACGCCGCTGCTGCGCGTGGCGCTGCCGATGGGGGCCGCCCTGTCGGTCACGCATGCGCTGATCCCGCCGCATCCGGCCGCCCTGCTGGCCGTGTCGGCCTATCACGCCGATATCGGCCGAACGATCCTGTGGGGCATCCTGATCGGCACGCCGATCGCGGTGATCGCCGGCCCCCTGTTCGGGCGCTTCGCCGCCGTGCGCGTGCCCATCACCGAACACAACCCGCTGGCCGAACAGTTCGTCCGCAGCACGCCGCCGGACAACATGCCGAGCTTCGCCATCACGGTGTTCACCATCATGTTGCCTGTGGTGCTGATGCTGGTGGGGTCGGCGGCAAATTCCGTCAGCACACCGCACGGCGGCCTCAACACGCTGCTGCATTTCTTCGGCAACACCGACATCGCGCTGCTGGTGGCGACCCTGATGTCGTTCTACGTGCTGGGCACCGCGCGCGGCTTCTCGCAGGACACGGTGCTGCGATTCACCAACGAGTGTCTGGGCCCGACCGCGCTGATCATGCTGCTGGTGGGCGCCGGCGGCGGCTTCGGACGCGAACTGGTGGATAGCGGCGTGTCCAAGACGGTGACGGACGCGGCGCTGAACATCCACATGCCTTTGCTGGTGCTGGCCTGGCTGCTGGCGGTGGTGGTGCGCGTGGCGGCCGGCTCCGCCACGGTGGCGATGGCCACCGCATCGAGCATCATGGGGCCGATCCTGGTCCATGGCGGTGGGGCCGCGCCGGAACTGATGGTGCTGGTGACCGGCGCCGGTTCGGTGGCGTTCGGCCCGCTGAACGATGCCGGCTTCTGGCAGATCAAGGAGTATCTGGGCCTGACCGTGTCGCAGACGGTGAAGACCTGGTCGGTGCTGGAAACGCTGATCGCCGTGTTCGGCCTGATCTTCTGCCTGCTCGCGTCGCTGGTCGCATGAGGCGCCAACCGCGCTGACGCGGGCAGCCCGGCGCGCAGAGCCTGGCCATCCTGAACTCGATCGCCCGGCCGCCGCATCGCGAGCACACCATCCGCGCCGCGAGATGCGCGACCGGCATGCGTCCGTCGCATTGCCGCAGCAGCAGCGCTCGAGTCGCACCATTCCCGCCACATCGGCGGCCCAGTCGCGCCATCGCGATAGGCGTTTCCGGCCACGGAAGTGGGGAGGAACGGCGGTTGGACATGAATGAGAATATATCAAGAACATCCACTGTCGTCATGCGGCTCCGACTCCGGCCGGGGAAGGATGGAAATACCAGCGCCGGTGAACCGCTCTGTGCTCCGCGCCGTTGCCTCGGATTCTTGTAACGGAGTATTCCGATGTCGAATTCTTGTTATACCGGCTTTATTGTTGCTGCATGTCTGGGGCTGGGTGCCTGCCAGTCCGGCGACGGGCTGGGAGCCGGCGCACCTGCGCCCGCGCCGCGCGCGGGATCTCTGGCCACCGGCCCTCTTCCGGCCATGATGCCTACCGCCACATCCGTCGGCGTGGCCGGCACCGGTCCGGCCGGCGCGAATGCCGCGGTCGGGGACGGAACCGCGATCATGGGGCGCTAAACGAATCGGGATTTATTTCAATTCGGTTATTTGGACGCTGGCGGTTCTTGTTGTAGATGGACCAAAACCAACAGCAATACGGATGTGGACATGGCGGAAGAAGACAATCAGGCAGTTCTCGCACTCACGGCGCAGATCGTCTCGGCCCACGTTTCTAACAATACGGTACCGGCCGACGGACTGACGGCGCTGATCCGCCAGGTGCATCAGGCGCTGACCAGCGTGACTGCCGTGGCGATGGAGCCGGAGAAACCGCAGCCCGCCGTTCCGGTGAAGCGTTCCGTGTTCCCGGACTACATCGTCTGCCTCGAGGACGGGAAGAAGCTGAAGATGCTGAAGCGGCATCTTCAGAGCGCCTATAACATGACGCCGGAACAGTATCGCGAGCGCTGGGGGCTGCCGCAGGACTACCCCATGGTGGCGCCGAACTATGCCGAGCGCCGTTCCGCCCTTGCGCGACAGATCGGCCTGGGCCGCAAGGATGGCCGCGTCGCGGCCGAGGCCGCAGCCGCCGAGCCGGTCGCGGTCAAGCCGGGTCGTCGCCGCAAGAGCTGATCCGGTCCTCCGGAGACGAAACGATCCCCCGCGGCTTGCCGCGGGGGTTTTCGTTTCTGGAAGCGTCAGTGCGGCTTGCCGCCGTCGCTCCGGCCCAGCATCAAGGGCAGGATCAGGCGGGTCAGCGTGCCATGCGGCGGCGCCATCACGGTGAAGCCGCTGAAGCGTCCCTGACGATACACGCCGCGATCGTGCGAGAAGCGATCGAACCCGGCCTTGCCGTGATAGGTGCCGGTGCCGCTCGGGCCGATGCCGCCGAACGGCAGGGCCGTCTGGGCGCAATGCAGCAGCGTGCCGTTGATGGTCGCGCCGCCGGACAGGGTTCGCGACAGGATATGCCGTTCGGTGGCCGCGTCGTCGGTGAAAGCGTAGAGCGCCAGCGGGCGCGGCCTGGCGTTCACGTAACGGATCGCGTCCGGCAGCGAGCGGTAGCCGACGATGGGCAGAACCGGGCCGAAAATCTCTTCCCGCATCGCCGCCACGCTGTCCGGCGTATCGAGCAGCAGCGTCGGCACCATGCGCTTCGATCGTTCCGCGTCCCCTGCTTCGGCCGCGTGGCTGACGTCGCGCAACACCCGAGCGCCGGCGCCCTTCGCCTCCTCGACGACGGCCTGGAGGCGGTCGAGATGCCGGGTCGAAATAATGGTGCTGTAGTCGTCGTTGTTGGCGATATGAGGGTAGAGTGCCGCGGCGCTCTCCACGCATGCGGCGGCGAACGCCTCCACGCGGTCTTCCGGCACCAGCACATAGTCCGGCGCGATGCAGGTCTGGCCGGCATTGAACAATTTGCCGACCATGAGCGTGCGGGCGGTGCGGTCGAGCGGCGCGTCCGGCGCGACGATGGCCGGGCTCTTTCCGCCCAGTTCCAGCGTCACGGGCACCAGCCCGTCCGCCGCGGCGTGCATCACCGCCGTGCCGACGCGGGTCGAGCCGGTGAACAGCAGATGGTCGAAGGGCAGCGCCGTGAAGCTCTGCGCCACAGCCGCATCGCCATCCACCACGGCGACGCGGTCGGCCGGGAACGCGCGGGCGAGTTCGCGTCGCAGCAGGGCGGCGAAGCGCGGCGTGGCCTCCGAGGGTTTCAGCATCGCCCTGTTGCCGGCCGCCAGCGCGTCCACCAGCGGACCGACCGACAGGAAAAGCGGATAGTTCCAAGGCGATACGATACCGACGCAACCGAGCGGGCGCTTTTCCACCCAGGCCCGCCCGGGCTGGAACGTGACCCCGACGGGCGCGCGCCTCGGGCGCATCCAGGACCGCAGATGGGTGTGGGCGAAGCGGATCGCCGCGCGCAGCGGCACGAGCTCCGCCAGCACGGTTTCGGGGTAGGCGCGATGGCCGAAATCGGCCGAGATCGCGGCATGGAAACGATCGGCAGCATCCGACAGCACGGCGTCCAGGGCCGAGAGATGGGCGCGCCGTTCGGCCAGTGACGGTTCGCCGGCTTTTGCCGCGGCGGCGCGCTGCGCATCGAGGGTCGCGCGCAAATCCAGGGCTGCATCGGGCATGGCGTTTCTGTGCTCCAGGCCGCCCTGGCGGACCGTGTTCCGGCTTTTCAAGCGGCCTGCTTCCACCATAGGCTCGGCCGGGCAAGGGCTGGAACCATCGCATGAGTCTCGACGCCGATCTGTTGCTGGACCGGTTGCGTTTGAAGCGCCGGCTATTGTGGTGGCGCGTGGGCGCGATCGGTCTGCTGGCGGGCGTTCTGCTTCTGTCGGCACGGATCGGTGCCGGCGGGCACGGCATCGTATCCGGGCCGCATCTCGTGCGCCTGCGCGTGGACGGCGTGATCGCCGAGAACCGGCAGCGTCTGGACGAGATCGACCGTGCTGCCGACGACAGCAGCGTCAAGGGCATGATCCTGGCGATCGACAGCCCGGGCGGGTCGGTTTCCGGCGGCGAGTCGCTGCATGATGCGATTGCCCGTTTCGCGGCGAAGAAGCCGGTGGTGGTGACCATGGGCGGCGTCGCGGCGTCGGCCGGCTACATGATCGCCGTGCCCGCCGCCCGCATCTACGCTTCCAACGCCACGCTGACCGGCTCGATCGGCGTGATCCTGCAGAGCCCGGACCTGTCCGGCCTGCTGGGCAAGATCGGCGTGTCGGTGGACGAGCTGGTCTCCGGCCCGCTCAAAGGGCAGCCGAGCGTGGTGAAGCCCTTGTCGCCTGAAGGGCGGGCGATGCTGCAGGGCGTCGTGACCGATCTGTTCGACCAGTTCGTCGCCATGGTGGCGTCTGGCCGTCATATGGATGAGGCGCGGGTGCGCGCCTTGGCGGATGGCAGGCCTTACACCGGGCATCAGGCGCTGGGGCTCGGTCTGATCGACGCGATCGGCGGCGAGCGCGAGGCGCGGATCTGGCTGGCGCAGAACCGCTCGATCCCGCAAAGCATGGCGGTGGAACCGTTGCGGCCTCCACACAGGCAGGGTTGGCTGCGCGGGCGGATCGGCAGCCTGGCGAGCGGTCTGGGAGCCGCCGCGATGACGGGCGCACTCGATACGCTTCCGAGCGGAATTTCAATGAAAGTCCTTTCCGCGCAAGGGGTTGCGCTTGACGGAGCCGTATCCCTCTGGCAGCCTTGAGAGCGCAGAAGGAGCTCGGATGACCAAGTCGGAATTGATCGACGAGCTGGCTGCGGCGAATCCCCATCTGCAGAGCCGGGACGTCGAACTGATCGTGTCCACGATCTTCGACGAGGTCTCGGCGGCGTTGGCCCGGGGTGAGCGCGTGGAACTGCGCGGCTTCGGCGCCTTCACCGTCAAGCAGCGCGATGCCCGCACCGGCCGCAATCCTCGTACGGGCGAGCCGGTATCGGTGGACGAGAAGGTGGTGCCGTTCTTCAAGGCCGGCAAGGAACTGCGCGAGCGTGTGAACCAGCGCGGCAACACGCGCGGTCGCTGATGTCCGAGCCGTCGCCCCGGGGATGCGGCGGCCTTGTCTCCCGGCATCCGGTTCGCTAACTCCGCCCCGCGCAGCCTCCGTGCCGATACGGAACGCCCCCGAAAGAAGCACGATGCCGGCAACGGTTCAGTTCGAGACGACGCCGCACGAGCCGGCAGGCCCTTTTCTGCGTCTGTGGCATTGCGTTCCGGTTCTGGTCGCGCTGCTGCTGCCGTTGCGGCTGATCCTGTCCTATATCGGCGACCCCGCGGTGCCCGGCAATCATGGCCGGTTTCCGAATGGATGGTGGGGCTGGTGGGACCAGTCGCAGTATCTCCTGTCGGCCCGTTCGCTCGCCGCAGGCGATCTGGCGCCGGGACATCACTGGTACCCGACGGGCTACGCGATGCTCGGCGCGCCGTTCACGCTATTGTCGGAGCTGCATCCCTATCTGCTGCCCGATCTGGCTTGCGTCGTGCTGGCGCTGTTCGGCTTTCTCGCCTTCGCCCGCGCCCTCGGGGTCGGGCGCAGCGTGGCGTCGCTCCTGTTCTTCTATGCCGTCGCCGGCACCGGGCCGCTCCGCAGCGTCTGGGCCGAGCCCTGGAATACCACCTTGTCCGCCGCGCTGATCTGGGGCTTGCTCGGACTGACGGCGCGCCACCTGTCGGTCGTCGGCGACGCGGCGGTCCGGCGGTTCGGACGCATGGTCGCCCTGGGCGCGATCGCCGGCTTCATGCCGATGACGCGCCCCACAGACACGCTTCTGGTGGTGATCTGGGCCGCTGGCGCGGGCGTGATCGCGCTCTCCATGCGCCGATTGACGCCGGCCGATGCCGGCGCCCTGCTGCTGGGCGCGGTCCTGTCGTTCGTGCCGTCGGCTTCGTTGTGGTTCGCCATCCATGGCACGGCTCCGAGCGACTATGTGCGCAATTCCGCTGCCCTGGGTTTCGATTGGGGGACGCTCGGCTGGCGCGCCTATCTGTTGCTCGTCTCGCCGCGTCCCTGGTTTCCGGACGGGGCCGGCATGCTGGCGATGCTGCCCTGGCTGATCCCGTCTGTAGGCGGTCTGCTCGCCTTTCCCTGGCTGGTGCGCGGCCTGGCGTTTCGGCTCGCCCTGCTGCTGGCGGCGATGATCGTCTGCTATTCGGCCCTCTTCTGCTCGTATGTCGATCTGATTCCGCCCGGGCTCTGGCGCTACAACAACATCCATTATTTCAAATGGGCACTGCCGGGCATGATCCTGTTCGGCTGGCTCCTGGTGCGGCAGCTCGCGGCCGGACCCGGGCGTCCGGGATTTCGCGGCGCGATCCTGGCCAGTGTCGCCGCTCTTCTGATCGCCGATCTGCGACTCGTGCCGCGTCGTGCCGGAGCCGCCGCCCCGGCCTGGATGGTGCAGGTTCAGGGCGCCGTGCCGGGTTGGGACGAGAGCTATTTCGGTCACATCACCCTTCGGGACTCGCGCGGCGAGCTGCTCTCGATCCGCGATTTCCGCGCGCTCCCGGACGAGCAAGGCTGGCGGTTCATCGCCCTGAGGAGGCCCTTCGAAGGGCCTCTCCGCATCTCCGGTATCGGTCATTGGCCGGATGGCGCGATCGGCCCTGGGACGGCGGGCATAACGCGATGGACCCGTGTTTTGGGTTTCAGGCTCCCCTTCAAGCATGGACGTCATACCGTCTGGCCATGACGAAAACCGGGAAGCGATGCGGCATCGCAACAGGCGTGGTTCGAGGGCAACAGCTTAACCGAAGGTAAACGGTTCTTTCTCTGTTCCTGGACGGGAAGGGGGCGACCGCTTATCGTCACCCTCGCATGACGCACTCCCGGCCAGTCCATACAATGCGCTTCGTTCTCGTCACGCTGCTTCTGGCGGCTGGCGTCCTGGCGCTCCCGGCTCTGGCGCATGGAACCGGCGCACGGGCGGCGCAGATCGGCCGCCACCGCGCCAGCGTGTCTGCGCCCGGCGCGCATCATGCCATTCGGCCCGTTCGGATCGCCCTGCACAGCCGGCATCGTCGTCTCGGCGGCAGCCTCGTCCGCTGCACCTCGCTGCAGCAGCCGCGCGGCAACGGCCGCATGGCCTCCGGCCATCATGGCGCGGGCACTTTCGCTCCCACCAGTCAGGCCGTGTTCTTTGCCCATGCCGGCGATCGCTGCGTCTGGCATGCGGGGACGACCGTCCACGGCTAGGTGCGGCGCCCCAACGGCGGGGCTTGCCCGGCGCGGGGCGCCGGGGGAAAACCCCCTCCGGCCCCAGGGCGCGAGACTCGGCGCAAGACGGGGCGCGAGATGGGGGCGGGAGAAACGATGATGTTCGGCAAGAAAAACAAGCGGACCGCCGGGCCGCTTCCGGCGTCCGAGCCGGTCGCGAAGCGGGTGAGTGCGAAAAGCCGCACCGTCGTGGCACCTGTAGCGGGCAAGGGATCCGGCAAGCTCGCTTACGAGACCCGCCGCGCCGAGAAGGCGGGGATGGGACTCGAGAAATGGATGGCCGAGAAGGACCGGCGTGCTCGCGCCGAACGCGAGGCGATCGCCGAGGCCAAGCGCAAGGCCGATGCCGGCCGCAAGGCGGAGGCCGCCAAGCCGGGCCTGCTGCGCCGGTTGCTGGACCGCGCCCATAAGCCGATCTGATCCGATGTCCGACCGTTTCGATCCCGCTCCGGCGGCGACGCAGCCTGCCGCGTCCATCGTGGTTCCTGTTATCCTGTCCGGCGGTTCCGGCTCCCGGCTATGGCCGGTCTCGCGTGCTTCGTTCCCCAAGCAGCTCTGGCCGCTGGTGTCCGATCGCACCATGCTGCAGGAAACCGCCCTGCGCGGCGTTGGCGCCGGGTTCGCCCCGCCCATGGTGGTGTGCAACCACGAACATCGCTTCCTGATCGCCGAGCAGCTTCGTGCCGCCGGCATCGAGGAGGCGCGCATCGTGCTGGAGCCGGTGGGGCGCAATTCCGCGCCCGCGATCGCCGCCGCCGCTCTGCTGGTGGCCGAAACCAACCCCGGAGCGGTTCTCTGGGTGATGGCCGCCGATGCCGCGATCGCCCGCACCGATGCCCTGGCGCAATCGCTGTCCCTGGCCGTGTCCGCCGCCGGCGACGGCAAGCTGGTTCTGTTCGGCATGAAACCGACCCGGCCCGAGACGGGCTACGGGTATATCGAGGTGGGTGCGCCCCTTCCGGGCCAGGACGGCGTGCATGCCGTGGCGGCTTTCGCCGAGAAGCCGAACGACGCGCGGGCGCGGGAGCTGCTGCAGACCGGGCGGCATCTCTGGAATTCCGGCATGTTCGTCGCCACCGCCGCCACGCTGATCGAGGAACTCCGCCTGCATGCGCCGGAGGTTCTCGCCGCCACGGAGCGTGCGGTGGGGCATCGCGGCACGGATCTGGACTTCATCCGGCTCGATCCGGCCTCGTTCGCGGCCGCGCCTGATATCTCGATCGACTATGCCGTCGCGGAACGCACGGCGCATGCCGCGGTGGTCCCGGCCGATCTGGGCTGGTCCGATGTCGGTTCCTGGGATGCGCTGTGGGACATCAGCGCCAAGGATGCGGACGGCAACGTGGCGATCGGCGACGTCTTCCTGGAACACACCAGCGACTGCTATGTGCGCTCGGACGGCATCGTCACCGCCGTGACCGGGTTGCAGGACGCGATCGTGGTGGTGACGGATGACGCGGTTCTGGTGACGCATCGCCATCAGGCGCAGGACGTGAAGAAGGTGGTGGAGCGTCTCCGGGCCGCCGGCCGGCACGAGGCGGTGGCGCATAACCGGTCCTACCGGCCCTGGGGATTCACCGAGGGGCTGATCGAAGGCGAGCGCTTCCAGGTGAAGCGGATCGTGGTGAAGCCGGGCGAGCGGCTCTCTCTGCAGCGTCATTTCCATCGTGCCGAGCATTGGGTCGTGGTGGCCGGCGTGGCGCTGGTCACGCGCGAGGGCGAGCAGATTCTGGTGCGGGAAAACGAGAGCGTCTATCTGCCGCTCGGCTGCGTGCACCGTTTGGAGAACCCCGGCCGGATTCCGCTGACCCTGATCGAGGTGCAGAGCGGTTCGTATCTCGGCGAGGACGATATCGTCCGCCTGGACGAGCCGGCTTCGAACTGATCCTCGCCCCTTGCCCCGCCCGCACGGTTCCGGATCGCGCGGACGGGGCAGTTCGGGCATGGAAAAGCCGGCCATCCCTCAAGGACGGCCGGCCTGGACGTGCTGCCTGGAACCGGGGGTCAGGCCCTGGCCGGCATCTCGGCGAGCAGGAAATCGCGGAACACGGCCACGCGCTTCGAGGTGCGCAGCTCTTCCGGATACACGAAATACGCCTCGATGGTCGGCGGCTTGATGTCGGTCATGATCCGCTGGAGACCGGGCCGGTCGATCAGCATGTAGTGCGGCAAAGACCCGATGCCGAGGCCGGCTTCGATCGCGTCGGCGAGCGCGGTGAGGCTGTTCACCTCGAATACCGGCTGGCGCTTCTGACCGTTGGAGCGGCCGAACGAGGCGAGCCAGTTCACGTCCGCGACCGGCGGGTGATAGGTGCCGAACATCAGCAGGCGATGCTTGTCGAGATCCTCCATCGTCGCCGGCGTGCCGTGCTTGGCGATGTAGGACGGGGCGGCGCAGACCTGGAGCTGGATATCCGTCAGATGACGCTGCACCAGATCGGGCTGACGCGGCGGATGCATGCGGATCGCCACATCGGCCTCGCGCATACCCAGATCGAGATCGCTGTCTTCCAGGATCAGCGTGATCGAGATGTCCGGGTGCGCGTCCAGGAAGCGGGGCAGGCGGGGAGTGAGCCAGGATGTGCCGAACCCGGTGGTCGTCGTGACCTTGAGCCGGCCGGCCGCCTTTTCCTTGCTTTCCGTGAGCAGCGCCTCGGTCATCGCCAGCTTGGCGAAGACGTCGCGCACGGTGCGGTTCATCTGCTCGCCCTGTTCCGTGAGGATCAGGCCGCGCGCATGGCGGTGGAACAACGGCACCTGCAGCGCTTCTTCCAGCGCCGAGATCTGCCGGCTGACGGCGGACTGGCTGAGATTGAGCACGTCGCCCGCATGGGTGAAGCTGCCCGCTTCCGCCACGGCGTGGAAAATCCGCAGCTTGTCCCAATCCATGCTCATTGTTTCCTGCTGCTCGTTCGCACGACGGCGGTGCGGACCGTGTTCATGCGGCTGCCCGGGCTGCGTCGGGGACGGACGGGTCCGCCGCCTGGGTGTCCGGCGCCGGGATGCCGGCGAGATAGCGCTCCGCATCCAGCGCCGCCATGCACCCCGAACCCGCTGCCGTCACGGCCTGGCGGTAGATCCTGTCCTGCACGTCGCCGGCCGCGAACACGCCCGGCACGCTGGTGCGGGTGGTTCCGGGTTCGGTCACCACATAACCCTCGGAATCGAGCGCGACCTGGTCCTTGAACACCGCCGTGTTCGGGGTGTGGCCGATCGCGATGAACACGCCGTCCACCGCCAGGGTCGTCTCTGCGCCGTCCTTGGTGTCGCGCAGGCGGATGCCGCTGACCACGGGCGGGGTGCCGCTATCGGTGATCTCTTCCACCGTCTTGTTCCATAGCACCGAGACCTTCGGATGGGCGAACAGGCGATCCTGGAGAATGCGTTCGGCGCGCAGGCTGTCGCGCCGGTGGATCAGGGTGACGTGGTCGGCATGATGGGTGAGGTGGAGCGCTTCCTCCACCGCAGTGTTGCCGCCGCCGACGACCGCCACGCGCCTGCCGCGGTAGAAGAACCCGTCGCAGGTGGCGCAGGCCGACACGCCAGCGCCATGCAGCCGGCTTTCCGACGGCAGACCGAGCCAGCGCGCCTGGGCGCCTGTGGCGATGACCACGGTCTTGGCCAGGAACACGTCGCCCGAATCCCCGACCATGCGGAACGGCTCGCCCGGCGCGCGCGGCGAGAAATCGCACTCAACGATCAGGTCGTGGATGATGCGGGTGCCGACATGCTCGGCCTGTGCCTGCATCTGCTCCATCAGCCACGGACCCTGGATGGCCTCGGCAAAGCCCGGGTAGTTCTCCACATCCGTGGTGATCATGAGCTGCCCGCCCGGCTGCAATCCCGCCACCAGCATCGGCTTGAGGTTCGCGCGCGCGGCGTAGATCGCCGCGGTGAAGCCTGCCGGGCCGGCGCCGATCACGAGGAAATCGGTGGTGAAGGTCTGGCTCATCGTCTGCGAATCGGTTCCATAGTCCAGTCAAGGATATGAGTGCGCGATGCTGCGGTGCAAGCAAGTTGGGCGTGAAGGATCGTTGCCATGTCCCGCCGTCGGGGAAAACCCGTTTCCGCACGGGAACGATCGCGACGGGGGGCGCGACGGGGGCGCGGCGGGCTTTTCCCCGCGCCGACGGTGCCATACATAGGTCGCCGATGCAGACCGCCGACAAGATGCCAGCCGAACTGGATGCGATCGATCGCCGGATCGTCGCCGAGCTCCAGCGCGACGGCCGCATGACCAACGTGGAACTCGCCAGGCGGGCGGGCATTTCCGCGCCGCCCTGCTTGCGGCGCGTGCGTCGCCTGGAGGAGCTGGGCGTCCTGCGTGGCTATTACGGCGACAGCGACCCGCATCTGCTGGGCTGGAGCATCGTCTTCTTCGCCCTGGTCGGTCTGGACAGCCAGAAGGAAGCGGTGCTGACCCAGTTCGAGACCGTGGTCGCCGAATGGCCGGAAGTGCGCGAATGCCACATGATCCGGGGCGGCGGCGATTTCCTGCTGCGTCTGGTGGCCCGCGACACCGCGCATGAGAACCAGCTCACCCGCCGCCTCACCGAGCTGGCGAATGTGAGCCGTTTGCAGACCTTGCAGACCATCCGCACCAGCCGCGATCTCGCCGGCGTGCCCATTTGACGGGGGGCGCCGACGCCGTGACCGTGCCCGGCCGGATCGATCCCGCTCCCGGCGGATCGCTCGAGATCAGCGTCGTGATTCCCTGCTTTCGCGAGCGGCCCAATATCCGGCCGATGGTGGCAGCGCTCGACGCGGCGCTGGCGGAGCTGCGCTGGGAAGCCATCTTCGTCGACGACAACAGCCCGGACGGCACGGCGGAGGAGATCCGCGCGGTGGCGCGGACCGACCAGCGCGTGCGCGGGCTGCGCCGGATCGGCCGTCGCGGTCTGGCTTCGGCGGTGATCGAGGGGATCCTGTCGTCTTCCGCCGAGATGGTCGCGGTGATCGACGGCGATCTGCAGCACGACGAGACGCAGATCCCGGTGCTGCTGGAAGCGGTGCGGTCCGGGCGCTGCGATATCGCCGTGGCGTCGCGCCATGCGGAGGGCGGCGATGCTGCAGGGCTTTCCTCGGCCTGGCGACATCGCCTGTCCGAAGGCGGCATCCGCATGGCCCAGGCCGTGCTGCCGAAACGGTCGGGCTTTCCGCCCCTGCGCGACCCGATGAGCGGGTTCTTTCTGTGCGAGCGGCGGTTCTTCGACCAAGTGGCGCCGTATCTCAGCGGGCATGGCTTCAAGATCCTGCTCGACCTGATCCTGTCCGCGCCGCGCGGCACCGGAGAGGTGCCGCGTGTGCTGGAATTGCCGGCGCGGTTCCGGCCGCGTCTGCAAGGCGAGAGCAAGCTCGACGCGCTGGTGTTGGTGCAGTTCGCCGCCATGCTGCTGGACAAATTCTGTCGTGGCCTGCTGCCGCTGCGCTTCCTGAGCTTTGCGCTGGTGGGGCTGGCCGGCGTGGCGGTGAATCTGCTGGTGCTGGATGCCGGGCTCTGGTTCGGGTTCGATTTCAACAAATCCCAGGTGATCGCCACCATCGCGGCGACATTGGCGGATTTCTGGCTGAACAATACGCTGACCTATCGCGATCGCCGCTTGCGGGGCGGGGGATTGCTGATCGGTCTGCCGCTGTTTCTGCTGGTCTGCGCGATCGGCAACGTGGCCGGGATCGGCATCGCGCGCGCGCTCTACGATAGCCATCACGGCTGGCAGCCGGCCGGTGCGGCAGGCGCCGCCATCGCGGTGGTCTGGAACTACGCCATGTCGTCCACCCTGATCTGGCGGGCACGGTAATGCCGCGCGGCTTGCCCGCGCGTCCGCACCTCCTGCCGTTCGTGGGACTTCTGGCGGCGCTGACGGTTCTGCGTCTGGTGGTGGCCGGTTTCGCGCCTTTGTCGGCGGACGAGACCTATTACTGGGTCTGGTCGCGGGCGCTGGCGCCAGGCTTCCTGGACCATCCGCCGATGGTGGCGTTGTGGATACGGGCCGGCACCTGGCTCTGCGGCGACGGGGCCCTGGGGATTCGCCTGCTGGGGCCGCTATCGGCGGCGGCTGGGACGGTTCTGCTCGGTTTCGCGGCGGCGGATTTCGGTCCGTCCGAGGGGCGCGCGGCGCGGGCGGTGGTGGCGGGAACGCTGCTGAACGCGACTCTGATCCTGGCGGCGGGCAGCATCACCCTCACGCCCGACACGCCGCTGCTGTTCTTCTGGACGGCGGCGTTGTTCGCCCTGGGGCGGCTGCAGGCCACGGGTCGGGCGCTGTGGTGGCCCGTGGCCGGCATCGCCGTCGGTCTGGCTCTGGACAGCAAATACACGGTGGTTCTGCCCGGCGCCGGTCTGGCCGCCTGGCTGGTTCTGACCCGCTCCGGCCGGGCCTGGTTGCGTTCTCCCTGGCCGTGGATGGCGGCGCTCCTGGCGGCTCTCATGTTCTCGCCAGTGCTGGACTGGAACGCCGCGCATGGCTGGGCCAGTTTCCTCAAGCAGGGCGGCCGCACTGGCGACTGGCATCCGGCGCGGGCGCTGCAATATCTCGGCGAGCTCGCCGGAGGCCAGATCGGCCTGGCTACGCCCGGCGTCTTCGTGCTGATCGTGCTGGGCCTTGCGCGGGCGGTGCGCGCCGGACGGGCGGGCGATGCCGCCGGGTCCCTGCTCGCCTGGGTGACGCTTCTGCCCGTATGCGTGTTCGTGCAACATGCGTTCGGCGATCGCGTGCAGGCGAACTGGCCTGGCCTGCTCTACCCGTCCGCCGTGCTGGCCGCCGTTCTTTGGGCGCCGCGCGGCTGGCGTCCCGCTGCTGCATTGGGGTTGGTCCTGGCCGTGCCGCTCTATCTCCAGGCCGCCGCCGCACCGTTCGAGTTGCCGCGCAAGATGGACATCACCTTGCAGCGCCTGGCGGGCTGGCCTGATCTGGCGCGTCGTGCAGCGGCGCTGGAACCCGGATTCATCGCCGCGGATGATTATGCTTTGGCGGCCGAACTGGCCCATGCGCTTGCCGATCGCGAGGTGATCGGCGCGGCGCCGCGCTGGCGCTTGTTCGATCTGCCGCATCCGGATCTGGCCGGGCGCAGCGGAATCCTGCTGCGCGACGCCCGACGCAAGGATGCGCCCGATCCCTCCCTCTGGGTGCTGCGCGGCCCGCCGATCCCGCTGTCGCGTGGTCGCGGCGGGCAGGTCGCGGAGACCTACCTGGCCTGGCCGGTTTCGGTGCCGTTCGGGCTGAAGCGGCCGGCGCAGCAGGAGTTCGTCCGGATGCCTTCGCCGCATTAGCGAAGCGTTAAGTGCGCCGCATCTAGCATCGCCCGTCGGATCGAAGGAGCAAGCCGGATGGCCAAAAGGCGCGGCAAGGGCGAGGGCGGCACCGTCGTCGTCAAGCGGGAAGAAATCATCGCCGGCGGCCATCATGGCGGCGCCTGGAAAGTGGCCTACGCCGATTTCGTGACGGCGATGATGGCCTTTTTCCTGCTCATGTGGCTGCTGAATGCCACCACCGAACAGCAGCGCCGCGGTATCGCCGCCTATTTCAGCCCGTTGGCCAACGTCGAGAATGGTTATTCCGGCACAGGGCTGGTGCCGGGAGGTGTCACGCCGCTCGATAACGGGACCGAGCTGACGGCCAAGCCAGACAGCGCGCCCAAGGTGATGATCATCGGCGCGCCGGCGCGAGCCCCCATGCCGAACAGCAACGCGGACCATATGGTGCCCGCGCCGGACAACAGCCAGGCTGCCGACGCGCCGGCCATCTTGAACGGCGGTGGCCCCGTGCTGACCGATCCGGATGCCTCGTCGGACGATTCCGGAGAAGACGGCCGTGGCGGGGCAATGTCGCGCACCGATCCGGAGACACCCGCCGAAGCGGACAGTCCGGAGGGGCAGGCCCGGAAGGCGTCCGGTGCCTTGGCGGATGCCGCCGCGCGCGAACAGCGCACGCTGCAGAACGCCGCTGCGGCGCTGACGCGGTCGATCGCGTCCGATCCGAGTCTTGCCGGTTCGGCGGGACAGATGGCGATCGACGTGACGCGGGAGGGTCTGCGGATCCAGATCATGGATCGCGACCAGCAACCGATGTTCGCGCGCGGCGGCGTCGCGTTGAACGAGCGGGCGGTGGCGCTGCTGCGTAAGGTCGCGCCGTTCCTGGCCCGGTTGCCCGAGCCCGTCTCGATCGGCGGCTATACCGACGGCGCACCCTGGCCGCCGGGCCCGGTGACGAACTGGAGCCTGTCGTCGGGACGGGCCAATGCCGCGCGCGACGTGCTGGTTTCGGCGGGATTGCCGGATGGCCGCATCACCGACGTATCCGGCTATGCCGACCGCCACTTGCTGTTGCCGGCGCAGCCGATGGCGGATGCCAACCGGCGTATCGTGCTGACCTTGCACCGGCTGCAGGCACTGCCGCCGGCTACGGCCCAGAGCGCCGCCCAGGCGGCTTCGATCGCTCCTGTCGACGCCGCCGCGAATGCGGCCGGGGGGAACTGATCTATGTTCACCCTGGCTGGACTGGGTTTTCTGCTGGCGTGCGTGTTCGGCAGTTTCATCGCATCGGGCGGCGCGATCGGGCCGCTGATCGCCTCGATGCCGTTCGAGCTGCTGAGTATCCTGGGGGCCGCGATCGGCACGTTCCTGATGGCGAACTCGATGCACGACATCAAGCACACCATCGGCGGCTTCAAGAAAGTCCTGAAAGGGCCATCGTTCAAGAAGGCCGATTACGTCGAGATGCTAAGCCTTCTCTATTATCTGGTGAAGCTGGCCAGCTCCAAAGGCTCGACGGCGGTGGAGCCGCATATCGAGAAGCCTGAATCCTCCAGCGCCTTCGCGGCCTTTCCCAAAGTTCTGTCGAACCGCCACGCCACGGCGATGATCTGCGACTATTTCCGCATGGTCGGCATGAACGTGGACGACCCGCACCAGATCGACGATCTGATGGCCCGCGAGTTGAAAAAGACCCTGGCGGAAGAGTTGCATCCGAGCCACGCGCTGCAAAGCATGTCGGACGCCTTGCCGGCTCTTGGAATCGTCGCCGCAGTGCTCGGCGTGATCAAGACGATGTCCAAGATCAGCGAGCCGCCGGCGGTGCTGGGCGAGATGATCGGCGGCGCGCTGGTCGGCACCTTTCTGGGCGTGCTTCTGGCCTATGGGGTGGTGGCGCCGATTTCCGCCCGCTTGAGCGCCGTGGTGCTGGAGGAGTCGAAATACTACGAACTCATCCGCGCCGTGATCGTCGCGCATCTGCACGGCAATCCGCCGCAGGTGAGCATCGAGAGCGGACGCAAGATGGTGCCGAACGAGCATATGCCGAGTTTCGCCGAACTGGAGGCGGCGGTGCAGAACCTGCAAATCAGCTGAAAATCATCCGGGATGCAGCCACCCGGCTGCCCCGGCTGCGTTCATCCCGCCGCGCCGCAGGAAGCGGCGGTGGCAGGGAGCGATCACGATGCAGCATGTGGCCCAACTCGGTGAGTTGCCCGACGGCAAGCCGGTCAAGATCGAATTGGATGGCACGGAAATGCTGCTGCTGCGCGATGGCGGAACCGTGCATGGCTTCGCCGCGACCTGTCCTCATGCCGGTGCGCCGATGGAGAAGGCCGCGTTCTGCGAAGGCAAGCTGATTTGCCCGTGGCATAAGGCGATGTTCGACGTTCGGGACGGCAGTTTGTTGGAACCGCCGGCGCTGGAGCCGCTGCGTCGGTTCCCCGTTCGTGTGGATGGGGACGACGTCTATGTCTCCGCCACGGCCTTACCACCGCCGACTGCCACGCAAACGCTGGGCGCGGATAAGGCGTTCGCGATCGTCGGAGCGGGCGCCGCCGGTGTCGCCGTAGCCCTGGCCTTGCGGGATCTCGGTTTTGCCGGACGGATCGTGCTGATCCATGGCGAAGGCGGCACGCCGTTCGATCGCACGGCGCTGAGCAAGGCCGTCCTGGGCGGCAAGATGGCGCCGGGCGAGGCGCCGGCCTTGCTGACGCCGGACATGGTGGAGGAAAAACGGATCACGCTGATGACCGACCGGGTCGAGCGGCTGGATCGGGGCGGCAACACGCTGCATCTGGCGAGCGGCGACCGGCTCGTTTTTGACGCCGTTCTGCTGGCGACTGGGGGCGTCGCCAGGCCGCTCGACGTGCCCGGCGCCGATCGCCCGGGTGTTCATACCCTGCGCACGCGAGCGGACGCGGAGGCGATCATCGAGGCCGCGAAAAGCGTGTCGCGCGTCGTGATCGTGGGCGGAGGATTCATCGGCCTGGAGGCGGCGTCGGCGCTGCGGTCGCGCGGTCTTGAGGTCGATGTCGTCGTTCCGTCCGAGCTGCCGATGCAGAAGATCCTCGGAGAGGAAATTGGCCGCCGCCTACGCACGCTGCACGAGGAGAAGGGGGTGAGGTTCACCGTCGGCAAGGTCGAATCGATTGCCGGTAACGATCAGGATGCACCGGCGAATGCCGTTGTTCTCGAGGACGGGCAGCGCCTGCCGGCGACCCTTGTGCTGGTGGGCGTTGGCGTATCGCCCGCCATAGGGTTCCTAGATGGACTGGATCTGGCCGAGGATGGCGGTCTGCCCACGGATCGGCACATGCGTGTATCCGGGTCGGTCTTCGCGGCCGGCGATATCGCCCGGTTTCCGTTCGGGGAGGAGGGCGTGCCTACCCGAATCGAGCATTGGCGGGTGGCGCAGCAGCAGGGCCGTGCTGCAGCAGCCGCGATGCTGGGCCTGGACGCGCCGTTCGACGAGACACCCCTGTTCTGGACCCTGCAGCATGGCAAGCGGATCGAGGTGCATGGCCATCCACGCGCATTCGACCGTGTCGAGATCGACGGCGATCTGGAGGACATGGCGTTTATCGGGCGGCAGTTCCGTGGCGAGACGCTGGTCGGGCTGATCGGGTGCGGGCGCGATACCGAGATGGCCGCGCTGACGCTGACGCTTCCCGCCCGTCCTTGAGGGAGGCCGGAGGCAGCCCTGCCGTCGGATGGAACCGATCTGCGGCGAGCGGCCCAGCACGGGACTCGCATGCTCGTCCGCACCCTTGTCTTGCCGCGGGGCAATGCGACCCGGCGGCAGAAGATCGTGGATCAGTCGGTGCGGGGCGCCTGCCTCGCGAGGGCGGCCGTGCCGCGGCTGAAGGCTGGCGACGAATCGTCCAGGGCGTCGATCGCGAACCAGCCGACCTCGAGCGCGTCTGTATCGGCGACCGGATCGCCCTCCGGGGCCAGACAGGACACTGCGACCAGGACGTAATGCCGCCCGGGCGCATCGTTCTCGGGGGGCCGGATGACATCGATGGCCGTAATCACCCCGGTCGCTGTCGAAACCAGCCCGGTTTCTTCCCGCAATTCGCGTACGGCTGCGTCAAGCAGCGGCTCATAGGGCTCGATGTGCCCGCCGGGGAACCCCCATAGCCCGCGATCCGGCGGGTTGGCACGGCGAACGAGCAGGACCCGATCGTCCCGCCGTACCACGGCCAGAACGGCGGCCCGGACGGGGGTCAGCCCAGGAGGCCGCACGGGGACGGTCGGGCTCATGCCCGCCGCAGGGACTCCAGCAGCAGCGACGCCGCGCGCTCGCACAGGATCTTGTCGTTGGGGGAAAACCGACCAGGGATCGGGCTGTCGATGTCGAGCACGCCCAGAACGCGTCCGTCCTGGATCAAAGGCACCACGATCTCGCTGCGCGACGCCGCGTCGCAGGCGATATGGCCGGGAAACGCATGCACGTCCTCCACCACGATCGTGCGCCGTTCCTGCGCCGCCGTGCCGCACACGCCGCGCCCCAGAGGGATCCGCACGCAGGCGACCTTCCCCTGAAACGGACCGAGCACCAGCTCGTCGCCCTGCAGGAAATAGAAACCGGCCCAGTTCACGTCGGGCAGGGTCTGGAACAGCAGCGCCGCCATGTTGGCGGCATTGGCGATCAGATCGTGCTCGCCGGCGAAGACCGCTTCCAGTGTTTCCGGCAGGGAATCGATATCGGTGTCATGATTTAGCATCGCGCGGTCCGGTCGTGAGGGCAGAAGCGCCTCAGGTCGCAGATTTGCGTTCAGGACGCAAAGTCTCGGGACGGTCTCGGAGACTGGAGAGCCGGCGGAACGACGCGTATTGCGAACCGTTTTGCAGAACTGCAAACCGCCGGCTCTTCAAGCCTGAGAAGGTGGCGCACCCGAAAGGACTCGAACCTCTAACCCCCAGATTCGTAGTCTGGTGCTCTATCCAATTGAGCTACGGGTGCCTGCCGTGGGAGCGGGGTTTAGCGGAGTGTTTCGGGGTCCGCAACCCCCTCTCGTCAATTTCCGAGGGCGCGCTCGAAGGCATGGTGTTCAGGGCGATGGAGCACGATGGAGGCACGGCAGGCGGGGGTGCCGTAGGTGCCGTCGATGCTGGTGCCGTCCGTCGCCATCGCGCCTTCGAACACCATCGGCAGCGGTTTGCGGTCCGCATCGGTGAGGGCCAGCTGCGCGTGCAGGGATTTGCCATCCGGTGCGCGCGTCCCCTGCAGCACCAGCACGCCGCCACCCGGCACGAAGGAAATCTCCTTTCCGTCCACAAGCAGCCGGGAGGGCCGTTCGGTGGGACAGCGCCCCTTCTCGGTCCGTAGCGTTCCGGCCCATTCGCCCTGGAGATTGCCCGGCTGCGGACCGCCGCATGCGGCCAGCGCCAGAACCAGCGTCATGGCCACGCTCCGGGCTAAGGTCGGGGCCAGGGCCGGAAGCGGCAGGGGGGCATACGGCGCGCGCCCGATCATGTCCGCAGGCGATTTCTCCGTTGCATGCATGGCTTGAATTCTCCTCGACCCTGGCCCCGTGCCGGGACGGCCGGTATAGCAGGCCGGATATTCTCCGCGATCCGAAGGCCACACCCATGAGCGAGCTCGAAGCCGTCCTGCACGAGGATCGGATCCTGATCCTGGATTTCGGCAGCCAGGTGACGCAGCTCATCGCCCGACGCGTGCGCGAAAGCGGCGTGTATTGCGAGATCTGGCCGTTCAGCACCGCACCCGAGCGGATCGCCGGTTTCGGCGCCAGGGGCATCATCCTGTCGGGCGGCCCGGCCAGCGTCCTGGACCAGGGCGCACCGCGCATTCCCGACGCCGTGTTCGCGCAGGGCGTGCCCGTGCTCGGCATCTGCTACGGCCAGCAGGCCATGTGCGCTCAGCTGGGCGGGGCGGTGGAAACCCACGAGCATCGCGAGTTCGGACGCGCGCATGTGGACGTTCTGGAGGACAGCGCGCTGCTGCGCGGCGTCTGGCAGCGTGGGGCGCGCGAGCAGGTGTGGATGAGCCATGGCGACCGCGTGACCCGCCTGCCGACCGGCTTCAAGGCGGTGGCGGTGAGCGAGGGCGCGCCGTTCGCGATCATCGCCGACGAGGGGCGCCGTCTCTACGGCGTGCAGTTCCACCCCGAGGTGGTGCACACGCCGCATGGCGCAGCGCTTCTGCGCAACTTCACCCATGATGTGGCGGGCTGCGGCGGGTCGTGGACCATGGCCGGCTTCAAGCAGATGGAGATCGAGCGCATCCGCGCCCAGGTCGGCACCGGCCGCGTGATCTGCGGCCTCTCCGGCGGCGTGGACAGCTCTGTCGCCGCGGTGCTGATCCACGAGGCGATCGGCGACCAGCTCACCTGCATCTTCGTCGACCACGGCATGATGCGGGCCGGCGAGGCGGAGGAGGTGGTGCGGACCTTCCGCAACCGCTTCAACATCCATCTGGTGCATCGCGACGCCTCGGACCTGTTCATCGGCGCGCTGGAAGGCGTCACCGATCCGGAGATCAAGCGCAAGACGATCGGCCGTCTGTTCGTCGAGGTGTTCGACGAGGAGGCGAGCAAGCTGGGCGGCGCCGATTTCCTGGCCCAGGGCACGCTCTATCCGGACGTGATCGAGAGCGTGTCGCATACGGGCGGCCCGTCGGTGACCATCAAGAGCCACCACAATGTCGGCGGCCTGCCCGAGACCATGCGGATGAAGCTGGTCGAGCCGCTGCGCGAGTTGTTCAAGGACGAGGTGCGTGTCCTCGGCCGCGAGCTGGGCATTCCCGAGGCGATCGTCGGCCGTCATCCGTTCCCGGGGCCCGGGCTGGCGATCCGCATTCCGGGCGACATCACCCGCGAGAAGCTCGACCTGCTGCGCAAGGTGGACACGATCTACCTGGAAGAGATCCGCACCGCCGGTCTCTACGACGCGATCTGGCAGGCTTTCGCGGTTCTGTTGCCGGTGCGCACCGTGGGGGTGATGGGCGACGGCCGCACCTACGACCAGGCCTGCGCCCTGCGTGCCGTGACCTCGACCGACGGCATGACGGCGGAGGTGTATCCGTTCGACATGGGGTTCCTGAACCGCGTGGCGGGGCGGATCGTCAACGAGGTGCGCGGGATCAACCGGGTGACGTACGACATCACGTCGAAGCCGCCGGGGACGATCGAGTGGGAGTGATCTAAGGTCGTTTCAGACCATCTCGCGCCGTGCCAAGAATCGCCTGAACCTTCTGACTAACAAGGACTTTTCTTCCTACCCCGTATCACTGCATGTCACTCCAGCCCGGCCACTTTGTTGGTAGCGATGTTGGTATGGCGCAGAATGGTCAAGAAACGGGCTTTCGCTACCAACACACCCTCTGTTGGTATCCGTTCGTCCCCGACCGGATGCGGATTTATGGGCGATCTCACTGATAAAGAACTGAGAAATCTCAAGCCAAAGGCCAAGCTCTACAAGGTGACGGACCGCGACGGGATGCACGCCGCTGTCACGCCGAGCGGGGTCATTTCATTCCGGTATCAGTATCGGGTAAACGGGCGGCAGGAGATCTTGACCATCGGCCGCTATAGCGCCGAGGCGGCGCGCACGCTGACTCGGGCGCCCGACGCGTTGGAATATGGAATGGATGTGTCGCTTGCGGAAGCGAGGACGCTTTTGGCGCGCGCGAGGCGTCAGGTTGAGCGGGGTGAGTCGCCGTCGAAAGCCAAGGTGGAGAAGCGCACTGCGTCAGCCGAAGCGTTCACCTTCGGCGGTTGGGCGGAAGCGTATTTCAAGCACAAGGCCGATCCCAGGTCGGGGGCAGAAAGGCTGGCCGACAGCACGCTAGCGATGCGCCGCTCTGTCTATGATCGCGCCATCGCGGGAAACTTGTCGAAGCTCAAGCTGGGGGAGGTAACCCCACAGCGTCTCAAGCGCCTCTGCGACGAGGTCAAAGAGAAACGCGGGCCGGCCGTCGCCGTGCATGTCCGCGAGGTCGTGTTGCTGGTGTTCCGCCACGCCCAGGCATGTGGGCTGGATGTGAGCAATCCAGCCGAGTCGATACGCACCAGCGCTATCGCCACGTTCGAGCCGCGCGAGCGCGCCTTATCGCCGTCAGAAGTTCGCGCCGTCCTGACGGCTTTGGATCACGTGGCGGCGGCGCCAACGCTGCGCTCAGCGGTGAAGTTTGTTCTGCTTACTGGAGTTCGCAAGTCGGAGTTCATTGACGCCACATGGAAGGAAATCGACTTCGCCGCCGCGCGCTGGACGATTCCGGCCGAGCGTATGAAGGCTGGCAAGATGCATGTTGTCCCGCTGAGTGATCAGGCGCTCGACATTCTTACGGCGTTCCGGACCATGTTCGGCGTCAGCCGATACCTGCATCCTGGCCGGTACGACGGCGATACGCCCATAAGCAACGCCACGCTCAATCGCGTGATCGATGCGGCCGTGGAGCGTATCCGTAAGGATGACCCGGACTTTGAAAGCCTTGGCGTTCACGACCTGCGCCGCACCTTTTCGACAGGCCTAAACCGAGCCAAGTTCGATGAACGCTGGATCGAGATGAGTATGGCTCACGCGCCGCGGAACCGGATCGCAGCTGTCTATAACGTGAACCGCTACTTGGCAGAGCGCAAGATCATGCTTCAATGTTGGGCTGACATGCTCGATGCCTGGGTGAAGGGCGAGTCTGCCAAAGAGCTGATCGCCGACGCGAAGCAGCGCGCCGCCGAGATCCACGGCGACGAGTTGGACGACGATCTCTGAACTACGCGTGGCTTGCGCGCCTTCTCTCCGTCAACGCCTCTGGCGGCCGCCAGCCGGCGGGGTTAGCGATCCAACAATCGATATCGGATTCGTGCCAACCGGATCCGTTCATGCTGATCTTCAGCTGGGCTGGGAAGGTGCCCTCGGCGATCTTGCGGTAGATGGTGGAGCGGCTGAGTCCGGTGCGGGCGAGAACGGTCTTCAGACGAACGATACGGCTTGCGACGAGCATGGTCATGCTGCCTCCTGCTGGATGCTTTTGACATTGCAGGGACCAGACAGGTCGATGATTCGTTGTTGTGCAACAGATATTTGATGGTCGTAGTAGTGGGGCGTGGAGGGGGTAAAAAATGCCGGGGTCGGTGCCGTAGCTTAACGTGAATTCTGGACCAAGACTGCGACCCGACTAGCTATCGACTCCGAAGCTTGCCGGCGGTCTCCGACCATAGCATCGACAGCGGGGCGGGTTTGAGTCGCTCGGTAATCGCGCGTCGCCGCGTGGACTGCAGCCGGACATGTTGCCCACCTGATACTGGCGCTGGTAGGCTTGGCCAAGTCCGGGCGCGCGGTCGGCGCAGCGGCCGGAAGGAGCGATGCATGCGTAGCTCAGGTGGATAGAGCGCCACCTTCGAAGTGTAGGCCATACGTTCAAATCGTGTCGCCCGGTCCCATTTCCTCCAAGGAAAGCAGAGCGATAATAACGGTCCTTCGGGATCGTTTTTGCTTAGAGGTCCAAAAATCCGCGCTGCTCTAAGCAGAATCCATTCAGTTGGATGAAAGTCGCGTGCGGACGCGACCTTCCTCGTTGGTCGCGTAGCCGTCGTTTAAAGCTCGAAGAGGAAGTTCAGTCGTGCCCGTGCGACAGCAACTACCTGCCGGCCACCAACGCCTACGCCAGGTATCGGTCTGCTGCAGGGCCCGCGACCCTCGATTTCGCACTCTTCCTCGCCTGGCTGCGTAGACCCGACCGTTGCCATGCGAAGATTGGGGCTCGCCCCGTCATCGCCTTGGCGCACGCGTTCCCCACGGCACAGATCCGCGGCATCGAGCCATCGCCGTTGCCTTATCGGGTGTCGCGCCTCCGCACGCGCAATCTCCCCAATGTTCAACTGTGCCGACGCGACTTTCACCGCTGCGACCTGTCGGACGCCCAGGCTGTGATTTGCTACCTGATGACGAGGCCCATGCGGGTCTGCACTGCGCCCTGGACCACACTCGACGAGCCCAAGCGGGGCGGACGCGGTCTAACCCCGGCCACTTTCGGCGGAGGAGCACCGAAGGTGGGTCCACACGTTCGAATCGCGTCGCGCGCCAAGCACCCTCTGACGACGCTGAGTCTATCGCGCGAAGCGTTTTTGGACAGCCGGTTTCATGTGGCCAGGAATGGGCCAAGGGCGTCCATCAAAGCTTGTGGCGCTTCTTCCTGCGGGCTGTGGCCGCAGTCGATCGCGTGGCCGCACACGTCGATCGCCTTTTCTCGCCAGGTCGCAAGCACATCGTACAGCGCTCCGACCGTGCCGCGACCGCCCCACAATGCCATCAGCGGCACTTGTACTTTCTTCTCGCTATCGGCTGAATCATGTCTGAGGTCGATGGTCGCTGCGGCGCGATAATCCTCGCAGATCGCGTGACGTGTCCTTGGGTCGGCATAGCAGCGCTGATATTCCTCCAGCACGCGAGGGTCGGATGCGCCTTCGGTCTTCATCTGACCTGAAATGTGTTTGTTGAGGAAAAACGCAGGATCGGCGCCGATCATCTTCTCGGGCAAGGGGGAAGGCTGAATGAGAAAGAACCACCAGAAATAGCGCCGCGCGAATTCCATATCGGTTCGCGCGTACATCGTCGCGGTCGGAGCGATGTCCAGCAACGTGACTCTGGTAACGAGGTCAGGAAAGTCGAGCGCCATGCGATGGGCAACCCGGGCCCCCCGGTCGTGAGCCACTACCGCGAAGCGATCATGGCCGAAGGATCGCATGACCGCCACCTGATCCGCCGCCATCGCGCGCTTGGAATAATTGACGTGAGTCTCGCCGCCGTCGAGCTTCTCGCTGTCGCCATAGCCTCGCAGGTCCGCAGCGACGACAGTGAAGCGCTTGGCGAGCTCTGGTGCCACCTTGTGCCACGTCAGGTGTGTCTGGGGATGACCGTGAAGCAGCAACAGGGGAGGTCCGTCGCCCGCGATCGCGGCCCGAATGCGCACGCCATCTGCATCGACATCGAACCAAGTGAAGCCTGGCATGATGTCGGGACGGCCAGCCACCTCTTTCATGCGTCGATCCTATCGCAAAGCCACGGGCTCGCCTTTAGATATTCCGCCTCGAAAGACCGAATACTGTCCGCCTGGCGCAGCGTGCTACCAATGCGGTCAAGGCCGTCCAGCAGGGCCGCCCGGCGATCCGCATCAACCGAGAACGCGATCGATAGATCGCCGGCGTTTATGACCTGTGCTTCCAGATCGACGAGGATTTCACGCCCCGTGGGGCCGACGGCGTCAAACAGCGCAGCGATCTCGCTGGCCGAGAGCGTCACAAGCAGCAGGCCGTTGTTGGCGGCGTTATCCGCGAAGATGCCGGCGAATGATGTGCCGATGATGGCCCGAATGCCGTATTGAAGCATTCCCCACACCGCATGCTCGCGTGACGAGCCGCAACCGAAGTTCGGTCCGACAACCAGGAAGCGGCTGTCTTGCGTTGCTGGCTTGTTGAGGATGAAGTCTTTGCGGGCATTTCCACGCTCGTCGAAACGAAGATTGTGAAAAAGCCCCTGCGCGAGTCCGGACCGGTCGATCCCTTTCAGGAATTGTTTGGGCATGATGACGTCGGTATCGACGTTGGCGGCCGGGATCGGGCACGCCACACCCTTTACGCTCACAAATTTCTCCATGGTCAGGCCTCCAGGAGTTTGAGGGCGCGGACGTCGGTGAGATGTCCTGTAAACGCGGCGGCGGCGACCATGGCGGGGCTCATTAAATGAGTGCGGCCGCCCGTGCCCTGTCGACCCTCGAAATTGCGGTTGGTGCTGGACGCGCAACGTTCGCCGGGGGCGAGGACATCGTCGTTCATCGCGAGGCACATCGAGCAGCCGGACTGCCGCCATTCAAAGCCAGCCTCTACGAAGACGCGATCCAGTCCTTCTGCTTCCGCCTCGCCCCGCACGCTGCTGCTGCCTGGCGAGATCATCGCCCGCACGCCGGGCGCTACACGCCGCCCCCGCAATACCCGAGCGGCGTCCCTAAGGTCAGACAGACGTGCATTGGTGCAGGATCCGATGAACGCCCGGTCGATCCTGATGTCCGATAAGGGCGTGCCTGGTGCGAGGTCCATATATTCGAGGGCGCGGACTACTCCCGCCCGCTTGTCTGCTGCGACAGCCTCAGGATCTGGCACCACATCATCGATTGTGCCAGCTTGGTCAGGACTCGTGCCCCAGCTCACCATCGGTGCGACCTGCGCGGCCTGGATGACTATCTCCCGATCGAAAACGGCGCCCTTGTCGGTGCGCATGTCTGCCCAGGTTTTTTGTGCTTCCGTCAGCATGGCGCTGGACGGGCTGCGTGGTCGGCCTGCGATATAGGCGAAGACCTTCTCATCGGCCGCCATTAACGCGACGCGCGCACCGCACTCCACCGCCATGTTGCAGATCGTCATGCGGCCTTCGACTTCAAGAGCGTCGATGGCCTCCCCCGCGAATTCGAGTGCGTGTCCGGCCGCCCCGTCGGCGCCGATCTTGCGGATCAGCGTCATGATAAGATCCTTTGCGGTGACGCCCACAGGCAGCGGGCCTTCGAAGCGCGCGCGCATACGCTTCAGGCGCGTGTAAGGTAGCGTTTGCGTCGCGAGCAGATGCTCGATGTCGGACGTGCCGATGCCGAAACCTACGGCGCCAAAGGCACCGTAGGTCGTGGTGTGACTGTCACCGGCGGCGATCACCATACCGGGCAATACCCAGCCGAGTTCCGGCAGCACGACGTGCTCAATGCCCTGCCGCGGATCCAGTACATCGAACATCTCAATGCCGAAGTCGCGACCATTTCGCGCGAAATAATCCATCTGACCTTGAGCGCCCTTGTCTTCGACCACATCGGTGCGGTTAGCGGCGGTCGAATTGACATGATCGACTACGCCCAGCGCGGCCTGCGGCCGCCATACCTTGCGACCGGCTTCCCTCAGGCCGCTAAATGCCTGTGGGCTCGTATATTCGTTAAGAACCGTGCGATCGACATACAGGAGCAGTCGTTCTTCACGACCCTGCACGCCCGCGCCAAGCGACATTATGCGATGCCGGTCGATAATCTTATCATAGAGCGTGAGCGGACCCGCCATTGCCCAGAATCCTCCCGATGTGTGCTACGAGACTAGCGCGAGGCGACGGACGCGGGCCAATGTCGGATATCAATCAATTTATGCGGCGGACGAGTGATGGAAACGGCTTGGTTGGAGGATTTCATCAAGCTAGCCGAGGAAGGCAATTTCTCGCGGGCCGCCCAGGCGCGTAACCTCAGCCAGCCCGCGTTCAGCCGCAGGATCAAGGCACTGGAGGAATGGGTCGATGCCACGTTAATCGATAGGGATACACATCGTATCGCCCTAACGCCCGCCGGCGCTGCTTTCCGAAGCGTCGCAGAAGAACTGCTGCGCCGGTTGGCGCTTGGCAGGGACGAAGCGCGGGCACTCGGCGCCGCGCAGACGAGCACGTTGCGCTTCGCATCGACCCATGCGTTGTCGGTGACTTTTTTTCCGGATTGGCTGCGTGGTTTCGAGGAAGAAAGCGAGCTAGGGCCCGTCAGTCTCATTGCCGACCACATGGCGGCTTGCGAGCGCATCATGCTCGAGGGCACTGCCGACATGCTGCTTTGTCACCACCACCCTTCAGCGCGGCACAGGCTCGATGAAGGCAATTTTCGGTCTGTCTCGCTGGGCGATGACCAGCTGATCCCGGTCTGCGTGCCGGACAGCTGCGGTACGCCTCTTTTCCCGCTTCCGGGAAAGGACGGCGAGTTTCTTCCTTATCTTGAATTCGACGAGCATTCCGGCATGGGGCGAGTCCTTGCGGCGTCCCAATTGATCGAACGTGGCGGTGCTCAGCTTCGCCCGGTGTTCCGCTCGCATCTAGCCAGCGTCCTTCTAAGGATGGCGCGAGATGGCAAGGGCATAGCCTGGGCGCCGATGAGCCTCTGTGCGAGCGACCTGGCATCCGGCCGCCTGATGAAAGCCGCTGAGGGCTGGGACGTGCCGATCGAGATCCGCATCTTCCGCCCCCGACAGCGTCGTAGCACTGCCGTCGAGGCCTTCTGGAGACGTCTTCCAGCAGCAGAGTAACGCGCTCACATGCCGGCCGCATACTGCGTCGATTCATCGGAAATTGGCATTGGTCCAGATGCTTGCTGGCGCCCTAACCCTCAGCTCCAGGCTCTGGTCGGAATCGGTAGATACCAAGTGGGGATCGGCGTGATCCTGATCGAAGCTCACGACTAGAAGGCGGCGCTTGGGGCCGATGCCGGCATCGTTCATGGGCTCGCCCACATCCCCCCAGTTCATGCGACAGGGCGACCTCTGGTGTCCGATTCCGGAAACCTTGTAGGCGATCGTGAACACACCGGCCGCACGTCGGCGCGTCATCTTTCATGAGGGGCAAAGCCGCGAAGGCACCAGTCTGGCGTTGCGCGCCGCGCGCGGTCGGGCGAAAGGTTGCTCTCAACCGGAAAGCGAGAGCCCGCCATGACGGTCGTCGTGAGATCTGCATCGGCGCACGACGGGCAGGCCGTCGTCGCGCTCTGGCGCGCCTGCGACCTTGTTGCGTCGTACAACGATCCGGATGCCGATTTCCGCTTCGCCAAGGCCGGCGCATGCTCCGACGTGTTGGTGGGCGAGGATGAGGCGGGCCAGCTTCTAGGCAGCGTAATGGTCGGGCACGACGGCCATCGCGGCTGGCTCTATTACGTGGCCGCCAACCCGGCCGCGCGGGGCGAAGGCATCGGCCGCCGCATGGTGCGGGCCGGAGAGGACTGGCTCCGCGCGCGCGGCGTGGTGAAAGTCCAGTTGCTTGTGCGCGAGACCAACACCAAGGTGGTTGGTTTCTATGAACATCTCGGCTTCGAGGTCGCGCCGCGCGTCGTCATGAGCCGATGGCTGACCGAAACGCCGGACCAGCCTTAGACGTTTCGTCTCGCCGTGGGTGGTACGCTGAGCCACAACGGCGGGAGGAGCCATGGGCGGAGCTGGCTTGAGGCTCCGACAGGAGCTTGTTGGAGGCACCAGGGGAGGGTAGGTTCTTACGGCAGCGCCACAACGACGGAGGCAGTCCGTCGCGCAATCCAAGGTGGTCAAGAGACCGTGAGGGCACTGGCCAGACGCTTCGGATCAGCCCGACGACCGTCCAGAAATGGCGCAAGCGGCAAACCACGGCTGACGGACGGGGCCCAAGTGGGCGCGGTCGACGGCGCTGACGCCAGAGAAGGAGCTATTGTCGTGGCCTTCCGGTAGCTCGAACATAGCAAGCTGGAACAAACCGCTAAGACTATCGGCAACCTCGCGGGCATTACGCCGACCAGGTCCGAATTGGCCACGATTAGGGCGACGGACAGGGCGCCGGGAACGGTCATCGCGATCCTACGTCGACGTCCTTGATCAGCCATGGCTTCCGCCACCGGATAGTAAGGCTCCGATCCCATCGAGACCCAGACGTGCCGCAATTCGGTGAATGCCTCGATGTCCAGCCTGCCGTTCCTTAGGGCGTGATGTCCGGCCCTTACGACGCCGATAAAGCGATCTGCGAAGAGCGGCGTTCGTTTGAGCCGCCTGACATCCAGACCAGGAAACGCGCCGCAGGCAAGTCTGCGAGCCGCCATAAAGGAGTTTGGCTGGCTGGATATCGTCGTCAACAATGCCGCGAGCATGATCAACGAGACGGTTGTCGAAATCACTCTGGACGACTGGAACAGGATTCTTGCCGTCAACGCGACAGGGGTCTTCCTTTTCTGCCGCGAAACCATGAGGGTGATGCTGGGCCTGCCAGAGTGGAGCCAACTACTTCAACTCAGCCTCCACTGGTCAGTGTCGGGCGCGATCTCGTCAGGGCGGCCATGGGGCAGTGACGAGAAAATGGACTCCGATCACCCGTCCGCGGTAGCCCATTTCCGGGCACTGACATCCGCAAGCGCCTCGAATATGGCCGGCGTGCGTTCCAGACGGGCGATCGTTCTCGCGCCTTCGAGGGCTGCGACCAATGCGGCGGCGGTAGCGGATGCGCGCGCGGGAGCAAGGCGGCACCCCCTGAAATGCTCGGCAATGATCTCGGTCGATTCGACGAATCCGCGCGCGACCCGCTTGGTGAGCTCCGCATCGATCGCGGGCAACTCGTTCGCCAGATTTTGCATGAGGCATCCATACTGGAAATCGGCGGCGACCATTTCGGCAGCGAATGCGCTGAAAAGCCGTCGAACAAAACTCAGAGCATCTCCCGTCGTATCCGCAGAGATATTCCGCAAAACCGCAATTCTGCCTGCGATGTAATGATCGATCGCCTCTTCGGCGAGCTGGGCCTTGCCGCGCGGAAAGTGGAAGTAGAACGACCCTTTAGGCGCGCCGCTTTCTTCCAGGATCTGGGTTAATCCAGTCGCGGTATAGCCTTGGATGCGAAACAGCCGTTCGGCCGCGGCGATCGCACGAGCGCGCGCGTCAGTCTTACGTGTCATCCCGGCAATATAACACGCCTCGCTTGACGCATCTAGGGTGATCGCCATACTATGGCGATTACCATATTTCGGAGCCTGGCGATGCCCCTCTATCAATCCAAGCCATTGCCGTCCCGACGCACCGTCCTGGCCATGGGTGCGGCGAGCCTGGTTGCGGCGTCGCTTCGGCCCGCCCGCGCAAACCCTATGGGAGGAACTGATTTGACGACGCAGCCATATGGCGGGGGAACGCTTCCCAAAGAAATCCGCTCGCGCATGATCCTCGGGGTCAACGGCCTCGACGTCCATATTCTCGAAGCCGGTCACGAAAGCCCTGGCCGGCCGCTCACGCTGCTTCTGCACGGCTTTCCGGATCTGGCTTACGGCTGGCGACACGTGATGCCGATCCTGGCCGATGCCGGGTACCATGTCGTGGCGCCCGACCAGCGGGGCTATGGCCGCACAACCGGGTGGGTCGACGGCTATGACGCTCCATTGGAGCCCTTCAGCTTGTTGAACATGACGCGTGATGTCCTCGGACTGGTTTCGGCCTTGGGTTATCGACGGACAGCGATGCTGGTCGGGCACGATTTCGGCTCGCCCGTCGCGGCCTATTGCGCGCTCGCCCGACCGGACGTCTTTCCCTCGGTGGTGCTGATGAGCGCTCCGTTCCCCGGTCCCCCGACATTTCCGTTCGATACTGCGGAGCAGGAAGAACCCTCGGTTCGACCGAACACCGACAATCAAAAGCTGGCGGCCGCGCTGGCGGCGCTCGATCCGCCGAGAGAGTATTATCAGCAATATCTGAGCGCAAGGCAGGCAAACGATGATCTATGGCACCCGCCTCAAGGTCTGCACGGATTTCTTCGGGCGTTTTTCCACGTCAAGAGCGCCGACTGGCCGGGAAACAAGCCATATCCGTTGAAGGGCCGAACCGCCGCGGACCTTGCGCAGATGCCCACCTACTACGTCATGGATCTCGGCAAGACGATGCCCGAGACGGTGGCTCCCTTCGAACCGTCCGTCGCCGAAGTCCACGCCTGCAAATGGCTCACCGAGCCGGAGCTTCGCGTGTACACGGACGAATATGGCCGCACCGGGTTTCAGGGCGCCCTGCAGGCTTATCGCGTCGTCTCCGATCCTGGCCTGAATGCTGAGTTGCGGCTGTTTTCGGGCAAGACGATCGATGTCCCGTCGCTCTTCATCGGCGGGAAGAGCGACTGGGGCACCTATGCGGCGCCAGGCGCGCTCGAACTTATGAGAACGAAGGCGACGACGAAAATGGGTGAAATCGAGCTGATCGATGGCGCGGGTCACTGGATTCAACAGGAGCAGCCAGCTCGGCTCGGCATGCTCCTGCTCGCCTTCGCCAAGGAGGTTGGCGCGGTGGATCGCGCCAGCCGTTAGGCGTTCGCCACGAGGGTCTCGTGTACAAGGGGGTCCACAATGGAGATGGACCGGCGCGACTGAACTTCGCGGCCTACTGGCGCCAAGCGAATGGCAATCCGACGTTGGCGCCCTTCTGGCTGTCCTCCGTCAGCGCTACCCAGACCTCTCGAACAGTAGCTAGGTGGCGAGATGTCCATCGGTATCAGCTTGATCGTCCTGCTAGCCGCGCTCTTGCATGCGAGCTGGAATGCATTGTTGCGCGCCGGTTCTGACCGTCTCTGGTCAATGACGATAATGTGTGTGGCGATCGCGATCGTTTGCGCGGGGTTGGCTCCCTTCGTTCCAGCTCCGGCAAAAGCCAGCTGGGAATATGCGCTCCTCTCAGCGCTGCTCCATGTCGGCTACAATCTCTTTTTGGTGCGAACTTACCGGAGCGGAGATCTCGGGCAAACCTACCCTATCTCGCGCGGCTCCTCGCCCGTTCTCGTATCGATCGGAGCGATGCTGTTCGCGGGCGAATTCCCCGATCCGATCGGCGCTTTCGGCGTCATGCTCGTTTCCGGAGGGATCGTATCGCTCGCTTTACAGGGGCGAACAATCGGATGGGGCAGCCTTCCCTACGCGCTTGGAACGGGATGCTTTATCGCCGCCTATAGCGTGACCGACGGCATCGGCGTCCGTCTGTCCGGCTCGCCGATCGGCTATACGGTCTGGATGTGCCTGCTGTGGGGCGTGATGGCGCCGCCCGTCTATGCGGTCTTGCGCGACTGGCGCAGCCTCGTGCGCGATCGACGAGAGACTGCGATCGCCGCCGGTGGCGGGATCGTATCGCTCGTTGCCTACGGTATTGTGATCTTTGCCATGTCGTGGGGACCAATGGCATCGGTATCGGCGCTCCGTGAAACCAGCGTCGTCTTCGCCGCGCTGATCGGCCGTATCTTTCTGAGTGAGCGGCTAACGACCTGGCGCATCGTTGCCTGCTGTGTGGTGGCGCTCGGCGCGATGCTCATCAGCCATGACGGTAGCGCCGGGCACGCTGCCCCGGCTGCTCACAGGTCTGATTTGCACTGGATGAGGATCGGCATGCAATCGGACCCCGTAGCGCAACAGGTACTCGCGAACACGGCGGCTGCGCGTCACAGCTGACCAGCTGCGCGCTCACGCGGACTAGGTCGTGCTCCGCTCGGGTAGGAGGTGGTGACCGGCCACGCTCGCTTCTTTGGGTGCAACCGGACCATCTATGATCCTGACGCTACCTTCCGGTACCGGCCATGAAGCCCGGCAATCCGGAACGGTGCGCCCTTCGTGGACTTGGACCTGCCGACAGCACTGGCCAAGCTGAGGCGGCGCGTCTGAGATCAGGCGACGAGGCTGACCGGCGGTTCGTACACGTGCTGTCCAAGGTGCTTACCGACGCGCTGGACCTCGTTGAGGCCGCCGTTCGCGACGCGCCGGAGGACGGGACCGCCAGCGACGATGTCATCGCCAACGTCCTGGTCCGGCGACGAGAGCCTTTTCAGGCTGAGGAGGTGGCGACCTCGCCAGCGTTGACCTCGGTGCACACTCCCATCGCGGACTGCGCCAGTTACGACCTGCTGCGAGGCGGCCGTGCAGCGGCATGAGATGATCGCCGCCATGAGTATGCTGGGCCTGGGCGAGCAGCCTGTCGTTGCCCAAGCTCCTCGCGGCCGGCATAGAGGAGCCGCGAGTAACCTCCGAACGAAGATGCGCGCGGAGCGTGCGCCCCGGCCGAAGATCATTCACTTACCGGCGCTCGATAGCGCTCGGCAAGCTCCGGCGCCTGCCCGGCGAAGGCTTCTAGATTAGCTTCGAAAACAGCGTCGAGCAAATCGGGCCTTTCGACGCCTGGAGCGCAAACGACCTCGCCAAGCTCAAGCCCCCGCAAGCTGGCGGTCACTACGTCGTCCGCCGACATGCGGGGCACAGCGCTGAGGTCCATCCCCTGACGTTCATGGAATTCGGTCGCTACCACGCCGGGGCAGAGCGCCTGGACGCGCAGGCCGTGGGGTTTCAGCTCCTCGTGCATGGCTTGTGAAAGCGCGACAATATGGGCGAGCGTTGCGGTGTATACGGCGCGGCGAAGCGGTAGCTTCTCAATGGACGCCGGACCGCTAAAGGCCAGCATGCCGGACACGTTGATGATGATACCCCGCCCCCTCATGACCATGCCGGGCGCCGCGGCCCGGGCCAGCAGCGTCGGAGCGACCACCTTGACGTGGAGAAGCTCGCTTGCCTTGTCGGCTGGCAAGGAGGTGAACGGCATGTAATGGGCGACACCCGCATTATTTATGAGCAAGGTCAGGTCCTCGCTCGCACATATACCTGCGATCTTCTCTACACCGGCGTCAGAGCCGAGATCGGCGACGAGCGGCTGGATCTTGGCTTTTGGGAATTCGGCGACGAGCTCTTCCAGCCGGTCCCGGCGGCGACCCACGACGATGAGGTCGTAGCCCTTTGCGGCAAGTCGCCGGGCGAAAGCCCGTCCGATGCCGGAGGATGCGCCGGTGACGAGCGCCAGCCCCGCGCGGACTTCATCTCCGTGGTTAGCTATTTCCCTGGGGTCGTTCATATCGAACTCTCTTCGGTATAGGATTGTGCCCGGCACGACGCCGTTCAGGCCGGAACGGTGGATAGCAGGGCACGGGTCTCGGCGACGACACGATGCTGGAAGCTCGGATCCCTCGCGAGCACCGAGCCAAGCATCGGTTGTCCGCCGTCATCGAAATAGACGCCGCTCCGACCTTCCTCATTGATCAGCACCCTGGTGAGCAGGCCGGCGGCCCGCTTCGGCGTGCTCCAGTATTTGATGAAGGGGGCAAACAGGGTGAGGACATATTTCAAGACGAACCGGACGCCCGCAGGGGCTTCGCGTGCAAGCGCCGTGGCCGGAGTGAAACCGGGCTCAACCACGTTGATGCGCAGTCGCTGGTTTTCACGGGCGAGCTCTAACGCTGCGGCAAGAAGACATTGCTTCGACGTGGCATAACCGTCCGCGCCAGGCATTGCCGACCCGCCGGGCTGCCATTCGCCGCGAGCGCTCGCTTCGACGGAGATGAAGCGGCCGCCGCGGTATCCGGCCGCGACAGCCGGCTTTCGCTCCGGATCTTCGACACCTGAGGCGACAAAGACGACGTTCGCGCCATCGGAAAGATGCGGCATGAGCGCTTCCGTCAGGGCGAACGGACCGAGGTGGTTTGTTGCGAACGTCTTGTCCCAGCCCTGGGCGTTCATCGTTCCGGGCGCCCCGTGGATGCCGGCGTTGTTCAGCAAGCCGGCGATCGGACGCCGAAGGGCGATGATCTCAGCCGCCGCGCGCCGCACACGCACGATGTCAGAGAGATCGCAGACCACGGACGTAGCGTGCTGCCCCTTCCTTTCGATAGCCTGTCGGACCTCCTCAAGCTTCTTTGCGTCGCGTCCGACCAGCACGATGGCCCCGCGCTTGGCCAGTTCGAGTGCCGTCGCGCGCCCTATGCCGGAGGTCGGGCCCGTGACGATGTACGTTGCTCCGCGCGATGAAGCGCCATTTGATCCAGCCGTTGCCATATCTGTCTCCTTTAATGCCTGTCTACTCAGTCATTTATACTCAAAATTTAGTTCAGCATTCTCCAGAGGCCATCGAAGCCTGTTATGCAGTGCGTCTCGGCGTTGGCCGGGTCAGCGATCATGTAGTCCATCGTCGTGTCCGCCAATGCGCTCATCAGGGCCGCGACAAACCCCAGAGGGGCATTGCGCAACGCTCCGTTCTTGCGGCTTCGGTCGAGCAAGGTGGCCACGCCAAGCATCGCCTGTTGGCCGATCTTCCGACTCTCAGGGGTGACGTCATCCGCGACGCCTAGATGCGCGAGGGCCCGACGCTTCTCAGGGCACGCGGTCGCCCAGCGCGCCCAATTTCGCCAGGTATGCAGGAACTGGCTGCGAATGTCGCTGTCGCGTGGAAGTCCTTCCAGCCCCACCACGGCCATCTCGGTTTTGAGCTCGATATAGAGCTGGTTCATCAATTCGGCCTTGTTCTCGAAATAGGTGAACAGCGAACCATTTGAGACGCCGGCCTCCTTCGCGATCGTCGCCGTTGCTGCGCCGAGCCCTTGCGCCGCGATCACGCGGATCGCGGCCGATATTATCTCGCTCCGTTTCTCGTCGCTCCGAGGCCGGGCCATATCACTTGCTCCCCTTTGGCAGGGAAGGTATAGGAGAGCGTCCAGTCGGTCAATTGCGCTTGGGTGAAGTTCGGCAGGATAGGCAAGAGAGGACACACTCGATAAAGCCGCCCCTGATGATGAGCGAATGAAAACGTCCTTTCCGCCTTGGCAAAATCCTAAACTCGGAAGACAGGAAATAAATACGTAACTGGTACAACGCCGTCGCACGCGACATGGACGCGGCAGTGACCCTCAGCGGCGAGGAGGACGAGCTCGGCTTCACCGATGTCACCACCCGCGGGGATGCTCCTCACGGCCTGCCGAACCCTTTTTCCCAGCCCTCAACGCATCAATAAGCTGATGTCTGATAGCGAGCCAACGCCGAGGCGGGCCGTGCGGGCAGGGGTTGAAGGCAAGCGTCCCCACGGACTGACGATGGTTATCCGGAAGTTCAGACAAGAGCCTCGACGGACCTCGTCGAGTTTCGAGATTTGAGATTAGCGGTCATTACGTCTCAGCATCGCAGCCTGAGGCAGGCAGCGGAACCCATCAATATTCGTCAGTCCACTCTTAGCCGCCGCTTAAGAGATCTCGAATATTGCCTCGGGTCAGTACTTTTCGAGCAGACCAGTGGCGGGACTCGACCGACCATTGAAGGCCAAGAGTTCTCGAAGCGGCGAAACGCATCATCGAAGAAGCCGATGCGATTGCTGTTCGGTTGCCCTTACCTCCGCACCAGCTAACAGGTTTGCGGCCTAGCTCTGGGCTTTTCTCCGGCAGCGGTACGGGCAGCCGGCAAGCGTCGCTGACCATCGCAGGATTGCCGCTGCGGGGAGGTTGCGAAACCGGGCGTAGCGCTGCTTGATCACTAGTTGGACGAGCGAAGGCCACTGAGAAAGAGCTTGATGCCCGCAAGAAAGTCTGCGCGGTCATCATGATCTGGTAACTGATCAGCAATATCACACGTGAATGGATAATCCTTCCGATCGAGTTGAGACCATGTGATCGCCAGAGACTCTAGGAAAGTAGACCTGCAGAGACCGCGCGCGCGCGTGAACTGCGCATTGGCGGCATTCTGACGACTGACGCCCACGATGTAGTTGAGCAGGGCGCATACCGCCTGCCACTCTTCGCCATCCGTGACGTGAAGAGCGCGAACTTGCTGGCCAATGCGTTCAAGAATGCGAACCACGGGCATTTGCCCCGGAGCGTGTGTGAGCGCGGCTCCAACCCACGGATGGGCGTCGATTGCATCGAACAAGCTCAGCGAGAGCGCGCAGATGGCGTCTTCCGGCGGCATCCCGAGCACTGGCGCGTCAACCGCATGCGCGACGATAGCGTCACAGGCAGCGGTTAGCAGTTCGCTCTTACTGTCGATGTGCCAGTAGATTGCTCCTGGGCCAGTGGCTAGGCGGTCGGACAGGGCGCGGAAGGTCAGGCCCTCCTCACCATCGCCGTCGAGGATTTCGATAGACGCCTTGATGATGCGCTCACGAGAGAGCGATTCCTGCCGCCGTTCGGCGGTGCGCGTTTTCTTGCCCATCCCCCTTTTATGACAGACATGGAACGCCGTTCCAAGTTGACACTTATGGAATTCCGTTCCAGCATGGAATGGCGTTCCACAACCGTCGCCGCCGTTCAATGCGCCGGGTCATGAAGGATCAAAGCGATGACTGCGAGGCGTTTCCGTATCGGCATTGTAGGCCTCGAGCCGGGCAGGAGTTGGGCCGCGCGCGCTCACGTGCCGGCTCTTAGCGCGTTATCTGACAGCTTCGAGATTGCGGGCGCCGCCAACACCAGCTTGGAAAGCGCCCAGCGTGCCGCTGCTGAGATCGGTCTGCCGAAAGCCTATACGAATGTTGCCGAATTGGTGGCGGATGCCGAGGTGGACATCGTCGCCGTCACGGTGAAGGTGTTGCATCACCTCGAAATAGCCAAAGCGGCAATCGAGGCAGGCAAGCACGTCTACTGCGAATGGCCGCTCGGTAACGGCCTCGCCGAGGCGGAGGAGATTGCAGCGCTCGCCAAGGCGAAGGGCGTGCTGGGCGTTGTCGGCACGCAGGCCCGTGTCGCGCCCGAGATCCAGTATCTGAAGCAATTGATTGCCGATGGTTTCATCGGAGAGGTGCTGTCGACGACGTTGGTAGCCCGCGGTGGCGGCTGGGGTGGTATTGTGCCGGACAAGAAAAATGGCGCCTACCTTCTCGACGATGCCGGTGGCGCAACCATGCTCACAATTCCGGTCGGGCATACACTTGCCGGATTGACGGACGTGCTGGGCCCAATCGCACAGCTGTCGTCGGTATTGGCCACCCGCCGCACGGCCGCGGTCGTCGCAGGAACCGGCGAGACGCTGCCTGTCACCACCGCTGACCAGGTGCTGGTCAGCGGCGTCCTTGTCAGCGGCGCGCCCATTTCCGTCCACTACGTCGGCGGTATGCCGCGAGACGGCGCGGGCCTGTTGTGGGAGATCAACGGCACGCAGGGTGATATCCGGGTGAAGGGCCCGTTTGGACACGCCCAGCTCGTGCCCCTCACGCTTGAGGCGGCACGCGGTGACGAGAAAGCCTTTCAGCGGCTTGAGGTTCCCGCTTCATATCTCGGTGGCCTGCCGTCGGACCCCGCGCATGGAAACGTCGCGCGCAACTATGCGCGTATGGCACGTGATCTGCGCGACGGCACCCGTACAGCGCCGACGTTCGACGATGCTGTTGTGCTCCACCGCGTCATCGCAGCGATCGAGACAGCGGCGACACACTCGATAAAGCCGTGATTACGAGCGAACCAAAACGTCCCTTCGGCCTCGGCGAACGCCTCGGAAGAAAGGATAAATCCATGACTGAAGCGACCCCGTGGTACGCGACATGGACGCAAGCAGTCACCGACTTCCGCAGCGAGGAGGCCGAGGGAGGCTTCGGCAATGTCACCGTCCGCATGACCGCGCCGGCGAGCCTCAGCGGCAGCCGCGTTCGCGTGGAGCTGAGCAATCGTTTCGGCGATGAGCCTGTTCGGATCGGACGGGGTGCGATCGGGATTGGCGACCGTTTCTCCGAAGTCGCGTTCGACGGCCTCTCCTCAACAGAGATCCCGCCCGGCGCGTCGCGGTGGACCGATCCTATCGACTTGGCCGTTCGGCACAGTGACGAGCTTGTCGTCGATCTCTATCTCCCCGAGCCGACACCCTATGCCACAGCGGCCGGGTTCAGCTTCAGCCGGTCTTCTCTTGGGGACTTCGTGGGAGCGTGCTCGTTCCCACTCGAAGGCACGGCGCCGCACACCGTCGATCAATCCCGCGAATATCCGGCCGCGAATACCGGTGCCGAGAGCGAGCCTGAGGGAACCGGCTGGTCGCTTCCACCGGGAGGTCCATTTCTGCGCGCCATCGAGGTTGCCGGGGTCGAAGCTAGGGCCGTGATCGTGGCTCTCGGGGCATCGAGCACCGCCATGGGATGGCCGCAGTACACCGCCGCCCTCCTTCCGGCCGACGCGAAAATCGCCGTCGCAAATCGGGGTATCGCGGGGAACCGCATTCGTCTCGACGCGCCGCAGTCGACTCCTTCCTGGGGACGGTCGGGATTGTCTCGTTTCGATGAGGATGTGCTCGGAACCGCCGGCGCCACGCACCTGGTGATCGCCTATAACAGCAACGACTGGGGTCTTCCCGGTCGCGTTACGCCCATGACGGAAATGCCGTCGGTCGACCAGTTGATCGAGGGATACCAGGAACTCATCGACCGCGCCCGGGCAGCAGGACTGGAGGTTATCCTTGCCACGGTGATGCCCCTCGCACCCGAATTGCTGGCCGAACCCAAACGAGAAGACATGCGTCAGGCATTGAACGCGTGGATTCGCAGGTCGGGCCACATCGTCGTCGACTTCGATGCCGCGGTTCGATGTAAATCAAACCCCTCCCGTCTCACGGCGAAATATGCAGCTCCCGACGACACGCATCCCAGCGTGAACGGTTCGAAGCGCCTCGCACAGGCGATGGTTGAAGTTCTTCAGCGATTGAAACTCTGGCCGGTGGAGGACGTGTGAACACCCCAATCACGATTATCGGCGCCGGGCTCGGCGGTCTCATGCTCGCTCGCGTTCTCCACGTTCACGGAATCGCTTCGACGATCTACGAGGCGGAGGTCTCGCCCGATGTACGGACGCAGGGCGGCCAGCTCGATATTCACGACTACAACGGCCAGCTCGCGCTCAAGGCCGCGGGCCTTTTCGATGAATTCACCACGATCATTCACGCTGGTGGCGAGGCGACGCGTGTGCTCGATAAGCACGGGACCGTCTTGCTGGATGAGCCCGATGACGGGACAGGTAACCGTCCAGAGGTCCAGCGAGGAGACCTGCGTCGGATTCTGCTCAACTCGCTTCCTGCCGACACAATTCGGTGGGGGCATAGACTCGCTTCCGTGTCTCCGCTCGGGAGCGGACGGCATCTGCTGACTTTCAGCGATGGTGGGACCATGACGAGCGATATTCTGGTCGGCGCCGATGGCGCCTGGTCGAAAGTCCGGTCGCTTCTTTCGACGGCGAGGCCGGCCTATGTCGGAACCTCATTCATCGAAACCTACCTGTTCGACGCCTACGTCCGTCACGAGGCAAGCGCCGATGCAGTCGGCGCCGGCGCCCTTTTCGCGCTCGCTCCGGAAAAGGGGATTCTGGCCCACCGTGAGGCGAATGGTGTGCTGCACACCTATGTGGCGTTGAACAAACCGGAAGACTGGCTGGACCGCATCGATTTCTCGGATGCGACCGCCGCACGGGCGCAGGTCGCCAAGGAATTCGAGGGATGGGCTCCTGCACTGACAGCGCTCATTACCGATGGTGAGACTGACCCCATACCGCGCAAGATTTATGGGCTTCCGGTCGATCACACCTGGGGCCGAGTCCCTGGCGTTACTCTCCTCGGCGACGCAGCGCATCTGATGTCGCCCTTCGCGGGTGAAGGGGCAAACCTCGCGATGTTTGATGGCGCTGAACTCGGCAAAGCCATAGCTACAAATGCTGGAGATATGGAAGCTGCGCTGTGCGCCTATGAGGCAGAGTTGTTTCGCAGAAGCGCATCCGCTGCCGCGGAAGCGGAGCGGAACCTGAAGCTGTGCTTCGACGACAACGCTCCTCACAGCCTGCTGGACCTTTTTTCCCAATCCTCAACGCATCAATAAGCGGATGTCTGATAGCGAGCCAGCGCCACGGCGGGCCGCACACGCAGGGGATGAGAGCAAGCCGTCCCCGCGGACCAACAATGTTCATGCGGAAGTTCAGGCGAGAGCCTCGACGGACCTCGTCGAGTTTCGAGATTTGAGATTAGCGGTCATTACGTCTCAGCACCGCAGCCTGAGACAGGCAGCAGAAGCCATGAATATTCGTCAGTCTACTCTTAGCCGTCGCTTGCGAGATCTCGAATATTGCCTCGGGTCGGTGCTCTTCGAGCGAACCAATGGCGGGACCCGACCGACAGTCGAAGGCCAAGAGTTTCTCGAAGCGGCGAAACGCATCATCGAAGAAGTCGATGCGATTGCTGTCAGGTTGCAGACGCGATCGCGCGGTGAGAGTGGCCGGTTGACGATCGGGATTCATACCTCCCTGGCCGCGGGCAATTTACGGGCGACGCTGATCGAATACAGACGGCGCTTCCCGGAAGTGGAAGCTCAACTGGTCGACGGTTCAGGTGAACACCTAATTTCTGACCTCGCCAATGCAACGATTGATGTCGCATTCGTGGCTGAGAGCGAACCGAGCTGGCAAGACAGGTCATTGTCGGTCTGGAGCGAGCGCGTGGTCGTGGCGGTGCCCGACACTCACCCGTTCAATGACCAGGAGGTCGTGCATTGGCACGATCTGAAGCGGGAGCCACTGCTGTTACCGTCACGTGGCCCAGGACCGGAGTTCAACAAGCTTCTACGCAGCAAGGGAGGCGCGTCCGACTCGTTGCGCCTCCTTCGACACGACGTAAGCCTCGACCGCCTGCTAACGTTGGTCAGCCTCGGCTGGGGTCTTCTGCTGGCGCTCGAAGGTGCGATCGGATCTGCCCAAAGCGGCGTGAGCTTTCGCGAGGTGCATGATTTGGACGGACCGATTCGCCTCACTTTCCGGGCCTATTGGCGGCAAGCAAACAGCAACCCTTCGCTGTCTCCGTTCCTGACGATGTTACGCGAACGCTACCCTGATCTTTCCGCCAATTAGTCCTTGATCCGACTCTGGCCGCGCCTAGCCTTGGTGAACGCTCGATCAGTCGCCATGAATCGGGTGATCATCGGGACAATCAATCTCACCGGATCGGGCACAGCTTGACCTGTTGTCCTGCCAAGCGTCTCAGCATAGGCGACGAGATCGCGGTGGACTCCAGCGGGAAGTTCAACACTGACTTTGACGGGCTTGTCTTCTGTGAGGGGTCCGAGTTTCAGCTTGGTCATGGCGCTCCTCCTTGTCCGTATGGTGCCAGCACCAGATCTCGCGTCACGATGACCCGCACGGGGAATCCCGGGCGGATCGTCAGCGTCGGCTGAATGTTGAGCTGGCGCTGGACAATTTGCTGGCCGGTCTGGCTGATGCTGTTCGACGCGCCGCTCCGGATCGCCTGGACCAGATTGTTCTCGTCCTGGCTCGTTCCTGCTTCC
>JAMSKV010000020.1 GCA_024515975.1 Endosaccharibacter trunci
CCCGGTCCGGTTCGCCTCCGACAACATGGAGATGCTCCTGGCGGCAGCGCTGGCCGGCGCGGGCATCGTCTATGGACCGGCTTTCGTGCTGGGCGAGCATGTGGCCGCAGGCCGGCTCGAACAGGTGCTGCCGGACCATGCGAGCAGCGCTCTCGGAGTGCACGCGGTATATCCCTCGGCACGTCTTCTGGGTGCCCGCGTGCGGATCTTCATCGAGCTGCTGAAAGAATGGTTCGAGGCGCGGCCAAACTGGGAACGCGACATGACATTCTGACCCTCTCCGATGGGATCGGGATGAACGTCGCCAGGAGGCTCCGGAGCGTGTCAGCCGCGCGCTTGCCCACCGCGGCGACGCTCCGTGCAGCGGACGGGCGCGTTCACGTTAGCCGAGCCGTCCTGTCTCGAAGACCACGCTCTTGCCGTTCAGTCCGGTTTCGGTTTCAACCGCCGGCTTTCCGGGAGGGAACACGACATGGCGGCGCTGGTCGGGATTGATTTCGGCACCACCAACAGCGTGGTCGCCATTCCGCGCGCGGACGGGGGGATCGAGAGCGCACGCTTCGCGCTGGGCCCCGATATGCTGGACACGTTCCGCACCGTGCTGTGTTTCTGGCAGGATCGCGACGCGGGAAGCGCGCCGCGTCATGCCGCCGGGCCCGGCGCGATCGAGGCCTATCTGGACGATGCGACGGATAGCCGGCTGGTCATGTCGATGAAGACCTACCTGGCGCAGCGCAGCTTCAAGGAAACGCGCATCTTCGGCCGGCCGATGACGCTGGAGACGCTCGTGGCGGTGTTTCTCCGCGAGCTGCTCCGATCCGCCGGGCTCGATCCGGCCGAAACCTGCGTTGTGGCCGGCCGGCCGGTGCGGTTCGCGGGCGAGACCGCGGACGACGCGCTGGGGGAGACGCGGCTGCTGGCCGCCTTCAAGGAGGCGGGGATCGGCCAGGTGGAGACCGCGCTGGAGCCCGAAGCGGCCGGCTACCGCTTCGCGCGCACGCTGCGAAACCCGGCCACCGTCCTGATCGGCGATTTCGGCGGCGGCACCAGCGATTTTTCCGTTCTGCGTTTCGAGCCGGGCACGCCCGGGCGTGTCACGTCGCTTGGCCATTCCGGCATCGGCATCGCCGGCGACACGTTCGATTATCGCGTCATCGACCGGGTGGTATCGCCGCTTCTGGGCAAGGGCGACATCTATACGGTGATGGGCAAGGAACTGCCCGTGCCGCCGGAGTATTTCTCGAACTTCGCGCGCTGGCATCGGTTGTCGCTGATGCGTGCGCCCCGCACGCTGCGTGAGATCGAGGAGGTGGCGCGGCTGAGCGCCCATCCCGAACGCCTGCGCGGGCTGATCCGGCTGATCGAAGAGGAGCAGGGATACGCGCTCTACCGCGCTGTTTCCGCCGCCAAGGCGGAGCTCTCGCGCGACACAACAGCGACGCTGCGCTTCCATGGCGGCGGGTTGGCAATCGAGCAAACCATCGCCCGCGACGCGTTCGAGGAGTGGATCGCCGCGGATCTCGCCCGGCTCGACAACACGGTGGCAGACGCGCTGGCTGTGTCCGGCGTGACAGCCGACGCCGTGGATCGCGTGTTCCTGACCGGTGGAACATCGTTCGTCCCTGCCGTGCGCCGCTTGTTTGAGCACAGATTTGGGGCCGAGAAGGTTTCTGCCGGCGGCGAGTTCGTGTCAGTGGCCGAGGGGTTGGCGCTGATCGGGCTCGACCGGGGGATGTCCGCGTCCGGCTGAATCCGGCTGGTCGAACGCTGCTACAGGCTATCTTTGGCGAGGTGGATTCTACGCCCAGGGGTATTAACGCCGCCCATCGTCAACGACGAGCCGCAGCTATCATCCAATCACGATAGACAATTCCCTACAGGCCCAAGAAAGAAGCAAAAAGACTTTGTCCGTTTGGCGCTGAGTGCGTAGCGCGCTACGGCGCCAAACGGATGGAGGGTCTTTGGTTCTTTCTTCCAGAGGTCACATAGCTTCCGGTGTGAGGCTCATAAGCGACGACTATAGCTCGCCCCGTTTCGCCAGAGCCTCGATCCGATCGGCGGTGCGGAGCGCGATGGCGGTGATGGTCAAATGCGGGTTGACTCCGCCCGTGGTGGGAAACACCGATCCGTCGCAGACAAACAGATTGGGAATGTCCCAGGATCGGCAATCGGCATCGACGACGGAGGTTTCGCGGGAGAAACCCATGCGTGCGGTTCCGGCAAGATGGTTGGTGTCGTCTTTCTGCAGAAAGATGTTTCTGGCACCGACGAGTTCGAGGCTGGTGCGCATCTGTGCCAGCCCGTGGTCGATCAACGCCTTGTCGTTGTCCGTCCAGCTATAGGTGATGCGGGGGATCGGCAGGCCATACTGATCGTGTTCCTCGGAAAGCGTCACCCGGTTATCGAGATGGGGCAGCATTTCGCCGACCATCTTCAGGCCGATCTGGTGATTGTAGTTCTCCATCTGCCGGCGTAGCGCTTCGCCCCAGAGTCCACGCGCTCCGGTCAGGACGCTGGACCATTCGATCGGCAAGGGCCCCTGCCCCATCCAGCAATATCCGCCGAAGAAATCCTTGCGGTCGTCGTAGTTCCAGTGCTCGGTGAGGGCCAGGGAGGGCGGTCCTTTGTTCCAGCGCACCTCTTCTTCCATCTCGCCCCACACCGCCTGGTTGCTCTGCGTCATCAGGTAGCGACCGACCAGGCCGGAACTGTTGGCAAGGCCGTCCGGGAAACGGTCGGTCGCGGAATTCAGCAGCAGGCGCGGCGTCTCGATCGCGTAGCCGGCAACCACCACGTTGCGCGCCCGCTGAAAACGCCAAACTCCGTCACGATGATAGTGCACGCCTGTCGCGCGGCCGGTCGCATCCACCTCAATCCGGCCGACCATGGCCAGGTCGCGGATCTCCGCGCCCGCGCGCACCGCACGCGGGATGTAGGTGACGAGCTGCGACTGTTTGGCGTTGGTCGAGCAGCCGACCCGGCAGAAGCCGCGATACACGCAGGGCGGCGAATTGCCGCGTGGCGCCGATACGGTCGCGAGCGGCGTCGGCGACCAGCGATAGCCCATCGCCTCCGCACCCTTGGCCAAAAGCAGACCGGCCGCGTTCACTTCGTGCGCCCGGTATGGGTAACGTGGCCGTTTCGGCCCCCATGGATAGGAGAGCGGGCCGGAAATGGAGAGGTCCTGTTCCGCTTGCGCGTAGTAGGTCCACATCTCGCGCCAGTCGAGCGGCCAGTCCGCGCCATACCCGAGCAGGGTCCGGCTCCTAAACCATTCCGGCCGGAAGCGGAGCGATACCATGGCGAAATGCACCGTCGATCCGCCCACCGCTTTGCCTGAATTGTTGGCGCCCATTTTGAGCGGGTTGGCGCCGTCGACGATGCGCTCGTCGGTCCAGAACAGCTTGCTTTGCGACGCTTCGTCGGAGGCGAACTCCTCGAGCGGGCGGAAATACGGGCCGGCATCGAACGCGACCACGGAGAAGCCCTTTTCCGCCAGACGTGCCGTGAGCGGGCCGCCGCCCGCGCCGGTGCCGATCACGACGAAATCGACCTCCTCGCCGTCGGACCTCAACTGCATCGGGATCCAGCCGCCGCGTGTGAACACGTCGGGCGCTCGGCCCTGCATGGTGCGCGGTCGCATCGGCTCGTCAGCGTACACGCCGGTTCTCCTTCAGCGCCGTCCGCTCGCGGCCCGGTCGGGCTTCCGAGGCCTCCCAGGGATCGCGCCGGTTCGCCCCCATCCGCACATAGCCGCGGGGACTGGCCGGGCCGCCATAGCCGATCTCGCTCCAGGCGCTGGGATGGGCGTAATAGGCGGCCACGATGTCGGCGAGGACGCGCTGCGAGAAGAAGCTGGCCGGCGGCATTCCGTCCCATGCCGGATGGGAAAGCTCACCCGCTTCGCAGCGCCGCAGAAGCGTGTCCTGTTGCCTGTAGGCCAGATCGGCGAAGGCACGGCCATGCGCCGCATGTGCCTCGGCATCGAGTGCGGCGAGCCCGCGCAGCCAGGCCTCGCGCAAAGGTGGCAGATCGGCGTGGCGATAGCCGTCGAGGGCGTTATCGAACAACTTGGCGTCCACATGGGCGGCCAGAGGCACGTCCGGCCGCTCGGGCGGTTGCGGCAGGATGCGGCCGCAGACCGCCTTCAAGGTGCGGAACCTCTCCGGGTCGAGGAAGCGCGGTTCGCGCGGCACGTTGAGGCGGCGATCGATCACCTGGCGGGTGACCTCGTCCCAGGACGGCCCGTCACGCTTGGAGAGCACGTTGTAGCCAGGATAGCGGGAAGCCGTACCGTCGGTCATTCCGGTTGATCCTCCAACAGGCTCAGCGCCGCCAGCCCGGCCAGGGCCAGACCAGTGAAGGCCGGCGGGGCCGGAAGCGGCGGACCGTCCAGGAGGTTCTGTCGCCAGTTGCGCCATCCGCCCATGCTGCGAGCAACGCCGATGGCATGGAAGGCGCTACCCGACAGGCCGATCACGGCGCTGGCACGCAGCATCCAGCGCGCCAGCGGCCGCGGACGTCCCGCACCGCCGAACGCGGCGGCGGCGCAGAAGCCGGCCGCGACCGGAGGCACCGTGACCGGCAGAAGCATGAACGGGTCGTGGAACTGGCCGCGCAAATGCAGCAATCCAGCCTCCGCGACGGTGCCGATGATGCCCGCGGCCGTGGCCGCGCCGACAACGCGGCCGGCCGGAATTCCAAGAACAAGCGGCGCCGTATCCGGCGCGTTGTCGCGCACCCGCTCGCTGAGCCAGCCGAGCAGGCCCGACAGGCAGAGCGCGGCCGGCGCGCCGAGAGGGGCGCTGTAGAACAAGTTCTGCCAGCCAAATCCGCCCGGCTTCTTGCCAACATTGAACACGTGGAAACCGGTCCCGAGCAGCCCCGCCAGCCCGGCGCCGGCATAGACGAGATCGCGCGCCAACTCGGCGTCATGGCCTCGGTCTCGATGACCGTGCGCACTGACCAGCAGGGAAAGCGTGGCGGCGACGAGCGGCGTGTACATCGCCTTGTTGTGGAAGCCACCGCGGTAATGCTCGACCGCGCTATCGAACAGGACCGAGGCGGCCAGCGTCCCGGAGGCGCGGTTCAGCCGGCGCGCGGCCGTCACCGCGGTCCGGCGATCGGCCGCGCCCACGACCGCGTTGGCCCGGGCGGCAACACGACGCCCCGACCGGCGCAGCCCGGCTCCGCTCAGCGCCATGCCAAGAACGGTCATTCCCCCTGCCGCCGCCAGCGCGACCGCGACCGGGCCGGTCGGACTTCTGGTATCCATCATCGCTCCGTGCAAGTTGGATTACTGGCGAACGAGAAACGGCGCGGCATCGGCGGCGCGGAACGCGAGCCCGTGACCGGGACGCGAGAAATCCGGCGCGATAACACCGTCGGACGGCACCGGCGCACCGTCGAACAGCATGCGCTCGATCCGCACATGGTCGTGGAACCACTCGAGATGCCGGAAGCGCGGCGCCGCGCAAGCGGCGTGGAGGTGCAGGGCCGGCGCGCAGTGGCCGGACAAGTCGGTATGGAACGCGTCGCACAAGGTCGCCGCCGCCAGAAAACCGCTGATCCCGCCGACGCGGGTGACATCCACCTGTTGCACGTCCACCGCGCCGGTCTCCAGCGTCCGCCGCACATCGTCGATAGTGAAGGCGTATTCGCCGGCCGCCAGCTCCATCGGCGCCGGAAGATGCGTCCGGACGGCGCAAAGTCCCCGGAGATCGTCGGAGGACACCGGCTCCTCGAACCAGGTTACGCCGACCGCGGCGGCGATGCGGCCGAACGCGATCGCCTGTTTGACGGTCAACGCACCGTTGGCATCGACGAAAAGTTCGGCGTCGCCGATTGCTCTTCTTGCCAACTCCATCCGTCGTGGATCGTCGTCCGGCTGGGAGCCTACTTTCATCTTGACCGCGCGGCAGCCGTCATGCCCAACCCAGTCGGCCAGCTGCCCGCAAAGCCGGGCATCGTCATAGGAGGTGAATCCGCCGCTTCCGTAGATGGGAACGACATTCCGTCGCACGCCCAGCAGCTGTGCCAACGGCAGACCGAGCAGCCGCGCTTTCAGATCCCACAACGCGGCGTCAACGGCGGAAATAGCGGTCGCCGCCAGGCCGGAGCGACCGACATTCCGAACCGCCCGTTCGAGGCGGCGCGTGATTCCCGACGGGTCCATGGCATCCTGGCCGGCGATCGCGTCGCGCAACGTCCCGGCCAGCAGACTGACCGCCGCCGCGTCGGTGTAGCTGTAGCCAAGCCCGGTGGTGCCAGCCGCCTCGATCTCGACCACGACGATCGTGGTCTTGGTCCAGGAAAAGGTTCCGTCGGCTTCCGGCGCGTCGGTCGGGATCGTGTAGGCGCGCGCTATGACGCGACGGATGGGTGCTTCGACCGGCACGATCAACCGTGGCCGGGCAGGAAGCTCTTCACGCTGGACAGAACCTCGGTAGCGGAATTCTTCAGCACGCTGCCGAGTTCCGGTTCCGAGACCAGCCCGGTCAGGAAGTTCCTGGCGTCCTTTGCCGTGATGTGCGGCGGCAGTGGCGGCACGTTGGGGTCCGTGCGTGCCTCGAGGATCACCGGCCGGTCCGCGCGAAGCGCCTCGTCCCAGGCAGCACCGACCTGATCCGGATGATCCACATAGATGCCCTTCAGACCCAGCAGCTCGGCATATTTGTGATACGGAAAATCGGGGATGGCCTGCGTGCTTTCCGTCTTGCCCGCGCCGAGCTGGACCCGCTCTTCCCAGGTGACCTGGTTGAGATCCTGATTGTTCAGCACGAGCACGATCAGGTTCGGACTGGGCCATTGCCGCCAGTATTTGCCGATGGTGATCATCACGTTGATGCCGTTCATCTGCATTGCGCCGTCGCCCATGCAGGCGATGACCGTACGCTCGGGAAAAGCCATCTTCGCTGCCAGCGCGTAAGGCGTTCCTGCACCGAGCGATGCGAGGCCGCCGGACAGAGAACATTTCATCCCACGTCGTATCTTCAGGTCGCGCGCATACCAGTTGGCGACCGAGCCGCTATCGGCCGTGATGACAGCGTTCTCAGGCAGGCGCGGCGAGAGTTCGTAGAACAGACGCTGCGGATTGAGAGGAGAAGCGCCGTGCAGAGCCCGTTTCTCCAGGGTTTGCCACCATTCGGCGATCTCGGTTTCGAGACGCTGCTGGAAGCTGCGATCCTGCTTGCGTTCAAGCAGCGGCAGAAGGGCCGCGAGGGTCGCCTTGCTGTCGCCCAGCAGGTTCACCTCCGTGGGATAGCGCAGCGACAGATTGCCGCCATCGATATCGATCTGCACCGCGCGGGCGCTCCCGGGTTTCGGGAGGAACTCGCTGTAGGGGAAGGCCGACCCCACCATCAGCAGCGTGTCGCATTCCTGCATCATGGTCCAGGACGGCTTGGTACCCAGCAGCCCGAGCGAGCCGGTGACGTTCGGCAGCGTATCCGGAACGGCCGCCTTGCCCAGCAACGATTTGGCGATACCGGCCCCGAGCGCGTCCGCCACGGCGATGACCTCATCGGTGGCGTGAAGCGCGCCGGCGCCGACCAGCATGGCGACTTTCTTACCCTGGTTCAGGACCGCGGCAGCCTTCCGCAGACCGTCCGGCTCTGGAACCTTGGCAATGTCCGGATAGCCCACGCCTGTATGGGTCGCGCCATGCGCCACCGGCGGGTCGGAGTAGGACATCAACTGCAGGTCGTTCGGAACGATCACGACGGTCACGCAGCGCTTGCTTTGGGCGATGCGGACGGCCCGATCGATCAGATGGCGCACCTGAGACGGCACCATGGCAGTGGCCACGAATTCGGACGCGACGTCCTTGAACGTGTTCTGGAGATCGAGTTCTTGCTGGTAATGGGCGCCAATCGCGGTGCGCGCCTGCTGGCCGACAATCGCCACCACCGGCACGTGATCCATCTTGGCATCGTAGAGGCCGGTGATCAGATGCGTGGCGCCCGGGCCGGAGGTGGCATAGCAAAGGCCGACCTCGCCGGTAAACTTGGCGTGTGCCGTGGCCATGAAGGCGGCCATCTCCTCATGACGCACCTGGACGTACTCGAAGCCCTCTCCGACGGCCTTTTCCAGCGCCAGATCAAGCCCGCCGACACCGTCGCCGGGGTAGCCGTAGACCCGGTTCAGGCCCCATTCGCGCAGACGATGCCAAATGAACTCGCTGACGGTCATGCTCATGGCGCAATTCCTTCGCTTGGTCGCCATGCTTACGTCCCGCCGAACGTGTTGTTCCCTTCCAGGCGGACACGTTCCGCCAGCGTTGTTATCTCGGCGCCCACCCGCGGAAGACGCATGCAAAAATAGAGAAGGTCTTCTTTCTGTAAGGAAAAGGGAGCAAAAAGACTGCCGTCCGTTTGGTGCGAAGGGCGTCGCTCAGGACGGAGCCGGACGACCGAAGTTCCTTCGCTTCTTCCTTTCAAGAAGGAAAGGGTCTTCCGGAGTCTCGCCTTATTAAAGGATTCCGCAAGGCGGGATCAGGCGGTTTCTGGCCGTCTCTCCGCGGCGAGACGTCTGTCCGTGGCCAGGACGGCGCGGAGCAAGACTTGCGCGCCGGCGGCCACATGGTCCTTTTCCGCACTCTCCGCCTCGTTGTGGCTGAGGCCACCGGCACAGGGAACGAAGATCATGCTGGTCGGTGCGACGCGAGCGACATAGGCGGAGTCGTGGCCGGCGCCAGAGACGAGTTCTCGCGCCGGTAGACTAAGAGAATCGGCCGCATTGCGAACGGCCTCGATGCAATCGGCGTCGAAACGCACGGCAGGATTGTTCCACACCCGCTCCAGGTTCCACCGGAGCGGTCCGCAGGCTTCGGCGAAGGCCGTATGGAGTTCCGCTTCCATCTGCTCCAGAACGATATCGTCCGGGTGCCTCAGGTCGATGGTGAAGAAGACCTCGCCTGGCACGACGTTTCGGCTGTTGGGGCGATTCTCGATCAGGCCAACCGTGCCGACTGCATCAGGAGCGTGGTCGGCAGCGATGCGCTCGATCGCGGTGATCATGCGTGCCGTGGCGAGCAATGCATCCTGGCGCAGACGCATCGGCGTCGCTCCAGCATGGCCCTCCTGGCCGGTGATGGTGGCTTCGTACCAGCGCATGCCTTGAACGCCGGTGACGATCCCGATGGTGCGGGATTCGGCTTCCAGGATCGGGCCTTGTTCGATATGCAGCTCGAAATGGGCCGATAGCGGGTGCGCGCCGCAGGCCTGTTCGCCGCGCTCGCCGATCTCTGCCAGAGCATCGCCGAAACGGATGCCGGAACGGTCCGCACGCGCCCAGGCCCAGTCACGCTCGAACGCGCCGGCGAACACGCCGGAAGACAGCATGGCGGGAGCGAAACGCGAGCCCTCCTCATTGGTCCAGTTGATCACCTCGATCGGAGCTTCGGTCTCCACGCCGCTCTCGTGCAGCGCTCGGAGTACCTCCAGCCCGGCCAGAACGCCGATCACGCCGTCGAACTTGCCGCCCGTGGGCTGCGTGTCGAGATGGCTGCCGATGGCGATCGGCGGCAGAGACGGGTTTCGCCCGGCGCGCCTGGCGAACATGTTGCCCATGTCGTCACGGATGACGGTGCAGCCGATGGCTTCGCATTGTCGCGCGAACCAGCGCCGTACTTCACCGTCCAGTTCGGTCAGGGCAAGCCGGCACAATCCGCCTTTCGGCGTGGCGCCGATGGCGGCGGTCTCGAGAATGGCGCTCCAGAGCCGATCCGGGTCGACCGAGAGGTTGCCGCTCACGAAACCGTCTCCGGTTCCAGACGATGCGGATTGTTCGGATGCACCGCCCAGGTGCGTTTCGGACCCGCTGCCGGCTGCGGCTGCATGGTGATGCAGTCATCGACCGGGCAGACATGGGCGCAGAGATTACAGCCGACACATTCGGCATCGATCACCTCATAGACGCGCCCGGGATGTTTGGCGATCGCCTGATGCGACGTATCCTCGCAGGCAATGTAGCATTTTCCGCAGGAAATGCAGGCATCCTGATCGATCCGGGCGATGGTGCGGAAATCGATGTTCAGCTCGCCCCATTGCACGTAGTTGCGGTTGGCCAGGCCCCGGAAGGCGTCGATGTCGGCATAACCCTTGGCGTCCATCCAGTTGCCGAGACCGTCGATCATGTCTGAGACAATGCGGAAACCGTGATGCATGGCCGCCGTACAGACCTGCACGCCGGACGCACCCATGGCGATGAACTCCGCCGCTTCGCGCCAGGAGGAGACACCGCCCATGCCGGAGATCGGCAGCCCGCGCATCGCCGGATCGCGGGCGATGTCGCCCAGCATGCGCAGCGCGATCGGCTTCACCGCAGGGCCGCAATAGCCGCCATGGGTTCCCTGCCCGTCCACCGCGGGCAGAGGCGTCATCGCGTCGAGATCGACGCCGACGACGGACTGGACGGTGTTGATCAGCGACACCGCATCCGCGCCGCCGGCCTTGGCAGCGCGTGCGGGCATGAGGATGTTGGTGATGTTCGGCGTCAGCTTGACGATCACCGGCATGCGGGTGTTCTGCTTGCACCAGCGCGTGACCATCTCGACATAGTCGGGAACCTGCCCGACGGCCGCGCCCATGTTGCGTTCGCTCATGCCATGCGGACAGCCGAAATTCAGCTCGATCCCGTCGCAGCCCGTCTCCTCGACGATCGGCAGGATTGCGCGCCAGCTTTCCTCGACGCAGGGCACCATCAGGCTGACGACGATCGCGCGATCAGGGAAATCGCGCTTGATCCGCTTGATCTCGGCGATGTTGGTGGCCAGCGGGCGATCCGTGATCAGCTCGATATTGTTGAGCCCCGCCATACGCCGGCCGCCATGCGTGACAGCGCCGTAGCGGCTGCTCACATTCACCACCGGCGGGTCTTCGCCGAGCGTCTTCCAGACCACCCCTCCCCATCCGGCCTCGAGCGCGCGGCGGACATTATATTCCTTGTCCGTGGGCGGCGCGGAAGCGAGCCAGAACGGGTTCGGCGAGCGTATGCCGGCGATGTTGCAGCGCAGATCGGCCATCTCAGTTCTCCCCGCTCAACGCCTGGTGGATGGCGATCGCCGCCAGCTTGCCGTCCTGCACCGCCGCCACCGTGAGATCGGCGCCCGCCGTGCAGTCGCCGCCGGCCCAGATCCTGTCCAGGCTGGTCCGTCCGTCGGCGTCGACGGCGATGCGCCCGTTTTCCAGGCGCGGCGCGTCCGCCTCCGCCAGCGCTGCCGGATCGAAGAGCTGGCCCACCGCCAGCAGCACCATGTCGGCCGGCTCGGGCATCGGCCCGTCGCCCGTATCCTCGAACAGCACGCCCGTGACGACGCCGCCGTCGCCCAGCAGCGCCGTCGGCGTGCGCCACGGCAGGATGCGTATGCCGGACGTCCTTGCCCAGTCGCGTTCGTACGCGGTGGCGGACATGTGCTCGAGACCGCGCCGGTAGGCGATCGTCACCTCGCGCGCGCCAAGACGCTTCGCCTGCATGGCGGCATCGATCGCCGTGTTGCCGCCGCCGATCACCAGCACATTGTCGCCCACCGCGACCTTGCTCTTGTCGGACTGGCGGAGCATCTCGATGAATCGGGCCGCGTCGAAAACGCCCTTCAGCGGCTCGGGCGACAGGTTGAGCGCCCGAACCGCCTGATGGCCGAGACCGAGAAACACCGCGTCATGCGTGTCCCGCAGGGCGCGAAGCGTGATGTCGCGGCCGAGAGCGCGGCCATGGAGGATCTCGATCCCGCCGATGCCGAGAATGAAATCGAGCTCGCGCTGCGCGTAGTCGCCAGGAAGTTTGTAGGCAGCGACGCCGTATTCGTTCAGCCCGCCGCCCTTGGCGCGCGCCTCGTACACCGTCACGCGGTGGCCCAGCATGGCGAGGCGATGCGCGCAGGCCAGGCCGGCCGGACCCGCCCCGACCACAGCGACATGGCGCCCCGTTTCCGGCGCGCGCTGAAACGGCTGCTCACCGCTGCGCATCAGATGATCGGTGGCATGACGCTGCAGCAAGCCGATCTGCACCGGCTTGTTCTCGCCTTTGGTGCGCACGCAGGCCTGCTCGCACAGAATCTCGGTCGGGCAGACGCGAGCGCAAGAACCGCCGAAGATATTGGCGCTCAGAATCGTTTCGGCCGAGCCACGCAGATTGTTGTCGGCGATGCGGGCGATGAAGGAGGGGATGTCGATGCCGGTCGGGCACGCCTCGATACACGGCGCATCGAAACAGTAGAAGCATCGATCGGCCTCGATGCGCGCCTGGACATCCGTGAGCGCAGGATGCGCATCGGCGAAATTGCTGGCGAGGGTCGCCTCGTCGAGACGGCCCGCAGAGATTCGCGGACTCACCACGTCGCTGAAACTGTCCATAACGCCCTCATCGACTTTGCCCAATCTTGAGGCGGCACGCGGGCGAGGTCAATCGAAAAGCTGACCGCCAGGTCAGATTCTGCCCGCCCGCCGATCACGACGGCCTCCAATCCGCTCGCTGGCAGCCGGAGTGCGACAAATCTGGGCAGCCGTGGATATAGCCGTCTCACCTTTATCTCCGGAGACACCCCCGCTTCCGTCCCCGGCCACCGCGTGAGACACATTCGGGCTTCCGGAGGGATTCGTGCCATGGACGCCACGATCGTGCGCGCTGTTCTTTGCGACATGGACGGCCTGCTGCTCGACAGCGAGCGTCTCTCGATGCGGGCTCTGGTGATGGCGGGCGCAGAGTTGGGCGCGACTCTCACCGACGCCTTCTGTCGTAGCCTGATCGGCAGCCCGATGGATCGCTGCGCCGCTGCCGTGCGCGCGCAGGAGGGGCCGGACTTCCCGGCCGAGCGTCTGGTCGCCCTGCACGAGGTGTTTCTGGACCAGATGGTGGAAGGCGGCGCGCTGGACACGCGACCGGGCGTGAGCGCGTTGCTCGACACCCTGGATACGCTCGGATTGCCGCGCGCGGTCGTCACCTCGTCGAGCCGGAAGCGGGCAACCACCCATCTGGCGCATGTGGGAATTCTCGAGCGGTTCGACCTGCTGATCACGCGCGACGACGTCGTGCGCGGCAAGCCCGATCCGGACCCTTATCTGCGCGGCGCAGCAGCGTTCGGCATGCCGCCCTCCTCCTGCCTGGCGCTCGAGGATTCGCATAATGGCGTCCACTCCGCCCACGCCGCAGGCGTGCCGGTGATCATGGTTCCAGACATGCTGGAACCGACCGAAGAGAGCCGCACCCGCGCCGTGCTGGTGGCGGACAGCCTGCATGAGGTGGCCGCTCTGCTGAGGGCGCGTCTCTAGGAGATGAACATACCCGCGATCGTCGCCGACATCAGGTTGGACAGCGTGCCTGCCAGAACCGCGCGGATACCCATCCTGGCGACCTCGGCGCGACGCTCGGGCGCCACAGCGCCATAGCCCGCCAGCAGAATGCCGATCGAGGAGAAATTGGCGAAGCCGCACAGGGCAAAGGAGCAGATGGCGATGGCATGCGCCGAGATGGTGTGCGCATGGATCATCGGCGACAGCGACACATAGGCGACGAACTCGTTGAAGACGAGCTTCTGGCCAATGATCCCACCCACCGTTTGCGATTCGGCCCAGGGCACGCCGATCAGCCAGGCGACCGGAGCGAAGACCCGGCCCATGATGGCTTCCAGCGACAGATGGTGCAGCCCGACCAGCCCGCCGGCGAGGCCGATCAGACCGTCGAGCAGGGCAATCAGGCCGATAAACGACACCAGCATCGCGCCCACGGCCACCGCCACGTGCACGCCGTTTCCCGTGCCGATCGAGATCGCCTCGAACAGGTTGGCGGCACGCTTGCCGTCGAACGGCACGTCGAGCGTGGTGACGCGTGTCGGTTCGGTGGCCGGCATCAGAATGCGCGCGAACAGAAGCCCGCCCGGGATCGCCATGACCGACGCCGCAAGGAGGTAGGGCAGCGGCACGCCGAGACCGGCGTAACCGGCCAGCACCGAACCCGCGATGGAGGCCGTGCCGCTGGACATGACGGTGAAGAGTTCGGCCCGTGTCAGGCTGGCAACATAGGGGCGCAGCGCCACCGGCATCTCGCTCTGGCCGAGAAAGATGGTGGTGACGGCGGAGAAGCTTTCGATCCGGCTGGTCCCGAGCAGCAGCCGCACCAGCCCGCCCAGCCCGCGCGCGAGGCGCTGCATGATGCCGAAATGATAAAGCAGAGCGATCAGCGCCGAGATATAGATGATCTGCGGCAGCACGCGGAGCGCGAACACGAAGCCGCCGCCGGGAAACAACGCGGCCATGTGCGGGCCGACCAGATCGCCGAACAGGAAGGCGGTGCCTTGCTGGCCATATCCGAGCACGGCATTGACCGCATCGGACGCGACGCCGAGGGCCCAGCGGCCGGGCGGGACGAACAGCACGAGCGCACCGAGCGCGATCTGCAACGCCAGGGCGGACAGGACGGTGCGCGGGGCGATCCGGCGCCGGTCGGTCGAGAAGGCGAAGGCAACCAGCAGAAGCAGGACGAGACCCGGCAGGCCGCGCAAAACGGAGTCGATCATGCCTTCTCCGTGGCGGTTCCGCCCAGCACGAGGGTCAGAATGGTGTCGCAACCAAGCCCGTAATCGTCGGGGCCGAGACCGGACGGACGACCGAGCACCGCATCCATCTGCGGCGCGAAATCGGCGTAACTCTGCGTCATCGCCCAGATGCAGAACAGCAGGTGCTCGGCCGAGACGGGCCGCATGGAACCGTTGGCGACCCAGATGGCGAACACGGCGCCGATGCGCGCGACATAGTCGCGCAGCTCGCCCTCCAGGAAATGCCGGATGCGCGCCCCGCCGGCCAGCATCTCGCCCGCGAAGATGCGCGACGCGTCGGCGCGCGAGCGCGTCCACTGCATCTTGGCGCGGATATAGCCTTCGAGCCCTTCGCGCGCGCTGCGCTCCGGGGTGATCCAGAGATCGGCGTCAGCGAGCCAGGTGGAGAGGATGTCTTCCAGAACGGCGCAATAGAGGGCTTCTTTGTTGCCGAAATAGTAATGCAGGTTGGCCTTCGGCAGCTCGGCCGCCTCGGCGATCGCTGCCATGGAGGAGCCGCCGAACCCGTTCCGGGCAAACACCGATTCAGCGGCGCGCAGGATCTGCGTCGTGCTGTGACGTCGTGGCGCGCCGGGGCCGCCGGTATCCCGGACGGAGGCCGCATCGTTGCGGTCGATCGACATGCCCATCGTGGTCAAGCAGGCTCCCCTGTCCGGGCTAAGCTTGTCAGACACAAGAGCGAGGCGCGCAAGAGCCCAGCCGACGTTGCGCGACCGAACCGGATAGGACGAAAACACGTGGACGCCGCCCTGCGTGCGTCGTTAGCGTTCCGTGCATGCAGATCAAGGCGTTGCACTGTTTCCTGGAAATCGCCCGCTCCTCCTCGCTGCGGCAGGCGGCACAGCGGCTCGATATCGCGCCGACCGCGCTGAACCGGCAACTCGCCAGCCTGGAATATTATTTCCGGGCCGAATTGCTGGATCGCGGCGTCTCGGGAATCCGGCTGACCGAGGCCGGCCGCCTCCTGGCGGAACGGGCCCGGCTGATCGACGCGGATATCCAGACCACGCGCGCATTGATCGACGACCTGCGCGGCCTGGACCGCGGTCATGTCAACATCCTGGCTGCCGGAGCGGTGGCAGGCGGCGTGCTGGCACCGGTGCTGGCGGATCTGCATGTGCGCCATCCCGGGCTGCGTTTTTCGGTGCGCGTGACCAGCGCTGCCGAACTGGCGGCCGGGGTCGCGGACGGATCGGCCGATCTGGGCATCACCATCTTCGCCCCCGAAACCGCCACGCCGCTGGTGCAAAGCCGCCATCCGATCGACCACAAGGTGATCGTGTCGCCCGGGCACGCGCTCGCCGGCGCCGGCTGCGTTTCCCTGGCCACCCTGTCGCGCCACGCCCTCGCCTTGCCGGATACCGGTTTCGGCGCGAGGCAGGACCTCGACCGCATGGCCCGGGCCGCCAGTTTGCGGCTGGACCCGGTATTCGTGACCGGATCGCTGGGGATGCAGAAGGCCCTGGCGCTGCGCGGGGCGGCGGCCCTGGTGCTGCCGCCGCTCTGCTGCCAGGACGAGATCGAGGCCGGCCGTCTGGTCGCCGTCACGATGAGCCCGGACAGCACGATCGAGACAACGCTCGATGTTTGCCGCGCACCGGGCAGAACCCTCCCGCACGCGGCCGGCGCAGTGATGCGCGCGCTCGATGCCGTGCTCGGGTCGAGTGCCAGGACGCAGCCGGGATAAGGCCGCTTTCGCGTGCAATCGCCACGCCAATAGGCAATGGCTCGAAAATGTGGACGGTGGAAACACAATAAGACGCTATTCCCGAGTGCAACCGGCACCGTAACGTTCACGAAGTCCGGGTGGCGATGGCCGCGCGGGCCGGACTTCCAGCGCAACCGTGCAAGGGCGAGGATGCCGGACATGGCGGCTTTCAAAGGACATTTCGGAAAGATACCCACCCTCGCGATGCTGCTCGCCAGCACCGCCAGCCTCGCCGTCCTCTCCGGCGGCGCCAGGGCGCAGACGGCGTCCCAGCCCGCCACGGGCGCCAGTACTCAAGGCCCCACGCTGCCGGCCGCGCCCGCCTCCACCGTCAAGGCCGCGCAGGACGGCGGACTGGAACAGGTCACGGTGACGTCGGAGCGCCGGTCGCAGAACGCGCAGAATGTCGGCAGCTCCATCAGCGTCATCACAGGCAAGACCCTGGCGACGCGCAACGTCAACAATGTGTTCGATCTGCAATACCTGACTCCGTCCCTGCAGGTGACGCCGCAATTCGGAAGCGGCCAGCCGTCCTTCGCGATCCGCGGCATGGGTTTCAACGATTATGCCAGCAACAACGCGCCGACCGTCGGCATCTATGTCGATGAGGTCGCCTATCCGGTTCCGTTCGGAACCAACGGCACCATGTTCGACATCGCGCGCGTCGAGGTGCTGCGCGGCCCGCAGGGAACGCTCTACGGTCGCAACACGACCGCAGGCGCGATCAACTACATTCTCAACAAGCCGACCCACACCCTGATGGGCGGCTTGTCCACGCAATATGGGCGGTTCGATTCCTCCAAGGTGGACGGCTACATTTCCGGGCCTCTGTCGGACACCGTGCAGTTCCGTATCGCCGGCGAGACGCAGCATGGCGGCGCATGGCAGCATGATCGCGACAGTTCCGCCGTGCTGGGCGACGTGAATCGCAGCGGGTTGCGCGCGATGCTCGACTACGAAGCGACGCGTACGCTGAAATTCGAGCTCGATGTGCACGGCAGCCATGACCGCTCCGATGCGGTCGGGCTGCATCTCTATGCGCCCCTCACCTCCTTGCAGACCTATCTCGGACCAGGCCAGCCGGTCTTTCCAAGCGACACCGCACGGGACGCGACCGGCTGGGGAACTTCGCCGCAATTCGCCAAACTGATCGGCATCCCGACCAACCAGAAGCCGTTCAGCCATATCGACACGGCAGGCGCGAACCTGCGCGCGGACCAAACGCTCAGCTTCGCCACGCTGACCGATCTCGTCAGCTACGATTACATGCAGCGGCGCGAATACGACAATTTCGATGGGTCGAGCCTTGCGATCGCGGACGTGTTCTTCAACTCGCGCGCCAACGTGTTCGCCAATGAGCTGAGACTCACCTCGCGCAACGAAGGTCCCTGGAAATGGGTCGGCGGAATCTACTACGCCAACCAGTATCTCGCCGACATCTACGATTCCGGCTTCCAGAGCGTCTACAAGTTCGATCGCACCGTGCAGTACTCGCAGACCGTGAACACGATCAGCGGATTTGGGCAGGCAACCTATGCCTTCAGCAAGGTGCTGAGCCTGACCGGCGGCCTCAGGGTCGAGCACGAGGTACGCGACCTGAACAATTTCCGTGCCGCCTATGTCGACAGCCCGGTCCAGAACGGCGTCACCTCGCTCGCCCATCGCAGCACGGATTTCACCCAGCCGACCGGAAAGATCGAGCTGCAATACAACCCATTCGCACACGACATGCTGTACGCCTCCGTCAGTCGCGGCGTGAAATCGGGCGGCTTCACGACCTATAATTCCGTCTCCGCCCAGGTTTCCACGGCACCCTTCGCGCCGGAAAAAGTGTGGGCCTACGAGATCGGCAACAAGGCGGAATTTCCCGCGCAGCATCTGCGCCTGAACGTGTCGGCGTTCTACTACGACTATCACGACGAGCAGATCCAGTCGGCGGTGGTCAATCCCCTGACCGGGCTCGTGGGCGCGATCGTCAACGCGCCGCGTTCGCATCTCTACGGCGGCGAGGTCGAGGCCGACTGGACGCCGATCCGGCATCTGATACTGACGCAATCGGCCGGCTGGGCAACGGGCCAGTTCGACCGCTTCAACTCGGTCGTCACGGCGACGCGCGTCAACGGATTGTTCGTGGGACAATATGCCGACCGCAAGGGCGACAGCCTGCCGTCGCCGAAGATCACCCTGAACGGATCGGCGTCCTACACCTTCGATCTCGGCCGCTACGACCTCCTGACCGGCATCGACTACAGCCTGCGTTCGACCTACCGGTCCCTGTTCGGCAAACTCTACGACGTCGCCGGCTATACGCTGGTGAACGCCAACGTCACCTTCCAGCCGAAGGGCGGCCGCTGGAGCCTGGAAGCCTTCGGCCAGAACATCCTCAACAAAGGATACGACGTGACCAGGAACTATTTCGTCAGCGGCGACGACATCGCCCAGTCCGGCCTGCCCGCCACCTGGGGCTTCCGCGCATCGGTGAACTTCTGAGATGGCGTCGCTGATCGATCTCGACGCAGGGGCTCTCGCCGACGGCTACCGCGCGCGTCGTTTCGACCCTGTCGATGTGGTCGGCGCGCTGGACGCGCGGATCGCGGAATGGGAACCGCATATCCATGCGCTCTACGCCTATGATCCCGCCGCGGCCCGCGCCGACGCGAAAGCCTCCGCCGCGCGCTGGTCCGCGGGCGCGCCGCTGAGCGCCCTCGACGGCGTACCGGTGAGCCTGAAGGAGCTGATCGCGACGCGCGGCGTGCCGACGCCGGTCGGCACCGCCGCGACCGTGCTCAAGCCCGAGGACCACGACGCACCGCCCGCCGCCCGGATGCGCGAGGCCGGCGCGATCATCTTCGCCAAGACCACGGTGCCGGATTACGGCATGCTGTCCTCCGGGCTGTCCTCGTTTCATCCCCTCGCCCGCAATCCCTGGAATCTCGCCACGAATCCGGGCGGTTCGAGCGCGGGTGCCGCCGCCGCCGCCGCCGCCGGCTATGGCCCCTTGCATGTCGGTACCGATATCGGCGGCTCCGTGCGCCTGCCCGCCGCGTGGTGCGGGTTGGTCGGCTTCAAGCCGACGCTGGGGCGCATCCCGATCGATCCCTACTACACCGGACGCTGCGCCGGGCCGATGACGCGTACCGTGGACGACGCCGCGCGCATGATGGCGGTGCTGTCGAAGCCGGACCCGCGCGACGCCACCAGCCTGCCGCCGGAAGACATCGACTGGATGTCGGCCATCGATGGCGTGCACGGCCTGCGCGTCGGCGTGATGATGGATGCCGGCTGCGGCATGACGCTCGATGGCGAGATCGATGCCGCCGTGCGCGCCGCCGCCGAGAGCTTCGCCTCGGCCGGCGCCACGCTCGTTTCGATCGGGCCCGTGCTTGATCGGCCGATCCTGGACGGAATCGACCAGTACTGGCGAGCCCGTGCCTGGGCGGAAATCGGCGCACTGCCCGAGGAGCGGCAGGCCCGTGTCCTGCCCTATATTCTCCGCTGGGCAGAGACTGGCGCCGGCGTGACCGGAGCGGACGCCGTCAGCGGATTCGGCGGCACTTTCGAACTGCGGCGGCGCTGCGCCGCCGCCTTCGCGGACGTGGATCTGATCCTGTCGCCGACCACGCCCAACCTCGCTTTTCCGGCCGAATACGCTTCGCCTCTGGACGATCCGGCGCTGCCGTTCGAGCATATCGCCTTCACCCTGCCCTGGAACATGGGCGAGCAGCCGGCCGTATCGATCCATTGCGGCTTCTCGTCCGCGGGCACGCCGATCGGTCTGCAGATCGTCACCCCCCGCTTCGCCGACCGGCAGGCCATCGAACTCGCGCGCTGGTACGAGGCCAGGCGCGGGCCCATCACGACCTGGCCGACGCCACCCGCAGGAGCTGTTTGAATGGACCGCCGCCAGCTTCTGACCGGCCTTGCCGGCAGCGTCGCCCTGCTCGCCGCCGAAGGCGCCCGCGCCGCCGCTGCCCCCGAAGCCCGAGCCGGCCTCACCCCGGGAGCGCCAGGGCCGCGCAACCTGATCACGGATGTGGACGGGCTTTCGGTCGGGCTGGCCCAGGACAGCACCGTCCGCAGCGGCGTGACGGTGATCCTGCCGGATGCGCGCGCGGTCTGCGCTGTGGATGTGCGCGGCGGCGGACCCGGCACGCGGGAAACCGACGCGCTTGCCGGCTGGAATCTGGTGCGCTCGGTCGATGCCGTGGTTCTGTCCGGGGGTTCGGTCTACGGGCTGGCGGCGGCGGACGGCGTCGCAACCTGGCTTGGTGCGCATGGACGCGGTTTCGAGGCGGTGCCCAATCCGAACGTGCCGCGTTCGCCGATCGTACCGGCGGCGATCCTGTTCGACCTCGCCAATGGCGGCAACAAGCAATGGGGCATGAACCCGCCCTACCGCGCACTCGGCATCGCGGCGGTCGAGGCGGCCAGACGCGAGTTCGCGCTGGGCACGGCGGGCGCCGGCTACGGCGCCGGGGCCGGCGCGCTCAAGGGCGGCCTCGGCTCCGCATCGCTCCGCACAGAGGACGGCATCACGGTGGGCGCCATCGTCGCCGTGAACAGCCTAGGCTCGGTGCTGGTGCCGGGCGGACGGCATTTCTGGGCCGGACCGTTCGAGATCAACAAGGAGTTCGGGGGTCTGGGGCCGAGCACGGCGACCGTGTCCGGCGAGGATTGGGGCGCGGCCAAGCGCAACCCGGCCGCGCGCAGCAACACCACCATCGCCTGCGTCGCCACCGACGTGATCCTCGATCCCGACGAGTGCAAGCGCGTTGCGATGATGGCGCAGGACGGTCTGGCGCGGGCGATCCGGCCGGTGCATTCCCCGTTCGACGGCGACGTGGTGTTCGCGCTCTCCACCGGACGCCGCGCGATCGACGGGCCAAGCCGCCCCTTCACCGTGGCGCGGATCGGCTCGATCGCCGCGGATGTCCTGACCCGCGCGGTCGCGCGTGGCGTCTACGAAGCGACGCTGCCGCCGGGCATGAGCGGCCAGACCTGGCGCGGCGGGGCGACCGGGTGACGATAGCCGGGCGCCTCCTGGTCGGGCTCGGGATTCCCTTCGTCGCCGTGGTGCCGACGATCCCGCTCCTGTCGCGGTCGAGCCTCGTGGTGGCGGGGCTGCCCGTCGCGGTGGCCTGGCTGTTTCTCTGCATTCCGCTCACCGCCGCCTGTCTCGGCTGCTGCTGGTGGTTGCATGACCGTCACCTGTTCGACGACGAGGATGACGGGGCGGAGGGGCCATGATCGCCGCGTTCGGTCTCGTCCTCGTGCTGGCGCTCGGTCTGGCCTGTTCGACCGCGCGTGCAGCCGAACACCAGAAGCCCGAGGATTTCTTTGTCGCGTCCGGCCGGTTCGGCGCGGTGCTGTTCTTCTTCCTGTCGGTCGGCGAGACCTACAGCATCGGCACCATCCTGGGCGTTCCGGCGGGCGTTTATTCGCACGGCACCGGCTTCCTGGCCTGGTTCCTGGGCTACATCCTGCTGGCGTTTCCGGTCGGGTATTTCCTCAATCCCTGTATCTGGCGGGCCGGGCGCCGCACCGGCGCGGTGACGCTGCCGGACATGTTCCGCCGGCATTTCGACAGCCGCACGCTGGAACTCGTGATCACCCTTTCCTCGATCGCGTTTCTTCTACCGCTGGGGGTGATGCAGTTCGTGGGGCTCCAGACCGTGCTGTCGGCGCTGGGACTCGGGCATCTGCCACCGCTGCTGACGCTGGGTGTCGCCGGTGCTCTGGTGCTGCTCATGGTGGCGATCGCGGGGATCCGGGGCCCGGCCCGCGTGGCGGTGCTGAAGGATGCGCTGATGCTGCTGGCGGTGCTGGCGGCGGGACTGGCCGCGCTGTCGGTTCTGCTGCGCATGCCGGCCGCCCCTGCCGCTGCGCCGATGGCCGCTCCGAAGCTGCCGGGCGCGCAGTGGAAGACCGACCTCTTCGCCATGAGCACGATCGTTCTGCAGAGCGTCGGGTTCTGTCTGGTGCCGCAAACCGTCGCCAGCGTGTTCACCGCGCGCTCCCCGCGCACGGTGCGTCGCGCGCAGAGCCTCATGCCCCTCTACATGGCGATGTTTCCGTTGCTGGTGTTGACGGCCTATGCCGCGCGCAGGCTCGGCGGGGGAGCCGGCACGGGCGATCCCAACGGCGTGTTCGTGCGGATCGCCTGCGACCTCCTGCCGGGCTGGATGGCCGGAATCGTGCTGGCGGCGGCAAGCCTGTCGGCCATGGTTGTGCTCAGCGGGATATGCCTGGCGCTCGGTCCGCTGGTATCGCGCAATCTCGTGCCGGGTCTCGATGGCGAGCGACAGAAGCGTTACGCGCGTCTGGTGATGGCCGGCTACATGGTGCTCTCCGTGGCTGGCGCGACCGGGTTCCACGGGCTGATGACGGCCATCAACACCGTCTTCTATTTCGGCATCACACAGATCCTGCCGGCCCTGGTGTCGATGTTGTTTCTGCGCCGGGTGCGTCCGGGCGCGATCGCCCTGTCGCTGCTGCTCGGCGACGCGGTGTCGATCGGCCTCCATGCGGGCGGGGTTCCGTTGGGCGGGATCAATCCGGGGTTGGTCGGCCTCGGGGCGAATGCCCTGCTTCTTCTGCTGCTGACGCGCCGTTTTCCGGGCGAATTCCGCGAACCGACGGAGAACCGGCGATTGCGCTCAGACCCCGAACGGGTCTCTCCTGTGGCGCAGAAGGAGATCCGGCACGATGCCATTGCCTGAACGATCCGGGACGCTGCTGATCCGCGGCGGCACCATCCAGACCGCCGAGAGCGCGCTGCGCGCCGATATTCTCGTGCGCGACGGCATCATCGCCGCGATCGGCGACGGCCTCGACACATCGGGCGCGGATGTCCTGGACGCAGGCGGACTGCTGGTGATCCCGGGCGGGATCGATCCGCACACGCATATGGAAATGCCCTTCATGGGCGAGGTCTCGTCGGACGATTTCCGCACCGGCACCGAGGCGGCGGTGGCGGGCGGCACGACCATGATCATCGATTTCGCCATTCCCGAACCCGGCGGATCGCTGATCGAGGCCTGGAGGGTCTGGAGCGAGCGCGCGAAGAAGGCCGTTTGCGACTACGCCTTCCATGTCTGCGTCACGCACTGGTCCGCTTCGGTCGCGTCCGAGATGGAAACGCTGGTGCGCGATCACGGCGTCAACAGCTTCAAGCATTTCATGGCCTATAAGGGCGCGCTGATGGTCGATGACGGCGTGCTGCTGTCCAGCGTCGGCCACGCTTTGTCGCTCGGCGCGCTGTGCAACGTGCATGCGGAAAACGGCGATGCGGTCGCGCATTTGCAGAAAACGCTTCTGGAGCGCGGCATCACCGGGCCGAAGGGACATCCCCTGTCACGCCCGCCCTCCGTGGAAGGCGAAGCCGCGCAGCGCATCATCGCCATCGCCGACGTCCTGGGCGCGCCGATCTACATCGTGCACGTTTCGACGGCCGATGCGACGGATGCGATCGGCCGCGCCCGCGCCAATGGGCAGCGCGTGTTCGGCGAGGTGCTGGCGCAGCATCTGGTGATCGACGACAGCGTCTACGACACCGACGATTTCCGCTCGGCGGCGGCGCATGTGATGAGCCCGCCCTTCCGGCCGAAATCGCATCAGGCGAAGCTCTGGGCCGGACTCGCCAATGGCACGTTGCAGACCACAGCCACGGACCATTGCTGCTTCTGCGCGCCGCAGAAAGCCAACGGACGCGACGATTTCACCAAGATCCCGAACGGCACGCCCGGAATCGAGGATCGCATGAGCGTTCTCTGGCATCACGGCGTGCGCACGGGGCGGCTGACGCCGGCGGAGTTCGTTGCGGTGACCTCCACCAACACCGCCAAGATCTTCAACATTCATCCGCGCAAGGGCAACGTATCGGTCGGCGCCGATGCCGATCTGGTTCTTTGGGACCCGAACGGCACCCGCACCATCTCGGCGGCGACGCATCATCAGCGCGTCGACTACAACGTGTTCGAGGGCATGGAGGTGACGGGCCTGGCGCGCACCACCATCGCCGGCGGGCACGTGGTGTGGCACGAGAACCAGCTCCACACCGTTCCGGGAAGCGGGCGCTACGTCGCGCGTCCGCCTTTCGCACCGATCTGTTTTCCCCACGCCGACACAGGAGCAGCGGGTTGAACCACATGCCACGCAACGATCTCGACGCGGCCTGGATGCCGTTCACCGCCAACCGGAGCTTCAAGGCCGCGCCGCGCCTGCTGTCGCGCGCGGACGGCATGCTCTACTGGACGCCGGAGGGTCGCGAGGTGCTCGACGCCACCGCCGGACTCTGGTGCGTGAACGCGGGACACAACCGCCGGCAGATCACAGAGGCGATCACGCGCACGGCGACGTCGCTCGATTTCGCACCGACCTTCCAGATGGGCCATCCGCTGATGTTCGAGGCGGCGTCCCGCATCGCCGGCGTCACGCCGCCCGGGCTCGACCGCATCTTCTTCACCAATTCCGGCAGCGAAAGCGCCGATACCGCGCTGAAGATCGCCCTCGCCTATCACCGCGCCAACGGCCAGCCGCAGCGGACGATGCTGATCGGACGCGAGCGCGGCTATCACGGCATCAATTTCGGGGGTCTGAGCGTGGGCGGCATCGGGGCCAACCGCAAGCAGTTCGGGCCCCTGCTCGGCAATGTCGATCATCTGCCGCACACCCATCTGCCGTCGAACCGCTTCGCCAGGTTCCAGCCCGAGCATGGCGTCGAGCTGGCGGATGCGCTGACGGGACTGGTGCAGTTGCACGGCGCGGACAGCATAGCCGCGGTGATCGTCGAGCCTGTCGCCGGCTCGACCGGCGTTCTGGTGCCCCCGGTCGGCTATCTGGAAAAGCTGCGCGCGCTTTGCGACGAGCACGGCATCCTTCTGATCTTCGATGAAGTCATCACCGGGTTCGGCCGCCTGGGCACCCCGTTCGCGGCCGAGCGCTTCGGTGTCACGCCAGACCTCCTGACCATGGCGAAGGGCCTGACCAATGCCGCAGTCCCGATGGGCGCGGTCGCCGCCAGCGAGGCGATCTATCGCACCGTGGTCGAGAATGCGCCGCCAGGGATCGAGCTGTTCCACGGCTATACCTATTCCGGCCATCCCCTGGCCTGCGCCGCGGCGATCGCCACGCTCGACATCCATCGCGACGAGGAACTGCCGGCGCGCGCGCGCGCGATCGAGCCCGAATGGCGCGAAGCGGTGCACAGCCTGCGCGACCGTCCCGGGGTGGTGGATATCCGCGACGCGGGACTGATCGCCGGGATCGAGCTGGAACCGTTCGCCGGCCGCCCGGCCGAGCGCGCCGCCCGGATCATGCAGCATTGCTTCGACAACGGGCTGCTCATTCGCACCACGGCCGACACGATCGCGCTGTCGCCGCCGCTGATCCTGGAGCGGACCCATATCGACCGCATCGTCACCACCCTCGGCGAGGCGATCTCGGCGGCGACGGCCTGATCGTTCCCGCCCGCGACGGAACCGATCCCGCTCGCGCTCGATTGTTGCAGACCATGTCTGGACGGGGAGGCCCGGCAACGACAGGGTCAACCGTCCGGCATGAGCCGGGCGCGGTCGGGACGGGACGATTCGAATGGCGCAGGATAATCAGCGCGGCGTGGTGGTGTCGGCGCTGGCCGCTTTGGGCATCGTCTACGGCGATCTGGGAACGAGCCCGCTTTACACGTTCCAGACCGTGGTCGGCGACGCCGGCGGCACCATCACCCGCGAGATCGCGCTCGGCAGCCTGTCGCTGATTGTCTGGGCGCTGATCGTCGTCATCACCTTCAAGTACTGCGTTGTGGTGATGCGCGCCGACAACCAGGGCGAGGGCGGCATCCTGGCCCTGATGTCGCTGTTGAAGCCGCCGTCACGCCCGGGGCTGATGCACGGAAGCGGGCTGCTGATCGCCGCCGGACTGTTCGGCGCGGCGCTGATCTATGGCGACGGAATCATCACACCTGCGATCTCGGTGCTGGGCGCGCTGGAAGGGCTCGACGTCGCCACCAGCGCGTTCAAGCCCTTCATCCTGCCGATCGCCGTCGCGATCCTGGTGATCCTGTTCGCGGCGCAGCCGCTCGGCACGGCGAAACTGGGACGCGCTTTCGGACCGGTCATGCTGGTGTGGTTCGCGGTGATCGCCGCCATGGGCGCGGTCGCGATCGCGCGCAGCCCCGGTGTCCTCCAGGCGCTCGATCCCCTTCTGGGGCTGCGGTTCCTGCTTCATCACGGCTTCGGCAGCTTCACCGTGCTGGGCGGCGTGTTCCTGGCGCTGACCGGCGGCGAGGCGCTCTATGCCGATATGGGCCATCTGGGGCGGCGCCCGGTGCGGCTGTCCTGGGGGACGATCGTTCTGCCGGCTCTGCTGCTGAACTATGCCGGACAGGCGGCGCAGATCGTGCGCGATCCGTCCCTGGCGAAGAATTCGTTCTTCTCCGAGGTGCCGCACTGGGGCGTGTATCCGCTGGTGATCCTGGCGACGATCGCCACCATCATCGCCAGCCAGGCGATCATCACCGGCGCCTTCTCCCTCACCCGTCAGGCGATGCAGCTGGGCTGGATGCCGGGGCTGATCATCCACCAGACCTCCGACGAGGAGTACGGACAGATCTACGTGCCGCTGGTGAACTGGACCATGATGATCGCGACGATCGCCATCACGGTCGGCTTCGGATCGTCCGCACGCCTGGCCGGCGCGTTCGGCACTGCCGTGTCGACCACCATGCTGCTCACCACGATCCTTCTGGCGGACGTGATGCGCAATCGCTGGAGATGGGGCTGGCCGGCGATCCTCTCCGTCGTCGGCATTCTCCTGGTGATCGACATCGCGTTCTTCGCCGCCAATCTCCTTAAGATTCTCGATGGCGGTTTCGTGCCGCTCCTGTTCGGCCTGGCGCTGTTCGTGATCATGATCACCTGGCATGAGGGTGTTGCGCGCATGCGGGCGTCGCTCAAGGCGACGGCACCGGATGGCGACGCCGTCATCGCCGCCGTGCGCGACGGACGCATCCCGCGCACCGAAGGCCACGCCGTGTTCCTGACGCGCGGGCCGACTGCGGTGCCGTTGCTGGTCGCGCGCCATCTCACCATGTTCGGCGCCCTGCCGGAACGCGTGGTCAGCCTGTTCGTCCGGTTCGAGGCCACGGCGCGCGTGCCGGCCTCGGAGCGCGTGACGGTGCAGGCATTGGGCGAAGGGTTCTGGTACGTCGAGGTTCGGTTCGGCTTCGTGGAGATTCCGAATCTGGTCATGGCGCTGGAGGAGGCGCGGCGGCAGGATTGCCGTATCGATGCGGATCGCGCGATCTTCTTCGCGGCCCATGACGACATCGTGCCGAAGGCGCAGCGCCCGCGCATGTTCGGGCCGCAACGCCTGCTGTTCGCGCTGCAATACCGTAACGCCGTGCGGACGCCGGATCGATTCGCGCTGCCGCGCGACCGCTTCTTCGAGCTGGGCCGTCAGATCGAGCTTTGATGGCGGAACCGCCGTCAGCGCTTGCGGAATCGCCATCAGCCCGCAGCGCGCACCGCGACACCACCGCGCAGGACCGGGCAGCGTCGCCGCTCGTATCCACCGGGGCAGAGCAGGCGCTAGACTGAAGCGGCCGCAACCATAGGGGGCGAGATGCCGCGCTGGACCCAGGACGACATGCCGGACATGTCCGGACGCACCGCCATCGTCACCGGGTCCACAGCCGGAATCGGCGCGGAGGCGGCGATGGCGCTGGCCGGGCGCGGCGCAGAGGTGATCCTGGCGGTGCGAAACCCCGCCAAGGGCGCCAGGACCCGCGCGTCGATCCTGGCGCGCCATCCCGGAGGTAGCGTGGAGGTCGAACCGATCGACCTGGCCGATCTGGGCAGCGTCCGCGCCTTCGCCGCACGGATCGTGGACGGCGGGCGTCCGATCCATGTGCTGCTCAACAATGCCGGGCTCGGTCTGCTGTCGCGACGCGAGGTGACGAAGGACGGGTTCGAGATGCAGTTCGGCACCAACCATCTCGGCCATTTCGTCCTGACCGGCCTGCTGCTTCCAGCCCTGCTGCGGGCGGACGCGCCACGCGTGGTGACGATCAGCAGCGTGGCGCATCGGCGCGGGCGGATCGATCTCGACGATCTCCAGGCAGAACGGCGCTACGGCCGCTCCAGCACCTACGCGCAATCCAAACTCGCCAATCTGATGTTCGCGCTGACCCTGGATCGCCGCGCGCGGGCGGCGGAGTCCGCGCTGCTGAGCGTGGCGGCGCATCCCGGCATCTCGCTGACCGATTTCTTCCACGGCGCCGGCCGGATCGGTTTGCGGGTCAGCCCGGCCAACCCGATCTCCCGCAGGCTCGGTCTCGACCCGGCACGGGGCGCCCTGCCCGGCCTGTATGCCGCGACGATGCCCGGCATACAGGGCGGCGACTATGTCGGGCCGGACGGTCTCGGCGAGATCCGCGGCTGGCCGGCGCCGGCGCGGATCTCGCCGCATGCCCACGACCGCGCCATTCAGGAGCGGCTCTGGGCGGCCTCGGAAGCCCTGACCGGGGTGGATTTCGAGGCGCTGCGGCACTGAACGGCGCCATGAGCAACGCAGACGAGATCCGCCCCCCGCATGACGGGCTGCATGGGGCCGCGCGCAATCTCGCCATGCTGGCGGTCGCGCTGTCGGTGCTGCTGTCCGTGCTGGACTACGCCATCGCCAACGTGGCCCTGCCGACCATCGCCCAAGACATCCATGCCACCGCCTCCGAGTCGATCTGGGTCATCAACGCCTACCAGATGGCGTCTGTGATCTCCCTGCTGCCGCTGGCGACGCTGGGCGACAGGGTCGGGCCGGCGCGGCTGTGCCGGATCGGCCTGATCCTGTTCGTCGTGGCCTCGCTGCTCTGCGCCGGATCGACCACGCTGTTGCAGCTTTCCTTGTCGCGCGCCCTGCAAGGGTTCGGCGGGGCCTGCATCATGAGTGTGAACGCCAATCTGGTCCGACATATCTATCCGCGCGCGATCATCGGGCGCGGCATCGCGCTGAACGGTCTTGTGATCGCCGCGGGGGTGGCGCTGGGTCCGACCATCGCCTCCGCCGTGCTTTCGGTGGCGCATTGGCCCTGGTTGTTCCTGATCAACCTGCCTCTGGGCGGGATGGCGTTCCTGGTGTCCCTGCTCGCGCTTCCGCGTATCCCGGCGAAACCGGCCGCGGTCGACGCGTGGTCTGCGGCACTGACCGCGGGCTCGTTCGGGTCGTTGATCGTCGGTTTCGACCGGTTGTCGCATGCTGACGGACTGGGCGTGTCCGCATTGCTGATCGCGATCGGCGGTTTCTGTCTCTTCGCCCTGGTGCGGCGGCAGCGCGGCCAGTCCGATCCGATGCTGCCGCTGGACCTGCTCGCCCTGCGCGGCTTCCGCGCCGCGGTGCTGACCGGGTTTCTCGGCTTCGTGGCGTCGAACTTCTTCATCATCTCGATGCCGTTCACCCTGATGGGACATCTGCATCGGACCGCCGTCGCCACGGGTTTGCTGATCACGCCCTGGCCTTTGGCGATCGTCGCGGTATCGCCCTTCGTCGGGCGACTGGCGGATCGCTATCCGGCGGCAGTGCTCTCCGGACTCGGGCTCTGCATCACCGCGACCGGCTTCCTGCTGCTGTTCCTTCTGCCGAACGGGCCGAGCGACGCCGACATCGCCTGGCGGATCGCCCTGGCCGGCGCCGGGTTCGGGATCTTCCAGCCGCCCAACAACCGCGCCATGCTGCTGGGCGCGCCGCCGTCTCGCGCCGGCAGCGCCAGCGGAATGATCTCGGTGGCCCGCCTGCTGGGACAAACCGTCGGCGCGATGCTGGTGGCGTCCGTGTTCGCGCTGATGGGAGTGCGGGCGAACCAGCTCTGTCTGCTGTTCGCGTCGGCGACCGCGCTCTCGGCTGCGCTGGTAAGCTTCAACCGTCTGCGACACCGCGCCGCAGCAGCAAACGGGACGACGGACGGCATCCCCGACAAGCAGGACGGCGCTTGAGCGGGCCTGGCGAGCGGCGCGGCGTCGCGACCGCGTTCGGCGCTTTCCTGCTCACCCTGGTCGGCCCGGTTCCGAGCCTCAACGCCACGCTCGGCCTGTTCCTGCGACCGGTGAGCCAGACCCTGCACGGGTCACGGGCCTCGGTTTCGGTCCTGCTGCTGATGATGGCGATCGCGACCGCCATGTGCCTCCCCTCCGCAGGGCGTCTGACGGACCGTTTCGGCGCGAGGCGGGTGGTGCTGGCGGGAGCGGTGGCGCTGCCTGCCTGCGTAGCGGTGCTGTCGCAGCTGGGCCAGGGCGCTTTCGCCTCCGCCGTCCCGCGACTGCTGTTGTTCGCCTGCCTCGGAATTGCCTCCGCCCTGTGCGGCGCGCCCCTGCTCGCCCGGCTGACCGCGGGGTGGTTTTTTCAACGCCGCGGGCTGGTGCTGGGGCTCGTCGCCGGAGCGGGGAATGGCATCGGCTGCGTGATCATGCCGGCTCTGGCCGATTGGGCGATCGGGTCGGTCGGGTGGCGCGAGGCCTATGGTGTGCTGGCAGCGGCGATGCTGCTCGTCGGACTGCCCGCCGCCGTGTTCCTGCTCAGGGATCCGCCCTCCGGCGAGGCGCCCGATCTGGAGGCGGGGCTCAGCCGGGCGGAGGCGATGCGCACGGTCGATTTCTGGTTGATCCTGCTGATCCTGGGGCTCGGCGCCGGTTCCCTCGCGGCGATCTTCACTCATGTGGTGCCGCTGCTGCTGGATCGGGGCGTCGGGCCCGGCGAGGCCCTGGCCGTGGCGGCGACGATCGCCCTCGCGGGTTCGGCCTGGCAGCCGGTCATGGGCGCCGTGCTGGACCGGACCGGCGAGCCGCGCTGGCTGTCGGCCTGTTTCCTGCTCGCCCTGCTGGGCCTTCTGCTGTTGTGGAACGCGACCGGTCCGCTGGCGCCGCTATGCGGCGGGTTGCTGATCGGCGTGGCGATCGGCAGCGACTATGCCGTGGTGCCCCTGCTCGCGAGCCGGCTGTTCGGCCTGCGATCGTTCGGGGAGATCAGCGCCAGCCTGTTCGGCGTGAATGCCATCGTGCTGGGGCTGACGCCGGTTCTGGCCGATCTCGGCTATGGCCGCACCGGGTCCTACCGGATCACGATCTGGGCCGCTTGCGCCTGCCTGCTTGCCTGCGCGGTGCTGAGCCTGCGTCTGAAACCGTTCAAAGGCTGCAGGACGGGCGGCCGGCGGGACTGACGCTCTCGGCACGGGCGCGCGCATCGGGCAGAGGGTCGAGCGCCACGGTGGAGGGAGCGCGAGCGGGGCTTCTGAACAGCTCGGCCATGGTCAGCGCAATCCCGCGCTCGACCGGCACCGCCACCCCGCTGGGCACGACCAGATGCGCGGCGCTGCCGGGCGCCGGCGACAGGCGGATCGCGATCGGGTCCGGCCGCACCGGAGTGGTGGCGAACGAGACGACCGTGAAAAGCAGCGTGGTGGCGACCATCGCGAGAACCCCAAAGCGGCACCGAAACGAGCCGGCACAGGACAGCGCCTCGCACGCACGGAGGAGCGGCCGTCTCCACGCCGGACATGACGCCGTCGGCCGCCGAGCGGCACCGAACCACGAACGAACGCGACAAGTCCAGCGGAAAGGCCCGAGCCGGCCGCGCAAACCTCACTCCGTTCCGCCAGCGCCTGCAGGCAGCCGTTTCCGCATGCGCTTGGCAGGGTCTGGCGCCGCCGAACGCCGGATTCGCGATCAGCGACCAGCGGCGGACGCGGCAGGATGAGGCAGCGAGTCGCGCGCCGTGGTCTCACCGCACAGCGGGTGGGAGCGCAGCACGGAAACCCCGGCCGCGTCATGCGGGAAACGCGTCCCCCAGCGCGCCTCCCACGCCGCGGAGAACGCGCGCCGTTCGAGCCGCTCGCAGTGGTCGATCGCCCGCAGCATGGCCCGTTCCGCCCGCGCCTGCGTGCGATGGATCCGCTGGAAACGGCGCCAGAGGGCCAGGGCATTCACCGTCCAAGCGTCATAGGCGTGCTCGCTCAGGCGCCGGCGGATCGCGGGCGGGAGCGTCTCGAACGCGGCCCACGCGTCGCCCGCATGACGCCGCCAGATCTGCGATCGGATGGTCGCATCGTTGCCGTCCGGAAGAATGGGCATCGTCATCCCAGAAAGAATAGTATGTTATACTGTTCTGTCCAGGGCGCAGTCGCGGCGGATGCGGTGATGGAGATGACGGCGATCCATTGTAACGCTGTCGGTCGAGGCAACCGGACAGGAACGCATGGCAACGGAGTCGCTCCTCGTCCGTCTCGTGGCGCTGCTGATCGTGTCGCCCGGGCTCTGCGCCTGCGAGGCCGGGCAGAGGCCGGCCGCGCGGCCGGCTGCGGCGAAAACCTGCAATCCGACCATCTCCGCCCTGCCCTTGTTGGGACGCCCGGGCGACAGCCCGCTGCTGCCGATCACCGTGGCCGGCGCCGATGCCGCGATCTTCTTCTCGCCCGGTTTCGGTCCGACCATGCTGCGCGACAACGGTTCTCTTCGCTTTCCCCGCGAGGAGACAACCCAGATCGTCGAGCCGGATGGCAATGCCGTCGATGTGGACCGGTCCTATCTTAGGGGTGTCAAAATCGGCGCGTTGCCGATCGAGGATCGCCGCGCCTTCCGCCAGTGGGATCCGACGGACGCCACCGTCGACGGACGGCCCATCGTCGGAATTCTCGGACGCGGCGCCCTTCCCGCCAATGCGATCATCACGCTCGATCTGCCGAAGGAAACGGTGCAGGTTGCCGTGCCTTGCGACGACACGCCGCCCGATCCGAACGCGCCCGGCATCCCGATGGGCAGCGAGGTGCTCGCGGTGCCCGTCGAGATCGAAGGCGTGCCGACGGAGGCGGTGCTCGATCCGGACCTGCCGATCAGCATCATGCCGCGCGCGCTGGCACGAAAGATCGGTATCACCGACAAGGCGCTGGCCGACGACCCGCCGGTGCTCACCCTGTTCAGCGCCGTGTCCCTGGGGCGGCGCCATCGCGTGAAGCGGTTCGACATCGGCGATGTCGAGGTGCGCAACATGCCGTTCGATATCGAGGAGAAGGCACGGGTGCCACTGATCGGCCTGAACTTCTTCTCGTTCGGCCGGTCCACGTTCAATTTCCAGAACGGCCGCTTCCTGTTCCAGCCCACGATCGAGACCGTCACGCCGCCGACCAAACTGCATTTCGATCGCACGCGCCTGGCGCATGTATCGGTCGGCGAATGACGCGTTGCCCTTCCAATCAGCGCCCTAACGCGGCGGGCACTCCGCCCCAACACACAGAAGTCTTTCCTCTCAGAAAAGCAGATTTCCCTCTTCCGGAACGAACGACCCCTGTTTCAGCGCGCCGTCTCCCCGGCCTGCAGCCGGCGTCGCAGCAGCATCAGCAGCCCCTCGATCATGATGTCCGCATCCTCCCGGACGGTGCGGTGATTGACGATGGCGGCGCGTATGGCGCGCTTGCCGTCGATCGTCGTGGTGGACGGCACGGCAATGCCGCTTTCGTGCAGATCCTTGACCAGCTCGCCGTTCAGCCAGTCGAGATCGGCGCCCGGCGCTCCCGCCTCCGACACGCGGAAGCAGACGACGTTGAGCGTCACGGGCGCCAGCAGTTCGAGCGCCTTCTCCTGCTCGACGCGTCGCGCCAGATGGGCAGCGACGTCGCAGCATGCTTCCACCATCTCGCCCATGCGCTCGGCGCCATACGTGCCGAAGGTCATCCACACCTTGAGCGCGCGGAAGCCGCGCGACAGGTCGGGGCCCAGATCGCAAGGCCAGGGCGCGTTGCCGGCGGCACCGCGATCCTCGCGTGACAGGTAGGCCAGGGTCTGCGCGAAGCTCGACGCCTGCAGGGCCGGATCGCGCACCAGCACGCAGCCCGCATCGTAGGGCACCTGCGCCCATTTGTGGAAATCGAAGGCGAGGCTGTCGGCACGGCCGATCCCGCGCAGCTGCGTCGCGAAACGCGGCGAAAGCGCGGCGAGCGCGCCGAACGCGCCATCGACGTGGAACCAGAGATGCTCGGCGGCGCAGAACGCAGCCACTGCGTCGAGGTCGTCGATGGCGCCGGTATCGACGGCGCCCGCCGTCGCCGCGACCATGAAGGGCGACAGACCAGCTTCCCGGTCGCGGCGCACCGCCGCGGCGAGCGCCGCCACGTCCATGCGATGCGCCCGGTCCACAGGGACGATCCGCAGCGCATCGGTGCCGAAACCGGCCATGTCGAAAGCCCGAGGCAGGCAGCCATGGGCGCTGGCGCCGGCATAGCCGACCAGGCCGCGCCCGCCGACGCCGCCCGAGCGCGCGGCCGGGCCGGCCGCGGCCGTGCGCGCGCAGAGCACCGCGATCATGTTGGCCATGGACGAGCCGGTGACCAGCAGGCCGGAACTGTCGGACGGCATGCCGACCATCTCCGCCGCCCAGCGAATCACGGTGCGCTCCAGCTCGATCGGCGCATGGTCGCGGCCGCCGAGATTGGCGTTGAGCCCGGCCGCCAGCATCTCCGCCAGCACGCCGATCCCGGTGCCCCCGCCATGGACCCAGCCCATGAAACGCGGATGGGTGTTGCCGAGCGCGAACGGGACGACCTGTTCGAGATAGCGCCGGTAAAGCGCTTCGGGGTCGGCGGCGAGACGCGGCAGGGGCTCGCGCAGCGCCTCCCGGTCCGCCGGCTGCATCGGCCGCCAGACCGGCCGGTCGGTGCCCCCGCCCAGAGAGGCGAGCCGGTCGATGGTGTCGTCGAGCATGCGATGGCCCAGGGCACGCAGCGCGCTCCAGTCCGCCGGGTCCAAACCTGACATGCGCGCTCTCCCGCCATCCGGACCGGCCGATCCCGCTGTTCCGACCGATCCCGGCCGCTTTGCCATCCGTTCCCCATTGCGGCAAGCATTCGGCTCGGGCATTCGAACCGGAACCGCTGGAGCACCCGAACCCACCCATGCAGGTCGGCACCTTCTTTCCCGGCTTCCATTACGAGGAGATGACCCTCTCCGGCACGCGCTACCGGCTGCGCACCGGCGGGCTGGCCGGCTGGCAGGCCGAACCCCTTCTGCTGCTGCACGGCCAGCCGCAAACCCATGCGATGTGGCACCGGGTCGCACCGGCTTTGTCCGACCGCTTCGCCGTGGTCTGCGCGGATCTGCCGGCGCATCTGACCATCGCCGAGCTGGCGCACGACATGCTGGCGCTGATGAGCCGCCTCGGTCATCGCCGCTTCTCGGTCGCGGGCCATGATTTCGGCGCGCATGTGGCCGCGCGCGTCGCCCGCGACGCGCCCGATCGCGTGGACCGGCTGGCGATCGTGGAGGCCGTGCCCCTGCTCGACCATGCCGGGCGGCGCGATCTCTCCTTCGAGCTCGGCACCTATCCCGGCTGCTGGTTCGGCCAGCATCATCCCAAGCCGGAATCCCTGACCGTGACCGCGCCGGACGAGTGGTTCCGGCTGGTGGCGCCGGACGAGAACCCGGAGATCTTCCATCCCGAGGCGGTGGTCGACTACCTGCTGGAAGGCCCCTGGAACGAGGATTTGCGCGGGTTCGGCGCCGCCGCGGACGGGCCGGTGCCGACGCTCGACCTGTCGCAGCGCCTGGATCCGGTGACGATCTCCTGCCCAACCCTCGTGATCTGGGGCACGCGCGGCCGCATCGGCGGCTGGTACGATCCACGCACGCTGTGGCGACGCGACATTTCCGGTCCGATCGAAGGCGGAAGCGTCGAAAGCGGCCATTTCGTGCCGGAAGAAGCGTCCTGGGAGCTGGCGGAGCGGTTTCGCGCCTTCTTCGCCCCAGACCAGACGGATCCCTGACCGGCCCCGGTCTCCACCCTTTCTCTGAAAGCGATCGCCGTGCGGAAGATGGCCTTTGCCGCCCTGTTGAGCAGTGTCGTCCTGAGCCCGGCGGTCGCCGGCGCCCAGCCATCCGGTGCGCCGGTCGTTCCAGCGGACCCGAGCATCGCCGGCGCTGCCGCGCTTGTGACTCCGCCCGTCGGCGGCCACAGGCACGCCGGACGCTTGCCGCCCGGCACCTATATCAGCGGCGCCACCCTCCCGGACACGGTCTCCATCCTGCCGCCGCCGCCTCTGCCGGGATCGCCGGAGCAGACGGCGGACCAGGACACCTTCGATCGGGCGCGCGCGCTTGAGGGCACGCCGCGCTGGGCGCTGGCCACGCGGGATGCCGATCTGTCCAACGCGCATATCCTGGCCGATTTCTCCTGCGCCCTGGGCGTGAACCTCGATCCCGCGAAAGCGCCGACCCTGGCGCGGCTTCTGGCGCATGCCGATGCCGACATGTCGCCGGAAATCGACCGCGCCAAGCAGCGCTGGCAGCGCAAGCGGCCTTTCATCGGCAACGACAAGCCGATCTGCGTGGCGCGTTCTGCCGGATTGTCGGCAAGCCCGTCCTATCCGTCGGGCCACACCACCTTGTTGTATGGCAGCGCGCTGATCCTGGCGGAGCTGGCTCCCGACCGCGCCACGGCGATCCTGCAGCGCGGACGCAGCCTGTCGGAAAGCCGCATCGTCTGCGGTGTGCATTGGTTGAGCGACGTGCAGGCAGGCTTCATCCAGGCCAGTTCTCTGGTCGCGGCGCTGAACGCGAGCGCGGCCTTCCGGGCCGATCTCGACAAGGCGCGGGCCGAACTGGCGGCGCTGCGTGCGACCGGCGGCAACGCGCCGGAGGCGGGCGAATGCGCGGTGGAAGCAGATGCGGCGGCGCACTCGCCTTTGTTCCAGCTGCAGCCGGCCAAGACCCGCTAGCGCAGCATCCGGCCGAACAGATTCGTTTGGCTGGGTGAGGATGCTCGTTGAGACAACGAGACCGAGCGAGCGATCTGAATTTTTATCTGTTCTGTCAGCGGTGCCCCGACGCAGCGCGGAACCGGACGGACAGACCCTTTCTGACGGGCGACTCAAGAGAGCGGGGACGCCGGGGTGACCACCGCCGGTTTTCGCCGCTCAGTGCAAGGGTGATCCCGGCAGCGGAAGCACGATGGTCGCCGATGCGTCCGCAATCTGCTCCGGCGCGCCGGGCGGCGGCCATGTCCCCGCGCCGTAAGCCTGCCGCCTCAGCTGGGCGCGCTGCTCCAGGCTGTCGAAGCCCCAGACATGTGTTATCCGAGGCGCGCCGTCCAGCGCATACAAGGCCGTCACCAAGTGCCGCGTATAGGGCTGGGTCGAGCAGAGCGCCGTTTCCCATCCGGCCAGGGTGGGTGCCAGGCCGGATGGGCAGAGCCGGTAGGTCCGGACCTCATAGAGCCCGCCTCGCGCGCCCAGACGTGGCGGCGGCAGAAACGGGAATGGCGCGTAGCTCTCCGTGTCAAGCCGCGTCAGCGCTGTCCCGCCATGGAACGGATTTGCGCTCAACAGCGCCCTGCGCCGTTCCGCCAGAAGCCAGTCATGATCGGGGAAGCTGCGAAGCAGAAACACGCGTCCGAGCTGGCCGAGCTCCGACAGCCATGCTCCGATCAGGTCGCCGTCCGCGTCGTCGTTTCCCACCCAGTCCAGCGCGGCCTGACCGACATGGTCGGCGGCCAGGATCGGGCAGGACAGGGTCGCCAGCTCGAACAGCATCGCCGTTCACTCCGCCGGCGGCGTGCCGCCGATCAGAACTTCGCCGAAAGCGCCAGCGAGCCGAAATTGAACAGCCCGGCCTTGGCGTGCTTGAACTCCTGGGTCTGCCAAGTCTGGGTATAGGACACGCGAACGCCGTGGAACATGAAGGCGGCGCCGGCCTCCATCTCGCCGACGTCCCAGACCTTGGACACGTGCGGCTCGCCGGAACGGAAGGTGGAACCCTGGAGCGTGGCGTCGTACCCGACCGCCTGCCCGTCCACGCCGGCGAACGCGTACCAGGCGAAGGGACGCGTCTGCTTGTAGGCGTCGGTGCCGTCCAGGCCGGGCGAGATCCGCGGCGTGCCGAAATCGCTGTCCAGACCCTGGCCGATGCGGAAGGTCGCGCCGAGCTGGCCATAGGTTCGGAAATCGCCGGCGGCGCCGTTGATCTCCGGCAGGACGTCGGTGGACAGGCCGTAGCGGCTGATCAGAGGCAGACGCCAGATTCGGCCGGCCTGGATCTGCAGGATCGGCTGGTTCGGCAGTTGATGGCGCCAGCCCAGATTCGGCGTGTCGCCGATGATGCTGTGGAAGCCGTTCTGCACCTGATAGCCGCCGGCATAGGAGCCCATGACGCCCGCCTGGATACCGGCGACCGAGCGGGACAGGTCGGTGTCGCTCAGCAGGTTGACGGTGGCGAGCAGCACGCCGGCATAGGGCCGGTCGTTGGGCACGATCGCGCGGCTCTGCGTGTCGCGCGGGGTGAAGATGCTCTGCTGCAGGCCGAGCGCGATGCGCTGGGTTCCATCGCCCCAGATCAGCCGGTTCAGGTTGGAGATCGCCGGGGGCTGGTTGTTGGTGCCGGAGGTCCAGCCGAGACGCAGCCCACTGGTGTAGTACTGGTCGGAGGTGCCCTTCAGCGTCGAGACGGCATCGTTCTCCACCTGGGCGGTGAAGGTGCCATAGGGATCGTCCAGGGGAGCGGCATGGGCGCGAACGGCGGGAGAGAAGGCCGCGACCGCCAGGGACATGCCCAACGCGTGCGAGATTTTTGTGGCGCGATTATTCGGAATCGGCATCGGGATGCTCGCTTGCGTCGTTGGTCCGTCGCTCCTTGTATGGGGTTCGCGGCCCCCGGCAAACCCCCGCGTTCGGTTCCAGCGCCAAGGAGGTTCATGGCATGATCCAGCCCTACCCACGCGACCTCGTCGGCTATGGCCCGAACCCGCCCGATCCGCGCTGGCCGAACGGCGCACGGATCGCCGTGCAGTTCGTGCTGAACTACGAGGAAGGGGCAGAAAACAACGTTCTGCACGGCGACGCCGCATCGGAAGCGTTTCTGTCCGAGATCACCAACGCCCAGCCGATCGCCGGCATGCGGCACATGAACATGGAAAGCATCTACGAATACGGCAGCCGGTCCGGCGTCTGGCGGCTTCTGCGCCTGTTCGCCGATCGCGGCCTGCCTCTGACCTCGTTCGCTGTGGGGATGGCGATCGAGCGCTATCCCGAGATGGCGCAGGCGCTGGCGGAAGCCGGGCACGAGATCGCCTCGCATGGCTATCGCTGGATCGACTACCAGCGCGTCGATCCGGCGATCGAGCGCGACGACATGCTCCGGGCGATCGCGGTGCAGACCGAGATCACCGGCGAACGGCCGCTCGGCTGGTATCTCGGACGGTGCAGCCCGAACACCCGCCGGATGGTCGCGGAGGAAGGCGGTTTCCTTTATGATTCCGACAGCTATGCCGACGACCTGCCCTACTGGGACGCGCAATTCGCGTCGCTGCGCGGCGGCCGGCCGCAGCTGATCGTGCCCTACACGCTCGACGCCAACGACATGCGCTTCGCCATTCAGGCCGGATTCAGCCACGGCGATCCGTTCTACCAATATCTACGGGACAGTTTCGACGTGCTCTACGCGGAAGGAGAAACCGCGCCGAAGATGCTGTCGATCGGGCTGCATTGCCGTCTCGCCGGCAGGCCCGGACGGGTGGCGGCGCTGGCGCGGTTTCTGGACCACGTACAGAAGCACGAGCGGGTCTGGATCTGCCGGCGGGTCGACATCGCCCGGCATTGGCAGGCAGAATTCCCACCGCAGACCATGACGATGGCATGAAAACTACACGTTGCGGTGATCAAAGCCTGTGTTCAGTGCGGCGGTGATCGTGCTATGCCATGCTCTGCCTCGCCAGGAACAGGACTCCGGAACGGTTTCGGAGGCCCCTGACAACGGCTAACAGTGCCGATATCGCCATAAGGGGCGCTTGCTTTGCAGGCGCCGCCTCCCAGACCCCGGGATTACGACCCTTGAGAAGTAACCGTACCGACCGCAGCCCCCGTTCCCCGCGCCGCGGCGGCTTTGATGACGATTTCGGCCCTGCACCGTCGCCGTACGGCGAGCGCAGCTCCTTCGGCGGCCCGCCGCGTCGCCCGATGGGCGGTGGCGGCGGCTCGCAGGTGATTGCTTCCGGGCCGGAAATCAGCGCCAGCGTGAAGTGGTTCAACAGCGAGAAGGGCTTCGGCTTCGTCGAGCTGTCCGACGGCTCGGGCGACGTGTTCCTCCACGCCAACGCCCTGTCGCAGTCGGGTCATGACAGCGTCAGCCCGGGTGCCACGCTCGGCGTCCGCATCGGCCAGGGCCCCAAGGGGCGTCAGGTCGCGGAAGTGATCTCCGTCGACGAGAGCACCGCGCAGCCGGAGCGTCCGCGCTCGGCGCCGGGCGGCTTCGGCGGCGCTCGCTCCGCCGGCGGCTTCCGTTCGGGCCGTGCGGCTCCCGACCTGTCGCAGGCCGAAGAGGTTCGCGGCATCGTCAAGTGGTACAACGCGACCAAGGGCTTCGGCTTCATCACCCCGGACACCGGCGGCAAGGACATCTTCGTCCACGCCTCCGCTCTGGAGCGCTCGGGCCTCAGCAGCCTGAACGAGGGCCAGGCGACCCGCGTGTCGGTGGTGCAGGGCCAGAAGGGTCCGGAAGCCGCTGCGATCAGCCTCGCCTGATTTCAGCCGTCCAGGGTTCATCCTGTTCTGATCGACGCCTCCCCGGTTCCGCCGGGGAGGCGTTTTTCGTGGCCCTCCGCCATTGAGCACGCGCGTGTTGCTTCATCTCCGCTACAGGCCGGCAACGGCGATCGGCTTTCTCGTCTTTCTGCTTGTCACCGCTTCCCTGCTCGGGCGCATGCGGATCGTGACCGCACTGCTCGTCGGCTGGAACAGCGGCGTCGTGGTCTACGGCATCACCTTTCTCGCCGTCATGAAGTCGCGCACGGTGGAGCGCATGCAGGCCACCGCCGAGGCGATGGACGAAGGCCGCTGGGTAATGCTCTGCACCACCCTGGGCGCCGCGATCGCCTCGCTTGGCGCGATCGTGGTCGAACTGGCACAGGTGCACGGCAAGCCGGATGCCGGGCCGCTGATCGCCCTGTCCGGCTGCACGGTGCTGCTGAGCTGGTTCTACGTCCACACCATCTTTGCCAACCACTACGCGCATGAATTCTGGCGCCGTGGCGGGCTGAGCTTCCCCGGCAACGACCGTCCCGGCTACGGCGAGTTCCTGTATTTCTCGTTCTGCATGGCGGTCGCCTCGCAGGTGAGCGACGTGTCGACACAATCGGCCGGAATGCGCCGTCTGGTGCTGGTGCACTCGCTGGTGTCTTACCTGTTCAATACGGCGATCATCGCCCTCGGCGTCAACATCGCCGCCTCGCTCGCCAGCTGAAAGTCGAGGGCGGCGGTCGTCGCGCATCTTCTGGACGATCAGGGCGGGACGATGGTTCCGTCCCAGGCCAGCACAGCGCCGTTCGACGCCGTATCGAGCATGTCGATCACGGCCAGCAGACGCTCCGCAGCAAACTTCGGGGTGAACAGACGCCCCTCCGCGACACCGCGCTGGAACGGCCGGCTCAGGCCGGTATCGACGGTGCCGGGATGTAGCCCGATGCAGAACCGGTTCGGGTTGCCTCTGGCCAGCTCGATCGAAACGGTGCGCACAAGCATCGCCAGGGCCGCCTTGGAGGCGCGGTAACTGTGCCATCCGCCGCTCCGGTTGTCGCCGATGCTGCCGACGCGCGCACCCAGCACGGCGAACACCGACCGGCCTTCGCGCGGAAACAGCGACAGAGCGTGTTTCGCGACCAGGGCGGGTCCGATCGTGTTGATGCGAAACGCACGCGCCATGGCCTCGGCGTCGAGCGCACGCACGCTCTTTTCCGGTTGCAGGACGGCATCATGGAGCAGACCCGTCGCGACGATCACCAGACGCGGGGGCGCCGACAGCGACGCGAAGGCCGCCTCGATCGACGCCTCGTCTTCGAGATCGAGCGGCAGATCGCCCTGCGAAGGACGCCGCCCCATGCCTGTGACACTGCCGATATCAGGGTCGGCACGCAGCGCCCGCAACAGCGCGCCGCCGATTCCCCCGCCGCTCCCGACGACAACGGCGTGGCTCCCCGGCGCCAGGCTTTGCATAACGGATTTCAGCTGCCGATCGAGCCGCCTCCGGTGGTCCCCATGTAAGGGCCGGACACACTGCCGGAGCGCGCCTGGCAACCGGACAAAGCGGCACCGAGGCCAAGCGAGATACACGCGAGCACTAGGAGCTTGCGCAAAGCCATGACGTATCCTCCCCGGTCCGGGCCCAGAACGGCCGAACGGGCGTGCCGGTTCGCTTAAGCGAAGCAGGCGCTGACCGCGTCGTGATCGGAGGCGCCGCCGCAATCGATGGCGGCGATCGCGCCGGACAGACTCAGACCGATCGCCAGGAAGGAATCGTGGCGACGACCCGGGGATGGAAAAGCGAGGCCGCGCGCGTCCTGAGTCCGGACATCAAGTACAGGCTTCCAGGCCGGCCCAAGTTCCGCAGCAACCAGCAGCGGACGGGTACCGGACGCGGCATGCCGCAGTTCCGCTTCGAACCAGGACCAATCCGCCGCGCTCAGACCGGCCGGCGCGGCATGGACCGCCGCCAGCACCGGGCCGCCGGCGACGCTGCAGCACACGCCGAACACGCCCGGCCGGCCGGAATCGAGCACCGCACCGCCTTCAAACGGAAACGCCGATCCGATCCGGGACAGGATCGCCACGGAGCAGAACGGATCAACGCTGATCGGCTGACGAAAACCGCGCGCATCGCAACGCAAACGGTCCACGGCGATCGACCGGAACGCCGCGAAGCTGCTCTCCACCAGCGCCCCGCAGGATTGCAGGACAACGATGTCGTGCTCGGCAACGAGATGGCGCAGGAAAGCACCGCCGAGACCGTGCTCGAGCGGATTTCCCTGCGCGTTCCAACTGGCGATGGAGATCAGCTGATTCCGTCCGCTCGGAAGGGCGAAATGGCGTGCCGGTATCAGGGAACGGCCGCCGATCCATGCCTTTCCTGCGCAGGATCGACAGGGCATTCGGACCCTCCCGCGTGCCC
>JAMSKV010000021.1 GCA_024515975.1 Endosaccharibacter trunci
GTAACGCGGAGAATCGCCATGCGCACCGTCTATCTCGTCTCCGGGGCCCGCACCGCCGTGGGCGATTTCGGCGGTGCGCTGAAGGATACGCCGCCGGCCGATCTCGCCGCCCTGGTTGCGACGGAAGCGTTGCGCCGCTCCGGCGCGCCGGCCGATGCCGTGGGCACGGCGGTCTTCGGCCAGGTGGTGCATACCGAGCCGAGCGATCCGTATCTCGCCCGCATCGCCGCCGTGCGGGCGGGGATTCCGGTGGAGACGCCGGCCATGGCGGTGAACCGTCTCTGCGGTTCCGGCTTGCAGGCGATCCTGACCGCGGCACAGTCGATCCTGCTGGGCGATGCCGAGATCGCGCTGGCCGGCGGCGCGGAATCCATGAGCCGGATGCCGTTCATCGCACCCGCCATGCGGTTCGGCGCCCGTCTCGGCAACAGCACGATGCAGGACATGGTGCTGGGCGCGCTCACCGATCCGTTCAAGACGATCCATATGGGTATTACCGCCGAGAACGTCGCGGCGCGCTACGACATCAGCCGCGCGGAACAGGACGACGTGGCGTTCGAAAGCCATCGCCGCGCCTCCTCCGCCATCCGGGAAGGACGGTTCGCCGCGCAGATATTGCCGGTGGAGGTGAAGAAGGGCCGCAAGATCGCGATGTTCGCCGAGGACGAGCATGTGCGTCACGACGCGACGCGCGAGGATTTCGACGGGCTGCGCACGGCGTTCCAGAAGGACGGCACGGTCACGGCCGGCAACGCCTCGGGCCTGAACGACGGCGCAGCGGCGGTGATCCTGGCCAGCGAGGAGGCGGTGCGCACGCACGGGCTAACGCCGATGGCGCGACTGGCGAGCTGGGGCAATGCCGGCGTCGATCCGGATTTCATGGGCATCGGCCCGGTTCCCGCGACGCGCCTCGCTTTGTCGCGCGCCGGCCTGTCGGTCGCCGATCTCGCGGTGATCGAGAGCAACGAGGCGTTCGCCGCCCAGGCCTGCGCGGTCACCAGGCTGCTGGAGCTCGATCCGGCCCGGGTAAATCCGAACGGGTCTGGAATCTCCATCGGCCACCCGATCGGCGCCACGGGCGCCATCAACACCATCAAGCTGGCCTACGAGCTGAACCGCACCGGCGGCCGCTACGGGCTGGTGACCATGTGCATCGGTGGCGGCCAGGGCATCGCGGCGGTGTTCGAACGGGTCTGATCCGACAGGCCGACGGTGCCGGTGGCCGGCGGCCCGCACGGTCTTTCTTCCGCCGGCATGACGGAGCGCGAGCCATGACAGACGTCTTCGACACGCCGCAGAACGATCGCTGGTTCGAGGACTACACGCCCGGCGCGGTATACGAGCTGGGCGAGATCGTCGTGGACGAGGCCGAGCTGGTCTCGTTCGCCGCGCGCTTCGATCCGCAGCCGATGCACCTGGATGGCGCCAGCGCCCAGGCGGCCCCGTTCGGCGGGCTGATCGCGTCGGGCTGGCACACGGCGGCGCTCGCCATGCGCCTGGTGGTGCAGAACTACCTTTCCACCGTCGCCGCCCGCCCGTCGCCGGGTGTGGATGAGCTGCGCTGGCACCGGCCGGTGCGTCCGGGCGATACGCTGCGCGTGCGTGCGACGGTCACAGCGGCGCGCGCCTCCGCTTCCAAACCGGATCTCGGCATCGTCCACGGACTGGTGGAGGTGCGCAACGGCGCGGACGAGCCGGTGATGAGCATGCGGGCGGTGAACCTGTTCACCCGCCGCCCGCACCGCGCCGCTACGGCAGCATCACCATGAACTGCTCGATCCCCCCGGCCGGATAGGCACGCTCCACCACCTTGACCCGGCGCGTGTCGGTATCGACCATCCAGATCCGCGTGCGCATCCCGCCGCGCAGGCTTTCCTTCTTCAGGCGGAACTCCCGAACCGCGCCGAGAGCGGACAGGCCGCGCTTCTGGTCGGCCAGCACCGCGGACGTGAGATAGGCATTGGCGTCGGCGGTGAAGAGGGAGCGGTCCACCTCGCCGCGACGGAACCCGTCGAACACGGCGCGGGCGCGCGCTTCCGCCGCGGTGGGCGGCAGCACGACATAGGCGATCCGGTTCAAGGCGTCCTGCGGGCTGGCCCAATCGTTGTTGGTCAGCGCGACGATGGCGATCCGCTCTTTCGGCCAGAGCGCGTTGGCGGCCAGGAAGCCGGAACCGGCGCCGTCATGGCTGATTTCCAGCCGGCCGTCCGCATCGTCGATGTCCTCGCCCAGACCGTAATGGGTGCTCTTGCCGGTCTTCAGGATCTGCGGCGTGAACAGCGCGTCGTAGGAGGCAGGCTGGAGCAGGGAACGGTTGATCAGGCTGATATCCCATTTCGCCAGGGTAGACGGGTTCATCGCCAGTTCGCTGGCGGCGAACAGCCAGCCGGCGCCCTCCTTGGGTGCGGGCCGGACCGGGCCCAGCCCGTAGCGGGTATAGGCGCCGGCATCCTCGGCAGGCAGCGGGGCGGTGTCGTCCTCGGTGACGCGGGTCATGCCCAGCGGCGTGAAGATGTCCCGCCTCAGGAACGACATCAGCGTCTCGCCGGAAACCTTCTCGACGATGGCGCCGGCGACCACGTAGCCGGTGTTGGAATATTGCCAGTCCGTGCCGGGCGGGAAGTCGAGCGGCTTGGTGGCCCATTCCTTCAGCAGGGCCGCCAGGGTGATCGGGCGGCTCATCTCGGGCGGCACGAAATCCTGCGGCCAGTAGTCGCGCAGTCCCGCGGTGTGGCTGAGCAGCTGACGGATGGTGACGGTGTCGCCGCCGGACAGCCCGGGAATATAGCGCGACACCGGGTCGTCCAGATGCAGCTTGTTCTGCTGCTGCAGCAGCAGGATCGCGGACGCGGTGAAGGCCTTGGACACGCTGTCCACGGCATAGCGCGTGCCGGTGCCGGCCGGGCGGTCGGGCGAAAGCCGTGCCTCACCATAGGCATGGGCGTAGGCCAGCGCGCCATCCTTCACCACGGCGATGGAGACCGACGGCGCGCCGGTGCTGGCGAGCCAGGCACGCATCGAGCCGTCGATCGCGTCGCGCTCGGCCGGCGGCAGCTCGGCGGCCACAGCCGGCCCCGCGCCCAGCATCGCCGCCAGCAGCAGCGCCGCGCTCTTGGATCCCCGTGCCGCCATGATGTTTGAACTCCGTTCCGGTCTCGCCCGATGCGGGCAGACGGGTATAGCCGCCCCGCCCGCCTCCGGTCAGCCTGGGTGGCGGGAACATTTGCCCAGCCTGCGTCGCTTCAGTCCGGCCCCCACGAACGGAGCCCGCATGACTGCGTCGATTGCCGAGACCGCTGCCACCGAAGGCGGTCGGAGAAGGGTGCGCCTTGGTCGCCGCGCGCTGGGCGCCTCCCTGCTGGCGCTTGGCGGGTGCTCTCCGGCCGGGGTTCTCAACGCGCTGTCGGCAAACCGTCTGGCGGAAACCGGCATATCCTACGGGCCGGAGCCGAGACACAGGCTCGACGTCTACCGCCCGGTCGGCTTCGCGCCGTCGCCGGTGATCGTGTTCCTTTATGGCGGCAGCTGGCAGACCGGCGACCGGGCCATGTATCGCTTCGTGGGCGCCGCCTTTGCCGCGCGCGGCTGGACGGTGGTGATCCCCGATTACCGTCTCTACCCGTCCGTGCGCTTTCCGGATTTCCTGCGCGACTGCGCCCTGGCGGTCGCCTGGACCCGGAGCAACACAGCGCGTCTGAACGGCGATGGACACCCGCCCTGGATCGTCGGCCACTCGGCCGGGGCCTACAACGCGGCGATGCTGGCGCTGGCGCCGGAATGGCTCGGTTCGGTGGGCTTGCGGCCGCCGCACGATCTGCGCGGCGCGATCGGCCTGGCCGGACCCTATGATTTCCTGCCGATCGACGACCCGGTATTGCGAGTCCTGTTCGGCGCCGGCCCGCGCGGGATCGCACCGCCGGACACGCAGCCGATCTCCTTCGCGGACGGGCGCAATCCACCGATGCTGCTTCTGGCCGGAGCCAAGGACGGCACGGTGAAACCGGGCAACACGCTGCGCCTGGCGGCGCGCATTCGCGCAAAGGGCGGTCCGGTGCAGGAGCGGATCTATCCCGGCATCGACCATCTGGAGATTATCGGCGCGCTGGCGCCGGCTTTGCGCTTCCTGGCGCCGAGTTTCGCCGATTGCGTGTCGTTCCTGCGCTAAACCGCGTGACGTCAGCGGGCGCAGCGCGTGCCCACGCCCTCCGGGCGGCAGGAGAGGCGCGGCATGCCGTTATCCCCGGGCGGGCTGGTGGCGATCACCGCGGGACCACCAGAGGGGCGGCCGGACGGGTCGAGCTCGTCCGCCGTGGCGCGAGCGTGACCGGCTCCAGGTGGAGCCGACGTGCAACCACAGAGCAGCAGCGCCAGGAGCAGGGCGGATTTCATCGCGTCTCGAGCAGGCGGGACCGGGTCAGGAATCGCCGCTCGGTGCCGTTATCGAGCGAGAACATGCCGCCGCGCCCGGGCACCACGTCGAGAATGAGCTCGGTATGGCGCCAGCGCTCGAACTGGTCGGCGCCGATGAACACCGGCATGCCGGCAATCTCGCCGAGTTTGACGTCCCGGTCGCCAATGACGAAATCGCCCGCCGGATAGCACATCGGCGAAGACCCGTCGCAGCAGCCGCCGGACTGATGGAACAGAACCGGCCCATGCTGGCCGACGATCTCGGCGAGCAGCGCCAGTGCGGCGGGCGTGGCGGAAACCTGCTGCAGCGAACCGGTCCCGGGCTGGTTGTGGGGCTGATTCTGGTCGGGTGCCATGGCGCGTTTCTCCAGGCGGGCGGCGTACGGGCGAATGTGTCGCCGACCGGGTTCGCGTCGTCCCGCCATCCTCGCCGCATCCTAACGCCGCATTCGATGTGGGATCCAGAACGATGCAGGTTTCGTGATCCCGTCGCCCTTGTCCGCTTCGGTTCTGAGGGCGATCCTGCACGCTCCTCGGACCCATGGATCGTCATGTCGGCACGCACGACTTTCTTCCTGTTCTCGGCAAGGGCCCGTCGATGACCGCATTCGAGAGCCTCGATCCGCGCTTCGACTCCTATGTGATGTCGCATGCGCCGCCGGAGCGGATCGCCGACGGATGCCGCTGGACCGAGGGCCCCGTCTGGTTCGGCGACGCGAACTGTCTCCTGTTCAGCGACATCCCCAACAACCGCATCCTGCGCTGGATCGAAGGCGCCGGAGTGTCCGTGTTTCGCCAGCCGAGCTCCTACGCCAACGGACATACGCGCGATCGCGAAGGGCGGCTGATCTCCTGCCTGCATGGCGCACGCGCCGTGGTGCGGACCGAACTGGACGGGCGCATCACCGTCCTGGCCGACCGGTTCGAGGGGCGCCGGTTCAACTCGCCCAACGACGTCGTGGTGAAATCCGACGGGTCGGTGTGGTTCACCGATCCGCATTACGGCATCGCGATGGATTACGAAGGCGAAGGCCGCGCGGAAGAGGAGATGCCCTGCCGCGTCTACCGGATCGGCGCGGATGGCGCGCTGAGCGTGGCGAGCGACGCGTTTTCCTGCCCGAACGGGCTGTGTTTCTCGCCCGACGAGCGAACGCTCTTCATCGCCGAGACCGGACGGGTCGGCGAGCGCGGCATCAAACGCGAGATCAGGGCGTTTGCCGTTTCCGATGACGGCAGCACCCTTGACGGCGGCATCCTAGGCGAAGGCCGGCCGTTCTATGCCCCCGCGACCGGCCACGCGGACGGATTCCGGTGCGACGAGCACGGCAATGTCTGGACCAGCGCCGGAGACGGCGTGCATTGCGTGGCGCCGGACGGCACGCTGCTCGGCCGGATCCGGTTTCCGAACACGGTGTCGAACCTGGTCTTCGGCGGCCGGCATCGCAGTCGATTGTTCGTCTGCGCCACCACGGAGGTGTATGCCGTCTACCTGAACGTCCGCGGGGCCGAGGCGCCGCGGTTTGCGCAAGGAGCCCCGCATGGGTGACGAGAGAACGATCGGCGACAGGGTGCTGTCGCCGGAAACGCTGATGCTGGGCTACGGCTACGATCCGGCCTTGTCCGAAGGCGCGGTCAAGCCGCCGGTGTTCCTCACCTCCACCTTCGTGTTCGGCTCCGCCGAGGAAGGACGCGACTTCTTCGACGTCGTGGCCGGCCGCAAGCCGACGCCCAGCGGACGCGCCGGGCTGGTCTATTCACGCTTCAACCATCCGAATGCCGAGATCGTCGAGGACCGGCTGGCGATTTTCGAGGCCGGGGAAACCGCGCTCGCCTTCTCGTCCGGCATGGCCGCCATCACCACCGCCATCCTGGCCACGGCGCGTCCCGGCGACGTGGTTCTGCACAGCCAGCCGCTCTATGGCGGCACCGAGACCCTGCTCGCCCGCACGCTGGGCAATCTGGGCATCCAGGCGCATGGTTTCGCCGATGGCGGCGATGCCGATGCGATCGAGGCGGCGGCGCGCGAAGCGGCGGGCGCGGGGCGTCTCAGCCTGATCCTGATCGAGACGCCGTCCAATCCGTTGAATACGCTGGTGGATATCGCCGCGGTGCGCGCGGTGGCGGAGCGGATCGGCGCGGAGACCGGCCTGCGCCCGCTGGTGATCTGCGACAACACCATGCTGAGCCCGGTGTTTCAGCAGCCTCTGCGACATGGCGCCGATCTCGTGGTGGCTTCGCTCACCAAATATATCGGCGGCCATAGCGACCTGATCGGCGGTGCCGTGATCGGGTCCAAGATCCTGCTGCAGCCGATCCGGCTCCTGCGCAGTGCCATCGGCACCCAGCTCGACGCGCATTCCTGCTGGATGACCGGGCGTTCGCTGGAAACCCTGGGCGTGCGCGTGCGCGCGGCTGCCGCGAATGCCGAAGCCGTGGTGCGGGCGATGGACCGGCACCCTGCGGTGACCGCCGTGCACGCGCTGGGGACCGGGCGCGGAGACGCGACGACGCAGCGGATCTACGACACCCAGTGCACCGGACCGGGCTCGACCTTCGCGATCGAGATCAGTGGCGGGCGCGACGAAGCGTTCCAGGTGATGAACCGGCTGAAGCTGTTCCGTCTGGCCGTGAGCCTGGGCGGCACGGAATCGCTCGCCTGCCATCCCGCTTCGACCACCCATTCCGGCGTGCCGCAGGCGGTGCGCGACGCGATCGGGGTGTCGGAAGCGCTGATCCGCCTCAGCATCGGGCTGGAGGATGCGGGCGACCTGATCGCCGATCTGGAACAGGCGCTTGCGGTTCTGCCCAGAGGGAAATGAGGAGAAAATCTTCTTTTTCTGAAGAAAAAGAAGCAAAAAGACTTCTATCCGTTTGGTTGGGAGTCGGCGGCGAGCGCTGAGCCAAACGGACAGGAGTTCTTTGGTTCTTTCTTTCAAGAAAGAACGCTTCTTCCATCTGACGTCGATGCGACAAGGGCGCCGATCGAGCTCCAGTTTCTGCGCCGCCCGTGTCCCGTGCTAGGAGCCGCACGGGAACGAGCCGGAGAGTGTGGATGCACATCGCAATGGTCGGCGGCGGATATGTCGGGCTGGTGTCCGCGGCCTGCTTCGCCGAGTTCGGCATCGAGGTCCGGGTGGTGGAAACCCATCCGGGCCGGTTGCAGATGCTGCGCGAAGGCCGCATCCCGATCTACGAACCGGGTCTGCAGCCGCTGGTGGAAAGCAACGTCCAGGCCGGGCGGCTCTCGTTCGGCGACGACATCGCCCACGCCGTTGCGGGCGCGGATGCGGTGTTCATCGCCGTCGGCACCCCGCCGCGCAATGGCGACGGCCATGCCGATCTGAGCTACGTATTCGCCGCCTGCGAGCAGGTGGCGGCCGCCCTGACCGGCTACACCGTGATCGTCACCAAATCCACCGTTCCCGTCGGCACCGGACGTCGCATCGCCGAGCTGGTCAACCAGGCACGGCCCGATCTTGATGTCGACGTAGCGTCCAATCCCGAATTCCTGCGCGAAGGCTCGGCGATCGGCGATTTCATGCGTCCCGACCGGGTGGTGATCGGGCTCGACACGCAGAAGCCGTCCGGCGTCGAGCGTGCCCGGGAGGTCATGCGCCGCCTGTACCGGCCGCTTTATCTGATCGAAGCACCGATCCTGTTCACGAGTCTCGAATCCTCCGAGCTGATCAAGTACGCCGCCAACTCGTTCCTGGCGATGAAGATCTCGTTCATCAACGAGATGGCCGATCTGTGCGAGCGCACCGGCGGTAACGTGCACGAGGTCGCGCACGGCATCGGGCTCGACGGACGCATCGGGCGCAAATTCCTGCATGCCGGACCCGGCTATGGCGGGTCCTGCTTCCCCAAGGACACGCTGGCCCTGATGCGGCTTGCGCAGGACGCCGGCGCGCCATCGCGTCTGGTGGAAGCGACCGTTCAGGTGAACGAGGAACGCAAGAACGCCATGGCCGAGCGGATCATGCGGGCCGCCGACGGCGTGCGCGACAAGGTCGTGGCCGTGCTGGGTCTCACCTTCAAGCCGAACACGGACGACATGCGCGACGCACCGTCGATTCCGATCGTCCATCGTCTGGCCGAAAGCGGCGCCAGCTTGCGCGTGTTCGACCCCGTGGGAATGGAACTGGCTCGGCCCTTGATGCCGGACGGCATGGAATGGTGCACCGATGCGCTCGACGCCGCGACCGGCGCCGACCTGCTGGTGGTGCTGACCGAATGGAACGAGTTCAGGGCTCTTCCGCCGGCCCGGCTCGTCGCGCTGATGCGCGGCCGTCTGGTGGTGGACCTGCGCAATATCTGGGATCCACACGCCATGCGCGACGCCGGTTTCACCTATCATAGCATCGGGCGGCCGTAGGACGGTCGAAGGCTCTTCTTCTTCCGCCTCAAGCGGATAGCCGAGCGGCTCAGCTAGCCGGCGACGCGTTACGGAAGAAGAACCCGACCAGAGTCCAGGCATGGTAGCAGGAGCTCGCCGGCACCGTAGCGGCGATCGGCGTCCCCTCGAGCGAGAACCGGTCCGTCCAGAGGCCGGAAGGAGCAGCACCGATATACTCGCGCAGCAGGGCATCGGCCACAGCGACGGCGCGCGCGCCGCGTCCCGTGACGAGGCAGCCCTTGATCTGCTCGATCTGCAGCCACAGGCGGCGGCCGTCGCTCAAAGGCTGTCCGGTCCGGTCCACCTCGTCGATCAGGAACAATGGATCACGTGCGGAGCAGCCGAGCTCGAGCGCCGTGCGCATCAGCATCTCCGACGCGGCGGCATCGTCCCGTCCGAGCAGCGTCCGGCCCGCATGCAGCAGGAATGCCCATTCCGCCATATGCCCGGGATCGAGCCGCTCCGACCGCCACTCCGCGCCGCACTGCCAGTGCGGACCGAAAAACTCGATCAGCAGGCCATCGCGCAGGAATTGCCGGTGCAGCAGGTCATGGCACCGTTCGAGGAGCGCCAGATGCCCCGCATCGCCGGTGGTACCGGCCAGCAGCGCCAGCGCCTCGAACATGTGCATATGCGGGTTCTGCCGCCGCGGCAAAGTGTGGTTCTCGTCCTCCGCCCAGCCGCCATCACTGCCCGGCAGCACACGTTCGATCGTCTCCAGCAGCGCATCGGCCCGCTCGCGGTAGATTGGGTTCCCGGTGGCCTGCAGCAGCGCGGCCTGGGCCAGCAGCACGCAGGACTGGTCATACAGATCGCGCACCGGATCGAGCACGGCGCCGGCCGTACGATCGAAGGCGCGCACATAGCCGCCATCGGGCAGACGGGCGTCGCGCTCCAGCGCTTCCGCCGCCCGTTCCGCCGCCGCGAGGCCGCCAGGAGGGCCGAGACCGAGCGCGGCGGCGTCCGCATAGGCGTGGATCATCCTTGCCGCGGTGCGCGTGCGCAGGGTGACGCTGCCGAGCGGCGATCCATCCAGGCTCAGCCCCTCATGGAAATGCCCGCGCGACGGATCATGCGCGGCAGCCAGCCAGAAGGGCAGCACGGTTTCGGTCAGCCACGAGGCGAAGCGAGCCAGGGCACCATTCTGGTAGGTATCGCGCACGAACGTTCTCCACGGGGCCAGCACCATTCGCCCCGTGACACGGCCAGGGAAAGCGCCGACCCATGGCCGGCCGGCGGGCTTCACGCCAAAACGAGCGCGCTGTCTATAACAACCGATCGTGCGGCGATAGGCACCCTCCCCTCACCGTGAACAACGCGACGCCCGGATGACGGGAACACGACGCGAGGCGGCCCGTTCCGCCGCTGCGTCAATCACCGCTGCCGGCACGACGGCGATCGCCATGCCGCCGCCTGGCCTCACGCTGTTGTGAGCAGGGATTCCGGTTGAAGGCGGCATTCGCTGCTGGACCTGCAGAAGCCTTCTGGCGGGCGGGGTGTCGCCGAACCCGACCGACGAAAGTCTCAGGTCTTTCTTTCAGAAAGACCCTCTTACTCCGACAGCCCTTGCAGGCCGCCCGGCAGGGTGAACACGTCGGCACGCCCGGAATCCCGCATATGCTGCGCGCCCCGCGCACTGCGCCGGCCACTGGCGCAGACCAGCAGCAGGGGCCCCTCCGCGGGCAGCGCCGCGCCGGATTCGAGCAGCACGGGCAGTGGGACATGTACCGCTTCCGGCATCGGCCAGGCCGCACGCTCATCCTCCTGACGGACATCCACCAGGCGATACCCGGCCGCTCGGGCAGCGCCGAGCGTGCTGAAACGTCGCTCCAGACTGTCGCCGCCGCGCGCCGCCATCGCCCGCTCCGCCATTGCGACGCAGCCGCCACGCGAAGCGCAACCGTTCTCGGCGTCGATCCGGAGCTGGTCGGTTCGGTTGTCCAGCAGATCCACCAGCAGAAGCCTGTCCGGCGCCTGTCCTGGCAGGCCGAGCAGCCGCTTCAGCGCCTCGTTGGCCTGCATCGTGCCCAGAATGCCCGGCACCGGACCGAGAACGCCGCTTTCCGCGCAACTCGCCGCCGCATCCGGTGCCGGTTCGGCCGGCCAGAGGCAGCGCAGGCACGGGCCGCCCGCCCGCGGATCGATCACCTGCAATTGCCCCTCATACTGATGCACGCTCGCCAGGATCAGGGCCGTGCCGGACATGGTAGCCGCGTCGCTGCACAGGAAGCGGCTCGACATGTCGTCGCTGCACTCCACCACCAGATCGAAGCGGCGGAACAGCGCCACCGCCTCGTCCGGCGCGATCCGCCCGAACAGCTCGGTACGTACGGAGGGGTTCACGGCGGCGATACGTTCGGCCGCGACCTCTGCCTTGAGGCGGCCGGTATCGGCGGCCGTGAACAGGGTCTGGCGATGCAGATTGCTGGCGTCGATACGGTCGTCGTCGGAGATGCCCAGCAGCCCGACGCCCGCCCCGGCCAGATAGGCCAGAACCGGACTGCCGAGCCCGCCCGCGCCGATCACCAGAACGCGCGCCCGCGCCAGTTTCTCCTGCCCGGCCTCTCCGACACCCGGCAGGCGCTTCTGCCGCGAATAATCCGGCACGAAGCCGGCAGGCGCGCGATGATGACGATGATGATGCGTGTGGTCGTGATCCTCGCCGTGATGCGCGCACGCGACCCAGGCGGTGTCTCCTTCGAGGTAGTGTTCCTTCTTCCAGACCGGCAAACGATGCTTGATCTGGTCGATGATGAAGCGGCAGGCGCGGAACGCCTCGTCGCGATGCGCCGACGACACCCCGACCCAGACCGCCATTTCGCCGATCCGCAGCATCCCGCTGCGATGAATGCCGACCGCGTCGATCGCTCCGAATCGCTCCCGCGCCTCCTGCATGATGCGCTCGCCCTCGACCTGGGCGAGTTCGGCGTAGACCTCGTATTCGAGGCCGCCGACGTCGCGACCTTCGTTCGTATGACGGACCCAGCCTTCGAAGGCGCAGAAACCGCCATGATCGGGATTGTGGAGTTCCCGGCGAAGCGACGCGACATCGAGATCGCGGTCGGAAACGGCGAAGCGCATCATCCGCCGTTCACCGGCGGAACGAATACGACGACGTCGCCGTCGCGCAGCCTCGTTTCCCAAGAGCAGAACGCTGTGTTCACGGCGATCTTGAGCGCATCCCGCGGTAGCGAGAACCCGTGCCGGAGGCGCAGAGTGTCATAGAGTGCGGCCGGCGTTTCGGCATCGGTCGAGACACGCTCGCCCCCGGTTCCGGCCTGCTCGCGCAGCTGGGCGTAATAGCGCAACTCCACGGTGATCATGCCGTCCGCTCCAGGATCTGCGAGACCCGCTCGAAATCGTCCGGCGTGTTGATGTTGTCCAACGCATTCCCGGGCGGTGGCAACAGTCTCGTCCGCAGATGTTTCAGCGTCGCACGCGGACAGAACCGGCCGGCATCATGCCTTTCCTTCAGGAACGGGTGGCTGGACGGTTCCCAGATTGCGCAGAGCGGCTCGGGCAGATCGTCGAACCGGGAGCGGAACGCGATCGCGTCGATCCCCGGCGCACGCGCGGCGACCAGGTCGTGCAGGGTCTTCTCGTCGAGCAGAGGCAGATCGCAGGCGAGCACCAGCCAGGCGGCGTCGGGATACGCGTCCTGCGCCGACAGGATGCCGGCTATGGGGCCTACCGCCTCGTAGCGGTCCGGCAGAGTGGGCAGGCTGTTGCGCAGCCCGTCCTCCGCCTGCTCCGGGCGGATCGATACGAAGGACTGCGCACAGATGCCGGACAGCAGACGCCAGGCGCGCAGGAGCTGCGCCTCGCCGCGATATTCGAGTGCCGCCTTGTCGCGCGCCATGCGGCGCGACGCGCCCCCGCTCAGCAGCAGGCCGTAGAGCGGCGCGGTCAAGACATCGCTCCGAAATCGCGCTTTCCGCCGCTCTTGGAGAGCAGACGCAGATCGGCGATGACGATTTCGTGCGAAAGCGCCTTGCACATGTCGTAGATCGTCAGCGATGCGATCGATGCCCCCGTGAGGGCTTCCATCTCGACGCCGGTATGGCCGTTGCAGGCCACGGTGCAGTCCACCAGGGCCGTATCGCCATCCATGGTGATGGCGACGTCGCATTTGCTGAGCGCGAGCGGATGACAAAGCGGGATCAGCTGCGCGGTGTTCTTGGCGCCCATGATCCCGGCGATATGGGCGATCGTCAGCACGGCGCCCTTGGGCGTAACGTAGCCCGCATCGCGCAGCGTGGCGGCGACAGCGGGCGGAAACACCACCTTCGCGCGCGCGGTGGCGACGCGCCGCGTCACCGGCTTGGCGCCGACATCGACCATGCGCGGCTGGTTGTCGTCGTCCAGATGCGTCAATGCCGTACTGCTCATGGAGAACTCCGAACCATCCAGGCGGGGTCAGCCGCCGATATAATGCATTTCGATCTTGGGTTGCACGTCGCCATGCGCCGGGACGAGCGCACGCTCCTCGCTGTAGCGGTCGCCGCGTCGCAGCCAGACGGAGCGCAACATCTCCCGCAACGCCTCGTCATTCGCCGCCTCGTCGCGCAATACGCGTCGCAGGTCGGTTCCCTCCGTGGCGAACAGGCACGTGTAGAGCTTGCCCTCGGATGACAGACGTGCCCGCGTGCAGCCGCCACAGAACGGATCGCTGACGGACGAGATGAAACCGATCTCGCCCGCGCCATCATCGAAGCGGAAGCGCGACGCCACCTCGCCGCCATAGCGGGCCGGCAGGGGCGAGACCGGCCAGCGCGCGGCAACGCGGTCGCGCAACTCGCGCGACGGGACCACGGCATCGATGTTCCATTTGTTCCGGTTGCCGACATCCATGAATTCGATGAAGCGAACCGAAACCGGCGTGAAGCGGAACCGCTCCAGCAGCGGCAGAACCTCGCTGTCGTTGATCCCGCGCTGCACGACCATGTTGATCTTGGTCGGCAGGCCGGCCGCCAGCGCCGCGTCGATGCCGCGCAGCACCTGGCGCACCGAACCGTGACCGCCGCTGAGCCGCGCGAACACGACCTCGTCCAGAGCGTCCAGGCTCACCGTCACCCGGTCGAGCCCGGCCGCGCGCAGCGTGTCCGCCTGCTCCGGCAGCAGAACTCCGTTCGTGGTCAGGGCGATATCGCGGATGCCGTCGATCCCGCGCAGCATGCCGACCAGCACGGCGAGATCGGGACGCAGCAGCGGCTCGCCGCCGGTCAGACGCAGCTTCTCCACCCCGAGCGACGCGGCCTGGCGGCAGATGCGTTCGATCTCGGCGAAATCGAGCCGCTCCTCGCGCCGGAGAAAACGATAGGCCTCGCCGTACGTCTCCACTGGCATGCAATAGGTGCAGCGGAAATTGCACCGATCCATCACCGAGATTCGCAGATCGTGCATGCGCCGGCCGAGCCGGTCTTCAGGCCGTTCGTCGTGGGTCGGTGCCGGGTTCATCTCACCACCGGAACACGCGCACCGGCGCGCCCTCGGCGATGGACCGTTCCGGCGGCAGCTCGACGATGCCGTGCGTGCCGCCGAGGGCGGTGAAATCGCCGGAATTGCTCCAGCCGCGCGCATGGGCCAGCAGCGTTCCGGACGGGTCGCTTTCGAGCCGCACCGGCAGAAACCGTGCCAGACGCAGCGGTTTGCCGGTGTCGCCCCTGATGCTGGCGTATTCGACCGGCACCGCCAGCCCGGACGCGCGCAACAAAGCCGGACGCACATAGCGCGTCATGCACACCAGCGACGATACCGGATTGCCCGGCAGTGCGAACACGGCCTGGCTTTCTGGACCGATGCCCACCCATATCGGCTTGCCGGGACGCTGCGCGATGCCGTGCAGGACGCACCGAACGCCGAGGGACTCCAGACAATCGGGCACAAAGTCGCGCTGCCCCATCGACACCCCGCCGCTCAGCACCAGCACGTCATGCGCGCGCAACAGCGCGTCGAGGCTGTCGCGCACGGCGTCGCGGTCGTCCAGGACATGATGTAGCGAGACGCGGTCGAAACCACCCCTCTCTAGAGAAGCGGCGAGGGCCAGATCGTTGGAGCGGCGGATCTGCCCTGGGCGGAGCGTCGCCTCCACCGGGACGAGCTCGTCACCGGTGGAGATGATCGCGATGCGCGGCGCGCGGGCGACCTCGACCGTGGCGACGCCATTGGAGGCCAGCATGGACATCTCTGGCCCGCCGATCCGCACGCCGCCTTCGAGCACCACCGCGCCCTCGGCGCAATCCGCCCCGCGCCGGTGGATGAACTGGCCCCGGGCAGGATCATAGCCCTCCTCCAGCGCGACGACGTCGCCATCCCGCCGGAACCGCTCGACCGGGATGACGCAATCGCAGCCCTCCGGCAGAACCGCGCCCGTCGTGACGTCGATGCAGTCGTCGTCGTCCCGCAACGCCTGCCCGACCTCGCCCGCCATCTGGGCGCCGGCGACGCGAAGCCGCCGCGAGAGCTCGTCGCGCCAGCGCAGGGCGACGCCGTCCATCATCACCCGGTCGAAGGGTGGCTGCGCCGTTTCCGCGCGCACGATCTGGCGCAGGACGCGCCCGATCGCCTCTCGCAGGGCAATCCGCTCGCCGGGGAGAGCGGGCAGCATGTCCGCAACCAGCCGATCGGCGGCGTCCGTGTCGATAAGAACGTCCATCATGGAGAAACGCGCGATCCCGCCAGCCTTTGCCGTGCCTCAGAAGGCGACGGGGCGTACCCAAATCAAGGTCCGCCCGCTCTCGGCAGGTTTGCGCATCAGGCCGGCACGGTTTCGCGCCGGGCCGCCTGTCCGGCCGGTGCCGCAGGCGCGCGCGCCTTGCGGATCAGCACCGGGATCGACTTCGCGGCCGGGGTCTTGCTGGTCTGATCGTAGTGATACAAAGGCAGCAAGCCGTTGGTCTCGGGATAGTACGCCGCCACTGAACCCCGGGAGATCGGGTAGGCGATCGCCTTCAGCCCGGCCAGCTTGCGATCCTGGCCGTCGAGCGAGATGGTTTCCACCTCCACCCAGTCCTGTTCGGCGATGCCGCGGGCCTGCATGTCCTCGCGATTCATCATCACCACCATGCGGTCGTTGTAGATGCCGCGATAGCGATCGTTGTCGCTGTAGATCGTGGTGTTGAACTGGTCGTGGCTTCGGATGGTGGCCAGACGCAGCATGCCTTCGGTCTCGATCGGCTTGTCCATGGCGATGCCGGGGAAGACGATGAAGGTGGCCTTGCCGGAGGGCGTCTTCCATTCGCGATTGCGCGCGGAGTTGGTCAGGTGGAAATGCGGCGCCTTCAGCCGCTCGTTCATGTTCTCGTAGATCGTGGGATAGACCTCGGCGATCTTGTCGCGGATCAGGTCGTAATCGTTCGAGAACGCATCCCACGGAAGCACGATATCCGGCCGCGTCAGCGCCAGCGTCGCCTTGGCCAGACGGCAGACGATCACGATCTCCGACAGCAGATGCGGCGAAGCCGGTTCGAGAATCCCGGAGGACGCGCCGACCATCGAGGTGGCATCCTCGATGGTGATTTTCTGGCGGCGGCCATTCTGCAGATCGATCTCGGCGCGCGCGACGCAGGGCAGAATGAAGGCTTTCTTGCCATGCACGACATGGCCGCGATTGAGCTTGGTGCTGACCGCCACGGTCATGTCGAGGCGTCGCATCGCCTCATACGCGATCGGCGTATCCGGAATGGCGTGGATGAAATTGCCGCCCATGCCGAAAAAGAACTTGGCCTCGCCGGAGATCATCGCCTCCACGGCTTCCACCGTGTCGTGCCCGTGCTCCTGAGGCGGCTTGAAGCCGAACACCTTCTCGAACTGGTCGAGATAGGCCTGGGTCGGCTTCTCCTCGATGCCGACCGTGCGGTCGCCCTGCACGTTGGAATGGCCACGCACCGGCGCGATGCCGGCGCCCGGCCGGCCGATATTGCCGCGCAGGAAGAGCAGATTGCAGATCTGCTGGATCGCGTTGGCGCCGTATTCGTGCTGGGTGATGCCCATGCCGTAGCAGATGATGGTAGCCCTGGAGGCGACGTAGATGCCGGCCACGCGACGCAGCTGGTCGCGCCCGACACCGCTCACCGCCTCGATCTCGGTCCATTCCGTGCCGCGGACGTCGGCCGCCACCGCCTCGAAATCGCAGGTATGGGTGTCGAGAAACTCGTGGTCCAGCACCGAAGCCCCGCCGGCGGCGCGGGCCGCGTCGTCAAGCTCGAGCACGCCGCGCATGATGCCCTTCAGCACGGCGATGTCGCCGCCGATCCGCACCTGCACGAACTCGCTGGCGATGGCGGTGGAGCCGAAGGTCGCCATCTGCACCGCGTCCTGCGGCTCGGTGAAGCGCATCAGCGCCCGCTCGGGCATCGGGTTGATCACCACGATCGGCACGCCGCGATGACGCGCCTCGACCAGATTGGTCATCATGCGCGGGCTGTTGGTGCCGGTGTTCTGGCCGATCACGAAGATCGCCTCGGCCTTGGCGAAATCGTTCAGGACGATGGTGCCCTTGCCGATGCCGATCGATTTCGGCAAGCCGCGGCTGGTCGGCTCGTGGCACATGTTCGAGCAGTCGGGAAAGTTGTTGGTGCCGAAAGCGCGCACGAACACGGAATACAGGAAGGCCGCCTCGTTGGAGGTGCGACCGGAGGTGTAGAATTCCGCCTCGTTCGGGTCCTTCAGCGCGGCCAGCTCCTGCGCGATCTCGCTGAACGCCTCGTCCCACGAGCAGGGTTCGTAATGGTCCGTGGCCGGGTTGTAGCGCATCGGCTCCTCGAGCCGCCCCTCCTGTTCCAGCGCGTAGTCGGACCAGCCGTTCAGCTCCGTCACCGTATGGGTGCGGAAGAATTCACGGGTGACGCGCTTGCGTGTGGTCTCGAACGCCAGGGCCTTGGCGCCGTTCTCGCAGAAATCGAACCGTTTCTGCTCATCCGCTTCCGGCCAGGCGCAGGAGGAACACTTGAACCCGTCCGGCTTGTTCATGGCCAGCAGCGTGCGTGTCGATTGCGCGACCACGCTCTGCTCCATCAGCACCTTGGCGGTCGCATTCAGCGCGCCCCAGCCGCCGGCGGGATGGTTGTAGGTCTTGTAGGACGGTGACTTGGCCATGGGCGGGATCCAAAAGCTCGAAGGCATGGAAGGATAGCCATTCCGTCGAGGCCGGAACAGCGATCGTCCGGAACGAAACCCGGTTCGGGCGAGACGCTGTCCTGGATACCCGCCTTGCGCGATTTTCCTTCAGGAGCGGGCCGAGGATAGACCGAACTCGGCCATCGCCGGCATAAAATTCTCGTTCTCGTGCTTCGATCGCGCCAGCTTCGCCAGGGCGAAACGCTGCAGGGGCTGGAGCGCGCGCCATTGCGCCGGGCTCGGCGGGGCGATGCCGTCGCGCTCGGCCTGGGCCCGCACCGCATCCGGCATGCGGTCATCGCGCGCCCAGTCGTCATGAGAGATCTCGCCCAGGAACACCGCCGGCTCGTCGGCGCGCGATGCGATCAGCGCCAGAACCGTCTGGCGATACGCGTCCCGCTCCGGGCCCTCCGCGCAGCCCAGCGTCACCAGCCGGTCGCGTTCCTCGCGTGTGAGCCGGCTCCATTGCCGCAAGGACAGCTTGATGCCGACCAGATCGAGCTTCTGCCGCGCCGCCATCGGAATACAGCGCAGCGAACCGGCGAAATCGCGTTCGAACTCGAAGATCGACACGGCAGCTTCATCCTTCCTGACACGCAAGACCAGGCAGCGGTTGCCCGCAACCGCCGGGGCTGTCAATCCGATGCACGAGGAGCAAACGGTGCGGATCGAAACGGACGGAACCATGGTGACGGATACGATCGATGGCGCGCTGGCCGCGCGACGGCTGGCCTGGCGCGGTGCGGCGCTGGAGGACGGTTCGCGCAGCGTGGCGGAGGAGCTGCCTCTGGTGCTGTCGTTCAACCGCATCTCGCATGCGGTGATGCTGGGCAGCCCGATCGATCTGGAGGATTTCGCGGTCGGATTCAGCCTGGCGGACGGGGTGATCGAACGCGCGGAGCAGATCCTGTCCTTCGAGGCCGTGCGTCTGGGCGATCCGGTGCGGGGAATCGAACTGCGCATGACGCTGTCGCCGGACCGGCTGGACGCGCTGGACGGGCGACGCCGCTTCATCGCCGGCCCCAGCGGATGCGGCCTGTGCGGTCTGGACAGCCTGGAGGCGGCCCTGCGGCCGGTGCGGCAGGTGGCGCCGGGCCCGATCCATGCCGCCAGCACGATCGCGGCCGCGGTCGGGTCTCTGCGCGAGGCGCAGGCGTTGAACCGGCAAACGCGCGCCGTGCACGCCGCCGGGTTCTGGCGCGACGCGGACGGGCTGGTGCTGCTGCGCGAGGATGTCGGTCGGCACAACGCGCTGGACAAGCTGCATGGCGGACTGGCCCGGCGCGGTATCGCGGCCGCGAGCGGCATCGTGGTGATGACCAGCCGCGTGTCGGTGGAGCTGGTGCAGAAAGCCGCCACGATGGGCGCCCCCGTGCTGGCGGCGATCTCCGCCCCCACCAGCCTCGCCATCGCCACGGCACAGGAGGCCGGCATCACCCTGGTGGCGATCGCGCGCGATGACGGGTTCGAGATCTTCACCCACCCGGACCGCATCGCCGCCTGATCCTTCTCAGCCAGCCGACCAGACCTGGATCGCTTCCGGGTCGATCGAGACCCGGCAGAGGCCGGGGCGCGGGCAGTCCGGATCGGCCAGCGCGTCCAGCTCCGCATCGCCGAGTCTGATCCGCAAACGGCGCTGCCCGTCGAAGGCGTCCCCCCGCTCGAGCAGCGTGGCCGGGTAGTCCCCCTCCGGTCCGACGCGGAGCTGATACGGCCGCACTGCCCAGCCCACAGGGCCCGGCCGGAGCGGCGCGCCGGAGACGCGCAGCGCCACATCCGCTCCGATCGCGATCCGGTCCGGTCCGATCGCCACACCGCGCGCCGTCGCGACCGCGCCCAGCAGCCGCGCCGCCTGTTCGGAGACCGGGCGGGCGAACAGCGCCGCAACGGGGCCGCTTTGCAGCACGCGGCCGCGGTCGAGCAGCAGAAGCTCGTCGGCCAACAGCATCGCCTCCTCCGGATCGTGCGTGACCAGGATCGTGCGCAGACCGGTTTCAGCCTGCAGCGCCAGGAGGTCGCGACCGAGGCGGCGACGCAGCGTCGCGTCCAAAGCCGAGAACGGCTCGTCCAGCAGGAGCAATCGGGTGTCGCGGCGCGACAGCGCGCGGGCCAGCGCCACGCGCTGCTGCTGGCCGAGCGACAACGCATCGGGCCGGCGCCCGGACAGCGCATCGAGCCCTAGCCGCTCCGACCAATGCCGGGCCAGAGTCGGATCGGAATCGGCGGCAAACGCGATCTGCCGGCCCACCGGGAGATGCGGAAACAGGCCGAAGGATTGCGGCACATAGGCGAGCGGACGCTCCTGCGGCGGCAGGCAACCGAGATCGCGCGCGCCGATCCGCACCGCGCCGGGCTCCAGACCGGCCAGGACGCGCAGGGTCATGGTCTTGCCAGAGCCGGACGCGCCGAGAACGGCCAGGCGGCGCGCCGTGCTCCGCCATTCCACCGCCAGTGCGAACCCGTCCAGTTGCCGCCCGGCGCGCAGGATCAGCGCCGGAGCCGGTCCGGCTGCGGCACCCGCCGGCGCGGCCGCCAGCGGCGCGGGATCGGCCGGAGCCGGGACGGCCCACGACGGGCGGGCGCGTTCGAGACCCAGCAGCAGCGCCAGGGCGGCCAAAGCGGCGAGCAGCGTCGGCGCGATCACCGGCAGCATGGCCGGCAACCCCTCCGTGCCGAAGGCGAGATAGGTGAAGACCGGCAGGGAATACGGATGATAGGCGACCATCGCCGTGGCGCCGAACTCGCCGAATCCGCGCAGCCAGGCCAGCACCGCGCCGGCCAGGATCCCGCGCGCGCAGAGCGGCAGGGCGACGCGCCGGAAGACGATCGCGGGCGCATGGCCGAGCGTGGCGGCGACATCCAGCAGCGCCGGATCGAGCGACCGGAACGCCGACCGGGCCGCGACGATCAGGAACGGCGCCGACACGAACGCCTCGGCCAGGACGATTCCCACGAAGCTGTCGGTGAGCCGGCCGCCGGACAGGCGCCCGAGCGGGCTGGCATAGCCGATCAGGAACAGAAGCAGCACGCCGGAGGACAAGGGCGGCAAAGCGAGCGGCAATTGCACGCCGAGCCCGATCCCGCGCCAGAAGAGCGCGCGCGGCCGGGCCCGGTCCGCCCGCGCCAGCAGGAAGCCGAGCGGCACGCCGCCCAGCGTCACCAGAAGCGTGGAGGTCGTGGCCGCGGCCACGGACACCAGCGTGGCGGACAGGATTCCGGCCAGGTCGGCGCCGTGCCAATCGGCGTCGAACAGGAACGGCACGGACGCGGCGAACGGGGCCAGAAGGTAGAGCGCCAGCAGCAAGCCCAGCAGAAGCAGAACCGGCGCGCCGCGCGTCGCCTGCGGCGTCACCGGGAGGACAGCATCGCCCGCACCGATGCCGGAATGCGCGCGAGGTCGCCATGCGCGACCGGCGCGATCCGGTCCAGCCCGTGCGCGCGCATCACCGCCGCTCCCTCGGGCCCGAGCAGGAAGGTGACGAAGCGTTCGGCGCCGGCCGGGTTCGGCGCGTCGCGCAGGATCGTCACCGTATAGAGTGCGCTGACGCTCATCTCCGGCGGCGGCACCACGGTTGCGAGATGCAGATCGGCCGCCTCGGTGGAGTAGAAGAAGCCCACGTCGATCGCGCCCGATTGCAGACGGCCGACCAGGCTCTGCTCGGGCCGCACCTGCTCGGGATTGTTTGGCGCGCCGAGAACGCGCTGCGCCAGGCCGGGCTTGCCGAGAACGGTTTCCGCCTTGCGCATCAGCTCCACCGTGAACGCGCCCTTGGGGTCGAGGGCCGGATCGGTGCGGCCGATCCGCAATCCGGGCTGCTGCAAGGCTTCGTACCAGGGCTTATGCGCCAGGGCGGCGGCAAAGGCGCCGTGCGGATCGTAGCCCAGCACCACCGGGGAGCGGGCGAAGGCCACATACCAGCCCACCCAGTCGCCGTTGGCCGCCCCCGCGAGCTGATCGTCCGCGGTCGGGCTGGCGGAGAGGAACACGTCGCCACGGCGCAGGCGGTTGCGGATCTGGTTGGCAAGACCGTTGGAGCCGCCGGCGAAGGCGAGCACGGTGCCGCCGGTCTGCCGGTGGAAGGCCGGGACGATCCCGTGCTCCATCAGCGCGACCAGCGAGCCGGCATGCAGAACCGATACGTCGCCGACCGCAGCCTCGGCAAAGGCGGGTCGCGACAAGGCGCCGGCAGCGGCGCCCAGCAGAAAGCCGCGACGCGGCACCCGCCCATTCGAATGCTGCAACGGTCAACGTCCTTCTGCGGGGAAAGGCGGACGGATCAGCGCATGGGCGAAGCGCGGAGGCAAGACGCGACGCCTGGCGGGAGGAAGGGAGAAGACGCGATCTTCTCGGGAAGAAAGAGCCAGGGACCTTTGCCCGTTCCGCTTCGGCTGTCGTCGGCACCCGGATTGGAACGGACAAAATCCCTCTGCTGCTCTTTCCTAATTCCCGTAGGGCGACGGCACCAGCGTCTGCTGCTGCACGCCGAGCCCCTCGATTCCAAGACGCATCACCTGGCCGGGCTTCAGATACAAAGGCGGCTTCTGCCCCAGACCGACTCCCGGCGGCGTGCCGGTGCTCAGAACATCGCCCGGCTGCAGCGACATGAACTGGCTGACATAGCTGACCAGCTTGGCCACGCCGAAGACCATGGTGCTTGTGTTCCCATTCTGGAACCGCTTGCCGTCGATCTCGAGCCAGAGATCGAGCGCCTGCGGATCCGGCACCTCGTCGGGCGTGACCAGCCACGGGCCGGTCGGGCCGAACGTGTCGTAGCCCTTGCCTTTGTCCCAGGTGCCGCCGCGCTCGAGCTGATATTCGCGCTCGGAGACGTCGTTCACCACGCAATAGCCGGCCACGTAGCGCAACGCATCGGCCTCGCTGACATGGCGCGCGACGCGGCCGATCACCACGCCGAGCTCGACCTCCCAATCGGTCTTGGTCGAGCCGGGCGGGATGAACACGTCGTCGTTCGGCCCGCACACCGCGCTCGTGGCCTTGAAGAACACGACCGGCTCGCTCGGAACCGGAACGCCGGACTCGGCCGCATGATCGGCATAATTCAGCCCGATGCAGACGAACTTGCCGATCCCGCCGACGCAGGCGCCGATCCGGCTGCCCTCCGGGGCCAGAGGCAGCGAGGACGGATCGACGTCGAGGCCCGGCAGCCGCCCGATCGTGGCGGGATCGATATCCGGAACCAGGCCGGACAGATCGCGGATCTTGCCGTCGGCATCGAGCACGCCGGCGCGTTCCTGGCCGAGCGGCCCAAAGCGAAGGAATTTCATGCGCGGTCTCGCTTTCGTGTCGGATCAGTTGGCGGCGCCGCCGTCGAGAATCATGCACGACCCGGTCATGAACGCGCTCTCGTCGGAGGCCAGAAAGGCGACGGCGGCGGCGATCTCGTCGGCCGTGCCGAGACGGCCCATCGGCTGCCGAGCAATGAAATCGGCGCGCGCGGCCACAGGATCGGCGAAGGCGGCGATGCGCTCTTCCAGCGACGGCGAGGCCACGGTGCCCGGACACACGGCATTGCACCGTATGCCCCGCCCGACATAATCCGCGGCCAGCGACTTGGTCAGGCCGATCACCGCGGCCTTGGACGCCCCATAGGCGGCGCGACGCGGGAAGCCCTTCACCGAAGACGCGACGGAGGCGATGTTGACGATGCTGCCTTTGCCCGCATCGAGCATGGCCGGCAGCGTCGCCTGGGTCACCAGGAACATCGAGCCGACATTGAGCTGAAACGAGCGGTTCCAGTCCTCGTAACGCGCTTCGAGGATCGTCCCCTGATGCACCCAGCCGACGCAATTGACGACGATGTCGAACCGGCGCCCTGCCAGCGCCGTCTGGACGGAAGCGGGATCTGCGGCGTCGAACACCAGCGTCTCGATGCCCGACTCCTCGAGCTCGGCGAGCTTGGTCGCGTTCACGTCGGCCGCGATCACCCGTGCGCCCTCGCGCGCCAGACGCAAGGCGGTGGCCCGTCCGATCCCCTGCGCCGCCGCGGTGACGAGCGCATGCCGGCCCTCGAGGCGGCGTGCGCTCGGACCCGACGATAATCCGGACTGCTCGCTCATGACGATGTTCCTTCTCTCAGTCAGCCACAGGACGCCGGATCGTCGCCGACGAGCAGGCGCAGCGGCGGCGCATCCTCGTCGATGGCCGCGAAGCGCGGAACCGGTTCGGCGAACACATTGTCGCCGGCATCATCATTGATCGACGAAACCTCGCCCACGACGACGTCGCCGTCCTCCCCCCAGAACGCGTGATAGGTGCCGGGAAACAGCGTGATGCTTTCGCCGGCTGCAAGCCTGACCACGCTGCCGGCGGGCAGGCGGCGCACGCGTCCGTCCAGATGCGCGACGACATCGCCGGCCCGGTCGACGCCGCCATCCGGCAGCATGCCGAACAGCTCGATCGCCAGCATCGCGCCGTCCTGCAACGGCGCGCGATGGATGATGTCCTCGACCTTCCGCTTGTGGCGGTGCAGCGGAGTCAGCTGATCCCGGCGCGAGATCATGATCTTCTCGGCATAAGGCCGATTGCCGGGCCGGTCGCTGTCACCCACGCCATTGCGCAGGGTGAACAGCAGCAGTCCCTGCTTTTCGAAACGCGCGCTGCCGAAATCCGTAACGTCCCAGCCGAGGCCGGCCGCGCGCATGTCGCCGGTCTCCTCCAGGTGGGCGCGCCAGTCCTGCGGCGTCCAGGAGCCGAAAGCCGGAAGAAAGACGCCGACCTTGCGGAAATCCGCCTCGGCCTGGGCGATGAGTGCGTTCAGCGTGGATCGTTTCACGGGCTTTTCTTTATGTTGCGACGGCGATGAGGTTTCTCAGCGCACGGCGATTGCCGCCGTCAGGCCGCCATCGATCTTGTGATCGCTACCGGTGATGAAGCCGGCTTTCGTTGAAGCGAGAAAGGCCGCGAGTTCGGCGATCTCCTCCGGTTCCGCAATCCGTCCGATCGGATGCGCCTCGCCGAAACGCGCGAAGACGGCGTCGAGATCGGCGTCCGGCCCGTCGAAGGTCTGCGCCGCCAGCGCCAGGATCGGCGTACGGACCGAGGCCGGGCTGATCGACACGACGCGGATATTCTCGCGCGCATGGTCAAGCGCCATCGTTCGCGTCAGCGCATGGATCGCGCCTTTCGAAGCGACATAGGCCGCGACTCCCGCCTGGCAGGCAAAGCCCTGCACGCTGGCCAGGTTGATGATCACGCCGCCGCCGCGCCGGCGCAGAGCGGGGATGCCGTGATGCGCGGTCAGGTGAATCGAGCCGACATTCACCTTCAGGCATTGCAGGAAGGTCTCCGGCGATGTTTCGACAGCATCACCGTAAGGATGGATCGCGGCGGCGTTGACGATGATGTCCAGACCGCCATGACGCGCGACGATCTCGCCGACTGCTTTCTCGACCTGATCGGCTTCCGATACGTCGGCCTGGAGCACCGTGAGGGAAAGCCCGGCATCGCGCGCTGTGTCCGCAAGCGACGCGTTGTTCGCGGCATCGATGCCGAGCACCACGACATCGGCGCCGCCTTGCGCGAGCCTGAGGGCGATGGCGCGGCCGATGCCGCTGCTGCCCGTGACCAGCGCGATCTTTCCGGAAAACTCGCTCAAGACGCCTCCCTGACGGCCCGCCCGGCCGGTTCCGGCTGTTGGTCCGCCTTCGCGGATACTGCGAAGAACTGGAGCCCGGCGTCGAGATGCCGGTTCATGTGATAGGAGAAAGCGATCCGGTCCCGTTGCCGAAGCGCCAGGAGAATATCGGCATGTTCCACCGCCACGGCATGCAGCGCCTCGCGCCGCGACTTGCCGACCTCCATGAGCCGCCGGATGACCGGCTCCAGCATGGCGTAGATGTCGGATAGCGTCCGGTTTTCCGCAGCGTCGATCAGCCTGCGATGGAACCGGTAGTCGAGCTCGGACGCTTCGGCGACGCTGGCGGTCGCCGCCATGGCCGCGTTGAGCGCGGCCAGCGCCTCGAACCCGGCATCGTCGATGCGTCCGACGATCACGTCGAACAGGTTCATCTCCGTCAGCCGGCGGAAGCCCTGAATGTCGCGGAACGTGTCGGCCGAGATCTCCATCGCGAAGGAGAACAGATCGGTCATCGCGCCCAGCCGGCCATCGACCAGAATGGCGCCGACCTTCTTGCGCGATTCCACCATTCCGTATGCTCTGAGGGTGCGCACCGCTTCGCGGATCGTGTTCCGGCTGGCCGAGAACATGGCGCCGAGCTCGATTTCAGACGGCAGCACGTCGCCGACGCCGAGTTTCCGCTCGCGGATCAGGGCGCGCATCTGCGCGACCACCGCCTCCACGGCAGAAGGGGGATCGATCCCCGCCTCCGGTTCCACGATCTGCGCCATGCCCTGCGGCCACCTCCCGGACTGCCGCCTTGCTAACAGCCCGTCTGGGCGGAGACAAGGGTATTGTTGGACATAATCCTTGCTCTTCGTCTAAACGAGCCGTTACGGTTGGCGTTCGGAGCCCGATCTCCGCGGAATTCGCGCGCTTTTGGCCAACAAAAAGAGAGTTCGAGAACATGCTGCAGACATGGCGCTGGTTCGGCCCGGACGATCCGGTGAGTCTCGGCGACATCCGGCAGGCCGGCGTCCAGGGCATCGTCACCGCCCTGCACCAGATCTATGACGGTCGCGCCTGGAGCCCGGACGACATCGCGCAACGCCAGAATCTGCTGCGTGCCGCCGGCTACGAATGGTCGGTCTGCGAATCCATCCCGGTGCACACGGCGATCAAGCTCGGCGACGGCGCGCGTCGTCGCCATATCGACGCCTGGAAGGACAGCCTGGCCAATCTGGGCCGCGCCGGCGTTCCCGTGGTCTGCTATAATTTCATGCCCGTTGTGGACTGGACCCGCACCAATCTGCGCTATCCGATGCCCTCCGGCGGTCTCGCCCTGCGCTTCGACATGGTCGAGTTCGTCGCCTACGACGTTCATGTCCTCAAGCGACGCGATGCCGAGGCCGATTATCCGCAGGCGCTCCTGGATGCGGCGAAACATCGCCTGGCGGCGCTCGACGACGACGCCATCGCCACCATCGAGCACACCATCATCGCGGGCCTCCCCGGCAACGAAGGAACCCATACGCGCGACGGCATCCGCACGCAGATCCAGGCCTTCGACGCCGTCTCCTCGCAGGATATGCGCGAGAATCTGGTGAGCTTCCTGCGGGAGATCGTGCCCGTCGCGGCCGATGTCGGCGTGCGGCTGGCCATCCATCCGGACGATCCGCCGTTCTCCTTGTTCGGGTTGCCCCGCGTCGTCTCGACGCCCGACGATGCGCAGACGATTCTCGATGCGGTGGCGCACGATGCCAACGGCCTCACCTTGTGCGCCGGTTCCTACGGCTCGCGCGCGGACAACGATCCGGCCGAGATGGCGCGACGCTTCGGCTCCCGCATCCATTTCGCCCATCTGCGCAACGTCGCGCGCGAGGCCGACGGTTCGTTCGTGGAATCCGACCATCTCGACGGCGATGTCGACATGATCGGCGTCGTTTCGGAGCTCATCCGCGAGGAACGCCGCCGCGCGGAACACGGCGATCTGACCCCGATCCCGATGCGACCGGATCACGGCCACCTTCTGCTCGACGACATCACCAAGACGGTCAATCCCGGCTATTCCTGCATCGGGCGGTTGAAGGGGCTGGCCGAGCTGCGCGGCGTCATGCAGACGGCGGAACGCCTGCTGCCGCGCTGACACGGCGCGGGGAGCGGTTATCCGGGCGCGTTGCCGGGGGGGCACTCCGTCGTCACGGAACGCCAGACCCGTTGCCGGGCGCGATCGCAAACCAGGCAACCGATCGCCGACGGCTCGCGTGACGATCGGCAAACCACGGCACGATCGATCGCAGATGGCGCTTGACGGCCGTCCCTCCGCGCTCCATTCTGAATGGAAATACATTACTGAATAAACATTCAGATAGGGAAGCCGATGTCCCCTCCGCAGGAGAGAAGCAGCGCTGCCGGGCTGGCCGAGACGGCACGGCAGATCAGGCTGTCCATTCTCGACACCATCGCCGCGCCGCGCATGGGCCATATCGGCGGCGATCTGAGCGTCACCGACGTTCTGGTCACCCTGTTCTTCGGCGTGATGCGCTACCGGCCCGGCGAGCCGGACTGGGCGGATCGCGACCGCTTCGTGCTCTCCAAGGGTCATTGCTCCGCCGCGCTCTATTCCGTGCTGGCGCAGGCCGGCTATTTCGAGCGGTCGCAGCTGCAAAGCTTCATGGCGCCCTTGTCGGCGCTGAACGGCCATCCCAACCGGCGCAAGATCAAGGGCGTGGAAGCCAATACCGGGCCGCTCGGCCACGGTCTGCCGTTCGCGGTCGGCTGCGCGGCCGGCGGCAGGATCGCCGGCGCCGGATATCGCACCTTCGTGGTGCTGGGCGACGGCGAATTGCAGGAAGGCTCGAACTGGGAAGCGGCGATGTATGCCGGCCATCGCGGACTCGACAATCTGTGCGCCGTGGTCGACCGCAACCGCCTGCAGCAGGGTGCGCGCACCGAGGATACCAACAGCCTGGAACCGTTGGCCGACAAATGGCGCGCCTTCGGTTGGGACACGGTGGAGCTCGACGGGCACGATCACGCCGCGCTGCTGCGCGCCTTCGAGGCGCCGCGCGACGGCCGTCCGCGCGTGCTGATCGCCAACACCATCAAGGGCAAGGGCGTGTCCTTCATCGAGGACCGCGTCGAGTGGCACCACAAGGTGCCGAGTCCGGAGCAGATGCTGCGCGCCCGCGAAGAGCTGAACCGCATGGAGTTGGCGCAATGAGCGCGATCGACCTTCCGGTGCGTCCGGGCGCCGCCGAGACGTTCGATTGCCGCGTGGCCTTCGCCGAAACGCTGGCCGAGCTGGCCCGCGCCGACAAGCGCATCGTCGCCGTGTGCAACGACTCCGTCGGCTCGTCCAACCTCAACGCGTTTCGCGACGAATTCCCCGACCGGCTGATCAATGTCGGCATCGCCGAGCAGAATATGGTCGGCGTCGCTGCCGGCCTCGCCAATGCCGGCTTCATCCCGTTCGTATGCTGCGCGGGGCCGTTCCTGACCGGGCGTGCGCTCGAGCAGATCAAGGCCGATGTCGCCTACAACAATTACGGCGTGGTGCTGTGCGGGCAGAGCCCCGGCATGTCGTACGGCGAGCTGGGACCGACGCATCATTCGATCGAGGATTTCGCCTGGATGCGGGCGCTGTCCGACATCACCATCCTCAACCCGGCTGATCCGCAGCAGACGCGCGACGCGGTGCGCTGGGCGGCCGGCGCCGACCGGCCGATCTACATGCGCGTCGGCCGATTCAAGGTGCCCGCGGTGACGCCCGCCGGCACGGCGTTCGAACCCGGCCGCGCCGTGGTTCTGCGCGAGGGCGGCGACGTGGCACTGATCGCCACCGGCGTTCTGGTTTCGCGCGCCCTCGAGGCGGCGGAGCGACTCTCGGCCCAGGGTATCTCCGCCCGCGTGATCAACATGCACACCATCGCGCCGCTGGACGAGGCGGCGATCCTGGCGGCGGCACGGGAAACGCGCGGCATCGTCACGGCGGAAGAGGCGGTGGTCTCCGGCGGTCTCGGTTCGGCGGTGGCCGAGCTGGTGGTGCAGCGCCATCCGGCCCCGATGCGCATCCTGGGCGTACCGCATTTCGCGCCGACCGGATCCGCTTCCTTTCTGCTCGATCATTTCGGATTGAATGCCGACGGCCTGGTCCGCGCCGCGATCGAACTGGTCGGCTGAGGGCCAGCGCCGATGCCCGCCATTCTGGCCATCGACCAGGGCACCAGCGCCACCAAATGCGCGCTGATCGGCGCGGACGGCACGTTCCTCTCCCGCGCTGCCGCCCCGCTTGGCGAGACCCATCCGCAGCCGGGCTGGGTCGAGCAGGACCCGCGCGCGATCTGGCGCAGCGTGGAAGAGGCGGTCGCGGCCTGCATGGGATCGCACGACCCCGGCGAGGTCGTGTCCGTCGGCTTCTCGGTCCAGCGCGAATCGGTGCTGCTGTGGGATCGCGATACGGGTGAACCGGTTTCGCCGCTGGTGTCGTGGCAGGACCAGCGCGGCGCCGCGATCTGCGACCGGCTGCGCTCGGACGAGACCGAGCAGCTGGTACGGCAGCGAACCGGCCTGCCGCTCGATCCGATGTTCTCTGCCGCCAAGGCCACCTGGCTGCTGGATCGGCACGATCCCGGCCGTAATTTGTCCAGGGCCGGGCGGCTTCGTCTCGGCACCGTGGATTCGTGGTTGCTGAGCCGCTTCGGTGGTCCGCACGTCATCGAGGCCGGCTGCGCCTCGCGCACGCAGCTCATGAACGTGCAGGAGGTGGACTGGGACGACGACCTGCTGGCGCTGTTCGACATCCCGCGCGCCTGCCTGCCCGCCATCGCCCCGTCCAGCGGACCGTTTCCCGCCCTGCGCGGACTGGCGCCGCTGCGCGACGGCACGCCGGTCTCGGCCGTGCTGGGGGACAGCCATGCCGCCTTGTTCGGACATGGCGCCGTGTCCGTGGGTCAGGTGAAAGCGACGTTCGGCACCGGCTCGTCCGTCATGGGGCTGGTGAACCGGGCCGCGGATCTGCCCGACGGTCTCTGCCTGACGATCGGCTGGATGACCGAAGCGGGCCCCGCCTACGCGGCCGAGGGCAATATCCGCTCCTCCGGCGCGACGCTGCGCTGGCTGGCATCGATCCTCGACGTCGAGATTGCCGAACTGGTGCGCATGGGCCTCCGGACGCCGTCCAGCGGCGTCATGCTGGTGCCCGGCTTCGGCGGTCTTGGCGCGCCCTGGTGGGACCGCCACGCGATCGGCCTGTTCGCCCATTTGTCGCTCGGCACGACGCGCGAACAGCTCGCCCGCGCGGCCGTGGACAGCATCGTCTTCCAGATCGCCGACGTGGTGGATCGAATCGGCCAGGGCGCCGGCGCGGTGCGCGCGTTGTTCGTCGATGGCGGTCCTGCCCGCAATGACGGGCTCGTGCAGCTTCAGGCGGATCGTCTCGGCTGCCCGGTGCTGCGCGCGGCCGAGGCGGAACTGTCGGCTTTAGGCGCCGCGCATCTGGCCGGGCTTGGCGCCGGGTTATGGGACTGGGACGCGCTGCGGACCTTGCCGCGCCCGGTCGATCGCTTCGAACCGAAACAAAGCCTGACTGAAGAAACAAAGGAACGCTGGCACGACGCGGTCGATCGCGCGCGAAGCCGGCGTCCAACGGAGGACGTCCGATGAGTGGCCACCCCTCGACCGCGCGCGACGCCGCCGCGGTCGCAACCGTCGCCGCCCAGCCCGGGAGCGGTCGGCGCAGTTTCCTGTCCATGCTGGGCGGTGCGCAGGGCCCGCTGATCGGCCTGGTGCTGCTTTGCATCGGTTTCAGCCTGTCCACGCACGTGTTTCTCACGCTGCGCAATGCGCTGAACGTGATCGACCAGAGCACCACGCTGGGCATCCTGGCGCTGGGCATGACCGGCGTGATCATCATCGGCGGCATCGACCTGTCGGTGGGCTCGATTCTGGCGCTGAGCATCATGGTGCTGGGCTGGCTGCCGCAGGATTACGGCGTGCCGTTTCCCCTGGCCCTGCTGATTGCCATTGCTGTGGGCGGCGTTTGCGGTCTGGTGAACGGCCTGCTGGTCACGCGCGCCAGGCTGCCCGCCTTCATCGCCACGCTGACCATGATGTCGGTGGCGCGCGGCGCTGCCAACATCACCACCGACGGTCAGCAGGTGGTGGGATATCCGGACTGGTTCACGTCCCTGGCCACGGAGCGCTATCTCGGCGTGCTGTCGGCGACCGTTGCCCTGTTCGCGATCCTGGCCTTTTCCGCCTGGATCTTCCTGCGCTTCCGCGCCACCGGTCGTGCGCTCTACGCCATTGGCGGCAGCGCCGAGGTTGCGCGTCTCGCCGGCGTCAAGGTCCGGAAGCTGACCGTCTCCGTCTATGTCGTTTCCGGCTTGCTGGCCGGGATCGCCGCCGCGGTGATGGCGTCGCGTCTCGACAGCTCGCAGCCCTCCGCCGGGCTCGGCTACGAGCTCGACGCGATCGCGGCGGTGGTGATCGGCGGCGCCAGCCTGTCGGGCGGCATCGGCTCCGTGGTCGGCACCGTGATCGGCGTCTTCATCATCGGCGTGCTGCATAACGGACTGAATCTCGTCGGTATCTCGCCTTTCTACCAGCAGATCGTGATCGGCCTCGTCATCGCCGCCGCGGTGACCGCGGACACGCTGCGGCGCCGGTCCTGAACGGCCGGCACATAACGGCGCCCAAACAACCCGCGCCATACGAACGGAAACAAGGAAACACGATGTCCAGGACAAGCAAGCTTCTCTCGTCCGCCGCCCTGATCGCCGCATCGATCGCCGCCCTGGCCGCAGGGCCCGCGATGGCACAGACCAAGCCGGTGATCGGGCTCGCCGTCGCCAATCTGCAGGCCGATTTCTTCAACCAGATCAAGCAATCCGCCGAGGCGGAGGCCAAGGCCAAAGGCGCCGATCTGGTCGTGGTGGACGCGCATGGCGATAGCGCCACCCAGGTCAACCAGATCCAGGATCTGATCACGCGCGGCGTCAAGGCGATCATCTACATTCCGGCGGGCGCCACCGCTGCGGGCGTGCCGGTCCGCGCGGCCGAGAAGGCGCATATCCCGGTCGTCGCTGTGGACCGCAACGCGCCCGACGCGCCGGCGCAGACCTTCATCGCCTCCGACAGCGTCGCGGCCGCGCATACGCTCGGCGACTACGTCTGCAAGCAGACCGGCGGCAAGGGCGTGATCGGCGTGATCCAGGGCCAGATCGGCACCACGCCGCAGCGCGACCGCGAGAAGGGCTTCGACGAGGCGCTGAAATCCTGCCCCGGCCTGAAAATCGTCGCCGAACAGCCGAGCCAGGAATGGTCGCAGGCGGAAGGGTTCAACATCGGCCAGGACATGCTGCAGCGCCATCCCGAGATCACCGTCTTCTTCGGCCAGGCCGACGGGCTCGCTTTGGGCGCGGCCCAGGCGGTGAAGGTCGCCAATGCCGACCATCCGATCATGGTGGTCGGCTTCGACGGCGACGTGGCTGCCCTGAAGGCGGTGCAGAAAGGCACGCTGGCCGCGACCATGACCCAGAAGACCCGGTTCATGGGACGTCTGGCGGTCGACTCCGCGCTCGATCTGATCAACGGCAAGAGCCTGCCGTCCGAGCAGCTTCAGCCGGCCGTGCTGACCACGAAGAGCAACGTGGCGCCGTTCATCACGACGCATCCCTGAGCCTGACGCGAGAGAGGGAGGCGCGCCATGACGCCATCAGACGGGCAGACCGGACCGGTGCGCCTCCTCCTGCGCGGCATACGCAAGGCGTTCGGGACCAACATCGTTCTGCACGGCATCGACCTGTCCATCCGCCCTGGCGAGATGGTGGCCCTGCTGGGCGAGAACGGCGCCGGGAAATCCACCCTCTCCTCCATCATCGCCGGTTTGAACCGGCCCGATGCCGGAGAGATGGAATGGGAGGGCCGGGCCTACGCGCCTGACAATCCCGGCGATGCGCTGGAAAACGGCATCGGCCTGATCCATCAGGAAATGAAGCTGCTGCCGGACCTGTCCATAGCCGAGAACGTGTTCGTGGGCAGGCTTCCCATGCGCGGCGGCCGGGTGGACCGCGCCTGGATGCGCGAGCGCGCGGGAGCGCATCTTCGCGCCTTGGGACTGGATGTCTCTCCGGACCGCCTCGTGCGCGGCTTGTCGGTGGCGGCGCAGCAGCAGGTGGAGATCGCCAAGGCGCTGACGCTTGGCGCGCGTCTGCTGATCCTGGACGAGCCGACGGCGGCGCTGGGTCTGGCCGAGACCGAACATCTGTTCGCGCAGGTGCGGCGACTGAAGAACGAGGGCGTCTCCTTCCTGTATGTCAGTCACAGGCTGGAAGAGATCGCGCAGATCTGCGACCGCATCGTCGTTCTGCGCGACGGGCATCTCGTCGCCACGCACGACACGGCGCAGGTCCCGGTGCCGGTTCTCCTGCGCGACATGGTGGGGCGTTCGATCGACCGCATCTTCCCGTCGGTGCAGCCGCCGGACACGCGCGAGGTGATCCATGTCGACACGCTGTCGTCGAAGAGCGGCGCTTTCCGCGACGTCAGCTTTTCCGTGCATGCCGGCGAGGTGTTCGGGATTGCCGGAATCGTCGGTGCGGGGCGCACGGAGCTGGTGCGGGCGATCGCGGGCGCCGATCCCGTCTCGTCCGGCGCGATCGTGCTGGATGGCGAGGCACTGCGCACCGGACAGCCGGACGAAGCGATCCGGCGCGGCATCGTACTGGTGCCGGAAGATCGCAAGGGCCAGGGCGTCGTGCTGGATCATTCCATCGCCGATAATCTGGCGTTGGGCAACGCGGACCGGATTGCCCGAAGCGGCTGGCTGACGCCGGACACCGTCAGCCGTTTCGCCCAGGAGCTGGTGCAGCGTCTCGGAGTCAAGGGACGGCCGGAGCAGAGCGCGCGTTCGCTGTCGGGCGGCAACCAGCAGAAGGTGGTGATCGCCCGCTGGGTGGCGCGCTCGCCGCGCGTGTTCATTCTCGACGAGCCGACGCGCGGCATCGACATGGGCGCGCGCGCCGCGATCTACGATCTGATCGCCGGGCTCGCCGCGCAGGGCATGGCGGTGATCGTGGTGTCGTCCGATCTGGAAGAGGTGCTGGGCCTGTCGCACCGGGTGATGGTGCTGGCGCGCGGACGCCAGATGGGCGTGCTGCCGCGCGCAGAGGCCAGCAATGTGCGCGTAATGGAACTGGCGACCGCCTGAGACGGCACCATCGTCATCGCGGGCGTGGAGGGAAGCGAATCGTGGAATTGTTCGATCTGACCGGCAAGGTTTGTTTCGTCACCGGGGCCGGGTCCGGCATCGGCCAGCGCATTGCCGTCGGACTGGCGGAAGCCGGCGCGGATGTGGGCGGCTTCGATACCCCATCGAGCCCAGGCCTCGCGGAGACGGTGTCCCGGATCGAGGCGCTGGGGCGACGCGCGATCGCGCTGCGTGGCGACGTGACGGACGAAGGCTCCATCGCCACGGCGATCTCGACTCTCGAAGCCGAGATCGGCCCGCTCACCACGGCGGTGAACTGCGCCGGCATCGCCAATGCGGCACCCGCGGAAGACATGGACCGCGCGCAATGGCAGCGCATGTACGACGTCAACGTCACAGGCTTGTTCCTGTGCTGCCAGGCCGAGGCCCGCGCCATGCTGCCGCGCGGCGAGGGCTCGATCGTCAACATCGCCTCGATGAGCGGCGTGATCGTCAATCGCGGCCTGATGCAGGCGCACTACAATTCCGCCAAGGCGGCGGTGATCCATCTGAGCAAGAGCCTGGCGATGGAATGGGCGCAGCGCGGCGTGCGGGTGAATTCGATCAGCCCGGGCTACACCGCGACGCCGATGAACACCCGCCCGGAAATGGTGCATCAGACGCGCGCGTTCGAGGACCAGACGCCCATGGGCCGCATGGCGAGCGTGGACGAGCTGGTGGGCCCGGCGATCTTCCTGTCGGCCAAGGCGGCGTCGTTCTGCACCGGTGTCGACCTGCTGGTGGATGGCGGTTTCTGCTGCTGGTGAGCTTCCACGCTAGAATGCGGCCATGGCCCAATCCGACGAACTCCGTCTCATCGCCCGCGCCGCCCGCATGTACTATCTCGACGACCTGAAACAGGCGGAGATCGCCCGTCGCCTGCGCGTGTCGCAGGCCGGCGTGTCGCGCCTGCTGAAGCGCGCCCGCGCGGAGGGCGTGGTGCGAATCAGCGTCGATGCGCCGACCGGCACCTTTCCTGAGCTGGAGGAGCGTCTGGCCCGGCGCTTCGGCCTGTCCGAGGTGGTGGTGGCCGAGTGCGGCGAGGATCGCGAGGAGCAGGTCCTGACGCGCATGGGCGAGGCGGCGGCCCGTTATCTGGAAGCGACCGTGCAGCCGGGCGAGGTGATCGGCATCTCGTCCTGGAGCGAAACCCTGCTGCGCACGGTGGACAATCTCGATCCCGGCCGGCGTGTGCAGGCGGCGCGGATCGTGCAGATCCTGGGCGGCATGGGCAACCCGGGCGTGCAGCGTCATGCAACCGCGCTGACCACCCGCCTGGCCCGGCTCACCGGTGCGGAGCCGATGCTTCTGGCGACGCAGGGCATCGCCGGCTCCGTCGAGGCGCGCGAGGCGCTGGTGGCGGACCCTTACGTCGCGGCCACCATGGGCGAGTTCGCCCGGCTCAGCATGGTGCTGATGGGGATCGGCGCCCTGGAGCCGTCCAAGCTGCTGGCCGATAGCGGCAACGTCTTCACGACCGAAGAGCTCGAAGCGTTGGCGCGCCAGCATGCCGTCGGCGACATGTGCCTGCATTTCTTCGACGAGCAGGGCGTGGCGATCCGCTCCCCGGTGGAAGGCCGCGTCATCGGCATCACACTGGAGCAGCTTCGCTCGGTGCCCTGCGTGGTGGCGGTCGCCGGCGGCAATCGAAAGCATCGCGCGCTGCTGGGCGCGCTGCGCTCCGGTTTGATCGATGTCCTTGTCACCGATCAATTCACAGCGGATCGGCTCGATCGATCGGAATGATCCGGTCGGAGATCGCCCGCCGCACAGGAAAGCCTCCGATCATGATCCTCGCCAACAAGGTTGCCGTGATCACCGGTGCGAGCCGCGGCATCGGCGCCGCTATCGCCACCCGTTTGTCGCAGGACGGTGCCGCTGTGGTACTGAACGCCAACGAAGCCGCCGTGCACGCGGTGGTGGAGCGCATCCGCGACGCGGGTGGCCAGGCGATCGCGGTGGAGGGCGACGTGACGGACGCGGCACAGGTCGCCGCTTTGTTCGATGCGGCGGAAGCCGCGTTCGGCCGGGTCGATATCTCCGTGCAGAACGCCGGCATCATCACGATCGCCCGCATCGAAGACATGACCGAAGCCGAATGGGACCGCGTGATGGCGGTGAACACGCGCGGCGTATTCCTGTGCTGCCGGGAAGCGATCGCGCGCATTCGCAAGCATGGCGCGGGCGGTCGCCTGATCAACACCGCCTCCGGCCAGGCCCGACAGGGCTTCGTCTTCACGCCGCATTATGCCGCCAGCAAATTCGCCGTGCTGGGCATCACGCAGAGCCTCGCCAAGGAAGTGGCGAAGGAAGCGATCACGGTGAACGCCTTCTGCCCCGGCATCATCGGCACCGACATGTGGGCCTACAACGATGCCGCGTGGGGCAAGCTTCTTGGCGACTACAAGCCTGGCGAGCTGATGGCGGAATGGGTGGGCAACATCCCGATGGGTCGCGCCGGGACGGGCGAGGAAGTGGCCGGGCTGGTGTCGTTTCTGGCCGGTCCCGATGCCGCCTACATCACCGGACAGACGATCAATGTGGATGGTGGCCTGATCATGTCGTGAGCCGGAGGCTTTGGGTATGACGAAAGAAGGACTTCTGTCCGTTTCAGACCAAACAAACAGCCAAACGGAGAGAGATTCTTTGGCTCTTTCTTTCGAGAAGAAAGAGCCTCCTTCCCTTCGCTTACAGATCGAATTCCAGGCTGGCCAGGATCGTGCGCGGCGCCGCGAGATAAGCGGTGTTGGCGCCCGGGCTGCCGACGATATTGCCGTCGGCGATCGAGGAATAGTAATGCTTGTCGGTCACATTGATCGCCGACAAGCGGGCAATGGCGGCGCGACGGAACAGATGCGTGGCATAGCGCGCACCGAGATCCAGCGTCGCGTAGGACGGCGCGAACGAGTTATTGTTGTCCGTCGCAGCACGATCGCTTTCGTAATGCGCGGCGAGGGTGAAAGCCAGACCGTGCAGCGCCTCCGGGTGCCAATCAAGCGTCCAATCGGTCTTCCATTGCGGCACGCCGACGATCAGGCCGCCATTCGTCGCCGGATTGCCTGAATTCAGCAGGCGCGCATCGATATAGGTGACACCGCCAAGAAGGCTGAGAGACGGTAGCACGCTACCCTGTAAGAAGAATTCCGCGCCCTGATCGCGCTGCGATCCGATTACGCGAAAGACATTGTCGCTTTGCGTCGTGGCGTAAGGCCGGTCCATACGGAACAGATCCGCCGTCAGCAACAGGTTCTCGACTGGTGCGTATTTGGCGCCAAGCTGGAACATCTCGTCGTGATACGGCGACAAAAACGCATTGGCGTTGCGGGCGGTGGACGGCGCCTGATCGCTTTGCTCGACGCTGCTGGCATAGGTGAAATAGAAGGTGGCTTTCGCGGTCGGCGTCCAGATCCCGCTGACCGTCGGGCTGAACGCTCCCGCCGTATCGAACCGGCTGGTTTGTCGATCCTTGTTGTCGTAGCTGGCGGAATGCAGGAACGCCTCGCTGAACACCGTCTGCACTGCCCAGTGCTGGTCGAGATGCAGCGTGTCGCCTTCGATGATGGATTGCTGGCGCAACTCGCCGGATTGGTATTGACCACCATTATCCGGAAGGCCGGCATAGGGAAAGATCGCCGGATCGGCCAGATTCGACTTCCCCAACGTAACCGCGATGGATTTCCGATAGGAATACTGGTCGTTGATGAAGCCATTTGTCGCCAGCGTCACCTCGTTGCGCAGTCCGAGCACGCGAACGATGCCATTCAGAGAGGCCTCGTTGCTGCCATCTGTGAAGTGCGGCACGGCGGTGAAGTTGCGCGTGGCGGTATAGTCGCCACGATCGTCGGTCAGCGTGTTGGTGATGCCGAACAGATTGCGCTTCGTATCCTGGTAGAGACCGCCCATCTCGAATCGCCAATCGTCGTCGATCCGCCGGATGATCTTCACGAGACCGGTGTTGGTGATGAGATCGGTGCCAGCGCCAGGCTGGCCGAGCCCACGCAGAGTGGGATCGGGCGCCGTGGGCAGCAGCGTGCTTTTATTCGCGAGACTGGTGCTGCTGCCGTCATAGACGATGGAGCCCGGCAGGCCGAACCCGGTATCCTGATAATGGCTGCCATTGAGCTGGATTACCGTGTTCCGGTCGAGATGAACGTCGAAATCCGCGCTGCCCAGCGTACGGTTGGCGTAGCTGCCACGCACAAAGCTTTCGCCTTCACCATGGACCAGATCGACCCTGTAACCGAGCCAGCCATCGCGCCCGACACGGCCGCCAAGATCCGCCTCGGAGGTGAACACGCCGTCGCTGGCGTAGCTGCCAACGATTCGGGTCAGCCGCGTATCGGTCGGACGCTTCAGCACATAGTTGAAGACGCCGGCCGGCGTTTCCGGGCCATAAAGCGCGCCGCCGAGACCGTTCAACACCTGGATGCCGTCCAGATTCTCCACCGGAATCGCCGTGGTGCCGATGATGTTCAACCCGTCCAGGCGTGTGTTCTGGGTGATGGTGCCCTGGAATCCGAGCGATTGAGGGCGCGACACCTCCAAACCTTGCTGGTCGCGCACCTCCACGGACGGCAGCGCACGCAACGCATCATTCAAGGTCCGGGTTTGATTATTTACCAGTAGGTCCTGCGGCAATACGGTCACGGACATGGGCGTGGTCAGCAATGGCCTCGATCCGAGAGGACCGAGCTGCGCGCTACCGGTGTGGAACTGCGCTCGCGCGGCATAGGCCGTTTCTCCGACGACCTGGATCCGCTCCGCGCTCGCGCCAACGGGCGTTGAGTTTGGAGTTACCGCCTGTGCCGGCGGCGATAAGGTTTGCGCGAAGCATGCATGCGAGACGCTAGCCAGCAGCACGGTCGTGGCCGCGAGCAGGGATCGGCAAGACAATGCGAAAGAACGCGACATTCGGTGCGGTTTCCGACCATCGATCAGAGATGCCGTTTGTCATTACACAGACGTTCGAGACCGAAAAGCGCGGAGGGCGCACACAATCACAGGATCACGCTGAGCGTGTTACTTGTGTCATTTCCGCCGGCGCATTGATCGACCCTGCGAACTCGGCAGGGTTTGCGATCGTCCGGGGGATATGAGATCAAATTTTGCAGGCACGACGACAACGACGCCGACATTCCCGCGCCCGTTTCGGGACGGCAGAGCACGACGGTGCATCGTAACGATCTAGC
>JAMSKV010000022.1 GCA_024515975.1 Endosaccharibacter trunci
AGAACAGCGGAAGCCCGGGATCGCCTGAGCCGATGGCCAAGATCCGGGCCGATCAGCTCCTGGTCGAGCGCGGCCTGGCGGACAGCAGGACCAGGGCCCAGGCCCTGATCCTGGCCGGCCTGGCGTTCCATGGCGAACGACGGATCGCCAAGGCCGGGGACATGCTGCCGGACGATGCCAGCCTGTCCCTGAAGGGCCAGAACCATCCCTGGGTGTCGCGCGGCGGCCTCAAACTGGCGCATGGGCTGGACCATTTCGGCTATTCGGCCGAGGGCCGCATCTGCGTCGATGTGGGCGCCTCCACCGGCGGCTTTACCGACGTGCTGCTGCATTCCGGCGCGGCCCGTGTCCACGCGGTCGATGTCGGCCACGGCCAGCTCGCGTGGAAGCTTCGCTCCGATCCCCGCGTGGTGGTGCACGAGAAGGTGAATGCCCGTGCGCTCGGCACGGATCTGGTGCCCGAGCCGGTCGGCGCCGTCGTCTGTGATGCCAGCTTCATCGGTCTGCGTGTCGTGCTACCCGCGACGCTGGGTTTGTGCGCGCCCGGCGCCTGGGCGATTGCGCTGATCAAGCCGCAATTCGAGGCCGGGCGCGGCCATGTCGGCGCCAAGGGCGTCGTCCGCGATCCCGCGATTCACGCCCAGGTCTGCGAGACGGTGCGCGGCTGGTGGAGCGCCCTGCCCGGGTGGACGGTGGACGGCATCGAAACCAGTCCGATCACCGGACCGGAAGGCAATATCGAATTCCTGATCGGCGCCCGCTATCAACCCTGACCGTTTCTGGAACCGAGCTCAGGAGCGGCCGGCCAGTTCCAGATCGTGGTGCGACACGGCCGCCAGAAGATCCCAGATCCGCGCCGGTTCGAGCGGCACGTCGGCGTCGTTCAGCAGGTGGTCCAGCTCATCGAGCTTCGCGTTGTATTCGAGATCATCCATCGAACCGCCTCCTCCTTCGACCGAGCGTGTTTGCCAACCGTGGCATGATCGTGACGCAGGTCTGACTACAAAACGCTTAACGTGGCGCCGTTTGCGGAGTTTATTCCGCCGCTCGCGTGTTCCCTGCCGATTTGTATCCGGATGTTGCCCAGCATGACCCCCGCCGCCCACGACTCGCACGACCTGTCCGACGCCGAGCGGGATCGCATCCTGGCCAAGGCTGCCTTGTTCGCGCCGCCACCGCCGGTTCTGGCCGACGGACGGCGCGAGATCGTCGGTCTGTCCCGGGAGGAACTGGTCGAGGCCCTGGTGGCGGTGGGCGAGAAGCCGTTCCGCGCCAAGCAGGTCTGGCACTGGGTCTATCATCAGGGCGTCACCGATTTCGCGCAGATGAGCAGTATCGCCAAGCCCCTCCAGGCCAAGCTGGCCGAGCGCTTCGTGATCGGCCGTCCGGAAGCCGCCGTGGTGCAGACCGCCGAGGACGAGACGCGCAAGTTCCTGTTCCGCTTCCGCGACGGGCAGGAAGCCGAGACGGTCTACATTCCCGACCGCAGGGAGGATCGCGGCGCGGTCTGCATCTCCAGCCAGGTCGGCTGCACCCTGTCCTGCCGCTTCTGCCATACCGGCACGCAGAAGCTCGCCCGCAATCTGGGCGCCGCCGAGATCGTCGGACAGTTCATGGCGGCGCGCGACAGCTATGGCGAATGGCCGAGCCCGCATGGCGAAACCCCGCGGCTGCTGTCCACCATCGTGCTGATGGGCATGGGCGAACCGCTCTACAACTACGAGAACGTCGCCAAGGCGATGCGTATCGTCATGGATGGCGAGGGCATCGCGCTGTCGCGCCGCCGCATCACCCTGTCCACCTCCGGCGTGGTGCCGATGATGGACCGCTGTGGCGAGGAGCTGGCGGTGAACCTCGCCGTGAGCCTGCATGCCGTTCGCGACGATCTGCGCGATATCCTGGTGCCGCTGAACCGCAAATATCCGATCAGGGAGCTGATCGCCGCCTGCCGTCGATATCCGGCCGCGTCGAACGCACGCCGCATCACCTTCGAATACGTGATGCTGCGCGACGTGAACGACAGCGAGGCGGATGCGCGCGAACTGGTGCGGCTGATCGCCGGCATCCCGGCCAAGGTGAACCTGATCCCGTTCAATCCGTGGCCGGGCAGCGACTACCAGACCTCCACGCGCGAGCAACTGGCCCGCTTCGCCCGCATCGTCGAGGATGCCGGCTTCGCCTCGCCGATCCGCACCCCGCGCGGGCAGGATATCCTGGCGGCGTGCGGGCAGTTGCGGACGGAGAGTCGGCGAGAGCGCATCGGGGCAGCGTAGAGCGGCGTCCGATCCATCCGGATCGGATCACTCGCCTATCTGATTGTTTGAGTCAGCATCTTCCTCCGACCGGGCGACTCTGTTCAGCCGAACGACGCCCCAGGACGATCTCGATCCAGACGATTGGCACCTCTCCTCTCGTCCGACGTTCTGGAGAAGACCTTCATCCGGCCGGACACTTCGGCCGGAAGATGCTTCGAACTGCAAAGCAACTGCGCCTCGCATCCAGCTTCTCTTCTCCGCTGCGATACGACCTTGTTCCGCCCGTAAGTGCGTTTCCGACACGTCGAGTCGGGTAACCGACATTCGTCTCGACGGCTGCGCCCGGTCTCCCGGCAAGAAACTTGTTTCTTCTCCAGTACGGATTATTACCTATACTGTATACGTCGAGAGCGACCATGTCTCGCAGGTGACCGTCTCAAGACCTGTGGTCCGATCTCCGCCTAAACGGCGCACGACAGTGGAGCGACGAGACGGAGATTCAATATAAATTCTTGGACGATTTTGTTTTATTGTGCCTTATTCGATCATTTATAGTCAAGATCGTTAAGAAATCGTTAAAGATGATGGTGCGGAATCATTCTTATTGAACAGATGCCTGCGGTTCTGTAATCGACGATTGCTTGAGAAAAATAACAGACCTCTCCTAACTCAGGAGTTCACTCGGACTTCATCCGGTCCGCTTGCGGCGTCGCGCCTACTTCATATGGAATAATCCTATATTATCCAGAAAGAATTTGGCTCAATCTAGAGGATCAATTCAATGGCAGCAGCTCTTGTCAGCATCAATGCAGGCGTTGCGACAATATACAGCAGCGGAGATCTCAGCGCTCTTGTCGGCGTTTCCGGCCTGAGCCAGATCATTATTGCAAGGACCGCCAACACCCCCGCCGGCGACCCCGTCATCGTCAACCTGTCGAACTCGATCGCCGGCGTTTCCTTGGCGTCGTCGATCTCCATTCTGAACGGCGCCACGGCGTTGGTCGGCGCAGGGATCCTCAATGCTGGCGTGGCAACGACCTTGACGGTCAACGGCGGCATCGCGGATCTGCAAGGCAGCACGCTCGGCGCAAGCGCCTTGAACCGCATCGATGTCGGTCCGCAAGGCGGCGAAATCAAAGTCGAGCCGACCGGTTTGAGCGTCGGCCTCCTGAGCGTTCCAGTACGCTTCGTCGACGCCAACGGCGCGCTGACGACGGCGGTCCCCCAGAATTTCGTCATGGACTTTCCCCAGTCCACGGACATCCCGGCGAGCTACAATATCTCTACCAACACGACCACCATCGGCGACGGCGTCAGCGTGCTCGGTATTTTGGGCAGCGGGCGAACCATCACGCTGAGCGGAGACGTATTCAATCTGCGGACCACCGGCACGGCTCACGGTTTTCCGACCACCGTCAGCTACTCCACCGATTTCAAACAATCCGATGGAAGCGGCGGCATCATCACCTGCTTTCTCGCCGGCAGCCTGATCCGCACCCCGACCGGTCAGGTGGCGGTGGAAGATCTGCGAACCGGCGATGAGATCGTGGCATTCGTGGACGGTCGTGAAACCGTCCGCAGCCTTCGCTGGGCCGGCCACGCCCGCAGCACCGTCCAACCCGGCCTGCCGAACGACGAAGGCGGCTACCCGGTGCGCATTCGCGCCGGCGCTCTCGCCGATGGCGTCCCCTTCAAGGACATGCTGGTCACGCCGGAGCATTGCCTGCTGCTGAAAGGCCGCTTCGTTCCAGCACGCATGCTCGTAAACGGCCGCTCGGTCTTTTACGATACCTCTTTCACGTCCTTCGAATACTTCCACATCGAGACCGAGCCGCATTCGATCATCATGGCCGATGGCGTGCTGACCGAGAGCTATCTCGACACGGGCAATCGCGGCTCGTTCCGTCAATCCGGCACCGTCATCTCGTTCCAGCCCTCGCGCGGTCTGAGCTGGGACGACGCCGCCGCCCCGCTCGACGTGTCCCGCGCTTTCGTCGAGCCCCTGTTCCGCGCCATCGAGACGCGCGCGGATTGGGCCGAACTGCCGCCCGCGCCCCGCGCCGCCCTTCTGCAGGACGCTCACCTGCGTCTCGTCACCGACTCTGGCGTCGTTCTTCGCCAGGCGCGCGAGCAGGGCGGCCGGATGACCTTCATGATCCCGGCCGGTATCGAAACCGTCCGCATTGTGTCCAACAGCAGCCGTCCCTGCGACGTGATCGGCCCGTTCCTCGACGACCGCCGCGAGCTCGGCGTTGCCGTGGGCGCGGTCTCGGTCTTCGAGGGCAACCACGAACGTCGGCTCACCATCCATATGGAGAGCGAGACGCTTCCCGGCTGGCACGCCCGCGAAGGCGCTTTCCGCTGGACCTCGGGCGACGCCCTTCTGCCGCTCGGCGAGCGTATGCCGAACGGCATCGCCCTGCTGACGATCGAGATCAAGGCTGCCGGACCTTATTTCGTAACCGGTTCGGTCGAGGAAGCGCGCGTCCGCCGCGCCTGATATCCTGGTCCTGGCGGCCTTGCGCCGCCGGGACTTCCTCTGCGGACGACACCATGCCGTCCAGGAGCCTGCTGGAAATCGGCAGATCTGGACGCCGGCCGCTGCCGATTTTCTCTCGCCCGGTGCCCCCATGGAAACCGGCCGTCCTAGCCGCGCCCACAACAACCCGCCCGGCAACGCCGAAGTCTTTAGGGGTGCCCGCATCGCTGTTCCTGGACGACAGGGCCGGACAGCGGATCGAACGCAGCCTGACCGCCAACGAAAGCGCCCTGCCGGACCTCCACCCGACCCTGTCGCCGGAACACAAAACCGTTGTGCGGAAATACGTCGGACGGCGCCCCCCCTCCTCCGTCTGATCTCGACAAACAGGGGTCAAGGGGACGACTGTCCCCTTGTGGGTGCAGGGCAAAGCCCTGCGAGAAAACCCACGGGGGAGTCCAATGATCGAACTGAGCCGCGCCACCCTGCCAACCCTGCCCGAGGGCGTTCGCCCCCCCGGCTACGACCCGGCGGCCTTGACCCCCGGCATCGTGCATCTGGGCCTGGGCGGTTTCCATCGCGCGCATCTGGCGCGCTACACTGATCTGTTGATCGCCAGGCGCCCGGACCATGCCGGCTGGGCCATCGCCGGCGCCGTGCTGCTGCCGGGCGACAAGAAGATGCTCGACGCGCTGGGGCCGCAGGACGGGCTCTACACGCTGGTGGAGCGGAGCGCCGCCGAGGAAACCGTGTCGGTGATCGGTTCGATCGTGCAGGTGATGTGGACCGCGGAAGACAGCGCGGCGCTGCTGGCGCTGATCGACCAGCCCACGGTGAAGATCGTCAGCCTGACGGTGACCGAACATGGCTACTGCCTGAACCGCGCCACCAAGCGCCTCGACCTCGAGCACAAGCAGATCGTTGCCGACCTGGCCGCGCCGGAACACCCGCATTCCGCCCCGGGCATCATCGTCGAGGCCTACCGGCGCCGCATGGCGGCGGGACAGCCGGCCTTCACCGCGCTTTCCTGCGACAACATCCAGCATAATGGCAACGTGCTGCGCGAATGCGTGCTCACCCTGGCCCGGCAGCGCGATCCGGCCCTGGCGGACTGGATCGACAGCAACGCCGTTTTCCCGAACACCATGGTCGACCGCATCACCCCGGTGACGCGCCAGCCCGATATCGACCATCTCCGCGACCGCTACGGCCTTGCCGATCGCTGGCCGGTGGTGTGCGAGGATTTCCTGCAATGGGTAGTCGAGGACCGCTTCGTGCAGGGCCGCCCGGCCTGGGAAGAGGTCGGCGCCCAGTTCGTGGACGACGTCACCCCGTACGAGTTCATGAAGCTGCGCCTCCTCAACGGCTCGCACCTGGCCGTGGCCGGGCTCGGCCGCCTCGCCGGACACGAGGACACCACCATCGACGAGGCGCTCGCCGCGCCGCATATGGCCGACTACATGATGGCGCTGATGGACCGCGAAACCGGCCCGACCCTGATGCCGGTGCCGGGGATCGACGTTGCCGCCTACAAGCGCAAGCTGGTGGAGCGGTTCAGCAATCCGGGCATTCGCGACACTGTGGAGCGGGTCAACACCGATGCGCCGCTCAACGTGCTGGTGGATCCGATCCGCGACGTGCTCGCCAGCGGCGGCGAGATCGAGCTGCTGGCTCTGGCGCTGGCCGCCTGGATCCGGCGCATGCGCGGCGAGGACGAGCAGGGCAACGCCATCGTCATACGCCACCCGCTTGCCGATCTGATCCGAGAGAAAGCGATCGAGGGCGGCAGCGATCCGCGGCCCGTGCTGGGCATCACGGCGCTGTTCGGCGACCTGGGCGAAAACGCGATCCTGGCGGAAACCACCGGGCGCTGGCTGGCCTCGCTCTACGAGCACGGCGCGGCGAAGACGCTGGCGGATGCGGCGGAAAAGCTGAAGTTCTGAGCGGGGTGCGGGGCCCGCCCTGCGGCCTTCGATGGATGCGGGGCTTTGCCCCGGGTCTTTCATTCGATGCGGGGCTCCGCCCCGCTGGCCCCGGAAAGGGGCGCCGCCCCTTTCATCCCCAGGGGTTTGGGGAACTCCGGTCGGGCGTGGGGCTTCCGGAACCGTAAGGGGAGGATGACCATGGCGGACAGGACGACGGGAAACGCGCCCGTGAAAGGGACAGATCCGGGCGGCACAAGGGACGCGCCGCGCACAGGCGAGGCAAACCGCCCGAAGGTGGAAAGCGGCGATCGCAACGAGATGGGCAAGGAGCCGGAGAAGGGCCCGTCCGACGACGGCCGGGAATCGTAGCGCCTTCCAGACCGGCACGGCCGATGCTACGGCTCCTCGCGTAGACGGACACACGCGCGAGGAGCAGGCCGCATGTCAGCCAAATCGGTGAAGAAGGTCGTTCTGGCCTATTCCGGCGGCCTGGATACCAGCGTCATCCTGAAATGGCTGCAGACCACCTACGGCTGCGAGGTGGTCACCTTCACCGCCGATCTCGGTCAGGGCGAGGAGCTGGAGCCGGCGCGTCGCAAGGCCGAGATGTTCGGCGTGAAGGAGATCTTCGTCGACGATCTGCGCGACACCTTCGTGCGCGACTTCGTGTTCCCCATGTTCCGCGCCAACACGCTCTACGAAGGCCAGTATCTGCTCGGCACCTCCATCGCGCGCCCGTTGATCGCCCAGCGCCAGATCGAGATCGCCGAACAGGTCGGCGCGGACGCGGTCGCGCACGGCGCCACAGGCAAGGGCAACGACCAGGTCCGTTTCGAGCTGAGCTACTACGCGCTGAAGCCGGACGTGAAGGTGATCGCGCCCTGGCGCGAATGGAACCTGACCTCGCGCACGAAGCTGCTGCAGTTCGCCGAGGAGAACCAGATCCCGATCGCCAAGGACAAGCGCGGCGAGGCGCCGTTCTCGGTCGACGCCAACCTTCTGCACTCGTCCTCCGAAGGTAAGATCCTCGAGGACCCCGCCGTGGCGCCGGACGAGATCGTGTTCCAGCGCACCATCAGCCCGGAACAGGCGCCGGACGTGGCGACCGAGATCACCATCGATTTCCATCACGGCGACCCGGTGGCGATCAACGGCGAGACGCTCGGCCCGGCCGCCCTGCTAGCCAAGCTGAACCAGCTCGGCCATGCCAACGGCATCGGCCGTCTCGACCTGGTGGAGAACCGTTTCGTCGGCATGAAGTCGCGTGGCGTCTATGAGACGCCGGGCGGCACCATCCTGCTCGCCGCGCATCGCAACATGGAAACCATCACCCTCGATCGCGAAGCAGGCCATCTCAAGGATAGCCTCATGCCGCGCTATGCCGAGCTGATCTATAACGGCTTCTGGTTCAGCCCCGAGCGTCGCATGCTCCAGGCGCTGATCGACACCTCGCAGCACAGCGTCAGCGGACGGGTCCGCCTCAAGCTCTACAAGGGCAACGTGATCGTGGTCGGCCGCGAAAGCCCGAACAGCCTCTACGATACGCGCGTGGTGACCTTCGAGGACGACCAGGGCGCCTACGACCAGGTCGACGCCCAGGGCTTCATCAAGCTGAACGCCCTGCGCCTGCGGCTCGGCGCGTCCGTCGGCCGCCGCGGCGGCGCGCTCTAGCCGCTCGAACCCCTCCGGGCAATTCGTTCGGAGGGGCCGCCGCACTGGACCGGACTGTTAATGCTCCGGCAACAGAACGGTGCTATCGTCGCATATTCCCTGACGATTGAGGCCGAAGCGATGAACAACGATAGCTCCGGTCACGGGTCCGGCGTCGAGGTCGGCGCCGGCGAAATCCTGAATCTGGATCCGGGCTTCCCCGGTCAGATCCTGATCGACGCCAATGGCACGCTTCAGATCGCCAGCCCACTCACTGGACAACAGGTGGTGTTCGCGCCGCCAATCGGCAGCGGCGGCCTGCCACACGGGGGCGTGCTGAAAGGCACTCTGTCCGTACTGGCGCAAAGCGACCTCAGCAACAGCCAGTTCTCCGTCGGCGACGCCATCGACATTACCGATCTGGACGCCCTTCAGCAGCACGTAAAGACGCAGTACGACACGGCCACGGGCCGGTTGCAGATCATCGTCAATGACCAACCGGCGCAAACCATCGCCATGCCCGCCGGGCTGACCGGCCAGAGCTGCTTCAGCGTGGCGACGGACGGGAAAGGGGGCACGACCATTGCCCTCGTCCCTGCCCCGACCTTCATCCCGGCCACCACCGTCGATGCGCCGGGCGCCTGGCACGAGGGCATGACGGGTCTCGGCGTCACCGTCGGCGTCATCTCGAACGGTTTCAATTCGAATGGCGGTCTTTGGCAGTCGATCGCCAACAACCTGCTGCCAGCCACCGCCGGCACGAACTATGCTGCGTCATGGGACATGAAGACGTCCTCGACGGACGAAGGCCGCGCGATGGCCGAAATCGTGCACGAGGTCGCACCGGGCGCCGGTATCCTGTTCGCCTCTCAATCCGCCGACGCCGTCAAGGGTGCGCCGCTACTGGACGGGGCGGTCAGCCAGTTCGACTCGGACATGACGGCCGCCATACAGCGATTGTTCGCGCAGGGCGCGACGGTGATCGTCGACGACATCACCAATACGACCGAGCCGTTTTACGACACCGATACGCTGCTCTCCCGCACGATCGCCGATCTGGAAAAGAAGGGGGTCGTTTTCGTCACTTCGGCATCGAACCGCGGCGACGTGTCGTTCGAGCGCCCGATCGCCGTCGAGCAGACCACGACACTGTCTTTAGACGAGACGCCCGTCTACGCTTATCGGTTCAGCGCGGGCGCGACCGAAGCCTCATTCCTGCAGCAGGTGACGATCGCCAACGGCTCGGATGGTGCGAAGCCCGTAACGTTCCAGTGGACGAACACCGGCCCGACGCAGAACAATCTGCGTTTGCGGTTCTTCCTACGAAGCGGCGGATCGTTCGTCGATGCCGGGATCAGCAACAGCGGAACGGCGACCAATCAGGTCTACAATCCCCAGGCCGGCACCTATTTCGTTGCTGTCGTGAGCGACACCCCCTCCCCGTCGGGCACGTTCAAGTTCATCCTGACCGACATGGATGACGCCATCGCCGGCACCGTCCCGTCCGGATCGGGCAGCATCACCGGCCACGCTCTCGACCCGGACGAAATCACGGTCGGCGCAATCAACGCCAGGAACACGCCGATCGGCGGCGGAACGCTGCAGAACGAACCATTCTCCTCGAGCGGCCCGGGCGCCCTGGCTCAGAACGGCGTCCTGATCCCGCAGGGCAAGCCCGATCTCAGCGCCCCGCAGCGGACCTATACGAGCGTCCTGGGCGTCGCCACGCAGGACAATCCGACCGGCATCAGCGATTTGAACAATTTCGGCGGCACATCCGCCGCAGCCCCCGTGGTAGCGGCAACCGCGGCGATGATGAAACAGGCCGATTCCAGCCTGGACGCCTCCGACATCCGCAACCTGATGAAGGATTCCTGCTGGGCGATGCCGGACACCGCCACGGCGGGATCCGGGTTGCTGCGCGCCAATCTGGCCGTCTCCTATGCGCAAACCCGGGTGATCAGCCAGTTCTCCGGCGGCAGCACCGCCCTCTACGGCACGCAGGGGAACGACCGCATTGTCACCAGTCTCGGCAGCACCACCGTGGACGGGGCGGGCGGCGCGGACACGATCAGCGCCGGCGGCCAAAGCACCTCCGTCATCGGCGGCACCGGGACGCTGCTGATCGACGTCAGCGCCGGCAACCTCCAGCTTTCGCAGGGCAGCGGCAGCGTCACGGTGCATGGCGGGGGCGCCGGCAGCCTGGTGCTGGGCGGCACCAACGGCCACAACCTGCTTCAGGGCGGGAACGGCGGTGGTGCCTTCTGGGGCGGCGGCAGCGGCGATACCATCACCGGCGGCATGGGCGATCTGATCGGAAGCGCCACCCAGGGGAACGCGACCCTGGTCGGCAACAACGGCACCGTGCTTGTGGACAACAGCAACGACTGGAGCTTCACCGGCCAGAAAGGCACGGTCTTTACCGCGAACGCCGGCCATGCCGATGTGGTGGTCGGCACTGGCGACTTCACCGCGGTTGGGCGCGGTGGCACCACCACCGTGTTCGGCGGCACCGGCAACTCGACCGTCTGGGCGCAAAACGCTGGCGTCACCGATGTAGCCGGGGTCGGGCACGGCACATTGGTGGTCGGCTCGGGCCATACCGATCTCTGGATCAACGCTGAAGCCGGCGCACAGAACATTCTCGCTCTGGCCGGATCGGGCGGCGGCTCGGTGGACGTACGCGGCTTCCGCTCCGGCACCGATACATTTTCCACCGCCGGCTACACGCCGAGCCAGATCCACACCCACGTTTCCGCTAACGCCACCGTCGTGACCCTGGCAGACAACAGCCAGATCACCTTCATCGGCGTGGGCAGCCTGGTCTGATCCGCCTGTCCGTCGCGTCCGCGCCTGCCGGGCGCGACAGGCAAAGACCGGGCCTGCATGCGGACGGATCGTCCAGGCTGCCGGCACGGCGGCCTGGAGACGGGCCTCCTGCAAGTCGGCGGAAATCCGGACCGGTCCCGTTTCCTGGCGACGAGTGCTGCCTGAGGAACTCGGCTGACGAATGAAATGGCATTCACGCCGGGATTACCCGGATCGCGCCTTGCGGAAGCCGACCGATTCCTGCCACGCGACCCGATCCTGGGCCTCCAGCGGATCGGCTGCAGCGCTTTTCCGATGTTTCCGGCGTCAGCCGACGCTGAGGGTCGGCGCGGCCCCATGCAGGATCGGACGCAGATCCTGCCCGGCTTCCGCCACGACGCGGAGCAAGGCTTCGGACCCGTACGGCTTCGCCAGCAGGCGCGCGCCGGGCACCGTCGCGACGGCGCTCGGATCGCCCGTGGCGAACACGATCCGGGCATCCGGGCGCACCGTGCGCATCGCCTCGGCCAGCTTCAGTCCGGATGCCCCCGGCAGATTGTTGTCCGTCACCAGAATATCGACTGGCGAGGCATGCAGCGCATTCAGGGCCTGCTCCGCGCTGCCGGCTTCGATCACCACGTAGCCGGCGTCCGACAGCATCTCGACCGTGTTGACGCGGATCAGATCGTCGTCCTCGACCAGCAGTACCGTGATCGCATTGGCCGCCACCGGGCCGATCGGCGCCGGTACGGCAGCCGTCTCCGCCGCCAGGCCACGCTGCTTGCGGTTGGACAGGACGTGACGGAACTTCCGCGCCAACTGCTCGCGCGTATACGGCTTGCTCAGAAGCTCGACGCCGGCATCCAGCCGGCCGCCATGCACGATTGAGTTTTCGGTGTAGCCGGAGGTGAAGAGCACGGCGAGATCGGGCAGACGCTCCCGCGCCTTGCGCGCCAGTTCCGGGCTCTTCAGCGTGCCCGGCATCACCACATCGGTGAACAGCATGTCGATCGGCACGCCACTCTCGATCACCGCCAGTGCACTTCCGGCATCCACGGCTTTCAGGACGCTGTAGCCCAAATCGCTTAGCATCTCGACCACGGTATCGCGGACGCCCTCGTCGTCCTCCACCACCAGGACGGTTTCGGTGCCGCCGGCGATCGGCCCCGTCTGCACCGAGACCTCGACATCCTCGCTCTGTATCGCGCGCGGCAGATACAGGCGGATCGTGGTGCCCAGCCCGGGTTCGGAATAGATCTTCACGTGGCCGCCGGACTGCTTCACGAAGCCGTAGACCATCGACAGGCCGAGGCCGGACCCCTTGCCTTCCGGCTTGGTGGAGAAGAACGGCTCGAACACCCTGGCCATGATCTCCGGCGACATGCCTGATCCGGTATCCGTCACCGCCAGCATCACGTATTGGCCGGCGCTGACCTCGCTATGCGCACTGGCATAGGCATCGTCCAGGGCCGCGTTGGCCAGCTCGATGGTGAGCTTGCCCTGCCCGTTCATCGCATCGCGCGCGTTGATCGCGAGGTTCAGCAACGCGTTCTCGATCTGGGTCGGGTCGATGAACGTGTTCCATAGACCGCCGGAGAAGATCGTCTCGATCTCGATTCCGCCGCCGATCGCGCGGCGCAGCATGTCGTCCATGCCCTGCACGAAGCGGGTCACGTTCACCACCTTCGGCTCCAGCGCCTGCCGTCGTCCGAACGCGAGCAACTGGCTGGCCAGCTTCGAGCCGCGCGAGACGCCGGCCATGGCGTTGCCGACACGCCGCTCCGCACGCTCGTTGCCGGCGATGTCCTTGGTCAGAAGCTGCAGATTGCCGCCGATCACCTGCAGCAGGTTGTTGAAGTCATGCGCGATGCCGCCCGTCAGCTTGCCGACGGTTTCCAGCTTCTGTGCCTGCGCCAGACGCGCTTCCGCCTCGCGTCGCTCCGCGATCTCCTCGATCACCCGCGCTTCGAGCGTCTCGTTCAGCTGACGGAGCTGCTCCTCCGCGCGCTGGCGGTGCCGCACCTGGCGCGCGAGGTCCTCGGCATGCGCGCGCAAAGCCGCCTCCGCATTGCGCCGGTGGGTGATGTCGGCATGCACGCCCACCCATTCGGCGATCTCGCCATCCTCGCGCAGGATCGGCAGGCCGCGCACCGCGAAGATGCGCCATTCGCCGTCATGCCGGCGGACGCGCTGCTCGTCGATGAAGGGCGCCTTCGCCGCCACGGCGGCATTCCAGGCCTGGATGCTCGGACCGACATCGTCGGGAAACAACGCGTTGGACCAGCCGAAGCCCTGATATTCGTCCTGCGTCTGTCCGGTGAGCGCGCCCCAGCCCGGCTGCTCGCCCACCATCCGCCCGTCCGCGCTGTTGGTCCACAGCACGCCGTCGATAGCGCGCATGGCGGTACGGAAACGGGCGTTGCTCGCGGCCAGATCGGCCTCGCGCCGCGACCGATCGTCGATATCGATGCCCAGCACGTAGACGCCGGGGATGCTTCCATCCGGCTCGATGCGCGGGACATAGCGCAATTCGGCCCTGCGCTCCGTGCCGCTTCTGTGCGGCAACATCTCCTCGGCGATCACCGCCTCTCCGGCCAGGGCGCGGTCCAACGCCTCGACGCGGCGCGCATAGACCTGTTCGCCGATGATCTCGCGCGCGGAGCGCCCGACCAGGGCGTCGGCCGGGATGCCGAACCACTGCTCGTAACCGGCATTCACCAGACGATAGACGTGGTTGCGGTCGATATAGGACACCAGCATCGGTGCGGCGTCGGTGATTCGCCGCAGCTCCTGTTCGCTGGCCGCCAGGCTCCGCTCCGCCGCAACGCGCGCGCTGTTGTCGACCATGGTGCAGAGCACCCCGCCGGGCCGGCCGTCGCGATCGAACACGGGGGTGTAGAACAGGTCGAAGAACCGCGTCTCCGTCCCTTCCGCGCCCGGGAGCTCGATTGGCTGATCGCGGAAGGCAAGCGCCTCGCCCCGCAGGACCGTAGACACCACCGGCTCCGCCCAGCCCCACAGTTCCGAGGACGTTTCCCCTGCGGGCGACCCCAACGCGGAAGGATGCCGGTCCCCGACGGCGGCGCGGTACGCGTCATTGTAGAAGAGGATCTGCTCCGGCCCCCAGAGCAACATCTTCGGCACGGGCGAATTGACGACGCTGGAGATCATCGCGCGCAACTCGGCCGACCACCCGGCGGACGGGCCCAGCGCCGTGCGGCTCCAGTCCCGCTCCCGGATCAGCGCGCCGCAATCGCCGCCGCCGACGGGCCAATCGGCAAATACGGAGTCCTGGGCGCGGTCGCGCAGCGCGGACAGCGCCGCCTGGAGCAGAGTATCGGCATCGGCATAGGCGCCGGACGCGAGCGACGCATCGACGAAGCCTTGCAGTTCGGCGGTTAATCTGACGTCCCGGCCGGCGAGCGTGATCATGATGCTAGATCACGGATTCGGTAAAGCGTGTCAAACGAAACCCGAGCACGGCCGGACAAGCAGAGTCCGACCGCCACACCTCTTCGGCGTGGCTCTGCAAGCCGCTCCTTGCGCCCTGTTGCCGCGGGGGACGACAGGCTCGATGGGCCCTCCTCCCCTGCCCGCCTTGCGCCCGCATGCGGCATCGGCCGATAGCGAATGGCAGACGACGCAAGCCGCACGCGCCCTGATCACAACCCGATCCTGGCCTTTATCTGCGTTTTGGATGCTTCGAGCATCGCACTGGCTTTGTCGTCATCGTCGAGGGCTCGCGCCAGGGCCATCGCGCCCACCATTTCGCTGAGAACCGAGGATGCCAGCGAGGCCGGTTCCGGTGCCGCGATCGCGGTGAAAGCCTGCTCCAGGGCCGTCCGGAAGGCGTCGATCCCGACCGCGAAGCGTTGCCGCGCTCCTGGCGGCATGCGCGGAACGTCCCCGGTCAAACTCGGCAACGGACAACCCTTGTTGACGGCCCGTCGCGCTTCGTCGGACAGGTAGTCGTCGATCAAGCGTCGCAGCCCGTCTCTCGGGTCATCGGTATCGAGACGATTGCTGACCAGGGCTGCGGAGTCCGCGAACATGCGATCCACCGCATGTGCCACGAGATCGTCCCGGCTGGGAAAATGCGCATAGAAGCCGCCATGGGTCAGGCCGGCCTGCTTCATGAGCGCCGCCACGCCGATCCCTGCATGGCCGTGCTCACGTATCATTCCTGCCGCTTCCTCAAGGATGCGGGCCCGGGACCGCGCCTTGCGCTGAGTATGACCGCTCACTGCTTCCTGTCCTGATCGTGGCACGGCGTCCAGGCCGCTCCGTCGCACTGGACGTATGATACCCATCATAATATATGACGATCATCATATTTTTGGCAGGCCCTAACCGGGTCGCGACCTACTGAGTGAGGAGTTCTGTGATGTCGTCATCGAAAGGCACCGCCCTGATTACCGGCGCGTCCACCGGAATCGGCGCCGTTTATGCGGATCGGCTGGCCGGACGTGGACATGACCTGATTCTTGTCGCCCGCGACGTGGCCCGGCTGGAGGCGCTGGCAGCGCGTCTGCGTGGCAGCTCGGGTGTCCGTGTCGAGGTGCTTCCCGCCGACCTTGCCGACCGTGCTCAGTTGGCGCGCGTCGTCGATCGTGTCGCCACCGACACGACGCTCGAGCTGTTGGTAAACAACGCCGGCATCTCCCTCGAGGGCACGCTGATCGACACGCCGGAGGCCGCGATCGAGCGTCTGATCGACGTCAACGTCCGTGCGCCGACGCTGCTGGCGGGAGCCGCCGTGCGCGCCTTCGCGGCACGCGGCCGTGGCGGAATCATCAACCTGTCATCGGTCCTCGCACTGGCGCCGGAGATGTTCGACGGCACCTACAGCGGCACCAAGGCGTTCGTGCTCAATCTCAGCCAGGGACTTGCCAGGGAGGTGGGCGACAAGGGCGTGCGGATTCAGGCCGTGCTGCCCGGCGCCGTCCGCACCGAGATCTGGGCTCGTTCTGGAAAAGATGTCGATGCCTTCCCTCAGGATTGGGTGATGGATGCCGGCGATCTGGTCGATGCCGCGCTCCTGGGCTTCGATCGCGGCGAGACCGTGACCATCCCGCCGCTGGCAGACGAAGCGCAATGGGATGCGCTGCAGGCTGCGCGGGCCGCCATGGGCCCCCACCTGTCCCGACGCGAGGTGGCGCCGCGTTACCGCCGGGCTGCCGCCACCAGCTGAGGGCGACGCCGGTGAGCGACTCTCTGCCAGCCCGGTTTCCCCGCGTCCCTCTGGCCTCTGCGGTCAGCGCGCAGGACCGGGCGGAGGCGGTGGATTTCATCAACCGCGTCAACTGGCCGTTCGAGACGTGGGAGGTCGACGCGATGGTGGAAGCCTTCCTGCCCGACGGGGTCGCTTATCATTTCCACGGCGTCATCCGTGGGCGCGAGGCGATGCGCCGCTTCTTCGATCGGGACGATCCCGATCTCGTCCCCGGCGTCGGCCGGCACGCCACCAACCCGATCGTCGACCGCGACGGCGATGGTGTGTCGGTGCGCTATCACAATCTCCTGGTGCGCTACGCGATGCCGGAGCACGCGGGGGAGCTTGCCGCCGGCGGCGTGCGCGAGAGCGACGGCGATCTTCCCGGCCTGTGGATCTATTCGCCGATGCTCGACCGCCTGCGCCGCACACCCGATGGCTGGCGTATCGCCGAGCGCCATGTCGGCGGCTCGATGACCAACCCGCATCTCGAAAGAGGATCGCGGGATCGGGAGGCGATGACATCGTTCCTACCGCACCCGGGCTCCGAGCGATGAGCGGCGTCGATCCGGATGCGCTGGCCCGCGTGCATCACGCGTTCATCCGCCCCATGCTCGACACCGGCCGGATGCCGACACGGGAGAGAGCCGCGGACGAGCTGAACATGTCGCTCGGGGAGCTGGACGACGCGCTGGCCGCGCTGGCCGGGATCCACGGCGTCGTGCTCGATCCGCATGATGGCGAGCCTTGGGTGATGCACCCCTTCTCGGCCACGCCCACCGCCACCTGGGTGGAGCACGGCGATCGCGGCTGGTGGGCGCCCTGCCCGTGGTGCGCCTTCGGCATCGCCGGACTGAAGCAGGGCAAGGCGACGATCCACGCGCGGCTGGGCGGCGAGCACGAGCCGGTGGTCGTCCACGTCCAGGACGGCCGCGTGCTCGAGACCGATCTCGTCGTGCATTTCGCCGTGCCGCCGCGCGACGCCTGGAACAACGTCCATCGCTTCTGCGCCAGCGTCCTGCTGTTCCGCGATCGCGACGCGGTTGCCGCCTGGTGCGCGCGCCACGGCGTGGCCGAGGGCGGTACCCTCTCGGTGCGGCAGGCCTGGGAGCTGGGCCGGGACTGGTACGCCCGTCATGCCGACCCGGATTGGCGCAAATGGAGCGCCGTCCAGGCGGCGACCATCTTCGAGCGGACCGGCCTGAGCGGCCCGTTCTGGCACATTCCCCCCGCCGACGACCCTTTCTGAGAGCGGACGAGATGGAGCAGGACGCGGGCCAGTTGATGGCCGATGCCGATGCGCGCGCAGCCGCCTATCTGCGGGTGACTGGCTTCGCCTACGGCATTTTCGGATTCGGCTTCGTGCTGGCCTTTGCCGGACAAGGCGCGGGCAGGCTGTTCTGGCTGGTGTGCAGGGTCTCGTCGCGACTGCTGATCGGCGCGGGAGCCGGATGGGTCGCGGAGCGCGATCTCGGCCTGCCCATGCCGGGGCTGGTCTGGGTGGTCACCGCATCGTTCGCGACCTACGCGACGCTCAACGCGATCGTGCTGTTGCGGAGAAGCATCTGGCACCGGCTGAGCTGACGGGCAGGAGGAAACGCAGCATCGCTAGGACGAGGCCGGTCCTGACGCGCTCGATCGCCTACCCCCAGCGCATAAGCCGCGTATCCATGCCTACCTCTTCTGGATGAGCTGCGCTGGCAGACATCATTCCCACTCGATGGTCAATGGGTTTGATTTGGTCTTGTAGTTATTGAGCTTTCCGCCCACGGCCAATGTCGATACCAACTGCGATACCACCAGGTTAAGGCCGCTGGATTCGCGGATTCTCTACAGCAGTCATCCCGCCATAAGCGCATTCTACATCATAAACGAGCGCCGGGAGAAAGCGCCCCTTCCCAACAGCAACTAGCCCCTGTTCCGATCCTGTGGTGCGGAGAAGTCGGCGAAGAATTCCGAGGCAGGCTGAACGCCGGAAACAAGCAGCCGGTCGCGGGCGCGGGTGCAGGCGACATAGAACAGGTTTCGCTCGGTGTCGTGAACCTCGTCAAGTTCCGATTCGTCGGCGACGGTCTCGATGCGCTCCTGCAAGGGCAATACGTCATCATCGCAAGCCATGACGGCTACAGCCTTGTATTCGAGGCCCTTGGCAAGGTGCATGGTGCCGATGGCAATGCGGCCCTGCGGTTGAAGACGTTCCGACAATTCCAACTGCGTGTAACCGGCGGCTTTCACGGCGGCGCGCGCCCTGGCGAGCTGGCCGTTGGACCTTACGAACAAGCCGATCTCGGCGGGGACGATTCCATCTGCGACGGACTGTTTGATCCAGTCGGCCACGCCCTGGATCTCGTGGGCGGCGTCAGCGAAGATCTGGATTTCGGGATCGGGGCCATTGAACACGGACACGGTGCCGCGCCGGTCCTGCTCGTTCCCGTCAACGTCTTGCACAATCTTGGGCAGAAGGCGGTCGGCTGCCTGCCTGATCTGGTGCGAGGTTCTGTAATTGACCTTGAGGGTGCGCGAGCGCCCGCGAATATCGACGCCCAGCGCCTTCCACGAAAATGGCTCCTGAAAGATGCGCTGGCCGAGGTCGCCGGCGAAGAACAGCGTATCGGGGCCGCCGGGTGCAATGGCGGCAAGCATCCGCAATTCCGGCACACCAAGGTCTTGGGCCTCGTCGATCACCGCATGGGTAAAGGGTTTGTCGGACCGCCCCGCGAAATGCGCGGTGACTTTCCCGAAGATCGAAGGCCAGGTGAGAAGCCCCTGCGCCTCGATAAGCTGCCTTGCTCGCACAAAGACGGGCCAGAGTTTATCTCGCTGCTTGACCCCAAGGCGGTTCTTGCGGCCAAGGCGGGGAACATCCTGATAAGCCTGAAGGCTATCCAACTGCCACGCATCGACGACATTGAGCCATTCCGATGCCATGAAGCGCGGGGTGAAGCTGGTCAGGGACGCTTCGCCCGCCGCCGTCCTGAGCGCTCCGCGAATCTGGTCCTCGGTCGCCGCCCTCGGGTGATGCCCGAAGGCCAGCGTGAATAGTTCGTGCGCTACACCCCTGAACGGTAGGACGGTCACGCGGGGAACGATCCCGTTGTTCTCGCCTGTCAGAATTCGGAGCTTGCCTTCCAGAGCGTTGGCGAGAGGCAGGGAAAACGTCGTGAGCAAGAGCCGCGCCTGCGGATGTTGGCGCAGGATGTTCGCAGCGCGATGCAAGGCCACGACCGTCTTGCCGGTGCCCGCCGACCCTGAAACCCGCGCAGGGCCGCTGAACGATTGCTCCACCACCTGCAGCTGGGACGGGTGCAGGAACACCGTCCACTGATCCCATGGAAAATCCAGCGCGCGTTTGAGTTCTTCGACATCCTCCATGACGCGGAAGCGGCGCTGGGCGTCGGGATGCTCGAAGGGGCTGACCGTCTCCGGCGCGGTGACAGCGGGTATCTGCGGCTTTGCCCCCGTGGCGAGGTCCAGCAGCGCTTCCGCCGCTTCGCGCGGCAGGTGCTCGGCAAGATCGAAGATCGTATCTTCCGTGGCGGCCTTTACGTCGGCAAGCCAATCGACGGGAACACCGTAGGTGAGAAGTTCCTCGTCCGTGATGCCGGGGAACAGCGGCGGCAGAACAACGCGGATCGGCGTTGCGGGCTGCTCCACCTCCACGGGCTTGTGGACGACGATTTCATGAACGCGCTCGCGCACCTCCACGATCTGCGCCGCACCGGTCGTGGGATGGGTTTCGATGCGGCGGCGTTCGGCCCAGGTGTAGGCATCATCGTGATGGGCAACGTAGCAGATCAGAAAGCTGCCTTCCGTCTTGTGGACGATCAGGCGAATGTCGCGATTGACGCGCATCGACCAGAAATTCGGGTCTTTGGACTTGTCAATGCGGTGAAATTGAAGCCCAGGCGCGGCGGGGTTCATCTGCAAATCGAAAACAGTCTCCTTCACCATCTTCTGCTCCTGGGCAGAGAGGCGGCGCAACGCGGTCTGGAAGCTGTCGGCGATGCAGAAGATCACTGTTCGTCCTCATGGGAATCGCCGTCAATTCTCTGAACGCCGATGAGCTTCCTTTCGGCAATGCGCGGAACAAGCCGATCTTGATCGTTGCCGATCAGCGCCACAAGGACATCTTCAGGAACGTCGTGGAAGTCGCGCCGCAAATTCAGAATGGCGCGGGCGTTTTCGATCTTCAGAGTACGTAGCGACTCCCGATCCTTTTCAAGTTCCGTTTCCTTGATAGATGTTTCGATTTTCGCTTGCTCATCGGCCTGACGGCGAAGTTCACCTTCGGTAAAAAACTTAATGAGGCTGTCGATTATTCCCTTAAGCGCGTTGCAGGCTTGTCCGAGGCCCGCGAGATCAATCCCTCCGGGAGAGGCGTATGAAATCCGGGCGACCTTCATTCGATAGTCAGCGCGAGCCGTTGCGCGAGCCCGCGCAAGAAGCCAGTTGTTGGTCTGATCCAACTGGTCGTTAAAGCTCACCGACAGATACGGGCGCTCAAACCAATAGAACGGCGGCTCGTAGGGGAATCTACGGATTAGAGCCGCCTTATAGTAAAGCGATTCAACGCCAGTGAGGACTTCAATGAAGTCCTCGGGCTCCCATTTACCATCTATCTCAAGCCGCAGCATCGCTCGCCCCCTATACCGCAAAGATCTTCATCACCTCGTCGCCGAAGTGATTGATGACCTTGACCGCGAAGCGGCCCGTGTCGGGGCGCGGAAACGGGCGCGATTTGTCCCGGTAGAGGGTCGCCCAGGCGTCCTCGTCGATCTCCGCCTTTAAGGCGGTCTTGAGCGACTTGTAGGGATCGTTCGCGCCCATAAAATAGGCGTGGCGGACGAAGAAGCTTTCCTCGTCATAGTCGGTATCGACGAACCATGCGGCGATGTCGTCCTTGCCGCTAGCGCGGACATCGCCAGTCTTGGGGTCGAATACATCCACACCAAGAACCTCGACGACGATTTCGCCCTCGCCATTGAATTCCCATTTGATGTCCGGCTCGCCGAACACGACGAACAGATTGCCGGCGCCCGTGTTCTTGAGTTCTTCGGACATATGCAGTTCGGGATTCATCTTCGCCTTGAGGATCGGCAAAGGCCCAAGCTTGTTCAATTCGGAGGTATGCGCCTCGAAATTGAAGCCGCAGGCGATCAGCGCGTCGAAGCGCGCGTCCAGCGCCTCGCGCGCGGCGGCGGTCAGGTCGGCGCGGCTCACCGTGCCGAATTCCGGGCCGATGAAGATAGCGGCGCGCTTCTCCGTCTCGCCTTCCATGAAGCGGCCATCGGCGGCGATCCACGTTCCGGGCCAACCGATGATCGTGGTGAAGGTGATACGGTCCTCCTTCTTCGCCTGCTGGACACCCGCGGTTTCGAGGTGCTCCAGAATCATTGTCGTGAAGTCGTTGAGTTCATCGGTGCCCTTGGGCAGCTTGCGCTTACGCTTGCCCTCGGCGGTGTCGATTTCCTCGATCAGGTCGATCTCGCTGGAGGGTACAATGCGGTGCGGCGAAAGACTCTCGACGGTGAACGGCCCCGCAACGCGGATGCGGGATTTGTCCTCATAAGGCCGATCGTAGAGAAATTCGACATCGGCCTTTTTGGCAATCGACTCGTCGATCTTCTTCTGGCGTGTGAGGCGCTGTTCCCACCAGGCTTTATGCAGGCCCTTGATATTGTCGGACCAACCGGGCGCGGCCTCGCGCGGGATTTCCCATTCTTCCCACCTCCTGCCGAGCGCGGAGTTGAGTTCCCGGAGCAGCGGTTCAAGCTTCGCCTGAAACTCCTCCCAAATCACGCCGATCTCAGAATTGTTGGCGATGGATTTGAGCGTGATGTGCGGCGCACGGTCGTACACGAAGCCCTGGCGAATATCCCCATGTGGCACACCATCGGCGGGCGGCTTGCCGATCAGCTCACCTTCCTTCTGGCGGCCTTCCTTGCTATCGGCGAGCAGATAATATGGATATTTCGCACCCATCACTCGTGCACGGGCAAGAGCCAGCGCGACCCGTGACGTGTCGATGGTGATCCAGCGGCGACCCCATTGTTCGGCCACAGTCGCTGTTGTCCCGGAGCCGCAGGTCGGATCAAGCACTAGGTCGCCTGGGTCTGTAGTCATCAAGAGACAGCGTTCAATAACTTTTGCAGTGGTTTGAACGACATACACCTTGGGGTCACTGAATCCGCTTTGTCGGGTGTCGTCCCAGATGTCAATGACAGGGCGATATGGGAAATCGCTCAGGTAACGGAGGAAGCATAAAGTATTTCCCGATGCGAACAGGCGATCAGCCTCCGCCAATTTCCGCATCCCAGCCGCATTGGTCTTCCATCCGCCCTTCGCAGGACGATAGGTGCCCCCTTCATGGCCAACGTCAAATACGGTCGTCACGCCGCCTGTCTGCGACGTGAGAGGGTTCGGACGAAACGGGTCTAAGTCCGGTGACAGATTCTCAGGCCGAGCGGCTTCATCAGGCGTCATCTTCCGCCGGAAACCCTTTTCATCCTCCACCCAGCGCAGGTTGCCGTCATCCTCCACAGAACGCGCTACGTATTGCCGACGCAGCTTGAGGTGTGCCTTTGATTTCGCGTACCAAAGTAGAAAGTTGCATGTTTTTGGCAACGCTTCAACATATCCGCTGGGACTTCCTGCACCAGTAGTGGTTCGAAAGATGATCTGACAAACGAAGTTGTCTTCCCCGAATACCTCATCCATCAGCACCCGTACACGATGCACGTTCTCATCGCCGATCTGAACGAAGATGCTTCCGCTTTCTGTCAATAGGTCGCGCATCGCCGTGAGGCGGTCTCGCAGGTAGGTTAGGTACGAATGGATGCCGTCTTTCCACGTATCGCGGAAAGCGCGCACCTGTTCTGGTTCACGGGAAATTTCTTCGATTTTCCCGTCCTTCACGTCGCGCGACCGCGTCGACACCTGCCAGTTGGAATTGAACTTGATGCCGTAAGGCGGATCGAAATAGATGCACTGCACCTGTCTGCGCAGACCTTCGCGCTCGGCAAGGCTCGCCACCACCTGTAAGCTGTCGCCGAGGATGAAGCGGTTCGACCAGTTCTGGTCGTGCTGGTAGAATTCGGTCTTGGCTTCGGGATCGATGCCGTTGAAGTCGTGGAACAGGTCGGCGATGTCGCTCTCGGCTTCGCGCTTGGCCTTGGTGCGGCGCGTCAGGTCGTCGATGATCGCCTTGGGGTGAATCTTCTCCTGAATGTAGAGCGGCGGCGCGTTGACAACGAGGTCCGACCAGTCCTGCTGATCCTTCCCACGCCATATGAGTTGGGCATCGGATATGTCGATATAGCCGGTCTCCGCCGCCTTCTTGATCTGCTCCGGCGTCAGGCGGACGCGCGCGCCCTTCCAGACAAGCTGTGGATCGAGATCAGCATCGCGAGGGCGGATTTCACCCTGGGCAAGGGGATAGCGGCGCGGATAGACGACAGGAGCAAAGGGCGCGATTTCCTCCGCCCGCTGCGCGGCGGATTGAAGCTCGGCAGTCGGGATGTTCTTGCGCTTCGCCTCGGTGTGCGTGAGCGTCTCGACCTGTTTGTTTGCTTTCGGTGCCTTCGCCACTATACGCCACCTTTGTCGTTCTTGTCGTTTGAGCCGCCACGGTCATCGAAAAGGTCGGGCGTTTCCGGCTCCACAAAATGAACCGTGCTTTGCAGTGCTTGAATCTCTTGGTCGGTCATGGGCGTTGAAAGCTGGCGTCCGTTATAGGAAAGGACGCGAAAGACCTTCACATGCGATGGCTTGGCCGTCCCCGCCGGGTAAGCCCATTGCACACGCATGTTGTCGCGGATCGTCGGTTTCAAATCGGCATCACGCTGTTCGACGCGATGCCAGAAGCTTTCGTCATCTATTGAAAACGAAACATCTTGATACTTGCCGGAAGCGGCCTGCCAATTGCGGCCATCGCGCTTCCAGTTCGGCGAATTGACAACAATATCGACCGTCTCGAAATTTAGGTCGCTGGGCTTGGGCGGAGCCTCGGGAAGCGGATCGGGGAGTTGCGTGATCCGCCTTGGAAATTCATTCCGCTTAATCGAGAAGTCAGCCGATCTATCAAAAGAGATGCCTTTCACCTCGGGGTTGTCGATGCAGCCCTTGAAAATGCGGTTCCGCCCCTGGAAGGCGGCCCGGAATTTGTCCGGCGTGATCCCGATCTCTTTCAGGCGGTCGGTGTCGATTCTCAAAAAGCTGATGAGAACGAGCGCGATAGCTTCCCCCTCGATTTCCTTTGAAACGTCTGTGACCGGCGGTGAGACGGGAACCGATTCCACGACTTCGACGAGCGCTTTAGACGTGTCCAGCGGCTCCACGGCCTTGGATTTTGACAGCTTCTGGCGGATGGCCGCCCCTGCTTTTTCGGCCCAAGCGGCGGGTTGTTCCGTCGTGAGGCCCTTGAAGAAAGCTTTCCCAATATCCGTGCCGAAGAAAGTCAGAACGGAGCCGCCCACGGTCACGACGACCGCAAGCACCTCGATCAGGCTTCCTTCTTCGGGCGTCTTTACCCGAAGCTCATATTTTAATTTGCCGTCGAACAGCGACCTGTTGAAGTCGTCGATAATTTCCTGCGTGGCGCGAGCGGTGTCGATGAATTGGCTGAGCGGTATCTCGCTCCGTTCCACATCAAAGTGATAGACGATTTCACCTGGATTTCTTGAGAGGTCGCCGTCCGTCATGCGCCCTCCTGCGGGTTAGCTTGGGCGTCCGTGGCACGGTCGATCAGCGCGGTGAATTCCTTCTGCATCTCGAACACATCGTTGAATTCCTCGAACGCCCAACGGCCATAGCTGCCGAGGTTGTTCACGCCCCTGATCCATTTCTGACGCATGGTTTCGGATTTGAGCTTCACGTTCTCGCGGCGATAGCCCTTCACCTCGACGATCAGGTGCAGGGGATCGTCGGGACCATGCCCGTCATCGATGTTGACGATGAAGTCCGGCAGATAGAAACGCGCCGTCGATCCATCCTTGTACGGGACTTCAAGGCCAAGGCCCTGATTCTTCACATAGGACAGGACGCGCGGGTGATCCTCGGCGGCGCGGGCGAATTCGGCCTCCCAATCGCTGTCGCAAACGACGTAATTGATGTGGCTCTTGGCCGGATCGGTCGTGTAAAGGTCTTTGCTCGTCATGAACCCGACATGACGGGTCGAGCCTTTCGGATTGTAGGGATCGAGAACGGCGCGGATGCGTTCTTCGTCGCCGATGGCAGCGGCGATGCCGTTATAGATGCGCTCGGCGGCCTGTGCGGCGATGCTGAGGATTTGCAGCATCCACGGTCCGGTGCCGCCTTTGCATTCAAGATAGCCTTCGTCGATCCAACGCCGGACGATGCGCTGGATTTGATAGAATAGGTGCAGCTTCGGCTCGCCGTCGGCGTCCTTGAAGTAGGAATAGAGAAGATACTTCGCCAGCTCGTAAGACACCGTGCTAGGGCGCTTGTCCTTCATTTCGGCGACGGTTAGCGTGACGCCTTCGCCGACGATGCCTTCGAGCAGGGTTTGCCCCGGCCCGACCATATCGGGGGTGAGAACCAGCTTTGAGTTTGCGGTGAAGTTGGCTTGCAGTTTCTCCTCGGGCAGGTCGATCCGGTAGCCGACCACGCGCGGGAAGATCATTTCGAGGGCGGCGCGCTCGCGCATCGCCGCCACGCGCGTCATCTTCTTGGGCGGCTTGACCGGCGCGACCTGGGGCTTCGCCGTGAAGTCGAACGGGATGCCCATGATGTCGGCATATTCTACGTTAAACAGCTCATCCGCGTTCAGGTCGTAGGAATAGCGGCGCAGGCCACGCCCGACGACCTGCTCGCATAGAAGCTGGGTGCCGAATGCGCGGACGCCGAGGATGTGAGTGACGGTGTTGGTATCCCAGCCCTCAGTCAGCATGGAAACCGACACAACGCAGCGGACCTGTTCGCCAAGCCGCCCTTTCTTGCCGACCGTGTTCATGACTTCGCGCAGCAGATCGGAGTCGGAGAGTTCCCCGACTTCGCCTGCACCGGAGCGCTGCGCGATCTCGCGCTTGTATTGTTCGATCTCAAGGGCGGCGGCGCGGCGGAAGTCGTCGTCGAGCGCCTCGCCCGACTCAAGCTGCTTGCTGTCGATTAGCAGCGTGTTGGGACGGGCAAGGCGGTTCCCGTGCTCGTCGAAATTGCTGAACAGCGACAGATGCCCGTGGTGGACGGTGCGCAGTTCCTCGCTGTCCTCGGCGACGGGGCGCTGCCATCCGGAAATCCATTCATAGACCAGCTTCGACGTGGAGGTGTTGTTGCAGACGACGATAAACACCGGCGGCGTGTCGATGCCGGACTTGCCCCACTTCTCAAATGTCTCCTGATAGTGGTTGTAAAGGGCAACAAGGGCGGTTTGAAGCTTGGCGGGAAGCGAGTTGGGATCAAGGTCGCCCTGCCCCTTACCGCGTCCCTTCTTCGGCATTTCGTCGCGGATATGCTCCCACAAGTCGCGGAACACCGGGACATCCGCCTCGGGGATGTTGTCGGCGGTGGGGACGCGTGGGAGCTTGACGATGCCGCACTCGATAGCGTCCATCAGTGAGAAATCGCTGATCGTCCAGGGAAAGAGTGTGCCTTCTGCATAGCCCGAGCCGCGCAAGAAAAACGGCGTGGCGGACAGATCGTAAACGGCACGAACGCCCAGCTTACGCTTGAACATTTCAATGCCACTGATCCAGAGCCGCGCGGCCTCGTTTTCTTCCTTGGCGATGGCCTTATCGTCGCCTGTGAGGTCGTCGATGTCTTCGTTGCCCTGTTTTTCCCGGTAGCAATGGTGGGCCTCGTCGTTAATGACGACGATGTTCTTGAGCCCCATGAGTTCTTCGGCCACACGGCGGACCATCTGGCCTTCGGTCTCCTTGGTCACGATGGGAGCATGACGGCCTTGCAGCAGCGACCGCCCGACTTTGTTGACTTCCAGAAGCTCCTTGAGCGCAAGCGCGTGGTAGTTTGTGATGACGATCTTGGCCTTGTTGATGTCATCTAGCATGTCGCTGGGCACGAGTTCGCGGGCGCGGTAGTAGCTTTCGATGTCGCTGGGCAGCAGGACACGCAAGCGGTCCTTGATCGTGATGCCCGGAGCGATGACAAGAAAACCGCGCGAGAAGTGGGTGCTGGTGGGCGAGCGCACGGCGTTTACCGTCTGCCACGCAATCAACATCGCCATCACGGTGGTCTTGCCCGCGCCGGTCGCCATCTTCATGGCGAGGCGGAGCAATGCGGGGTTTGCCTGTTCATTGGCCCCGAGGATGTGTTCCCAGATATGGGCGTATTGCTTTTTGTTGCGTGCAACTTCCGTCAGCCAGACAATTGTCTCGACGGCTTCGACCTGGCAGAAGAACGGCCGTACCCCCTGAAACTGGTGGCTGCGCCAATAATTGAGAAGGCGCGCCGTGGCGGGCGTCACGCCCCATATGGCGGGGTTTGAGCGCCGCCATTCGCCTACATGGCTGCGGATTTCATTGATGATCGGAGTCGGGTTGTATTCCTGCTCTTCGGTCGAAAGCCCGTCGTCGTTATGCAGATCGAGGCTGCCCTGATTGTTGGCAGCGCTCTTGCGCTTCCTTTTGCGCGGCTTTGGGACAGGCGTGATGAGTTCGGACTTTCGCCGTCCATCGCGTGGCGACTCATTAAGCGGTTGGCCCTCAGCATCAAGCGGGTGATGCCGGGTCGGCTCCTCGTAAGGGGAATTGAGGATGGGCTCCTCGAAGAACGGGCTCGCTGGCGTCGTCATGGTTGCGCGCGCCCATTATTCGCAGTGGCGGGGATGACGGCCGGGTGCCTTCCGCTCACCGTATGGGCGAGTGATTTCGCGTGGTACTGGCTTGTCACTCCCCGTTGCCCCCCTGTTGCTCTTCTACTTTGCGCTTTATCCAGTTTGCGATTTCTTGCCGCTCGAACCGCCACGATCCGCCGACCTTGAAGCCAGGAATCTTGCCTGCCGAGGCGAGCTTGTAGGCGGTCTTCTCATTGATCTTGAGAAGTTCCGCCACCTCCCGGATCGTCAGGATTTCGTCGGTCATGCGCCCGCCGTGACTCGTGGTTGGAGAAGTATATAGAAGATCGGAGAAAATTAGGGAAGATAGCGGTAGAGTCCCACTTTCGCCTAGGCAATAGCGATCCACGAGGATGCTCGATGATGGAGAGATAGCGTCGTCGATCGTCGGCAAGTCAAATGCGGTCTGAAAATCGGTCATAAGCATCAATCCGCCGGACCGGAGGATCGATCTCATGGCGGTAGATTTCCATTCTCAAGAACCGCAGCTCGGCTTCGCGTTGGGCTTCAGAAACGTCGATGTACCAAGCACGTGGCTGAGGGCCGGAATCGCCGTTCCAGCGGTATCCCCGCGCCTTGAGCACATCCTTGAGATCGAAGGGCGAGTTCTCCGCCCAGATGCGCCAGGAGACAGCACGGGCACTATCCAGAAGGCGGCTAAGGCCTGTAACGCCAGATCGGGGCAGCCGCATTGCCAATAGCTCGATGGTCGCAAGACAATCGTGCATCGCGCGATGGCGATCATAGAAGAAGCCGCCGGCCTGAGCGAGATAGGCGAGCTTCACGCCCTCGAATCCCTCGGCCGCCCAGTCGATCTGACTGAGTGAGCAGGCCCAGGGTTTCGTTGTGAACGCGTCGCTGAAACGTTCGAGGAAGCGGCGATCGAACGCCGCGTTGTGCGCGATGACTAGCGAAGCCGGCGCCGCGAATCTGGCGACCTCGGCAGGATCGATGACCTGGCCGGCCACCATTTCGTTCGTGATGCGGGTGATCGCGGTGATTTCCGGCGTGATCGGCTCGCTCGGCTGCCGCAGCCTCTGGAAACCTTCCTCCACGCTGAACACGGTGCCATCTAAACCATAGCTGAATGGCGTCATGGCGAGTTCGATGATCTCGTCGCGCTGAGGATCGAGTCCCGTGGTCTCCACATCCACCAGCAGGCCGAGGCGCACCGGCGTACCAGGGGGCGGGCTGGCGCGGGGGCGCGGCTTGAGACGCCGGATGATCCGGTAGTCCCCTGTGGCCTCCAACGTCTGCGCTAAGGTCTCCAGATGGTCAGAAGATGTCATCGTCCGATGCTTCGTTTACCGCCAACGGCTGTCCTCCGGCCGCAGCGGCGGCGTCGGCCGGACGAAGCGCGAGGCGAATGTCGGCAGCTCGACCTTCCTCGTGGAACCACAGATCGACCACGGCGGTATCATCGCTGCGCGGCCGCGGCGATGCCTCCCGCACCTTAAATGTCGTCGGTAGATTGACCGAGGTTCCGAACACCAGCGCATGCTGCCGAGGCAATGACGGCAACCGCTTCAGGACTGATTCTGAAATGAACGGCGTCATCTGACGAATCTGAGAAAGATCGTCGGGGTTCTGGATGCGGTGAACCAGGAAATTGGAGCACTGGCTGAGAACCGTCTTGGACAGCTCGCTCGGGCGCTGGGACGCCAAGAGCACGAACATGCCGTACTTGCGCCCTTCTTTGGCGATGCGCTCGAATATCTTGGTCGCGTCCACGGCATAGCGGGATGGCGTCGCCGAGATGTAACGGTGAGCCTCTTCCAGCAGGAGGTGGATCGGGAAGCGGTTACGCGGATCGGCTCGCCGCAGCAGGCGAAACAGCATTCGCGCAATCACCGCGCTGACCAGCTCGACTACCTCGTCCTCGACATCATTCATGTCGATAATGATGATCTGATTGGCCTTAGCGTGGCCGGCTCCCTTGCTAACCAGCCCGACCAGTCGAGTCAGGAACTCCAGCTCTCCATTGTCGGCGGCAGCACCGACCGCCTCGTGGCGGAGAAATTCATACTCCCGACGATCTTCCAGCGCCTGGAAGCGCGTCACCATCTGAGAGCAGTAGTCACGGATTTGCCGATTGCCGTGCGCTTCCGCATACAGGATGGCGAGATCTATCGCCTCTCCCAAGGCAGAGAAATCAAAAGGCAGATTCTGGTAGTTTGGGAGCTTCAAATCCTCCAGCTCGAATCCGTTTTCACCGACTAGATAGGTATCTAAACCCGCGGGATCAGCCATTTGCCCAAATCTGATCGTGATGAAGGGGCGGATGCTGGCGTCGCTGATCTCGTTTGTGCTGAAGCGCTGGAGAATGCCAATGATCCGATCATGCTTAGACGGGCTCGACGAGTCGTCGCGCATGATCTGGGTGATGCACTTGGCCAGGATGTGATTGCGGACGCTGTTGAGTTCTGCGGCCCCCACATTTGAGAACAAAGTGGAGAGCCCGAGCGCCATGCGCAGGATGGGCACCTGGGTGCGCTCGCTGGCTTGCAGCAGCAGCTCCCATTCCGCCAGCTCCAGGAACCAATGCGGCAAACGGAAGCCGGCAGCCGTGCCGTCAAGCACAACGCGCTCGACCCCGATAGCCCCCTCTTTCGCGGAAGCGCCCAGGGCGGCGTGGTACTCGCCATTGACATCGAAGACGATGAAGGTCGCGCCGCGGGCATGATGTTCTTCGGGCTTGCTGAAGAGGGACTGCAAGACCGATGCGACCGTGCAGGATTTACCGCTGCCGGTGTTGCCCAGGACGGCGACATGCCCGCCAAAAAACTCATTCAACCGGACCTTGATGTCGTAGTCCTCGAACACCACCGATTTGCCGATCGGCAACACTCGGTAGCGCGTGGCCCCTTCGGGTTCGCAAGCGCCGCCGTTCAGGCCGACTGAAGGTTCGACGGCGGCCTCTGTTTCGAAGATGCGGTCGAGTTCGCCATCCAGCGCATAGAGCGCGTCCGCATACAGGGACGGGAAAACCGACACGCCGAAGCGGAACGCCCCGCCGCGCATCGGCAACATGCCGACAGGCACCACATCCAGATATTTGGAAGAGCCGGCCCGATCAAAGTCGCCCCGTTCGGACGGCGTACTCGCATCGCGTTCACGCAGGCCGACAACCTCGACCACGACATATTCCGACTGTGACGGGATCATCAAAAATGACCCCAGTCGCGCCACATAATGCACGTCGTCGAAGCCGACGACTGTGAAATTGTCGGTGCCGGCGTGCATCTCGACGACAAAGCGATCAGCCGCGACCGAGACCACCTTGCCGATCGCGCGCTTACGATCGTCGTGGCTCATGCCTCGACATCCTTCTTGTCGTCATCCCTCTTCGGCGCAAGATCGGACAACACCTTGCGAACAGCGTCATCGATCCTGTCGCTGGGGCGCTGTGGCATGAAGTGCTCGACGATCATGTCGAAGTAGTGCGCCCTCGTTCCCTCTGCGGGGCCGTCGCCCCCGATGATCCAAATGCGCGGGTCGCGCAGCGCCCGCAGCTTGGCGATCTCTCCGCCCATACCCGGCGCCGCGAAGATTACCAGACGAAAAGTCGGGATCGTCAGCGCCTGATAGATGATGTTGTTCAGGTGCTCGTCGCCAAACGCGTAGCCGGCGGTGATGAGAACGCTCTGCTCGCGCACGATCCGGGACTGAAACTCCCTGAACAGGTCCGCGTAGGGCGAGCCGAGCGAAGAGTTCTGCTTCGCCGGCGTCGGATAGATCAGCATCTGGTTCGTGGGCTCGGGCGGCCAGACCTCCTTGATAGGAAACAGGCCATGATCGTCCTCGGTCCAAGTGACCGAGCCATGCAATTTGCAGAGATAGACGAAGGCGTCGACGGCGGTCCATTTGCGGCTCGCAACGTCGAGCTGCTCGGCCAGAGCATACCGGAAGGTCGCCGGATTGAAGCGACGTTCCATCACGCCGGAAAAGCCGTTGGCATAGGGAATGCCCAGTCGATCCATCGCCAATTCGCTGAAATGATCGTAGTTGGTTGTGAACACCCATGGCCGGGGCAAGGACCGATCTCGCAGGACCAGCTTCTTGTAGAACCGCTCGTAGAGGTCGCGCACGGTCGTATCGCCATCCGTGGCGAAGGCGCCTTGGGTGACACGGGTCCATAAGAAGTCCTGGACCTTCTTGATGATGCCATCGAGAACAGCGCGATAAGGGTGAAGATCGGGATTCTCGCTCTGGCGCAGCACGAACCGATGCGCGAATAGCACCTCCATTAGGCGTTCCAGGTTGCGGCTGTAGTCCTTCGTCAAATCGACTCCGAGTGCGTCCAGATACTCGAGTTCGCCCTTGGTCAGTCGCCACGGTGCCGGGGCAGCGCCGATTGCCGGCGGATCGCCGTAGAATCCCGCCGCGCGTGCATCGAGAGTTTCTCCGCAGAACTCCTTGGCCAGAGGGGCCATGGTTGCAATGCCGAGTTCCTTTTTGTCCTTCATCAAGGAGGAACATCCAGCGCCCAGCAGAAACGCGATGTTCTTGGCGCTCATGGCCTCGGAAATAGCCTGGCGAACGCTCTCGACCCCCTTGTTCCAGTCGAGATCTGAAGGCTCGGCGTCGCCGTTCCGCAGGAATTGGAATCTGCGCTCTTCGTTTTCCTCGCCCATCTACTTCCCTTCCCCGGCGCCGTTGGCCCGCGCTTCAATGTCGGCACATCGCTCGATCAGCGCTTCGAAGGGCTCGGCATCCTCCAGAAGCAGACCGTCGTCGACCATTTGGCCGTAGTCCTTATTCAGCGCCGCAAGCGCTTCGCCGGATGGGACGAGGCGCAGGCCGCCATGTACGGCCCTGTCGTAGTCGACCAGCGTACCGTCGGCCGCCTTCTCGGCGAAGAACATGCTTTTGTGGCGGGCGACGGCGCTACCGAGCTGGCGATCCGCTAGGGCGGCCACGGCGATCTCGGCCTCGTCGAGCCTGACGATATCATGCCAATGGCGCGCGAAGCGTTCGCCGCGAAGCCTCTCTTGCAGGCAGAAGACGTGGATGGCAGTGGCCTTCTCCCAGAACGTCCGCTCCGCGTGCATTACGCGCGGCCGGGCCGATGGGAATTCGACGCCGTCGATCAGTCCGGCGGCGTCGCAGTTCACGTCACGCAGGCTTGCTGGCTCTCCCGTCGACCGAGCGCCAAATTCCAGCATTACGCTGGGAGCCACATAGCCGGAGCCTGCCGACGTGGCCTCGTAGTCGATGTAGAGCCGATCGCCTTCCGCTCTGAGGGTTGCTGCAAGCGATTGCGCGTCGATCGCGCTGGCGACGAGAGGCTGGACCGTGCCGGCTATCCGTTCGGGAAGGCGGTGGCGCACCGCCTTCGACCACCGCTTTTCCTCGCCGCGGTTTTTTGGCAGGGCTTCGCCGTTCTCGCCGACAAGGTCGGGCGCGATGGCGCGAATGTCATAGGTCAGGTCCACGTCCTCGGAAAAGCGCCGGATGACGCCGTAAGCCTTGGACAGGGAGGTGCCCCCCTTGAACACCAGGTGCGCGCCGATGTCCGATCCGAACAAGGTCGCCAGCGCCAAGACGACCCACACGTCCTTTTCAAGGAGATGCGCCGGACGCCCGGATCGATCGGCGGCGACGCGCAGGGCCTCGCGGCGGTCCTCGACTGGCAGGGAGAGAAAGGCGTCAGCCATAGGCAGCCTTTCCTACGCTCTGTGCGAGCCACGTCGGAAGCTGCGGCGCGGCCGCGACCAGCTCGCCGAAGACACCTGGCGGCATCTTCCGCTTCAGCGTCATAAGCGCTTCCTCGGCCTTGTCGGGGCCGAGCCACGCAAGTGCTCGCACCGCTTCCCCCGCCGGCCGACTCCCCAAGGTCAACTGCCAGCGTGGCGCGTGGCGCAGTTCCACGACCTGCTTGCCGAGGCTCATCTTCCGGCTTCGGCCCGAAGTCAGATAGACCGACCGAACCGGCACCTGCGTCGTCAGGCCAAGGGCATTGGCCGCAGCCGCTCCATTCGAGACAATGACCTCGCCCCGCTGGGCGGCGAGTGCCTCCACAGCCTGTTCGACGGAAGGCGCTCGCGTTCCGAACCGGGACGTGACCGGGCGAAGGTAGACGCCACGCCCGGCGCGGATGAGCTGCCCGCGTTCGGCCAGACGCGACAAAGCCTGGTCCACCGCAGCGCGATTGCCGAGATGGAGCAAGCTCTTAGCAGATATAGGCGCCCCTTCGGACTGCCGCTCCGCATATGCCAGAATCTGTTCGCTCAGACGCAACATGACCATTCTCCTGTTAGAAACATAAGCAGTTTTCTGACAGTTTGCAACCTGATGCCCAGGACACCGAAGGCTCCGGAAATTGGGAGTCATGGGGACCAACCGCACGCCGGGGCTTGGACAGCTTTGACGACGCTGTCTCAGGTCCGAGGATTGCGCTAAGGTTGCGGGCCTCCTTCGCCGAGTCCGGTGGCGAGGAACGAGACAGGTGGAGGCCCTGACATGCCGACGATCACCCTCTCCGCCACGCCAAAAGGCAATGGCTTCCAAGCGACGGTAACCTTCCTGGGCGACGGCGTTTCGATCAGCTCGGCCGAAACCTATCCGACGATCGCCGAAGCCTTGACCGCCGCCGCGCTCAAACTGCTCGACATGCCCGAACGCCTGGAGGCGATGGATCGCCCGGAGCCCCTGGCAACTAGGTAAATCGAAGCTGACCGCTCACCTGAAAGCCGGACCCCACCGATACGGGACGACGGATCACTGGAGGGGAAAGCCTTCCCCCTGGTCGGCGCCACGGTCGCCGCCACACCCCCTTCTGCGGGGAATCCCCGCAACGCCCCTTTTAGAGTGAGAGGACGGACCGGCTTCGCCGTGACGGGTTGAGGGTTGGAGGAGAGGCCTCCGGCGCCCGTCATGGAGACTAGCCATGACCCATGTGGAGATTCTGGACGCCGCTTGCGATCGCGCTGACGGCTACAAGGTGGATGTGAGCCGCGGCCAGCGGATCGGGCGGGTATCGTCGGAATGGTTCTCACGGCCGGCGGACGAGCGTCACCTGTCCCTGTCGGACCTCTATGCCGCCGTCCGTAGCCGGACCGAGCGGAGCCGTACCCGAACCGTCGAGAGCGCGGCGATCCGGGTAGACGCCAGCCGCGACGATGCCGAGCGCCTGGTGCTTATGCTGCCCGGGTCGGATGCGCCGATTGCGCCCACCCATTGGAGTTTCGGCCAGCTCGCCGGTTTGGTTGGCGCGCCGGCGGCCTATCTGCGCCAGCTTCCAGCGCCACTCGCCGGAATCAACCTGCAATACGGGCTGACCTCCCATCGCGCCGAGCAGGTGAAGACCCTGGAGATCGAAGATGGCCGCCTCGAACTGCGCGCCGTCACCGGGCCGGACTATGGCCGCATCTTCGACCACGAGCTAGTCGCGGCCGTGCAGCGGATCGCCGGCAACGGCACGGGCGATACACGCTGGAAGGTCCCGGGCGTGCTTGACTGGTCGACGGGGATCTACAATCCGCGCGTCGACATCACCCAGGACACGACCACCCTCTATGCGTCGGACCGGGACGTTTTCCTCTTCCTT
>JAMSKV010000023.1 GCA_024515975.1 Endosaccharibacter trunci
CGCGGTCTCTGACCTGCCCAGAGATACGCTGAACGAATTAGTACCCTAAGGACCTCCAACATATCTAAACAAGCGATCACCTTCGGTGATGCGAGCTCATCAAGGGCGGTCGGTACGTTCGCGAGAAAGGCGCTCAGCTCCAGTCTCGCTGAGAAGAGCCGGTTGTCACCGGCGGGACGACAGCCGCAGCCCCGTTCAGCTGTTAGCAATAACCCGATCACTGCCTCGATCCGCTTCGCGGCTCAAGCCGCGTCCGTGGTGCCAACCTGTGCGCTCAACGCTGCCTCCACAGGGCAGCGTCGAACCAAGCGCGGCTCTCACCGTCAAGCTTTGTGCACGGGCGCTCGCTCGGCACCCGCATGTCCACGATCTGCGACAGGGCGGTCGCCATGTCGCTGCTTTTAGCCGTCAAGGGGTTCCATCCGCAGTTCGTCCAATCCTCGACTTATAGTGTCCGCAAACCGCCGGGCCGCGACGGGAAGCGAACGTCCCTTCAAATGCAGAAGAACCAGCGGCGCGAAAGCCTTGTCCTCGTCCAGCAGGGCACGAACCGCCAGACCGTGGCCGGCGGCGATGTCGTCGATGCCGATCTGCACCTGGAACGTCACCGCATCGCTATGCCGCACGTAGGCGGCGAGCGGTTCGAAGGAATTCGCCTCAAGCACGATATTGGGCGGCGTGCTGATGCCGGCCATGATGGAGTCGAGCAGACGCCGCCCAGAAAAGCCCCTATCGAGAAGGGCCAGCGGATACTCCATGCAATGCCGCAGTCGCAGCGCGGGCTGCTCGGCCAAAGGGTGATCCTGACGCATGACCGCGACCACGCGCTGGCCGATCGACATGTAGGCCCGCACTTCCGAACGGAGGGGCGGCCCGAAGATAAGCGCCAGATCGACCTCGTACTGGACTAGCATGCGGATCGCCTGCTCGTGGCTGGCGGTGCTAATCGAGAAGACCACGTCGGCATGGGTCTTCTGGAACAACGCGACAGCATGCGGAATGAATGAAGCAGCTGCGGCCTGGCTGCAGGCGAGTCGGATGCTGCCCCGGCGGACCCCGGCCACCTCCTCGATCTGCGACTTGACCATGTCCAGATCGGCGGCCTGACGCCTGATCCAGTCGATGAACAGTTCGCCCGCCACGGTGAGCATCATGCCGCTGCTAGTGCGTTCAAACAGCGCCTCGCCCACATCCTCCTCGACATCCTGGATACGACGCAGCACCGCGGACGGGGTCACGTTCAGGCGTTCGGCGGCCTGCCGGACGGAACCGCTTCGGGCCACCTCGTCGAGATATCGCCAGACGCGCATATGTCGGAGCATGTCCGCATCTTAGTGATTACTTTTCGGCAACAGCAAGCCAAAAAAAGGGCACTTCTGGTAAACGGCCCCGCTTTGTAGCGTCCGCCTTCGGGAAACGAGGAGACGCGCGTGGATCTGGGGCTAACTGGGCGTACGGTATTCGTGACCGGCCCCGCCAAAGGCATGGGCGCCGCCATCACCGCCGCATTCGCTTCGGAGGGATGCAGACTGGCCCTGGCTGGCCGGGACCTCGACGCGATCGCCCCCGTCGCCGATGCCGCTCGTGCTGGCGGCGCGGACGTTGTCGTGCTGGGATGCGACATCGAATCGCCCGACAGCGTGGAGCGGGCAGCGGCGAAAACGATGTCGCGCTACGGCCGCATCGACGTGCTGGTCAACGTGGCCGGCGGGTCCGGCCCGGTCGGCACCCCTTCCTGGCAAACGAGTCCGGCCGAATTCGAGCAGATCGTCCGCCTCAACATGAACGGGTGCTTCCACACCATGCGCGCCGTCCTGCCCGGCATGATCGAGCAGCGATACGGCAAGATCGTCAATGTGGGCGGCACGTTCGGCCTGCGCGGCCGCGCCGGGCGCATGTCCTATTCCGCGTCGAAATGGGGATTGCGCGGGATCACCAAGTCGACCGCGCTGGAGGTCGGCCAGTACAACATCAACGTCAATCTGGTCGCGCCCGGAATGGTGGATGGCGAGCGCTTCCGCAGCAAGGTGGTGCCCGACGCGATGCGCCGGCACCAGTGCAGCGAGCAGGAAGCGGTCGACCGGCACGCGGCCGAATACGCGCTGCGTCGGATCAGCGCCGATCGCGACGTCGCGAATGCGTGCCTGTTTCTTGCGTCCGACGTGTCCCGTCAGATCACGGGCATCGACCTGCCGGTGGATGGCGGCTGGGCGGCGTTGTAGGAGGGCAGAACGAATGACAACCAACGAGACCGGCCTGCCGGCAACCGTCGACCTGGTGATCGAAGGCGGCATCGTGGTGAGCGACCGCGGCGAAAGTGCCAGCTGCCTGGCGATCGATGCAGGCCGCATTGTCGCCGTCGGCGAAGCGGCCTGCATGCCGCCGGCCCGCGAACACCTCAACGCCACCGGCCTGCACCTGCTGCCGGGCGCCATCGACGCGCACGTACATTTCCGCGAACCGGGCTATACGCACAAGGAGGATTGGGAGACCGGAACCGCCAGCGCGGCGATGGGCGGCGTTACGACGGTGTTCGAGATGCCGAACACCAACCCGCCGACCGGCACTCCCGACGCGCTGCGCCGCAAGCTGGACGCCGCGGAAAAGGCCTATGTCGATTTCGGCATTTACGGTCTCCTGGCGGAAGACAATCTGGCCCACCTCGAATCGCTGATCGAAGGCGGTGTCGCCGCCTTCAAATGCTTCATGGGCAACACGTTCGGGAATCTTCCCTCGCCCTCCACGGGCGCCATGCTGGAGGGATTTGAAATCATCGCTCCGCACGGGTTGCGCATCTCGCTGCATGCGGAGACAGCCTCGATCATGGCGCATCGCCAGACCCGTCTGCGCGCCGCGGGACGGTCCGACCCGCTGGCGCATCTCGCCTCCCGGCCCGCCATCGTCGCGGTCGAGGCGGTGTCGCGCGCGGCGGTGCTGGCGGAATGGACCGGAGCACGCATCCACGTCCTGCACATCTCTTCCGGTGACGAGCTGGCGCCGCTGCGGGCGGCCAAGGATCGCGGCGTCGACATCACCGGCGAGACCTGCCCGCACTACCTGCTGTTCGACGAACACGCCTATGCGCGGATGGGCTCGCTGATCCGCGTCAACCCGCCGGTGCGCGAACTGCACCACCAGCAGGCCCTCTGGCGCGGACTGGCCGACGGAACCATCGACATGATCGCCACCGATCATGCGCCGCACACCACGGACGAGAAGCTGGTGCCCGATATCTGGAACGCGGATTGCGGCTTCACCGGCGTGGAAACGCAGATGCCGCTGATGCTGACCCAGGTCGCGGCCGGCCGCTTGTCGTTGTGCGATTACGTGCGCCTGAGCGCGGTGGCGCCGGCGCGGGCGTTCGGCCTGTATCCCCGCAAGGGGGCGCTTGTGCCCGGCGCCGACGCCGACATCGCCGTGGTCGATCTCGCCCGGCGCGGCGTGATCGAGGCGGCGAGGCTCGCCTCGCGCGGCAACATCACCCCGTTCGAGGGCACCGAGGTGACCGGGCTGCCGGTGCACACGCTGGTGCGCGGGGCCTTCGTGATGCGCGATCGCCAGCTGGTCACCGCGCGCAAGGGCCATGGCCGCTCCGTGCGCCGGGTGCAAAGCATGCCCGAACCGGTGTTGCGCCATGCAGACCAGAGCCTCGCCGCGGTCACGAGCGTCCGGCTCTAGCGCGGCAGGCATGGCGGAATTGGAACCGCGGGGCGAGGCCGGGACCGAGAGACGGCTTGTCGTGGCCCGGCTTCTGGCCAGGCCGGGCCACGCCGCCGCGATCGGTCCCTGCGTGATCGAAATCGATGGCGGCATGATCAGGCGGATCCGTCCCGCCGCGCCGGACGACGGCGCGCCGTTGCCCGTGCTGGCCATGCCCGCCCTGGCCGACGCGCACGACCATGGACGGGGCTTGCGCAGCCTCGCCATCGGCGCCGCGGACGCGCCGCTCGAGCTCTGGATCTCCCGTCTCGGCGCGGAACCGGTTGTCGATCCGTATCTGCGCGCCGGCGCCGCCTTCGCGCGCCTGGCGGAAAGCGGCGTCTGCGCCGTCAACCATTGCCACAACACCCAGGACGGCCGGGCGCTGCTCGAGGAGGCGCGCGGCGTGGCACGCGCGGCATCGGCGGTGGGCATACGGGTCGGCTTCGCCGTGCCCTTCGCTGGTCGCAACCCGCTGGTCTACGGCGACGAGCGCGCCCTCCTGACCGCTCTTGGGCCACGCGCGCAGGCGGAGGCCGCCGCCAGACGCGGGCGCACGCTAGAGGAAGGGCTCGCGCTGGTCGAGCGGATCGCGGAGCTGGAAGGCCCGTGCTTCTCGGTGCAGTACGGGCCGGTCGGGCCTCAATGGGTCGAGGACGGCGCGCTCCGGGCGATCGCACGCGCCTCGGCCGAGACCGGACGCCGGGTGCACATGCACCTGTTCGAAACCCAGACGCAGCGCGACTGGGCCGACGCCCGTTACGAGGGCGGGCTGGTGGCGCATCTCGACCGGATCGGCCTGCTGTCAGACCGTCTGACGCTGGCGCATGCGGTCTGGCTGCGGCCCGACGAGGCGGAGCTCCTGGCCGAACGCGGCGTCACGATTTCCCTCAACCCGTCCTCGAATCTTCGCCTGCGGTCGGGACTGGCGCCGGCCGCCTTGTTCCACCGCGCCGGACTCGGTTTCGGCATTGGCCTCGATGGGATGAGTCTGGACGATGACGACGACATGCTGCGCGAGGTGCGTCTGCTGCGGCATCTCGCCAATGCCGCGCAGCCGGGCTCGCACGAGGAGGCGATCCCTGTTCCGGCTCTGCTGGATGCAGCGTTCGTGACCGGGCGGCGCAGCATCGTCGGCGACGATGGCGGCGGCCGGCTGCAGGCCGGAGCGCCGTGTGATCTGATGCTGCTCGATCTTCCAGCCCTGGCCGGCGACGTTCTCGATCCGGATCCGGACCTCATCCCGTTGTTGCTGGGCCGGGCCAGTCGCCGGCACGTGCGCGGCATGATGGTCGCCGGCCGCATGGTCGTCGCCGACGGCGCCTGCACCGGCGTCGATCGGCCGGCGATCGAGCAGGCCTTGTTGTCGCAGGCGCGCGATGTCGCCGCGCGCGTCGCGCGCGACCCGGCCTGGCAGCAGGCGCGGGAGGAAGGAATCCGCCGATTCTACGCCTACAACCATCACCTGTTGCCCGATCCAGATCCCGAGGAAGCAAAAAAGCATCACCGTCGCGACGACCGGCGGTGACATAGTGCGGCCCGTGCCGGTTCCGACAGGGACCGGTTTCATATCTCGATGATGGATTCATGCTCCAGCGCAACGACAGCATTCCGCGGGACGCGGTTTCGGCCCGGATCGGCGAACGGGTGCGACACGACTTCGTGCCGCTCCAGCTGCCGTTCCTGGCGGCGCTGGTACGGATGCCGTCGGACAATCCCACGGGCGATTGCGCGCCGCATGCGGCGCTGACGGCCGACGCGCTCGAGCAGATCGGCTTCTCCGTCGAGCGCCATGCGGTCCCGGGCGAACGGGTGGCCGCCGCGGGCATGCGCAGCGTCACCAACCTCGTGGTCCGCCGTCGCTTCGGCAGCGGCGGTCCGGTGGTCGCGTTAAACGCCCACGGCGACGTGGTGCCGCCCGGCGAGGGCTGGACGGTGGATCCCTACGGCGCGATCGTGCGGGACGGCGTGATGTATGGCCGCGGCGTCGCGGTGTCGAAATCCGATATCTCCACCTACGCCTTCGCGCTGCGCGCGCTGGAGCGATGCGGCGGATCGCTGAACGGCACCGTCGAGCTGCACATCACCTACGACGAGGAGTGCGGCGGTCTGCTGGGGCCGGGCTGGCTTCTGTCGGAGGGCTTGACCCGGCCGGACGTGGTGATCAGTGCCGGCTTCACCTATGCGGTGATGGTCGCGCACAATGGCTGCCTGCATCTGGAGGTGGAGGTGGCGGGCCGCTCGGCGCACGCCGCCTGGCCGGAAACCGGCGACGATGCGCTCGAGGCCGCCAACGCCGCGATGACCGCGTTGTACAGCGAGAGGCGGCGTTATGCCGGCACGCGCTCGGAGATCGCGGGAATCGGCCAGCCCAACCTGGTGATCGGCACGGTCGAGGGCGGCACCAGCGTCAACGTGGTTCCAGACAGAGTGCGGTTCAGGCTGGATCGCAGGTTGCTGCCGTTCGAGGATCCCGATGCCGCCGAGAGCCGTTTGCGTTCGGTGATTGCGGACGCGGTGGCCGACTATCCCGGTCGGAGCGCGACGGTCCGGCGCATCCTGCTGGCGCGCCCGCTGACGCCGTCCCCCGCCCAGCGTCCGGTGGTGGAGGCGCTGCGCCGTCATGCCTCTCGCATCCTGGGCGAGCCGGTGCCGGAGAGCGGCATGCCCTTGTTCACCGATGCCCGCCTCTATAGCGAGGCCGGATGCGCGACCGTGCTGTACGGCGCCGGGCCCCGCGTGCTCGAAGACGCCAATGGCCATCGCGCCGACGAACGCCTGGTGCTGGCCGATCTCGAACGCGCGACCGAGGTCGTGGCGTGCGCGCTCGCGGATCTGCTGGCGGCGGCCCCGGCGCCATGACCCGTCCCGACGGAAACGGAACTCACCTCACCCCGTCCGGAATACGCCGGCTGATACGGGAGGACCGGTTCGGCGGCTTCACCAATCTTGCCGCCTCGGACTACGTGCAGGGAAACCTGATGATCGTGCCGGCGGATGCGGCGGACGAGTTCGAAGGTTTCTGCGCATCCAACCCTCAGGCCTTGCCGCTGCTCGGCCGCTCCGAGCCGGGCGATGCGCGCATTCCCGCGCTGGCCGATGATCTCGACCTGCGCACTGATGTCGGCGCCTACACCGTGTTCCGGAACGGCGACGTCGCCGCCGTCGTGCCTGACATCGCCGACATCTGGCGCGATGATCTGGTTGCGTTCGTGATCGGCTGCTCGTTCTCGTTCGAGACCCTCCTGCGGCGCGGCGGCGTGCGCCTGCGCCATCTCGACGAGGGCAACGTGTCGGCGATGTATGTCACCACGCTGCCCACCGTGCCGTCGGGTCGGTTCGGCGGCCCGCTGGTTGTGTCGATGCGGGCGCTGACGCCCGCCGACGCGATCCGCGCCACCCTCCTGTCGGCGGCACAGCCGCGCTTCCACGGCGCGCCAGTGCATATCGGCATCCCGGAGCTGATCGGCATCGACGATTTGCAGAACAGCTATGGCGGCCACGGGCTCAAGACGCTACGCGCCGATGAACTGCCGGTGTTCTGGGCCTGCGGCGCCACGGCGCAGCTCGCGGCGCTGCATGCGCGGCTGCCGTTCTGCATCACCCATCACAAGGCCCACATGGTCCTCACGGACCGGCTGATCGAGGAGATAGCCGCATGAATGCGATGACCGACACCAGTCCCGGCTTCCCGCCAGTTCCCGGCGCGGACGCGTTGCTCGCCCACTACGCGCGCAACGGATACGTCGTGATTCCCGGACTGCTCGATGCCGAGGAGACGCAGGCCCTGCGCGCGCTGACCGATCGGGTCGAGGCGTCGGCCGTCGGCCTGACCGAGGGCAACGCAGTATTCGACTTCGAGGACGGTCACATCCCGGAGGTTCCGCGCATCCAGCGCATCAAGAAGCCGAACCGGATCGACCCGCTCTATCGCGCGCTGGCCGCGCACCCGCGCATCCTGTCGCTGGTCTCGGCGCTGATCGGCCCGAACATCCGGCTGAACCACTCCAAGATCAACATGAAGACAGCGCAGGTCGGCGCGGCGCTGGAATGGCACCAGGACTGGGCGTTCGCACCGCACACCAACATGTCCACCTGCGTGGTGTCGGTGATGATCGACGCCTGCATGGAGCAGAACGGACCGGTGCTGGTGGTCCCCGGCACGCACCAGGGCAGGCTGCTGGAGCATCATGCTGACGGGCGCTTCGTGGGCGCGGTGGTCGATGACGGTCTGCCGATGCCGGACTACGCCCTGGCCGAGGCGTTGCTGGGTCCGGCCGGCAGCGTGGCGATCCACCATCCGCTCGTCGTGCACGGATCGGCCGCCAACCGGTCGGGCGCGCCACGACGCATCCTCTTCCTGGAATACGCCGCCAGCGACGCCTTTCCGTTGTTCTACCATGTGGACTGGGAGGAGTACGACAGCCGCATCGTGTCCGGGCCGCCGACCAGCCTGGCCCGGCTCGAGCCGGTGCATGTGAAGCTGCCGTTCCCGAACCACACGAGCGGTTCGATCTTCAAGACCCAGAGCGCGCTTGGCGCGCGCTATTTCGCCGGATGAGCTGGTCTGCTCCCACGTCCGCGGCCGGCACCGCCCCGGTGGCGCTCGTCACGGGCGCCTCCGCGGGCACCGGCCAGGCATTGTCGCTGGCGCTCGCGGCGGCGGGATATGCGGTGGCCGTGCTGGCGCGGCGAGAGGCCGCGCTCGCTGAACTGGTCGACGCGATCGGCGCCGGCGGCGGTCGTGGCCTGGCGCTGGTGTGCGACGTAGGCGATCCGGATGCGGTGTCCGGCGCGCTCGACCGCTTCCTCGACTGGTCGGGCGGCCGCATCGACGTGCTGGTGAACGCCGCCGGGCAGCCGGGGCCGGTCGCGGTGCCGATCGGCGAGGTTCCGCTGGCCGAGTTCGAGCGGCTCTGGACCGTCAACCTGCGCGCGCCCTTCCTGTTCATGAGCCGGCTGCTGCCGGTCATGTATCGGCAGGGTTGCGGCCGGGTCGTCAACATCGGCGGCAATCACGCCATGCGCGGCCGCGCCGGGCGCTCGCCCTACAGCGCATCCAAATGGGGCCTGCGCGGTCTGACCCGCACCGCCGCGCTGGAGGCCGGGTCGCACGGCGTGACGGTCAACTTCGTCGCGCCCGGCCCGATCGCCATCGAGCGGATGAAACGGAACTGGCGTGACCGGGCCGAGCGGGAGGGCCGCACCGAAGCGGCGGTGCTGGCCGACTACATGCGCGACATGGGCGCCGCGCTCGGCAGGCCCAGCGAGGCGGAGGACGTGGTCGCGACCGTCATGTTCCTGCTCGGCCCGGGTGGGCGCAACATCACCGGCCAGGACCTGGTCGTCGATGGCGGCATCATCGTCTGAGATTCGGCCGGCATCGCGGCCGGTCTTCAACAGCAGGAGCGTTGCATGAGCAGAACGGACGATCTGGTCGACGACGAGACCCAGGCCAAGGAAATCGGCCTGTCCGAGGTGCCGATCATCGATCTGGCGCCGTTCCTCGGCGGCACGCCGTCGGACCGGGCGCGCGTTGCGGCGCAGATCGCGCAAGCCTGCCGTGAGATCGGCTTCTTCTATGTCGTGGGTCACGGCGTGCCGGAGCAGCTCCGGAGCGACGTGTTCGCCTGCGCCGAGGCGTTCTACCACAAGGACGATGCCGAGAAGATGTCGACGCTGGCGACCCCGGACTGGTATCGCGGCTGGATCCCCGCTCAGCCCGGCACCGCGCTCAGCCGCGCGTCGCGCCTGTTCGAGCAGTTCAGGATGCAGGCCGATCTGCCGCCCGACGATCCGGACGTGCGAGCCGGTTCGCCGCTTTATCAGCCGAACCGCTGGCCTGCCGACATGCCGGGCTTCGCCGAGACCTGCAACCGCTACTATGACGCCATGGTGGCGCTGTCCCGCCACCTCCTGCGCGCCTTCGCGCTCGGGCTCGGGCTGCCGGAGGACCGCTTCGAGGGCATGTTCAACAAGCCGCTCTCGCAGCTCAGCCTGCAATACTACCCGCCGCTGCCCGAGGCGGCGGAGAAGGACGTCTCCAACACGCGCTCGCACACCGACGAGGGCCCGCTGACCATCCTCGCGCAGGGCCGGGTCAGCGGTCTCGAGGTCAAGCGTCGCGACGGCACCTGGATCGCCGCCCCGCCGGTGGAAGGCGCCTACACCATCAATGTCGGCGACATGCTGATGTGGTGGTCGAACGGCCGCTATCTGTCCAACCTGCATCGCGTCCGCAATCGTGCCGGGGTCGAGCGTTTCTCCGTGCCATTCTTCATGAATCCGGATTTCGAGACGGTGGTCGAGCCGCTGCCGGAACTGCTGGAGGCAGGCGACGCGCCGATCCATGAGCCGGTGCGCGTGGGCGAGCACCTGCTGCGCTTCTACGCCTCCTTCAAGACCCAGCCGGCGGCCTGAGCGCGGGTGGCGAACGCATGCAAGGCGGGGCGCGCTATCCCGGGCGCCCGATCGCCGCGCCGTCTCCCGTCCGGTCGCGGGCGATGACCGTCCGGATCGGCGCCGATATCGGCGGAACCTTCACCGACGTGGTGCTGGAGGACGGCGCGCGGCGATATCGCGTCAAGCTGCTCACCACCTACGATGCGCCGGAACGCGCGCTGCTGGATGCGGTGTTCCTGCTGCTGGACCAGGCAGGACGCCAGCCGGCCGACGTCGCGCTGATCGTGCACGGCACCACGCTGGCTACCAACGCGCTGATCGAGCGGCGCGGCGCGGCTACCGGGCTACTGACCACCGAGGGCTTCCGCGACGTGCTGGAGCTGGGCGACGAATCGCGTTTCGACCAGTACGATCTCGGCATGGAGAAGCCGCCGGCGCTGGTGCCCCGCGCGCTGCGCCTTTGCGTGGACGAACGCGTCGCCGCTGACGGCGCGGTGCTCAGGCCGCTTCGCCGGGAACAGGTCGCGGCGGCGGCGCGGCGGTTCCGGCAGTCCGGCGTGCAAAGCGTGGCGATCTGCTTCCTGCACAGCTACCGCAACGACGCGCACGAGCGACAGGCCGCCGAATGGCTCTTGGCCGAGGCGCCCGACATGGCGGTCTCGCTGTCGTCGGAGGTGTCTCCGGAAATGCGCGAATATCCGCGCTTCTCCACCACCGCGGCCAACGCCTACGTGAAGCCGATCATCGGCACGTATCTTGGCCGGCTCGAAGCCGCCCTGGCGGAGCGCGGCGTCGGCGGCCCCTTGTTCCTGATGCTGTCGTCGGGCGGTATCACCACGGTGGAGACGGCGCGGCGGTTTCCCGTGCGCCTGGTGGAATCCGGTCCAGCCGGCGGCGCGATTTTCGCCGCCGAGATCGCCCGCGAGGCCGGCCTCGACCGGGTGGTGGCGTTCGACATGGGCGGCACCACCGCCAAGCTGTGCCTGATCGACGACGGGCGGCCGCATGCGTCGCAGAGCTTCGAGGTCGGCCGCGTGCATCGTTTCCGCAAGGGCAGCGGCCTGCCGCTGCGCATTCCCGTGGTGGAAATGGTGGAGATCGGCGCCGGCGGCGGTTCGATCGCAGGGCGTGACGCCACCGGCCGACTGACGGTGGGGCCGCACAGCGCCGGCTCCGAGCCCGGCCCGGCCTGCTACGGGCGCGGCGGCGAGCGGCCCACGGTGACCGATGCCGATCTGCTGCTGGGCCGGATCGATCCGGACGGCTTCGCCGGCGGGCGCGTGCCGCTCGACGCAAATCGCGCCGCCCTGGCGGTCGGCAGTCTCGATCCCGCCGGCGGCGATCGCGCGATCCTGGCCCTGGGCATCGGCGAGATCGTGGACGAGAGCATGGCGAGCGCCGCCCGCGTGCACGCGACCGAACAAGGCAGCACGGTCGCGGGGCGCGTCCTGGTCGTGTCGGGCGGCGCCGGCCCGCTGCATGCAGCGCGCGTCGCCGGCAAGCTCGGCATCGACCAGGTGGTGGTGCCGCGCGACGCCGGCGTCGGCTCCGCGGTCGGCTTCCTGCGCGCGCCGATCAGCTTCGAGCTGCAGCGTTCGCTGTCGCAGCGCCTCGATCGGCTCGACGTCGCGGCGCTGAACGCGCTTCTGGACGGCATGGCCGCCGAGGCCCACGCCGTGGTGCGCAGCGCCGCCGGCGCATCGGATCGCACCGAGCGGCGCGAGGCGTTCGCCCGTTTCGTCGGCCAGGGGCACGAGATCGCGATCACCCTGCCCGACCGTCCGCTGGTGGCGGCGGATGCCGGGGCGCTGCTGGCCCGGTTCCGGTCCCGCTACGCGTCGCTCTACGGCGCGATCGTGCCGGACCTGCCGGTCGAGCTGCCGACCTGGAAGCTGCGGGTGGAGGCCGGCGCCGTGCCTGTCGCGACACCGCGCGAAACCGTGCGCGCCGAACGCCGTCCCGCGCCGCAGGCCTGGCGTCCGGTGACGGATCCGGCGACGGGCGCGGTTGTCGAGGCTGCGGTGTTCGCGCGCGACGCGCTGGAACCCGGCGACCGGTTCGCCGGACCTGCCCTGGTGGTCGAGCAGGATACCACCACGGTGGTGCCGGAAAGGTTCTCGGTGCTGGTCGACAGGCGGCATTCCCTGGTGCTGTCCAGGCTGAATCCGGAGATTTCGCAATGAGCGTTCTTCTCGCCGAGCTGCGGCTGCAGGTGATGTGGACGAGGCTGATCTCCGTGGTGGAGGAGCAGGCGCAGACCCTGATGCGCACCGCCTTCTCGACCACCGTGCGCGAGGCGGGCGATCTCGCCTGCGCGGTCTTCGATGCCGACGGCCGCATGCTTGCCGAAGCGGTGACCGGCACGCCGGGCCACCTGAACTCGATGGCCGCCGGCGTGCATCATTTCCTTCATCAGTTCCCCGCCGGCACCATGCGGGCGGGCGACCACTACATCACCAACGATCCCTGGCTGACCGCCGGTCATCTGCACGACATCACCGTGATCAGCCCGGTGTTTCACGCGGGCCGTCTGGCCGGCCTGCTCGGCTGCTGCTGCCACCAGCTCGATATCGGCGGTCTCGGCCAGGGACCGGACGGCCGGTCGATCTTCGAGGAAGGGTTGCAGATCCCGCTGATGCGTCTCGCCCGCGACGGGCAGGTGAATGACGACCTTCTGCGTATCCTGCGCGCCAACGTTCGCACGCCTCTGCAGGTCGAGGGCGACGTGATGTCCTATATCGCCAGCAACGCGTCCGGCGCCGAACGGCTCGCCGGCATGCTGGCCGAGTTCGGCGCCGACGACCTGGGCGTGCTTGGCGACTACATCATCGACCGATCGCGTGCCGCGACCGAGGCGGCGATCGCCGCCCTGCCGCACGGACGCTGGCAGGCGTCGCTGACGCTGGACGGCTACGACGCGCCGATCGTGCTGCGCGGCGCGATCGATATCGGTGCCGACGGTCTGTTGATGGATTACGCGGGCACCGATCCGGCGGTGCCGCGCGGCATCAACGTTGTTCTGAACTATTGCCGGGCCTACACGGTGTTCGCCCTGAAATGCGCGATCGCGCCCGACGTGCCCAACAACGAGGGCGCGCTGTCGCCGTTCCGGGTCACCGCGCCCGAAGGCTCGATCCTGAACGCGCAGCGTCCCGCCCCGGTGGCGGCGCGCCACGTGGTCGGCCAGATGCTGCCCGACCTCGTGTTCGGCTGCCTGCACCAGGTGATTCCGGATCGGGTGCCGGCGGAAGGATCCTCCTGCCTGTGGAGCGTGCAACTGCGCGACGAAGGGCCGGGCGGGTTCGAGACGGTGTTCTTCAATTCGGGCGGCACCGGCGGGCGGCCAGGGCGCGACGGACTGTCCGGCACCGCGTTTCCCAGCGGGGTCAAGGCGATGCCGGTGGAGGTGATCGAGACCGGCGCGCCGCTGGTGATCTGGAGCAAGGAATTGTCTGCGGACAGCGCGGGCGCCGGGCGCCATCGCGGCGGCTACGGGCAGCGCGTCGAGGTCGGCACCCGCGACGGCGCGCCGTTCCAGGTGCTGGCGATGTTCGAGCGCGCTGTGCATGGCGCGCGCGGCCGCGACGGCGGACACGACGCAGCACCCGGCGCGGTGCGGCTGGCCAGCGGCGCCGTGCTGCGCCCCAAGGGGCTGCAAACCATTCCGGCCGGGGACCGCTTGGTGCTGGAGGTTCCCGGCGGCGGCGGTCTCGGTCCGCCTCCAACGCGCGCGCCCGAGCTGGTCGACGCCGACGGCGTGGCAGGCTTGCTGTCGGAGACGGTGGCGAAAACGATCTACGGCAGGAGCACGCCATGAGCGACGGCGCACGCCTCGCCTGCGTCACCGGCGCCACACGCGGCGTCGGTCTGGTGATTGCCCGCGCCCTAGCCGATGCGGGGATCGGCGTGATCCTGGTCGGTCGCGATGCCGACGCGGGCCGAAAAGCGGCGGCCGAGGTCGCAGCCGAGGGCGGGCGCGCCGTCGCCTGCACGGCCGACCTGTCCCGTCCCGGCGCGCTGGCGGCCGGACTGGGCGAGGCGGCCATCGACCCGGCCGCCATCGACATCCTGGTCTGCGCCGCCGGCGTCAGCCTGCCGCACAAGCCGATCTGGCAGTACGACGAGACCGACTACCGTCGCTGCTTCGACCTGAACGTGTTCGGGGTGATGGCAGCGATTAACACCGTACTGCCGGGCATGATCGATCGCCGCCGCGGCAGCATCGTCGCGATCGGCGGTACCTATGGCCACCGCGGCGTCGCCCAGTCTTCGCTCTATGCCGCCTCGAAATGGGCCCTGCGCGGCCTGATCAAGTCGGTCGCAGCAGAGGCTGGTCCGTTCGGCGTCACCGCCAACGTGGTGGCGCCGGGCGGCATCGACGGCGACAACCTGCGCGCCCAGTTCGCGGAGTCGGCGCGGCGCGAGGGGCTCACCCCGGAGGCGGTGCATGACCGCTTCGCCGCGCGGGCGGCGATGCGCGCGCTCGTCACCGGCGCCGACGTCGCCGCCGCTGTGCTCTATGCCGTCTCGTCGCCCCGCGTCACTGGCCAGGATCTGCTGGTCGATGCCGGCACCATTCTGTAGCTCCAGGAGCCCGACCCATGACCACGCAAGGCTTCTCGACCGACACGCTGCTGGTGCATGCCGGGCGGGACCCGGAGCGCCACCACGGCATCGTCAATCCTCCAGTCTACCATTGCTCGACGGTGTTGTTCTCCTCCGTCGATCAGTTGCTCGAGACGCGGCGCGACCGCGCCTCGGGCGCGTTCGAGGGCTTCACCTACGGTCGCGAGGGCACCCCCACCACCCGCGCGCTGGAAGACGCGATCACCGCGCTCGAGGGCGGCTTTCGCGCGGTCACCACCTCGTGCGGCCTCGGCGCCATCTCCGCCTCGCTGATGGCGTTCCTCCAGGCGGGCGACCATCTGCTGATCGTCGATAGCGTGTATGGCCCGGCCCGGCATTTCTGCGAGGAGGTGCTGGCCAAGTTCGGCGTGATTGTCGAATTCTTCGATCCGCTGGTGGCGGGCGGGATCGCCGCCTTGTTCCGCGACACCACCCGGGTGGTCTACATGGAGAGCCCGTGCTCCCTGACCTTCGAGGTGATGGACGTGCCGGCGATCGTGCAGGCCTGCCGCGCCCGCGGCATCGTCACGGTGATGGACAACACGTGGGGGTCGCCCCTGTGCTTCAAGCCGTTGTCTCACGGCGTCAACGTCTCGATCCATGCCGCGACCAAGTATATCTCCGGCCATTCCGACCTGATGCTGGGGCTGGCGGTCTGCGACGAGCCGCATTTCATTCCGGTCAAGAAGATGGCCTCGATGGCCGGCTACTGCGGCGGCCCGGACGACATCTACATGGCGCTGCGCGGCCTGCGCACGCTGCGGCTGCGCATGACGCGTCATGCCGAAAGCGCTCTCCTGGTCGCGCGGTGGCTTCAGAACCGTCCGGAGGTCCACCGGGTGATGTATCCGGCCCTGCCGGACGATCCGGGCCATGCGCTCTGGCAACGCGACTTCACCGGCGCGTCCGGGCTTTTCGGCGCCACCTTGAACGCCTGCAGCGACAAGCAATTCGCGGCGATGCTCGACACGATGGCGTTGTTTAAGCTCGGCTACAGCTGGGGCGGCTTCGAAAGCCTGGTCGTGCCGACCTACCCCTCCACCCTGCGCAGCGCGCTGGCTTACGAGGCGCCAGGCCCGTCGATCCGGCTGCATGTCGGGCTGGAGGATCCGGACGATCTGATCCGTGATCTGGAAAGCGGCTTCGCTCGCCTGCACGCGGCCGCCTCGTGAGCCCCACCCTGCCCGCCACCGGTTTGCTGATCGATGGCGTGCTTGTCGAAGCGGCGGCGGGCGAACGGTTCGAGACCCGCAACCCGGCCGATGGCTCCATGCTGGCCACGCTGCCGCGTGCCCGCGACGTGGATGTCGACCGCGCCGTGGCGGCGGCCCGACGCGCCCTGGACGGACCCTGGTCGCGCCTCCGGCCCGTCGAGCGGCAGCGCCTGATCCTGCGGCTGGCCGACCTGGTGGAGCGGGACGCGGCGCAACTGGCGGCGCTCGATACCGCCGACATGGGGGCGCCGATCCGCCACACTACCGGGGCGATGCCGCTGCTGGTCGCCCTGCTGCGCTTTTACGCCGGGCAGGCGACCGCGCTCAGCGGCGAGACCATCGCCAACTCGCTGCCGATGGAGGTGGCGACGCAGACCGTGCTCGAGCCGGTGGGGGTGGTCGGCGCCATCATTCCCTGGAACGGGCCGATGTGGGCGCTGGTCTGGAAGATCGGCCCGGTGCTGGCGACCGGCTGCACCCTGGTGATGAAGACGTCCGAGGACGCGCCGCTGACGGCGCTGCGCTTCGCGGAACTGGTGCACGAGGCCGGGGTGCCGCCCGGCGTCATCAACATCCTGTCGGGCCACGGCGATGCCGGGGCCGCGCTGGCCGCCCATCCGGACGTGGACAAGATCTCGTTCACCGGCTCGGTCGAGACCGGCCAGTCGATCGTTCGCGCGTCGGCCGGCAACCTGAAGCGTCTGACCCTGGAGCTGGGCGGGAAGTCCCCCAACATCATCTTCGCGGACGCCGATCTCGACGCAGCCGCCGATACCGCGGTGATGGCGGCGTTCGCGAATTGCGGTCAGATCTGCAGCGCCGGCAGCCGGCTGTTCGTGCAGCGTGCGGCGCTGCCCGGCGTGCTGGAGCGGATACGCGCCCGTACGATGGCGCTGCGTCTCGGCCACGGCGCGAACCCCGAGACCGAATTGGGCCCGCTCGCCTCTGGCCGCCAGCGCGACCGCGTGCGCCGTTTCGTGGCGCTCGGCCTCGAGCAGGGCGCGACCCTGCTGCAAGGGGGCGATACGCCGACCGTGCCTGGATTGCGGGATGGCTGGTTCCTCGAACCGGCGATCTTCGCCGACGTCGGGGACGAGATGGCGATCGCCACCGACGAGATCTTCGGCCCCGTGTTGAGTGTGCTGACGTTCGACACCGAAGCCGAGGTCACGATGCGCGCCAATCGCTCGCGCTACGGGCTGGGCGCCGCGGTGTGGACGCGCGACCTTGGCCGCGCCATGCGGATGAGCCGGGCTTTGAAAGCCGGTTCGGTCTGGATCAACAGCTACAATCTGCTGGACCCGGCGGTGCCGTTCGGCGGCTATCGCATGAGCGGCTACGGCCGCGAGAACGGCGCCGCTCAACTGCGTGACTACATGAGCATCAAGTCGGTCTACACCGCCTGGTGAGATCGCGCCGGAGGGACAGCCGGGAGCGTGCGATCCAACGGGATCGGATCGCACGCTCTCGCCCGTTGGTTTGAGCAGGCATCTTCATCCGACTAAACGGCTCCGTTCATCGGATGCCGCTCAGTTGTTGAAGACGACCCCTGGCGTCGGGCTTTGCAGCGGGCCCGGCGCGGCGATCGACGCGCAGTTCGACCGTGGCGGGTGGCCGTCCAGCACGGAAGCGACGAAGGCGGCGGAATCGGCGCTCGACCCGTTCACCGTGCCGTTGTGCGTTAGGCCGGGATAGGTGTGCCAGACGACGGGCGAGCCGGCCGAGCACATCGCGGCCACCGCGTCGTACTGGCCGCCCGCCCCGGCTTCCCCGTCGGCCAGGCCGGTTCCCACGAAAACCGGCATCGCGACGTGCCCGTCCGGAATGGTGAAGTTCGCCTCCATGTCGTCGTCGATCGGGCCGATCGAGCGCGAGAACATCTGGCCGCCATTCTTGAGGTCGAGCTTGCGCGCTTCGGCGAACAGGTCGTGCAGGCAGCCATGCAGCGCGGTGCCGAGCATCTGCTCGCCTTTCGGCGTCAGGAAGCCTTGCAGGTCGGCGGACGGATGCAGGGCGTGGTCGGTGCCGGCGAAGCGGAGCATGGCGAAGCTCGGATCCATCCTGTTCGGATCGCTGTAGATTTTCGCCTTGTCGTGCGTTTGCGCGGTGGCGATCCCGGTGACGAGCCCGGTCAGTACGGCCGCCTTGATGTCGAGCTCCGGCGCATAGAGCGGGTGAAGCCAGGCGGCGCCAAGCGCGGCGCCTGCGCCCTGCGACTGGCCGACCAGAATGATCCGGTTGCGCAGTTCCGCGCCTGGATCGGACAGCGCGGCGCGAACGCCGTCAAGGATGCTGTGCGCCTCCGAGCGGTAGAGCAGGTAGGGGTGATCGCCCGGCGTCCCGAGCCCTTCATAGTCGGTGGCGACGATCGCGAAGCCGCGCGACAGCCACCCATCGAGATAGGCGTTGTCCCGAGCCGGCCTGCCGCGCCACGATGGGGCGCAGACATCGGCGAAACCGGTGGTTCCGTGCGCCCAGGCCACCACAGGCCATCCGCCGGCGGGCGCGGCGCCGCGCGGCAGCAGCAGCAGGCCGGACACCGCAGCCGGGCCCTGCCTGCCGACCCCGGACAGCGAGCTGTAGAGAATGCGCGTGCCAGACGCGGCGTGCGGCGGCAGCATCGCGGACGGCAGAGGCTCCTGCCGAAGCATCCGTCCTGGCCCGGAGGGCAGCGCGCCGGTCCAGTCATAGAAGGACGAGACGCCGCCATCGCCCATGCGCGGGTCGGGCGACGGCCCGCGCGCGGCATCCGTGGCGTTGGCCAGACCGATGCCCAGGCACAGCACGCCTGCGAGAGACTGGAGAAGAACCGGTCCGGCTTTGCGCATACTCGGCATCCTCAGAAGCCCGTGCTCAGGGTGACGATCGCCGTGAACGGGGTCGCGATGTAGTAGGTCGGGTTGCTGCCGGCGATCGAGGTTCCGAACACGCCGCGCGTGGTCCTGGCGTTGGAGGTCACGCTGTAGGCGCCGGACAAGTAGTTGTTGTTGGCGGCGTTGATCACGTTGAGCCGGATCTCCGGACGCTTGAAGGGTCCGATCGTGTGCAGCCGGTAGCCGACGGTGAAGTCGGCCGTCACATAGGCCGGCATCGACTGGTCGTTCATCAGGGTCGTGTACTGGCTGTCCACCCACTTCACCGAAGCGTTGCCGAAATACGTGCCATCATCATAATCGAGGCCGAGCGCGAACTGGAATTTCGGGCTGAGCACCGCGGTCTTGCCCGTGGTCGGCAGGTAATCAGCGCCGGACTGGACGTTGTTGTCGATCGTGCTGTGGAGGTACTCGCCCGACACGTAGGGCCGGATGTGATGGTACGGCCCGGTGCCGATCTCGACGTCGACGCCCTGCGCGCTCTGCCCGCCGCCATTGATCGTGGAGGCGTATTGCTGACCATTCTGATAGACCGCCGTCGAGATGAGGCGATTGGTGAAATTATAGTTGAAGAAGGTGGCGTCGGCGATCAGGTGGGGCGACTGGTAGCGATAGCCCACCTCCTCGGAGATCGAGTATTCCGATTTCAGCGCATCGTTCGGCACGTTGCTCACCTTGCCGCCATAGGCGGTCTCGAACACCGCCGAGGCGGCCGGCAAACGGAAGGCGGTCGAGGCGCTGGCGAAGACCTGGCTGTAATCGCCGAAATTGTAGCGGATCGCCGCCAGCGGAAGCGGTTCGGCGGCATGGATCGCGGTCTTGTAGCGGACTCCCGGCAGCAGATCGCTGCCCTCGCGGTCGATCACCGCGGCGCGCACGCCGAGATCGATACGGAGGCGATCCTGGAGCAGGTTCAGCGTGTCGCCGAGGAAGACGGCGTTGGTGGTGACGTAGGAATGATCGGCGGCGGCATAGATCGGTTGCCCGTTCGGCTGCAGATAAAGATCCGTGTTTCCCCAGGGATTGTTGGGCACGCCGTTGGTGACGCGACCATAGACCGAGTACAGATTGTCGTTCTCGTACTGGAACCACTGCCCGACGACGAACTTGTTGATACCGATCTGGTAGTTCACCCGCGTCTCGAACCCGGAGCGGGACGTCTGCTCGATATAGGGATCGAGCACCAGGGTGGAGGCAGTGTTCGATCCGGTGCTGTTGAAGTCGCTGGTGATCTTCTCGGTGCCCGAATAGACGCTGTTGCCGGTCACGTTAGTCGAGAAGTCGGTCGTGCCGTAATAGTAGTAGGTGTACGGCGTGAAATCGATATTCAGGTTGGGGTTGACCACGATGTTGCTGGGCAGCGATACCAGCAGGCTATTCTCAGGGTTCTGGTTCAGCTTGTAGTAGTTCGTGTTCGATCCGGTGAAAACGCTGCTATAATTGTTGCTCCGGCCATACAGCTGATAGGCAGCCAGCGTCGGGTATTTGTAGTTTTCGATGTCAAGATTGGTGAAGGACAAGGAGAGCTTGGTCCGGCTGCCATTGGCGAACGTCTTCAGGACGCCGAGATCGAAATGGTTGCGCGAATCGTGTCCGGCTCCACGGACATGATCTGCCTCGGCTTGCGAATAGGAGGCAAACGCCGTGATGCCGGAGTTGCCGATTTCTCCGGTATCAAGACGGATGAACCCACGGGCGAAGCTGTAGGATCCTCCCGAGATGTCTGCGAAACCGCCGAAATGCTGGAGCGGATCGCGGGTATAGAGATTCACCACGCCGCCTGACGCATTGAGCGTGGGAGAGGCCAGGTCGGGCGAGCCCTGCACCTCGCGCACCGTGCGCAGGTTCTCGTTGTCGGCCCACTCCGCGGGATCGACGCTGTAATTGTAAGAGCTGTTCAACGGCGCCGCCTCGTAGGTGAACCCGATCTGCGTGGATTGCAGGCCGCGGATCGAGAAGCTGCTGCCGCTGTATTGCATGTTGAACGGATCGGACTCGCCGGCGTTCGCACCCGGCGTCAGACGCAAAAGCTGGAAGGCGTTGGTTGTCGGGGCCTGTTTCTGGATGAAGTCGGTCGAGACGGTACTGACCGATTTCGGCGCGTCCTGCCGCTGGATCAATCCACCGCCGATGGCCCGACCGGTCACGCCGTTGGCCGATATGGGGCCGGTCCCACGCACGCTGATCCGTTCGGCGTTGGGTTCATTATCGTCGCCGGACAGGCTGTCGCTGTGGGTCGAAACGCTGGTCTGCGCAAGGGCCAGTTTTGGAGAGAACGCGCCGCACAACATCGTGCTGGCAAGAAGAACGGCAACCCTGCGTGACGCGATCATACGACTGTTCCGAATCCTGGGGGCAACGGTAAGCCTCGAAAGTCCACCACGGTATCTGCCGTGGTCCATGCGGATGACGTTATGATCGCCGGCATAGTGGAAGAAGTGCTTAAAAATATACGGGCCTATCCAATAAACGGAACACGTGCCACCGGTCTGCGAACATGCGTCAGCAAGACCGCGTGCCTGCTTGCGGCACATGGCCCGATCAAGATCGTCGTCAGATTTCCCTAGAACTTCCCTAGAACATGTCGAAATACTCTTTCTGCTCCCAGGTACTGACCTCCAGGTTGAATCGCGCGACTTCGGCCTGCTTGACGCGCAGGAAATGCCGAACGAAGCCTTCTCCGAAATGCCGCGCGAAGCGTTCGCTGCCGGCAAGAAGCGCGAGCGCGCCTTCCAGCGTCGTTGGCAGGGCGGCCGCGTCGTTGTCGTAGGGCGTCTCCACGCCGGGCCCAGGGTCCAGCGCATCGTCGATGCCGGAGAGGCCGGAGATGATCTGCGCAGCGACATAGAGATAGGGATTGGCCGCCGGCTCGCCCGCACGGTTCTCGATCCTAGCCGCACTGCTTGTCCCCTGCAGCACGCGCAGCATCGCGCCACGGTTGTCGCGTCCCCAGACGGCGCGGTCGGGTGCCAGCGACATCGGCCGGATCCGCTTGTATCCGTTGACCGTCGGCATCGCGAACGGCATGGCCGCGGATGCGTCGCGCAGCAGTCCGGCGAGATAGTGCAGGCCGATGCGCGACAACGGCGCATCGCCATCCTCATCGACGGCGAACAGGTTGCGACGATCCGAGCGCCGGCGCAGCGACTGGTGCAGATGCCATCCGCTGGAGCAAACGTTGGCGATCGCCGGACGGCACATGAACGTGGCGTGATAGCCATGCCGGCGACAGACCTGCTTGATCGCGCTGCGGAACAGGATCATGTCGTCGGCTGTCCGTTCCGCGGTTCCAGCGCCAAACACGAACTCGACCTGGCTCGGCCCGAATTCGATCTCGATCGATCGCAGCGGCAGATCCAGCGCGGCGCATGTCGCCCGCAGGATCTCCAGGATCGGCTCGAGCGTGTCGTATCGCAGTTCGGTCAGATAGTTGTAGCCCTGGTGGCTCAGGCTGACCGCGGGCGGCTGACCTGGCTGACCGGACTGATCGAGGCCCAGCATCGGATCGTCGAGACGGAAGAGGTGGAACTCAACCTCAAGACCGGCGACCAGCTCGAGGTCCCGATCGGCCAGGTTCTTCGCCTGGCGACGGAGCTGGTGGCGGGGGGCCAGCTCCACCGGACTGCCATCCGGGAGATAGCAGTCGCAAAGCAGCCAGGCGGTCCGGTTCGCCCAGGGCAAGATCCGGAAGCTGAAGGGATCGGGTACCAGCACCATGTCGGCCGCGCCGGCGAACGCGCCGATGCCGATACCGGCGCCGGCGGAGAAGACGGCGCCGACCGTGCGATGCGAACTATCCTTGAGCAGCAGCGACGAGGTGATGGACAGGCCGGCGGAAAAGATCCTGTCGAGCGCATCGGCCATGACCGTCTTGCCGCGCATGATCCCGTGCAGGTCAGGAAATCCGATCCGAACGCTCTCGATGCGATCGGCCTCGATCCGGCGCAGGCAGTCCGCCGCGCGCTCGGTCTGCTCCGGCGTCCAAAGCGCATGATCCGTGATGAAGCCCATGAGCGCGATCCTCGTGACGGTCTTCGACAGGGGTCCTAGGGCATCATCCGACCTAACGGAGCCGTCTGGTTGGACGATGGTGCTCATTCAGCCACCGAGAGAGTGATGGCAAATCAGGCAGCGACGGCGTGATCAGGAACATCGATCCGCACGCGGGGCAGCGACAGGACGCTGATCATCAGCCCTGCCGCCGCCAGAAGCAGGAACCCGCCCCATCCCGGCATGGCCAGATAGGTGGAGGGCGCGGCGAAAGACACCACGGAGATGAATTGGTTGACCACGCCGGTGGTCACAGCCTTGCTGTCCGGGCCCGGCATCACGCCGGGAAGCAGCGACATCGCCACCCCGCTCAGGCCGCCGAACGCGAACAGCCAGAGCACTAGGGCAAGGATCGCGATCGCCAGGCTTCCCGAGGGCAGGAAGAACAGCGCCTGGGCCAGCACGCCGATCACCGCCATCGCCACGAACACCAGCCACGGATGCAGCCGTCCCGCTAGGATTTGCCCGGTCACCAATCCGCCCAGGAGCAGGGCGGCGATCTTCGCGCCGGCAACGGCTCCCGCAGAGGAGGCCAGGCTGACGCCATCGATCCGCGCCAGGTAGGAAGGAGCGACGATGCTGGTGCCATAGGCGATGCCGTTCGGCAGGGCTATGGCCAGGCCGAGCCGGAACACCGACCAGTAGCGGCGGACGAGCGGGAGCGGTACCAGCCGCACGCGCGGTCGCGATTCTGACACGGATGGATCGTCGCGCCTCGCGGCCGGTAGCATCAGAATTCCGGCCACGCAGACCAGCAGGGCCAGCCCGACATGGGCGAGCATGGCCGCGCGCCATGCGCTGTGTCCCGTGAACGGGATCGCGATCAGCAGGCCGAGCGCGAACCCGGTAGGCGCGAAGGTCGACAGGAACGCCATCGCCCGGGTGCGGGTGGCATCCCGCAACGTGGCGATCAGCAGCGCGGGTGCACCGATGGCGATGGTGGCAAGGCCGAACCCGTCGATCACCAAGCCGGCGTCGAACATCCAGATGCTGTTCGCCGTCCGCACGATGAGGTCGCCCACCATGCTCGCCCCCGCCGCTGCGATCACCGCGCCACGGATGCCGATCCGATCCATCGCCGCGCCACCGATCGTCGCCAGCAGGGCGGGCGGCAGGGAGAACAGCGCAATGCCAAGACCGATCGCGCCGTCGCCGACATGCAGGGACGCGGCGATCGTTGGCACGAACGGAACGATGACACCGATGGTGGCCATTGTCATCAGCGCGAACGCGTAGAGCGTCAGCGTGACGACGATCGCGTCGCGGTTCACCGGCATGGCTGCCCCCAAACAGTCTCGCAGATGATGAAGCCTTTTCGAAAACGAGCGTGATTCGCGTTCATGGGGCACGATCCGATTCGTCGAACCAGGGGGCGCCGCGCACCCGTTCCGAATCGACCGTGCGCGCGAATTTCTGCCAGCCCTCGCTGGGTCCGATCCCGTCGACCGTATGCGGGCCACGGATGGCGGCGGCCTCGGCGCGGTCGAGCACCATGAAGGGGCGCTCGCCCTGCTCGTTGGCGACCATTGCGCTCAGCAGCAGGCGGCGATGTGCGTTGATCGCCCGGTCGGTGCGACCGGGATGTTCCTGCGTCCGGTCCTGGATCGCGCCCTGGCTTTCCACCGCCCACTGATCGTGCACGTTGATGTCGGCGCCCATGCCGGTATAGGTCTGGTGTGCCTGCTCGTACGGATCAAACCCGTAATCGTTGAACCGTCCGACCTTCGGACGGTAGTCCGGAAGCTGATAAAGCTCCAGCCGCTGCTCCCGCATGAGCGTCTTGTCGAGCTTCTCGCGAAAACCGGTGAAGATCGCATACCAATAGCAGCTGTAATCATCGATCGGCACATGCCATTGCGTGATCGTCATCTCCTGCGACAACGGGATCACGAAGGCCTGCGGGAACAGCATATTGGTGACGCGCACATGGGTGAACCGCTCGTCGATCCGGCGCAGGGCGGTGATACGCAGACCGAACTCGGTCGCATCGACGCCGATGTCTGGACGCGGGAATTCGCGCAGCACCCGGGTCATCGGCATGTCGCTGCCGGCGGACGCGGCCCTGAACTGCTTGCCGTAGCTGTCCGCCGTATCGGCATCGTCGAAGAAGCGGTGCAGGAAACTCGCATGCGCTGGGTCCAGGCCGACTTCCAGCGCCTGCAGCCAGTTGCAGTCGATGTGGCCCTTGAAGGCGAATACATGCGTGTCCGGAGCGACGAAGCAGTCGAGGTCCGGAAGATGGGGCGGCTCGCCGTCGCCCAGATAGACGAAAATGATGCCGCTGCGTTCGAGCACGGGATAGCTTCTCTGCCTAATCTTCGTGCACATGCGGTCGTCCGGCTCCGCAGGCGTTTCCAGGCACCGGCCAGAGACGTCGAACAACCAGCCATGGAACGGGCAGCGCAGCCCGCCATCCTCGCGCCGCCCGAACGACAGGTCGGCGCCGCGATGCGCACAGTGCCGCTCCAGCGCGCCGAGCCGCCCCTCCTCGTCGCGGAACAGGACCAGCTTCTGTCCGAGCACCATCGACCGGCAGACCGGGCGCTCGCCCATCAGCTCGTCCGACAGCGCCGCCGGCTGCCAGTAGCGGCGCAGCAGCTGGCCGCAGGCACGATCCGGGCCCGTCCGGGTCAAGCGATCATTCATCTCCTGGCTGATCACGGCGTTCTCCTGTTCGATTAGCGAACATAAATTCGACAATCGGTCATGCAATGCGCGGGCCAGTTCGGCTTTGCCGTCCCGGCATGTTATCGCGTCTCGGCAGAAGGGACGGCTTTCCGGACAAGCCGGGCAAGCGAGTGGGGCGGCATGACAACAGCCAAAGACCAGGATGCCAACCGTCAACTGCCGGCGAAGCTCGGCCCGGATTTCTCCGAAGCGTTGTCCCGCGGGCTGCAGGTGATGTCGGTGTTCTCGACCAGCTTGCGCCCGATGTCCCTGTCCGATCTGGCCCGCGCGGTCGATCTGCCGCGCGCGACGGTGCGGCGCTCGCTGAACACGCTCGTCCATCTGGGCTACCTGGAGGAGGAAGGGCGATTGTTCCGTCCGACGCCGAAGGTGCTCGAGCTGGCGCACGCCTATCTGGTGTCGAACGCGGTCTCCACCGTTCTGCAGACCACCTGCGACCGGCTGGTGCGCTCTACTGGGCAGAGCTGCTCCGCCGCCGTTCTCGACGGCTCCGATATCGTCATGATCGCGCGCTCGGTGCCGGCGCAGGTCATCGCCGCGGGGGCGGGGATCGGTTTCCGCTTGCCAGCCGCGAGAACCGCGCTTGGCCGCGTCCTGTTGAGCGCGATGCCGGACGACCAGCTTGACCGCGCCCTCCGCGCGATGCGGTTGGAGCCCCCTATCGATCCGGTTGGCCTAAAAGCGATCCTGTCTGGCGTGCGGACGGCCGGGTTCAGCTACGTCGACCAGGAGGCCGAGGCGGGCTTTTCATCGATCGCTGTATCGGTCCAGCGGTTTGACGGGATGACAGTCGCCTCGCTAAACATAGGCGGCCCGAGCAATCGGCTGAGCCGAGAAGTTGCAGTCCACGAATATCTCCCGCTACTCCGAAACGCAAGCCAACAACTCTGCAGGCAAATTGTCTGAAGTCCGTTATACATCTGTAAGACTTTGGCGAAGATCTTGCGCCAGGTTCAAGACTCGTGGCAAAGTCAGAGGTGATTGTTGCTCCAGTGCGAATGGCGGAGAAGAAGGTAGGTCGGCAGGGGTCATAGCGGGTCGCGACCCGGCGCCAGTC
>JAMSKV010000024.1 GCA_024515975.1 Endosaccharibacter trunci
GAGCATCACCTCAACGATCGACGGGTCTTCGAGAAAGGCGGCGATGGCCGGGCCGAGCGCGGTGCGCAGCATGCGCGCGCCGCGGGAGAAGGCCTCGGAATGGAGTGGAGCAACCGCCACGATCGTCCCCGTCGGAGGGCCAATCGCGACGCGCGATTGGCAACGGGGATGATTAGAAAATGAAGAAAATGGGGCGATTCAACAAGTATTCAGATGTCGTAGAGCCCCAGCGTAAAGCAGCGAAAAAATACTTGCTGGGTGCGGAGCGGCTTTAGTGCGCCTCGTCTGCTGGATGCTTGTTTGCCGCCGTCGGCTAATCGTTGGCTAGCGGCCGATTCGGTTCTTCCCGAACATCGTCGGGAATCTCCTGCCGAAGCTTCGGCCCCTCATTAAGGCGCCGACCCAGCGTCGCGACAAAATTGTCATAGCGCGCGCCGGCCTGAGCACGGGCAGCCTTGGCGGCTGGCTCGGGCAGCGGCGGCGTGGTGTTGAGCCAAAAGCGGATGAACAACGCCAGCGTCTCGACGCCAATGCCGACATCACGTTCGAGACGCGCCAGTCGTCGATCCTGCTGGTCGAGTCGCTTGGCGATGGCGGCTTCTCGCCGCTCGTCGGCGTCTGGCGACAGGAACGAAGCGATGGCGGCCTCAGCGATCAACGACATCGACTGCTCGCGGCGCGCGGCATAGGCCCCCAGCGACTGCATCACCTCGGGGTCGAGATAAACCGAGAGTTGGGCCTTCTTCTTCGGCATAGCCATGGGCTCCTCACATCCCGAGGTCATCGCCGGGATCGAGCGAGGCTTGCTGGGCGAGGCCCTGCATCAGGTCGTTCATCCGGCCGATGCGGGGTGCGTCCTCCTCCATGTCGTCGACCGGGTCGAGCGCGAACTCGTTGTCGATCGGCTCCTTCTTCTCGACGGTCGTTTGGTTGAGTTCGGGCTGCTTGCGGCGATCGGTGTTCTTGGGATCTTCATCGTCGGCATCCTCGCCATTGCCCGCGACCGGAGCCGGCGGGCTCGGCGGCAGCGGGCGGCCGCTCCAGTCGTCGGGGCGCACCTCTTTCGGACGTGCCAGCACGGGTGGCGCCACGATGCGCTCCTGGAGGCGCTCGTCTTCGTAATAGCGCGCCTTCTTCGCGCGGATCGGATGGATCCCCGACACCATGACGATCTCGTCGGTCGGCGGGAGCTGCATCACCTCGCCGGGCGTCAACAGCGGGCGCGCGGTTTCCGAGCGCGACACCATGAGATGCCCGAGCCAGGGCGACAGCCGGCTGCCGGCATAGTTCTTCATCGCCTTCATCTCGGTCGCGGTGCCGAGCGCGTCGCTGACCCGCTTCGCCGTCCGCTCGTCGTTAGTCGCGAAGCTGACCCTGACATGACAGTTGTCGAGGATCGAGTTGTTGGGACCGTAGGCCTTCTCGATCTGGTTCAGGGACTGCGCGATCAGAAAGCTCTTGATCCCGTAGCCGGCCATAAAGGCGAGCGCGGACTCGAAGAAATCGAGGCGGCCGAGCGCAGGGAACTCGTCGAGCATCAAAAGGAGCCGGCGCCGGTCAGCCTTGGCCTGCAGGTCCTCTGTCAGCCGGCGGCCGACCTGGTTGAGGATAAGGCGGATCAGCGGCTTGGTCCGGTTGATGTCGGACGGCGGCACGACGAGGTAGAGCGTCGTCGGCCGATCGCCGGCGACGATGTCGCCGATCCGCCAATCGCAGCGCCGCGTCACCTCGGCGACCACGGGATCGCGATAGAGGCCGAGGAACGACATGGCGGTGCTGAGCACGCCGGATCGTTCGTTGGCGGATTTGTTCAGTAGCTCACGCGCGGCGGAGGCGACCACGGGATGGACCCCCGCTTCGCCGAGATGCGGCGTCCGCATCATCGCCGACAGCGTCGACTCGATCGGCCGCTTCGGATCGGAGAGGAAGGACGCGACGCCGGCGAGCGTCTTGTCCACCTCGGCATAGAGAACGTGCAGGATCGCGCCGACCAGCAGGGCGTGGCTGGTCTTCTCCCAGTGGTTCCGCTTCTCAAGACTGCCTTCGGGATCGACCAGGATGTCGGCGATGTTCTGGACGTCGCGCACCTCCCACTCGCCGCGGCGGACCTCGAGCAGCGGGTTGTAGGCCGACGATTTCGCGTTGGTCGGATCGAACAGGAGCACGCGCCCGTGCCGGGCGCGAAAGCCGGCGGTGAGCTGCCAGTTCTCGCCCTTGATGTCGTGAACGATCACCGAGCCCGGCCAGGTCAAGAGCGTCGGGATGACGAGGCCGACGCCTTTGCCGCTGCGGGTTGGGGCGAAGCACAGGACATGCTCAGGACCATCATGGCGAAGATAGGTGCGCTGATGACGGCCCAGCACCACGCCGTCGGGTCCGAGCAAGCCGGCCTGCTCGATCTCCTTCGGCTGCGCCCAACGCGCAGAGCCATAGGTTTCGATGTTCTTCGCCTCGCGGGCACGCCAGACCGACATGCCGATCGCGACGGCCGCAGCGATGATCCCGCCGGATGAGGCGATGTATGCGCCCTCGATGAAGATCGACGGCGCATAGGCGTCGTAGGCGTACCACCACCAGAAGAAGGCCGGAGGGAGGTAGAACGGGAAGTGCAGGATCTCGAACCAGGGATGTCCCAGCTCGGGTTGGAAGCCGAGCCGCCAAGCCGTCCATTCGGTCGCGGTCCAGATCGCCAGCAAGACGATGGCGAAGACGGTGATGATCTGACCCCAGAGAATCTTGGTCGCGGGCACAGATATTTCTCCTCTCGTTAGAGAGGTCGGTGCCGACATTCGCCAATTGCAAGCTCATTCAAAGCTCGATCGCGCGCCGGCGCGTCGGCGCGAAAAAATATTTGAAGGAGCGTAGGTCGCTGGTCGGCGCGGGAGGCCACGCGGCCGCCGAAAGGCCAACTTCATACCATCAGGTAAACTGAACAGATGAACTTTACAGATTGCCTGTTGATGTGGCAGAAGGAGACATGACTGCTTCCCTGGATCACCAGCGAGCCCTCCGCGCGTCGACCCTGGCGCAGGATCTTCGAGCCCTGTTCGGTAAGCTGAAGCGGCGCTTGCGCGACCAGGCGGATGCCGGAGACTTCAGCCCCTCTCAAGTGTCGGTCCTGCTGCGCCTGGAACAGGACGGCCCCACCACGGCATCGGCCCTCGCTCGCGCCGAAGGGATGCGGCCCCAATCCATGGCGCCAGTCCTCGCCGCGCTGGAAGGCGCCGGCTTGATTAGTGGAACGCGGGACCCTGACGACGGACGGCAAACCCTTCTCTCGCTCACGCAGGCCTGCCGTAAATGGATCGAAGACGGACGCGCCGCGCGCCAGGACTGGTTGACTCGGGCGCTTCAGGCGCGGCTCTCGCCTCAGGAGCAAGAGGAAGTCACTAGGGCCGTCGAACTGCTCAGACGGCTTGTCGACGAGTGAAAGAGCCCTGCGCGTCACCCCGACCGCAAGCATTGCGATCCGCGAAAGGATAATCCCATGGCGCTAACGACACTCGACCCGAATACGGCGCTGATCATCGTCGATCTGCAGAAGGGGATCGTCAGCCTTCCTGGCCTTCCCGCAATGGACAGCGTCATCGAACGGGCGAGCGTGCTTGCGAGGGCCTTCCGGGGGCGCGCACTGACGGTGGCGCTCGTTAACGTCGCCGGGGGAGCGCCAGGCCGCGTCGAGCAACCGCGCCAGATGGGGTCGCTCCCGGAGGGATGGACGGACCTCATCCCGGAGCTGGATCAACAGCCCAGCGATATCGTCGTCACCAAACGGACCTGGGGCGCCTTCGCCAGCACCGATCTCGAGGCCCAGTTGAAAGCGCGGGGCGTCACCCAGGTGGTGGTCGCGGGCGTGGCGACCGGAACCGGCGTCGAGGCGACGGCACGTCAGGCCTATGAGGCCGGCTTCAACGTCACCCTCGCGCTCGACGCCATGACCGACATGCGTCCCGAGGCGCACGCCTACAGCACCAAGAACATCTTCCCGCGGCTCGGCGAGACCGGCACCAGCCAGGAGATCATCAACCTGCTGCCGTCGAGGACCGCCTGAGATGCTCTGGCTCGATCTCCTGTCCTATGTCTTCGGCGGCGCCTTCCTGGCGAATGCGATCCCTCACTTCGTTAGCGGCGCGATGGGCCGGCCGTTTCAGAGCCCCTTCGCCAAGCCGCCCGGACAAGGGCTGTCTTCGTCGACCGTCAACGTGCTCTGGGGGTTCTTCAACCTCGTCGTCGGCTATGTGCTGGTCTGTCGCGTGGGCGATTTCGGGTTGAAGAATACGGGCGATGTCGTCGCACTCGGCGTCGGCGCCCTCTTCATCGCGCTGTTTTCCGCCCGACACTTTGGTCGCTTCCACGGCGGAAATGGGCCGAAGCATTCATGAAGGCTCCCGTCTGGGGCGCCTTCCGATCGCTGCGAAGCTTCAATTACCGGGTCTGGTTCGCCGGCGCCTTCGTCTCCAATGTCGGCACCTGGGTCCAGCGTACGGCCCAGGACTGGCTGGTGTTGACCCAATTGACCCACCACGACGCCTCGGCGGTTGGCTGGGTCATGGCGCTGCAGTTCGGGCCGCAGCTCATCCTGCTGCCCTGGACAGGCTTCGCCGCCGATCATTTCAATCAGCGCAAGCTTCTCATCGGGACCCAGGCGGCGATGGGCGTCCTCGCTCTTGCGCTGGGAGCGCTCACCGTCACCGGCACCGTCCAGCTCTGGCAGGTCTATGTCTTCGCCGTCCTGTTCGGCAGCGCCGCGGCCTTCGACGCCCCGGTACGCCAGACCTTCGTGGCGGAGCTGGTGGGCGACGAAGACCTGCACAATGCGGTGGCGCTCAATTCCACCTCGTTCAACGCTGCGCGGATGATTGGCCCGGCCGTCTCCGGTGTCGTGATCGCCACAATCGGCACCGGCTGGGCCTTTCTGATCAATGGCGCCTCCTTCGCTGCCGTGTTGGTCTCGCTCGCCTTTTTGCGCAGCACTGAGCTTCGTCCGAACGCCAGAGCCGCCCGTGGGCGGGGAAGCTTCGTCGAAGGGCTGCGCTATGTGTGGGGCCGCCCCGACCTCAAGGCGATCCTAATCATGTTGTTTTTGATCGGGACCTTCGGCCTGAACTTCCCCATCTTCGTCTCGACCATGGCGGTCAGCGTCTTCCATACGGACGCCCGTGGATACGGGCTGTTGTCGTCGATCATGGCGATCGGCACGATGTCCGGCGCGTTACTGGGGGCGGGTCGTGGAGAGCCCCGGTTCCGGTTGCTGCTGGTCGGCGCCACGATCTTCGGGCTCGGCTGCACGCTCGCCGCCATCGCGCCCGGCTATTGGTTCTTCGCCGAAGCGCTTGTCGTCATCGGCGCGGCGGCGCTGATCCTCACCAACACGACGAACAGCCTGATGCAGCTCTCCACCGAGCCCACCATGCGCGGCCGGGTGATGGCGCTACGCGTCGGTATCGCGCTCGGGGGCACGCCGATCGGCGCGCCGATCGTCGGATGGGTGGCCGGCCATTACGGGCCGCGCTGGGCGCTCGGCATCGGCGCAGCCTCGGGCTTCGCGGCCGCCATCGTGGCGCTGGTCGCCATGGGTGGCCGTCCGTCAGACCGATCGGCTTGATCTTCGACATTCCCCCCTGTTTACAAAGGGGAAATTCAATCCCGAGCTCCGGTCGAAGACCCAGGATTGAAGCGGCGACGGTTTGCGAAGCCTCTACATTTTGGCGATGATAGATGGAATTTCGTTGTCAAACGGATCAACTTCTTGGGCGGCCGCGACAATGGCCGGAATGATCTCTTCAACGCGATCCACTACGATGGGCTGCATCAGGTGACCGCTGTGAATGAACCCGGCACGGCGCAAATGATCGAGCATGCCAAGCATAGGGTCCCAAAAGCCATTGATGTTGGCGAACACTATCGGCTTGCGGTGTTGGCCGAGTTGGCACCAGGTCATGATCTCAACGATCTCTTCAACCGTGCCAATACCTCCCGGCAGGGCTACAAAAGCGTCCGAGCGCTCGAACATCTTATGCTTGCGCTCGTGCATGGTCTCTGTGATCGTCACGTCACTGAATGTGCTCAGCGCGGCCTTGGTCGTTTCCCGATTTATAAGGAAACTCGGAATGATCGCTGCCACCTCACCGCCAGCGCCTAATGTTCCATGAGCGACGGCACCCATCACGCCGGTGGTTCCGCCACCATAGACTAGCCTCACTCCAGCGGCCGCTAGCGCAAACCCCAACTGTTTGCCGGCCTCAACATAAGCGGCATCGTTCCCGGGCGAAGATCCACAATAGACGCAGATGGCACGAATCTTATTCATAGGTGGGGCTAAATGCCATGGGTTTCCCTCGCGTCAAGGCGCTTTACAGCGCGTCTGCGTATAGCGACGTGTGCCGCGCCGATCTGATCCTACTACTGATGTCGAAGACGCCGGAGCTCGTGCCGCCGGGATATCGGCTGTGCGCCCGCGATGTCCCGATCAACGAACAGGTGCGGCAGCGGCCCGGTTCGTCAGGATGTTGGCGCCGTTCGTGGACCTCGGAAAGGCCGTCCGCCGCCGCTAGGCTGGGAGCATCTCCCGGGCATATCGCATCGGTGGCATCCCGACATGGCGGGTGAAGGCGGTGCTGAATGTGCTCGCCGAGGCGTAGCCGACTTGCGCGGCGACGTGCTCGATCGCCAGCTCCCGCGTGCGGAGCAGCCGCTTGGCGAGCGCCATGCGCCAGGTCAGCAGATATTCGATCGGCGGCAACCCGACGATGCGGTTGAAGCGCGCGAAGAAGGCGGACCGCGACATCGCCGCCTCCGCGGCGAGATCGGCCACGGTCCAGCCGTGCGCGGGCCGCGCATGCATGGCCCGGATGGCGGACACAAGGCGATCGTCCGATAGCCCTCGCGCGAGGCTCGGCACCGACAGGATGTCGGCCCCACACCGCAGCGCCTCGATGAGCAGCACCTCGAGCAGGCGCGCCAGCACTAGCTCCCGCGCCGGGCGGGCGTGGCGCGTCTCGTCGCCCACCAGCTGAAGCAGCAACGCAAGCCGCGGCTCGTCGCGGGCGACGATCATCGCCGGCAGCAGTGAGACGAGCAGAGCGGCATCGGGCGAGGCGAAGCTGCAGACCCCGACCTGCATCCTGAGATTGACCGGCTCGCCGGGCCCTCCGACCCGGAATCGCCCCTCATCGATCTCCGTCGGCGTCATTGCGATCCCATGCAGCGGCGCTTCAATGCTCTCGACGACATGATCCTTGGTCACGGGCGACAGCACGAAATCGCCCTTGCGCACGATGATCGGCGGCCGGCCAGACGACACGACCCGACACTCGCCCTCCAGCACCGCGAAGAACACCGGCTTGCCCTCGATATCGCGGCGGAGGCGCCACCGGCCGGCATATTCGACGAGCTTGGAATAGCTGGCCGAGGGCTGAAGCAGGGTGACGATCTCGGCAAGCGGGTCGATGGTCATGACAGGACTATCGCAAATGTATCACGGACTTCTGACCATAGATGGTCTCATCGCCCTTCGCCATATCCGGGTGACCGCCAAACCAACTCGGAGTGCTTCCATGCCCACCGTCCTCATTACCGGTTGTTCCTCGGGCTTCGGCCTCGAAACCGCGAAACTGTTTCTCGAGAAGGGCTGGAAGGTCGTCGCCACGATGCGCCAGCCCAAGGCCGATATCCTGCCCGCCTCCGCCAATCTCCTCGTCCTGTCGCTGGACGTCACCGATCCGGATAGCATTGCCCGCGCGCTCGGGCAGGCCGGCGAGATCGATGTATTGGTCAACAATGCGGGGTTCGGCGCCGCCGTACCGATCGAGTTGATCGAGCCGGAAACGGCAAGGCAGCTATTCGAGACCAATACGCTCGGCACGCTGGCCATGCTGCAGGCGATCCTGCCCGGCTTTCGCGAGCGCCGCGGCGGCGTGGTCATCAACGTCACCTCGACGGTGACGCTCAAGCCGCTGCCGCTGGTCAGCGTCTATCGTGCGAGCAAGGCGGCGGCGAACGCGCTCACCGAGAGCCTCGCGGTCGAGATGGAGCCGTTCGGCGTGCGTGTGCATATCGTGCTCCCCGGCCGCTCGCCGGAAACGAACTTCGGCAACAACGCCATGCCGCATCTGCGCGGGCTCGATAACCCCGATTACAAGCCGTTGATGGAAGGCATGATCGCCCGTTTCCGCGAGGACACCGGTCCGGTCACCCGTGCCGCCGATGTGGCTGCGGCGGTCTGGCGGGCCGCCACCGACCCGCACGCGCCGCTCAGGATCCCGGCCGGCGAGGATGCGGTGCAGTGGATGGCCGAGGCCGGATAAGCACGCGGCGGCGCAACGAACGGCTGCTCTCGGTGAAGAGCAGCCGTTGTCATAAGTCTCGACGTTCATTCAGGTGCAAACAGGTCAGCGTCGGGATCGATCATGGGGCTGCGATCTCAGCGCCCCTGGGCCTGCCTCGATTGAAAGCTTCTCATCAATATGTTCGGTTCAGGGTCGCCCGATGCGTTCGGCGCGCAGGTCCGGTTGCAGGAGAGGGCGATAAGAATCCACGGATCAAGCTCTATCAGGATGGGCCGCGCAGCACATCCAGGAAAGCTCCGAACACCGGCCGCATCTGCAGTCGCGATGGATAGTAGAGGTAGAAGCCCGGGAACGGCGCCGTCCACTCAGCCAGCAGGTTGACCAGCCCACCCGACCCCACATGCGGCGCCACGTCACTCTCGAGCAGATAGGCGATGCCGAGCCCGTTGAGCGCGGCATCGAGCATCAATTGCGGTTCGTTGAACGTCAACGGTCCCGGCACGCGCACCTCGAAGGCGAGGCCGTTCTCTTCAAACTCCCAGGCGTAGATGGCGCCGCTGGCTACCATGCGGTAATTGATGCAGCGGTGATTCACGAGATCCCGGGGGTGCCGGGGCGTCCCGTGACGCGCAAGATATGACGGCGCAGCCACCACTGCCATCCGAAGGTCAGGGCCGACCTTCAGCGCGATCATGTCCTGCTCGATCTTCTCGCCAAGGCGAATACCCGCATCCAACTGCTCGGTGATGACATCGCGAAAGGCATAGTCGATCAGGACTTCTAAAGTTGCATCAGGATGCGCGGCCACGAAGGCGGGTAGCACCGGCCGGATGACCATCTCGTAGGCCTGACGCGTTGCGGTCAAACGCACGGCGCCCGAGATGCTGCTCCGCTTGAGCTGGAGGCGGCCCACAGCGTTTTCGATGCGCTCCAGTTCCGGGCCGATCGATCTGAGCAATTCCTCGCCCGCCTCACTGAGGGAGACGCTGCGGCTGTTGCGCTGAAGCAGACGGATGCCGAGCGTGCCCTCCAGCCGCTTGATGGTGTGGCTGAGGTTCGAGGTCGATGTGCCGAGTTCGGCCGCGGCGCGCGTGAAGCTTCGCGCGCGGGCGACGCAGGCAAGCGCCATCAGGTCGTCCAAGCCGCCACGCATGATCATCCTATTTCATTCAACAACCCATCCAATGAATTCGATCTTATCAAACGATGAGACAAGCGTCACTTGATCCTGATCGGTCTTGGACCAGCAGAGGAAAGATGCGCGATGATCGAAAAGAACGCCGTATGGCTCGTTACCGGCTGTTCGACTGGGCTAGGCCGCGCGATCGCTCAGGAAGCGCTTAAATCCGGCTATCGCGTGATCGTGAGTGCGCGGGATCCATCCACAGTCGCCGGCATCGTGGCGGCGCACGAAGGTACTGCCCTTGCGATGGAGCTTGACGTGACCAATCCGGATCAGGTCAGAGCAGCTATCGGCCAAGCGGAAGATCGCTTCGGCGCCGTCGACGTGCTGGTCAACAACGCGGGCTATGGCTATGTCGCGGCCATAGAGGAAGGTGAGGACGCCGACGTCCGGACCATGTTCGAGACGAATGTTTTCGGCACTTGGACCATGATCAAAGCCGTACTGCCCGGTATGCGGGCACGCAGGCGGGGTCACATCGTCAATATCAGCTCTGTAGGCGGTATCGTGACCTTTCCCGCCGTCGGCTTCTATCACATGACCAAATTTGCCGTTGAAGCGCTGTCTGAGACGCTGGCGCAGGAGACGGCGCCACTTGGGATTGACGTCACCGTCGTCGAGCCCGGTGCGTTCCGCACTGACTTCCGGGGGCGCTCGATGAAGCAGTCGGGGATCCGGCTGCCAGACTATGAGGAGACGGCTGGCAAGGGCCGTGACGCCGTCCTGGCCGGCCACGGCAAGCAGCAAGGTGATCCGTCGCGCGGCGCGCAAGCCATCATCGCGGCGGTAGAAGCTGAGAGGCCGCCCATGCACCTCGTCATCGGCGGCGATGCCTTGGACCTGATCCGCAAGAAGATCGCGAGTCTTGAGCTTGAATTGGATAGCTGGGAAACAGTCACGCGCAGCACGAATTTCTAGGCGGCTTCGAACACCTGTTTCGGGCTGCGGTGTTGGCAGGATGTCCATCGATCGGTCCCCCACATTGTCGTCGATCATGGCGAAGCCGCCGCGGCCTCTACGCCTCACACCTGCTGACCGTTGCGACCGCCCAGAAGCCTCTCTATAGTTGGTGTGTCGGAAAAGGCAGGCTTGGTCTGGTCAGCCCAAGCCCTTTCGGTAACGAAAGCTCTGGTCTTTGGCCTCGTGCCGAGATCCCCACGACGAACATCGGACGCTCTCAGAGCGCCCGGCCGTTCGTCCGTGCGGGTCTCCAATTCGAGGAACGCTCCGGTCGAACACCATCGACTTAGGAGCATGACGTGCCGAATTCCCAAGCCACCACCCACGACGTCATTATCGCCGGCGCCGGCCCGGTCGGGCTGTTTCTTGCCTGTGAGCTGAGGCTCGCAGGCGTGTCGGTGCTGATTCTCGAACAGGCTGACGATCCGTATTCGCCGCTGAAAGTCCTCCCCTTCGGGATGCGCGGTCTGTCGACGCCGACGCTCGAGGCCTTGGACCGGCGCGGCCTGCTCGACGACATCAAGCAGGCGAGCCAGGCGAACGCCGCGGCGGGCGCGACCAAAGCATCTGCCCATTGGCTTCAGCAACGGCAGTCCCGCCGGCCCGCCGGCCATTTCGCCGGGATCCAGTTCTTCCACGAGGACGTCGACGTCTCGGAGTGGCCCTATCGGCTGCCGAGTTCGACCGGGTTCAATCTGGCGGTGGACATGCAGTTTCTCGAAAACGTCCTGACTGCCCGCGCGATCGCGACGGGGACGGAGATCAGGCGCGGCGTCGCCCTTGAGGGTTTCGAACAGACCGACGAGAGCGTGATCGTTCGAGCACGCGGCCAGACCTTCCATGCGCATTGGCTGATCGGTTGCGATGGCGGTCGCAGCACGGTACGCAAGGCCGGCGGCTTTGAGTTCGTCGGCACCGATCCTGAATTCACCGGCTATTCGGTCGAGGTGGAGCTGGCCGACCCCGACGCGCTCAGCGTCGGACGCACGTATACGCCGAGCGGCATGTACACCTACGCGAAGCCCGGCACGATCGCGATGGTCGACTTCGACGGCGGCGCCTTCCACCGGACAAGGCCGGTCACGCTCGATCACGTGCAGGCGGTGCTGCGTCGCGTGTCCGGCACAGGCGTCACCGTGACCGCGCTCCGGCTCGCGACCACTTGGACCGACCGCGCCCGTCAAGCGGCAGCCTACCGCAATGGCCGGGTGCTGCTCGCGGGCGACGCCGCTCACACCCATTCTCCGCTCGGCGGCCAGGGTCTCAATCTCGGTCTCGGCGACGCGATGAACCTGGGCTGGAAACTGGCGGCCACGATCCGCCGCGATGCGCCAGCCGACCTGCTCGACAGCTATTTCGCGGAACGACACCCTGAGGGCGCGCGGATCCTCGACTGGTCACGCGCCCAGGTCGCGCTCATGCGCCCCACCCCGAGCACGCGCGCGCTGGCGGGGATCATCCGCGATCTCATCGGGACGCGCGATGGCGCGACCTACTTCGCCGAAAAGCTATGGGGCGTATCGCTGCGCTATGATCTCGGCAGCCGGCATCCACTCGTGGGCCGCAGCATTCCCGACCTGGCGCTCGCGGACGGGCTCAGGATCGGCCACCTTCTGCGAGACGGGAGGGGACTGCTGCTGGATTTTGATGCCGGCGCGCCGTTGCGGGCGCTCGCGCAGCGATGGCAGGCCAGGACCAACACCGTTTCGACTGACGCCGAGAACCGGTTTGGATTGAGCGCAGCGCTCGTTCGCCCCGATGGCTTTGTCGCCTGGGCGACCAACAGCGCCGAAGATGATGAAGGCTTTCGCCAGGCAGCGACGCGCTGGTTCGGTGAACCTGAGCCGTCGGTCGGAGAGACTCGCTAAAGGCCAAGCCCCCTGTTGCGGCCGAAGCCCCAGTCGACGCCGCCGTCATCGCGGGCGACGCCGGAGACGTGACGGCCGAGCTGCTTTTCGAGGGATGGCGTCCAGGGCACGAGTTGGAAGCCGAGGCCGTCGTCAATCATGGCGAAGCGGCCGGAGGCGAGGGCGAAGCGCTGCCGATAGGCGCCGGCGACATACTCGCCTGACGCCGCTTGATTGAACGGCTGCCCGGTCTCGGTTGCGAGCCGCTCGCCCAGGGCCTCGACCTCGCGGCGCCGGAGCGTGCCGATCAGGCCGTGCGAGAACACGACGCCTCGGGCTTGGCGCTCGGCGAGGCCCTGCTCGATGAGCTGTTCGGCCCGCCGGTCCATCGCGTCGCGGACCTCGGCGCCGAAGCCGGCCTGGCCAAGCGCGACGGGATCGCGCGCGACCGCCTGACGGTCGAGCCATGTCGCGCCGCTCGCCGTCACCTGATCCTCAATGGCGAGGTCAGAGCGCACGGCGAGCGCGACGCGGCGCCGGCCCTGCGCGTCGTCGAACTTGCGAAGCTCCACGACGGAGCCTGGCGCGCCGTCGCCGGTCGCGTCGAGGTCGGGAAATTTGATGTGGTGGGTGCGGCCGTCGACACCGTCGATCACGGCGTAGGCGGTGCCCTTCAATTCGTCGTCGAGACCGCGATCGACCAGTCTGCCAACAACGGGCACGTCGAGGCTCTCGCCGGCGAGGACATAGCTCACGGCCGCGCGCTCGATGCCTCGCTCGCGTAGGCCGCGGTGGATGCGCTTGATGATGTCGCCGCGCTCGCCCAGCTCGCGCAGCGTGGTCTCGGCGGCCTCGTCCATCGTCCACTGGCCCGGGCCAATCTGATGCGCGAGGCCGAGACTCTCCAGATGCCGCAGCCGCCCAACCTTGAGTGCGTGGAATGGATCGGGCTGGCGTCCTGCATCCGGCGCGAGGTCGATGACGCCGTGGCGGTCCGCGTCGCGGGCAAGCTGTCGGTCGAGCTGGGTCCAGCGCTCGGCCTTGACCTGACGCTCCAGCGCGTTGCGGATATCGAGATCACTGCGCAGTCCCAGCTCCTGCGTGACCAGGTCCTGGGCGCGAGCGCGCATGCCCTCCTTGATGTAGTCGCGCGAGATGACGAGATCCTGGCCGTCGTCGGCCACGCCGCGCACGATGATGTGGACGTGCGGGTGCTGCGTGTTCCAGTGATCGACCGCGACCCAATCGAGCTTGGTGCCGAGGTCCTTCTCGATCTGGCCGAGCAGTTCGCGAGCGTAGCCTTTGAGGTCGGCCATCTCTGGCGCATCCTCGGGCGAGACGATGAAACGGAAGTGGTGGCGGTCGCCCTCACTCCGCTCGGCGAAGGCCGTAGGATCGGCGTCCTCGGTCTCCGGACCGAACAGCTTGGCCTTCTCCCCGTCCCGGGTGACGCCCTCGCGCCTGAGGTAGCCGAGATGGGCGCCGAGCGGCGCCGAACGCGCGGTGTGCCGCACGACGCGGGCCTTGACCGTCACCAGGCGCGAGCGGCCCGTCAGCAGATGGTTCGCCCGGATCGCGGCGACACGGCCGCGGCCGAAGGTCGAGCGGCTGCCGCTCCGGAGCAGGCCCTGGCGCGAGACGCCGCCGCCGGCGCGCTGGGCGGCCGCGAGGGCCTGGGCGATGAAGGGCTTTGCTCGCTGACTGCGCGAGGAGCGGATGCGGCCTGGCCGGGGTTGGAAATCGTTCTCCTCAGCCATGGCCGGCCCCGGCAATGTGCCGAAAACCCAGGACCAGCAAGGCGTTGCCAGCGCGGCGCACATTGCGCGCTGGGGCCGCACATTGCCGGATCGGCCAAAAACACAAACAAAAACAACCGACCGACAGAGCCGCACATTGCGGCCTTTTATCTGGCCCTCTGTCGGTCGGTTTCTGCCCTTCACCCCGGTCTGCCCTTCCTCCTTCCCGGAAGCGCGCTGGGGCACGCCAGCCTACGAAACCGCTCGCGAGAGCATCGGCAGAGCCCATGGCGCGGTCGAACACCGTCGCGCCGCCAAGGAAAGCGCATGCTGACGAAGGCGACACCGCAGCGGGGCTGCGGGGCGACAGCGCGGTCACGGCTTCGGTCCCGCTACGGAAACCTCGACGAACAGACCGGCCGATTGCGGTGCGATGGCGGAAACATCCCGGACGGCGACGACGGCCGGTGTGTCGTTCGGCTGCTGCGTGGTTGCCGCGCGACTGGCGGGTTCAGCGCTTGCCGATCGCGTGATGAACAGCGGCGCCTGCGTCCAGGACGACGGATCGGAGGCCGCCACCAGGATAGGCCCATCGGTCACGCCGTCCCCGACAAAAGGGACGAGCGCCGCGACATAAGCGACCGTTTCGGCCGGCAACGGACGGTGACGATCGCGATAATCTTCGTAGCGACCAGGCCCGGCATTGTAGGCCGCGAGGAAGCCCGGCGATCCGTAGCGGTCGTGCATTTCGCGCAGGAAGGCCGCGCCCGCCAGGATGTTGTCATGCGGATCATAGGGATCGCGCCCGAGGCCATAGCGAGCGCGCAGCGCCGCCCAGGTCTCGGGCATGATCTGCATCAGGCCTATCGCGCCTTTGGGAGAAACAGCGCGTCGATCACCGCGGCTCTCGACGCGCATGATCGCCCTGATCCACGTCGCCGGAATTGCGAAGCGCTGAGCCGCCTCCGCAACGAGCGACGCATAGGGATCGCTCGGCGCATACAGAACGAGGGGCGCCGTCTGGGCCTGAACGGAGACGGCGGAAACACCAAGCGCCGTCATCCCGGCGAGCAGAAGAAGCGCGCGCCGCATGCGATCAATCCCGCTCGCCGCGCTTGGGCGGGCGGTTCCAGTTCAGCACCCAAGCCGACTTGTCGTCGCCCGACTGGAAGAGGTTGGCGCGGATCGGCTGCGCGAGGGCCGGATCGTCGATGACAAGCGAGACATACTCGCCGGCCTTCTCGCCGGTGCGCTTCCAGCCCGCGCCGATCTCCGGGCCGTCGGTATCACCCATGTAGACGCGATAGTCGGGCGCGTTCTCGGCATCAGAGGATTCGGCCGGTACGAGGGAAAGATCACGATAGAAGGTCAGGGTTTGGATGCGTCCGCTGAAGCCGGACTTGTCGCGGGTGAAGTGACCGATCTGCGCCATGGAAAATCTCCGTTGTTGGCGTGTAGAGAAGCGGATCAATCGGTGGCGGCGCGCCACACGAAGCGGCCATCACCGGCTTCGTCGGTCCACAGGGGGATCGCGCGCGCGACGATCGAGGTGACGGGGAGTGGGCCGAAGTAGCGGCCGTCCAGACTGTCAGGGGCGGTTGGGTTCATGAGGAAGACTTCGCCCGCGCTGAGCGTGTGGCACCCGCTCCAGCGCGGCAGCGGACGGCCGAGATGATCGCGGACCTTGGCGGAACCGACGTCGATATGGTCGACGGTCACGGCATCGTTCTGCCGGCAGACGGTCTGTCCGGCGACGGCCATGACGTGCTTCAAGAGCGGCACGCCTCTCGGCAGGAAGCCGCCATCGGCGAGGTAGCTGGCGATCGGCTCGGGCGGACGCACGGCGACCAACTCGAGCGCGTGAAGCGAGCCGGCCGGGCGCAGCGCGTAGAGTCCCGTCGGGGTGCTGGCCGTGGCGTTCCAGATCAGCCGGGGCGCGGGATGGAAGAACACGAGCGCGCCAGCCGCGAGCATCGCGATATAGGTCGACATGACGTAGCCGAAGCGGCTCATGGCGCGACCCTCCGACGCTTCAGCCATGCCGCATGCTGTTCGCGCGTGTACGCGTGCGGCTCGTCGCCGACGGCCAGACGGTTGTGGAGATGACGCCAGTGCTCCGGCGCGGCGTCGGACGGATCGATGCCCTGGGCTTCGATCGCATCGATCGCCTGCAGCACGCGCTCGACCTTCGGCCAGCCGTCGACGCGCAAGAGGATTTCGCCACCGGGCTGCACGAAGGGCAGCGTCTGGTACGGCGCGCCGGCTTCGACCGCGCGCACGATGTCCATGCGCGAGACGATCGTGCCGAAGTCATTCGACGCCCAGCGGACGAAGGCGAAAATGCTGCCCGGCTTGAAGCTGGAGATGCTGCGGCGGCGATCGAGGATCTTCTCCTCGGCGCGGCGGCCGAACCGCAGCCAGCGCTCGATCTTTTTCTCGATCCAGGTCAGCTCGACATGCGTGAGCGCGACGCCGGCGCGAATTGGCGGCGGTGCGGCATGCCGCGGCGACAGCGTGTTGTCGCTCATGACGGTTCTCCGGGATCGTCGGGGAATTCGCGCGCCAGGAAGTCGCGCAGCATGTCGGCGACGGTGATCCCGCGCCGGAAGGCCGCGACCTTGATGCGGCCGCGCAGCGCCGGCGTGACGTCGATGGTCAGGCGCGCAGTGAACGCCGAGGCGTCATCGGTGCGCCGCGCCGGGACTTCGGGCGCCTTGATCCAGCCCTCGGCGTCGCCTGGTCGCGCCGCAAAGCCGCGCCTAGTGGATCGCTCGGTCATGGCGCGATCCTCGCGACCTCGGCGGCGAGCGCGGCGATCTCGCGGGCCGCGGCGCTCTGCTCGGCCAGCTCGAAGACCAGACGGCCGGACTGTGCGGCGTCGGCAAAGGCGACGCGCTGGCCGACCGTGCTGGCGAGCACCGGCGGATCGTGATCCGCCAGCGTCTCGGCGGTCTCGCGGGCGATCACCGTGCGGGCGCCGCAGCGGTTCAGCACGAAGCGCGCGGCGAGCTGCGGACGGTAGATGCGCGCCTCGCGCAGCAACGCCAGCATCTCGGCCGAGGCCCAGCCATCGAGCGGTGACGGCTGCACGGGGATCAGCACGAGGTCGGCGGCGAGGAGCGCCGAGCGCATCAGCCCGGCGACGCGCGGCGGCCCGTCGATGACGACGTGGTCGGCGGTGCGAGCGATATCCGGCGCTTCGCGATGCAGAGTGTCGCGCGCCAAGCCGACGACGCCAAACAGCCGGGAGACGTTCTCCCGCGCTCGCTGCTGCGACCAGTCGAGCGCCGAGCCTTGCGGGTCGGCGTCGACCAGCGTGACGCGCCTGCCATGCAACGCCCATTCACCGGCGAGGTGTAGCGCGAGCGTCGTCTTCCCGACGCCGCCCTTCTGATTGAGCAAGGCGACGATCATCGCTCCCCTCCCGGCTTGCGGTTGAGGGGCAGCGACGGCTGTCGGATGGAGAGTCTGGATGGCTGCTGAGCAGCGGTGGCCGGGTTATCCGCAGATCGCGCGGCCCAACTACAAGAGTTAGATTCTTTGTTAGACTCTAAGTTAGGGCCTGGAATCGCCGTTTCAGGCCAAAGGGTTAGCTGCGATTTGGACGCCCGAAGTCCCGATACCCGCACGCCTGAAGTCCCGATAGTCGGAACGCCCGAAGTCCCGACCCCGTCCACAGCGATATCCACAGGCCCTGTGGATAAGTTGGCCGGCAGGATACGCAGCAGCTCCCGCCGGCCGTTGCGCTCCATGTGCAGGCGATAGCCCGGCAGCGGCTGGCGCGCCGCGATGCGGCGGAGGTCGAAGGCGAAGTCGGGGAGCTTGGCGAGGCTGCCGGACTTTTCGTGCAGGTGCGCGACCTCGAACAGCCAGCCCTTCGGCTGGCGGCCGGCATGTTTGCGGGCGACACGATAGAGCCAGCGCTCGATGCCGCCGGTCAGGCGGAAGTAGGCCGGGTCGATGGCGAGCACGAGCGAGCGATCGATGACGCCGCGGTAGAACCAGTCCGGGAGCACGAACTCCATGCCCTCGACGCGGCCATCGCGGGTCGTGCATTCCTCCCACTCGTTGATCCAGGAGAACTGATGGCGGCGCCAATGCTCGCCGTTGCGGATCGTCGTGCGGATGACGGTCGATTGCAGGCGGGCGAGCGCGCCCTTCAGGAGCTTGTAATCGCGCGCTCCAGTCTGCCGACCGATGGATGTCAGGAGCTGGTATGGCGTGAAGCGCAGGAAGCGTGAGGTCTTGAAGCCGAGGTCTTCAGCCTCGACGATTTGGCTGGCCGCCCAGATCAGCACGTCGGCGTCCCAGATGGTCGCCATGCCATGCTCGGGGACGGCGTAGACTTCCACGCGGACGTCGCCAGTCTCGTAGAGGATCGGGGCGATGCGCCTGGTCTTGGCGAGTGAGAAGAAGGGCCGCTCCATCAGGTCGCGCTGGTCGCGCGGGCTGGCGTCGCCGGTGGCGACGATGAACGGATCGAGCTTGCTCCGTTCGCTGGCGGTGATGACGCGGCGCGACGACATAGGAGGTCGCCTCAGCGTTGCGCGTGGCCGGCGGCCCGGGCTTCGACATAACGAGGATCCGACGTCGAGCTGCAGGCGGCGTTGTCCGCCCAGGCCTCAAGATCACCGATGGCGTAGACGACGCGGCCGCCGAGCTTGCGAAAGGTCGGGCCGGTGCCGTGGCAGCGATACTTTTCCAGCGTGCGGGCCGAGATGCCGAGAAGGCGTGCCGCCTCGTGAGTGCGGACGTAGTTGGTCGAGAGCTGCGCGGGCTTGGTGAGCATGGGGAGCCTCCGTGTCGGTCGAGGGCGCCGCGTCAAAAGCGCGGCACATCGGGGCCACAGTGGCGGAGGGATCAGGCGTTGGGGGTGGACGAAGATTTTCGCGGGGGCGTGTCCCCCTTCGCTGAGAAGGTTGGGGCGCGGCCCTCCCGGATCGGGATCGGGCGTCGAAGATGACGGCGGAGGTGAGTGAGTCAGCCGCCGCGCAGGAGCTTGAGATAGCCGCGATTCACAAGGGCGATCGAGTCGTGGATCAGCCGGTTCGCCGCGCGCCGGGCGTGAGAGTCCTTCCACTCGACGGAAGGAAGACGGGCCTGGGCGGAATGCAGGATTAGGTCAGCGACGTCACGAGGGCCGCCGCCAGTGTCGTGAACGTCGAAGGCATGGAGCAGCTCAACGAGCCGACGCTTTCGTTGTGCTGTCAGGCGCAGCGCCTGGGGGAGTAGGCCGACGGTCTGACCTCCCAAGCGCTGGAGGAAGCGCGATGCGACCGCGAGCCGGAGATCGTATGAGGCCGGGTCCGCAGGCACAAGGATCATGGGTCGCTGAGCGGCGTCCTCGTTGCGCAATCGGATGTGCAGTTCGCCAGAGCTATCGACAACGACGACTTCGCGACCCTCGTCGTCGGCGTAGTCGGCGACGATCGAGCCGAGTTGCGAAGGGTCAAGGGCTTTCGGCTCGAAACCACTGGGCGCGGCATCGAGGATCAAGGTGCCGGGCGAGAGCTCCGGCAGCCACATGACGGGGTCGAGTCCAACCGGCGACGCGGGGTCATGCGCGAAAGCGCAACCCCCATCGTCGTGCGAGAGCAGCACGGGCGGCCTCAGCATCAACGGTGGGGCGCGCGAGGTGGCGCTTTGTTCGGACGAAATCGCGGCGATATAATGCGTTGCGGCGCAGGAATTCGACGGCGAAGCCGGGGCGCTCGAGGCGGTTCAGGCGGTCAATCGTCTCCGGCGAGCGCCAATACTCGGTGGGCATGGCGTTTCCTCTCGTTTTGTCCTCTCTCAAGGAGGGTCGCCACGATCCGGAATATTCGCCCGCCAAAGTAGTCCTTAAGGTTGCATCGCGTGTGGCTGCGAGCCGTAGGAGTGCGAGGCACCGGTTCACTGCATTCGGGGTTCGAGCAAGTGCCGATAGCCCGTCTCGGTCATCCAGCGGGCTCGCGCCAGGTGGCTGTCATGAACCGTTTTGGCACGGGCGGGCTCCTGGGCCGGATTGAGGCCGAAGATGACGTGGACGACTTCGCGCCAGTCAGCGCCCTCTTCGTCGGCCATCAGCAACCGGAGATAGATCGCCAGATGTTGCTCGTCATAGGCGTTTAGGCGGTCGGTATGCGGCGGCCGGTCCTGGAAGGACACCTGAGTCATTGCGATCTATCCCCTAGAGATCAAAGCAATATGTAGCCATTCATTTACCGCGAATTTTTGCAAGATTTGAGCCGCGAATACTTAGGCCGCGATGCATCGAGCGCATCACGTTGCTCGCGGAAGTGGCAAACTGAAGCCTTCGCATGGTCGATGAATAACAGCGGCATGTACGAATCGGAACGATCATTCCTGGAACGATAATTCCTATATCGGCTCCATCGTCGCCATGGATCTCAAGGAGGTCATGGCGATCAATCTGCGTCGGTTGCGTCATGCGAAAGGGATGACGCAAGAGGAGTTGGCCGAGAGGGCCGGGTTGAGCGCCCGGTACGTCGGAGGGATCGAACGCGCCGACGTCTCGGCGAGCGTGACCGTGCTCGGCCGGATCGCGGAGGCGCTTGAGATTGACGCGACGGAACTGTTGCGTGCCGCGCCCTCGAAGAGTCGGAAAAGGGCGGCGGAACCTCTGACCCCGCAATAACCGCGGTTCAGGTCTCGCGGCGGAAGAATTCGGCAGGGTCCGATTCAAGGACCTCGGCGAGCTTCTCCAGCATGTCGACGGTCGCGGAATGCTGCTCTCGTTCGAGCATTCCGACATAGTTGCGATTGATGCCCGCACGATCGGCAAGCTCCTCCTGAGACATGCTTTTGGCATGTCTCAGTCTTCGCAGATTCGTGGCGACGATCTCCCGCAAGCTCATGCGGTGAGATCGCCGTGCTACCTAATATACTGCCACCTAGTAAACTAGGTATTCCGCCCCTTCAAGGTTGGTGGCATCCCTTCAGCCTACGAGGCGATGCCCCGCCCGGACCGGCCGGACGGGGCATTGTAGGCGGATCAGTCACTCCGGCGGCCGTTGGGGCGGGACCAGATCAGGCTGTAGCCCTCGCCCTCTTCGTTGTCGAAGAGGTTGGCGAAGATCGGGGCGGTGAAGCTCGGATCGTCGAGCTTGAGGCCCAGATAGTCGCGGCCCTCGTTGGACCGCTTGGACCAGGCGGCGCCGATTTCCACCCGACCGACATAGACGCGGTGGCTGGGACTGTTGTCGCCGGTGCGGGCGGCTTCGGGAACGATCCGGACGTTCTTGGCCTGGACCGAGAGGGTGACGATTTCGCCGGTGAATTCGTTCGTGCCGGTCTTCTTGAAGGTGCCGATGGTGGCCATGGTAGTTCTCCTTGATCTCTGTTTCGAGCCCGCACCATTGCGGCCTCGATGGCGATCGGTTGGCCGGAGGCGATCGACGGCGCACCCCGAAGGGGCTCGACAGCAGAGGAGGGACTTTCTTGTTTCGCGAGGAACGACGGCGCAGCCGGCAGGGGAAGAAAGTTTGACGCCGCTGTTGCGCCATAGGCGGTCGAGGCTTCAGCCGTCCTTCGGCTAGATCAGCCCATTGAAGAGGCCGTTTGGTGCTCTCGATCTACTGAGTGATTCCAAGGAGAACGTGGCGACCGTCGCGCTGGAAATAGGCTGGCGCGCACGACTCCGGCCGATCGAGGCGATCCCGTTCAGGCGACCCGGCGCTTCCAGACCAGCGCACCGCGATAACAGATTCTGGTCGGTCAACGTTTGTATGTCGGCGGAGACAAAGAGCTGCGACGCTCGGTCCAATTCCCTATGAGGGCGCTGCCGGGCGGTCGACTATGATGAATCCAGGCTCCCGCCAGTCTCAGCCACCACCGATGACGAAAGAGGCGCTGCGCAAGCCTGTCCGCATCGGCCTCTCGCCGCTGGATCGATGTCAGGTCCGCGCCATGCCCTGTCCGGCTGGTCCGGGCGTAGCCATTTCCGTGAACCGCAAGAACGCCGTGATGCCGACAGCGATTGCACCGATCACTGCGAAGATCGTCTGCCAGGTCGCGGAGGGCATCGCCATATGCGCGATCCCATAGGTTGCGCTGTATCCGGCCACGACGGCGGGTGCGACGAAAAGGAGGATGATCAGGAGCCGCAGCCAGGTCCAGGGCACGAAGCCCAGCGCGAACTGGCCGATACCGAATGTCGCCCCGGCGGCAACCAGGCCGACGAGTATGCCTCCCAGCACGCCGGCGCCGGTATGGAAGGCCCAGACGCCGAGCGTCAAACCCACAAAGAACGGCAAGGCGAACACAGCGAGGGTGAAAAGCAGCCAGCAGATAAAGCAGATGCCGACGATAACGAGCAGTGGTCCAAAGATGATCATGGCGGCGTTCTCCGAGAGATAAAGGTCTCACGGTCGCGCCTTCCACCACCACCACGGCGCGATCTGGAATATAGCCGAAAATCGGCAGGAACGGGAGCGGAATTCCCGTGGGATTTCCGCCGCCCGGCAACGTCAAGGGTCAGCCCCTTCATCGCTGGAAGGGGTCGAATTCGTGGACAATGGCGGCCGGATCGCCGTCATATTCACTGGCGGGCATGGCGCCGTATCCATCCATGCCGGTGCGGAAGATGACGATGCAGACCATCAAGGTGGTGGCGAGGTTCCAGCCGTTGGCGAATGCGAGGGCTTGAGACATTGATCTGGCTCCTGTGCTGAGGCGGGGGCCATCCCCGCGCGACAGGCGCCCGATGTGTTCGGCCGAGGGCTGCAATCACCGCGCAGGCGAAGACGCAGCGGCGGCACGCTTCGCGTAAGCCGACCCTTTACGGGTTGATGGCGTCAGGCCCTCGGCCGGACCAAGGATCAGCGCTGAAAGACGAGGGGTGGTGCTCGCCGCAGGGCCGGGAAGGTCGGATGTCTGGCCGGAGCTGGCCAGATGCGGCTAGAATTCCGTAATGAGCGATCTGCAAGAACTAACGACGCGGCTACGGGTCGACCTTAAAGCGGCCATGCGTGGCCGGTGTTTGGCGGAGGTCAAGGTGCTGCGGGGCCTGATCGCCGCGATCGACGATGCGCAGGCCGTGCCGGTGGGCAGTTTGCACGAGACTTATGTCGTCCGAGCCTTCGGCGATCCTTCGGTCGAGGTGCCACGGCGGGACCTGGGCGCCGAAGACCTGCGTCGATTGCTGGAAAACGAGAGCACTGCTTACTTGGCGGCTGCCGAGGAATATCGCGCGGCGGGCCACCATGACCGGGCGGTGGAATTGACTGCGGCCGCAAAAACTGTGGGGCGCTACCTCGACGGATTGGTCGCCGGCGGCGAGTGAGAAGCCAGCTTTTGCGGCAGCGAACTCCAGGTGGTCGGGAGATTCGATCCGGCCGGAAGCACCGATCGTCGCCAAGATCGCATGCTTCTCAGGCGGTCGATCTGACCTTTGGGAAATGTACTGGCCTGGGGGGCGGCGCTTACGCGCCGCCGAACTTCCAAACCGGGATGCCGAGCTTCTTGGCCTTGTCGGCGAGGTTGTCCTGGATGCCGGTGCCCGGGAAGTGCATCACCCCAATCGGCAGCGCCTCCACCATCGCATCGTTGCGCTTGAACGGCGCAGCCTTGGCGTGCTTCGTCCAGTCCGGTTTGAAGGCGATCTGCGTCACCATGCGGTTGTCGGCCCATTTGGCGGCGATCAGCTCCGCGCCCTTCGGCGATCCGCCGTGGAGCAGCACCATGTCTGGGTGCTTGGCGCGAACCTGGTCGAGCTTGGCCCAGATAAGCCGGTGATCGTTGAAGTCGAGCCCGCCGGTGAGCGCCACCTTCGGGCCTGCGGGCAGGAGCACCTGGTTGTCGGCACGCTTCTTCGCCGCCAGAAAATCGCGGCTGTCGATCATCGCCGAGGTCAAAGTGCGATGGTTGACCTTCGATCCGTTGCGCGGCCGCCAGGCCGAGTGGGTGTGCTGTTCGAAGTGGTCGGCGGCCTGGTCGCGCATTAGTTCGAAAGCGTTGCGTCGCTCGATCAGCGTCTGGCCTTCCGCCGTCAGTCGTTCCAGCTCGACGGACTTCACCTCGCTGCCGTCCTGTTCCCGCTGCGAGCGTTGCTGCGCCAGCTCATTGTCATCGAGTTCGCGTTCGATCCGGTCGACGGCGCGGTGGAAGACGTTCACCGTCGACCAAAGCAGGTCCTCAAGGTCGGGTTCGAGTCGGGTGTCGGCCAGCGCCACCACCAGGGCGTCGAAGATGTCGGACATACTGCCTGCGAGAATATTTGCTTCGGGAAGCGGCCTGGGATCGGGCTCGTCGTGAAAAGGCCGATAGCCATAGAGCTGGAGTTCGTGAAGGACTTGGTCGGTTGGGGATGAGGAGTGGTGCGGCTCGAAATCGTCGTCGTGGTCGGTGGTCATCGCAGGCTTCCTTCGTCGGATCGACCGCGCCCATCGCGGCCTTCATGGCGACGAAGGCGGCGGGCGGATCGGACCTGCACCCGGAGCGAGAGCGGAGGGCCGAAGCGGCAGCGAAGGATGGCGAAGGCCGGCGATTTTGCTTCGCGATGGAAAGCGGCCCTCTGGGCCGCGCCGGAAAATCGTCGGTCGCAGCCATTGCCGGTCCGGGCCGTTTGCCGCCCGATCGCCCTCTCAGAAGGCCGTGGGGGCGGTCCTCTCCGACTCAGCGGAAGCATGACTACCGGTCTCGCCGTGACGACGCCGACACGCCTCCTCATCCTGTTCCGGCTATGTCGCCAGTTCCATGAAGCGGGTGACGTCCTGCGCCGCGATCTGCACCCGGCTTGCGGCCCGAAGCGCATCGATCCCAAGCAACCGGATGTCCTCGTTAAAGTCGCCGAGCCGTGGCAAGACCACGATCGCCTCGATCCCGGCCTCCTGCGCCCGGTCGATCAACATCGTCATCGCACCGTCTCCGGCGGGATCGTCGTCGCGGGCGATATAGAGCCGCCGCAGCGTGTCCGGGAACAGGATGGCTGAGAGATGCGCGGCCGAGAGCGCAGCGACCATCGGCATGGTCGGCAAGACGCATCGGAGCGACAGCATCGTCTCGATGCCTTCGCCGGCCGCCATGACTTCACCCGGCACGCCAAAGCGAACG
>JAMSKV010000025.1 GCA_024515975.1 Endosaccharibacter trunci
GCGGGATCGGGCGTGGGTGCCGGAGCGGTTGTGTTCGATGCGGCGCCGGCATTCAGGATCGGCTTGCCGAGATCGCCGGGCAGCGGCGGCCCAAGCGGCGGCGCCTGGCGTGGCAGGCCGGTGTAGTCCTTGGGCAGGCCGGCCAGGCCCTCGGCCGAGGGCCGGTTCTGGGTGCTGAGCAGTTCCTGGCCCGACTGTCCCTTGTTGTGGGTCTGGAGCGCGTAACCGAGGGCGCCGGCCACGGCGAGCGCGGACACGGCGCCAAGCGTGACCAGCACCTTGCGCGAGAGGCGCGTGACGCGAGGCCGCTCGCCCCTGAGCCGCAGGTCGGGCGGCACCACCGACGTCGGCGCCGGCTGTTGTTCTTCCGGCTCGTCCGTCATGACTGCGGCCTTCCGTCGGTGCGGACGATGCGGACCCGCCGCTCGCTGTTCTTGTCGCCGAGGCGCAGCTCCGCCGCGGCGAACAGGCGATCGACGATGTAGTAGTTCTGCCGGACTCGGTAGTTCACCAGCTCGGAGCCGCCGGCCGGACCGATGACGAAGAGCGGCGGCATCTCGCCCTGGCGGATGCCCGACGGAAACTCGATGTAGACCTTCTGGCCATCGTCGAAGGCACGCAACGGCCGCCAGGCGGGGCTGTCGCCCTCGATCGCATAGCGGAAGTTGATCGCGGTGAGGTCGACGCCAGTGGCGATCGGCGAGGCCGTCTCGGCCGCGGCATTCTGCTGGCGCAGCGCGATGAGCTGGTCTTCCGGGTACTGCCAGGAGACGGACGCCATATAGGTCTTCTCTGTCGAGCGCAGTTCGAGCAGATAGGTCCGCCGGTCGGTGTTGATGACGAGGTTCGTCACGAGATCCGGCCGAGTCGGTTTGACGAGGATATGGACCTTCTTGGTCGGACCCGCGCCGCTTTCTGTGTCGCCGATGATCCAGCGCACGGTGTCGCCGGCGGCGACCGGCCCCGTGCCCACGAGTTGCTCGCCCTCCTGCAGGGCGATGTCGGTGATCTCGCCGGGTGCGGTGTAGGCCTGATAGAGCGCGCCTGCCGAGTAGGGATAGACTTGGACAGCGTTGATGAAGCCATTGCGATCCGGCTGCACGCGTGCGGCAGCATTGGCCCGATCGATGCGCACTTCGGGGTTGGGGGATTGCGGCGGCTCCTTCCCGGTCGTCAGCGGCTTCAACTGCCCCGGCAGGGGCAAGGGCCTCGGCAGCTCGACGATCTTGACCGGCGGCGGCGGATCGACGGTGAGCGTGGCCGACACGGCGGCGTCGTAGTCGATGTCGGGCGGGATGAATTTGTGGGCGCAACCGCCAAGCACGGTGACCGACGTCAGCAAAGCCGCAAGGCCAGCTTTACGGAAAGGCGTAATCCCTCCTTTCAAGTACAGCTGATTTGCGGAGATGAGTGAAGCCGGACCGCCGGCTTCCATGGAAATCGGCGGGGTCATTGTCCCAGCTCCTTCGACCAGTTGATGGCGGTGACGTAGATGCCGAGCGGGTTCTTGCGGAGCACGTCGGCGGTGGTTGGCGTCTGGATCGCGACGGTGAGGATGGCGGTCCAGCGCGAATTGTCGGCGAGCGCGCCGTCCTCGTAGCGATGCTCAACCCATTCGACCCGGAAGCTCGACGGCGAGGCGCGGATGACGCTGGAGACGTCGATGGCGATCTGCTGACGGCCGAGCTTGGCGAAAGGATCGTTGGCGCGGGCATAGTCGTTGAGCGCCTGGGATCCGGAGGTGCTGGTGAAGTCGTAGGCCTGGAGCCAGTTCTGCCGCACGATGACCGGATCGGCCGGCAGCGAGCGGACCATCTCGACGAAGTGGGCGAGATACCAGGCAATCTGGGGGTCGCTCGGGGTGTAATCGGGCGTGGCGGCAGCGATCGCCTGCGCCTGGCCGAGCTTGTCGACCTGGACCACCCAGGGGACGATGCTGCCACGGGTCGATTGCCAGAAAAGCCCCCCGGCCAGGCCCATGGAGAGCGCGAGCGAACCGAAGGCCATGAGGCGCCAGTTCTTCGCTTGCACCCGGGCCGAACCGATGCGGTCATCCCAAGCTTGGGCCGCGCGCTGATAGGGGGTTTCGGGTTCCGGCGTGCGGCCGTAGCGGACGGTGGAGCGGCGGAAGAGCGCCATTGCCTATTCTCCCGAAAGATCGACGGAATGGCCGCCGCCATGGCTATCGCCGGACTTGAGGACCTGGGCGGCGGTCTGGGCGCCGCGCGCCATCGACTGGTTCCGCTTCATGCGGCGGGCCCAGGCGGGCGGTCCGGACGGGCTCGAGCCGGCATCGGACGCACCGCTGCCGCTCGCGGTCTGCGCGCCGCCAACCGTGCCTTGAGTGGATGAGCCGCCCGTGGCGGCGAAACTGGACCGCGCTCCGGCGGCGAAGCTTTCGCGCATCGAGCCGGCTGCGCGGCCCGCCGCACGCCGAATAGGCGCCGCCGCTGACGATGCGGCAGCCCTGCCGACTCCGCCGATGCCGGAGGCGACACCCGAAGCACCGGAGCGGCCGGCCGAGGCCAGGCTGTAGGCGGACGAAGCGCCACCCGCCATCGCCGCGCCGCCACGGGCGGCGGCGGCCGTCCCGGAGGCCGCAGCCATCGCTCCCCTCCCGGCCAGGCCGAGCGCACCCGCACCGGCCATGGCTGTGCCGGCAACAGCAAGGCCGGTCCCGACCGCCGCGCCGGCGCCGAGTTGGGGCGCGCCGGAGACCAGGCCGGTGGCGATGCCGGGTCCGAAGATGCCGAGACCCAGCATGGCAAGCGCCGCGAGCACCACGGAGAGCGCCTGCTCGATGGTTGGTTGGCCGCCTGCATAGGTCTGAGTGAACTGGGAGAAGAGGCCCGTGCCGATGCCGACGATGACCGCCAGCACCATCACCTTCACGCCGGAGGCAACGATGTTGCCGAGCACCTTCTCGGCGAGGAAGGCGGTCTTGTTGAAGAGCGCGAACGGAATGAGGATGAAGCCGGCGAGCGTTGTCAGCTTGAACTCGATCAGCGTGACGAAGAGCTGCACCGCCAGGATGAAGAAGGCGATCAGCACCAGGAGCCACGAAACCATCAGCACCGCGATCTGCACGAAGTTCGCGAAGAAGCTGGTGAAGCCCATCATCTGGCTGGCCGCGTCGAGCAGCGGCTGGCCCGCATCGAGCCCCACCTGGGCGAGTTTCCCCGGTCGGAGAAAATCAGCCGTCGAGATCGACGAGCCGCCGGCCTTCAGTCCGAGCCCAGCGAAGCTGTTAAAGACGATGGCCGAGAGGTTGTCGAAGTTGGTGATGATGAAGGCGAAAAAGCCGATGTAGAGCGTCTTCTTGACTAGGCGCTGGAGAATGTCCTCGTCGGCGCCCCAAGCCCAGAATAGGCCAGCCAGCGTGATGTCGATGACGATCAGCGTCGAGGACAGGTAGGTGACCTCGCCCTTGATCAGGCCGAAGCCGGAGTCGATGTAGGTCGTGAAGGTGTTGAGGAAGGTATCAATGACGCCGACGTTGTTCATCGGGCGTCTCCTGACGAAGGGGTGGCCGGCGCGACGGCGCCCGGGGGCGATAGTGGCAGCGGCCGCGCCGGCCTGCCGAAGAAGCGCCGGCGGTTCTCCTCCCAGACCGCCATGCAACGCGCATCCTCGGCATCCTGGGGCCCGAGCGCGCTGCAGCGGCGCAGCTCGGACGTGAGGTCATCGGAAGCGGGCGGTGCAACGGTCGGGGCGGTCTCCGCAGCCGGCGTGGAGGGACGCCGGTTGATCGCGAAGAGGGTCGCGATGAAGACTGCGATCAGCAGGATGATCGCAGCGGCGCGGAAGATCTCCGACCGGCCCAGCATCGCCGCGCCTCAATTGCCGGAGAACATGGTGACGTTGCCGGGCTGGTAGCCGCTGCGCGTCGAGAAGTTCTTGTAGTTCTGCTGGCCCTGCGCCTCGGCAGCGGCGACGCGCGCCTGCTCCAGCGCGTCGGCGCGGCTCTTCGCCGAAAGCACCGCCACTACATCGGAGAGTTGCTGTGATTGGAGCGCGAGAAGCTGGTTGCCGGCCTGCACGGCCTGCAAGGCGCCTGTCGCGCTCTGACTGGCCGTGACCAAGGAGGTCATGGCGCCGGAATTGGTTGGGATGTTGCCGACGACGCCGGCCTGAACCTTCAGGCTGTCTTCGAAGGCGGCGACGGAGTTCTGCCAGCGTGTTTGAGCGCTGGCGACCATCGTTGCCGTCGAACCCGTCCCTGCTGCGCTGCCATAGCTCGTCGAGTAGGCCTGCTCGATCCGCTGGACGTTGAAGGCGACGTACTGTGCTTGGCCGAGAAGCGATTGGGTCTGGGCAATCGACGACTGAAGCTGGGTCAGTGTCGACATCGGCAGGCTGGCGAGATTGCGCGCCTGGTTGACCAGACTCGTCGCCTGATTGGTCAACATCTGGATTTGATTGTTAATCTGCTGCAGCTCGCGGGCCGCGGTCAGCACGTTCTGGCTGAAGTTGGTGGGGTCGTAGACGATGTACTGCGCCGAGGCAGGTGGCACAGCGACGGCCAGGGACAGCACGGCGGCACTCACCACCGCCAGATGGCGCAGCTTGATCATGATGACGTCTCCAGGTTGGTCAGGTCGGGGATGAGGTCGGCGGCCCAGAGAAGCTCGCGATCGGCCAGCCAGGTGGGGATGAAGGCCGCGCGGCCATGCTCGGCAGTGACGCGCTCGATCGCGGCGTGGTCGGCCTTCGACGACGCTGCGCAGAAGGCGAGCGCAACAGGTCCAAGACCCAGCTCAAACAGCCGGTTGCCGCGGCGGGATTGGCAGTAGTAGTCGCGCTTGGGCGTCGCCCGCGCGAGGATCTCGATCTGGCGATCGTTGAGACCGAAGCGCCGATAGATCGCGGTGATCTGCGGCTCTATCGCCCGCTCGTTCGGGAGGAAGATGCGCGTCGGGCAGCTCTCGACGATGGCGGGCGCGATATTGCTGGCGTCGATGTCGGAGAGCGACTGCGTGGCGAAGACGACAGAGGCGTTCTTCTTGCGCAGCGTCTTCAGCCACTCCCGGAGTTGCTGGGCGAAGGCGGGATCGTCGAGGACGAGCCAGCCCTCGTCGATGATCAGCAGCGTCGGCCGGCCGTCGAGCCGGCCCTCGATGCGGTGGAACAGATAGGTCAGCACGGCAGGCGCCGCGCCGGCGCCGATCAGGCCCTCGGTCTCGAAGGCCTGGACCGAGGCGGAGCCGAGCTGCTCGGCCTCGGCGTCGAGGAGCCGACCAGAGGGACCGCCGACGCAATAGGGCTGGAGCGCCTGCTTCAGCGCCGTCGATTGCAGCAGCACCGCAAGGCCGGTGATGGTGCGCTCGCCTACTGGGGAGGATGCCAGCGACGTCAGCGCCGACCAGACATGCTCCTTGGCGGTCGGATCGATAGTGACGCCTTCCTTGGCGAGGATGGCCGTTACCCATTCCGCCGCCCAGGCGCGCTCGGCCTGATCATCGATCCGAGCGAGCGGCTGAAGGGAGACGGAATGCTCGGAGCCAGCGGACAGACTGCCGCCGAGATCGTGCCACTCGCCGCCCATGGCGAGCGCGGCCGTGCGAATCGAGCCGCCGAAGTCGAAGGCGAAGATCTGGTTGTTGCGATAGCGGCGGAACTGCATCGCCATCAGCGCCAGCAACACGGACTTGCCGGCGCCGGTCGGCCCGACGATCAGCGTGTGGCCGACATCGCCGACATGCAGGCTCAGCCGAAACGGCGTCGAGCCTTCCGTCTTGCCGAACAGCAGCGGCGGGGCCTGGAAATGCTCGTCGCGCGCCGGCCCCGCCCAGACCGCCGAGAGCGGGATCATGTGCGCCAGGTTCAGGGTCGAGACCGGAGGCTGGCGGACGTTGGCGTAGGCGTGGCCGGGGATGGACCCGAGCCACGCCTCCAGCGCGTTCACCCCTTCCGGCATGCAGGTGAAGTCGCGGCCCTGGATCACCTTCTCGATCAGGCGGAGCTTCTCGGCCGCGACGCCGGCATCCTCGTCCCAGACGGTGATGGTGGCCGTGACATAGGCCTGGCCGACATCGTCGGAGCCCAGCTCCTGCAGCGCCAGGTCCGCGTCGGCCGCCTTGTTGGCCGCGTCGGAGTCGACCAGTGTCGAGGCCTCGTTGGTCATCACCTCCTTGACGATGGCGGCGATCGACTTGCGCTTGGCGAACCACTGCCGCCGGATCTTGGTCAGCAGCTTCACCGCCTCGGTCTTGTCGAGGAGGATCGCGCGGGTGGACCAGCGGTACGGGAAAGCCAGACGGTTCAGTTCGTCGAGGATGCCGGGGTGGGTCGCGGTGGGGAATCCGACCACGGTGAGGATGCGCAGGTGATGCGATCCGAGACGCGGCTCGAGGCCGCCGGCGAGCGGTTCGTCCGCGAGCAGCGCATCGAGGTGCATCGGCGTCTCGGGGACACGGACGCGCTGTCGGCGGGTCGAGATGGTCGAGTGCAGATAGGTGAGCGTGTCGCCGTCATCGAGCCAGACGACCTCGGGCATGAAGCCCTCGATCAGTTGCAGGACGCGGTTGGTGCGATCGACGAAGCCGCGCAGCAGCTCCCACGGATCGACGCCGCTCTGCGAACGGCCTTCGTAGAGAAAACCCTCGATGCGTGACGCGTCCTCGGCCGGCGGCAGCCAGACGAAAGTGAGAAAATAGCGGCTCTCGAAGTGCGCGCCGGCTTCCTCGAAGGCATTCTGCCGTTCGAGATCGACCAGGGCCGATGCCGGATCGGGAAAAATCGAGTGCGGATAGGTCTGGGCGGCGATCCGCTGCGCCTCCACAAAGATCGCCCAGCCGGAGCCGAGCCGGCGTAGCGCGTTGTTCAGACGGGCCGTGACGCCAACGAGTTCTGCCGGCGTCGCGCTGTCGAGGTCCGGCCCACGGAAACGGGCCGTGCGTTGAAACGACCCGTCCTTGTTGAGGACCACGCCCTCTTCAACGAGCGCGGCCCAGGGCAGGAAGTCGGCGAGGCCGGCGGGGCGATGGCGATATTCGGCGAGGTTGAGCATGGCCGCCTCAGACCCCCAAATGTGCTGGATAGCGGAGGTGGCGGCGCACGACGTCGACGAACTGCGGGTCGCGCTTTGCTGCCCACACGGCGGCGGCGTGCCCGACGGCCCAGATGAGCGCGCCGGGTATCCAGAGCCGCAGGCCGAGCGCGATCGCCGCTGCGAGCGTGCCGTTGGCGATCGCGACGGTCCGCGGCGCCCCGCCCATCAGGATCGGATCGGTGAGTGCGCGATGAACCGGCGCGAAGAAGCCGGGCACGTCCGGGTCGACAATCGCGGCCATCAGACCAGCGCCCCGCCGCTGAAGGAGAAGAACGAGAGGAAGAAGCTCGACGCCGCAAAGGCGATCGAGAGACCGAAGACGATCTGGATCAGCCGGCGGAAGCCGCCCGAGGTGTCGCCGAAGGCGAG
>JAMSKV010000026.1:2500-5532 GCA_024515975.1 Endosaccharibacter trunci
GCTGCGAAAAGCCATGGGGAGCCGCGAGCAGGCTTTGATCCGTGGATATCCGAATGGGGCAACCCACCCAGCGATGGGTATCATCATCTGAATACATAGGATGATGAGGCGAACCCGGGGAACTGAAACATCTCAGTACCTGGAGGAAAAGACATCAACAGAGATTCCGCTAGTAGTGGCGAGCGAACGCGGAGCAGGCCAGTGGTTCGGTTGAGACAAGCAGAACGGAATGGAAAGTCCGGCGAGAGTGGGTGATAGCCCCGTATGCGTAATGCTTGATTGGATCCTTGAGTAGGGCGGGGCACGTGAAACCCTGTCTGAACGTGGGGGGACCACCCTCCAAGCCTAAATACTCCCTGGTGACCGATAGCGAACAAGTACCGTGAGGGAAAGGTGAAAAGCACCCCGACGAGGGGAGTGAAAGAGACCTGAAACCGGATGCCTACAAGCAGTCGGAGCCTCTTATGGGGTGACGGCGTACCTTTTGTATAATGGGTCAGCGAGTTTCTGTTTGCAGCGAGCTTAAGCCGTTAGGTGTAGGCGCAGCGAAAGCGAGTCTGAATAGGGCGACGAGTTGCTGGCAGAAGACCCGAAACCGAGTGATCTAGCCATGGCCAGGCTGAAGGTGCGGTAACACGCACTGGAGGGCCGAACCCACGCCTGTTGAAAAAGTCGGGGATGAGCTGTGGCTAGGGGTGAAAGGCCAATCAAACTCGGAGATAGCTGGTTCTCCGCGAAATCTATTGAGGTAGATCGTCAGGTGTTTACCCCGGGGGGTAGAGCACTGGATGGGCTAGGGGGGCCCAAAGCCTTACCAAACCTAACCAAACTCCGAATACCCGGAAGTATAGCCTGGCAGACAGACGGTGGGTGCTAAGGTCCATCGTCGAGAGGGAAACAGCCCAGACCACCAGCTAAGGCCCCCAAATCGTGGCTAAGTGGGAAAGGATGTGGGGATTCCAAAACAACCAGGAGGTTGGCTTAGAAGCAGCCATCCTTTAAAGAAAGCGTAATAGCTCACTGGTCTAATAGAAACCCTGCGCCGAAAATGTAACGGGGCTCAAGCCACGTGCCGAAGCTGTGGGTGTGCACTTTGATGTGCACGCGGTAGCGGAGCGTTCCGTAGGCCTGTGAAGGGAGATGGTGATGTCTCCTGGAGGTATCGGAAGTGCGAATGCTGACATGAGTAGCGACAAACAGTGTGAGAAACACTGTCGCCGTAAGTCCAAGGGTTCCTGCGCAAGGTTAATCCGCGCAGGGTGAGCCGGCTCCTAAGGCGAGGGCGAAAGCCGTAGTCGATGGGAATGGGGCGAATATTCCCCAGCCTGCCAGAAGTGACGAATGCGAGCTGTTGTCTGTCCTTATCGGATTGGGCAGGCTTTGCGAGCATTCCAGGAAATAGCTCTGGCGTATAGACCGTACCCGAAACCGACACAGGTGGACTGGTAGAGCATACCAAGGCGCTTGAGAGAACGATGCTGAAGGAACTAGGCAAATTGCTCGCGTAACTTCGGGATAAGCGAGACCCATATGTGGGCAACCATGTGTGGGTGGCACAGACCAGGGGGTAGCGACTGTTTAGTAAAAACACAGGGCTCTGCGAAGTCGAGAGACGACGTATAGGGTCTGACGCCTGCCCGGTGCCGGAAGGTTAAGAGGAGGTGTGCAAGCACTGAATTGAAGCCCCGGTAAACGGCGGCCGTAACTATAACGGTCCTAAGGTAGCGAAATTCCTTGTCGGGTAAGTTCCGACCTGCACGAATGGCGTAACGACTTCCCCGCTGTCTCCAGCATCGGCTCAGCGAAATTGAATTCCCCGTGAAGATGCGGGGTACCCGCGGTCAGACGGAAAGACCCTATGAACCTTTACTGCAGCTTTGCAGTGGCATCAGGAAAATGCTGTGTAGGATAGGTGGGAGGCTTTGAAGCCGGGGCGCCAGCTCAGGTGGAGCCATCCTTGAAATACCACCCTGAATTTTTCTGATGTCTAACCGCGACCGGTCTAGCCCGGTCCGGGACCCTGCATGGTGGGCAGTTTGACTGGGGCGGTCGCCTCCCAAAGTGTAACGGAGGCGCGCGATGGTGGGCTCAGGCCGGTCGGACATCGGCTGCTGAGTGCAATGGCATAAGCCCGCCTGACTGCGAGAGCGACAGCTCGAGCAGAGACGAAAGTCGGCCATAGTGATCCGGTGGTCCCGCGTGGAAGGGCCATCGCTCAACGGATAAAAGGTACTCTAGGGATAACAGGCTGATCTCCCCCAAGAGTCCACATCGACGGGGAGGTTTGGCACCTCGATGTCGGCTCATCACATCCTGGGGCTGGAGCAGGTCCCAAGGGTTCGGCTGTTCGCCGATTAAAGTGGTACGTGAGCTGGGTTTAGAACGTCGTGAGACAGTTCGGTCCCTATCTGCCGTGGGTGTTGGAGACTTGAGAGGAGCTGTCCCTAGTACGAGAGGACCGGGATGGACGCACCTCTGGTGCACCGGTTGTCGCGCCAGCGGCATAGCCGGGTAGCTACGTGCGGACAAGATAATCGCTGAAAGCATCTAAGCGAGAAACTTACCTCAAAACCAGGTCTCCCCGAGGGCCGTGATAGACCATCACGTCAATAGGCCAGGTGTATACGTGCAGCAATGCACTCAGCTAACTGGTCCTAATCGCCCAATAGGCTCAATCACATCGGCCATCATCCACCAGGATGAAAACGCCAAACACATGCATAGAAATCAACCACAACTCTCCAAACCAAACCTCAACACCACGCACCAACCCCACACGCCCAATCCACCACTCGGTGCCTTGGACGACCTGGTGGCCATGGCGGGGAATGATCCACCCGATCCCATCCCGAACTCGGCCGTGAAAACCCCCAGCGCCTATGATACTGCGTCTCAAGACGCGGGAAAGTCGGTCGCCGCCAGGTCTTCCAAAGCACCCACACACACAACACCCACGCGGGGTGGAGCAGCCCGGTAGCTCGTCAGGCTCATAACCTGAAGGTCACAGGTTCAAATCCTGTCCCCGCAACCAA
>JAMSKV010000027.1 GCA_024515975.1 Endosaccharibacter trunci
CCCCAGAAAGGGTACCATCCTCAGTCTGCACGCCATCGAGACAGGGGACGGCAGACTGTCTCCGATCTCCGACCCGCTCGGCATCGCCCGAGGGCAGTGACGTCCCCCGGCGGCAAATCGGCGTGGATCTGCGTCTGACGGGGCCGGTCTGCCAGGCGGCCGCCCGTCACCGCCAGCATGCCGCGCGACACATCCTTGCGTCGAACCAGGGTTTCACGAAACGTGCTTTCCTCATCGGGCCCGGCCTGCTAGGCCAACCCTCCTTTTCCGGATCGCCCGAGCGCACCATCTGGATCAGTTCCGGTCCACCGCCTGGAGAGCCGCACGTGCCAGCCTATCGTTCCCGCACCACCACCCATGGCCGCAACATGGCCGGCGCGCGCGGCCTGTGGCGTGCGACGGGCATGAAGGACGGCGATTTCGGCAAGCCGATCATCGCCGTGGTCAACTCCTTCACCCAGTTCGTGCCTGGACACGTTCATCTGAAGGATCTGGGGCAGATGGTCGCCCGCGAGATCGAACAGGCGGGCGGCGTGGCCAAGGAATTTAACACCATCGCGGTCGATGACGGCATCGCCATGGGTCACGACGGGATGCTGTATTCGCTGCCGTCGCGCGAGATCATCGCGGATTCCGTCGAATACATGGCCAATGCCCATTGCGCCGACGCCCTGGTCTGCATCTCCAACTGCGACAAGATCACCCCCGGCATGCTGATGGCGGCGCTGCGCCTCAACATCCCCGCCGTGTTCGTCTCCGGCGGCCCGATGGAGGCCGGCAAGGTCGTCTGGCCGGACAAGACCGAGAAGAAGCTCGATCTGGTCGACGCCATGGTGTCCGCGGCCGATGATCGCGTGTCCGACGAAGAGGTCGCCGTGATCGAGCGCTCGGCCTGCCCGACCTGCGGCTCCTGCTCGGGCATGTTCACCGCCAATTCCATGAACTGCCTGACCGAGGCGCTCGGCCTGGCGCTGCCCGGCAACGGTTCCACCCTCGCCACCCACGCCGACCGCAAGCGCCTGTTCCTGGAAGCCGGCCATCTGATCGTCGATCTGGCCCGGCGCTGGTACGAGCAGGACGATGCCAGCGTGTTGCCGCGTTCGGTCGCCAACCGGCGCGCCTTCGAGAACGCGATGACGCTCGACATCGCCATGGGCGGATCGACCAACACGGTGCTGCATCTGCTCGCCGCCGCGCAGGAGGGCGAGATCGATTTCACCATGAACGATATCGATCGGCTGTCGCGCCGCGTGCCGGTCCTCTGCAAGGTGGCGCCCGCCGTCGCCAACGTCCATATGGAAGACGTGCATCACGCAGGCGGCATCTACGCCATTCTGGGCGAGCTCGACCGCGCCGGACTGATCCATACCGACACGCCGACCGTACATAGCGACAGCCTCGCCACCGCCCTGGAACGCTGGGACGTACGCCGTACGACGAGCCAGGCCGTGCACGATTTCTACTGCGCCGCGCCGGGCGGCGTACCGACCCAGACCGCGTTCAGCCAGGAGCGCCGCTTCGATGCTGTCGATCTGGATCGCGAGAAGGGCGTGATCCGCGAGGCCGCTCATGCCTTTTCGAAGGATGGTGGCCTGGCCGTGCTCTACGGCAACCTCGCCGAGGATGGCTGCATCGTGAAGACTGCGGGCGTGGACGAGAGCATCCTCCGTTTTGCCGGACCGGCCCGGATCTTCGAAAGCCAGGACGATGCGGTAAAGGCGATCCTGGGCAACGCGATCGGCGCCGGCGACGTCGTGCTGATCCGCTACGAGGGGCCGCGCGGCGGGCCAGGCATGCAGGAGATGCTGTACCCGACCTCCTATCTCAAGGCGAAGGGGCTCGGCAAAGCCTGCGCTCTGGTCACCGACGGACGCTTCTCCGGCGGAACCTCTGGACTGTCGATCGGCCATGTGTCGCCGGAAGCGGCGGAGGGCGGGCTGATCGCGCTGGCCGAGGAAGGCGACCGGGTGGAGATCGACATCCCCGCGCGCCGGATCGCGCTGATGGTGCCGGACGCCGTCCTGGCCGAACGCCGTGCCGCCGTGCAGGCGAAGGGGCAGGCGGCCTGGAAGCCGGCGGCGGAGCGGCCGCGCAAGATCAGCACCGCGCTGCGCGCCTACGCCTCCATGGCCACCAGCGCGGCGTTCGGCGCCGTCCGTCGCCTGCCGGACTGAAACCAGGAGCCGTCGCGACGGCCTGCCGCCTTAGTGAAGCGGAGGCACTCCTGTCAGCCTTGGCCGACTGGCGCCCTGTCGTCATTTGGCCGATGGTCCGGACAACCGGCCGGCCGACAAACCCGTGTCGCGCACGGCCGGGCAGGGAGGTCTTCCATGGCGACCATCGTCCATCATCTGAACCAGAGCCGGTCGCAGCGCGTGCTGTTCGTCCTGGAAGAACTGGGCCGGCCTTACGAGATCCGTTTCTATCAGCGCAATCCCAAGACCCTGCTGGCGCCACCGGAGCTGAAGCGCATCCACCCGCTCGGCAAATCGCCGGTGGTCGAAGATGACGGCGACGTGCTGGCGGAAACCGGGCTGATCCTCGACACGCTGATCGACCGTCATGGCGCCGGAACCACGCTTCGGCCGGAAGCCGGGACGAAGGAGCGGCTGCGCTACGATTACTATCTGCATTACGCCGAGGGCTCGCTGATGCCGCTCGGCCTTCTGTCCCTGGTCTTCTCGCGCCTGCCGTCCCAGGCGCCGTTTCCGATCCGGCCGGTGGCAAAGCTGCTGGCGGCAGGGGTGCGGAAGCAGTTCGTGGGGCCGAATATCGGACACCATCTGCGTTTCCTGAATGACGAACTGGATGGTCGGCCCTGGTTCGCCGGGCAGGATTTCACCGGGGCGGACGCAATGATGAGCTTTCCGGTCCAGGCGCTGAACGACCGTGCAGGGCTGGGCAGATATCCGAATCTGGCAGACTGGCTGCGGCGTCTGGAAGCACGCCCGGCCTGGACCCGGGCGACCGAAAAAGGCGGGACGCTGACGTTCGAGTTCGGCTAGAGCAGATCCGATCAATCTGGCTCGTATCCTGCGGCGGTGACATAGGCTGTGCGTTCGTCTCGACGGAAGGTGGATATGGCGTTGCCGATGACGGTCCAGAGGTCGTCGACGGTGCGGGCCCCCGCCTTTCGCAGGACGGCCTTGAGCCTGGCGAAGGCGTTCTCGATCGGGTTGAAATCCGGGCCGTAGGGCGGCAGGTAGCGCGGCGCGGCACCCGCGGCCTTGATGGCGGCTTCGACAGCGGTGCCTTTGTGAGCGGGCAGGGGTGTCCATCACGACGGTGTCGCCGGGCTGCAGTGTCGGCACGAGGATCTGCTTGACGTCGGCGCGGAACGCCTCGGCGTTCATGGGGCCGTCCGCCCTCCAGCCGCGCTGCCACCACACCGAACCGAACGGCAGTGGCGTTGCGCGACATGCCGCCGTCAACGGCGGCGATGACCCGGTCCCGGAGATCCTGAGAAAGCGTCCGTGCCATCCATGCTGGCCTTCCGCGCAGCCCGCATGGTGAACCAGATCAGCACCGCGTCGGGCAAGAACCTTCGAGCCGAAGCGCTCGGATCATGCTCCGACATGCCGGACGTCGGACGAGGTATAGGGGACGGCCGGAATGGAAAACTGGCGGCCTGACGACAACCCGAACCAAGCTTAGCAGCAGACAGAAACTGTCCGGCGACAGGGGACCATCTCAGTTCGGTGCGAGCCCGACGGGGCGCTACGGACGTCCGTAGCCATACGCCGTGCGCGACAAGGGCTGCAGCGCGATCCGAAGCGACTCCGGCCGAGTGTCCGGATGAGCCGGATCGACCACCGGCAGCAACGCGCCGGTCGAGAGCAGCACGTAGTCGGCGAGGTGCGATGGCGGGGCGTGATCGAGGTGATACACCGTGTAAGGCGCGCCGCTCGGGTCATGAAGGAGGCGTTTCTGCCACCGATCGCTCCACCGGATATCGCGCGGATCGCTGACGATGCCGGAAGCAGGAACGGAGCTGATCAGATGGTAGACCCCGCTGCCGTCGCCCGGCCTGCCGTCGATAATCAGTTCGGTGACGCGTTCGCGGTAGCCCTCGATGGATTGCTCGGCCCCGCGCCAATCGCCGATCACCGGCCCTGACGGGCCCACGCAACCCGCCAGTCCCAATACCGCCACACACAGCACCGCTCGCATCGACCCGCGCTCCATTTTCAATGGACGCTACGCGCGAACGCGCCTCCCGGCGGCATCATTCCGTTGCGAGCGGCCGATTGAGCAGGGCGTGACGGGCATCGTCGAGGCCGATCCGCCCGGTCAGCAGAGCCGCCACGGTGTCGATGATCGGCGCCGAAACGCCGGCTGCCCGCGCACGTGCCGAAAGAGCGGGCGCCGTTTCCACCCCTTCGGCGACCGTGGAGCGCGCCCCGAGAATGGCGGCGAGGGGCTGACCCTGGCCCAGCGCGACGCCAAGGCTGAAATTGCGCGACGACGGACCGGTGCAGGTCAGGACCAGATCGCCGACGCCGGACAGGCCGCTCGCCGTTTCCGCCTGGCCGCCCAGTGCGACGATCAGGCGCGACAGCTCGGCGATGCCGCGCGTGACCAGGGCGGCGCGCGCATTCTCGCCGAATCCCGCGCCGATCGCGGCCCCCGCGGCGATGGCGATCACGTTCTTGGCCGCCGCGCCGATCTCGACGCCCAGCGGATCGGCACCGGCATAAACGCGAAACGCCCCAGCCGAGAGGCTCGCGGCCAGCTCGCGCGCCGTATCCAGCCGCCGGCAGGCCAGGACCGACGCCGCAGGCAGGCCGGCCGCGATCTCCCCCGCGAAATTAGGGCCGGACAGGCTGGCATGCGGCCGTCCGGGCGCCAGCTCGGCCAGGATCTCGCCCGGCAGCCGGAAGGTCCCGCGCTCGACCCCCTTGCAGCACGCCACCAGCGGCGCCGCGTAGCCGGGCGCATCCCCCAGACGGCGGGACAGGATCGCCCTGAGATGCTGCATCGGCACGACCAGGAGCACCAGATCGGCCGGGACCGCGAGAGAGCCGGTCACGGAGATGTCCGGCGGCAGGGCGTGTCCAGGCAGGCGGGGCATGATCCGGTCCGGTCCCAACGCGTCAGGGTTGC
>JAMSKV010000028.1 GCA_024515975.1 Endosaccharibacter trunci
CAGGCCTGGACGGTTGACTGGGCTCGGCTGAAATCCAAACCTGTGCCAGGCAACGTGTGGTTCGCGACCAAGCCAGCACCACGAAGATTCTTATCTGCTAGTCGATCCAGGAGATCCGCCGCCTCGCCGTGAAGCTACCGTGCGTGGACAAAGTTAATCTAGAGGAACGCTGAGGCGATAGAGACGAAGCCTTGGTATCAGGCTGCGGTATCGGGTGACGATTCGGCGCCTGTTTCTGCGCTTGTTGAACCTGCATTCAATACGGTTACGCCAGGTGTCATGCGGCTAGCTATGCAGGCCGGGTGATCGGCGACCACGTTTCGCCGGGACGATAGCCCTGGTGCCAGTGAACGTGATTTCCACACGGACGTTGTCTGCATTGTCGCCATGGTCGGCCGGCAGCATTCGCACCCGGCCGGCGATCACTCGAAATAGCACGCCGAAGCCCTGGACATCGTGAGTCTGGCCGGGTGTCAGCACGATGCCGAGCAGCAGTCCGCGCGCATCGCATCGTGCGTGCCGTTTGGTGGAGAACCAATCCCGCGACCGGCCAGGCGCCTCGGACGGCCCAGTTTCCTTTTGATTCCGGCCGCGCGGTGATGGGCCCGCACCACCGTGCTGTCGATCATGTCGGCTGACCGATTGCGCCCGGTCAGCCTTTCCAGCAGGGCATAGAACACACCGGTCTCGACCCAGCGCCGGTAGCGGCGGAACACGCTGTTCCACTTGCCATACTCGGCGGGCAAACGGCGCCACTGCGTTCCGGTCCTGGCCATCCACATCATGCCGTCGAAGAAAGGCCGGTTGTTACCGGCAGGACGGCAGCCGCAGCGCCGTTCGGCAGGAAGATGCAACCCGACCGGCGCTCTGATCCGCTTCGCGGATCAGAGCGCATCCGTGGTGCCAGTCTGATCGTCCAACATCGCCGCCAAAATAGCAGTGTTGAATCGACCACGACAGGCACCGTCAGGCCTTGTCCTTGCACGATGGAAGTGGAACGAAATCCATCGCAGGCAAGCTCCTCAACTCTTACCAAGTTGACAGAACGTATCATATCGTTAATGATGCGTCAGATTTGAAGGCTGATCCCCAATTTTGAGTAATTCTCGCAGTTCAGCCCCAACTCGCTCGGGATTTCCAATCGAAATTAGGTAAAGCCTTATCTTTTTAGGATAATGTTCCATGACCAATCCGCTGATTTATCCGGCAACTGATCATAGTGGCGCCAGCTTATCGGGCAGCAGTTTCCCTGCAGATCACGGGGCCGCCTTTGCTTACCTGCCCAGCCCATCAGGTCTCATGCACTCTTCGTCCTATGTTGTGGATTCCCGTCGAGAGAGTGTAGAACCATCAGAAACTGACTATTGGTCGCAAAAAACGGACGCGCAACTTGTTCCAACACTTGTAAAGGCCGGTGGATTAGCGCCACAGATAGGAAGTCCCAACGAGCCGTTATTTCAACCGCCTGAACAGATTACCGTCCAAGGAACGGCTTCTATCGGCTACATCACGTCTGGTACGCAAATAACGTTTCTGAATGCACAAAACCAAGTGATCGAGAGAGATACATTTAGTGGAAACACAATGACGGTAGCTGGTTACGTGCATCCGAAGGTAAAAGATGTTGTAGACGAATTAAATGAAGATGTGACCGGAGGGACCTTGAGTGCCGCCGACATTAGCTCGCATGTATCACTTCTCACGCAAGGGGGTGAAAGCTACGCTCTGGCGCGTAGTGCAATAGCACACAGCGCGCCAGCTGCCGGTGCGCTTCAAAGCCTTTATCAGGCAATATTGGGCCGAGCCGCTGATTCGTCAGGTCTCCAAACGTATGAAGACGCTCTTGGGCGAGGGTGGGCGTTACCTGACGTCGTTGCAGCACTAGCCTACAGCCCAGAAGCAGCGTCAGATCTAAAATCTATGATATCGGACGTTCAGGGTCGCACTGCTACTGATAGTGATAACTCCTGGATTACCTCACAGCAAAACTCATTGGCCAACGGGCAGACATTAGCAAACGTTAGAACAGCGTTGGCGCATTTTTCAGGTGAAAGCGGAGTAGTAGAATCTGTCTTCAACAACGTGCTTGGTCGTAATGCCACTCAAGTAGAAGTCTCTTCTATAGAGGATAGGATTGGCTCTGGCTACAACATCAGCCAGCTGCAGCAAGATCTTGCTTCAAGCCAGGAGGCAAAAAATAACCTCAGCGCTCTTTATCAAAACGAGCATGGTCGCCTCATGAACGAGGGGGATTATACCTGGGCAATGCAGCAGCTTGCTGGAGGAACAACCTTGCAAAGTTTGCGAGTGAGTGAAGCTCACAACGCAGAAAATAATCAAAAGATATTCGCTCTGCAGTTTTACGCTAACAACGACACAGGGTCTGGGTCAATCAATGGTCTTGAGGACAAGATTGCCAATGGTGAGACTCTCCTCCAAGTCAGAAACGAGCAGATACAACAAACTCAGACAAAGTACGGCCAGAATACACCGATCGTACTCTTTGATGACAATGGAAATACGGTGCAATCTCAAGGAAATACCGTTGTATGGCCAGCAAGTTTGGATCCCAAAATGTTTGTGAAGCAAGGATTAGCAGATAGTATCGAGTACAAAGCATTGGGAACAACAGATGGAGGAGGAGCCGCGCAGCTTGCTTATCTGATGGGTAAAGTTTCGGCGTTTAAGCAAGGCGGCGTTTGGGACGCCCAAAGAGTCGGCGGAACGTTCAACTCAATGTATGTTGATTATGCGACCATTGCCATAGGGCTATATGCTTCCGCGCTAGGTATCAGCCAAAATGAAATCCTCAATATAGAGAATTCCTATGCCTACCTTTTCAGTTCCTACCCCCAAGGAACGGCCATGGACCCTATCTATACCAATCTACCCGAAAGGAACGTTATCAATACGGGCATCGGCTACGAACTTGTTAACGACAATAGAATAACAGGATTTTAGTCCGTGACTCTTAGGAATGGATGGAAGTTGGCGACAGCGTCAATCGGCGGATTTCTGGCTTTCTATTTATCCTTTTGGATAAGCGTAGCGGTATCTCTGGTCGCTTTGAGATCGATTAGCGCCCAGGGAGTAGCCCTGTCGCTAGCGATTGCATGCTACGAGGGAATACGTGAGTTACCTGTGGGCGTTTTTGTGGGGCTGCCGGTCTTCATGTTGATTTTGGCAATCAGCAGGAAGTTCGCGCATGGTGCTCTAGTAAGCTTGATATGCTGTGCGCTCTGCGCCTTACCGTTGTCGGGTCTTGTTTTGGCGTCTGCCGAGAGTGGGTTCCACGGCATACCGTATGTTTGGTATGACGTTGTGCGGCTTACTCTCAAATGGCCGAAAGCTTCGCTACTAAGCGGGGCGATTGGTGGGCTTACGAGTTGGATAGTGTATCGCCGAATGTTGGGGCGACTCAGCAACCTTTCGGCTCTGCCTTTATAGCTCCCAGGCTCACAATGGCCAGATGACGGCAGCGACAAGGAAGATGAGTGCGTCGTAGGCGGTGGCGAGTTGTCATGACGCGTTGCGATGCGGCGACAGGCCTTGAGGCACAAGAAGCAGCGCTCGATTATGTTCCTGCACCTTTAGATCACGTGTTCGAACGGGGAGCCGCGGCCTGCGGGTGAGGTCGTTCGAGAGCACCAGCAGCGTGCCGCACTCGACCAGGGAAGTCCGTAGGGCGCTGCTATTGGAGGCGGGACAGAATACACACGCTGTAAACGCGCCCTGTTTCTATGGTTTAGCGTTCGGAGGCGCGGAGCAGCCGGATCCTAAACAACACGAACGCCAGACAAGCCGCAGCAATCAGGAGCCGGACCGGGCTTGGAAGCGTGCCATGCATCATAAGCGTAGTGGCGAGCATCGCCAGAACTACGCCAAGACGGATCCCGGTCGCGATCGGTAGGACTAGGCCCAGAAGGTTGCCCGTCAGCGCAGCAGCCGGTCGCATATGGGTCTATCCCTTTCAAGGCCGGTGGAAAACAAGACCACAGCCTGCCAGTCGCCTTCGCTGGTCGCATCCCACGCCTTGACAGCCGTGCGTCAAAAGGTGCTCAGAGTCTC
>JAMSKV010000029.1 GCA_024515975.1 Endosaccharibacter trunci
TGCAATCTATCTGGGGCAGACTACGGACGGGATACAGGTGCTAGACCAGTGGCACGGTCGCGCCATTCAACCAGTCCACGAGCGAACGATTCAGTTCAGAGGGCACGGATCTAAGGTCGATGATGGAGATGCCTTCAATGTGGTGGAATAGGCTGGCTGCACCCTCCGTGGTGCTCATCGCAATGTCCTGCGCTGCTGCCGGCCCGGCAGCTTGCCCGCCAGACATCTTTACCAAAGACGGTAAGCACAGGCTCGTGAACGCCTCGCTCTTTGACGGACCACCGAGCCATATGACGGACCTGATCCCCGCGCCGGCTGGCGTTGTGGACCGCTGGGATATCGACCGCATTGACCCTTATCTCGTGTGCCGATTCGCGGGCACCGCGCAGACTGTGACGATCCACGAAAAGGGGGCGAAGGTGTGTGAGGTAGGCGATAAGCCGTTCCGCGCAGGCTGTCGCTGACAAATCGAGGATTAGGGTACGGTTAGGGGGATAACGGAAAGTCTAACCTGTAAGCCGTTGAAAGGGAACGGGACAAGGCGGACACTCTGTCCGCCAGACCGACATCCCAGTAGGTCCCGCGAATTCCAAAAAATCGTTGGAAGTCAGTGATTTAGTGTCATATCAATGCCCGCTTAGTCCCAAGTAGGGTCACACAAGCCCAAGTTCTTCCGGGGAAAACCGGGTATAGTATCCCGCGACCGGGTATCGCGGGGCGGGTCATGCTGACAGATACCAAGATCAGGGCGGTGAGGCCGGCAGAGAAGGCCTATCGCCTGCCTGACGGGCAAGGATTGTTCCTGCACGTCACGCCCCGCCGGCGGCCGCCACTGGCGTTGGCGCTGCGAGTTCGCCGGCAAGGAAAAGCTGCTGACGATAGGGCCCCCGGCTGTCACTCTGCTCGAAGCCCGAGATGCGCGCGATAAGGCGAAGGGCGTTCTCGGTGAAGGCCGAGATCCTTCTGTCGAAAAGAAGCTGCAGCGGGCATCGAGGGCCGGCTCGGTCACGCGGTCTTTCGAGGCGGTTGCAAGAGCTTGGCATTCCAAGGCCAAGCCGCATTGGACCGCCCGGCACGCCGATGACGTGATCCGCAGCCCTGAGCGCGACGTGTTTACTCAGATCGGGGGCATCTCGATCGATGAGATCACGCCGCCTATCGGGTGCGCCAGCGTTTGAGCGGCGTGTTCGTGCACGCGATCGCCAGCGGCCTCGTGCAGCAGGATCCGGCGGCGATCGTCGCCACGGCCTTGCAGCCGATCAACCTAGGGCGTCTGATTGTCTTTCGACTCCTGGTCTGTGCATTTGGCGTACCCGCTGGCATGGCAGTATCAGCACTTCTCTTCGGTGCTGCGCATCTTCATAACCCAGGGGCAAAAGTCATGCTGGCAGGCGCGATCGCGATCAAGGCCGGTCTGCTGTTCTCGGGCCTCGCTATAGCCACCGGCAGGATTTGGATAAGCGTGGGAGCTCATGCTGGCTGAAACTTCACCCTTGGCGCTCTGTTCGGCGCGCCAGTTTCCGGTATGGGCGGTGAAGGCAGCTTGCTTCGTACGACCTTCTTGCCTTCCGCTTCGGCATGGCTAACGGGCGGCAGTTTCGGACCGGAAGCATCCGTCGTCACGATGGTCTTTGGTTCAGCCGCCTTCGCTGCAACAATCATCGTTGGACGGCGAACCGCCTGGGAGGTATCAACAGACAACTTATTTGCCAGTTAGTCGAATGGTTCCACCTCGACTCGATGCGGCATGGCAGCATCTCCACCCGGCAGAATACCCACGTAGTCGTTCTACACGACACGCTCAACGTCAGACCAGAGGAAGGACCTACTACTATGCCATTTGTAACGACAACCGACGGCGTCGAAATCTTCTACAAGGACTGGGGCCCGAAAGACGCGCAGCCGATCGTGTTCCACCACGGATGGCCGCTGTCGTCGGATGATTGGGACACCCAAATGCTGTTTTTCGTTCAAAATGGCTACCGCGTGGTGGCCCACGATCGCCGTGGCCATGGTCGGTCCGCCCAAGTTCCCGACGGTCACGACATGGACCACTATGCCGCTGATGCTTTCGCCGTCGCCGAAGCGCTCGATCTGTGGAACGCTGTTCATATCGGCCACTCGACCGGCGGCGGAGAGGTGGCGCGCTATGTCGCGAAACATGGCGAGCCGGCCGGGCGGGTCGCGAAGGCAGTGCTGGTCAGCGCCGTGCCCCCGATCATGCTCAAGACCGAGGCCTATCCCGGCGGCTTGCCGATCGGCGCGTTCGACGGCTTGCGCCAGGCGCTTGCCGCCAGCCGCGCGCAGTTCTTCCTCGACCTGCCGACAGGCCCTTTTTACGGGTTCAATCGGGATGGGGTGGCCGTCCAGGAAGGCGTTATCAGGAACTGGTGGCGTCAGGGTATGATGGGCAGCGCCAAGGCGCACTACGAGGGCATCAAGGCGTTCTCGGAAACCGATCAGACCGAAGACCTGAAGGCGATCTCCGTGCCGACGTTGGTCCTCCACGGCGAGGACGATCAGATCGTGCCGATCGACAATGCTGCCCGGCTCAGCGTCAAGCTTCTGCAGAACGGCTCGCTCAAGACATATCCGGGCTTCTCGCACGGCATGCTCACGATCAATGCCGACGTCCTCAATCAGGACCTTCTCGCCTTCGTCCAGGGATAGAGCCGATGGGAGAACCGCTCGAGTCCGGTTCTCCCTCTTCGGTTGCAGGAAGTAAGCAGATGGACTTCTGACCGAGCCGCCGATCGCTCCGTGTCGAAGTTAAGTATCGGATGCCGGGCTGGTAGTCGCCGAAGAGGCCGCGTGAGCTCGTGCCGCGCGCTTCGAACAACACCTACTTGGTTCGCGTCAGCCTAAAACCAGACGAGATGGTGGAAGGCGAAGGCGGTGCGATTGGCAGGGCACGGCCATCCGGTTGAGGAACGGCTTTCTGAGCGAGCCCTATGCAACGCCGATGACGGCCCGTTGACCTCTTCTAAGCTACCGCATTTGCGTGAAAGCTGGCGCATCCATCAATATTCGAACCTGAGGCCTTCGCCCTCGGCGGGCGACGCTCTATCCAGTTGGGCTATGGGTGCTTACTGCCTGCGCAGTGCTTGCGCGAAATCTTGGGTGTGGGAAGAAGCCAGAAAGCCAAAACACGAGCCGCTGTTTTCATGACGCCTTGTCCGCTGTTTTCTCTCGGTAACGTGACATCAGCCTTCGGAGGGCAACGTGAATCTCTACGCCGCCGCGCGAAACAGCAGGTCGAGATCAGTGCGGGCTCCCGCAACCAACTTGCAGCCTGCTAGGTTCAGGACCCTTTACGGCGCCGGATGGTGTTTGGCGGGCGACGCGCTGAGCTGGGTACGGCGGGGCTGGGAGAAAACTTGGATGAGTTGTTGAAGAGGGCGAGGAGAGCGCTGAGGGTCAGCGTTTGGAGCCCTGAAGCTCGGGCGGATCGGATGTCAGGCAATGGTGCGGGTGAGGCGACCCTATAGGAGGCTGCATCAAACCTGTTACGGTAGCTGAATAGCGGAGTGGGTTCGATGGACGACAACGCAGCGGATCGGACACCGGATCGCGGGTTTCGAGCGGTAAGTGCTTTCGAATGGCAGTCGGTAGTTGTGATCGCGGCGATGAGTGTCGCGTGCCTTCTGGTCACCTCCTTCGAGTGGGAGAGCGCCGATGGAAGTCACGCAGGTGGGAAGTACATTGGCATCCTACTGCTCGCCGGATTAGGTTTCGGCTTGCTGTCGCTGCTTTCGGCATACCGGCTCATTGGAATCGTTTTTCGAGGCCGGGCTGCAACGGATGCCAAGGGGCCCACGCCGGTTGTGAGATTCATCAATCGGCTTCTGGGAACTGCTGCAGGCAAGCGGTGAACTATAAGGACCACGCATATCAGCCACGTAGGCCTCTCTATGCCCCTTACGCCA
>JAMSKV010000003.1 GCA_024515975.1 Endosaccharibacter trunci
CGCCCAGAGGCAACCAAGGACACAGCACGCTCACGCAGGTCATGGGAATAGGCCCGGCTCATAGCGGCTGGCCTCCTCAGCCCAGCAAGCAGCTTGAATCAGATCACCCCCGAGCCGCGCAAGCCTTCCGATTCAAACTGCGGCGGACATGCTCTAGAAGCGTACGCGTGAGCCGTTCTCGACGATTAGTGCTGGCGTCAGAAGAACAGCGGTGATGCGGCGCCTCTCGTTTGGCGCTCACGTGGACTTTGGTTGTCCGTCCACCACGCCCCAGCCGATCACTCAGGGGTGTTCCCACTGTTCGATCTGCTACCGAGGGGGAGTCTGTCCAAGGTGCTGACCACCACGGCCATGCGCGGGTGATCGGCGCACGCGACTATCACCGCAAAGATCTCACACCAGAAGCGGCGCTGCCTCCAGCGTTTGCACCGGTCGAACATTGTGATTCATGGGTAGTATCGCTCTGGAAGTCTCTGTTCGTGCCGATCCCCCTGGGATTGAGGTGGGATTGTCGCTCAGCGATCAGCGACGCTCGGCGTGCCGCCGCGCCGCGGCAGCGCGGTAAGATTAGGAGCAATAGCGCTCCGTCCAGCCGAAATACCTTCGCCTTGAGCAAATTCAAATCCAGGACATTGAATCCGACGGGCCGTGATCATGGTAACGGGGACAAAAATGAGGCTGATGGCGAGCAAGCGATTCGTCACGCTGGAGAAACTTGTTTCAGCGATGTATGGCTTCTAGGCGTTCGTGCAACTAATTTCCCGCGCATCTCCTATCGGCAGCTGCCGGTTCGGCCTACCTTCGACAGAGAAGATCATGAAAACTGATTTGGTAGCTCCGATCCACAGTATATCGCATCGGATGTCGTTTTCATGGCTCGTGCCGGTCTGCTATCTGCTCGTGTCCCTCGGCGTCTTTTTCCGAAGACAGCTGAGCACGGGCCGTGTTTTTGGCGACCGTACTGATGGTCTCATTGAGGTCACACACCTTGAACACTGGAACAATGTCGTCAGCGGTTGGTCTTGGTGGAACCGAACTTTCTACTTCTATCCCAGCTACGATACCATCGGCTACAACGATAGTTACCTCGCTTTCGGTCTAATCCATGCGGTATTCCGACAATTAGGCATTGGGCCTTTCCTGGCTTCCGACCTAACGGATGTGTTGACCAAGAGTCTCGGCTTTCTATTCTTCTATGCTGCTGGAAAAATTGTATTCCAGACCGGCACGAACGTGACTAGTGCGTGCGCAGCAATTTTTACGCTCTGGAGCACATCCTACGCCAACGCATATCATCAACAGCTCTTTTCGGTATCTTATGAGCCAATCGTCTTTCTCGCTGTCTTTCTATTCGTTCGTGCAGCAGGCGCGCCCGGTTGGCGGCCTTACGGTTGCGGCGCGGTGTTGGCGTTGCTGATCGGTGTCTGGGCGATGACGGCGTTTTATACGCTGTGGTTCTCCGCCTACTTTTCCTTCTTTTTGATGCTTACCTCGCTTGTTATCTATGGACGACAGTCATTGGTGTCCGTCGCGGGTTTCATTCGCGTGGGTTGGCGACATCTTATGTTCTACATCGGGGCACAGGCTGTCTGTCTGCTTCCATTCTGGCGTGTCTATCACTACACGTCCCAGCAAACAGGTGGTCATAGTTTCGATGAGGTGCGAACCTTTCTACCGTCTTTCCTGGGCATCCTCGACACCGGAGCCGGGAGTCCAACCTATCTTTTGACGTTGGGTAGGCTGGCGCATCGCTGGCCTCAACTATTGCCAAATGGCGAGCAGGTTATGGGAGTTTGTATCCTGACATTCTGTGCCTTCGTTGCGTTATCGATCCGATCTTCTACTCGTCACGGCTGCAAGAATTCTGTCTGCTTGGTGGCGACTGCCGTGCTCGTTTCTTGGCTCTGCACTATCCAGATCGACGGTCACACGGTCTGGGGATTGTTCTATGATTGGTTTCCCGCGGCGAAGGCAGTCCGCGTGATATCACGTTACGAACTATTCCTGAGCTTTCCAATTACGTTAGTGATCATGTTGTGCGTGACGGAGCTCCTACGAAAGACGCCGTCAGCGAAGATGCGCCTTTCCTGTGTCGCGTTGCTCTCTGTCCTAGTCGCCGAGCAGTATAATACGAGTTATCCGGTCGGCCTAAGCGTTTCTGGGCAAGATAAATGGCTCGCTGGCATTCCTGCGCCGCCATCCGAGTGTCAGAGCTTCTATGCAGTCGGGTCTCGAAAGAACGAGGTCTTGGTCTCACCGGGTGTCGACAGATCCTACGGCAATAACGTCGATGCAATGTTTCTTGCAGAGATGATCCACCTCCCTACACTCAACGGCATGGATAGTTTCACGCCAAGGGGCTGGAATTTGGTTGGCTACCGTGACGCTGATTACACGCAACGTGTTTTGGCATTCATCAGAGAAAACCGCCTCTCACACGTCTGCGCGTTAAATCTTGCAAACAATCGGTGGGCACAGTGAGCGGAAGGCCGCAGTTTCCTTGGGATGTCGCGCTAGCCAACGTTCGATGGAGGGTCTTTCTCTACGCCGGCGACGAGAAACCAGGTCTCGCCTTGCTGCCTTGCCCGCCCATCTTTCTCCAGCTTCTGCAGGTGCGCCAACAGGTTCGCTCGTGCGGGTAGCCTGAGCTCCGTCTTCACGTTCGGATAGGCGCGCTCGAACACGGCGTCGAAGCTCTGCGGCTCGCGCGTCAGCAGAACGGCGATCGACGCTTCCCGTGCGTGGCGGTGATCAAGCAGGCTCTGCACCAGGGCGCGTGGTTCGGTGATCGCCGGCCCGTGCGCAGACAGGATCACGCGGTCGTCCCGGTCACGCACCCGCTCGAGCTGGCGCACGAATTCGCCCAGATCGCCGTAGGGATGCGGGGGCACCACCGAGGTGGACCAGCCCATCACATGGTCGCCGCTGAACAGGAGACCGCCCGGCGCCGCGAAACACAGATGGTCGCTGGCATGACCGGGCGTGTGGAGCGCCTCCAGCCCGGCGATCCGGTCGCCGTCGTGCAGCGGGATGGTCGGCGCGAAGTCGGGATCATGCGACGGATCACCGCCGAAGCGATGGAACGAGGCGATCGGTGCGCCGGTGCGTCGATGGAGCGTCACGGCACCCGACAGATGGTCGCTGTGCCAGTGCGACACCAGGATATGCGACAGCCTGGGGCCGGCCTCCCGCACGATCGCATCCAGATGCGTCTGATCCTCGCTGCCTGGATCGAGCACGACCGTGCCGCCCTCCCAGTCGATCAGCCAGGTATTGGTGCCGTGATAGGTCATGGAGCCCGGATTGGGCGCCACGATGCGGCGTATGCCGTCCTGGAAGCGCAGCGGTGTGAACCGCTCCGGCTCCGGCTCGGTCAAACGCCAGGGCCGGCGTTTCGAGCCGGCCCTGTCCGAGGAGTTTTGGCGAGCAGGGGCAGGGTGCTCAGCCAAACGCCCCGACCTCGTGCATCACCACCACGCTGATCTCGCGCAGCAGCTCGAACAACTGGCGCATCGGCTCGAAGATCTCGGCGTTCTCGCGCGTGTAGGCGTTCTCGAACCGCGGCCCGGACGGCTCGCGGAAATCGTGCGTCGCCGTGCGGTTCGCGGCGTCGGGGAAGATCTCCGCCATCTGCTTCAGCACTGCCGGAATCTCCAGACGCAGCACCTGCTCGTCCAGGGTCTCCCGGGTGAACCCGTAGCGTGGCGAGAAATACGGGATGCGCGTCGAGAGCAGCCAGATGCGCTCGATCACGGTCAGGCGGATGGCATGCAGCAGCATCTCCGGCAGCGCCATGCGCGGCGCGTCGGGCCAGGCCGTGCGCAGGGCCAGATGGTCGGCCTGGATGCGCCGGAACATGCTCTGGGTGATGCTCCAAAGATCGAGCCGCTCCAGCCCGCCCGAAAGCTGCACCAGGGCGTCGCGACGCGAGGGGTCGTTCTCGTGTCCGGCCCGGTCCAGCCACACGCCCGGATCGAGCGTCAGCACGATCGCGCGCAGCACGTCGCTGTCCGAATGGCGGAGCGCATGGGACGCGAAATCGAGCGCACGCCGGAAGCGCGGGCTCTTCAGCATGAATTCCTCGAAGGTCTCCGGATGGCGGGCAGCCGCGAAGCCCAGGCCCTGCAGCGTGTTGGCGCACCATCCGAGCTGCTGGAGGATGGCGTTGTTGGGGATCGCGCGCAGCTCGCGCGGATGCCGGATGCGCGCCGGACTGCCCGACGCATCGGATTGCCGCGCGGCGGGACGCGAGCCGGTGCGGTCGATCAGCGCCGGCCCAAATGCGCCAAGCAGCGCGGCATAGCCGGGATCCTCCACCAGCTCGGTCATGCCCAGCCCGATGGCGGCGAAGAAATCGGCGGAGAAATCCGGCTCGTCGTAGATCGGGTCGTTCTCGGCCCGGATCGTGGCGAAGGCGTGCTCGGCCAGGGTGCAGATCACCGCGTCGGCCAGGGCATCCGTGCCGAACAGCATATAGCCGTCGCCGCCCTGGAACGCGCTTTCCTCCCGGCAGGCAATGCCGTGCTTCTCGAAGGCGAGGCGGGATTGTGGCGGCGACAGATAGTTCAGCCGGTCGGCCAGGGAGAACGGATGCGCGCCGCGCCCGATGCTCTCGCCATGGGTGTCGAACAGGATCACCTCGATATCGGTGAGGCCGCGCTTGGCCAGCAGATCGGCGATCTTCAGGCGCAGGCGTTCCACCAGATAGGTGGCCGCGAGCTGGCCGACATAGCGCCCGCTGTCGGAATAGCCGAACTGGAGGCTGAGCTTGCCGGTGCGGCGCAGATAGTCGCGGTAATGGCGCGAATGCAGCGCCTCCTCGACGATGCGGGCGCCGTCGCGCATCGCGTTCTGGGTCTCGAACAGCGGCGAGATCTCGACCTGCTCCTCGATCCCGAACAGGCGCGCCAGCCAGAGCGCCACCAGAAGCGTATAGCCGCTCTCGGTTTCCGCGATCAGGAAGCGCACCGGCGTGGAGCCGTCGATGTGCTTCACCATCTGGGTCACGGTCATCATCAGCCGGGCGGCGGAGGCCTGCTCCGACAGCAAGGCGCCGAAATCCACCGGCACCTTCTGGACGTCGGACAGGGCGTCGTTGATCTGCGCCAGGAGGGCACGACGCTGCGCCGGGTTCTCCGGGCTGTCCTCGATGCCCAGCCTCTGGCGCGCGACGTTGTGGATCTGGGTCGCATTCAGGCGCACATGGGTGTGGGCGGCGGCGAGACCATGCGAGGCGAGGCCGGCGCGTGCCACGGCCAGGGCCATCTTGTCTTCGCTGCCTGCGGCTTCGATCGCGGCGGCGAAGGCATCGTCCAGCGGGGTGATGGTCGGGATCGCATCCTTGCGCCGGTCCACCAGGGCGGCGGCGAAGCGCGACACCTGATCCGCGTCGGCGCGGTCCGGCGCGGCCTCGATCTGGGCCGATACGGCCTCGATCGCACCGGACAGCATCGTCGTGAGCGTGTCCGGCGGCGACCGCACCGCCTCGACCTGGGCCAGGAGCCGTTCGAGCTGCAGCTTCTTCATGCGCAGGCGCAGGCGCAGCGTGTCCCACCAGCCGATATCGGTGCGTCCGTCGGTGTCGTAGCCGACCCAGCTCGTCAGGATCAGCGGCTTCGGCACCAGGCTGGTCCAGCTCTGCGGCCAGATCGTCGCCGCCTGTTCCAGCAGGGCGCGGTTGAAACGGTCGATCGCGTCCCGGCCGCGCAGAATGGCGGCGGTGGCGAAGCCGAACTCGTCTTCCAGCGTGGGCGCGGGCGGGCGGTGCGAGGCCTCGATCGCGGGCAGCGACGTGCCGCAGGCGGTGGCGGCCAGGGCGCTATAGGCGTCTGGCGACAGGGCGAAGGTGGGGTGGGCGGTGAACACCGCGGCGAAACGCGTGCGGCCGATCAGTTTGCGGAATGCGGCCAGCGGCACCGGGCTGTCATCCGGGTCCGGACGCACCAGATGCTCGGCGATACGGCGCAAGCGCGCGCCTGTGCCTTCGCCGGGCTGGAGCCCGACATAGCGGGCGATGCGCTCGGCGCGCTTGGCGAAGGCATCGTCGCGCAGGCGACGCACCAGCCCGCCGAGCGCATCCACATCCAGGCTGTTCTCATCCAGGCGGCGCGACAGATGCAGGGCGATCGCCAGCACAGGGTTGGCGAACGGATCTTCCGACTGACGCTCCACAATTCGTCCGGCCAGGGCCAAAAGCTCGTTCAGGCGTTCATCCGCCGGGAGTGCTTCGGGGGCCTGGTGCTGCATGGAAGGGTCCGCTCCTTGGGAACGCCGTTGCGCCCGACCTCGTCCCGGTCTGGCATTGCGGCAGCGCATCATACCCGGTCGGCGTCTGGAGGAAACGGCGACAATGACCGGAATCTCCTTGAGCGGCCACCGGCTGGAAGACCACGGGGAGGGCGGTCATCCCCGACCTGTCGCCCGGATCTGCGACGGTGCCAGCCGAAACGCATGGCCACCATGACGGCCCCGTTCGCCTGGTTCAGGCCTCCATCCAACACCGTTCGCCGAGATCGGGGCGTCTCGCTGCGGGGGCGGATGAAGGCGGATCATGCTCCGGCATAGACGGCGTGCTCGGCGTTCGGCCGGCCCGGGCCGTGGCCGATACGGCCCGTGGCGAGACCGCGCTGCTTGCCCTCATTGTCGATCGCAGCGCGGCTTGGCCTGTGATCGTTCAAGGGCTGCTTGACGTGATCCGCGCGCTGTTCCAGATCGGAAGTCGCCTAGAAAGACAGCGATGCAGGTATGGTGACAACCTGCGGTCTCCTTGGAGACAGTCACGCTTGAGCGGGTGACGCCGCTCTTGGCCATGGCCGGACACAACGAGGATTGGCCTCGTGCGTGACCGGTCGTCGTTGTCCAAAGCGCGATCGGCTCGTGTCCGTTCTTCCAACGGAAAGCCACGCCCATGAAGCTGAACCATATCAATCTCTACAGCCACGACATCGAAGCCGACCGAGCGATGTTCGAGCGGTATTTCGGTTTGCGCACGCTCGTCGTGCGTGGATCGAAGATGGCCATCATGCAGGACGACGACGGCTCGGTGGTGATCGTCAACCATTTCGAGAACAGGCTTGCCGGCTTCGACTACCCTGAACAGTTCGACATCCTGCATATCGGGTTCATCCAGGAGTCTCGCGACGCCGTCGACGCCCTGCATGCGCGGCTGAACGGGGATGGCTGGAATATCCAGGCGCCGCACGATGCGCATGGCGCATGGTCCTTCTACTTCCGCGCCAAGGGTGGCTATTTCATCGAAGTGACGACCCTGACCCCGATCCGTCCGCAAGAGGCGTATCGGGGTGAACGGCAGTAGGGCGCCTGCCGGTCGGCGGAGCCGTCCGCCGGCTACCTCCGTTCCCTGATCCCCAGCGAGCCGGACGGCAGTCCGGAGCGCGTGCATCGGCCGGCCAGGACACATTCCGGGGCCATCCGGAGAATGGCTCCACCGGCGTGGTTTGGGCGAAAGCGGCCCGGGATGGTATCGCATCGCCGATGCAGGCGTCGGCGGACAAGACCCGAACGGTTCCGGCGGCCCGGCCTGCCGACGCGGAGGCGCGCGCCGCCCTGCGCCGGCAGAAGCGACGCGCGACGCTGCTGCTGGGCGGCATGGGCGGCCTCACCGTCGCGGGCTATGCCGCCGGCCATGGCTGGTGGGCGGGACTGCTCCAGGCCACCGCCAAGGCCGGGCTGGTGGGCGGTCTGGCCGACTGGTTCGCGGTGACCGCCTTGTTCCGTCATCCGCTCGGGCTGCCGATCCCGCACACCGCCATTCTGCCGGCGCAGAAGGAGCGCCTCGGCCGGGCGCTCGGTCGCTTCGTGGCCGACCATGTCTTCACGGAAGACGATATCGAGCGCGCCCTGGCCGAGATCGACGTCCCGGCGGCGCTTCGCGCCGTCCTGCGCGATCCACGACTGGGCGAGATGCTGGCCAGCGGGCTGACGCAGCTGGTGCCGCATCTTCTGGACGGTCTGGGCGGCGGCAAGGCCGGTGACCTGATGGCCAGGCTTGCGCCGCAGGTGATGAGCGACGGACAGCTGGCACCGGTCGTGGCGCGCGCGCTGCGGGCGATGGTGGAAAACAACAAGCACCAGGAGGTGGTCTCCTTTCTGCTTGACCAGATCAAGCAATTGCTTCTGCGCAAGGAAGCCAGCCTGCATCGCATGATCGAGGATCGCGTGCGCGAGCAAGGCGGCCGTCTCCTGGGCTGGGCGATCGGCGGTTCCATCGCCAGCCGCGTGCTCGGCGCGCTGAACCAGGAGCTCGATCGCACCGATCCGCATGATTCCGAGCTGCGCGAGGCGGTGACGGAATGGATCCGGCATGAGATCGACCTGATCGAGACCGAGCCGGGACGCGCGGAGGCGATCGGCCGCGCGATGCGTGGCGTGGTGTCGCATGACAGCCTGCGTTCCTGGGGCGCCGATATGTGGAGCCGCGCCCGGAGCGTGATCGAGAGCGACCTCCAGGCGCCGGATGGCTGGGTGCAGGGGCTGGTGAACCGGGCGATCGAGCGCGCCGTGCGGGCGCTGACGGAAGAAGAAGCCGCGCGGGAAGCGGTGACGCGCGTCACGCTCAGGATCGTGCGCGACCTGCTTCCGGGACTGCGCGTGCGTTTGTCCGGCTTTATCGGCGGCGTGGTGACGGGCTGGAATACGCGATCCCTGACCGAACGCGTGGAGCTTCGGCTGGGCCCGGACCTGCAATATGTCCGCATCAACGGCACGCTGGTGGGCGCGCTGGTCGGCGGTCTGCTCTACGTGCTGCTGCGTTTCCTGTTCGGCCCGATGGAAAGCCCCTGAGGGGCAGCGGATTCCGGAGCGGAATCGTCATGGACACTTGACCTCGGCGTTTATCCGCTCCATTTCCCCGAAACCGTACAATTCCGGTCCGGTTCCTAGCGCCGGATCGTTTCCGAGGCTTCCATGCTGAGGCTCTCCAAGCTCACCGACTACGCCGTGGTGGTCATGGTGCAGCTCTCGCGCCAGACCAGGACGGCAGCTGGAGGCGAGGGCGGCGTGTCCACCGCGCCCTGCCTCGCCCAGGCGACCGGCATTCCCGAACCGACCGTGGCCAAGGTGCTGAAGGCGCTGGCCGCATCGGGACTGGTATCGTCGCAGCGCGGCGCGCGCGGCGGATACCGCCTGGCCCGCGCCCTGTCCGCCGTGGCCATCGCCGAGGTGATCACCGCGATCGACGGGCCGATCTCCATGACCGCCTGCGTCGATGGCGCCACCGGCGGGTGCGAAGCCCAGACCTGCTGCCCGATCCGCGGCCGCTGGGACCCGGTGAACGATGCGATCCGCGCCACTCTGTCCAGCATCACGCTCGACAGCATGGACAAAGCGTTCGATCGCCTTCAGATGCCGCACGCGCCCAGCGCCGAGGCGCCGGCTGGCGCGCCTCCCGGGGCGCCCGTCCACGCTGTCGTCAATTCTCAGCGGACCAAGTCCGCTTCTCTTGCTGCCGAGTGAGGTTCTCATGCCTGCTGTCGCCGAGACCCTGAACACCGTCGAGACGCTGACGCAGTCCTCCTACAAATGGGGCTTCGAAACGGCCATCGAGATGGATCTCGCGCCGAAAGGGCTGAACGAGGACACGATCCGGCTGATCTCCGCGCGCAAGGAGGAGCCGGAATGGCTGCTGGCCTGGCGCCTGAAGGCCTTCGCCACCTGGCAGAAGATGGAGCCGCCGCGCTGGGCCCGCGTCGGCGACCACCCGCCGATCGACTTTCAGGACGCGCATTACTATGCCGCGCCGAAGAAGAAGCCCGGCCCGAAATCGCTCGACGAGGTCGATCCCGAACTGCTCGCGATGTACGAGAAGCTCGGCATCCCGTTGAAGGAGCGCGCGATCCTGGCCGGCGTCGAGGGCGCTGAGGGGGAGGCCGGGGAATCGGATCGTCCGCAGGTGGCGGTGGATGCGGTGTTCGACAGCGTGTCCGTGGCGACCACCTTCCGCTCCACCCTGGCCAAGGCAGGCGTGATCTTCTGCCCGATCTCCGAGGCGGTGCGCGAGCATCCCGATCTGGTGCGGCAATATCTCGGCACTGTTGTGCCGGCGTCGGACAATTTCTACGCGGCGCTGAATTCGGCCGTGTTCACCGACGGCTCGTTCGTGTTCATCCCCAAGGGGGTGCGCTGCCCGATGGAGCTGTCCACCTATTTCCGCATCAATGCCCGTAACACCGGCCAGTTCGAGCGCACGCTGATCATCGCCGAGGACGGCGCGTCGGTATCCTATCTCGAGGGCTGCACCGCGCCGATGCGCGACGAGAACCAGCTCCATGCCGCCGTGGTCGAGCTGATCGCGATGGACGACGCCTCGATCAAATACTCGACCGTGCAGAACTGGTATCCCGGCGACAGCGAGGGCCGCGGCGGCATCTACAACTTCGTGACCAAGCGCGGCGCCTGCCGCGGCGCGCGGTCCAAGATCTCCTGGACGCAGGTGGAGACAGGCTCGTCCATCACCTGGAAATACCCGTCCTGCATCCTGCAGGGTGAGGGCTCGGTGGGCGAGTTCTATTCGGTGGCGGTCACCAACAATCACCAGCAGGCCGACACCGGCACCAAGATGATCCATATCGGCCGCGACACGCGCTCGACCATCGTCGCCAAGACCATCAGCGCCGGCCAGTCCGACAGCACCTATCGCGGCCTGGTGCGGATGCTGCCCAAGGCATCCAACGCGCGGAACCACACCCAGTGCGACAGCCTGCTGATCGGCGACCGCTGCGGCGCGCACACGGTGCCGTATATCGAGAACCGCAACATGACCGCGAAGATCGAGCACGAGGCCACGACCTCGAAGATCTCCGAGGACCAGTTGTTCTATTGCCGCTCGCGCGGCCTTTCCGAGGAAGATGCAGTGGGACTGATCGTGAACGGCTTCTGCAAGGACGTGCTTAAGGAGTTGCCGATGGAGTTCGCGGTGGAAGCGCAGAAGCTGCTGCAGGTCAGCCTGGAAGGAAGCGTCGGATGAGCGACTTCCTGCGCATCGAGGGTCTCGAGGCCTCCATCGACGACAACGGATCGCCGAAGCCGATCCTCAAGGGTATCGACCTCGTGATCCCGGCGGGCGAGGTGCACGCCATCATGGGCCCGAACGGGTCGGGCAAGAGCACGCTCTCCTATGTCCTCGCCGGTCGCGAGGATTACGAGGTCACCGGCGGCAGTGTGTCGTTCAAGGGCCAGGATCTGCTGGCGATGGAGCCGGAGGAACGCGCCGCCGCGGGCGTGTTCCTGGCGTTCCAGGCGCCGGTCGAGCTGCCGGGCGTCAACAACGCCAATTTCCTGCGCACGGCGGTGAACGCCGTCCGCCGCGCCCGTGGCGAGGAGGAATACGACGCGGTGCAGTTCCTCAAGGCGGCGCGCACCAAGGCGAAGGCGCTGTCGATGCCGGAAGACCTGCTCAAGCGGAACGTCAATGTCGGCTTCTCCGGCGGCGAGAAGAAGCGCAATGAGGTTCTGCAGATGGCGATGCTGAACCCGTCCCTCGCCATTCTCGACGAAACCGATAGCGGGCTCGACATCGACGCGCTGCGCATCGTCGCCGAAGGCGTCAACGCGCTGCGCTCGCCCTCCTTCTCCGCCCTGGTGATCACCCACCATCAGCGCCTGCTCGACTATCTGGTGCCGGACAAGGTGCATGTGATGGCGCGCGGCCGCATCCTGCGCACGGGCGGCCCGGAACTGGCGCATCAGCTCGAAGCCGAGGGCTATGCGAGCTTCCTGGCGGAGGCGGCGTGAACGCGCTCGCGCCCAGCGCGGCCGGCCGCGACAACGCGGCCCGGTTCGTCGCCGAATACCAGGGCAAGCGCGGCCGCCTGGGCGATCTGGCGGCGCGTGACGCGGCCGGCGACTGGCTGAGCCGGCACGGCCTGCCGAGGCGCACGGAAGAGGCCTTCAAATACACCGATCTGCGTCCGCTCTGGGAGCGCGACCGGCCGGCGGAGCCGTCCGGCGCTGGTTTCGCGCCCGCACTGCTCGACTCCCTGTTCGAGCGGGCCGGGCTCGATCGGGACTGGCCGCGTCTGGTGTTCGTGAACGGCCAACTCGATGCCGCCTTGTCAAGCACCCAGTCCGGCGGTTTCGCCGGCGTGGGGGGCGATACCCCGGACCATGCGGTGGTCGCGCTGAACACCATGCTGGCCGAGGACGGCGCCAGCCTGCACGTGCCGGCCGGCACCGATGCCGGGCGTCTGGTGATCGTGTCCCTGTGCGGCCCGGGCACGGATGCCCATCTGCGCCATCGCGTGGTGCTGGAGCGCGGGGCGAAGCTCTCGCTGATCGAGATCGCGTCGGGGGAGGGCAGCTATGCCGGGACCGTGGTCAGCGAGATCACGGTGCGCGAGGAGGCGGCGCTTGAGCATGTGCGTCTGCAACAGGATGCGGCCGATGCCGTATCGCTGTCGCATGTGCGCGCCACGGTGGCCGAGCGGGCGTCTTACGATGGCTTCAACCTGGCGCTGGGCGCCGCCGTCGCGCGTCACGAGGTGCGTGCGCGGCTGGAGGGCTCCTACGGCATCGTGCATGTGAACGGCGCGCAGCTTCTGGGCGGCACGCAGGTCGCCGATCTCACCAGCGCCATCGTGCATGCGGCCCCGCATACCTCGTCGCGCCAGACGGTGAAGAACGTGCTGACCGGACGCGCGCGCGGCGTGTTCCAGGGCAAGATCCTGGTGAACCGGATCGCGCAGAAAACCGACGGCTACCAGATGAACCAGGCGCTGCTCCTGTCCGAGGAGGCGGAGATCGACGCCAAGCCGGAGCTGGAGATCTTCGCCGACGACGTGAAATGCTCGCACGGCGCCACCGCCGGCGCGCTGGACGAGGAGCAGATGTTCTATCTGCGCTCGCGCGGCGTGCCCAGGGCGGAAGCCCGGGCGATCCTGGTGCGCGCCTTTCTCGAGGATGCGTTCGACCTGGTCGCGGACGAGCCCGTGCGCGCGCTGCTGGAGCAAGCGACGGAAGGCTGGTGGGACGGCGCAGACGCGCTCGGCGCGTCATGAACGCCGTCTTGCCCGTGGGGCCGGACCTGAGCGCCCTGCGCGCCGATTTCCCCATCCTGGGCGAGACGGTGCGCGGCAAGAAGCTGGTCTTCCTCGACAGTGCGGCCTCGGCGCAGAAGCCGGTGCAGGTGATCGACGCCATGTCGGACGCCATGCGCCGGCAATACGCCAACGTGCATCGCGGCCTGCACTGGATGAGCGAGCGGACCAGCGACGTCTATGAGGGCGTGCGCGACAAGGTGGCGGCGTTCCTGGGCGCGGGCGCGCGCGAGGAGATCGTGTTCACCGCGAATTCCACCGCTGCGATCAATCTGGTGGCGCATTCCTTCGGTTCGCTGCTGAAACCGGACCAGGCCGTGCTGATCTCCGAGATGGAGCACCACGCCAACATCATTCCGTGGCAGTTGCTGCGCGACCGCACCGGCATCGCCTTGCGCGTCGCCCGCGTCACCGACCGGGGCGAACTGGATCTCGACTCGCTCCGCGCCGAGCTGGCCGACGGCAAGGTCGGGCTGGTGTCCGTCACCCACATGTCCAACGTGCTGGGCACGGTGACGCCAGCGGCCGAGATCGCCCGCATGGCGCACGAGGCCGGCGCGCGGGTGATGTTCGACGGCTCCCAGGCCGCCGTGCATCAGCCGGTCGACGTGCAGGCGCTGGATGCGGATTTCTATGTCTTCACCGGCCACAAGCTGTACGGGCCCACCGGCATCGGCGTGCTCTGGGCGCGGCGGGAATTGCTGGAGGCCATGCCGCCCTTCCTCGGTGGCGGCGACATGATCGGCACGGTCCGCTTCGAGGGCTCCACCTGGGCCGAGGTGCCGCATAAATTCGAGGCGGGCACGCCGGCGATCCTGGAAACGATCGGGCTCGGGGCGGCGATCGACTACGTCCAGCGCATCGGCATGGAGACGATCCAAGCGCATGAGCGCGCCCTGACCGCGCATGCGCTGCAGCGGCTCCGCGCGATCGAGGGACTGCGCGTGGTGGGCGAGGCGCCGGAGCGCGGCGGCGTGATCTCCTTCGCTCTGGCCGGCGCGCACGCGCACGACATCGCCACGCTGCTGGACCAGAACGGCATCGCCGTGCGCGCCGGGACGCATTGCGCCGAGCCACTGATGCGCCGGCTCGGCCTGACCTCCACCGCGCGGGCGAGCTTTGCGCTGTATACCACCAGCGAAGAGGTGGACGTTCTGGCCGACACGCTGGACCGCGTCCGGCGGTTTCTTGCCTGAGGCCGACGCCCCGTCCTCCGCGGAAGCGCTCTACAGGGCGCTCGTGGTCGGACGCGCCCGCACGCCCGTATTCGCGGGCGCGGTCGAAGGCGCGGACGGGGCTGGAGAGGGCGCCAATCCGCTCTGTGGCGATCGCGTCGCGGTCAGCCTTCGTCGCGACGCAGAGGGGCGGGTCGCGGAGATCCGGCATGAGAGCGATGGCTGCGCGATCTGCGTGGCCGCCGCCGATCTGATGGCGGAAACCGTGTCGGGCCTGGACGCGGTGGCGATCGGCGCCCTGCGGAGCGGGTTCGAGGCGATGCTGCGCGATGGCGCGGCGGCCACGAGCGCGCCGCAGCGCGACCGGCTCGGTTTGCTGAACGCCTTCGCCGACCTACATGAGTACAAGTCGCGCCGGAAATGCGCGACCCTGCCGTGGTCGGCCTTGTCGGCCGCACTCGCACCGGACGGAAAAGAATGACGGAGCCCACCGAAGCGGCCGAGACAGCAGGCAGGAAACTGCCGAACTTCACTTTGGCGCCACACTCGTCGCCCGCCTCGTCGCTTGATTCGTCGACGGGTTCCGCGCCGGCGCAGGCCGCGCATGTGTCCGCCTGGACCCCGGATGGCGAGCAGCCCGCGCCGTTGGACGAGGATGCGGTCATCGGCGCGATCTGCACCGTGTTCGATCCGGAAATCCCGGTGAACATCTACGAACTGGGGCTGATCTACGCCATCGACCTGCACGATGACGGGCGGGTGAAGGTGGAGATGACGCTGACCGCGCCGGGCTGCCCGTCCGCGCAGGAATTGCCGGTGCAGGTGCGCGACGCCATCCTGGCGGTCGGAGGCGTGACCGGCTGCGAGGTGGAAACGGTGTGGGACCCGCCATGGGATATGAGCCGAATGAGCGAGGATGCCCGCTTGTCGCTCAACATGTTCTGAGGGAGCCGATCATGAGCCAGACCGAGATCACCGCAGCCCCGAAGCGCCGTGCGCTGCCGCCGCTGATGCAGCTCTCCGAGAAAGCCGCCGCCCGCCTGCAGGCTTTGTATGACGGCGCCCATGCCGGGCAATTGCTGCGCATCAGCGTCGGCACCAAGGGCTGTTCCGGCCTCTCCTACGACATGAACTGGGTGCCGGAAGCGGCCGCCACCGACGAGGTTGTGACCGATCGCGGCCTCACCGTTCTGGTGGATCGGAAGGCATCGCTGTTCCTGATCGGCACGACGATGGACTTCGAGGTGAAGGACCTGTCCGAGGGCTTCGTGTTCATCAACCCGAACGAGAAGGGCCGCTGCGGCTGCGGCGAAAGCTTCCACGTCTGATTGCTGCCGCGGTCAGGCTCCAACCAGATCGCGGTGCAGGAACACGCTGTGCCCGTTCTCGACGTAATCGGCGAACGGGGCGCCGTCGCGGAAGCCTTTCGTCCGGTAGAGCGACAGAGCCGGCTGGAAAGCGAGACCGTTGCCGGTCTCCAGGCTGAGGCGCTTCAGCCCGGCCGCCCTGGCCTCCGCGACGATCCGGTCCAGAATTGCCGCCGCGACGCCCTGGCGCAGAAAATCGGCGTGGGTGCGCATGCACTTCACCTCGCCGGCGTGGTCGGAGAGAACGCGCAGCGCGCCGATCCCGGCGATGCGGTCGCCGCGCCAGGCGCTCCAGATCCGGATATCGGGCGCCAGCAACGCGTCGACCGGCAGGGCGAACACCGCATCCGGCGGAGAATCGCGGTGCATGCCGGCCAGATGCGCGGCCACCAGGGCGCGGCTCTGGTCGCGGCGAAGATCGTCGCGCTCGACGCGTAGCGGAGCGGGATCAGCCACGATTCGGCCTGGGCATCGGGCCCCGACGCACGACGACCTTCCGGGTGAACACGCAGACGGCCTCGATCCGGGCCGACCACAGGAACTGATCGATCACCGACACCTTCTCCAGCACATAGCCCGAATCGGCCAGCTGGGATGCGTCGCGCTGCAGCGCCGCCGGGTTGCAGCTCACATAGATCACATGGCCCACCCCGGACGCCGCGATCTCGCGCATCTGCGCGCCGGCGCCCGCATGCGGCGGATCGAGCACGATCGCGCCGACGCCGGCGAAATCCTTCGCCAGCAACGGCTGCCGGTTGAGATCGCGCAGGCCGGTCTCGATGCGACGCCCGCCGGCGGCGCTGCGCAACGCCTCCAGGGCGGCCGCATGGCCTTCCAGCGCCAGAACCCTGGCGCGCTCGGCCAGGGCAAAGCTGATGGTGCCGCAGCCCGCGTAGAGCTCGACGATCCGGCCCGAGCGCGGCAGCTTGGGCGGCAATCCAGCCAGGACCGCGGCAAGGATCGCCGCCTCGCCGCTCGCCGTGGCCTGCAGGAACGCGCCCGGCGGCGGCTGTACGGTGGCGTCGCCGAAGCGATGCGACACGGGAGCGGTCTGGCTGATGATCTCCGGCGTGTCCTGCGTGCCTTCCGCGCGCCAGGCGATGCGCGGGATCGCGTTCTCGGTGGCGAAAGCGGCGAGGATGGCGCGGTCGCGCGCGTTCAGGGGCCCGTCTGTGGCGATCAGCAGGTCCGCGCCCCCGTCGAGCGCGTTCACCAGAAGCGAGCCTTCGCGACGCACCGCCTGCACCCGCGCGAGCACGCCACGCAGGCCGCGCAGCAGCGCGAACAGGGCTGGCTCCAGCACATGGCACTCGTCCAGATCGACCACGGTCTCGTTGCCGCGCTCGTGCAGCCCGATCAGCAGCGCACCGCCATGCAGGCGCCGGATCGCCAGATCCATCCGCCGACGCGTGTACGGGGCGCTCTGCGCGGTGTCGATCTGGTCGGGAAGGCCGAACCCGGCGGTACGCAGGGCGGCGGACACCTGTTCTACCTTCCAGCGCAGCGTGGCCTCGCTGCTCTGGTGCTGCAGCACGCAGCCGCCGCAGCGGCCGAACAAGGAACAAGGCGGGCGGACGCGATACGGGCTCGGCTCGATCACCTCGATCGCGACGGCGCGGTTGCGGCCGGGGATCGGCTCGGCCAGCACGGTTTCGCCGGAAAGCGCGTAGCGTACATGGATCGGCGCGCCCTCGGCCCGGCATACGCCGTCGCCATCGGCGCCGAGCTGGTCGATCCTGGCCCGGAACTCAGCCTGCATCGAAGCCGGGATCGTCCCCGACATCGATTTCGACCTCCGGCTCGGCGTCCGGCGCGCGCCGGTCGCGTCGGATCGGCAGCAGCATGAAGGCCGGAATCTCGTCGCCGAAACCGACCACCGCCGGACCCAGATCCTCCTGGCGGTAGCGATCGCGGCGCGGCTCGTTCGAGCGATCCTGGCGCTCGTTGCGATCGTTCCGCTCCGGCGCGCGATCGTTTCGGCGATCGCCGCGCGGCTCGTTGCGGTCGCTCCGCTCGTTGCGACGCTCGCCCCGCTGCTCGTCCCGGCGTTCGGAACGCTGAGGCTTCTCCTCCGCACCCTGCGCGGCGCCGGATCGGCTCTCGTCGCGACCGCTCTTCGTGCTGCGGCCGTCGCTGCTCTTGCCGCGTCCGCGACCGCGTCGGGTGCTGCCCTCAGCCCATTCGGCGGTCTCGATGCCCTCCACTTCCATTGGCGGGATCGGCTTGCCGGTCAGCTTCTCGATCGCCTCCACGAAGGGGCGATCCTCGGGCGACGCGATGGTATAGGCGTGGCCGGTGCGTCCCGCGCGGCCGGTGCGGCCGATGCGATGCACGTAATCCTCGGCATGGATCGGCACGTCGAAATTGAAGACGTGACTCAGCCCGCCGATATCGATGCCGCGCGCGGCGACGTCGGAGCAGACCAGAAGCTGGATCTCGCCGCTCTTGAACTTCTCCAGCGTGGAAAAGCGCAGCGATTGCGCCAGGTCGCCATGGAGGGGGCCGGACGAGAAACCGTGCTTGGTCAGCGATTTGTGGAGCATGTCCACGTCGCGCTTGCGGTTGCAGAAGATCAGCGCGTTCTGCACCTCTTCAGACCGGATCAGCTTGCGCAGCGCCTTGCGCTTGTCGTGCTCGTCCACCAGTGCCAGGCCGGTGACGATGGTGGTGGCCACCGAGGCGGCGCGCGACACCGTGACTTCCTTGGGGTCCTGCAGGAAGGCATCGGCGAGCCGCTTGATCTCCGGCGCCATGGTGGCGGAGAAGAACAAGGTCTGCCGGTTCGGCGACAGCAGGGTGACGATGCGCTCGACATCGGGGATGAATCCCATGTCCAGCATCCGGTCCGCTTCGTCGATCACCAGCGTGCGCGTCTGCGTCATCAGCAGGCCGCCACGCTCGAACAGGTCGAGCAGACGGCCAGGCGTCGCGATCAGCACGTCCACGCCGGCATTCAGCGCGGCCTTCTGGTCGGCCATGCTTTCGCCGCCGATCAGCAGCGCATGGGTGAGCTTCGTGTACTTGCCGTACATCACGAAGTTCTCGGCCACCTGCAGCGCCAGCTCGCGCGTCGGCTCCAGGATCAGCGAGCGCGGCATGCGGGCGCGGGCGCGCGAACCGGACAGGATGTCGAGCAGCGGCAGGGTGAAGGAGGCGGTCTTGCCGGTGCCGGTCTGCGCCACGCCGAGCACGTCGCGGCCCATCAGCACATAGGGAATGGCCTGCGCCTGGATCGGCGTCGGGTGCTTGTAGCCCATCTCGTCGATGGCGCGCAGAAGCGGCTCGGACAGGCCCAGATCGGAAAACAACGGGCGGGTGTCCAGCTCGGCCGGCGCCGCTTCGGTCGCCTCGGTTCCAGCCGCCTCGGCTGCGGGCTCGCCGTTCTCGTCGAACGGGCTTTCCGCTTCCGCGAAGGCGCCGCCCACATGCAGCGGTCCGGTGGTGAACGCGATCGCCTCAGCTTCGACGCCGGTTTCGACCGCCGCGAATTCGGTCTGCGTGTCGGGCGCGTCGGTGGTCTGGTTGCTGCTGTCGCTCAAGAAACTCTCGGGCCTGTGGGTTGGCGAACCTGTCGGTCGGCATGGAGGCTGCCGTTCGCATCGACCGCTCGGGCGGTGGACAGGCCGGCGTTTCGGTGGGAATCGGCCCATGGGCGGGCCATAACCGGCCAGGAGTCCGCCGAAGCGACATCCAGGCGTGCCGCGTATCGGTGAATCGCGCCCGAAAGTCAAGACAGGGCGGGCATTTCCCTGCTCCCGACAACCGATCGCGCTCGCGGAACGTTTGGCAGGACAGTCGCCAGAACAGGAAAGGTTCCGCCTTGCCCTACAAGCCCCTGAAGATCGAACAGTACGGCCTCATCGGCGACTGCTCCTCCTGCGCCCTGGTCGGCTCCAATGGGTCGATCGACTGGCTGTGCTGGCCCCGGTTCGATAGCGCCGCCTGCATCGCCGCCCTGGTCGGCGACGAGGAGAACGGCCGCTGGCTGCTGGCGCCGGAAGGGGAGGCGCGCTCCACACGGCGCTATCCGGGCGAGGGCATGGTGCTGGAAACCGTGTTCGAGACCGAAGCCGGCACGGTGGCAGTGATCGATTTCATGCCCGTGAACGAGGCGGCGCCGAGCATCGTCCGGATCGTCGAGGGGCGCAGCGGCACGGTGAGGATGAGTTCCGAACTGCTGCTTCGCTTCGACTACGGCACCTCCGTGCCCTGGGTCACGCGTCTGCCGGAGGGCGACGGCATCGCCGCGATCGCCGGACCGTCTCTGGTCGCGCTTCGCACGCCGGTCCCGCTCGAGGGGGAGAACATGCGCACGGTGGCGCGGTTCGATGTGGCGGAAGGCGAGCGGGTCGGTTTCGTGCTGAGCTTCGGCGCGTCGCATCGTCCGGTGCCGGCGCCGGTGGATACAGAAGCGGCCCTACGCCGCACCACCGCGTTCTGGAGCGACTGGATCGGTCGCTGCGCCTATGACGGACCTCATGCGGGCACGGTGCGGCGCTCGCTGTTGACGCTGAAGGCGCTTACCTTCGCCGAGACCGGCGGCATCGTCGCGGCGCCCACCACGTCGCTGCCGGAGCAGGTCGGCGGCCCGCGCAACTGGGACTATCGCTTCTGCTGGCTGCGCGACGCGACCATCACCCTGTTGGCGATGATGCGCGGCGGCTACTACGACGAGGCGGCGCGCTGGCGCGACTGGCTGCACCGCTCCATCGCCGGGTCTCCGGAACAGCTCCAGATCATGTACGGCATCGGCGGCGAGCGGCAGCTCATGGAATGGGAAGTTCCCTGGCTGGCCGGCTACGAGAACTCGCTACCCGTGCGCGTCGGCAACGCCGCCGCCGGACAGCTTCAGCTCGACGTCTATGGCGAGGTGATCGCCGCCCTGCATCTGTCCCGGCGCGAGAATTTGCGCGAGCCGGCGCATGGCTGGTCGCTTCAGCTCGGCCTGCTCAACCATCTGGAAGAGATCTGGCAGGAACCGGACGAGGGCATGTGGGAGGTTCGCGGCGGACGGCGTCAGTTCACGGTCAGCAAGGCGTTCTGCTGGATGGCCTTCGACCTCTCGATCAAGGACGTCGAGACCTACGACCTGCCGGGTCCGGTGGATCGCTGGCGGCAGGTGCGGGACGAGATCCATCGCTCGGTGTGCGAGAACGGATTCGATGCCGAGCGCAACACCTTCACCCAGGCCTACGGGGTGAAAGGTCTCGACGCCGGCCTTCTGCTACTCCCCACGATCGGCTTCCTGCCGCCCGACGATCCGCGCATCGTCGGCACGGTGGCCGCGGTGGAGCGCGAGTTGCTGGAAGACGGGTTCGTGCTGCGCTACCGCACCGATGAGGCGCAGGATGGCCTTGCCGGCGACGAAGGCGCGTTCCTGGCCTGCTCGTTCTGGCTGGTCGACGCCTATGTCCTGCTGGGACGCATGGATGAGGCCAAGGCGTTGTTCGATCGGCTGGCCGGCCTGACCAACGATCTCGGCCTGCTCGCCGAGGAGTACGACCCGCGCCTGAAGCGCCAGGTCGGCAATTTCCCCCAGGCCTTCTCCCACGTCGCGCTGGTCAATGCCGCGCTGCACCTGCGCGACGGCACCGTGCCGATGCGCGGCGAGGCCGACGAGGCGGCCTGACGAGCCGGACCGGCCGGGGCGGCGGCGCTCACCAGTTGAAATGGTCCAGCGCCGCGATCACCACCGTGATCAGGCCCAGGAACAGGTTGAGCGTCATCAGAGAGCGGATGCGCTCGAAGACGGCAGGCTGCGGACGCAAGGCGCGCCGGGCGTGCTTGTAGGGGCCGAAGAAGGTGAACAGGAAGATCGCGGCCATCACCAGCCCGAGTCCCTGCATTGCCTGGATGTGCCAGTCCGGATCGCCGAACCCGCCCATCGGGAAGGCCAGCATCAGCCAGCCGGTGATCAGCATCACCGGCATGGCGTGCCACACCAGGAAGAAGAACTTCTTCAGGCTCTGCAGCTGCACGCTCACGCGCTGGGTGTTGTCCAGCAGGGCGAGGCTGGGCTTCAGCCCATAGAGCACGAAGGCCGCGCCGCCGATCCAGATCGCCATGCCCAGCAGGTGCAAGGACAGAACCGCGCCCCACAGGGTCGGGTCGGCCACGGTGCCGCCGGCGGTGTTGGTGAGGGAACCGCTCATGGACAGATCGCTCCTGTGCGAGGCTCGGGATCAGAGCGCGGCTGATCGCGGTTTCGCGCGTTGAAGGCAAGAGTACGCGAAAGGAGGCCCCGCATGAACCCGCTCCCAGAGCCCTTTCCCGACCGCCTGGCTTTGCCCACCCCCGAAGAGATGGCGGCGCTCGACCGGGCGGAGGCGGCGGCGCGTCCGGACGGGTTGTTCCGGCTGATGGAACATGCGGGACGCGCCGTGGCGCGGAGCGTGATGCGCCACGCCCGGCCCTGCACGGTGCTGGTGCTGTGCGGCCCGGGCAATAATGGCGGTGACGGGCTGGTGGCCGCGCGGATCCTGGCGCGGGAAGGCTGGCCTGTGGCCGTTGCGATGCTGGCAACGCCGCGTCCGGGCAGCGATGCCGCCCGTGCAGCGGCAGCCTGGCGCGGTCCGTCGCGCCCGTTCGTTCCGGAGGAGGCCGCGCGCGTCGGCCTCGTCGTCGACGCGGTGTTCGGCGCCGGACTGTCGCGTCCGCTGGAGGACCGTGTGGCCGCAACCCTGGCGGCCGCGAACCGGATCCTGGCGGTCGACGTGCCGAGCGGGCTGGATGGCGGGACCGGCGTCGCGCGCGGCCGGGTCGCGCCGGCCTGGCGCACGGTCACGTTTCATCGCGCCAAGCCCGGCCATCTGCTTCTGCCGGGTCGCACGCTGTGCGGCGCGCTGGAGGTGGCGGAGATCGGCGTGGATCCGGTGCGTGCGGTGGCGGCGCGGGCCTGGCGCAACGAGCCGGGGCTGTGGCGCCTGCCGGAGATCGGCATCGAGACCCACAAATACCGCCGCGGCGTGGTGAGCATCTGCGGCGGCGCGTCCATGCCGGGCGCGGCGCGGCTGAGCGCCGGTGGGGCCAGGGGGGCCGGGGCGGGGCTGGTCAGGATCGCGGCGGCGCGCGGAGCCGAACTCTATCGCGCCGGCGCACCGGGACTGATTGTCGATGACGGGCCCCTCGATACGCTGCTGGAGGACCAGCGGCGCCGCGTCTGGGTCTGCGGGCCGGGGCTGGAACCCGGAGAGGCGGCGGAGACCTTGCCGCGTCTGCTTCGGGCCGGACGGAAGGTGGTGGCCGATGCCGGCGTGCTGAGCGAGGCGGCCGGCGAGCCGGAGCGGCTGCGCGGGGTCGCGGTGGCGACGCCGCACGCGGGCGAGTTCGCGAAGCTGTTCGGCGATCCGGGCGAGGACAAGGTGGCGGCCGCGCGCCGGGCTGCCGCGCTGATCGAAGGCGTGGTGGTGCTGAAGGGGGCCGACACGGTGGTGGCCGCACCGGACGGACGCGTGTCGATCAACACGCATGCCACGCCATGGCTCGGCACGGCCGGGTCGGGCGATGTCCTGTCCGGGATCGTCGCCGCCTGCCTGGCGCAGGCGGACAAGGCGGGCTTGGACGCGTTCGCGGCGGCGTCCGCCGCGGTGTGGCTGCATGGCGATGCCGGGCTGCGCGCGGGGGAAGGGCTGCTGGCCGAGGATCTCGAAACCCGGCTCCCGGCCGCCTGCGCCGGAGCCCGTGCGCGGCTGCGCGCTCTTGCCGCCGGGGCCCGACTGGGCTAAGGGCCGCGGCTGCGAAGCGGGCGTGGTGGAATTGGCAGACACGCCAGATTTAGGTTCTGGTGGCGCAAGTCGTGGGGGTTCAAGTCCCTCCGCCCGCACCAAAGGGGCCCGATCATGCCCCGATTCCGGCTCAATCGTTCCGTCCGGCGCCCAACGGAAGGCGTCGGGCGTGTTTTTGTTCACGCGAGAGGATTGCCTGGCTCATGCAGGTCACTGAAACCCTTAACGAGGGTCTGAAGCGCGGCTTCACCGTGGTGGTGCCGGCTGCGGAGCTGGACTCCAAGCGCACGGCCCGTCTGGCCGAGCTCGGCAAGTCGATGAACCTGAAGGGCTTCCGCCCCGGCAAGGTGCCGCTGGCGGTGGTGAAGCAGCGCTACGGCACCGCCGTGACCGGCGAAGTGCTCGAGCAGGCGGTGAACGACGCCACCCGCGAGGTGATGACCGAGCGCGGCCTGCGTCAGGCCTCGCAGCCGAAGGTCGAGCTGGTGCGCGGCGCCGCTCCCGGCGACAGCGAGGATCTGGAATTCACGCTCGAGCTCGAGCTGCTGCCCGAGATCGCCCAGCCGGATCTGAGCCAGCTGTCGCTGACGCGCCTGAAGGCCGAGCCGGACGCCGAGACCATCGACAAGGCGCTTGCCGACATCGCCAAGCGCCAGCGCTCGTTCGAGACCGTCGAGGAAACCCGCCCGGCCGCGAACGGCGACGTGCTGGAAGTCGATTTCGTGGGCAAGATCGACGGCGTCGCGTTCGATGGCGGCACCGCCAACGACGTGAACGTCGAGCTGGGCGGCCAGGGCTTCATCCCCGGCTTCGCCGAGCAGCTCGAAGGCATGTCCGCCGGCGAGAAGCGCACCATCACCGTGACCTTCCCGGCCGACTACCAGGCGGCCGAGCTGGCCGGCAAGGAAGCGACCTTCGACGTCGATGCCAAGGCGCTGAAGCGTCCGGTGGACGTGGCCATGGACGACGAGCTGGCCAAGAAGATCGGCTTCGAGGGCCTGGAGCAGGTTCGCGAGGCGATCGCGGGCCAGGTCCGCAACGAGTACGAGCAGCTCTCCCGCATGCGCATCAAGCGCGAATTGCTGGACGCGCTGGCGACCCAGACCGATTTCGAGGCGCCCGCCGGCATGGTGGAAGCCGAATTCGGGTCGATCTGGAGCCGCGTCGAGCAGGATCTGAAGGCCGACAGGCTCGACGAAGAGGACAAGGGCAAGGATGAGGCCACGCTGCGCGCCGATTACCGCAAGATCGCGGAACGTCGCGTGAAGCTCGGCCTGCTTCTCGCCGAGATCGGCCGCGTCAACGGCGTGACCGTGACCCAGGACGAGATGATGCGCGCCATGCGGGCCGAGGCCGGCCGCTATCCCGGCCAGGAAATGCAGGTGATCGAGTTCTTCCGGGCGAACCCGCAGGCAGCCGAGTCGCTGCGCGGTCCGATTTTCGAGAACAAGGTCGTGGACTACGTGCTCGAACTGGCGAAGGTCGAGGACAAGGTCGTCACGCCGGAAGAACTGGCCGACGTTCCGCCCGCCGAGCTCTGATCTTTCGGGCTTGATAACGGCCCGGCCGGTCGCCATGACCGGCCGGGCCGATGAATTCCGCGATCGGGGCGGGCTTTCAACCGACGTTTTTATGTCTATCTTGGTTTGGACGAGCCGTGCCGTTGGCGACAGGCGGGCGGGAGCCTTCCCGTGCGGCACCAAACGACCAGATCAGGATGACTGACATGTGGGATCGTGATCCCGTCGAGACTTACAACAGCGCGCTCGTGCCGATGGTGGTCGAGCAGACCTCCCGCGGCGAGCGTGCCTTCGATATCTATTCCCGTCTGCTGCAGGACCGGATCATCTTCCTGACCGGCCCGGTCTACGATCAGGTCGCCTCGGTCATCTGCGCCCAGCTCCTGCATCTGGAGAGCGTGAATCCGACCAAGGAGATCTCTTTCTACATCAACAGCCCGGGCGGCGTCGTGTCGGCCGGCCTCGCGATCTACGACACGATGCAATATATCCGCGCGCCGGTGAACACGGTGTGCATCGGCCAGGCCGCGTCCATGGGCTCTCTGCTGCTGGCCGCCGGCACCAAGGGCAAGCGCGTCGCGCTGCCGAACGCCCGCGTGATGGTGCATCAGCCCTCCGGTGGCGCGCAGGGCCAAGCCAGCGACATCGAGATCCAGGCCAAGGAGATCCTTTATCTCCGGTCGCGCCTGAACGGCATCTACGAGCAGCATACCGGCCAGACCCTGGAGGCCATCGAGCGCAAGCTGGAGCGCGACAGCTACCTGTCCGCCCAGGAGGCGCTGGAATTCGGCATCATCGACGAGGTGCTGCAGAACCGGCCGTCTCCGGCCACCGAGGATGCCGGGCGCGGCTGACGATCGCGATGCGGGCGCGGGACTGTCGGGACACCGCGCCCTTGATGAAGTTTCTGGGGCGGCGCTAGTCTCCCCAGCTTGTATCCGCGGCGGCGCGCACCTCCGCCCGGAGTAGGAGTGGTCATGGCGGCGACGAAAGATTCGAAGAACACCCTGTACTGCTCGTTCTGCGGCAAGTCCCAGCATGAGGTGCGCAAGCTTATCGCCGGCCCGACCGTGTTCATCTGCGACGAATGCGTCGAACTGTGCATGGACATCATTCGCGAGGAGCACAAGACCCATCTGGTGAAGAGCCGGGACGGGGTGCCGACGCCGAAGGAGATCTGCAAGGTCCTGGACGACTACGTGATCGGCCAGTTCCATGCCAAGAAGGTGCTCTCGGTCGCGGTTCATAACCACTACAAGCGCCTGGCGCACGGGGCGAAGAACAACGACGTCGAGATCGCCAAGAGCAACATCATGCTGGTCGGTCCGACCGGCTCCGGCAAGACGCTGCTGGCGCAGACCCTGGCGCGCATTCTCGATGTGCCGTTCACCATGGCGGACGCCACCACCCTGACCGAAGCGGGCTATGTGGGCGAGGATGTGGAGAACATCATCCTCAAGCTGCTGCAGGCCGCGGACTACAACGTGGAGCGGGCGCAGCGCGGCATCGTCTATATCGACGAGATCGACAAGATCAGCCGCAAGTCGGACAACCCGTCCATCACCCGCGACGTGAGCGGCGAGGGCGTCCAGCAGGCCCTGCTGAAGATCATGGAAGGCACCGTCGCCTCCGTGCCGCCGCAGGGCGGCCGCAAGCATCCGCAGCAGGAATTCCTGCAGGTCGACACGACCAACATGCTGTTCATCTGCGGCGGCGCGTTCGCGGGGCTGGAGAAGATCATCGGCGCGCGCGGCAAGGGGGCCGGGGTCGGCTTCGGCGCCCATGTCCAGGGCCCGGACGAGCGCCGCACCGGCGCGATCCTGCGCGAGGTGGAGCCCGAGGATCTGCTGAAATTCGGCCTGATCCCCGAGTTCATCGGTCGTCTGCCGGTGGTCGCCACGCTGGAGGATCTGGACGAAGAAGCGCTCATCGAGATCCTCACCAAGCCCAAGAACGCGCTGGTCAAGCAGTATGCGCGGCTGTTCCAGATGGAAGGGGTGAAGCTCACCTTCACCGAGGACGCGCAGAAGCAGATCGCCGCCAAGGCGATCGCCCGCAAGACGGGTGCGCGCGGCCTGCGCTCGATCATGGAGGGCATCCTGCTCGGCACCATGTTCGATCTGCCGGGGCTGGAGAACGTCGACGAGGTGGTGATCAACCGCGAGGTGGTCGAGTCGAAGGCGGATCCGGTCTTCGTCTACGGGCAGGAGCGTGCGGCGGAGCAATCCGCCTGAGAAACGGCAAGCCGGCATGGACAGGCCGGCTTTCCCGCCGCCCATCCGGTGGCAGAGCGTCGCGGCATCTCCGCCCCTTGCAGCCGGAACCGGAGCGCCCGACATTCATCGATGCGATGGCACGCCGGTTGGATCGTGCCCGCGGAGCGATCCCCGTTCGCCGCAATCGGGAACCGGGTCGCCGACTGTCCTCAGGAGGTCTTTATGGAAGATGAATCCGACCGGAAGCCCGAGGGCGCCACGGAAATCGAGCGCGACGAGCAGGTGCGCGACGAGAACGGCGCCATCGCCGCCAATGACGATGCGGCCGAGGGCGGGGCTGCCGACGATGCGCCGGTGAGGGCGCAGGCGGTCCAGTCCGGTCGCGGCCCGGTGCGGCTTGGCGACGACACGCTGGCGGTGCTGCCGCTGCGCGACATCGTCGTGTTTCCGCATATGATCGTGCCGCTGTTCGTTGGGCGCGAGAAATCCGTGCGCGCCCTGGAAGCCGTGACCAAGGAGGATAAGCAGATCCTGCTGGTGGCGCAGAAGAATGCCTCCCAGGACGATCCGACCGCCGAGGATATCTATCGCACCGGCACGGTCAGCACGATCCTGCAGCTGCTAAAACTTCCGGACGGCACGGTGAAGGTGCTGGTGGAAGGTGGCCGGCGCGCGCGCATCCGCGAGTTCCGCGAGACGGAAAGCCATTTCGAGGCGCTGGTGGACGATCTGCCGGAAGCGCCGGTGGAAGGCAGCGAGGTCGAGGCGCTGGGCCGCACCGTGGTCGGGCAGTTCGAGCAGTATATCAAGCTCAACAAGAAGATCGCCCCCGAGGTGCTGGTCTCGCTCAACCAGATCGAGGAGCCGAGCAAGCTCGCCGACACCATCGCCAGCCACCTGAATCTCAAGATTCCCGAAAAGCAGGAACTGCTGGAAACCCTGCCGGTCTCGGAGCGGCTGGAGCGCGTCTTCGCGCATATGGAAGCCGAGATCGGCGTTCTGCAGGTGGAGAAGCGCATCCGGAACCGCGTGAAGCGGCAGATGGAGAAGACCCAGCGCGAGTACTATCTGAACGAGCAGCTCAAGGCGATCCAGAAGGAGCTCGGCGAGGGCGAGGACGGCAAGGACGAGACCTCAGAGATCGAGGATCGCATCAAGAAGACCAGGCTTTCCAAGGAAGCGCACGACAAGGCGATGGCCGAGCTGAAGAAGCTGCGCGCCATGAGCCCGATGTCGGCCGAGTCCACGGTGGTGCGCAACTATCTCGACTGGCTGCTGTCGATCCCCTGGAAGAAGCGTTCCAAGGTCCGCAACGACGTGGCGGAGGCCGGGGAGGTGCTCGACCACGACCATTACGGGCTGGAGAAGGTCAAGGAGCGCATCCTCGAATATCTCGCCGTGCAGAGCCGGGCCAACAAGCTGAAGGGGCCGATCCTGTGCCTTGTCGGGCCTCCGGGCGTCGGCAAGACCTCGCTGGGCAAGTCGATCGCCAAGGCGACGGGCCGCAATTTCGTGCGCATGTCGCTGGGCGGCGTGCGGGACGAGGCGGAAATCCGCGGTCATCGCCGCACCTATATCGGTTCCATGCCGGGCAAGGTGATCCAGGGCATGAAGAAGGCGAAGAGCTCGAACCCGCTCTTCCTGCTCGATGAGATCGACAAGCTGGGCAACGATTGGCGCGGCGATCCGTCTTCGGCGCTTCTGGAGGTGCTCGATCCGGAACAGAACGGCTCGTTCGCCGACCATTACCTGGAGGTCGATTACGACCTTTCCGACGTCATGTTCGTCACCACGTCGAACAGCCTGAACATGCCCCAGCCGCTGCTGGACCGCATGGAGATCATCCGCATTCCCGGCTACACCGAGGACGAGAAGGTGGAGATCGCCAAGCGGCATCTGCTGAACAAGCAGGGCGAGGCGCATAGCCTGAAGCCGGACGAATGGTCGGTCTCCGACGATGCCCTGCGCGAGCTGGTGCAGACCTATACGCGCGAGGCCGGCGTCCGGAACCTCGAGCGCGAGATCGCCAATCTGGCCCGCAAGGCGGTGAAGGAGATCGTTACCGGCAAGGTCAAGACGGTCGCGATCACGAAGAAGAACCTCGAGAAATATGCGGGCGTGAAGCGGTTCCGCTACGGCGAGGCGGAAAGCGAGGACATGGTGGGCGTGGTCACCGGCCTCGCCTGGACCGAGGTCGGCGGCGAGATCCTGTCGATCGAGAGCGTCATGGTGCCCGGCAAGGGGGTGGTGAAGATCACCGGCAAGCTCGGCGACGTGATGCAGGAGAGCGTGTCCGCGGCTCTGTCCTATGTCCGGAGCCGGTCGATCAATTTCGGCATCAAGCCGACCTTGTTCGAAAGGCGCGATTTCCACGTCCATGTGCCGGAAGGCGCGACGCCCAAGGACGGCCCGTCCGCCGGCATCGCCATGGCGACCTCTCTGGTCAGCGTCATGACCGGAATCCCCGTGCGTCGCGATGTCGCGATGACCGGCGAGGTGACGCTACGGGGACGCGTGCTGCCGATCGGCGGATTGAAGGAGAAGCTGCTGGCGGCGATGCGGGCCGGGATCACCACCGTGTTCTTCCCCAAGGACAACGAGAAGGATCTGGCCGAGATTCCCGACTCGGTGAAGAAGCACATCAAGCTGATTCCCGTGGCGCATGTGGACGAGGTGATCAGCCAGGCGCTGGCGGCGAAGCCCGAGGCGATCGAATGGGTCGAGCCGCCGGAGCCGGCCGCGGCCGCCGCGACGCAGCCCTCTTCGGCGTCGCTGCCGCACTGACCGAATCCCGGGATCCGGTTTCAATCGAATCGCGCCGCATCCGGAAGGGTGCGGCGCGATTCGCGTTTTGGGGGGCCATGGGGGAGACAAACCGCCGTCGCCGTTGCTAGAACCTCCGGGCGAACTGGTCCGGAATCGCGAGATCTCGGGGCCCGTTCAGGGCGGTTAGCTCAGCGGTAGAGCGTCTCGTTTACACCGAGAGGGTCGGCGGTTCGAAACCGTCACCGCCCACCAGAAGTCCCATCCGGGAAACGCCGAAAAAGGTTGGTTCGGGTGGGTTGACGGGGAGGGGAGCGGCCTTTAAACCGCCGCTCACGCCAGTTGCGGGTGTAGCTCAGTTGGTTAGAGCGCCGGCCTGTCACGCCGGAGGTCGCGGGTTCGAGCCCCGTCACTCGCGCCATTTCCCCGTTTCGAAGGGATGGCCCTGGTTTCTCCTTTCGACAGACAGTAATCACGTTTGCGGGCTTCGGCCGGCGACCTGTTTTTATATGCTGCACTGCACTTTGCGGATGCGTCCGCGAGGATTAGTGTGGCGCTCTCGCCGCGTGTCGCGACGCCTAGCTCCGAGTTCCGTCACACCATGCAGAACCTGCTATCCGCGTATTTCCCGATCGCCGTCTTCATCGTCATCGCGGCCGGCGTGTCCGCCGCGATGCTGGGCGGCTCGCTGCTGGCAGGCCGGCAGAAGCCGTACGCGGAAAAGAACAGCGCCTACGAATGCGGTTTCGATGCGTTCGACGATGCGCGTCGCCGGTTCGACGTGCGGTTCTATCTGGTCGCGATCCTGTTCATCATCTTCGACCTGGAAGTCGCCTTCCTGTTCCCCTGGGCGATCAGTCTGGGCCGGATCGGGTTGTTCGGCTTCTGGTCGATGCTGGGCTTCCTGGGCGTCCTGACGGTCGGGTTCATCTATGAATGGCGCAAGGGCGCGCTGGACTGGGAGTAAGGTCATGACTGCTCAGGCTCCCCTGGTGACCGACGATCGCCATGCCGGCTCGGCCGGCTCCGCCCTGGCCTGGAATCGCGAGGCGCTGTCGCCCGGCCCGGAGCAGGATGCGGTGATCAAGGGCATCACCGGCGAGATCGCCGAGAAGGGCTTCGTGGTCGCCAACATCGACAAGCTGGTGAACTGGGCCCGCACGGGAAGCCTGTGGCCGCTCTCCTTCGGGCTGGCCTGCTGTGCGGTGGAGATGATCCACGCCTTCATGCCGCGCTACGATCTGGACCGGTTCGGCATCATTCCGCGCGGTTCGCCGCGGCAGGCCGACGTGATGATCGTGTCCGGCACGCTGACCAACAAGATGGCGCCGGCCATGCGTCGCATCTATGACCAGATGGCCGAGCCGCGCTGGGTGATCTCCATGGGCTCCTGCGCCAATGGCGGCGGCTACTACCATTACTCCTATTCGGTGGTGCGCGGCTGCGACCGCATCGTGCCGGTGGACGTGTATGTGCCGGGCTGCCCGCCCACGGCGGAGGCCCTGGTCTACGGAATCCTGCAATTGCAGAAAAAGATTCGCCGCACCGGGACCATTCTCCGTGGCTGACGCCCTTCAGATGGCCGCCGCGCGCGCGGCGTCGCTGGGGGCGCTGGCGGCGTCGCTCGGCACCAGGGTTCCGGGCGTCTCTTCCGCCTCGGTGGAGAAGGGCGAGCTGGTGGTGCGCGCGTCGCGCGACTCGTTGCTGCCGCTGATGGCCGCGCTCCGCGACGGCCCCGGCTTCAAGTTCGAGCAGTTGATGGATCTGTGCGGGGTGGACTTTCCCGAGCGCGCGGAGCGGTTCGAGGTGGTCTACAACCTGCTGTCCGTCAGCCTGAACCAGCGCTGCCGTGTGATCGTCACCACCAGCGAGAGCGTTCCGGTGCCGTCGGTGCATCATCTCTGGTCGGCGGCGACCTGGTGGGAGCGCGAGTGCTACGACCTGTTCGGGGTGCTGTTCTCCGGCCAGCCCGATCTGCGCCGGATTCTCACCGATTACGGGTTCGAAGGGCACCCGCTGCGCAAGGACTTCCCGCTCACCGGCTATGTCGAGGTCCGCTACGATCCGGACCGCCGCGCCGTCGTGTATGAGCCGGTCAAGCTGACCCAGGATTTCCGCAATTTCGATTTCGTGTCGCCGTGGGAGGGGATGATGACCCTGCCGGGCGACGAGAAGGCGCACGAGACCCGCCAGGGCCTGTCCTATCTGGACCAGAGCCCTGCCGGGCGCGGCACTGCGCCCAAGGGGAGCGTCTCCCGATGAGCGACATCGTCCTGCGCGAGGATATTCCCGACACCATGCTGCCGGACGGGGCGGCGGGTGGGCGCCGTCTGCATACGATCGAGATCGACAGCCATTCGCTGAATTTCGGTCCGCAGCACCCTTCCGCGCATGGCGTGCTGCGTCTGGTGCTGGAGATGGACGGCGAGGTGGTCGCCCGTGCCGTGCCGCATATCGGTCTGCTGCATCGGGGTACCGAGAAGCTGATCGAATACAAGACCTACATGAAGGCGCTGCCGTATTTCGACCGGCTCGATTACGTCTCGCCGATGTGCGAGGAGCAGGCCTTCGCGCTGGCGACCGAGAAGCTGCTCGGCATCGAGATTCCGGACCGCGCCAAGTGGATCCGGACGATGTTCGCCGAGATCACGCGCATCCTGAACCATCTTCTGAACATCACCTCGTTCGGCCTCGATTGCGGCGCGCTGACGCCGGCGCTCTGGGGCTACGAGGAGCGCGAGAAGCTGCTCGAATTCTACGAGGCCGCCTCGGGCGCGCGGTTCCATGCCAATTATTTCCGCCCGGGCGGCGTCGCCCGCGACCTGCCGCTGGGCCTGACCGACCGGATCGCCGCCTGGGCCGAGGAATTTCCGCGCTTCATCGACGATCTGGAAGCGATGCTGACCGGCAACCGGATCTGGAAGCAGCGTACCGTTGGGATCGGCGTGTTCACCTCCGAGCAGGCACTGGACTGGGGCTTTTCCGGCCCCTGTCTGCGGGCGTCGGGCGTGCCATGGGATCTCCGTCGCTCGCAGCCCTACGACATGTACGATCAGGTCTCGTTCGCGGTGCCGGTGGCCCGCAACGGCGACTGCTATGACCGCTATCTGGTGCGCGTCGCCGAGATGCGGGAGAGCGTGAAGATCATCGTCCAGTGCCTGCAGAAGATGCCGGCCGGCCCGGTGCGGATCCAGGACAACAAGATCTCGCCACCGAGCCGCCGTGAGATGAAGCGCTCGATGGAGGCGCTGATCCATCACTTCAAGCTGTTCACCGAGGGCTATCACGTGCCGCCGGGCTCCACCTACATAGCGGTGGAAAGCCCCAAGGGCGAGTTCGGCGTGTATCTCGTCGCCGACGGTTCCAACCGTCCGTATCGCTGCAAGATCAGGCCGACCGGCTTTTCGCATCTGCAGGCGATCGACGAGCTTTCCAGGCGCCACATGCTGGCCGACACGGTCGCGATCATCGGATCGCTCGATCTGGTGTTCGGCGAGATCGACAGGTAGGGATCATGTCGGGTCATTTTTCCGCCGAGAATATCGGCCACGGCACGCCCGGCCATGCGCCGCGTCCCGAGACCGATCATCAGCCGAGCCAGTTCAGCTTCGACGCCGACAGCGAGACGCAGATTGCCGCCATCCTCGCCAAGTATCCGGAGGGGCGCGAGGCCAGCGGTGTGATTCCGCTGCTCTATGTCGCCCAGAAACAGATGGGACGGCAGACGGGCAGCGCCTGGGTGCCGCGCGTGGCGATGGACGTAATTGCGGCGCGGCTCAACATGCCGCCGATCCGTGTCTACGAGGTTGCGACCTTCTATCTGATGTTCAACACCAAGCCGGTGGGCCGCTACCATCTGCAGGTCTGCACCACCACGCCCTGCTGGCTGCGCGGTTCGGACGATATCGTATCGGCCTGCAAGAAGGCGGCTGGCCTGAAGGCGTTCGAGGAAACCAGCGCGGACGGGCTGTTCACCATGACCGAGGTCGAGTGCCTGGGCGCCTGCGCCAACGCGCCGATCCTGCAGGTGAACGACGACTACTATGAGGATCTCGACGCCGAGCGCACCGTGGCGCTGATCGAGGCGCTGAAGCGCGGCGAGGCGCCGGAGCGTGGACCGACCATCGACCGGTTCAATTCGGCGCCGGTGGGCGGCCGCACCACGCTTCTGGACGAGCCGAACACGAATCATGCGGACGGCCAGCCGGGTGTCATGCCGACGGTCGAACCGGGCGCGGTTTGAGGGCGCGATCATGCTGAGCGACAAGGACCGCATCTTCACCAACATCTACGGCCAGAACGACTGGCGCCTGGCCGGCGCGCGCAAACGCGGCGACTGGGACAATACGGCCGCGATCCTTGCGCGGGGCCGCGACGCCATCGTCAACGAGATGAAGGCCTCCAACCTGCGCGGCCGCGGCGGCGCGGGCTTCCCGACCGGGCTGAAATGGTCGTTTATGCCGAAGAATTCGGATGGGCGCCCGGCCTATCTGGTGATCAATGGCGACGAGAGCGAACCCGGCACCTGCAAGGATCGCGAGATCCTGCGCCATGAGCCGCACAAGCTGATCGAGAGCGCGCTGATCGCCTCCTTCGCGATGGGCGCGCATACGTCCTACATCTATATCCGTGGCGAGTTCTTCAACGAGGCGCGCCATCTGCAGATCGCCATCGACGAGGCCTACGATGCCGGTCTGATCGGTCGCAACGCCTGCGGTTCGGGCTGGGATTTCGATTTCCACATCCATCGCGGCGCGGGCGCCTATATCTGCGGCGAGGAAACCGCGCTGCTGGAGAGCCTCGAAGGCAAGAAGGGCATGCCGCGCATGAAGCCGCCCTTCCCGGCGGCGATGGGGCTGTATGGCTGTCCCACCACGGTGAACAACGTGGAAAGCATCGCTGTGGCGTCGACCATTCTGCGTCGCGGCGGGGCGTGGTTCTCGGCGCTGGGCCGGCCGAACAATGCCGGCACCAAGCTGATGGCGATTTCCGGCCATGTGAACCGGCCCTGCGTGGTCGAGGAAGAGCTCGGCGTGCCGATGCGCGAGATCATCGAGAAGCACGCCGGCGGCGTGCGTGGCGGGTGGGACAATCTGCTGGCGGTGATTCCGGGCGGCTGCTCGGTGCCGGTGCTGCCGGCCTCGACCTGCGCCACGGTGCTGATGGATTACGACAGCCTGCGTGCGGAGCGTTCGGGTCTCGGCACCGCCGGGATGATCGTGATGGACAAGTCCACCGACATCATCCGCGCGATCGCCCGGTTCTCCCGCTTCTTCAAGCATGAGAGCTGCGGCCAGTGCACGCCGTGCCGCGAGGGCACGGGCTGGATGATGCGGATGATGTATCGCATGGTCGAAGGGCGCGCGGAGCCGGAAGAGATCGACATGCTGGACCAGGTCACGCGGCAGGTCGAAGGCCATACCATCTGCGCGCTCGGCGACGCGGCGGCCTGGCCGATCCAGGGTCTGATCCGTCATTTCCGTCCCGAGATGGAAGCCCGCATCGCCCAGTACAAGCAGGCGCACGGCCTGTCCGGACTGGCTCCCACCCCTGAAAACCTGCCCATCCCCGTGGCGGCGGAGTAGCGTCATGGCGAAGGTTACCGTCGACGGGATCCAGGTCGAGGTCGCCAACGGCGCGACCGTGCTGCAGGCGTGCGAAGCCGCCGGCAAGGAGATCCCGCGCTTCTGCTATCACGAGCGCCTGTCGATCGCCGGCAATTGCCGCATGTGCCTGGTCGAGGTCGAGAAGGCGCCGAAGCCGGTCGCCTCGTGCGGCTATCCGGTCATGGACGGCATGGTGGTCAAGACCGACACCGAGGTCGTGCGGCGCGCCCGTCGCGCGGTGATGGAATTCCTGCTGATCAACCATCCGCTGGATTGCCCGATCTGCGACCAGGGCGGCGAGTGCGACCTGCAGGACCAGGCCTTCGCCTATGGCGGCGACCATTCGCGCTATGCCGAGAACAAGCGCGCGGTGAAGGACAAGTATCTCGGCCCGCTGGTGAAGACGGTGATGACCCGCTGCATCCAGTGCACGCGCTGCGTCCGTTTCGCGACCGAGGTGGCCGGCGTGCCGGAGCTGGGCGCCACCGCGCGTGGCGAGAACATGGAAATCGGCACCTATGTCGAGAAGGCGCTGACTTCCGAGCTGAGCGGCAATCTGATCGATATCTGCCCGGTGGGCGCGCTGACGTCCAAGCCGCAGGCGTTCACGGCGCGTCCGTGGGAGCTGCGCAAGACGGATTCGATCGACGTGACCGACGCGACCGGCACGAATATCCGCGTCCATGCCAAGGGTCCGGAAGTGATGCGCGTCCTGCCGCGGGTGAACGACGCGGTGAACGAGGAGTGGATGGCCGACAAGGGCCGTTTCTCCGTCGACGGGCTGCGCCGCAAGCGCCTGGATCGGCCCTGGGTGCGCGTGCACGGCAAGCTGCGTCAGGCGAGCTGGCAGGATGCGTTCGTGGCGATCGCCCGCCGCCTCGAAGGCGTGAAGGGCGAGCGGATCGGCGCTGTGATCGGCGATCTGTGCGATGCCGAGAGCATGGTGGCCCTGGGCGATCTGATGACCGCTTTGGGCTCGCCGAACGTGGATTGCCGCCAGGACGGCGCGCAGTACGATCTCGGCCGTCGCGAATTCTACACCTTCAATTCCGGCATCGCCGGGATCGAGGAGGCCGACGCGCTGCTGCTGGTCGGCACCGATCCGCGCCACGAGGCGCCCGTGCTCAACGCGCGCATCCGCAAGCGCTGGCTGGCCGGCGCTTTCCCGGTCGGTGTGATCGGCACGGTCGGCGCCGATCTGACCTATCCCGCCGAGATGCTGGGCGATCGTCCGTCCGTCCTGAGCGGATTGCTGGACGGCTCCGTCGGCTTCATCGAGGCGCTGCGGAACGCCAAGCGCCCGATGATCGTGGTGGGGCAGGCGGCTCTGACCCGCGAGGACGGGGCGGCGGTGCTGGCGGCCTGCTGGGCGCTGGCGCATCAGGTGGGCGCGCTTCTGCCGGATTGGCATGGCTTCAACGTGCTGCACCAGGCGGCATCGCGTGTCGGTGCGCTGGATCTGGGACTGGTGCCGCGCGCCGGCGGCCGGTCGGTCGCCGGGATGATGAGCGGCGGCGTGGACGTGCTGTGGCTGCTGGGTGCCGACGAGATCGGCGCCGGGCGGATCGGGCCGGACACGTTCGTGGTGTATCAGGGCCATCATGGCGATGCGGGCGCCGCGCGCGCCGATGTGATCCTGCCGGGTGCGGCCTACACCGAGAAGTCCGGCACCTACGTGAACACGGAAGGCCGCGTGCAGACCGCGTTCCAGGCGGTGTTCCCGCCCGGCGAGGCGCGCGAGGATTGGCGTATTCTGCGCGCCTTCTCCGAGGTTGTGGGGCATACTCTGCCATATGACGATCTCGACGGGGTGCGTCGCCGCCTGGCCGAAGTGAACCCGGTCTTCGCCCGGCAGGGTCTGCCGCGCTTCGGCGGCACGGATCTGTCGGGCCCGTCCGGAGACCTGAACGCGATCGGCACCGCGCCGTTCGCGCAGCCTGTGTCCGACTACTACCAGACCAACACGATCAGCCGGGCGAGCGAGACCATGGCCGAATGTTCCCGGGTGTATGCGCGCCCGGTCATCCAGGCGGCGGAGTAACCCGGCGTTGGAACAGTTCTTCTTCCATACCGTCGCCGGGCTGGTCGTTCTGACCGTGCTGGAATGCCTGGCGATCCTGGTTCCGCTGCTGATGGCGGTGGCCTATCTGGTCTATGGCGAGCGCAAGGTTCTGGGCGCGATCCAGCTTCGGAAGGGTCCGAACACGGTGGGCCCGTTCGGCCTGTTCCAGACCTTCGCCGACGCCATCAAGATGCTGACCAAGGAGACGGTGATCCCGAGCGGCGCCAACCGGGCGCTGTATCTGCTGGCCCCGTTTCTGACCTTCGTGCTGGCGATGATCGCCTGGGCGGTGATCCCGACCAATAACGGCTGGGCGATCGCCAACATCAACGTGGGCGTGCTCTACCTGTTCGCGGTGTCTTCGCTGGGCGTCTACGGAATCCTGATCGCCGGCTGGGCATCGAACAGCAAATACGCCTTCCTGGGCGGGCTGCGCTCGGCGGCGCAGATGGTGTCCTACGAGGTGTCCCTGGGTCTGGTGATCGTGTCGATCCTGCTGGTGGTCGGCTCGCTCAATCTCAACGACATCATCCTGGCGCAGCGGCATGTGTGGTTCTGCCTGCCGATGCTGCCGATGTTCGTGATCTTCTTCATTTCCGCTCTGGCCGAGACCAATCGCGCGCCGTTCGACCTTCCTGAAGGCGAGAGCGAGCTCGTGGCCGGCTTCTTCGTGGAGTATTCCTCGCTCGCCTTCGGCCTGTTCTTCCTGGGCGAGTACATGAACATGATCCTGATGTCGGCGATGACCAGCATCCTGTTCCTCGGCGGCTGGCTGGCGCCGTTCAATATCGCGCCCTTCACCTGGGTGCCGGGCCCGATCTGGCTGATCCTGAAGATCCTGTTCGTGCTGTTCATGTTCATCTGGGTTCGCGCGACGTTTCCGCGCTACCGCTATGATCAGCTCATGCGTCTCGGCTGGAAGGTGTTTCTGCCCTTCTCGCTGGTGTGGATGGTGCTGACGGCGGGCTTCCTCATGGCGACCGGGATGCTCCCGGTCGGCTCAGCGAATGGTGTCGGCTGATGGCTGCCGGAAATCTTCTGAAGTCGTTCCTGCTGACCGAGCTGCTCGGCGGTCTGGGCGTGACCCTGCGCTACATGTTCAAGCCGAAGGCGACCATCAACTATCCGTTCGAGAAGGGGCATCTGAGCCCGCGCTTCCGCGGCGAGCATGCGCTGCGCCGCTATCCGAACGGCGAGGAACGCTGCATCGCCTGCAAGCTGTGCGAGGCGGTCTGCCCGGCCGAGGCGATCACCATCGAGGCCGAGCCGCGCGAGGACGGTTCGCGCCGCACCACCCGCTACGACATCGACATGACCAAGTGCATCTATTGCGGCCTGTGCGAGGAAGCCTGCCCGGTGGACGCGATCGTGGAGGGGCCGAACTACGAGTTCGCCACCGAGACGCGCGAAGAACTGATGTATGACAAGAACAAGCTGCTCGCGAACGGCGACCGCTGGGAAAGCGTGCTGGCGCGTCGCCTCGAGATGGATGCGCCCTATCGATGATTGAGAACGGCCGATGATCACGCAGATCACCTTCTATCTCTTCGCGACGATCCTGGTGCTGTGCGCCGGGATGGTGGTGAGCGCGCGCAATCCGGTGCACGCGGTGCTGTTCCTCATTCTGGGTTTCTTCAACGCGGCCGGCCTGTTCCTGATCGCCGGCGCCGAGTTCCTGGCGATGATCCTGGTGATCGTCTACGTGGGCGCGGTCGCGGTGCTGTTCCTGTTCGTCGTGATGATGCTGGACGTGAACTTCAACCAGCTGCGCGAGGGGCTGCAGCGCTATGCGCCGGTGGGCGCCGCGATCGGCGTGGCGTTGCTTGCCGAGCTGATCTTCACCGTGGGCCGTCTCAAGCTGGTGCCGGGCGTGCAGGAGCCGACCCTGCCGGGTCCGCAGATCAGCAACACCGAGGCGCTGGGGCGGCTGATCTACACGGACTATGTTCTGCTGTTCCAGGCCTGCGGCCTGGTGCTGCTGGTGGCGATGATCGGCGCCATCGTCCTGACGCTACGCGACCGTCCGTCTGCGCGCCGTCAGAACATCTCGCTCCAGCATGCCCGCCTGCCGGCCGATACCATGGAGATGATGCAGCTCGAGGTCGGTGCCGGCACCGACGCCCTGGGCGGGTTCATCCGTCCGCGTGACGGCTATGGCGCCACCGCCGAGCCGATCGATGCGCGCGCCTTGCCGGCGCGTCGCTCCGACGAAAAGCTGGGGGCCTGAGCATGGAAAACGGTCTTGCCGCGGTGGGCATCGGACCCTTCCTGTCGGTCGGCGCCATTCTGCTGGTGCTGGGCGTGTTCGGCATCTTCCTGAACCGCAAGAACATCATCGTCATGATGATGTCGATCGAGCTGATCCTGCTTTCGGCCAACCTCAATCTCGTGGCCTTCTCGGCCGCGCATGGCGAATTGTCCGGACAGGTCTTCACCCTGTTCTCCCTGACGGTGGCCGCGGCCGAGGCCGCGATCGGTCTCGCCATCGTCACCGTGTATTTCCGTAATCGCGGCTCGATCCAGGTCGAGGACGTGACATTGATGAAGGGCTGAGATGCTGTCCTTGGGCCTTCTTTTCGGCACGGCCGTTTTCGCGCCGCTGCTGGGCGCGATCATCGCCGGATTGTTCGGTCGCGTGATCGGCGACGCGGCGTCGCGCATCGTCACCATCGCGCTGATGGTGCTGGCATCCGTCTGCGCCGTCGCGGCGCTCGCAACCGGCCTCGATAGCGGCTCGCAGGCGATCGCGGTGCCGGTCTCGACCTGGGTGCAGGCGGGCGGGTTCCACGCCTCGTGGCAGCTTCGGTTCGACACGCTGTCGGCATCGATGGTGACGATGGTCACCGTGATCTCCACGCTGATCCATCTCTACAGCGTCGGCTACATGGCGCATGAGAAGACGCCGGTCTCGCGCTTCTTCGCCTATCTGTCGCTGTTCTCCTTCGCCATGCTGATGCTGGTCAGTTCCGACAACCTGATCCAGCTCTTCTTTGGCTGGGAGGGCGTCGGCCTCGCCAGCTATCTGCTGATCGGCTACTGGTTCGACCGTCCGAGCGCCAATGCGGCCGCGGTCAAGGCCTTCGTGGTGAACCGCGTCGCCGATCTGTTCTTCATGGTCGGCATCGCGCTGGTGTTCCTGCAGTTCGGCACCGTCGCCTACGACAACATCTTCGCCCTGGTGCCGGCGCATGCCAGCTCGGTCTATCACCTGTTCGGCAGCGACCTGCGCGCCTACGAGGTGATCGGCGTGCTGCTATTCATCGGCGCCGCCGGCAAGTCGGCGCAGCTCTTCCTGCACACCTGGCTGCCGGACGCGATGGAAGGCCCGACCCCGGTCTCGGCACTGATCCACGCCGCGACCATGGTGACGGCCGGCGTGTTCCTGATGGCCCGCATGTCGCCGCTGCTGGAATACGCGCCCGTCGCCAAGGACGTGGTGCTGTTCATCGGCGCCACCACCTGCTTCTTCGCCGCGACGGTCGGTCTGGTGCAGCCGGACATCAAGCGCACCATCGCCTACTCGACCTGCTCCCAGCTCGGCTACATGTTCATGGCGGCCGGTTGCGGTGTCTATCAGGCGGCGATGTTCCACCTGACCACCCATGCCTGCTTCAAGGCGCTGCTGTTCCTGAGCGCGGGTTCGGTGATCCATGCGCTGCATGGCGAGCAGGACATGTTCCGCATGGGCGGGCTGTGGCGGAAGCTGCCCGTGACCTATGCGGCGGTCTGGGCCGGTGCGCTGGCGCTGGGCGGCATCCCGCCTTTCGCCGGCTGGTGGTCCAAGGACGCGATCATCGACGGCGCTTTCGTGGCTGGTGGCCTCGGGCTCTACGGCTGGGTGCTGGGTGTGGCGGTGGCCTTCCTGACCGCGCTCTATAGCTGGCGCATGCTGTTCCTGGTGTTCCATGGCCGGCCGCGCGTGCCGGAACTGGCCGACCACGCGCATGAGAGCCCGTTCGTGATGACGCTGCCGCTGGTGATCCTGGGTATCGCCGCGGTCGTCGCCGGCTGGCTGCTCTATCCGTACTATGTTGGAGAGCGTCAGGCCGCCTACTGGAACGGCGCGATCTTCAACGGCGCCGAGAACCATGTGCTCGCCAACCTGGACCAGCTCCCGGCGTTGATCACCCTGGTGCCCACCATTGCCGCCTTCCTCGGACTCGGCGCCGCGGTCGTTTTCTATGTGCTGAAGCCGGAGCTGCCCGGCAGGCTCGCCGCGTCGATGCGCCCGCTTTATCTGTTCCTGTTGAACAAGTGGTATTTCGACGAGCTGTACGATCTGATCTTCGTGCGTCCGTACCGGGCGCTGGCGCGGGTGCTCTGGCACGGCGCGGATGAAGGGATCGTCGACGGCAGCGCCACAGGCCTGGCGCGTCTGACCGCCGGCGGCTCCGCGCAGATCGTCCGCATCCAGACCGGCTCCATCGCGGTCTATGCCTTCACCATGCTGATCGGCCTGCTCGCGCTGTGCTCGGTCTTCCTGTTCTTCGGATGAGCACCGCCATGACCGTTCCCTTCAACTGGTCCCTGGCGCTGCCGGAGATCGTCCTGTCGGTCTGCGGCCTGCTGATCCTGGTGATCGGCGTGTTCCAGCGCAAGAATGCGTCAGGGCTGCTCTGCACCGGTCTGGCGGTGGCCGCCTTCGTGGCGACCGCTGTGCTGGTGCTCGGTGCGCCCAGCGGGGTCGGGTATCGCGGCACCTTCGTGTCCGACGATTTCGCCCGTTTCGCCAAGCTGCTGGCCCTCACCGGCGCGGCGCTCAGCGTTATCCTGTCTCTGGACTATAATGGTCGCCAGAAGGTGGATCGGTTCGAGTTCCCGGTGCTGATCCTGTTCTCCACCGTCGGCACCATGCTGATGGCGTCGTCGGAGAATCTGATGACGCTGTATGTCGGTCTCGAGCTGCAGTCGCTGGCGATCTACATCCTTTGCGCCTTCGCCCGCGACGAGGTGACCTCGTCCGAAGCTGGTCTGAAATACTTCGTGCTGGGCTCGCTCGCCTCCGGGTTGCTGCTCTACGGCATCTCCCTGGTCTACGGCTTCGCCGGCACCATGGAATACGGCGGACTGCGCGCGGCTCTGTCCGACAACGCGCCGGTGCCGGCCGGCCTCGTGATCGGCATCGTGTTCGTGTTCGTGGGGCTGGCGTTCAAGCTCTCGGCGGCGCCGTTCCATATGTGGACCCCGGACGTCTACCAGGGCGCGCCGACCTCGGTGACGGCGTTCATGGCCGGCGCGCCGAAGGTGGCGGCGTTCGCGCTGCTGCTGCGCATCATGGCCGGCCCGTTCGGGCATCTGGCGCCGCAATGGCAGATGCTCGTCGAGCTGGTCGCGATCTGCACCATGATCCTGGGCGCGCTGGCGGCGATCCCGCAGACCAACATCAAGCGCCTGATGGCGTATTCCTCCATCGGCCATATGGGCTACGCGATGATCGGCGTCGCGGTGGGGACCGAAGCCGGCGTGCGCGGGACACTGGTCTATCTCGCGACCTATCTGTTCATGACCGTGGGCGTGTTCGCCTGCATCATGGCGATGCGCCGCAACGGTCGTCCGCTGGACCGGATCTCCGATCTGTCCGGATTGTCGCGCACCCATCCGCTGCTGGCGCTGACCATGGGCATCTTCATGTTCAGCATGGCCGGGGTGCCGCCGTTCTCGGGCTTCTTCGGCAAGCTGATGGTGTTCGCCGCCGCCGTGCAGTCCGGCCTGTGGACGCTGGCGGTGATCGGCGTCGTCACCTCCATGATCGGTCTCTATTACTACTGGCGGGTGGTGAAGGTGATGTATTTCGACGCGCCGGAGCCGGCCTTCGATCGAGGGGCACGGCCCGTCGGCGCGGTGGCCGGCGCCATGGGGTTGGTGACAGCCCTGTTCCTGCTGGTGCTGGGCCCGGTGACGGGCGCGGCGCAGGCGGCGGCCGCGGTTCTGTTCAGGTAGGGTGACGCCCGCCGCCCGGCCGGACCGCCCGCATCGCCTGCTCGGCCGCTGGCGGTTCGAGACTTACGAGACGCTCGGCTCCACCAACGATCACTGCATCGCTCTGGCGGAGGCCGGTGAGAAGGAAGGGCTGGCGGTGATGGCGCGGCGGCAGACCGGCGCGCGGGGATCGCGCGGACGGTCCTGGTCCGAACCGCCGGCCGGAAACCTGGCCCTGTCCGTGCTGCTCCGTCCCGCGGCGATGCAGGAGCCGGGTCTTTGGCCGTTCGTGGCCGGCCTCGCCTTGCATGACGGGCTGGAACAGGTTTCCGGCGCCGCGCTCCTGCTCAAATGGCCCAACGACGTGCTGCTGGGCGACCGCAAGCTGGCCGGGATCCTGATCGAGCGCGGTGTCGGGCCGGACGGGCACTGGATGGTGATCGGGTTCGGCGCGAATCTCGCCGCAGCACCTGTCCTGGCCGATCGCATCGCGGCCTGTCTCGCCGATGCCGGGCCGCCGCCGGCGCAGGAGGAGGCCGCCGAGGCGGTTCTGGCCGCGCTGGATCGCTGGTGCGCAGTGTTCGAACGAGACGGGTTCGCCCCGATCCGCGAGGCCTGGCTGACGCGGGCGCACCCGATCGGCGCCAGGCTGCGCGCCGCATTGCCGGCAGCGTCTGGGCGCGATGCGCTTGCGAACCGGCCCCCGGTCGAGCAGAGAGAAGGATCGTTCGGCGGAATCGCTGCGGACGGGGCACTGCTTCTGGAGTGGAGCGGGCGCCTCTGGCGTATAGAGACCGGCGAAGTGCTTCTTTTGGGTGATGGTCGCTGATGCTCCTGGTGATCGATGCCGGCAATACCAATATCGTGTTCGCCGTCCATGACGGCGTGCGGTGGCGCGGCAACTGGCGTATCGCGACCGACATCCAGCGCACCTCGGACGAATATGCCGTTTGGCTGCTGGCTCTGCTGGAGCGCTCCGGTTTGTCGCCGCACGCGATCCGGCGCGCCGTGATCGGCACGGTGGTGCCGGCGGCGCTGTATCACCTGCGGCGTTTCTGTCGCGACTGGCTGAAGCGGGAACCGTTGATCGCGAATCTGGAGCTGGACTGGGGATTCGAAGTGAGGATGGACCAGCCGACCGAGGTCGGCGTGGACCGCCTGCTCGACGGGCTTGCCGCGCACACGCTGTATGGCGGCCCGGCGCTGATCGTCGATTTCGGAACCGCCACGACCTTCAACGTGGTGGGCGGCGATGGCAGCTATAATGGCGGCGCGATCGCTCCCGGCATCAACCTGTCGATCGAGGCGCTGCACCTGGCTGCGGCGCGGTTGCCGCGCATCGCCATCGGCCGCCCGCAAAGCGTGATCGGCAAGGGCACCATCGCCGCCATGCGGTCCGGCATCTTCTGGGGCTATATCGGCCTCGTGGAAGGGATCGTCGCCCGGGTGAAGACCGAGTTCGGCGCGCCGATGAAGGTGATCGGCACCGGCGGGCTGGCCCCGCTTCTGGCCGAAGGCACAGACATATTCGAACGGATCGACCCCGATCTCACGATCGAGGGTCTCCGCATACTCGCTGGGCGCAATCCCGCCCGATCCGGAACCGAACGACCCCTCGAAAACGATTGAAAGAGAAAGAATGAATGACGTGAAAGGCGATTTCGCGTTCCTGCCCCTGGGCGGGACGGGCGAGATCGGCATGAACCTGAACCTCTACCGCTGCGACGGACGCTGGCTGGCGGTGGATTGCGGCATCGGCTTCGGCGGCAACGAAACGCCGGAAGCGGAGATCCTGCTGCCGGACCCGGCCTTCATCGTCGAGCGCAAGCGCGATCTGGTGGGGCTGGTGATCACCCACGCGCATGAGGACCATCTTGGCGCGGTGGCGCATCTGTGGCCCCAGCTTCGCTGTCCGGTCTACGCGACCCCGTTCGCCGCCGCCGTGCTGCGCCGCAAGCTGGGCGAGGCGCAGCTCCAGAGCCAAGTGCCGCTGCATGTGATTCCCTGCGGCGGGTCGTTCGAGCTGGAGCCATTCTCGCTGCGCTTCATCGGCATGACCCATTCCGTGCCGGAGATGCAGGCGCTGGTGGTGCGCACCCGCTACGGCACCGTGCTGCACAGTGGCGACTGGAAGCTCGACCCCGATCCTCTGGTCGGGCCGCCGACCGATCTGGACGCCTTCGCGGCACTTGGCCGGGAGGGCGTGCTGGCGATGGTCTGCGACAGCACCAACGCGCTGGTGGAAGGCACGTCCGGCTCCGAGGCGGAAGCGCGCCGGAACCTGACCAGCCTGATCCGCGGCATCAAGGGACGCGTCGCCGTGACCTGCTTCGCGTCCAACGTGGCGCGTGTCGAGAGCATCGCGCTGGCGGCGGAGGCGGCCGGGCGTTCCGTGCTGATCGTCGGCCGTTCGCTGCGCAATCTGGACGTGGCCGCGCGGGAATGCGGCTATCTGGCCGACGTGCCGCCCTTCCTGTCGGAGCAGGATGCCGAGGACGTTCCGGACGATCATCTGCTGATGATCGTCACCGGCAGCCAGGGCGAGCCCCGCTCCGCCCTGTCGCGGATCGCGGCCGATACGCACCAGAACATCTCGCTCGGCGAGGGCGACACCGTCATCTATTCGAGCCGCATGATCCCGGGCAACGAGCGCGCGGTGATGGCGGTGCAGGACAATCTGGTGAAGCGCGGCGTGCGCGTGCTGACCGATCGCGACCACAGCGTGCACGTGTCCGGGCATGCGTCGCGCGACGAGATTCGCCGTCTCTACGATCTCGTGCGGCCGGAATACGCCGTGCCGGTTCACGGCGAGTGGCGTCATCTCACCGCGCATGCCGAGCTGGCGCGCGAGGAGGGGATCACGCCGATCCTGCTGGAGGACGGCGACATCCTGAATCTGGCGCCGGGCCGCGTCGAGGTGGTGGACAGCGCTCCTGTCGGCCGTCTCGCCCTGGACGGGCATCGGATCCTGCCTCTCAATGGCGGTGTCCTGGCCGCACGACGCAAGATGCTGTTCAACGGCATCGTTCTGGCCAGCCTGGTGGTCGATCGCGACGGAAACGTGCTGGGAGAGCCCAAGCTCAGTGCGCCGGGCCTCTTCGACCAGGAGGATTCGGAGCAGGTGCGGGTGATGGAGGCCTTCACGGGCGGATTGGAGGAGATTCCCTATCCCGTGCGCGACGACGAGGCGCTGTTCCGTGATGCGGCCCGCACCGCCCTGCGCCGTGCGCTCGGCCGGCGCCTGCAGAAGCGCCCGCTGGTGGATGTGCATCTGCTGCGGGTGTGAGGGCAGGGGGCGACGGGCCCCCAAGTCCTTTCTGGAACGCGCGCGAAACAGAAAAGTCCGGTGGAGCAGTGCATCATGCACAGCCCTACCGGACTTTTCCGTTATGGTTTTTGTTGTTTGATGTATTTGGACCTTCATTACGGTCCGGCCGTCATAATTCAGTAATCACACATTGTGCAATACACTGTTCGACTGGCGTTTTCTCCCCAAACCTGGCCCGTTACGCTGGACCAAGCGTCATGGGCACTTCATAGGTGTTCATTGGCGTCTTGTCATCGGAGAAAATGCAGAATTCCGAAACTATTACTTGTGCAGTGCGGAAAAATATGCCCGGACCGCGGAACGCCGGGGTTCGGTTCCAACCGGGGCGTGTTTGTTCTAGGGTCCGGGCCCGCCCAGAGCCGATTCATTCGAAAGCCCGCCCGACGATGCGCCTGTCCAGAAGCTTCCTGCCGACCCTCAAGGAGACCCCCGCGGACGCGCAGATCGTCTCCCATCGTCTCATGCTGCGCGCCGGACTGGTGCGGCAGACCTCGTCCGGCATCTATGCCTGGCTGCCGGCCGGGCTGCGTGTTCTGCGCAACATCGCGCAGATCGTGCGCGAGGAGCAGGATGCGGTGGGGGCGCAGGAAGTGCTGATGCCGACCCTGCAATCGGCGGAGCTGTGGAAGCGTTCCGGCCGCTATGACGCGTACGGTCCGGAGATGCTGCGGATCAAGGACCGTCACGAGCGCGACCTGCTGTACGGACCGACCAACGAGGAGATGATCACCGACCTGTTCGGCCAGTCGGTGAAATCGTATCGCGAACTGCCGCAAATGCTCTACCACATCCAGTGGAAGTTCCGCGACGAGGTGCGCCCCCGGTTCGGCGTGATGCGCGGGCGCGAATTCCTGATGAAGGATGCGTACAGCTTCGATCTCGACCACGCCGGTGCCGTTGCCAGCTATCACCGCATGATGCTGGCCTATCTGCGCACTTTCCAGCGCCTGGGCGTGAAGGCGATCCCGATGGTGGCCGATACCGGACCGATCGGCGGCGATCTCAGCCACGAGTTCATCATCCTGGCGCCGACGGGCGAGAGCGGCGTGTTCTACGACGGCGCGTTCGAGGACCAGGACTGGCTGAGCGAGCCGGTGGACATCGCCGATCGCGGCTCCCTCGGCGGCTTCTTCCAGCGCATGACCTCGTTCTACGCCGCCACCGACGAGAAGCACGACGACACCGCCTGGGCCGGCGTGCCGGCCGGGCGCAGGCGGGAAGGGCGCGGCATCGAGGTGGGGCACATCTTCTATTTCGGCACCAAATACACCGCCTCCATGGGCATCACGGTCTCCGGTCCGGACGGTCAGCCGGTGACGCCGGAAATGGGGTCGTACGGCATCGGCGTGTCGCGCCTGGTGGGCGCGATCATCGAAGCCAGCCATGACGAGGCTGGAATCGTCTGGCCGGAAAGCGTCGCGCCGTTCAAGGGCGTGGTGATCAATCTGAAGCCCGGAGACGCGGCCTGCGACGCGCTCTGCGAGCGTCTCTACGGCGCTGCGCCGCAGCAGATGCTCTATGACGACCGCGCCGACCGGGCCGGGGTGAAGTTCAACGATGCCGATCTGATGGGCCATCCCTGGCAATTCGTGGTCGGTCCGCGCGGGGCCGTGTCGGGCATGGTGGAACTGAAATGCCGCGCGACCGGCGAAAAGCGCGAGGTTTCCGCTGACGAGGCCTTCGCGCAGATCGCTGCCTGGAACTGAGCGGCATGTTCGGCGCCTTCGAGCGGGCTGTGGCGGGGCGCTATCTGCGCGCCCGCCGCGGCGAACGGTTCGTCTCCGTGATAGCCATCTTCTCCCTGGTGGGGATCGCGCTCGGCGTGGCGACGCTGATCGTCGTCATGGCGGTGATGAACGGCTTCAGGGCCGACCTGATGTCGCGCATTCTCGGCCTGAACGGCGATCTCAGCATCTATGGCGTCTCGGCCACGATCGAGAACTACGACGACATCGCCGCGCGTATCCGCAAGGTCGCCGACGTCACCGCCGCCACGCCGATGGTGGAAGGCGAGGTGTTGCTCAGCTCCGGCCCGATGAGCGCCGGCGGCGTGGTGCATGGCATGACCCAGGCCGATCTGCGCGGCCTGCATGCGATCAGCGACAACATCGTCGACGGTTCGCTGCACGACTTCAGCGGCGACGACGCGATCGCGGTCGGCACCAGCCTGGCGGCGCAGGCGCATCTCGCGATCGGATCGAAGCTCACCCTGGTTTCGCCCAACGGCGCCGCCACGGCGTTCGGCACCGTGCCGCGCGTGCGCGCCTATCGCGTGGTGGCGGTGTTCGATGCCGGCGTGAGCACGGTGAATTCCTCCATGGTGTTCATGCCGCTCGATGCGGCGCAGCGTTACTTCCAGATGCAGGGCCAGGTTTCCCTGATCCAGGTGATGACGCGCAACGCCGACGACGTGCGCTCCGTCACGCCGCGCATCCGCGCGGCTTTGGGCGACACGCCGGTGCGGGTGGTGGACTGGACGCAGAGCAACAACGCGTTCTTCGGCGCCGTCGAGGTCGAGAAGAACGTGATGTTCCTGATCCTGACGCTGATCATCCTGGTGGCGGCGTTCAACGTGATTTCGTCGCTGATCATGATGGTCAAGGACAAGACCCGCGACATCGCCGTGATCCGCACGCTCGGCGCGTCGCGCGGCGCGATCATGCGGATCTTCCTGATGTGCGGTGCCTTCGTCGGCGTCAGCGGCACGGTGATCGGCACCGTGCTCGGCATCGTGTTCTGCTGGAACATCGAGCGCATCAAGGATTTCGTGCAGTGGGTGACGGGCGCCAACGTGTTCAATCCGGAGGTCTATTACCTCACGCACCTGCCGGCGAAGCTGGAATGGTCCGAGGTGACGGAGGTGATCCTGATGGCGCTCGCCCTGTCGCTGCTGGCCACCCTTTATCCGAGCTGGCGTGCCGCGCGCACCGATCCGGTGGAGGCGCTGCGCCATGAGTGATCCCGCGAACGCGCCGCTGGAGCTGCGTGGCGTCAGCCATTCCTATCGCAGCGGCGACGAGACGCTGCAGCTTCTGAACCAGGCCGATCTGGTGCTGCATCCCGGCGAGATCGTGGCCCTCGTCGCGCCGAGCGGCACCGGGAAATCCACCCTGCTGCATCTGGCCGGCCTGCTGGAAAGGCCGCGCGAGGGGCAGGTGCTGCTCGACGGACGCGACGCCGGCCGGCTGAACGACGGCGAGCGCACCGCCATCCGTCGCGACCGCATCGGCTTCGTCTATCAGTTCCATCATCTCCTGGCCGAGTTCACGGCGCGCGAGAACGTCGTGCTGCCGCAGATCCTGGCCGGCTCCACGCGCCCGGCTGCGAGGGCGCGGGCGGAGGAGCTGCTGGCAGCGTTCGGCTTGTCCCACCGTCTCGATCATCTGCCTGGCAAGTTGAGCGGCGGCGAGAAGCAGCGGGTCGCGATCGCCCGCGCGCTGGCCAATCGTCCCGCCGTGCTGCTGGCGGACGAGCCGACAGGCAACCTCGATCTGGGGACGTCGGACCGGGTGTTCGCCGAGCTGCTGCGCGTGGTGCGGCAACAGGGCGTGGCGGCGATGATCGCCACCCATAATGTCGAGCTGGCGGCCCGGATGGACCGCATCCTGACCCTCCGCAATGGATTGGTGGTGCCGCACGGCGAACCGGAGGGCGTTTCCGCTGTTCTCCGGTCCTGATCGCGGGACGTGGAACGATGCTGGATGAGGCCAGGCTGGCGGCCAAAGCGGCCAGACTGCATTACGTGGATGACGGGCGGCCGGGCTATTCCCGACGCCCGGTCCGGGACGGGTTCGAATATCTGACGCCGGACGGCGCCGTTCTGCGCGACGAGACCGAAATCGCCCGGCTGCGCAAGCTGGCGGTTCCCCCGGCCTACACCGATGTCTGGATCTGCCTCGATCCGCGCGGCCATCTGCAGGCGGTCGGACGCGATGCGCGGGGGCGCAAGCAGTATCGCTACCACCCCGATTGGCGCTCGGTGCGCGACGAGGCCAAATACGGCAAGATGAGCCTGTTCGGGCAGAAGCTGCCGGAGATCCGCGCCCGCGTGGCCAAGGACCTGGCGAAACAGGGGCTGCCGCGCGAGAAGGTGCTGGCGACCCTCGTATCCCTGCTCGAAAAGACGATGATGCGCATCGGCAACGAGGACTATGCCCGGACCAACAAGAGTTTCGGCCTGTCCACGCTGCGCAACCGGCACGCCAGGATACGCGGCAGCGCCGTCGTGCTGGACTTCCGCGCCAAGCACGGCATCCAGCAGCATATCGAGCTGAAGGACCGCAAGCTGGCCGGGATCATCGGCCGGCTGCAGGACCTGCCCGGGCAGGAGCTGTTCCAGTATCTCGACGAGGACGGCGAGCGCCACGGCGTGTCGTCCTCGGACGTGAACGACTATCTGCACGAGATCACCGGCGAGGACATCACCGCGAAGGATTTCCGCACCTGGGCCGCGACCAACCTGGCGGCGCTGGCGTTGCAGGCCTTCGAGCAGTTCGACAGCGAGGCGCGGGCGAAGAAGAACGTGCTCGCGGCGATCGAGCATGTCGCCAAGGTGCTCGGCAACACGCCTGCGATCTGCCGCAAGTGCTATATCCATCCCAAGGTGTTCGACGGCTATCTGGACGGATCGCTGGCGGAAGCGCTCAAGCGGCGCGCCGACGCGACACTGTCCGCCGAGGAAGCCGGCGAACACGGTCTGAAGGCCGAGGAGATCGCGGTGCTGGCCTTTCTGGACCGCACGCTCGACGCCAAGGCCAGGACGCCACGCCGACAAAGAAAGGCGGCCTGACGGGCCGGTCGGCCGCGCTCAATTCCGGCCGACATGCTCCACGAGGAAGTCGACGAAAACGCGGATCCGTGCCGGCATGGACGGGCCGCCGATGAAGACGGCGTGGATGGCTTCCCGGTCGCCCGGATTGAAGTCGTCCAGCAAAGACACGAGCGCCCCCGATGCCAGTAGGGTCTCGATATGGAACGTGCCGACTCGCGTGATGCCGACGCCGGATAGCGCGAGCTGGACCAGCGTCTCGCCGTTATTGGCGACCATGTTGCCGCGCACGGCGTGGCGCGTGGTCTGGCCGTCCTCCAGAAACGGCCAGCCTGGCTCGGCGCGACGGAAGCTGAAATCGAGGCAGTTGTGCCCGGCGAGATCGGCCGGAACGCGCGGCGTCCCGAACCGCGCCAGATAGGCGGGCGAGGCGACGACGTGCCGTCCGGTATCGCCGAGCCGTCGTGCGGTGAGCGCGCTGTCGCGCAGCATGCCGAACCGAATCGCGACATCCGTGCTCCCCCCTTCGATATCGGCGAGTTCGTCGCTCAGCTCGATCTCCACCGTGATGTGCGGAAAGCGCTCGGCGAACCGGCCGAGGAGGGGCACAATCACCAGACGGCCATGCGCGGACGCCATGCTGACTCGAACCCGTCCGCGCGGCACGGCACGGTCGGCGAGCCTGCTCTCGGTCTCGTCCAGATCGGCCAGAATGCGCCGGGCGGCGGCGGCGTAGGTCTGGCCTTCCGGGGTCAGATGCAGACGGCGCGTGGTGCGCACGATCAGCTGCACGCCCAGGCGTTGTTCCAGCCGGGCGATGTTCCGGCTGACCGCCGAGGGCGTCAGGCCGAGCGCGCGCGCCGCGGCGCTCAAACTGCCGTCGCGGCTGACGGCCTGGAAGACGGCCAGGTCGGCGGTGCGGTCGATCGGTGATCTGCTCACTTATTCCTGCCAGTCAAAAATGCTGTTCCTGGTGCGGACCTAATGCGGGCTTTGCCGCAGCTCCATGTTGCGCCGGAACAGATCGGAGCGCTGCATGAAACTCAACTATCCCCTGCTGGCCCTGGCGCTGGGGGCGTTCGGCATCGGCGTCACCGAGTTCACGCCGATGGGCATGCTGCCGCTGATCGCCGGTGATCTGCACGTGTCGATCCCGGCCGCCGGCCTGCTGATCAGCGCCTATGCCATCGGGGTGATGGTCGGCGCGCCGGTCATGACCCTGCTGTTCGCCCGCACGGCGCGGCGGACCTTGCTGGTGGGCCTGATGGGGCTGTTCACCGTTGGCAATCTGCTGGCGGCGCTGTCGGACAGCTACGCGACCTTGCTCGTGGCCCGGATCGTGACCTCGTTCAACCATGGCGCCTTCTTCGGCGTCGGCGCCGTGGTGGCGGCAGGGGTGGTGCCGCCGGAGCGGCGGGCCTCGGCGGTGGCGGCCATGTTCTCCGGCCTGACGGTGGCGACGATCGGCGGCGTGCCGCTGGCCAGTGCGGTCGGGCAGGCGCTGGGATGGCGCGCCGCCTTCTGGGGTATCGCCGCGATCGGCCTGCTGACCATGGTCTCGCTGCGCGCGGCGCTGCCGGAACTGCCGGCGGACCGGGGGGCCGACATGCGGACCGAGTTACGCGTGCTGCGGCGCGGTCCGGTGATGTTCGCGCTGCTGCTGACCGTTCTGGGCTTCAGCGCCATGTTCACGGTGTTCACCTATCTGGTGCCGCTTCTGCATCGCGAGGCCGGGGCGTCGTCCGGTTTCGTGACCGCCATGCTGGTGGTGTTCGGCATCGGCCTCGCGGTCGGCAACGGGCTCGGCGGACGCTGGGCGGACCGCTCGGTCGACGCGACCCTTGTGGGCGGGCTGGGGGCGGTTGCGGTGCTGCTGCTCGTGTTCGCGGTCGTGATGCACAGCGAGTGGGCGACGGCGCCCCTGGTGTTCCTTTGGGGTGCGGCGTCGTTCCTGCTCGTGGCGCCGTTGCAGATGCGGATCATGTCGGAGGCATCAGACGCGCCGAATCTCGCCTCGGCGATGAATATCGGCGCGTTCAACCTGGGCAATGCGATCGGCGCGGCCGTGGGCGGCGAGGTACTGGATCTCGGGTTCGGCTATCCGGCGGTGGCGTTGGCCGCGGCGGTTTTGTCCGCGGGCGCCCTGATGCTGGTGATGCTGGGGTCCGGGCGCCGGTCACGCGCGGTGCTGGCGGCGGGGCGCTGATGCGCTCCGGGCGGCATGCGCGTCGGGTCCGCCCATGGTAGTCTCTGCCGCATGCCGCATGCCGATTTCGTCCATCTGCGAGTCCATTCCGCCTACTCCCTGAGCCAGGGAGCGATCCGGCCGGCCGAAATCGCGGGGCTCGCGCGGGAGATGGGCATGCCGGCGGTGGCGATCGCCGATAGCGGCAACATGTTCGGCGCGCTGGAATTCTCGCAATATTGCCGCGACAAGGGCGTGCAGCCGATCGTCGGCTGCCAGGTGTCCCTGGGCGGTCCCGGCGGCCGCACCGGCGCTGCCGCAGAACCGCTGGTGCTGCTGGCGCAGGATGCGGCCGGTCTCGCCAACCTGCAGAAGCTGAGTTCGATCGGCTATCTGCTGAGCGATCCGGCCGAGCCCTGCATCACGCTGGAAACGCTGTTCGAGCATGCCGAGGGCCTCATCCTGCTCACGGGTGGTACGCGTGGGCCGCTGACGCGTCTGCTGGCCGACGGGCAGCCGGACGAGGCCAAGAAGCTTCTGCAGAGCCTGGCGCAAGGCTTTCCCGGCCGTGTCGCGGTGGAGCTGAACCGGCACGGTCTCGCGGTCGAGAAGGCGGTGGAGCCCGGCCTGATCGCGCTTGCCGACGAACTCGAACTGCCGCTGGTCGCCACCAACGAGTGCTTCTTCGCGCGCCCGGAGATGCACGAGGCGCACGATGCGCTGCTGTGCATCGCGCAGGGACGCACCATGGCGGAGCGGGACCGCTGGCGGGTGTCGCCGGAGCAATGGTTCAAGCCGCCTGCGGAGATGCGCGCGCTGTTCGCCGATCTTCCCGAGGCCTGCGACAACACGGTGCTGATCGCCCGTCGCTGCGCGGTGATGTCGGAAACGCGCAAGCCGCTTCTGCCGATCTGCCCGAAAGTGCGGGAAGGCAGCACGGAAGAACAAACCCTGCGCGCCATGGCGGAAGAGGGTCTCGAAGCCCGTTTCGCGCGCATGACGCTGGATGACGATGCCAGGCGCGCCTATCGCGACCGTCTGGCTTTCGAGCTGGACGTGATCGCCTCCATGGGCTTTCCGGGCTACTTCCTGATCGTCGCCGACTTCATCCAGTGGGCCAAGGCGCACGACATTCCGGTGGGGCCCGGTCGCGGATCGGGCGCCGGCTCGCTCGCCGCCTGGGCGCTGACCATCACCGATATCGACCCGATCCCGTTCGGCCTGCTGTTCGAGCGGTTCCTCAATCCGGAACGCGTGTCGATGCCGGATTTCGACATCGATTTCTGCCAGGACCGGCGCGACGAGGTGATCGCCTATGTGCGTCGCGAGTATGGCGGCGATCGCGTCGCGCAGATCATCACTTTCGGAAAGCTGCAGGCACGCGCCGCGGTGCGCGATGTGGGCCGCGTGCTCGGCCTGCCGTTCTTCGCGGTCAACAAGGTCTGCGAGCTGATCCCCAACAATCCGGCCAAGCCGGTGACGCTGAAGCAGGCGATCGACGGCGAGCCGCGCCTGCAGGAGATGCGCGACAGCGACGAGGCGATCCGCCGCCTGATGGAAATCGCGCTGCAGCTCGAGGGCCTGTATCGCCACGCCAGCACCCATGCCGCCGGCGTGGTGATCGGCGACCGGCCCTTGAACGAGCTGGTGCCGCTCTACCGCGATCCGAAGAGCGACATGCTCGTCACGCAGTTCAACATGAAGTTCGTGGAACAGGCCGGGCTGGTGAAGTTCGACTTCCTGGGCCTCACCACGCTCACCATTCTGCAACGCGGCGTGCAGATGCTGGCGAAGCTCGGCGTTCCGGTCGATCTTGCCGAGCAGCCGCTGGACGATGCCCGCACCTACGAGATGCTGGCGCGCGGCGATACCGGCGGCGTCTTCCAGTTCGAAGGGGCCGGCATGCGCGACGTGCTGCGCCAGATGCGCCCGACGCGGCTGGAGGACCTGATCGCCGCCGTGGCGCTGTACCGCCCGGGACCGATGGCCAACATCCCCGACTATTGCAGGAGAAAACACGGCGAGAAGTGGGAATCGCCGCACGAGGAGATCCGCGACATCCTGGAAGAGACTTACGGCATCATGGTCTACCAGGAACAGGTGATGCAGATCGCCCAGAAGATGGCGGGCTACAGCCTGGGCGGCGCGGACCTGCTTCGCCGCGCCATGGGCAAGAAGATCCGCGCGGAAATGGACAAGCAGCGCGAGATCTTCACCGAGGGCGCGGTCGGACGCGGCGTGGATCGCGACAAGGCGGTCGAGGTGTTCGAGCTGATGGCGAAATTTGCCGATTACGGCTTCAACAAATCGCATGCGGCCGCCTACGCGCTTGTCTCGTACCATACCGCCTGGATGAAGGCGAACCATCCCGTCGCGTTTCTCGCCGCCTGCATGTCCCTGGCACGGGAAAAGACCGACAAGCTGGCTGCGCTCAGGCAGGAGGCGGGGCGGCTGGGTGTCGCGGTGCTGCCGCCCGACATCAACCGCTCCGGCGCCGATTTCACCGTGGAGGTGGACGAGAACGGCGTGCAGCAGGTGCGATACGCGCTGGCGGCGGTGAAGAAGGTGGGTCTGGCGGCGATGCAGGCGGTGGAAGCTGCGCGCGGCGACAAGCCTTTCGCCTCCCTGGTGGATTTCGCCCATCGCGTCGATCCGCGCATGCTCAACAAGATGCAGCTGGAGAATCTGGCGCGCGCCGGTGCGTTCGACAGCCTGGAGCCGAACCGGGCGCGGGTGTTCGCCGCGGCGGAGGTGATCCTGCGTCGCGCCCAGGCGGAAGCGCAGGAAGCCGCCAGCGGGCAGATCGGCCTGTTCGGCGCGCCGGCAGGGGGCGGGTCGCAGCTCGCGCCGCTGCGCCTGCCGGACGTGCCGGAATGGCCGGGAATCGAGCGTCTGGGATTGGAAGCGGAGGCGATCGGCTTCCATCTCACCGGCCATCCTCTGGATGCGTATCGTCCGTTGCTGCGCCGCCTGGGCGCGACGCGCTCGACCGATCTGGAGACGGCCGGCCAGGCGGGCGTGACGCGCGCCAAGCTCGCCGGCTGCGTGATCGACCGCAAGGAACGTCCCACCCGCAGCGGTTCCAAGATGGCCTGGGTGCGGCTGTCGGACAGCACCGGCGCCTGCGAGGTGACGTTCTTTTCCGAAACGCTGAGCCGGTCGCGCGACATTCTGGTCGCGGGGCAAGCCGTGCTGGTGACGGTCGAGCTGCGCATGGAGGGCGAGATGGTGCGCGTGACGGCGCAGGACGCGATCTCGCTCGACCAGGCGGCGGCGGAGGATCGCGGCGAGATCCGCATCTGGATCGACCGGCCGGATGCGGTGACGGAGGTGCAGGGTCTGCTGGGCCGAGAGCGCGGCGGGCGCGGACGGGCGGTGTTGCTGCCCTGCCTGGACGAGACCCGCGATCTTGAAGTGAAGTTGCCGGAGCCCTACATGGTCACGCCGCGCCTTGCGGAAGCGTTGAAGCGCGTGCCGGGGGTGATGCGCGTGGAGGAGCGGTAAGCGTCTCGCCCGCCGCGCGGCGGCGACGGGCGAAACGGTTCGGTCAGCGCATGGCGAGGAACGTTCCGTCGCCGAGGCGCTGCTCGATCTCCTCCAGGCTGCGCCCCTTGGTTTCCGGCACGGCGCGCAGCACGAACACCCAGGCCAGAACGTTGATGGCGGCGAACACGAAGAACGCGTAGCCGGCGCCGAGCGCCTGCACCATGGTCAGGGTGAACAGCGACACGACGAGGTCGAACGTCCAGTGCGACAGGGCGACCATGCTCATGCCCTTGCCGCGGATCGCGAGCGGGAACACCTCCGCGCCGACCAGCCAGATCGAGGCCGAGATCGAGCCGACGTTGAAGATCTCGTAGGCGATCAGCCCGGCGACAGCCGTGTAGCGGCCGATTCCGGTCGGATTGCCGCCGATGAACGAGCCGCCGAGCAGGACGAGGCCGAGCGCCGCCAGCAGCAGGAAACGCAGCATCAGCGTGCGGCGGCCCCAGCGGTCCACTGCCCAGAGGCCGAACGCGGTGGCGACCACGATGGTGACGCCCACCAGCAACTGGGTCTGCAGGGCCTCGTCGGCGCCGAATCCGGCTGAGGCCAGCACGGAGGGGGCGTAGTAGATCGTCGCGTTGGTGCCCGTGATCTGACAGAACATGCCGATGCCGGTGCCGGCGATCAGGGCCGGCCGGACGCGGCGGGAGAACAGCAGTTTCCAGGAGCCGTTCTCGCGCGGTTGCGCTTCGACCGCACCGAGTTCCTCGGCAGCCACCGCGTCGCTGGGGCGAACGCGGCGCAGGATGGCGAGGGCGCGTTCCGACTGGCCCCGGAGCACGAGATAGCGCGGGCTCTCCGGCAGAAACAGCATGCCCAGGAACAGGATCGCGGCCGGAACGGTGCCGAGCAGGAACATCAGCCGCCAGTTGCCGCCGGACCCGTCGCTTCCACCCAGTGCCCAGCCGATGATGGTGGAGACAAGTATCCCGACCACGATCGCGAGCTGGAACAGCAGCACCAGGGAGCCGCGTCGCGCGGCGGGAGCCAGTTCGGCGATATAGACCGGGATGATCTGGCTGGTGCCGCCGACGGCGAGGCCGAGCAGCAGGCGCACCGCGATCAGCATGGTGGCGGAGTGCGATGTCGCGGATGCGATCGAGCCGATGATGAAAATCACCGCGGCGATCAGGATGGTCGGGCGCCGGCCGACCCGGTCGGACACAGGGCCTGCGACCAGGCAGCCGACCAGAGCGCCAGCGACGATGGCCGAGGTGACGAGCTCCTTGCCGAAGGTGTCGACCGGAATGTCGCGGGTGATGAACAGGAGGGCGGCGGAGATGATGCCGGTGTCGTAGCCGAACAGCAGCCCGCCCAGGGCGGATACGGCCGCGATGATCAGCACCGTCAGGCTGGCGCGTCTGGTGCGGCCGGGGTCGTCTGGGTGAGTTGCGCTGAGAGCCATCTGATCCGTTGCTTCTGGTTGTGATCCGTCCTCTGTGTAGCGTCCGGATCGGGAAAGGCCATCTCCGGCCGGACCATCGGATCGCTTCTGGACCGGCTTCGGCCCGGCATGACGGTTCGTGCTTGCAACCGCGCCGGCTTTCGCCCATACCGCGTGCGCTGTTTGGCATCCCGGTCGCCGGTCGCGGGTGTCTTGCGGTAATTCGCACGCGGGAAGCGTTCTGGTGTCCGCAAGGACGGGGCGCCCGCGGAGGATCAACCAGAATTCCTGAAAGGAGCACGCCGATGGCGATGCCCGATTTCACCATGCGCCAGCTGCTCGAGGCCGGTGTCCATTTCGGCCACCACACCCGCCGCTGGAACCCGCGCATGGCGCCGTACCTGTTCGGCACCCGCAACCAGGTCCACATCATCGACCTGCAGCAGACCGTGCCGATGCTCGATCGCGCGCTGAAGGCCGTGCGCGACACCGTCGCCGGCGGCGGCCGCGTCCTGTTCGTCGGCACCAAGCGCGCGGCAGCCGAGCATGTGGCCGAGGCGGCGGCTCGTTGCGGCCAGTACTACGTGAACCATCGCTGGCTCGGCGGCATGCTGACCAACTGGAAGACCATCACCGGCTCGATCAAGCGCCTGCGCCAGATCGAGGAGATGCTGAGCGGCGACACGCAGGGCCTGACCAAGAAGGAAATCCTCGAGATCACCCGCGACCAGGAGAAGCTGGAGCGCTCGCTGGGCGGCATCAAGGAGATGGGCGGCCTGCCGGACATGCTGTTCATCATCGACACCAACAAGGAGAAGCTGGCGGTCGAGGAAGCCAACAAGCTCGGCATCCCGGTGATCGCCGTTCTCGACAGCAACTCCGATCCGCAGGGCGTCACCTATCCGATCCCGGGCAATGACGACGCGATCCGCGCCATCACCCTGTATTGCGAGCTGATCTCCTCCGCGGTTCTGGACGGCATCTCCGCCGAGCTGGGCGCGTCCGGCCAGGATTACGGCGCCTCCGAGGAGCTTCCGGTCGAGCTGGCGCCGGAAGCCGCCGCCGAGCAGGGCGCGGAAGCCGCCGCGGAGTAATCCGCGCACGACCGTGCCGCGGATGGAAGCGGCACGGTTTTCCGATGTCTGAACATGCAGGGACTGCGCCTCGCCTTCGGATCTCCCATCCGGATGGCCGGGCGCAGAACCGTTTGATGGAGAGAAACATGGCGGAAATCACGGCAGCCCTGGTGAAGGACCTGCGCGAGAAGACCGGCGCCGGCATGATGGACTGCAAAAAGGCGCTGACCGAGAATGGCGGCGATCTGGAGCAGGCGATCGACTGGCTGCGCACCAAGGGCCTGGCCGCTGCGGCCAAGAAGTCCGGCCGCGTGGCCGCCGAGGGCCTGATCGGCGTGGCGTCCGCGCCGCAGGTCGCAGCGATGGTCGAGGTCAATTCCGAGACCGACTTCGTCTCGCGCAACGAGAGCTTCCAGCAGTTCGTCGAGACGGTCGCCAAGATCGCGCTGACGGTCGGCGAGGACGTGGAGGCCATCAAGGCCGCCACCGTGCCGGGCACCGACAAGACGGTCGCCGAGACCATCACCAACCTGATCGCCACCATCGGCGAGAACATGACCATCCGCCGCGCCCGCGTGCTGCGCGTGCCGTCGGGCGTGGTCGCGACCTATGTTCACTCGGCGCTGCGTCCGGGCATCGGCAAGATCGGCGTCCTGGCCGCGATCGAGGCGCCGTCCGAGAGCGAGGCGCTGGAGCTGCTGGGCCGCCAGATCGGCATGCATGTCGCCGCGACCCGTCCGTCCGCCCTGGATGTCGATGCGGTGGACCCGGCCGAGCTGGAGCGCGAGCGCGCCGTTCTGGTCGAGCAGGCTCGCGCGTCGGGCAAGCCGGACGCCATCATCGAGAAGATGGTGGATGGCCGCATCCGCAAGTACTACGAGGAAGTGGTGCTGCTGGAGCAGGTCTGGGTGCATGACGGCGAGAGCCGCGTGAAGGCGGTGGTGCAGAAGGCCGGCGGCAAGCTGGTCGGCTTCGACCGCTTCCAGCTCGGCGAGGGCATCGAGAAGGAGACCAGCGACTTCGCCGCCGAAGTCGCCGCGGTGTCCGGCGTGGGCCAGAAGCCCGCCGCCTGAAACAACGAAACGGGGGCTTCCGATGGAATGGGAAGCCCCCGCGATTGTTCTGGCCGCGTCGTCCTACGGTGAGGGCGGCGCGGTCGCGCATGTGCTGACCGAGCATCATGGCGCCTTCCGCGGCCTGGTTCGCGGCGGCGGCGCACGGGCCAACCTTGCCACGTGGCAGGCGGGCAATCTGGTCACCGCGCACTGGTCCGCGCGCCTGCCGGACCAGCTGGGCACGTTGCGCGCCGAGCTGGTGCATCCCTCCGCCGCCCGCCTTCTCTCAGCACCTTTGCCGCTTGCGCTCTTGAGTTCCGCTTGCGCCCTCGCCGATACCGCGCTGCCGGAGCGCGAGCCGCATCCGGCCGTGTTCGGCGAGCTTCTGCGACTGCTGACACTGCTCAGCCTGGAGGTGGGCGAGGGCGAGCGTTCGGGGCCGGCGGCGTATCTGCGCTGGGAAGCGACGCTCCTGACCGATCTCGGCTATGGGATGGACCTTTCCGCCTGCGCCGTCAGCGGAGCGACGCAGGGGCTCAGCCATGTGTCGCCGCGCACCGGGCGGGCTGTCTCCCCGGAAGGGGCGGGGCCATGGCGCGACCGTTTGCTGCGCCTGCCGCCGCTGTTTCTCGATCCCGCGCTGGCGGGCGACGCATCGGACTGGCGAGACGGGCTTCTGCTGACCGGGCATTTCCTGTCGCGCGACGTGTTCGGCCAGCGTCACCGGCCGGTTCCGGCGGCGCGGGAACGGCTGTTCGAGATGGTGGATCGGCTGGCCGCGAACGGCTGAATTTTCGCCGTTCCCGAAATCGTCGCGCCTCAGGCCCGGCTGATGACAGCGACACTCGGGAAGTTCTTGGCGAGATGATCGATCAGCGCGCGAATAGCCGGCGGCAGGCCGCGCCGCGTCGTGAAGGCCAGATGCACGATGCCCTGGCGTCCACGCCAGGCCGGCAGCACGTGTTCCAGCCGACCGTCTTGCAGCGCCTCTCGGCAGATGTGATCGGGCAGGAACGCGATACCGAGACCGGCGATCGCGGCATCGCGCATGGTCGCCATGTCCGCGCAGCCCAGGCGGGGACGGAGGCGGAACACGCGCATCGGTGCCGGTTCCGCTTCCATCGCCCATTCGACCTCTTCCGACATGTCGTTCGTGGCCAGGATGGGCAGGTCGGCCAACCGCTCGATGCGGTCGACCTGGCAGGCCAGTCCGGGACTGGCGACCAGGATGCGTGTCGACATCCCCAGCGACCGTATCGTCAGCGACGCATCCGATTCGAGGCTGGTGCGGACGCGCAGCGCCAGATCGATCCGCTCCCCGATCAGGTCAACGGGGCGATCGGTGACGACGATCTGCAGCCGCACCTTCGGGAAACGCTCCAGGTAGGACGCGATCAGCCCGGCGATCGGCGCGATCATCCCTGTCGGGCAACTGAAGCGCACCCGTCCATGCGGTTCGGCCTGGGCGCGTGCGACCAGGGCTTCCGCCTGCTCGGCTTCGGCGAGGATGGCCCGGCATCGCTCGTAGAAGGCCAGGCCGGTATCCGTGACCCGGAAACGACGGCTCGATCGCTCGATCAGACGCAGGCCCAGGCGCTCCTCGAGGCCGGCGATCCTGCGGCTGAGCTTGGATTTCGGCTCGCCGAGCGATCGTCCTGCCGCGGCGAAACCGCCGCGTGCGACGATCTCGGCGAAATAGGCGTAGTCGTTGAGATCGACCCGCATCGGCGTTCCTCCGGTGGAACGCTAGGTGCCGATTTTCATCACTACAAGGCTCATCGTTCCGTTCTCAGCTTGGGGACAACGGCATGTCGCCGGTTTCGAGGAACAGGACGATGACGAACAGGTTCAACAACAAGGTCGTGGTGGTCACCGGCGGATCGAGCGGGATCGGGCTCGCCGCCGCGACGGCGTTTTCCGCCGAGGGTGCGCACGTGTACATCACCGGCCGTCGCCAGGAGGCGCTGGATGCGGCCGTGAAGCAGATCGGCGGCCGGGTTGTCGCGGTCCGTGGCGACATGGCCGACCTCGCCGATATCGACCGCTTGTATGAGACGGTGCGGAAGGAGCATTCCAGGATCGACGTCCTGTTCGCCAATGCCGGTGGCGGCGAGATCGTTCCGCTCGGCGAGATCACCGAGGTGCACTACCAGCGCACCTTCGACACCAATGTGAAAGGCGTGCTGTTCACGGTGCAGAAAGCGCTGCCGCTTCTCCAGGACGGAGCGTCCGTCATTCTGACCGGCTCCACGGCCGGCATCACCGGCACGCCGGCCTTCAGCGTCTATGGGGCAACCAAGGCGGCCGTCCGCAGCTTTGCCCGCAACTGGATTCTCGATCTGAAGGACCGGCATATCCGGGTCAACGCCATCAGCCCCGGCGTGACCGACACCGCCGGACTGGACGAACTGTTCGGCGGCGGCGAGAGCGCGCAGGGCACACGGGACTACCTGGCTGGCCTGATCCCCGCCGGGCGGATCGGACGCCCGGACGAGATTGCCAGGGCGGTGCTGTTCCTGGCTTCGGAGGATGCAAGCTTCGTCAACGGCGTCGAGCTGTTTGCCGACGGAGGCCAGGCGCAGATCTGAGGGTCTCGCCGGCGGCCTGGAACGCGACGGTTCGGGTCGCCGGCCATTTCCAACTCCCCGACGGAAGTTTCGGATACAGCGCTGCGCCGCACCCGCGTGCGGATCGTCAGGTTGCCGGCATCGAGGCGGCCCCCTGGACGAACAGGGAGGGACGGATCGCCGATATTCACCTCCGCCATCTGCCGGCAGGTCGCGATGCCGGAGGCTAAAGCACTCTGAGCGCGTCGCCTGCGTTGCGGTGCAGAGCGCGATAGCGCGCGAGGCGTTCGTTGTATTGCGCCGCCAGGCCCGGATCGGGCGCAACGATCTCCACGGTGTTCGGCGGCGTGCAGATGATGTCGGGCGATTCGCCGGTGACGGCCAGCCTTGCCAGGCGTGCGGCGCCGAACGCGCCGCCGGTCTCGCCCGCTTCCAGGCGCTTCAGCGGCAGGTCGAGCGCCGAGGCAATGATGGCGATCCAGCTGCGCGAGCGGGATCCGCCGCCGATCACCGAGGCGCTGTCGATCTGAGTGCCCGAGGCGCGGAGCGCGTCCAGGCAATCGCGCATGGAGAAGGCGACGCCTTCCAGCACCGCCTGGGTCAGAGCCGGGCGGTCGGTGTCGTAGGACAGGCCGGCGAACGCGCCGCGCACGGCGCCATCATTGTGCGGGGTCCGCTCGCCGCCGAGATAAGGCAGAAACAGCGCCTCGGCCGGCTTGAGCGGAAGACGGATCTCGTCCAGCAGCGCCGCCTCCTTCTGGCCGGCGACCCCGGCCCACCAGGCGAGCGAGGAGGCGGCTGACAGGGTCACGCCCATCTGATGCCAGCTTCCTGGCACTGCGTGGCAGAAGGCGTGCACGGCGGCGTCCGGATAGGGGCGGAACCGGTCGGTGCAGGCGAACAGCACGCCCGACGTGCCGAGCGAGACGAACGCGTCACCCGGGCGGATCGCGCCGAGACCGATCGCTCCGGCCGCATTGTCGCCGGCGCCGCCCGCGATCACGGGCGGGGTGGTCATGCCCCAGCGCGCGGCCAGCTCCGGCTTCAGCCGGCCGGCCGGCGCGCTGCCTTCCACCAGGCTCGGCATGTGCGACCGGTCCAGCCCGGTCGCGGCAAGGGCGGCATCGGACCAGTCGCGCCGGCCGACGTCGAGCCACAGCGTGCCGGCCGCATCCGACATTTCCTCGATCATGTCCCCGGAGAGCTGGAAGCGAATCCAGGCTTTCGGCAGCAGTACCGTGCGGGTGGCAGCGAAGATATCGGGCTCGTGCTTGCGGACCCACAGCAGCTTGGGCGCCGTGAAGCCCGGCATGGCGATGTTGCCGGTCACGCTGCGCGAATCCGGCATCGCGCTCTCGAACTCGGCGCATTCGGCAACCGAGCGGACGTCGTTCCAGAGGATCGCCGGGCGCAGGACCGCGCCGTTAGCGCCAAGAAGAACCGCGCCATGCATCTGCCCGGACAGGCCGATTCCGGACACGGCGGCGAGCTGGGCAGGGTGAGAGCGCTTCAGCGCCTCCACCGCTTCCAGCGTCGCGTCCCACCAATCGGCGGGGTTCTGCTCGCTATGGCCTGGTTTGGGACGGCTGACCGACAGGTGCACCGATTCGCTGGCGATCACGTTCTGCTCGCCGTCCACGAGCAGAGCCTTCACCGCCGAGGTGCCGTAATCGAGTCCGAGGAACATGGTTCACAGCCGCGAGCGACGCCGCGGTCCCGTTTCTGGTGGTTGGTGCCGGAACGGCTGAGCGGGGCCGGACGTGGAAGCCGTTCCACGTCCGGCGAAGCGCGTCAGGCGACCAGGCTGTGCCGGGTCAAGGCGGGCAGGGCCATGCCGGCGGCGTCGAACAGGTGCAGCGCCGCAGCGTCGGCAGCGAGGCGCACCGGATGGTTGATGTTGAGCATCGACAAGCCCTCGATCTGGACGATCACGTCCTCGCGGCCTTCGGTCTCGACATGCAGCAGAGTGAGTCCGCCCAGGCGTTCCACCAGCTTGACGGTGCCGGCGAGCTGGCCGTCGGGATCCGGGCGGAGCGATTCGGGGCGCAGCCCGAGGGTCAGCGCGGTGCCGGGCGCCACATCGCCGGTGGACGGCACGGTCAGCGCGGCGCCCGAGGGCAGGCTGACGGTGATGCCGGCGGCCGTGCTTTCCAGCACCGAAACCGGCAGCATGTTCATGCGCGGCGAGCCAATGAAGCCGGCGACGAACATGTTCGCCGGGTGGTGATACAGCTCCAGCGGCGAGCCGACCTGTTCGATGCGGCCGGCCTGCAGCACCACGATCTTGTCGGCCAGGGTCATGGCCTCGATCTGGTCGTGGGTGACGTAGATCATGGTGGCGCCCAGCTCCTCATGGAGGCGGGCGATCTCGATCCGGGTCTGTCCGCGCAGCGCCGCATCGAGGTTCGAGAGCGGCTCGTCGAACAGGAACACTTTCGGCGCACGCACGATGGCGCGGCCGATCGCCACGCGCTGACGCTGGCCGCCGGACAGATCCTTCGGCCGCCGTTCCAGATACGGCTCGAGCTGCAGGATGCGCGCGGCTTCGCGCACCTTGCGGTCGCGTTCGGCGGCGGGGACTTTCGCCAGCTTCAGGGCGAAGCCCATGTTCTGCGCCACCGTCATGTGCGGATAGAGCGCATAGGACTGGAACACCATGGCGAGGCCGCGATCGGCCGGGCCGCGCTCGTTCACGCGCACGCCGTCGATCTGGAGTTCGCCGGAGGTGATCGGCTCGAGGCCGGCGATCATGCGCAGCAGGGTCGATTTGCCGCAGCCGGACGGGCCGACGAAGACAACGAACTCGCGATCGTCGATCTCGAGATCGACGCCCTTGATCACCTCGGCCGGGCCATAGGCCTTGCGGATGTTGCGGAGCGACAGGGTGGCCATTGCGGGGGGGATCCTATTTCACGGCGCCGAAGGTGAGGCCTTGCACGAGCTGCTTCTGGCTGAACCAGCCGAACACGAGGATCGGCGCCACGGCCATGGTGGAGGCGGCGGAAAGCTTGGCGAAGAACAACCCTTCGGGGGCGGAGAACGAGGCGATGAAGGCCGTCAGCGGAGCGGCCTGCGAGGAGGTGAGGTTCAAGGACCAGAAGGCCTCGTTCCAGCACAGGATCAGGGAAAGCAGACCGGTGGACGCGACGCCGGGCAGGGTGAGCGGCAGCAGGATATGCACCAGCTCGCCCCAGGTGCTGGCACCGTCCATGCGGCCGGCTTCCAGGATCTCGTTCGGCACTTCCTTGTAGAAGGTGAACAGCATCCATACCGTGATCGGCAGGTTCATCAGGGCGTAGATGATGATCAGCCCGGTCCGCGTATCGAGCAGGCCGGTGAACTTGAACAGCAGGTAGATCGGCACCAGCACGCCGACCGGCGGCAGCATCTTGGTGGACAGCATCCAGAGCAGCGTCCCGCGTGTGCGGGGCGTCGGGTGGAACGCCATGGAATAGGCCGCCGGCACGGAGAACAGCAGTGCCAGCACGGTGCCGCCGAGCGCGATCACGACGCTGTTCAGCGCGAAGCCGAGATAGTTCGCGCGCTGGAACACCTCCGCGTAGGAGACGAGCGTCGGGTGGAACACCAGGCTGGCGGTAATCGCGTCCGTTTCGGTCTTGAACGAGGTCAGCACCATCCAGAAGATCGGAAAGAACAGGAGCAGCGCCACGGCCCAGCCGATCAGGGCGATGGCGATGCGCGATGCGAGGCTCTGCTGCATCGGATCAGGTCTCCAGCCGTCGGGCGACGGTGCGCACAAGGAAGAAGGCGACGATATTGGCCAGCACGATCGCGACCACGCCGCCGGCGGATGCGGCGCCCACGTCGAACTGCAGCAGCGCGCGGGAATAGATCAGATAGGCGAGGTTGGTGGACGCGTTGCCCGGTCCGCCATTGGTGGTGACCAGGATCTCCGCGAACACGCCGAGCAGGAAGATCGTCTCGATCATGATCACCACGCTGATCGCGCGGGACAAATGCGGCAGGGTGATGAAGAAGAACTGCGCCACCGGCCCGGCGCCGTCCATGCGGGCGGCTTCGAGCTGGTCGGTATCGAGCGACTGCACGGCGGTCAGCAGAATGAGCAGGGCGAAGGGGAGCCATTCCCACGAGACCACGGCGATCACGGAGGCGAGTGGAAACTGGGCGAAGAAATCGATCGGCGTGAAGCCGAATTTCTGCGCGAGCACGCCGACCACGCCGTAGATCGGGTGCAGCAGCAGGTTCTTCCAAACCAGCGCCGCCACGGTGGGCATGATGAAGAAGGGCGAGATCGCCAGTACCCGGGCGATGTTTCGCCCGGGAAAGGACTGGTTGAAGAGAACCGCCAGCAGGGTGCCGAGGCAGACCGTGATGACCAGCACCGAGCCGAGCAACAGCAGGGTGTTCTTCAGCGACGCCCAGAAATCGGGGTCGGTGACCATGTCCTGGAAATTGCTGAGCCCGGCGAAGCCGCGGATCGTGGGGTCGATCATGTTGTAGCGCTGGAAGGCGAACCACAACGTCATCGCCAGGGGGACGATCATCCACACCAGAAGCACCCCCACGGACGGCATCACGAGCCAGCCCGTGGTCTGCTTGTGCGATGTGGGCGCGGCATGGCCGCCGGGCGGCGTGCCGCCGGCACCGTGAATCAGGGTCGAGTTCGCGGTGCCGGCCTGCATCGTGTGCGTCCTACTTCTTGGGGTAGCCCGCGCGGCGCATGGTGCGCGCGGTGGCGGACTGCGCCGCCGCCAGGCCCTGCTGCACGGTCGTCTGTCCGGTCAGGATGCCGGCGACGGTCTGGCCGACCTGGGTGCCGATGCCCTGGAACTCGGGGATCGCGACGAACTGCGCGCCGGTATAGGGCCGCGGATTGGCGGTCTGGCCGTCCGGATTGGCCGAGTTGATCGCCGCCAGCACGAAGCTCGCGAACGGCGCGACCTTCTTGTACTCGGGATTGTCGTAGGTGCTCTGGCGCGTGCCGGGCGGCACGGCGACCCAGCCATTCGTCTTGGCGACGAGGTCGATATACTCCTTCGAGGTCGCCCAGGTGACGAAGGTGCGCGCGGCGTCCTGTTGCTTCGACGAGACCGGGATTGCCAGGTTCCAGCTCCACAGCCAGGTCGGGCCGCCCTTGAACGAGCCGGTCGGGATCGGCGCGAAACCGACCTCATCCGCCACCTGGCTCTGCTTCTTGTCGTAAAGCAGGCCGGCGGCCACGGTGGAGTCGATCCACATCGCGCAATGGCCGGACGAGAACAGAGCGAGGTTCTCGTTGAACCCGTTGGACGACGCGCCCGGCGGACCGTCGGCCTTCAGGATGTCGACATAATAGGTGATGGCCTTGGTCCAGGCCGGGCTGTCGATCACGGGCTTCCACTGCTCGTTGAACCACTGGCCGCCTTCGGCGGTCACGAGCGTGGTCACATAGGCCATATTCTCGCCCCAGCCCGGCTTGCCGCGGAGGCACATGCCGTAGGTCTGGGTGTTCTTGTCGGTGAGCTTGTCGGCGATCGGGCGCAGCTCGTCATAGGACGGCGCGGCCGGCATGGTCACGCCGGCCTTCTTGAACAGATCGGTGCGGTAATAGGTCATCGCCGATTCGGCGTAGAACGGCAGCGCGTAGAGCTTGCCGTTGTAGCTGACGCCCTGCGCCACCGGCTTGAGCAGGTCGCCGGCGTCGTAGGAGGCGGGCAGGTTGTCCATCGGGGACAGCCAGCCCTGCTTGGCCCAGATCGGCACCTCGTAGTTGCCGATCGTCATGACGTCGAACTGACCGGCCTTGGTGGCAATGTCGGTGGTGACGCGCTGGCGCAGCACGTTCTCTTCCAGCGTGACCCAGCGCAGGTGGATGTCCGGATGCAGCTTCTCGAATTCGGAGGAGAGCTTCTGCATGACCACCATGTCGCCGTTGTTCACCGTGGCGATGGTGATGGTCGAATCGGCATGGGCCCGGGCGGTCATCGCCGTCGTGGCGAGGCCGGCAAGGCAGGTGGCGGCCAGCAGCGCGCGCATGCTGGCGGGACGTATCGACATGGGGTGGCCCTCCCGGAACCGGCTTTTAGGTTTGTCTGGCTTATAGATTTCGTCGCCTTGGGGCGAAGCCAACCACTGCGAGACACCTGCGTCAACGCGGGGGAACGTCAGGATCGTCTCGCGAACGATCCGGGTGCGCTTTCTCGGCAACAGGTGGAACGTTTCCCTACGACAAGCGGGGTTTTTGGCGCCCATACCGATTGGTAATGCGGAACAGGGGTTCTATGGTTCAGCAGATCGGCAGCCAAATAGTCCGACAAAAGAAGCCCACCGAGAGGAAACAATGAAAACCACCGCAGTGAAGAACGGCGCGCGCGCCCTCTCCGCCGCTCGTCGCGCCGGTTCCGTCGCGCTGACCGTCGGCGGCCTTCTGTGCACCACCGCGATCGCCACGCCCGTTTTCGCCCAGACCGGACTCCAGCCCAGTCTCCGCGTCGCCACTCCGCCGGTCGGCCCCGGCGCGGCTTCCTTCGCCACCTCGTCCGTTCCGCCGCTACCGGTCAACGAAGCGCTGCTGCCGGATTTCGGCGGCTACCGGGCCAAGCTGCGCGACATGGGCATCTATGTCGGCCTCGATAACGTCGACGAATTCGCCGGCATCGTGAAGGGCGACCACAAGGGCTCCACCAACGCCGGCCAGTACGGTCTCGAGACCGACATCGACTGGGAGAAGCTTGCCGGCCTGCGCGGCTTCTCCACCCACTCGATCATGGTCGGCCGTTACGGCATCCCCGCTAGCCGTATCTTCGGCGACAATCTTGTGCCCAGCCAGGAAATCTATGGCGCCGGCGGCAACGTCGCGATCCATCTGGTGGATTTCTACGGCGAGGAAACCGCTGCGCATGGCCGCGTGGACTTCGCGTTCGGCCGCATGCCGGTGCTGAACGACTTCGCATCGTCGCCGCTCTACTGTAACTTCATGAACAACTCCTTCTGCGGTAACCCGAAGGCATCGTCCGACAACTTCGCCGTGTCGTCCTATCCGGATGCGAACTGGGCGGTCCGCCTGCGCGTTCGTCCGACGGCCCTCACCTACGTCCAGGGCGGCATCTTCTTCACCGAGGACAATATCTATCAGGCCACCAACGGCTATCGCTCGGGCTTCCGCTTCGACTCCAACAATATCTCGGGCGAGGCGTTCCCGGTCCAGGCCGGCTACGAGCCGTTCTTCGGTCGCGACAAGCTGCCGGGCCACTACAGCATCGGCTTCATCTACGACAACAACAACCACAACGATAACTATCTGGACGCGAACGGCGCGCCGTTCGTGCTGAGCGGATTGCCGCCGAAGGTCCGCAAGGGCCAGACCGCGCAGTATGTTCTCGTGGACCAGATGCTGTTGCGCCACGGCGCGGGCGCGACCAACGGTCTGATCGCGTTCGGCGGGTTCTACCACAACGACGACAATACCTCGACCCGCACCAGCCAGGCAGAGTTCGGCTTCATCGACCACGGTTTCTGGAAGGCGCGTCCGCAGGACGGCATCGCGGTGGCGTTCTCCTATCTCGAAGTTTCCGACCAGGTCAGCAAGACCGAGGCGCTTCAGCAGGAACTCGGCCTGCCGATCGTCGGCACGGGCGGCCAATTCTACAATGCCGCCGCTCGCGGCGTGCAGAGCCACACGTATGAGTTCGAGGCAGACTACCAGATCCACGTCTTCCGCGGCGTGACCTTCGCGCCGGACTTCCAGTACTTCATCCGTCCGAACGCGCTCGCCAATGTCGGCAACGCGGCCGTGATCGGCTTCAAGAGCCACATCCAGCTGTTCTGATCGCCTTCCAGGCATCGAGAGAAGGCCGCGCGGTTCGCCGCGCGGCCTTTTCCGGTTCAGCCGGTCGGCAAACCGGCATCCTCCCGCGCGCGATCGGACAGGCTGGCGAAATCCAGCGATTCGTCGCCCCGCGCCATGCTCGCCAGCAGACGGTCGCGCACCAGCGACCCCATCGGCAGCGCGACGTTGAGCGCTTCCCCGGCCTCCAGCAGGAGACGCGTATCCTTCGCCGCCAGCGACAGGGGGGCGCCGGGGTTTTCGAACGAGCGTTCCACCATGAGCCGGCCGTAGTTGCGATGCACCGGCGCGCCGAAGAAGCTGTTCACCAGCACGTCGAAAACGGCCTTCGGCGGGGTTCCGTTCTTCTCGTTCAGCGCGAACACCTCGCCCATCTGCTCGATGGTCGAGAAGATCAGAAAGTTCAGGCTGAGCTTCAGCAGGGCCGCGGCGGTGGGATCGTCTCCGAGCGGGAAGACGCGCTGGCCCAGATCCGCCAGAATGGGCGCCGCCGACGCCTTCGCCGTCTCGCTGCCCGCCGTCAGCACGAACAGCGTTCCGTCCCGTGCCGCGGGCGGCCGTCCCAGAACCGGCGCCGACAGGAATCTGCGCCCCAGCGACTCGTGCAGCGCGGCCAGATCCCGCGTCAATCGCACCGATACGGTGCTGGACGACACGTGCAGGCCGCCCGACGGCAGACCGGCGGCGATCCCGGCCTCACCGGTCACGATCGCCTCCAGCGCGGCATCGTCCGCCACCATGCTGAACACGACCTCCGTGTCCGAGGCCGCCTCCGCCGGCGTCCCGGCGAACCGCGCCCCCGCCGCCAGCAGCGGCTCGGCGCGGGCGCGCGTCCGGTTGTGCACCACCAACTCGTGGCCCCGATCGAGCAGACGCAGCGCCATCGCCTGGCCCATCGCGCCCAGACCGACGAATCCGATCCTCATCGCGTTTCCTTCCCTGTCTCACGCTCCCGCGTGCCGAATCCGTAGATCAGCGCGGTGAGCACCGCGACAAGGGCGGCCAGCAGCAGAGCGGCGGTGAAGGAGCCGGTCGCCTGCACCATGAATCCGGTCAGTGCCGGCGCCGCGGCCGCCCCGACGGAGCCGCCGACGTTCTGGAACGCTTCCAGGGTCGCCACCTTGTCATGCGTGGTCGCCACCGCCGCCATCGCCCAGCCGCAGGACGAGGCGAGGCTGGCCGCGAACAACGCCACGCAGACCAGGGCGATCGCCGCCGCCGTGCTGTTCACCAGCACGGCGCTTGCCGTGCAGGCCGCCGTCACCAGCATGCCGGCGACCAGAGGCAGGCGGCAGCTCGCCAGCGGCCGTACCCCGCGCCCGGTCAACAGGCGCGACGCCGCCCCGCCCAGCAATGCGCCGAGAAACCCGCAACCCTGCGGTACCGCCGTCCAGATCCCGGCCTGCGCGATGCTCAAATGGCGCGCGCGCTGGAGATAATCCGGCAGCCAGGTGCCGTAGAGCCAGGTCAGATACACCACGCCGACGAAGCCGATCGCCATGCCCCAGGCGGTGCGGTCGCGCAGAAGGCTGGTCCAGCCTGCGGGCGCGGTCTCGTCCGGCTCGTCCTCCGCCACGATCCAGTCCTGCTCCTCGCCGGACAGGCCGTGCCGGTCCGGGTCGCGATAGACCAGCACCCAGGCCAGCGCGATCAACAGCCCCAGCGCGCCGACCGCGACGAACATCGTCCGCCAGCCATAGGCGAGCAGCAAAGTGGTCAGGATGAGCGGCGCGATCGCCGGGCCGAGGGCCGAGGAGGCGTTGAACAGCCCGATCGGAAAGGCGCGGGCGGAAGCGCGGAACCAGTTGGAGCAGACCTTGGTCCCGGCGAGATACATCGGCGACTCGCCGATCCCCAGCGCCGCGCGCGCGGCGACGAACGGCGCCAGGCCGCCGACGAACCCGGCCGCCATCTGCGCGCCCGACCACAACACCAGTCCCGCCCCCATCACCCGGCGCGGCCCGGCGCGGTCGATCAGGATGCCCACGGGGATCTGCGCCAGCCCGTAGGCGACGGAGAACGCAGATAGAAGCAGCCCCATCTGCGCGTCGTCGAGACGCAGATCGGCGCGGATGGAGGAATTGCCAATGGAGAGCGCCGAGCGGTCGAGATAATTCACCGTGCCGGCGATCATCAGCAGCGCCAGGGCCAGCACGCGCATCCGCGTGGCCCGCCTGGACGGAAAGCGCTGCCGGGACAGGGCGGCGGCTTGGCCGGAAACGGGGTTCACCATCGCGATCGCTCCCGTCGCCGGCCGGACCGTGTCCCGGCTCGCCCTGCTGGCCTTCGGGCAGGGTTGCAGGTCGCGCCGGGCTGGACAAGGGGCGTCTTCTCTGTTTGTTCCTGTGCAGTCTTGGGGGAGATGCGACGATGCCGGACGATCACGCGGGTCATATCGAGCCGACCGGCCTCAGCGAGGCGCTGAGCGAGCGCTATCTCGCCTATGCCATGTCGACCATCATGTCGCGCTCGCTGCCAGACGTGCGCGACGGGCTCAAGCCGGTGCATCGCCGCCTGGTCTATGCGATGCAGCAGCTCAAGCTCGACCCCAAGGCCGGCTTCAAGAAATGCGCCCGCGTGGTCGGCGACGTGATCGGCAAGTTCCATCCGCATGGCGACGTCGCGGTCTACGAGGCGCTGGTGCGTCTGGCGCAGGATTTCGCCGTCCGCTACCCGCTGGTCGAGGGGCAGGGCAATTTCGGCTCCATCGACGGCGATAACGCCGCGGCGATGCGCTACACCGAAGCCCGGCTCACCGAGGTCGCCCAGGCGCTGCTGGAAGGCATCGAGGACGACGCGGTCGATTTCCGCCCGACCTATGACGGCGAGGAAAGCGAGCCGGTCGTGCTTCCGGCCAATTTCCCCAACCTGCTCGCCAATGGCGCCGCCGGGATCGCTGTCGGCATGGCGACCTCGATCCCGCCGCATAATGCGGGCGAAGTGTGTCAGGCCGCCGCCTTGCTCGCGAAGAAGCGCGACACCCCGCTCGATGCGTTGCTCGCCGTGATGCCGGGCCCGGACTTCCCCACCGGCGGGCTGATCGTCGAGGACCCGGCGGCGATCCGCACCGCCTACGAGACCGGGCGCGGCGGCTTCCGCATCCGGGCGCGCTGGGAGAAGGAGGAGCTGCGCTTCGGCACCTGGCAGATCGTGGTGACCGAGATCCCGTATCAGGTGCAGAAGGCGCGCCTGATCGAGCAGATCGCCGAGCTGATGGAGCTGAAGAAGCTGCCGCTGCTGGGCGACGTGCGTGACGAAAGCACCACCGATATCCGCCTGGTGCTGGAGCCGAAGAGCAAGGGCGTCGAGCCCGACGTGCTGATGGAGACGCTGTTCCGCGCCACGCAGCTCGAGACGCGTTTCGGGCTGAACATGAACGTGCTGGCCACCGACCGCACGCCGCGCGTGATGGGCCTGCGCGAGGTGCTGCTGGAGTGGCTCGACCACCGGCACGAGGTGCTGAAGCGCCGCTCCGCGCATCGCCTCGCCGCCGTGCTGCGCCGCCTGGAGATCCTGGACGGGTTCCTCGCCGTCTATCTCAACCTGGACGAGGTGATCCGAATCGTCCGCGAGGAGGACGAGCCCAAGCCGGCCCTGATGCGCGCCTTCGGCCTCACCGAGCTCCAGGCCGATTCCGTGCTCAACATGCGTCTGCGCTCCTTGCGCCGGCTGGAGGAGATGGAAATCCGGCGCGAGCACGCCACGCTCTCCAAGGAGCGCGAAGAGCTGGACATGCTTCTGGCCAGCGACATGCTGCGCTGGAAGCGGATCGGCAAGGATCTGGACCGGCTCGGCAAGCAGTTCGGCGGCGGGGCGCTGGGGTCTCGCCGCTCCACGCTGAGCGCGCCGCCGGCGCCGATCGACATGTCCGCGCTGGCCACCGTCGAGCGCGAGCCGATCACCGTGATCCTCAGCCGCCAGGGCTGGATCCGGGCGGTGCGCGGCCACGGGATCGACCCCGCGGCGCAGAAATTCAAGGAAGGCGACGGTCTGCGGGCCGATCTCGGCGTGGTGGAGTGCTCCACCGCCGACCGTCTCTGCGCGTTCGCCAGCGACGGGCGCGCCTTCACGCTGAAGGCGGGCGACCTGCCGCGCGGACGCGGCGACGGGCAGCCGATCCGCCTGATGATCGAGCTGGCCAATGAGGGGCAGGTGATCGCCCTGTTCCCGCTGCCGGACAACGGCCGGTTCCTGCTGGCCGGCTCGAACGGGCGCGGCCTGGTGATCGAGACGGCCGATCTTGCGTCGGAGAAGCGCACCGGACGGCAGGTGCTGAACCTGAAGCCGGGCGAAACTGCCATCGCCTGCGTCCCCGCCAATGGCGATACCGTCGCGGTGCTCGGCGAGAACCGCAAATTCCTGGTTTTCCCTCTGGAACAGGTCGCCGTGCTCAGCCGCGGCACCGGCACCACCCTGCAACGCTACAAGGACGGTGGCCTCAAAGCTCTCCGCGTTTTTACCGCCGCTGATGGGCTGGTCTGGAGCGAGGGCGCCAAGGCCCGGTCCATGGCCGATCTGCTGGGTTGGACCGGCGGGCGCGGGGATGTGGGCAAGCAGGCGCCGCGTTGGGCGGTGGTGGAATAAATCTGGCGGCTAATGACGTTGCAACTTAAAAATGAGTTGACAGCTTGCATTCAATCGATACTGACCAACTCGCAGTGCCATGTGGAAGAAAATTATGCATCGGATGGGTTACTCTAGAGACTGGCTGCCGTGACCGATTGCTCCATCCAAGCTACCAAGCTTCGACAGAAAATTGAAGTAACTGCGGCATGTAGATTTGCTGCCGCGGACCGACTTGATGCGCGAGACTGGAGCATAACGGTCGTCAACGCTGTTGCGACTGTTATCGTCATAGCGGCATCTGTTTTGCCATATGGATTTCATGTCAGCGCAGATATGGCATCTTATATTGGAATTGGGACAATTGCGGCATCGATTGCCTTGCTTGCGACGTCTCTCTTGCAGAATGCTTTAAGAAGTTCTGTAGATGCTGCCCTTCATCGTAGATGTGCACGCGAGCTAAATAGCCTTGTGAGGGAAATGGAATTCTCAAATGTTAATGACTTAGAATATCCTGTAATAATGAATGAAAGATATGATAGAATACTTATGAGTTATGAGATAAATCACACTAGACGCGATTATCTTAGGGTAAAAGAACGCATGGCGTCCATAGTCAGGAGAAATAGGGAAGATGAAACTGGACAGGTCCAGCCGCTAGGGGCGGTAATCTCTCGGATGGTAGAAAATATATTGGAAGAGGACTCTCCGACGCGAGGAAAAATTGGCTACGTTAGTGCGGCATTTTTTGGAATTACGATAATACTCGTTCCAATCGTTATTGGAATGAAAGACCTGAGAGACAACATGAAATCTCAGAGAATTTTACAAGAGCCTCATCTCTCTGTAAGTGCAAACACATTCCACTTCAAGGATAATGCTGCATCTGTGCTTTTGTTTGTGAAGAATTTTGGAAACAGTACGGCATATAATGTCGGAATCGATGTAAATTCAATTCTTATAGTCGGTTCATCTTCAATTCCTTCTGTTAGGATTAAGATGGAAAACGCACGTGGAAGTATCCCGGCTATCGGTGAGAAAGAAGCCTACGGATCTTTTATAACATTATCTCATATAAAAGATCAGATTCCGGCCATAACGAGTGGACAGGAATTCGATATTGTTGGCGATATAGAATATCGAGATGTACTAAAATCCGAGATTCACATTCAGTTCTGTCAAAAGATTTTGCTAAATCAGAGTGGAGAAATTGTTGATCAGGAGATGTGTGATGCGCATTGAAACAACGTATAAACTTGCAACGTTTATAGATGACTGGAATCTCATGAAATATATAAAATACCTAGAATGGTTTCCCATCTAGATTATACTGTAGCTCCTGCCACCCACCTGGCGTCAGCACCTCACTCGGCCTGAACCGCGCCTTGTACGCCATCTTCCGACTATCAGCGACCCAGTACCCCAGATACACATACCCCAGCCCCAGCGCCGCGCACCGGTCGATCAGCCATAGGATCGCGAACGAGCCCAGCGACCGCTCCGCCAGTTCCGGCGCGAAGAACGAGTACACTGCCGACAGCCCGTCGCCCAGGCGATCGGTGAGGCACACGCCGATCAGCTCGTCCTCCGGGTCGCGGAACTCGACCAGCACGGTGTCGATCGGGGTATCCTCGATCATGGCGCGGTAGTCGTAGAAGCTCATCGCCGCCATGTCGCCGTCGCCGTGTCGGGCCTGCTGATAGCGCTTGAACAGGGCGTACTGCTCCGCCGTCGCCCGCGCCGGCACCTCGAACCCGTCCACCAGCACGTTGCGCGTCCGGATGCGGCGCAGGGTGCGCCCCGGCTGGAACCGCGCGACGGGGATGCGGATCGGCACGCAGGCATTGCAGCTCGGGCAGACCGGGGCATAGGCGATGTTGTGCGAGCGGCGGAACCCGGCGCGGGACAGGCGGTCGTGCAGAGCCTCGGCGTCCGGCCCGGTGATCTCCGTCACCACCTTCCGCTCCACGCGCCCGGCCACGTAGGGGCAGGGCAGGGGGGCGGTGGTGTAGAAGAATTGCGGACGGCGGGGCGAGCTGTAGGTCATGGGCGGATGCGTCCGGTCTCCCTGGGTCCGGTCACGGCAGCAGCAAAAGCCTGGCTGCGACGTGGTCGGGCTGGCGTCGAAGTTCCATGCTAGAACCGTCCAGCCAGGAACGCATCAGATTCCACGCGTCCGGCGACAGCCAGTTGCCGGATTGCCCGGGCGTGACGATGAAGCGCGAGCGGTCCGGGTCGGCCAGATTGTAGAGGCCGCGATAGGCGGCGCCATGCACGGCGTCGAAGTCCCCAAGGGCGCCGCCGGCTCGCAAGAGCGTGGTGTCGTCGCCGCCGATTGGCGCATCCGCGCGGGCCAGGTGCTTCACCAGCGGGATCGATCGCAGCAGGGCGTTCTCGAACACGACGTGATGCGCGGCGCCCCAGCGCCAGCGGGCCGGATCGTCGCCGAACCGCCCGGCGAGCGCGACCGTGCTCTCGTCCAGCGCCCGCGCCAGGGCCGGCGTGCAGTTGCCGGCGCACCATGCGGCCCCCGCCGGAGACAGGAACAGGGTCGCCATGTCCTCCCAGCTGTCGGAGACGCTGCCGATGTGCGCGCTGGTCTCCACGTCGATTACGAAACGCTGGATCCAGGCGTTGAAGATCAAGGGTTGCGGCGCGTCGGCGTGCATGTCGCCGGTCCAGCCTGGCAGGAGCGCCCGTGCCTTGCCGGCGATCCCGTCCGCTCGCGGCACGCGGGCCAGCAGGACCGGCACAGTGGCGGCGGCGAACGTGCTTTTAATGTCGCTCTGCATGCGGCCGAATTCGGCCAGGTCGTGCCTCGGTGCGGTGGAGAGAAGGGCGCGGATGCGGTCGGCGCGCCAGAGGGCGGGCCAGTCGCGGCCCATGTAGACCGGGAAATCGGGCGGTGCGGTGCGTTCGTTGGCGTTGAGGATCTGCCCGGAGGCGGGCGAGACGATGTGCGGCAGGGCATCGCCGCTGGCCTCGCCGGTCCAGTCCGACGCGCCGCTGGCGCCGTCCGCCGGAAACGCGCCGTCGCCGGAGCGGCGGATCGGCACGTGGCCGGTGGTGAACTGGCCGATCGTGTCTCGGTCCGCGACCAGCAGGTTCTGCACCGGAGAGGCGATCAGCGCCGCATCCGTGCCGGCGTCCGCGACGCTTTGCGCGGTGTCGAGCGCGGCGAGCCCGGGCGAGGCGTCCTGCGGGCGTAGATTCTCGGCGGCGAGCGCCAGAACCGGCCCCTTGCCGCGTCCGGGCAGTGCGTCGCTGATCACCGGGCCGTGGCGCGAGATGCGCACGTCGAACGCGACATCCGGCGCGCCGCGGACATGGATGATCTCATGGCGGATCGCGAAGGCGCTGGGCCCGTCCGGGGTGGCGTAGCGGCCGTCCGGCAGCACGGTTTCCACGAACAGATCCTGCGTGTCGGCGGAATTGCTGGTGAAGGTCCAGGCGATGTGTCCGTTCTGGCCGATGACGATGAACGGCACGCCGGGCGCGGTGGCGCCGGCGAGCTGCAGGCCCGGCACGTCGATCCGGGCCAGATACCAGAGCGCCGGAAAGCCGAAGGCCAGATGCGGATCGCCGGCCAGGAGCGGCGCGCCTGTTGCGCTATGGCGTCCGTCCACCGCCCATTCGTCGGATTCCTCGTCCGGCAGGGTGAAGGGTGCGGGGAAGCGCGGCAGCAGGGCGTCCAGTCGATGCGCCGTGTCGGCCAGAGCGGTCTGGTCCGGCGCCTTGGTGCGGTCATGGGGGGCGAACAGGGACAGCAGGCGCGCGCGATCGAACCGGCCCGACGCATCGAGCCGGTCCAGTTCCGGGCGCCAGTTGCCGGACAGGCTGACGCCCATCAGGCGCCCCCAGAGCAGCGTGTCGACCCCGCTCCAGGGGGCGGGCGGGCCGAACGGGAGGAATTCCGGGGCGATGAAGCGGCCGCGATCGCCGATCGCCGCATTGACGCCGGACGCATAGGCGTCGAGCTGCGCTCGCATGCCCGGTGGCAGCGTCCTGTAGCTGTCTTCCGCCAGGTGGCGCAGGCCCAGGGCGCGCATCATGCGGTCGGTCGGCAGGCCGGCCGGTCCGGCGATCTCGCTGATGCGGCCGGAGCCGAGGCGGCGCATCAGCTCCATCTGGACCATGCGGTCGCGCGCATGGATGTAGCCGAGCGCCGTGTCCGCGTCCGGCAGGTTGGCGGCGCGGATATGCGGCACGCCCTTGTCGTCGAACAGGACCGTCACCGGGGCGTGCAGGCCGTGCAGGTGCAGGGTGTGATTCGAGGGCGGCAGGGTCAGCACCAGCGCGCCGAGCCCGGCGGCGACGGCGAGACCCGCCAGAACGGAGCCGCCGAACAGGATGCGTCGAAAACGGCGTCGCATGGGTGGGCCATCCTGTTTGGTGCGGGCAACGGAACAGTCAGAAGGACGAAATGTTCTTTCTTGAAAGAAAGAACCAAAGAACTTCTGCCCGTTTGGCTCCGTGCTCGGCGGTTCTCGTCATTAAAACGGAGAGAAGTCTTTTTGCTTCTTTTTCTTCAGAAAAAGAAGACTCTTCCGCCTTCAGGCATAGTGCAGCGTCCGTGCGGCATCCACCGCGAAATAGGTGAGGATGCCGTTGCACCCGGCGCGTTTGAACGCCAGCAGGCTTTCCAGCATGGCGCGGTCGCGATCGATCCAGCCGTTATTGGCTGCGGCCATGATCATCGCGTATTCGCCGGACACCTGATAGGCGAAGGTCGGCACGGCGAAGCGGTCGCGCACGCGCCGGATGATGTCGAGATAGGGCATGCCCGGCTTCACCATCACCATGTCCGCGCCTTCGGCCAGATCGAGTTCGACCTCGCGCAGCGCCTCGTCGCTGTTGGCCGGGTCCATCTGGTAGGTTTTCTTGTCGCCGCGCAGCAGGGCGCCGGAGCCGAGCGCGTCGCGGAACGGACCGTAGAAGGCGGACGCGTATTTCGCCGCGTAGCTCATCAGGCGCACGTCGGAGCGGTCCTGCGCGTCGAGCGCCGCGCGGATCGCGCCGATGCGGCCGTCCATCATGTCGGAGGGGGCGAGGATGTCGATTCCGGCCTCGGCCTGGTTGAGGGATTGCCGCACCAGCACGGCCACGCTGTCGTCGTTATGGATGCGCTCGTTCCGCAGCACCCCGTCATGGCCGTGATCCGTGTAGGGATCGAGCGCCACGTCGCCGATCAGGCCGAGCTCCGGGAAGGCGCGCTTCAGCAGGCGCGCCGCGCGGCACATCAGGTTGTCGGGGTTGGTGGCTTCGGTGCCTTCCGCGTCGCGCGCCTCCTTGGGCGTGACCGGAAACAGGGCCAGAGCGGGGATGCCGAGGCGCACCGCCGGCTCCACATGCGCCTCCAGGCGGTCCAGAGAGACGCGATCGACGCCCGGCATGGAGGCGACGGGAGTCTGCATCCCGGAGCCTTCGGTGAAGAAGATCGGCCAGATCAGATCGTCCACCGACAGCTTGTTCTCCGCCACCAGCCGCCGTGTGAACGCGTCGTGGCGGTTGCGGCGGAGGCGGGTGGCGGGGAAACGGCCGAGGCTCATGGTCGGTCCTTCACGCAGTGCGGGGCGGTCGGCCGGACTGCACCCGGCTGTGATGGCGACCATAGCCGAAATACACGGCGAGACCGATCAGGAGCCAGACCACCAGCCGGATCCAGGTGAGCCCGTCCAGGGATGCCATGATCGCGGCGCAGCTGAGCACGCCCAGCACCGGCACCACCGGGCCCAGCGGCACCACGAAGCCGCGGGGTGCGTCCGGCTTCGTGCGACGCAGCACCAGCACGCCGGCGCAGACGATGATGAAGGCCAGAAGCGTGCCGATCGAGGTCATGTGTCCCAGCTCGCTGATGGGCAGGAAACCGGCCATCACCGACACGATCACCATGAAGAACAGGTTGGAGCGCCATGGCGTCTGCCAGCGCGAATGGGTGTGGCAGAAGAATTCCGGCAGCAGCCCGTCGCGTGCCATGGCGTAGAACACGCGCGACTGGCCCAGCAGCAGCACCAGCAGCACCGAGGTGAAGCCGCACAGGATGCCGATATTCACCGCGATCTTGAGCCAGGGATAGGCGGTCTGGGCGAGGGCGGTGGCGACCGGCGCCGGGTCGTTCAGCATCTGGCGGTAGTTCAGCATGCCGACCAGCGTGCCGGCGAACACCACGTAGGCGAGCGAGCACACGAACAGCGAGCCCAGGATGCCGATCGGCATGTCGCGTTTCGGGTTCTTGGCTTCCTGTGCGGCGGTGGAGACCGCGTCGAAGCCGACATAGGCGAAGAAGATGGTGCCGGCCGCGCGCATGACGCCGGAGAAGCCGAACTGGCCGAACGTGCCGGTGTTGGGCGGGATGAACGGCGTGTAGTTGCTGGCCTTGATGTAGAAGGCGCCCACCGCCACCACGGCGACGATCACCGCGATCTTGATGGCGACGATGATGTTGTTGACGCGCGCCGATTCCGTGATGCCGCGGATCAGCAGCAGCGAGACCGCGATGGTGATGAAGATTGCCGGCAGGTTGATCAGCCCGTGCACCGTGCTGCCATCCGCCAGGGTCAGGGTCTCGGACGGCGCGGCGCAGAGCCGGGGAGGCAGGAAGATGCCGCATTCCGACAGCAGCTTGGTCATGTAGCGCGACCAGCTCACCGCCACCGCCGCGGCGGCCACGGCGTATTCCAGCACCAGGTCCCAGCCGATGATCCAGGCGACGAACTCGCCGAGGGCCGTGTAGGCGTAGGTATAGGCGCTGCCGGCCACCGGAATCATCGAGGACAGCTCGGAATAGCAGAGGCCCGCGAAGCCGCAGCCGATTCCGGCGATCAGGTAGGACAGCATCACGGCCGGGCCGGCATTTTCCGATGCGGCGATGCCGGTCAGCGAGAACAGGCCGGCGCCGATGGTGCAGCCGATGCCGAGCGCGACCAGTGCCAGAGGGCCGAGTGCGCGCTTCAGCCCGCCTTCGTCATCGACGTCCTCGATCGGTTTGGTACGCCACAAGGACGCGCGAGCCGGCACGGTTTGGGACACGGTTTGTCGTCCTCGTCGAAGTTCACCCGGAAGCGTTGTTCCTCTTCGGGGGCTGGGATGCAAGCGGCGCGCATCGGCCCGTCTCCGGCGGGTGTGCCGCAGGCCCGCATGGACGGGTAGGAGAGGGACGCCGATGCATGCGGGAAGGGCCTGGCGCGGAATGTCGAGAACGCTGATCTTTCCTGTGGCGGCGATCCTGGTGTCGCTGCTGGCGCTGCGCCTGCCCGGGCTGTTCGCGCCGCTGGGCGCCTGGGTGACGCCGCTGCTGGCCGCGGTGATGTTCCTGATGGGCGTCAAGCTGACGATCGCCGATTTCCGCCGCGTGGCACGCCGTCCGGCCCCTGTTCTGGCCGGGATCGTGCTGCATTACGCCATCATGCCGGCTGCCGCCTGGCTGATCGCGCGCCTGCTGCATCTGCCGCCGCTGCTGGGGGCCGGGCTGATCCTGGTCGGCAGCGTCGCCAGCGGCACGGCCTCGACCGTGATGGTGTTCCTGGCGCGCGGCGACGTGGCGCTCTCGGTCAGCATAGGCGCGGTGTCGACGCTGATCGGTGTGGTGGCGACTCCGGTCTTGACCCGTCTCTATGTCTCGGCCGACGTGGCGGTGCATGGCTGGGCCATGCTGCTCGGCATCGTCGAGGTGGTGGCGCTGCCTGTCCTGGCCGGGGTGGTGGTGAATCGGCTCGCGAGCCGCCTGGTCGAGCGCCTGTCGCCGGCCTTTCCGGTTCTGTCGATGGTCGTCGTTCTGCTCATCATCGGAGTCGTGGTCGCCAGCGCGCATGCTGCGATCGGCACGGTCGAGCCGGCTCTGCTCCTGGCCGTGGCGCTGCATAACGGCATCGGGCTGCTCGGCGGCTATTGGGGCGGCCGCGCGCTCGGGTTCGACGAGGCGGTGTGCCGGACGCTGGCGCTGGAGGTCGGGATGCAGAATTCCGGCCTCGCTGCCGCCCTGGCCCGGAGTTATGTCGCGCCGCTGGCAGCACTTCCGGCGGCCCTGTTCTCGGTCTGGCACAACCTGTCCGGATCGGTGCTGGCGGCGTGGTGGGGGCGGACATCAAAATCGCAGTCTGCCGATTAAGCTGCTGGTATTATAGGTTTCTTCGGATCGTGGGGCCCTGGAACTTGGCCCGCGGGAACCAGCTGGGAAGCACCTAGAACGTGATTTTCCTGATCGTCGAAAAAAATATGAGCTCCAAAAGCTCTGAGGATGGGAGCCTTCTTCGACCTGCCTACAAAATGCGCTTCATCAGCTGGAGTGCCCCAAGCGCGTAGCGTTCTAACAACTCGTTCATGGGCAGGAGCGTTTCTCGCAGTAACAAGTGCTATTCGGACTTTACTTACGTTCTTATCATCTAAGTATAATTCTCGTAAGGCAGATAGTTTATGCAGAAAATTACCGAAGGGGCCTCTCTTCATGGGATTCTTCGCATTCTCAGTCTCATGCTTGAGAAATTCTGTCAAACCATGACTTGCATAAATCTCATCTGATTCGGGACTGAATACAACTGCATCCCCATCCAGTGCAATACGCACTTCATCGATTTGCGTATCCTCTTCAAATACTGGTGGGGCATGGAGTCTTGCTGCAGCCGTGCCTGCAGCAATGGCAGCAGCTACGTCCGCGTCCGCGTTAGAGAGAAAGAGATCGATTCCCCAAGCCTCAACGTAAGGGGCTAATGATCGCCCGCTGGTGAAACTTCCAGTCTTGATTGAAAGACCGTAGTGGTCGGCCGACCTAAAAGCTCTCAATGAGAGATCTGGCGAATTCTGTGACAGGAGAACTACATCGACGACCGGAACGCTTAAGTTCCGGTTTAACTTTAGAAGCCTATCTACAACTTGGAAGCCGGCTCCTTGTTTGATTATTTGATCCTCTCGCTCCAGTTGCATGCGAGCATACGCGTGAACACCCTGCTGAACAAAGACTTGGTGCTCTTCTTCAAGATTAAATAAAGCCCTAGTCGAGATGCCAATGCGAAGCGGAGCCGCTTGTAGAAGCTCCTGTGCCTGTATGGTTCCTCTTTCGATCGCCATATTTTCTTTATCCAATACTAAATTTCACTTTTTATTGTATTACGCCAGCCGCGCCAACCTGACCGCCGTATGCCCGCGGCTTGGACGCAGGCTCGGCATCACCAGCAGGCAATCCGGGTGCGGGGTGCGAATCTGGGTCGCGCCGTCGCGGGCGATCAGCGTGCCTTCCCGTTCGATCACGTCGCCGCCGCGGAAGGTTCGTACGAACTCGAACTGCGAGGTGCGCGCGGTCACCGCTTCGGTCACGGTCGCGAAGCGCGTGCGCGGCGCGGGGCCGGGCAGCGGCGGTTGCGCGGCCACCATGCCCAGACGGCGCAGCAGCGACAGAACGGCGATCCGCGTGGTGTCCACCGTGTCCGGATGCCAGTGCGGGCCAGCCTCCACCAGACAGGCGGTGGGCCGCGATTGCGGATCGGCGAAGGGGGCGTAGTCGATCAGGCGCGGTCCGGAGCGGTGCCCGCCATCGGCGACGACCAGGTTGGGCGTATCGAGCGAGGCGGCGAGATTTCGGCCCTTCTCGGTGCCGCCGCTCAGGATCAGCGGCTCGGACGGCCAGAGCATCGAATGGAGGTCGAGCAGGATGTCGGCCCGGTCGAACAGCGGACGCAAGGCGCGTGCGCGGGCGAGTTCGGCATTGTCGCGGCTGCCGTCGAGGATGGCGCGGTCCCAGACCCGGTTCATGTCCTCGTGCACGAAGCGCGACGCGGTGGGGTCGGCGGCATCGAAGCGATCGAACGCGGCCAGGTTCAGGAATCCGAAGGTGAGCGACCCGCGGAGCGGGCGGATGCCGTCGCGCAGAAGCGCGTCGAGGACGATCGCGCCTGCGATCTCGTTGCCGTGCATCAGCGACGAGACGACCACGTTCGGTCCCGGCTCCGCGCTCTCGAAGCGCATGATGCCGGGCAGGCCGGTATTGCCCTGGCGCCAGGGCGACAGATCCGGCGGCTGCAGCTGGACCGCGAATTGCGGCAGCGGCCCGTGGCCGGTGGGAAGCCCCGGCAGGAAGGCCGGCTCGATCCGCCGGTCGCTCATGCTGCCTGATCCGGTCCTGGCGCTGTCGTCATGAAGGCGCGCCTTCCGCCAGGCTCAGCGCCAATTGGCGCACGAAGCGGTCGCAGGCGTCGAGCTGCTCCAGCGCGATCCACTCGTTCGGCTTGTGCGCCTGGGCGATGTCGCCCGGCCCGCAGACGATCGAGGCGATGCCGGCTGCCTGGAAGATACCGGCCTCGGTGCCGTAGGACACCTTGCCCTCGTCATTGGCGCCGCTGCAGCGCTTCACCAGCGTCACCAGGGGATGTTCCGGCGCGATCGACAAAGGCGGCAGCGTGTTCAGCGGTTCGAGATGGATGAAGCTGGTCGGATCGACGTCGCGCATCCAGCGCTCGGTCGTTCCCGCCAGATGGGCGCGCAGACGGTCCAGCTCGGCCAGCGCATCGTCGCCCGGCACGGTGCGCCATTCCATCTCGAAGGCGGCGTGTTCGGGGATGATGTTCAGGATCGTGCCACCCTCCACCAGACCGACATGGATGGTGGAGTGCTCGGGCTCGAACCCCTCCACCCGGCGCCCCTCGGTGGCGAGGCGGCGTGCCTCGGCGGCGATGTGGGCGATGGTCTCGGCGGCGGCATGGACGGCGTTCACCCCACGATCGGGCTGCGAGGAATGTCCGGCGCGGCCGCGCACGGTTCCGCGCACGGCGAGCCGGCCCTTATGCGCGACGATGGGTTTCATCATCGACGGTTCGCCGATCACGCAAAAGGCCGGTTTCGGCCCGTTCGGCAGGTCGCGCACCAACACATGCGCTCCGTCGCAATCGACTTCCTCGTCGAAGGAGATGAACAGATGCACCGGTCGGCGAAGGTTCAGCGACGCGATCTCCGGTACGGCGGCGAGGCAGGACGCGACGAAGCCTTTCATGTCGCAGGCGCCGCGCGCGGTGGCGCGTCCATCGGCGACATGCAGCCGGAACGGGTCGGTCCGCCAGTCTTGCCCGTCCACCGGCACGGTATCCACGTGGCCGGACAAAGCGAGCCCGCCATCGATCTCCGGTCCGATCACGGCATGGAGGTTGGCCTTGGTTCCCGCCGCGTTGGTCGAACGGCGCGTGGCGACGCCATGCCCGGCCAGATAGCGTTCGATCCAGTCGATCAGCGGAAGATTGGATTTGGCGCTGGTGCTGTCGAAGCCGACCAGGCTGTCCAGGATATCCAGGGTGGTCAGGGTGGGCCCGCTTCGCATCCGCTCATCCTATACCGGCCCCTGCTTCGGGCAATGGTGCGCGAGCCCTTTGCTCCGCGGCGACCGGCTCGCCGTCCGGGCTTGCCGATGGTTCGGCACCCGGCCAGGATCGGCGGCATCACGATGTCGACAGAAGCGCCCCGCCTCCACCCTCTTCATCGCGCATGGCAGATGCTGCCCGCGCGGTCCCGCCGTCTCTGGCTGGCGCGTGGCAGCGCCTGGCTGGCGCCGAAGCCGGCACGCGTCCCGCCGCCAGGCGCCAGCGGCGTGGTCGTGGGCGGCGAGATCGATCGTGCCTCCGGCCTCGGCGAGTCCGCCCGGCTGATGGCGGCGGCCCTGCACGCGCTCGGCGTGCCGGGCGGCGCGATCGAGGCCGGGCCCGGCGTGCGAGCGGGCAGGGCGCTGAGCGATTGGCCGGATCGGTCCGCGCTGGTTCTGCATGTGAACGCCCCCGTTTTGCCGGCCGCGCTGCTGGGGCTGGGACGTCGTGCGTTGCGCGGGCGGCGCGTGATCGGCTTCTGGGCCTGGGAGTTGCCGACGGTGCCGGAGCATTGGCGGCCGGCGCTGCCGCTCGTGCACGAGGTCTGGGCGCCGTCGCGCTTCACGGCCGATGCGCTGCGCACGCTGGGGCTCGATCATGTGCGCGTGGTGCCGCACCCGGTCGCCGTGTCTCCTCCGGCGCCCTCCGCGCTGGACCGTCAGGCGTTCGGGCTCGATCCCGAGGCCCTGGTGGTACTGTGCGCGTTCAGCCTCGCTTCCTCGTTCGAGCGCAAGAATCCGCTCGCGTCGATCGAGGCGTTCCGTGCCGCCTTCGGCGACCGCCCCGACCGGGTTCTGGTGCTCAAGGCCGGTCACGGCGAGCATTACCCGGCCGATCTGGCCCGGCTCCGCGACGCGGTCGGCGAGGCGCGCAACATTCGTCTGGAAACCCGGACCTTGCCGGCGGCCGACATGCACGCGCTGACCCGATGCAGCGACATGGTGCTCTCACTGCACAGAAGCGAGGGGTTCGGGCTGGTGCCGGCCGAGGCGATGCTGCTGGGCAAGCCGGTGCTGGCGACGGACTGGTCGGCGACCACGGAATTTCTCGACGAGAGCTGCGGCGTGCCGATTGGCTATCGTCTGGTCCCGGCGCGCGATCCGCGCGGCGTGTTCGAGGCGCCCGGGGCGGTCTGGGCGGATGCGGATATCGGCGCCGCGGCGCAGGCGCTGAGGGCGCTGGCCGATGCGCCGGAGCGCAGAACCGCGATCGGCCAGGCGGCGCGACATGCCGCGCAGGTGCGCCTGGGCACAGCGGGCCTCGAGGCCGCTCTGGCCGCGATCGGGGTGCCCGTGCCGGGCCTGGCGACGTGACGGCAGCGCCGCTTCTGCGGGTGCTGGTGTGGCAGTGGGGCCGGTTCGGCGCCGGACCGCGCGTGGGGGCAGAGCTTGCGGCCGGTCTGAACGCGCTGGACGGGTGCGAGGCGCTGCTGTCGCTGTCGACGGGGGCGGAGATCATGCGCGCGGGGCAACCTTGGCGCGCCGGCGTGGCGCTGCCGGTGGCAACCTATCGCAACCGGATCGGTTTCGCCCTGCGGATGATCGGCCGCGTTCTGCGCCAGTCGCGGTTGCGCCGTCGTGTGGCGGCGCTGCGGCCGGACGTGGCGATCTGCGCCATGCCGGGGCCGCTCGACGGGGAGATGGCGTCGGTGCTGCGCGCGCTCGGCGTTCCGTTCCTGGTGATGGTGCACGATGCCGACCGGCATCCCGGCGACGGATTCGCGCTGCAGATGGTGCTGCAACGGCGGCTGATCCGTCGTTCGAGCGGGCTGGTGGCCCTGTCCGCGCATGTGGCTGCGCGTCTGGAACAACAGAAACTGGTCCGGAACCGCCCGCTTCTGATCTCCAGCCTGCCGCCCTTCGTGTTCGGTTCGCGGCCGCCGGCGCCGTTGTCGCATGGCGGGGGGATGCGTCTGCTCTTTTTCGGCCGGTTGCTGCCCTATAAGGGGCTCGATCTGCTGGCCGATGCGCTGGAGCGTGGCATGCCGGACGGCCTCTCCGTGCGAATTGTCGGCCAGGGACCGGACTGCCCAGAGCTGGACCGTCTGGCCGCTCTGCCCGGCGTTTCAGTCGAGAATCGCTGGGTGCCGGAGGACGAGATCGGCACGCTGATCGCCTGGGCCGATGCGCTGGTGCTGCCCTATCGCGAGGCGAGCCAGAGCGGGGTTGCGGCGGCGGCGATCGCGGCGCGGCGCTGGGTGGTGTCGACGCGCGTGGGTGGGTTGGCCGAGCAGTTCCGGGACGAGCCCATGGCGATTTTGTGCGAGCCGGAGGCGGGTGCGCTCCGGGCGGCGATCGCGCAGATGGTGCGGAAGCCGCCGGCTTTGGCGGCGGCTCCGGAGGACCCTTATGCGGCGTGGGGGCGGACTGCTGCGGTGTTGCTGGAGGGGATCAGGCGGGTCGTGTCGATGAAAAGGGAAGCGGTTGTGCCCACGGGGAGGTAGCCTTTGGCTTCAGTCTGCAAGCTAATCAGATCAAACGGCTTCCATCGTTTCGGTTAGGCGCCTTCGTGAGGACGTCCCGCCATTATCCACCGTCATCGCAGAACAAACGAACAAGCACAGTCCCACCCGAATGGCCGCCTTGAACAGTTTTCTGGAGAATTTGATGCGGGAAGCCGATCTGATACATGAACTTCCGAGTGTCGAAGTGGCTGTAGATCACTTGGATTGGGCGATACAACTGCTTGTCGACCACAAGGCCCTCATACCGGCTTATAGTCTCGCTGCCATAGCTGAAGAGCAGATCGGCAAACGCGTGCAGGGCAGTGCGCTGGAACAAATGAAGGAAGAATATGGCAAAGAGGATTTCAACGCACTGCGCAATTTCTTCAAACACGGCACGATGAACGGCAAGGTTGCCGACATAGTCATGGTCCGGGACATGAAGCAGGAGGTCGCCCTGATGATCTTACGGGCCTGCGAAAATCTCCGCCTGTTTGACGGAAGCGCCTGCAGCCAAACTCCTCGTTTTGCTGAATGGATGCGGCGCGAATATCCGGAATTACTAGCGGTAGTCAAATAGCGTCATTCTCCCGCTGGGTCGAGAGAACGTCACTGATCTCGCACTGTCGGTCCCCTAAGCAATGACAATAATCGACGCCCGATCGTCCGCTCTCGGTCTTTTGCCGCCCCCTGGGTTACCGCATCCTCTTCGATCTATGATGACTGCGGTAACCGCGATCTCGACTTGTACGCCGTTGGGCATCGACGCTACAACCTGAACAAGCGCCCCCGTCGAATGCTGTCGAACGTCTCGACGTGTGCTCGTCTGAGTGCGTCTCAAAACGCCAGATCGGCGATCCACACGGATAGTTTGCTCACGGATGGACCGGAGGCAGTCGCGAACGCCACGTCCGGTGTCGGTGGGACTGTTCGAAGACGCCTGGCAGCCTCACGGGAAAGCTGCGATCGAAGGTTGGTTGAGAATCCCGGACGCTGCCTGCTACGGTTCAGGGATGACATGCTTCGTTAGCATCACCCGGCTTCGTATCCGCTCGTTCCGCTTCATGCCGGCTTTCGCGCTGCAGACGGTCTCGACGCTGCGCCAGGTGAAGCAGGCAGACGGGTTCCTGGAAGGATCCCTGCTGCCGGACCGGCAGTGGACGTTCTGGACCATGACGGTCTGGCGCGATGCCGCTGCCATGCGGGCGTATATGACGGCCGGGCCGCACCGGACGGCAATGCCCAAGCTGATGGAGTGGTGTGACGAGGCAAGCGTGGTCCACTGGGAGCAGGAGGATGTGGAGGCGCCGAGTTGGTTGGTTGCCGATCGGCGCATGCGGGCGGAGGGGAGGCCCTCGAAGGTCCGACGGCCGAGCGGCGGGCATCTGACACTCGACTACCGGGAACCCAGGGTGTCACGAGCGGCGCCGATCATGGCCCGCCAACCTCCGGCTGGCGATCGAGGCACGCTCTCGACCCGGCCGGGCAGCTGAGGGACAAGCAGGCACCACGTGGCAGAAAGACAGGCCGGCCGTCGCTTCCAGCCCGAACTCAATCTGTCCGGGGGCTTAGGCAAACTCCCTAAACCGGCCGCCCCGCCGCCTGTCGCCCTTCGTATACCCGCAGCCGCTTTCCGAGCAGCTTCTCGATGTTCCGCAGCGCCGCGCGTTCCGATCCGGCGCAGAGGCTGATCGCGATGCCGCGGGCGCCGGCGCGGGCGGTGCGGCCGACGCGGTGCACGTAGGTTTCCGGAACGTCGGGGATCTCGTAGTTCACCACATGGGTCAGGTCGGGAATGTCGATCCCGCGCGCAGCCACGTCGGTGGCGACCAAAACGGGAAAGGCGCCGCGCCGAAAATCGGCGAGTACCCTGTCGCGCTGCGCCTGGCTCTTGTCGCCATGGATGGCGGAGGCACGGATGCCGGCGCTGTCCAGCGCCTGCAACAGGGCGTCCGCGTTCTGTTTGGTGCGCACGAACACCAGCGTGCGCTCCATGCGACCGCCGCGCAGCATATCCACCAGAAGCGCGCGTTTCTGCCCGCCCTCGGCGAAGACGATCCGATGGTCGATCCGCTCGGCGGTGGAGGAGGGCGGGGCGGTGGCGATCGTCACCGGGTTGCGGAGAAGGTGCTTGGCCAAAGCGGCGATCGGCGCGGGCATGGTGGCGGAGAACAGCAGGGTCTGCCGTTGGGCGGGCAGATGCTCGGCGACGCTGCGCACCTCGTCGATGAAGCCGAGATCGAGCATGTGGTCCGCCTCGTCCAGAACCAGGATGCTGGTCTCGTGCAGGCGCAGCGTGCCGGAGGCGAGGTGATCGAGCAGGCGGCCCGGCGTGGCAACGACGAGGTCGATGCCGTTGCCCAGAGCACGATCCTGCTTGTCGCGCGGGACGCCGCCGACCAGCGTGGTGGCGCGAAGCGTGGTGCGGCGGCCGAAGGTGCGAGCGGCGTCGCAGATCTGCCGGGCCAGTTCGCGCGTGGGGGCGAGCACGAGGGCCTGGCATGTGCCGGGATCGGCGCGTTCGCCGGTCTGCAGCAGACGGTGCAGGATCGGCAGGACGAAGCTGGCGGTCTTGCCTGTGCCGGTACGGGCGAGGCCGATCAGGTCGCGGCCCTGCATCACCACCGGGATCGCTTCCGTCTGGATCGGCGTCGGTTGGATCATGTCGGCGGCCTGGAGGGCCTGCAGCAGGGGTTCGGCGAGCCCGAGGGCGGCGAACGCTGTCATGGTGTGTCGTGTCCGGCAGTGGGTGTTCGTTCTTTTTTTGAGGAAAAGAATCTGAGAACTCTGATCCGTTCGGGGCGGTGAAGCGGGCCGGTGTGAGGGCCAAACGGACAAAAGTCTTTTTGCTTCTTTTTCTCCGGAAAAAGAAGGCGACTCCCTTCCGATTGACGACGGCAGGGCCGGCCCGCACAAGCGCCCGGATGGGGAACACTGAAACAAGGCTGGACGGAGCGATCCTGTCGGAGGGGTTTGCCGGGCTCGAATCGCAGGCCTTCGGCCTGGCTGAGCGGGCCGGGCTTGTGCTGGAGGCGCGCACCCTCCGGCGCAGGGGCGTGCTGTCGCGCCTGGCGCCTTCGGCCTGGCCACGCCCGTTATCGCAGGTGGAGACCCTGGGCGCGCTGCCGGACGGGCTGTTGTTCACCCTGGGCGGCGCGGGCGCCTCCGTGGGCGCTGCCCTGCGTCGACAGAGCGGGCGCAGGATCGTGCAGATCCAGAACCCGCGCATGCGTCTGGACCGATTCGATCTGGTGGTCGCCAACACCCATGACGAGATCGACGGCCCCAACGTGCTGCTTGCGCGCACGGCGTTGCATCGGGTGACGCCGGAGACGCTCGAAGCGGCACGGGCGGAATGGGCGCCGCGCCTGGCCCATCTCAGACGCCCCCTGGTGTCGGTTTTGGTGGGCGGCTCGAACGGCCGGTTCCGTTTGGGCGAGCCGGAAGCGCTGGCATTGGCCGACCGGCTGGCGGCGATGATGCGGACCGAGGGTGTCGGTGTGGCCCTGACCCCGTCGCGGCGCACGGCGCTCGCGGTGCGGGCGATTCTGGAACGTACGCTGCGTCCGCTGGGCGCGTTCGTGTGGGATATGCAGGGCGAGAACCCCTATCTCGGGCTGCTGGCCTGCGCCGATGCGATCGTGGTGACGGCGGACAGCGTGTCGATGGTGTCGGAGGCGGCGGCGACGACCGTGCCGGTCATGGTGGAACGGCTTCCCGGCCGGTCACGCCGGATCGGCCTTTTCCTGCAGGCGCTGATTGACGCCGGGCGGATTCGGTTTTTCAACGGCGGTATCGAAGGCCGCGACGGGTTTCCGCTGGACGATACGGGGCCTGTCGCGGCCGAGATGTGCCGCCGTCTGGGCCTGCCGGAACCGCCAGCGCCGCACCAGCAGGCCCGTGTTGGGAACTCGTTCTGATGCTCGATATCCAGACCTACGATGCCCGCCAGGGTGGCAACGCGCTCTACAAGGCGCTGGCGCATCCTTTGGCGGCGGAAGCGATCGCCACGCTTGGCGGGCGTCTGCGACAGCAGGGCGCGCTGGCCGTGTTCGACCCGGACGGCGTCGCGGCCATGCTGTTCGCCCTGCATCCCGACCTGCCGCGCATCGCAGAGCTCTATGTGCAGGACGTGTCCCTGGTGGGGCGGGAGATTCTGGGCGCGGTAGCGCGGCCGATCACCGATCTGCCCGAGAGTGGCGCCGCGACGCTCCTGGTTGCCACGTTCGATGCGGGACGAGTGCTGGCGCGGATCACGCATCTGATGCCGGCCGGCATGGGTGTGGCGAGCCTGGACGACGCGCGCCTGCCGGACGAGATGCTCACCAGCCGACGCGCCTATCTGGACCGGCTGAACTTCGCCACCAACTACGCCTTTTTCCGCGACGAGGACGGGTTCGGCACCCGCCTGGTGACGGCGAATTACTGGGCCTCCTATGGCGCGAAGCAGGTGCGGCTCTGGCTGCGGCTGTTCGATGCGAATGGCCATCCGCTGGCGACCTGGGAAGAAGCTCTGCCCGCCGGCGCGGGGGGTGTGTCGATCGATAGCGGGCAGGTCCGCCGGCGCTTCGATCTGCCGCCGTTCACCGGCCAGCTTTTCATCCACGCGATCGGCGTCGCCGGGCACGACGTGGTGAAATACGCGCTGGATACGTTCGAGAGTTCTGGCGACAGCCTGTCTGTCACCCATGACGCGAATGCCTGGCCGTCGGACCGCTACGCCAATCTGCCCGCGCCGCGCGCGGACGAACGTGTGGTTCTCTGGGTGCAGAACAGCCATGCCGCCGCCATTCCGGCCGGGGCGATCACGCTGGACCGGATCGGTCGCGAGCAGCCTGCAGCCCTCGATGTCGCAGTGCCGCCCTATGCCACGCTGGCGCTGGACGTGGACACGCTGTTGCCCGGGCTGCGCTGGCCGGCGCAGATCGAGCTGCGCGCGGGCCGGCACATGGTTCGTCCGCGCTACGAGGTGACGCGCGGCGATCGACGCCGGATCGCCCATCTGAATGTCGAGCGCGCCGATCTGCGCCCCGATCCTGGCATTCCGGCGCTGCCTGCGTCGCTCGGGCGCGGCTATCTGCTGCCGTTTCCCGTGCTGTCGCCGGAGCGTTTCCGCACCATCGTCCAGCCGACGCCGATGGCGGAACGCCAGGACACCCTGCCGCTGCGTCTCGATCTGTTCGATGCCGCCGGCAACAAGGCCGGAGAGCGTTTCCTCGGCTGCCTGCCGCGCGACCACGATCTGGCGCTCGATCTGAGCGAATTGGGTGCGCCGGAGGGTCATGCCGAGCTGGTCTATGATTTCCGCGACGGCGGCTCCGCGGATGGCTGGCTCCACGCTCTGGTGCGGTACGAGGACCGCGCCAGCGGCCACGTCGCCGAAACGTCATTCGGGGCGCATATCTTCAATACGGCCATGTGCTATCGCGATGAGCCGCAATCCTATTCCGGGCCGCCGCCCGGTCTGTCCACGCGCTTGTTTCTGCGTCTGGGCGACGAACGGCGCCGTTCCTTTGCAGCGCTGATGTATCCCGCGTCTGCGCCCTGGCACGCGCAATCGCAGACCATGCTGCTGCTGCATGACGGGCGCGGCGAGATCCTGGCCGAGCGTCCGGTGAAGATCGCCTGCTCCGGCTCGCATGTCGTGTGGCCGCACGAGGTGTTCGGGGCTGCGCTGCTGCAACAGGCCGGGCCGCGCGGCTACGTGCTGATCCGCGATGTGACCTGTCGCCTGTTCGGCTATCATGGGCTGATGGATACGGACGGGCATTTCTCGCTCGACCATATGTTCGGCTTCTGAGGCGAGGGGCTGCCGGCTTGAAATGCCGGCGCCGCGACCGCACGAATCTGCGTGCGGTGTCCGATTCCGCGTGCGGCGTTCGCCGGTTGGCGAGTTCGTCGCCCATGTCGTGGAATGCCAGGGATGGTGGGCGCGACAGGGATTGAACCTGTGACCCCCGCCGTGTGAAGGCGATGCTCTACCGCTGAGCTACGCGCCCATCCGCTGGTGGGGCGGGTTCTATGGGATTCGCGTGCGGGGGGCAAGCCCCCTTGGCGACGGTTCCGCGCTTATCCGTGCCCCCGGATCGCCTGAGCCAGCTCGGTGGCGCGGTTGTCGGTGAGCGAGGACAGGAAGTCGTTGATGCGGCGGTAGCTTTCTTCGAGACCGGTGCTTGGTGTGGGGGCCAGTTCGCCCATCAGGCCGAGCACGCGCGAGGCGCGGTAGGAGAGCGGATGCGCCGGATCGGCCGCGATCAGTTCGCGCGCGGCGTTGGAGCAGGCATCCAGGAGGGTATCGACCGCGGCATAGGCGCCGATCTCGATTTCCATCTTGCGGGTGTGGGTGAAGATGCGTTCGCGTGCGAGGTTCTTCGCGGCCTGAATGCCGGCGGCGACCTGCGGACTGCCGCTGTCGACGAGGGTCGAGGTGAAGGTACCGCCGAGGATGGCCTGTTCGTGGGCGAAGAAGGCGCGGGCGCAATCCTCGATCAAGACATCAACCGCCTTGCCGCGCAGCCAGCGGATGCGCTGGGGATCGGTGCGGCCGATGCGGTGCAGATCGTACTGCGCCCGCGTGGCCGCGGGCATGACGGAGAGCAGCAGCTGCTCGACCTCGGACGGGACGAGCAGGTTCATCTCGATGCCGTCCTCGATATCGATGATGGCGTAGCAGATATCGTCGGCGGCTTCGACCAGATAGGCGAGCGGATGACGGCAGAACACGCCCGGCTCGATCTCGATCAGCCCCATGGAGGTGGCGATGGTGCGGAACGAGGTTGTCTCGGACGCGAAATAGCTGAATTTGCCCGGCTTGTAGCGGGGCGCGTGCGTGGCGGACCAGGGGTATTTGATGAAGGAGCCGAGCGTGGCGTAGGTGAGCCGCAGGCCGACGCTGTCGACGAGGCTGGTGAGCAGGCGGAAGCCCTGCGCATTCCCCTCAAAGGTCATGAGATCCTGGGTGGTGGCGGATTGCATGCCGTCGAAGAAGCCGGGATCGCGCTTGGCGTACCAGTCGCGTATGGCGAACTCGCCGGCATGGCCGAAGGGCGGGTTGCCAATATCGTGCGCGAGGCAGGCGGCCTGGACGATGGCCGCGACGTCAGCTGCGACGACGCCGGCCGGCAGCAGGCCGCGCTCATGCAGGCGCTTGCCGGCGAGTTCGCCCAGCGAGCGGCCGACGCAGGAGACTTCCAGGCTGTGCGTAAGGCGGTTATGCACCCGGTCGTTTTGCGGCAGCGGGTGGACCTGGGTCTTGCGGCCGAGCTTGCGGAACGGCTCGGAGAAGATCAGCCGGTCGTGATCCTTCTGGAACTCGGAGCGAGCGGTTTCGGCGCGGGTGGCGGTCTTGCGGTCGTCGCCGAGCCTGGTGTCGTCGAGCAGCCTGGTCCAGCGCATCATGGCGGGGTCAGCTTTCGAGGTGGTTCGTTTGCAGGAAGCGGACGCCGAGGGCGGCGAGGCGGGCCCGGGCGCGCTCCGCGCTGTCGCCGCCGCCGGGCAGGGGCATGGCGATGGCGCGCGTGGCGTCCTCGATGACGATGGTCTCGAAGCCGGCGGCGATCGCGTCTTCGGCGGACCATGCGACGCAGAAATCGGCGGCGAGGCCACACAGGAACAACCGCTCGACGCTGCGTGCGCGCAGCCACCCTGCGAGGCCGGTGGAGCAGCGATGGTCGTTCTCGCGAAAGGCGGAATAGCTGTCGATACCGGGGTGGAAGCCCTTGCGGATGATCAGCGAGATTCGGGACTGATCGAGTGCCGGATGCAGGGACGCGCCGGCGCTGTTCTGGATCGCGTGATCGGGCCACAGGATCTGCGGACCATAGTCCATCTCGATCATGTCGCCGGGGGCGTGACCCGGATGGGCGCTGGCGAAGGAGCTGTGTCCGGGTGGATGCCAGTCCTGGGTAGCGAAGGCGGAGGGGAAGTGGCGGAGCAGCCTGTTGACTGTCGGCACCACTGTGTCCCCGTCCGGAACGGGGAGTTCGCCGCCCGGCATGAAGGTCGGCTGCACATCGACGACGCCAAGCATGTCGGTGGCAGGGTTGATCTTCATGCGGGTGGTGGTCCGCTCAGGCGGCCGGTGTGCCCGACACCGCGCCGGCCAGCGCATCCGCGACGCGACGGGCGAAGGCGGCCGGATCGGCCGGGGCCTCGCCGTCCTGCACCCGGGCGAGGTCGAGCAGGGTGAGGGCGGCGTCCTTGATCGGCTGGCCTGAAGCGACCTGAGCGGCGAGCGCGCGGATCAGCTTGTGGCGCGGGTTGATCTCCAGGAACGGCGCGGCGCCGGGCATCCGCTGACCCGTGCGACGCATCAGGCGTTGCATCTGCAGGTCGGGGCCGGATTGCGACGCGGCCAGAACCACGGCGCTGCCGACCAGGCGGTCGGTTATGCGTGCTTCGGCGATGGCGTCGCCGAGAGCGTCCTTGATTGCCGGCAGCAGGGCCTCGACATCGGCGGCTTCGTCGGCCGGCTCGTCGGTGAGCGGGATGGCGGACAGATCGGCGAGACCCTGGGTGACGCTGCGGATCGGCTTGTCGTCGAAGCGGTCCAGACGTTCCGGCCAGAAGGCGTCCACCTGATCGGACAGGAGCAGCACCTCAATGCCGCGGGCCTGGAAGCCCTCGAGCTGCGGGCTGCCGGCCAGCGCGTCATGATTGTCGCCGACGAGATAGTAGATCGCCTCCTGGCCGGGCTTCATGCGGCCGACATAGTCGGCGAGCGATACGAGGCCCTGCTCCGTGGAGGAGCGGAAGCGGGACAGGCCGGCGACCTCGGTGCGATGCTCGTGGTCTTCCCAGATGCCTTCCTTGAGCACCGCGCCGAAATTTTCCCAGAACGGGGCGTAGGTTTCGGCGTCCTTGCTCTTGGAGCGCAGTTCGCTGATGACGCGATTGGTGACGGCCTTGCGGATGCGGGCCAGCACCGGGGTTGCCTGCAGCATCTCGCGCGACACGTTGAGCGGCAGATCCTCGGTATCGACCACGCCCTGCACGAAGCGAAGCCAGGGCGGCAGCAGAGCAGCTTCGTCGGTGATGAACATCCGCCGGACATGCAGCCGGACGCGGCTCTCGCGTGTGGATTCCACCGGCTCGAACGGGCGCATGCCGGGCACGAACAGGAGGGCGGTGAATTCGATCGTGCCTTCAGCGCGCCAATGCAGCGTGGCCCACGGCTTGTCGAACATGTGGCCGAGATGCTGGTAGAACTCGGTGTATTGTTCCTCGGTGATGTCGCTCTTGGGCTTGCGCCACAGCGCCGTGCCCTCGTTGGCGGCGACGTCGTTGCCATCCCGGACGATGGTGATGGGCCATGTGATGTGATCGGCCCATTTGCGGACGATGGTCTCCAGACGATAGGGCTCGAGGAATTCGTCCGCATCGGTCTTCACATGCAGCACGATGTCGGTGCCGGGGAGGTCGCGCTCGGCCGGCGCCAGCGTATAGGAGCCCTGGCCTTCGGAGGACCAGCGCCAGGCCTTGTCCTCGCCGACGCGGCGGGAGGTGACCTCGACGCGATCGGCGATCATGAAGGCGGCATAGAAGCCGACGCCGAACTGGCCGATCAGGCTCGGGCGTTCTTCCGGCTTGGCATTCTCCAGCTTCGCCATGTCCTGGCCGAAGGCGCGCGTGCCGGAGCGGGCGATGGTGCCGAGATTCCGGGCCAGCTCCTCGCGGCTCATGCCGATGCCGTCGTCGGAGATGGTCAGCAGGCGCGCATCCTTGTCGGGGTGGATGCGGACCTTGGCACCGTCCGGCAGTGCCTTCGCCGAGTCGGTCAGCGCCTCGAAGCGGCGGCGGTCGGATGCATCGGCGGCGTTGGCGACCAGCTCTCGGAGGAAGATCTCCCGCTCGGAATAAAGGGCGTGGACGACCAGATCGAGCAGTCGGCCGACTTCCGCGCCGAACTCATGGCGCTCTTCTCCGGGCTGAACCTGATCCTGGGTGGGGGCATGATCGCTCATGATCGCAACATCTCCTGATGGCGTCGCCGGCATCGCAGCTTCTGTGCGTGTCACAAAGGCGAACCGACCCCAACCGTCAAGATGGTGGCATGCGCATGGAAGCGAGGGCGACAGGTCTGGCACGGTAGGCGGCCAGACTGCCCGGAACGATGCCCATTCCGCCGGCACCCGGAACGGTGATGGGGCCGTTGCGGATGATGCGTCCGTAGCCGCCGAGCGGACGCCCGCTGAACGGCATGGAAGAGGCGGCCGTGGGAGCGGACGCGGCGGCCGCGAACGCCATGCCGGAAGAGGCTGCGGGGTGGGGACGGGACGGCTTCGGCGTTCCAGAACCGGCCGCCGAATCGTCTGGTTCGGCCCAAACTTCGAGCACCTTGCGCTGGTAATCGCTGCCGAGATTGGGTGTCTGCGAATGGTAGGCTGCCGCCGCGTGCGGCCAGCTTCCGGTCTGGTGAAACAGGTCGGTCAGGAAGGTGGCGGCGAACAGGGCGTTGGTGCCTGGATCGAAGGCGAGTTCGAGGCTGGCGAAGGCGTCCGGGTGGAACATCAGGTTGATCTGTGTGCAGCCGACGTCGATGGAGCGAATTCCTGCGGCCTGGAAGGCGCGCGCAGCCGCGACCGCTTCCTGCTTGCTGTCATAGTAGTGGCCAACGCCCTCGGCGTTGATGGTCCAGGGCCAGGCATGGATGCTGCCGTCAGCGGGGTCGGCGCGCCCGCTTTCCACCTTGGCGATAGCGCCCAGGAGCTGATCCGGAACAAAGGTCGTGTGCTCCGCACGGTTGGTGGCGGCCTGACACAGGCTGAAATCGCCCGAACTGGGCGCGGCCCGGGCGCGGCTCGCCGGAGCGAGCGCGGTCGCGAGGGCGAGTGCGCACCAGAGAAGGAAAGCCGGAATGGCGGACGGGGGCCGGTGCATGGGGCGGAGGATACCGGCGAGAAGTTAGCGAAGGGCTAACGGAGGGCGCGAGGCAGGTTTCGTTCCGTATGACGATGTTTTGTGCGACGCAAAAATCCTGTTGACCGGACGGTCGTGTCGCGGTATTTCTCTCTTCAGCGGCGCTGCTTAGGCGCGCTGCTTCTTGGACGTTTCCTCCCTAAACTTGGCGGTGCTTATGCACCGCCTTTTTTTTGTCCTGTGTTCTGGCTCAGGTGACGGGGAGAGTGCCTGCGGCCTCGCCGAGCGTTCGCAGGAGCCCGTCCAGCGTATGGCGGACGGCTTCGAAGCCATGTCGTTTCCGGTAGGTTTGCTGGTCCAGGTAGAGGCGCCGGGAGATTTCGATCTGGAGCGCATGCCGGTTGAGGCGTGGGCGGCCGTAGAAGCGGGTGACGTAGCCGCCGGCATACGGGTCGTTGCGTCGAACACTGTAGCCGTTCTGCTCGAGGAACTCGTGCGCGGTGCGCGTGAGGAGCGGATGGCAGGCGCTGCCATGCGCGTCGCCCAGCACGAAATCCGGCTCGTGCCGATTGAGGGTGTCCTCCGCCGGCATGGAGTGGCAGTCGACCAGCACGGCGACGCCGAAGCGGTCCTCGGTTTGCCGCAACAACGCGGCGAGATGGGCGTGATAGGGTTCCCAGCAGGTGCGGATGCGGTCTTCGGCGTCGGCGAAAAGAAGCTTCCCGTTATAGATCGGCTGGCCGGACGCGACCTGCCGGGCGATGGTGCCGAAGCCGGCGCAGACGCGTGCGGTGCGCGTGTTGCACCAATCCGGCAGCGTGTCGGCGAACATGGCGGGGTCGAGTTCCCATTGCTCGCGGTTCACATCGCAGAAGGCGCGTGGGAAATCGGCGATCAGAAGCGGAAAGCCGCCGGAAGCGGCACCCGCGAGCAACTCGTCGACCAGGCAGTCCTCGCTGCGTCGTAGCGTGTGGGCGTCGAGGCGAGAAGCGGCAACGAAGGCGCTGGAGTAGTTGCGTCCGGAATGGGGAGACGCGACCACCAGCGGGACGGTCTGCGTTTCAGGGTGGATCACGCGGAGCTGCAGGTCCGAGAAATCAGTTTCGGCAGGCTGCAGAAGGGTCGTCATGACGCCATTCTCGTTCCCACGCGCGATCCTGTCACGCCATTCGCCCGTCGCGGGAAAGAAACAGGACGAGCGGGGTTGCATGGGGGCGGAGAGGGAGCTAAGAAGCGCGCCGACGGATGGGCGCGTAGCTCAGCGGTAGTAGCACTACCTTGACATGGTAGGGGTCACAGGTTCAATCCCTGTCGCGCCCACCATCCGTTCTCCTTAATATAATGAGTCGGTAGCTCACGCTTCGTCTGCTTGGGTTTCTCAGGTGGCGACGGTCTCCGAGGGTGGCGGACGGCTTGCGTCCAATGCGGCTTGCAGGATGTAAGCCGCTGCAAGCTTGTCGACCACGGCGCTGCGGCGTTTTCGGGTCATGTCGAGATCGTCGATCAGCATGCGGTTCACCGCGCTCGACGACAGTCGCTCATCCCACAACGCGGCGGGAAGGCCGGTCTGGTCGGACAGGTTGCGCAGCCAGTCCTTGGCCGCCTGGGCAGCCGGCCCGACCGAACCGTCCAGCGACAGCGGCAGGCCGGCGACGAGGCCGCCGACATTCTCCTTTTGGGCGATTGCGGCGATCTCTCGCGCGTTCGCGGAGAATTTCCCACGCGCCAGGGCGGCATAGGAGGATGCCAACAGCAGCGAGACGTCGGACAAAGCAAGCCCGATGGTGCGAGTGCCGAGGTCGATGCCGAGCAGCCGGGAGTTTCGGGGCAGGGCGGCGCGCAATTGCTGCATGTTGAACAGGGGCATGGGCAAGGTTTATGGTCCGCCGGCACCCGGGCGACCAGGGGCGTCCGGTTCGGAACCGCGTGACCGCGCCATCTTTCCGCCGCTCGCGCCCCGCGTGTACCCAGCAACAAAACGGGGACTCCGACTGATGTCGCTAGATGCCGCGACCATACGACGTATTGCGAGATTGGCGCGGCTTGGCGTCGGCGAGGCCGAGATCGAACGGCTGCAGACCGAGCTCGGACACATCATCGGCTGGGTGGAGCAATTGGGCGAGCTCGATTTGGACGGAGTGGAGCCGATTGCCGGCGTCGGTCACGCCGCATTGCGGCTGCGCGCGGACGAGGTGACGGACGGCGACCGGGTGGAAGCGGTTCTCTCCAACGCGCCGGGCCGTGCCGGCCCGTTCTATGCCGTGCCGAAGGTGGTCGAGTGATGTCTGACATGGTGGAACTGACTGGGCAGAGCCTGGCGGCGGCGCTGGACGGTTTGGAGAAGGGCCGGTTCTCGTCGGTGGAGCTGACGCGCGCGCATCTGGATGCGGTGGAGGCGCTGAACCCGACGCTGAACGCTTACATCACTGTGACTGCGGAGCAGGCGCTGACCCAGGCCGCCGAGGCCGACGCCGTGCGCGCGCGGGGTGAGGCCGGCCTGCTCTGCGGCGCGCCGGTGGCGATCAAGGATCTGTTCTGCACCGAAGGGGTGCGGACCACGGCGGCGAGCCGGATCCTGTCCAATTTCGTGCCGCCCTATGAGAGCACCGTGACGGCGCAGATGAAGCGCGACGGTGCCGTGTCGCTGGGCAAGACCAATCTGGACGAGTTCGCGATGGGGTCATCCAACATGACCTCGGCGTTCGGCGCGGTGCAGAATCCGTGGCGTCGTCGCGGCGACGATTCGCCTTTGGTGCCGGGCGGCTCGTCCGGCGGCTCCGCCTCGGCGGTCGCGGCGCGGATCGCGCTTGCGGCGACGGGGACGGATACCGGCGGTTCGATCCGCCAGCCGGCCTCGTTCTGCGGCATCGCTGGCATCAAGCCGACCTACGGCCGCTGCTCGCGCTGGGGGACTGTCGCGTTCGCGAGCTCTCTCGATCAGGCCGGGCCGCTGGCGCGGACGGTGGAGGATTGCGCGATCCTGTTGCGGTCGATGGCCGGGTTCGATCCGAAGGACAGCACCAGCGTCGATGTGGCCGTTCCGGACTTCCGTGCCGCCGTCGGGCGCAGCGTGAAGGGCATGCGGATCGGCATTCCGGCGGAATATCGCGCGCCCGGGATGCCGGAAGAGATCGAGCGCTGGTGGCAGCAGGGTATCGCCTGGCTGCGCGACGCGGGCTGCGAGATCGTGGACGTGTCGCTGCCGCATACGCGCTACGGGCTGGCCACGTATTATATCGTGGCGCCTGCGGAATGTTCGTCCAACCTCGCGCGGTATGACGGGGTGCGCTTCGGAGAGCGGGTCGAGGCGGACAGCCTGGATGCGCTCTACGAGCGGTCTCGCGCGGCCGGGTTCGGCGACGAGGTGAAGCGGCGCATCCTGATCGGTACCTATGTACTGTCGTCGGGCTATTACGATGCGTACTATCTGAAGGCGCAGAAGGTCAGAAGCTTGATCCTGCGCGACTTCACGGAGGCGTTCGGCCGTGTGGACGCGTTGCTGACGCCGACTGCGCCGTCGGCCGCGTTCGGGTTGGGCGAGAAGATGAGCGATCCGGTGACCATGTATCTGAACGACATTTTCACCGTGCCGGCGAGCATGGCGGGAGTTCCCGGCATGTCCGTGCCGGTCGGGCTCGATTCAGCCGGGCTGCCCTTGGGGCTGCAACTGATCGGGAGGCCCTTCGACGAGGAGACCTTGTTCGCTCTGGGGTCGGCTCTGGAGAAGGCTGCTGGGTTCGATCATCTGCCAGCGCTGCGCGCGGGAGCGGTGGCATGAGCTATGTGATCGAGGGCAGCACCGGCCCGTGGGAGCTGGTGATCGGGCTGGAGGTGCATGCCCAGGTGGTGAGCCGGGCAAAGCTGTTTTCCGGTGCTTCCGCGACGTTCGGCGGCGAGCCGAACAGCCATGTGAGCCTGGTGGATGCGGCGTTTCCCGGCATGTTGCCGGTGATCAATGCGGAATGCGTGGCGCAGGCGGTGCGAACCGGGCTGGGTCTGGACGCACGGATCAATCTGGTAAGCCGATTCGACCGCAAGAACTATTTCTATGCCGATCTGCCCCCGGGGTATCAGATCAGCCAGTTTACGCATCCGATCGTCGGCAGCGGAAAGGTCGATATCGAACTGGCGGACGGGACGCGCCGGGAGATCGGCGTCACCCGTCTGCATCTGGAGCAGGATGCGGGCAAGTCGGTGCACGACCAGGACCCGACGCGATCGTTCATCGACCTGAACCGGGCCGGCGTTGCGCTGATGGAGATCGTGAGCGAGCCGGATATGCGCAGTCCGGAAGAAGCCGGCGCCTATGTGCGCAAGCTGCGCATGATCATGCGCTATCTCGGCACCTGCGATGGCAACATGGAGGAGGGGTCCCTGCGTGCGGACGTGAACGTGTCCGTTCGCAAGGCGGGCGAGCCGTTTCGGACCCGGTGCGAGATCAAGAACGTGAACTCGATTCGCTTCGTGATGCAGGCCATCGAGGTGGAGGCGCGCCGTCAGGTGGAGATCTGGGAAAGCGGCGGTGTCGTGGACCAGGAGACGCGCCTGTTCGATCCGCACCGTGGCGAGACCCGGTCCATGCGGTCCAAGGAGGATGCGCATGATTATCGCTATTTCCCCGATCCCGACTTGCTGCCGCTGGTGTTGGAGCAGGGCTGGGTCGATTCGCTGCGCTCGGCGTTGCCGGAGCTGCCGGATGCAAAGCGGGCCCGATTCGTGGCGGAGTACGGCATACCGGACTACGACTCGTCCGTCCTGGTCGCCGAGCAGGCCACGGCGGAGTTCTACGAGACGGTAGCGCGGGGGCGCGATGGCCGTCTGGCGTCGAATTGGGTGGTGGGCGAGCTGTTTGCGGCTCTGAATCGCACCGGCAAGACCATCAGCACCAGCCCTGTCACAGCGGAGGCGCTGGGCGGATTGTTGGACCTGATCAAGGATGGGACCATCAACGGCCGAATCGCCAAGGACGTTTTCGAGGTGATGGTGGAGACCGGCGAAGCGGCCGACGCGATTGTTGAGCGCAAAGGGTTGCGGCAGGTCGTGGACACCGGGGCGATCGATTCCGCGATCGAATCGGTTTTGGCGGCGAACGCGGACAAGCTGGCGGAGTATCGGTCCGGCAAGGAGAAATTATTCGTGTTTTTCGTGGGCCAGACCATGAAGGCGATGAAGGGCAAGGGGAACCCGGCTTTGATCAATGAGCGCCTGGCACATCTGCTGAAGGCTGATTGACGGGGTGCGGTGCAGGCCGTAAGAACGGCCTGCAAACGCCGTGTGATGAGCACGCTCTTCGGCGGAGGGGTGGCCGAGTGGCTGAAGGCGGCGGTTTGCTAAACCGTTGTACGGGGTCAACCCGTACCGTGGGTTCGAATCCCATCCCCTCCGCCAAAGTCTCCTCCTGCAGAATTATTGTTTTCCTGATCGCCATCGCATTGTCGGCGAACGAGGCGGTTCTCCCAGCGCGAGCATGGGCTGCCGGAGCTGATCGAACGCAGCTTGACCGCATTCTGGCGGTCTTGCGGCTGCAGCCCGGCGAGGCCGGCCGCGCTTGTCTCTCCAGCATGCGTAGCGTTCACAGGCTGGAGCATGACGCGGCCACGTCCGCGGAGGATCTGGAATTTTCCTATCAGAATGCGTCCCAGCTCTGTGGCGCCGATGCGGAGCGTGTGTGCCGGGTCGAGCCGACAATGGCCAACCGTGCTGCCTGTGGCTTGCTGAACGCGCCGCGATAGGTGGATTGGGCTCCTTGGGTGACGTCTGCGGGCGTCTGAGCGGTTTCGCCTAAGGCGTAAGGCAACGTGAAGCGCTGATGGTGCTTGGCTGCCTGGTACGTTTCGAGCCCGTCGGGCTGTTGGACGGCGTGGCGGATACGAGGCTTCTCCGCGTTCATCAGTACCGATGCGCATCTATAGTACCGGCTTGGCTGCGACGACTCTTCTCTGAGGCCGATAAGGGGGCGAAGACTCTGTCAGAGGCTGTCCCAACCTGTAAAAACGTCAAAATCTCGTTATCAACGGCGAAAGTTTCCTTGTACTGTTCCTAACGTTTTGTTAGTTTCGGTTAGTCATCAGCTGCACGGATTAACCCGTATGCCCCGCCCCCTTCCTTGGACGCCCGATCAGGATGCTCGCCTGAGCGCGCTGTTGCACCAACACGGCTCAACTTTGAGGAAGGCGGCCCAACAGATGGGTGTCAGCCGCAGTTTTGCACAACGTCGTGCGAAAATGCTCGATGCGCAAAGTGTCCGTTCGATTTGCACGCGTGACCGTGAGGATGCAGGAGCTGCACCTTTGCCTGCGGGACATCCAATCACCTGGACTGCCATCGCGTTTCTGGACCAGTCGAGCTTTTCTCCTGGAAACGTCATGCACATGTAGAGCGCACGTCGCGCATCCATGATTGCTGATAACCTTACGCGCCTCTCTTTTTGGGACGGCAGGTTGGAGTTAAAGCATTGATACACGCTTATTCTTCGACGACTGTGCAGCATCTGCCGGTCGCTCCGGCTGCTGGTCTGCTGCCTGACCGCGCACCTGTGCAACGTTTGCGCAAAGGACAAGTTCTGCGCGTGCAGGAGGATGTGCAGAGAGTGGTGGGCGGTCTGACCACACTCAATAAGACCGGAGACATCAACCAAGAGCAGTTGGATGCTGCGGAGCGGTGGTATCGCGACTATGTCATGGGGGTGATTGGTGCGCGGGATCCGGAGCGCAGGAGTTCCGGGAAGGCGCCCGATTTGCACGCTGCGATGTTGTCGCGGACGAGTGCCGTAGGGCGCTGCAGGTTCGTGCGTGATTCTCTCGGTCTGTGCGGCGAAATTCGCTTGAAGCTTCTTCTGATCGACGAGCTCTCCTTTTCCGCAATCGCTGCGCAGCTGCTTCCGGGCGACGTCAACGGCCGCAAGAAGATCGCGGCGCAGATGGTGTTCCTTCTGGAGCAACTGGCCGAGATCTATGCGCGCTTTGACAAGCGAAGAGCCATGCCGACGTCAAACTAGCGTTCGCCGACGACGAGTCGCTTGAAAAACGGGCGGTCCGCATCACGCGGGCCGCCTGTTTCCATTCCGGCCAAAAAACAATCCACTATAACGTTAAGATAACGATTGACGGTGGACCCGGGTTGATCTATAAATTTCTCATACTCGAATAGTTGCGACCGCCGGTTGATCCCGGCGGTTTTTTTTGGCTTTTGCGATAGGTGGTCGCGATGTTTTCCAATGGGACCGGAATCGTATCTGGGGATGTCGTCGCCTGCGGCGCGGCGGTTTACGTCGTGCAATCCATGGCGGAAACGGAAGTCACTCTACTGAAGCTGGAAAGCAAAGAAGCGACGCGCCATCGTGCGGATGTGGTGCCGGATCATTGGCTGGATTTGGCGCAGAGCGGGCTGCCGGCGCGGGACGTGGTGATTCGGTGCGTTCCCATCAAGCGCTATGGTTCGGCCAATCTGACCCGGCTGGGCGCGCTGCCGGACACGCTGCGTCATCGGATCCACACCGCCCTCAAGCGCGAGGAAGTGGTGCGTCGTTTTGAGGATAGTCCGCCGGTGCAGAGCAATCTGTTGGCTTCGACGGCATCGCGCGGACGTCGTGTCGGCGCGGTTCGCTACAACTGACCGGCGGTCCTGCGGAAGGCCCTGCAGGCCGCTCCGCTGCCGTGCCGAACGGTGCTGCACCGTCTCCGGCGACGGAACGCTTTCTGGCTTCGCTCGCCGAGAGCGGAAATCTGTTTCTTGCCTGTCATGCGTCAAACATGACGCGGCGCCAGATCACTCATCTGCAGCGTACCAATGCTGACTTCGCTGCGGCGTATGACGAGGCGATGGACGAGGCTGCTGATCGCATCGAGGCAGAAGCCTGGCGGCGCGGTCTTGAGGGCGTGGCCGAACCGTTGATCAAAAATGGACAGGTCGTTCGCGATGCGAACAACGAGCCGATCATGACGCGACGCTACAGCGATCCGCTGCTTGTACTCCTGCTCAAAGGATCGAAGCCGAACAAGTATCACACCAAGGCCGGCCAGTCCCCCGCGGGGGCGATGCCGTCCGTGATGGAGGAGATCGCCGCTGACGATGATCCACCGCGGCTCTGAGAAGCGGGGACAGACCGAAAGGAAAGCGCTGACGCAGGCGCAATGGACCATTTACGAGGCGGGGTGGAACGAAGGCGCGCGTTTCAGGGTGGCCGTCTGTGGACGGCGGTTCGGCAAGGCGCTCTGCCTGAAGACAAGACTTCCGTCTCCGGATGGTTGGACGACGATGGGCGATGTGGCAGTCGGCGATCGCTTGCTTGATGAAACCGGCACGCCCTGCCACGTGACATTCACGACGGATGTGATGCTCGGTCGGCCGTGCAATGAGGTGCTGTTCGGTGATGGCAGCATCGTCGTGGCGGACGACGATCATCTCTGGTCGGTCAAGATCGACGGTGCACCGCTGCAGTTGCTCCGTACGACTGAGTTGCGGGCGTTTCTGGAACGCGGATGTGTCATCGAAATCCCTGCGATCCGGACGTCCGGAGGCGAGAGGAGAACCAGCGGTGAGGCCGATCGCGCTCGGCTGGACTGGCTGGCGAAGCGTTTCGGCGGCCGCCACGGCGAGCGGGGTTTTGTGGCGGGTGGGACGCGCGTCTTTTCCTTGGTCCGCCGTCTCTGCGCACGGCTGGGCATGGTGGCGGGGCTGCGGGGCGGACGCCTGTATTGGGATATGGCGGAAGTCGCGCCGGCGCATCGTCTGTGCCGGATCAACAAAGTGGCGAGTCGGCCGGTGCGATGTATTTCGGTCGATAGCCCGAGACGCCTGTTCCTGTGCGCAGAGAGCTGCATTCCGACGCACAACACCTTTCTCATGGCCGAGGAGCTGCGTCGCGCGGCACGGCTTGCGGTTCGCCACGGCGTCGGAGTGGAAAACGAAATCTGGTATGGCGCGCCCACTTTCCTGCAGGCCAAGCGCGTCATGTGGACCCGGCTCAAGAACGCCATACCTCGTTCTTGGATCGCCGGTCGTCCGAACGAGACAGCGTGTGTCATTCGCCTGGTCAGCGGTCACGTGATCAGGCTGGTGGGGCTCGACGCGTGCGAGAATCTGCGTGGCTCAGGTCTGTGGTTCTTTGGGGGCGATGAATGGGCGGATTGCCGGCCGTCGGCCTGGCTGGAGGTGATCCGGCCGATGCTGTCGACGACCAGGGGGCATGCCCTGTTCATCGGCACGCCGAAAGGGTTCGACCATTTTCGGGACGCGTTCCTGCTCGGCCAGCCGGGCGGCGAACCCGGGTACCGGTCGTTCCTTTACACTACCGAGGATGGCGGCAATGTGCCGGCGGAGGAACTGGAAGCGGCGCGTGGCCAGCTCGACGAGCGCACGTTCCGACAGGAATATTGTGGAAGCTTCGAGACTTATGCAGGCCGGGTGATTTACGCATTCGCCCGGCATGAGCATGTCCGAGCGGTCGATCATGATCCGTTTCGACCGGTGCATGTCGGCATAGATTTCAACATCAATCCGATGTCGGCCACGGTCTGGCAGGAGCATGGCGATGTCGTCTGTCAGATCGACGAGATCGTGTTGCCGACCTCGAATACGGATGAACTCGCGGACGAGATCTGCCGGCGTTACGGCCGGGATGGTTTCGAGCCTGGGCGGCCGGATGTTTCGCATATCAGCGTGTATCCTGATCCGGCCGGCGCACAGCGGCGCAGTTCGGCAGGCGGCCGCACGGATATCGGCATCCTGCAGGAAAGAGGCTTCAGGGTCCGCGCCTTGCGATCGCATCCGCCCGTGCGCGAACGGATGAATACGGTAAATCGTCAGTTCAAGACTGCGGACGGTATGGTTCTGGCGGCAGTGGATCCGCGCTGCGTCAAATCGATCGAGGCCTATGAGCGACTGGTGTTTCGCGAGGGAACGAGCGAGCCCGACAAGATCAGCGGTTTCGATCATCTCGTCGATGCCACGGGATATTTTCTTTGCGGACGTCGTGTCGCCGCTGGCGCTGGCGTGCGATCGACTTTCATGGAGCGCTGAGGATGGACTGGCTGTCTTTGCAGGGGCGTATGCCCAGGGATGCCGGGCTGTCTCGTCGGAGCGCGCGGCTGGCGGCGCTCGAGGCGGTTCTGGAAGGGCGTCATTACGATAGCTTGCAATATCCGTTCTCCAAGGAGCGGACCGAGGCTGGCGAATACATTCCCCTGGACGAGCGTCGCCCGTCGGTCAGGACCGGTCTGTGCCGCGTCGTTGTGGAGGACTCGGTTTCTCTGTTGTTCAGCGAGGGGCATTGGCCGACGATTTGCGCTGACGATCCGCGCACGCGGGAGGTGGTGGCTCGGCTGGTGGATGGGTGTCGTCTGAACGAGGTTATGTTGGATGCCGCCACGCGTGGCTCGGTCGGCTCCGTGGCGATCCTGCTGCGCGTCTTGAAATCGAAGCCGTTCTTCGAGGTTTTGGGAACGAAATACCTGACTCCCATCTGGCGGCAGGACGATCCGGACCAGCTTTTGTGTGTGACCGAGTGCTACAAAGTAAGTGCTCTCGATTTGCGCGCACAGGGTTTTGCGGTCGACCCCTCGGCCGGGCCGTACTGGTTCAAGCGCGTCTGGGACAATCAGGCAGAATGCTGGTTCAAGCCGCTGCCGTCCTATGCCGATCCGGCCGAGATGGAACTCGATCCGGAGCGTAGCGTGGTGCATGGTCTCGGTTTCGTGCCGATCGTGTGGATCCGCAACATTTCTGGCTCGTTTGGGCACGATGCGGACGGTCCTGATGGAACCTGCACCTTTGCCTCCGCGATCGACACCGTGATCGAGGTTGACTACCTGCTGTCGCAGGCCGGCCGCGGGCTGAAATACGGGTCCGATCCGACCCTGGTATTGAAGGACCCTTCCGCTGGTTTCAGCGGTGGCGTGGCATCGCGTGTCGGCGGTGCTTCGTCAGCCCTGACATTGCCGCCCGAAGGCGATGCGAAGCTTTTGGAGATCAACGGCAACGCGGCTGCCGCGGTGCTCGCGCATGTGAAGGAGCTGCGGGCGATCGCGCTGGAGGCCATGCATGGCAACCGGGCGCATGGCGACCGTGGAGGCACGGCGCCGAGCGGGCGTGCGATCGAGCTCATGTGCCAGGGTTTGATCTGGCTCGCGGATCGGTTGCGCATCTCGTACGGCGAAGGCGGTCTGCTACCGCTGATGCGGATGGTGTGCCGGGCGTCGGCGCGGGTGAAGGGTGGTCTGATCGTGTGCGGAGTTGCCGAGCAGGATCTGGATCCGTCTGGCTTGTCACTGAGTTGGCCGAGCTGGTTTCCCGCGACCGCGGCTGATCGCCAGGCTCAGGCGTCGAGTGTCGTGACCCTCCTGCAGTCGGGTGTGATTGGCGAAGATACCGCGTTCAATATCATCGCGCCGCTGTATGGGCTTGGTGTGCGCATGCCGCCCGAGCCTGCGGCCGAAAACGGTCAGGCTGCCGAGTAGATCGGCGCCGGCCAACACGTTTCCACCAGCCGATGTCGTGCCTACCGCCATGGGGCGGTGGTGCCGTCGGCTCCAACGGAAAGTTATACCACACATATGGCAGAGCAAGGCCAAGAGCTGGAGGCTGTCGTCGAGGAGACGACGCCGAGTGAGATTTCCGAAATGCCCCGGGAAATCAGCGAAACAGAGAAGAAGCTGCGCCGCGAGGTCGCCCGATATCGTGAGCAGGTCCGGATCGCCCAATCCGAACGCGACGCTGCTTGCGCCAATGCTGCGCGCGAGCGGGATGATGCGGTCGCAGCCGCCCAAACCGATGCGCGCCAGCGCGTGCTGCAGGCCGAGCTTAAGAGCCACGCGATCCGCTGCGGGATCCTCGATCTCGACGCGCTGAAGCTGGCCGATGTGAACGGGGTCAGCTTCGACGAGGCGGGTAATACGCAGGGCGTGGAGGAGGTGGTGTCCCGTCTCCAGGCGCAGAAACCGTATCTCTTTGCCTCCGAGAATTCGGCAGCCTCCGGCACCACCACCACGCAGACTATGCGTCCGCCGCAGCCGGTGCGTCCTGTCGCTGTGGATGCGCGCAACCTGTCGCGCGAAGCGTGGCATGCGGAGCGCGAGCGCCTTCTCGCAGCGCATCGGGGCTGACGCTTCGGCGGCTTCCGACATTTTCCACGACTATATGTTGGGACTCTGGTTCCAGCATTCCTGAAAGGCGAACCTCGCTTCATGCCGATTCAAAACTTTCCGTCTCAGTTGCAGCCGATCATCCAGCAGGGCTTCCTGGCCCGAGAGTTCCAGGACGGTCTCCAGTCCCGGCTGAGCTTCCGTTCCATCGCGGACCGGGAGATCTTCAACAATCGGATCGGTGAGAGCGTGACCAAGACCCGCAAGGGTTTGAAGGCTCCGGTCACGACGCCGATGTCCCCCGTGTCCAACACCAATTTCGATAACGGTATGAGCCCGTCGAGCTGGTCGATCGAACAGTACACGCTGTCGATCAATCAGTATGGCGACACCATCGATCTGAACATGGTGAGCGAAGGCGTCGGTATTGCCTCGCAGTTCCTGGCCAACGCTCGCACCAACGGCGTCCAGGCGATGCAGTCGCTCGATCGCATTGCGCGGAATGCCTTGTTCGGCGGTGCCCTGAACGGTGTGGGCGGTTACCTCGGCGGCAATACCCGCGTGAACAATGCGCTGACGTCGGCTGGCAAGGTCGTGTCGGTGGACGATATTCGTGGCTTCCAGAACGTCATGAACGCCTACGGACAGGTGGTGCCGGTCGGTACCACCGGCGGCATGACTGTAACGGTGGGCAGCAACGCCTATACGCTTGTGTCGGTCGCCGCCGACGCGTCGAACGTTTCCACCGCGCCCGGCGGCGTGTCGGGGCAGTTCACCTTCTCCACCAACGTGACGACGTCCGACGGGGCGCTGGCGCAGCCTGTGATTGCGGCGACTGCGCCGCTGGTGCTGCGTCCGAATGGTCGGCTGACGACAGCGGCGCTGACGGCGCCGCAGGGGATGTACGGGTCGACCACCTATGTTCCGGGCGACACGCTGGGCATCCAGACCGTTCTGTCCGCGGTGGCGGCCCTGCGCATGAACAACGTGCCGACGGTCGACGGGGCTTATCACTGCTATCTGGACGATCAGCAGATGCTGGGTCTCTTCCGCGACGGCGACTTCAAGTATCTGTATCGCGGGGCTTACGGTACCGAGACCTATCGTTCGGGTTCGGTGGTGGAGCTGTTGGGCGTCCGCTTCATTCCAACCACGGAAGCGCCGCAGCAGGCCTCTCTGGGCGCGGGCGCGATCCATCGTGCCATCGTGTGCGGCCAGGGCGCGCTGATCGAGGGCGACTACGCGGATGCCGGCCATAGCGACATTCCTGACGTGGAAAAGTCGCTCATGGAGAAGGTGGACAATGTGGTGATGGTGACGCGCGAACCGCTTGATCGCCTGAAGCAGATCATCGCGCAATCCTGGTACTGGATCGGGGGTTACGCGTTGCCGACAGACGCTACGGCGAACACGTCGATCATTCCGACAGCGACCAATAGCTATTTGAAGCGTGGGGTCGTGATCGAAAGCCTGTAAGGACTGGTTCTGGGCGGCGGTATCGTGCCGCCGCCTTGTCTGCTGGCGGGAGGGGCGATGTCTGGAACGACTAGCTATTCGGGCGATCCGCTGAGCGGTGCGGAGCGAGTCGATGTCCGGCGGTTTTGCGGCTACCCGGCCTATGGGTCCGGAGCCTCTGGCATGTCGTCCTGGCGGTTCTTCGAGGCATACGGAACGCTCGAGTATCGCATGACCAACATGTCGTCGAGCGAATTGCAGGTGGTCAGGCAGAAGCTCGCGACCTTGTATCAGCTCGACCAGGCGATTCCGGCTGCGGCGCAGAACCTTGATACGGACCAGGCTGCGGTTTGGACCAGGAACAGGTCGGAGGTTCTGGATCGAACACGCTTGTTCGAAGACTGGTGCAGGAGGCTGGCCGCGTTCATCGGCGTGCCGCCAGGTCCGGCTTTGAGAACGGCGACGAGTATCGTGATTTGAAGCGTAAGAAAAGGTGACTCCGGTGGCGAATACTTTGAACGGATGGCTCGGCTACGGATCGTCCCTGGCGGCCGGCTCGCTGGCGGAGCCGAACGATACCAATTATGGACGGCAACCGATCAGTTTCGGCACCCTGGATCGAACGACTCTAGTCGATCTCACGCCGGGTACGGTCGGACCCGCGTCAGTTGCCTGGGGCGCCATTGGCTTTATCGGCGTCTTTGACGCGCAGAGCGGCGGGAACCTGTTGTTCTGGCTGACAACGTCGGCTCCCCTGTCGGTGGCGGTAGGAGGGTCGATCACATCCTCCGCAGGCTCGCTGCGCATGGTGTTCCCGGAACTTGGCGGGTCTTCACCGTTGCGGGTGTGGCCGACGGGGGCGGTCGTGGCAAACACGGTGGATGGTCGCCCTGTCACGGTTGGCGTACCGCTTCAGTTCGCCGGCGGCGTGATTTCCGCCCAGGTGCCGACCTTCGGCACAACGGTCTCGATGGGTTCTCTGCCGCAGTCACAGCCGGTAAGCGGTACTGGCCAACTCTGGAACAATGGCGGCGTGATTTCCGTCGCGTAGGAACGGGAGGCGGCGATGCAGCAGTTCTCGTTGAACAAGTATATCGCCTCTGGCCTCAGCAAGGCAGCTGCGATCGTCGGAGCGGAAGAGTCCCTGTTTCGGCCATCTGGTCCGAATGATCCGGTGGGCGGAACGCCGCTCATGACGTTGTTCTGCGCGTGGGACGTGAAGTCGAGCTTCAGGATGACGGAAACGGCCCAGCCGAACCACGCTTATGCGACTCTCATGGCGGACCAAACCCTGGTGCAGCCGGGCGATTATCTGGTTGGTCAGGACACGCATTTCGTTGTGAGAGTGGAGCCTTTGCGTCCAGCCTTGTGCGTGTTGTGCAACGAGACTATCGATTTCTTGAATACGGAAGTCGCCACCACAGCAGGTACTAATGCGTATGGTGGTCACGTGGCGGCGAACGATACGCCGATAGGCACCGCCTGGCCGGTGAGCATGTCGGCCCGCACGCGTGGCGGTACCGACGTGACGAAGCTGCCGAGCGATACGCGCGGCGTCTATTACGACGTCCTGGCGCCCGTCATGCCTGGGATAACGCTCTCGTTCGGAATGCGTGTTCAGGACTCGGCGCTGCAGGATTACGAAATCATCAGTGCCGAGTTGTCGGACTTCGGTTGGAAGCTGGTTGTTGGGTTGGCCACGACCTGACGGACTCTGGTGCTAATATTCGGAGGAACTTGCGATCGCGGACATATCGGATGTCGAGAACGGGTTGTGCGGACTTATCGAGAACGCGGTCTACCCTAACGGGATATCTGCCCCGAGCGTAACCGGAACGACCATCAAAATCTATCGTGGCTGGCCCACGAATCGTACATTGAACACCGATCTCGCCGCGGCGGTTGATACTGTAACGGTGTTTACGAAGGAGAAGTCGAGTAAGGACACTTCGCGATACGCCCGGATATGGCGGACGGTATCGACAACGCTTCCGACCCTCATCGTCACCGTCACTGGGAATTCCGCGACCTTCACAGGGATTGGCGGATCGGGACAGATCGCGGGGCTGGACGTGAATGGCGTCGCCTACACTGTGGCGGTGTCGGACACAGATACGCCGATGACTGTTGCAGCGAATCTGGCCGCACTGATACCGGGCGCGACAGCGAGCGGAAATGTTGTCGTGGTTCCTGGTGCGCAGTTGAGCGGCCAGGTTGTCGGTTCTGGCACTGCCGTCATGGAGACGCGGCGCCAGGAGCAGGGATTCCTGGTTTCGGTCTGGTCTTCGACGCCGGCAGCCCGCGACGCCCTGGCGGCGGCGGTCGACAGCGCTCTTGCCGATATCGACTGGTTCGATCTTGCCGATGGCTCGGTGGCGCGGATGGTCTACGCCGGCACTGCGGAGACGGATATTTCCGAGAATGCCAATCTTTATCGGCGCAATCTCGTCTACACGATCGAGTATCCGACCCTGAAGACGATGACTGGGCCGCAAATGGTCTACGGAATTGGTACGTTGGGCGGAAGTGGTCCGACGGTCGGTTTTAGCTGTCTTGTTCCGCAAACCAAGCTCGTGGTGCCGCCGTTGGGCGCAATTCGCTTTGACGCGTGGTATGATCCCGGCAACTCCATCGATCAGCAGTGCGCGGCGGCCCTGTCCCCGGCACAGTTCAATTCGAGACTGCCACCGAACGCGGTTATCCAGGGTGGCGTCGCGACTTGGCCGGTGGCGACGCAGGCGACGATCGATGTGGAAATTGCTGCGGCCCTGCAAGCCGGCCTACAGTTTTGGGCGTTCGACAGCTATCAGCCCGGCGATACGCTCAGCCTGCCGCTACAGCTTTATCTGACGAGCTCACTTAGAGGCAGACTGAAGTTTTGTATGCTCGGGCAGACGTCGAACTGGGGTGCTAGCGGGCAGGATCAGCCGTCGCTGCTGCGTGATATACGGATGATGACACAGCCTGGCTATATGACGGTGCTGGGGAATCGTCCGCTTTACTTCGTACTGGATTCTTCAAGCCAGCAAACCGCCGGGTTGCCGGACGGGAGCGTGTCCGAGGCGATCGCGATGGTTCGTTCATCGGTGATGCGCGCGGGCGCGGGTAATCCATACGTTGTTTGGCTTTCTGGCGCTGCGCTGGCGGATTACAACAATATCTCTGCCGCGCAAATGGCTGGAGCCGATGCGACCGGGGCTTATGCGACGCCGCGTCTGAACGGAAACGAGCAGCCATTCGCCGCTTTGGCCGGCGCAGCAGTCGCCGACTGGTCTGCGCGTGCGAGTTCCGGGTTTCCGATGGTGCCGACGGCGATGACCGGCTGGGACCAACGCCCTCTGATCGAGACGCCGCAGCCCTTCTATCCGATTTCGAGCGATTTGAGTGCTGGAAACTATTACGATACGGCGACGGCATCGGCGATCGGCGAGCACGTCGCGGCGATGGCGCAGTTCGTGCACGATCAGTCCTCCGCCTGCCCGGCGCAGGTCGGGTTGATCTATGCCTGGAACGAGTTGGCAGAGGGGGGCTGGCTGATGCCCACCTACACGCCGGATGGGCCGGATGGCGGGCGCTGTGCGGCAGTCGGCGGCGCCTTGACGGCCTTGGTCGCCAATTCAACGAAACCTGCCTTCAATCTGGTGAGCTAGGAGCCCCATGGCCGCAGCAATGCCCGCAGCACTCGTCGTTATCCACGCTTTTGGTTCCTACCACAAAGGACAACTGATCGTGGACGCGGCGACAATCTCTTCCATTCTGGAAGGAGGTCTAGCCTCTTTCGTGGTCTCGACCACTCTCCCCGTTCCCCCTCACGCTGTCACTGCGGAGGGCTGAGGCATGGCGCAGATAACGCAACTAGGGTCTTTGAATACCGCTGCTCTGGTGGTTCCGGATCTCTATGTCCAGATCGCCGCGCCGCAGACGCTGGCTCTCAACGGCGTGTCGACCGACCGGATTGGCGTCGTGGGTACGGCCTCCTGGGGGCCGGTGAACCAGCCTGTCGTTCTGGGCAGTCTCGCCGATTACAACGTCGCCTTCGGCTCGGTGCAGACCCGTCAATATGATCTAGGGACGCCGATTGCCCTCGCCGAACAGCAGGGTGCGACGTCCTTCGTCGGTGTGCGCGTTACGGATGGGTCGGACACGGCTGCAAATTATGCCATGCTGTATTCGAGCGCTGGCTATCCGGCGATCCTGACGGCGATCTATACTGGCACGCTCGGCAACCAGGTCGGTCTGACGTTGGGAACAGGCACCAAGACAGGAACCTGGAAGCTGACGCTGCAGATGCCCGGTCAGCTGGCGGAGGTGTTCGACAACATTGACGCCAGCCAGGGTGCGGCTTCGTTCTGGACCAACCTGGTATCAGCCGTCAACAATGGCAATAGTGCTTCGCGTGGTCCGTCGAACCTCTGTGCAGCTTCGGTCGGCAATAATCTGTCGACGGCGCCACAGGCGATCGCGGACCAATATCTGATGAACGGGAGCGACGGAGCCTCCTCGGTAGCCGATGCTATCGTGGTTGGCACGGACGGCGTGTCGCGTACGGGCATGTATGCGTTGCGCGGTCAGGCCTGTGCGCTGGCCGTTATGGCCGATTGCGTCGATCCGACATTCTGGACCACCCAGAGCGCTTTCGGCGAAAGTGAGGGCATTTACATGATCCTCGCCGGCGCGAGGGGACAAGTGATCTCCAGCGCGGTGCAGATGAAGCAGCAGTCCGGCCTCGACAGCTATGCTGCAAAGCTGATGTTCGGAGATTGGATTTACTGGTACGACCAAACGAATATCCAGACTCGGCTGGTCAGTCCGCAGGGTGTTGTCGCTGGCTGTCTGGCGAACCTGTCGCCCGAACAGTCGAGTCTTAACAAGCCTCTGTCCGGCATTATCGGCAGTCAGAAGAGCGGTCTCGCGAGCAGTGGTCAGGTGCTTGCCTATTCGTCTGCCGAACTACAGCAGCTTTTCTCCGCTGGAATCGACGTGGTGTCCAATCCTGCGCCGGGTGGCGCGTACTGGGCGGTTCGCTGTGGTCACAACAGCTCCAGCTCGTCCGTGATAGCCAGCGATGCCTATACGCGCATGACGAACTTCATCGCCGAGACGCTCTCGTCCGGCATGGGGAAGTATGTCGGTAGTGTCATTAACTCCACGCTGCTGTCGAACATTCGCGCGACGCTCCTGGGCTACCTGTCCAGTCTGGTGACGCAGGGCATTCTGGGGAGTGTGGATGGAGCCGCGCCCTATGCCGTCGTGTGTGATGCGAGCAACAATCCGCAGACCCGTACTGCGCTTGGCTACGTTCAGGCGGATGTCCAGGTCCGGTATCAGGGTATCAACGAGCGTTTCATCGTGAATCTGCAAGGTGGCCAGAACGTCACGGTGACCACCACCAACTGACACGCCTGACGATAGTGGCTAAACCGTAAGGAATTTGAATGGGGAACCCCTACAGCATTGGACGGGACTGTCAGGTCGTCCTGCTCTGGAATGGCGTTCGCATCGATCTTCGAGATGTGACCGGATTTCAGGCTCAGCAGCAGGTACGCCAGCAGCGGGCCGATCCTCTGAATAGCGTGCCGGTCGAATTCAATACGCCGGCGGGTTGGCGCGGACAGTTTCAGGTCGATCGCGGATCTTCCGCGCTGGATGATCTCGTCTCGGCGATTGAAGCAGCCTTTTGGAACGCAGGTGTGATCGGATCAGGAACAATTTATCAGTATATTTCGGAGCCGGACGGATCCACGAGCACCTATGAGTTCGTCGGCGTCTCTCTGACGTTCACCAATTCCGGGCATTATCAGGCGGAAAACATCGTCAAGCAGACGGTCAGTTTCTTCGCCAGCCAAAGGAACAAGATTTGAACGGAGTGTCAGCCGAAATTGTCACGGAGGATGGTCGCCGGCTTTCCCTGCGGGAGATCAATCCCGCAGACATGCTGGACCTCATTGAGGCTGCTGGAACGGCGGCCGGCTCGGCGGCGTGGATGCGTTACGCGCTCATGATCTGTTCTGTCGAAGCCATCGATGGAAAGCCGTTGATGATGCCTCACACCAAGGACGGGGTGAGGGAGCTCGGCCGCAAGATCGGCAATGTCGGCATTGCGGCCTTGTCCAGCTACCACTACCCGAACGAGGCAGATCAAGCCGGCGAGGATGTTGCCGAGCGGGACCAAGCAAAAAACTAAGCAGGCACCCGTTGCTTCGACAGGTCCTGTACCTCGTGAAGCAGGGGGTGCCCTGGCAAGAAATCATGACCATGTCCGAAACGCGAAGATTCGCCTGTTGTGTCGCTCTGGGCGAGTTGGACGGTCAGCATTTCGACTGGGACAGTATGGGCTGGGTGGCGCTTTGATGACGCCGTTCGGTTCGATCTCGTTTGGCAGAAAGGGGCGCGTTTGATGGGGGGAGTGACGGCACTCAGCGCGTCTCTGGCTTTGTTTGCCAAGCTGGTTTCGGACCTGCACGCGCGGCCCTTCCGAGGACGGGCCGTTCCCGTGCGTCGCCGACTCAGGCTGCCGCCTGCCTTGCCTGACAGGGGGCGTCTGGAGGATGGGGCTGGCGCGCCTCTCGACTCTGCCGCTGGAAACCTGCCTGTTCCGAAGGGTCGGAGGCCGCGGGAGTCGCCGGAAGGTTCGGCTCCCTTCGCCCTGAATCTGCGCCTGATGGATCTCATCGCTCGGCCTTCGAGCCGCTTCCTCTCGATCGGGACAGTTCCCGGTGATCTGAAATTCGGTCCTGTTGGGCAGCGCCGCAATGTCGATGGCTTGGTCGGACAGACGCGAGGAACGGCGCGAATTTGGGATCTGTCACAGACGATCGTTGGAATCGCGAAGGCACGCAATACGGCTCCGCTTCTGGTCTCTCCGGCTGCCCGGGTCGATGGGCTTCCGCAGTTTCTGTTGGGTGTGAAACGACCGCGGGGAGCCGAAATCGGTCTCGACGTCGGGACGAACGGCGGTAGGACGGCGCGATTGTTTGCGCCTTGGAAAGGGAGAGGTGCGTCGCGATCGACATACTCTCAAGGGAGTCTGCCAGGAGGTATTCGACGAAACCCATCCCAAACGCAATTCTCCGCAGCCTCGGCAGCGCGAATAGCAGAGACGGTCGTTACGGCTACTGCAACGCGCGGCCGCACCGGCCTCCCGGTGGGGCGAAGTGTTCCGCCGCCGAGCGCGACGGAATTCTTGTTGGAAGCAAATTCTCCTCCGCCGTCGCGTCAGGTGGGTAGGACGATGCAGGCTGCCTCGCCTGTTCTCCCGCAGAGGCAGGACGAAACAACTCCTGGCGTCATGAGCATGGAAGCGGGGACGAATCTGCAGCTTGGTGGTCATGTCGCGCTTGAGGGCCGGCGTGTCGGGCAGATCAGCACCCACGCCATGTCACGTGACGCGTCTTTGCCGCTCTCGACTCCATCACGACCCAACATTCGGAGCACGACCGTGTATACCGGCATGCGCATTCCGCAATGAGCCTCGCCTCGAACATGCTGGGCAGCGTCGCCGCAGCGGTGGCGAATCAGCCTGCCCCGGTCGTCCTGGGATCCCTCGTGCTCTCAGGCGCCGAGGCACCGTCGCGGATCACGATCGGTGGTCGTCAGTTGGCGGCGATTCACAAGCTTCCGGGGGGCGCCCGTATCATCGATGCCATGGGGCCCGATGATAACGCGGTCGTTTGGCAGGGTATTTTCATTGGCCCGACGGCGGCGAGCCGGGTCAGGATGGTGGATGCGCTTCGCACACAAGGGCTGCCCTGCACCCTATCTTTCGGCGATTATCTGTTCGAGGTGATCGTCGTTGATTTCCGCTACAGCTACGAATCCCGCGGCGCGGTCATTTCCTATAGCATTCGCGCGGAGAAGACCCAAGCCGGAGCCGAGACGACATCCGCAACGGCGCTGGAGAGCGCAATTGCCGATTGCGCGACCGCAACTCAGTTTCTCCAGAATACCCAAGCGTCGCTCGCCGCTTATGGAGGACTGACCGGGGGACTGTCGGGTGCAAGCGCGTCGTTGCTGCCCGGTGCATTATCCATGGTTGGTGCATCCGCTATCGCGGTATCTTCAAGTGATAGTTTCGCCACGCAATCGCAGACGCTGCTTTCTTGTACTGGGGCCGTTCAGGCGGTGATTACGCAGGCGTCCGTCGGCAGTCTCGCGAGCGGTGCGCCCCCGTTTGGTGTCTCCAGCGGCGCCGGGCTGGTGGCGGTGACGCAGCAGGCCGCCGTTCTCGCTGGCGCGGTCGCCGCCGGTGGCTATCTCAATCGGGCCGGCGTCGGCCTGGCCGCCGCAAACGCACAGGCAGCGACGATCGGCATCCATTCCTAAGGAGAAACGGTGCGAACGATTCAGGTAAGCGGTACCAACCTGTTCGCGGTCGCGGCTGCTGAACTGGGCGATGCAACCCAGTGGTATCGGATCGCGGCAATCAATGGTCTGACCGATCCGATGCTCTATGGGGTGACGACGCTTCTTCTGCCGGAAATGGACAGTACACTGGGCGGCGGAGTGCCGACCCAGTGACAGATGATGGGATCGTGCGCCGGCCGCGGCTGCGACTGACGATCGCTGGCACGGTTGTGCCGGGATGCGTATCGGCGGAAATCCGCTGCGGTCGAGGATCCTCCGCTGCGACGTATCGCGTTGAGGTCAGCTCCGACGCGGTGTCGGCGGTATTGCAATCAGCCTGGCTGGATGCGGCATCGCTCGACGTGAAGATCGAAATGGCGTTCGCCGAGGCCGGATACGCTCAGCCTGGAAGTTGGCTCGCCATGATCCAAGGGCCGGTAGACAGGATTACGGCGGAGCCCCTGTTCGGACTCGTCGTGTTGGACGGGCGAGACAACGCGGCCAAGTTGATTGATATGCCTCTACAGGATGGATACCTGAACAAGACGGCCTCTGAGGTGGCTGCGGACCTGGCAGCCCAGTGCGGTCTGCAGAGTGACGTTGACGAGACGACGGGTTTGATCGGCCAATATTATCAAATCCAGCACAGCAAGACGGTTTTTGGCGCCTATTCTCGTCATGCAAATGGCTGGGATCTGCTTTCCGAACTCGCGCAGATACAGAATTACGAGTTGTGGGTGGATGGAACGACCTTGCATTTCAAGCAGGCGGTTCCAGACGCGTCGCCGTTCGACGTGTCGCTGCAGCAGGAGAAGCCGGGAGAAGCCGTGAGTTGCGGGTCTCTGAGTGCGCTCTCGCTCGACCGGACGCTCGGTGTCTCCGGCGCGATACAGGTACGGGTGGCGAGTTGGAACAGCCGGCAGAAGCAGACGATCACGCAGTCTTATCCCGCGGAGGTGGCGGATGGCGCGCGTCTCTATACGGTCCTGAAGCCGAATCTTTTGCCGGATGAAGCACAGGCCATCGCACGCTCGACCTATCTGCAACTCCGGGCGCGGCAGCGCATCCTCAGCGCGACCATGCCGGGCGAGCTCAGTCTGGCACCGCGCCGGTCGATCAGCTTGAGCGGGACGGGAACGGGCTGGGATACGACCTATGTGGTCGATCATATCGTGCGGCACATCTCGGCGGAACGTGGGTTTACCCAGACGCTGACGGCCATAACCCTTCAGGATGGAACGTGAAACGATGACGGACTGGATGCAGACCGTTCGGCTCCACGCTGCGATCCAGTCGGCGGCGCTCGGCCAGGCGCGTCACGGCGTCGTGACGAGCGTTGATCCGTCTGCGCATGCGGTGCGGGTGACCATACAGCCGGAAGGCCTGGAGACGGGCTGGATCCCGGATGGCGCGGTGGCCGCGGGGGGCCTAAAAATAGTGTGTCCTTCGGAGATAGGAACGCAGGTTCTCGTTGTTCCTGTGGAGGGTGATGCGGAGCATCCTGTCGTTGTCAGCCGACTGTTCGATGCGACGGTTTTGCCGCCGCGAAGCCCGTTTACCAACGCTCTGGTACAGCCGGGCGAATTTGCCTTGTTCGCAAAGGACGGAACATGCCTCCATTTCGCGCAGGGCAATCTGTATTTGCAGGGCAATCTGCATATCCAGGGTAGCGTGCAGGCGTCCGGCGATGTGGTCGGGGGCGGGGTCAGTCTGCAGAGGCACACGCATGGCGGCGTGCAAAGCGGCCAGGCTTTCACGACAGCGCCGCAGGCAGCGAATGGCTGATCTATCGCATTTGGTCGGTGGTGACCTGTTTGTCGGCCCAGGTGGTCGCTTGTCTCTGGTCGCAGGGAGTGAGGCGACGCAGCAACGTGTTTTGCGGCGGCTGCTGACGAGCAGGGGATCGTATATCTGGCAGCCTGCATACGGTGCCGGTTTGCCGGGCCTGGTCGGCCAGGTCGCGTCGCAGCAGCAGGTTTCGGCGATCATCAAGACGCAGATGACGCTGGAGCCGTCAGTCCTATCGTCACCGGAGCCGGTGGTTCGCGTGACTGTGGGAACGCTCGGGGATATCAGCGCGGTGATTTCTTATTCCGAAGCTGAGACCGGGTTGACGGAGACCGTTAGCCTGTCGACGGGAGTATAGGCAGTATGCAGATCTCGTTGCAGAACTTCTCCAGCCTCGTCGCGAACATGTCGGCTTCCGTGCAAGGCGCGTCGGCGACCGTGCTGGATGTCACTGTTGGTTCCGTCCTCAGGGCAATTCTCGAGGCTTCTGCTTCGGTAGGTCTCTGGTTGCAGTATCTGATCTTGCAGGTGCTCTCCATGACGCGTCTGTCGTCCAGCACTGGTGCGGACGCTGACAGCTGGGTGAACGACTTCGGCATGAGCCGCCTCCCTGCCACGGCAGCGACGGGTGTCGTGACGATGGCATCGTTCAATCCGTCTGCGCAGGCGGCCGTGATCAGCAACGGCATGACTGTTAGGCTGTCGGATGGCTCGCAGACGTTTACTGTCGTGAATGGCCCCTATGTGCGCGCGATCGGCCAGGCTTCGGTTGACGTCACCGTTCAAGCTCAAACAGCGGGCGTCATCGGAAATGTCCAGGCAGGTGCTGTGAATATGCTTGGAACTGCGATTTCCGGCATTGATACGGTCTCGAATGCCGCTCCGTTTGCTGGCGGAGCTTCGGCGGAAACGGATGCGGCTCTCCGTGCGCGATTCGTGACTTATATCAACACACGCGCTCAGGCGACGGAGCAGGCGATCGTGTATGCCGCAGCCTCTGTCGGGCCGACCATCAGTGTGGCTATCCAGGAGAACGTAACGGCGACGGGAGCAGTCCTTCCGGGAAATGTGAATGTAGTTGTCGATGATGGCAGCGGCGCACCACCGGCTTCCGTGCTGACCGCGGTTGCGGCCGCGATAGATCCGATCCGGCCTGTTGGTACGACGATCACGGTCGTTGCCCCGTCGGTGATCGAAGTCAGTATGTCGGGAATGATTTCCGTTGCAGCCGGCATTGATGCGGCTCCGGTCATCGCGACGGCGACGACGGCCTTGGAGAGTTTCGTCAACGGCCTATCTGTTGGTCAGCTACTGCCTTATTCGCGGTTGATGGCGGTATTGTATGCAAGCTCGCCGCTGATCACGAACGTGACCGGTCTGACGGTAAATGGGTCGAGCGCGGATGTCGGGGGTATGTCGGGAACCGTCGTCAGGTGCCAATCGGTCTCATTGTCGGTTGCGCTCTCGTGAGCGGCGCAACGACGCCGGCAATCGCCGTTGGAAGCGTCGCGGACATGATAGCCCGGATGAGGGCGGTGTTGCCGTTTGCCTGGTTCCCATTGACGGAAGCAGGAAGTGCGAGCGAAACGCCGGTTCTCGACGCAGTGCTGTCCGGGATCGGATCAGCGTGGTCGTTCTGCTTCGGCCTGCTGAACTATGTGCAGTCGCAGACGCGATTGTCGACAGCCAACGGCACGTTTCTGGACCTGTTCGCCGCTGACTTCTTCGGCACGTCGATCACCAGGAAGGCTTTCGAGACGGATGACGCATTCCGTTCCAGGATTTCCGCAAGCCTGCTCCTACCACGGGCCACACGGACGGCGCTGTCCGATACTCTTTTCCGTCTCATCGGTCTGCGGCCCTGGTTGTTCGAGCCGAGACGGGCTGCCGATACCGGCGCATATGGGGTGGCGGGATTGGGCTACGGCTCGAGCATGCCATTCCAGTATCTGGTCAGCCTCGACGCCAATGGTGGCGTGATCCGACGGGAGAGTGTTGCGACTTACGTGGATATTGTCGGGCAGCTCCAGATCGCCCCGCGTCACACTGCACGACCGGTGTATTCGAGCGGTTCCTGGGTGTCATTTCTGGTAGAGCCGAGCGGTTTCAATTTGTTAAAGGATAGTCTCGGATTTACTGGCTGGTCGGCGTCCTCCACCGGGGCGGTCGCCAGTTGGCTGGTCAACGCCAGTCCAGCGATTGCGCTCCTGTCGGGGTATCCCACGCTCGAATTGACGGTCGCTGGTGCTGGTTCCTTCCCCGGACCGTCAATCGAGACGTTCATCGGGGATCAGTCGGTGACGGCATCGTTGTGGATTTGGCTGCCATCCGGTCACACGCTGACGCAGTTACGCCTTCAATGCGGCGATGCCTCCGAAAATGCGCATGCTGATGCCAATCTGACGCTGGTGAACCAGTGGCAACGTCTGATCACGACGATCGATGGTACTAGCGGCATAGCCAAAACAATTGCGGCGTGGCTGATCGGAACCAGCACCGGCCCGACGAGCAACAAAATCGTCACGCAATGTTGGCAGGTCGAGCCGGGTACTGCCGCGACCAGCTTTATTCCGTCGTCGGGCCAGATCGGGGTTCGGGATCTCGATCGCGTGGTTGGTGACATCAGTAGCAACGACCCCTTCATTCTGGTCCGCGACGACATATTGGAGGCGGTTGGCCGTACCGCGCCGGCGGGGAGCGTTGCCTGGATGAATATCCAACTCAGGCAGTGAACCTGAGCAAGCCAGACTCGAAGAAAATCCTAAAGTCGACCTTAATAAGATTGGAGTCGTTGCTTGGACCGACAAATCGTGTATGCGGGCGCAATTCCGCTTGACACTGACCAGCTGTTGCAGAGCCGGTCCACTATGGTGGCTCTTGGGTATCTGGCTAAATTTGTTCTGGGCGACGGACAGTCTTTCGCCGATGGGCTCAGTTGCACGCCGGCAGGTGCATTATCGGTCTCGGTAGCGCCGGGTAGCCTGACAAGTCCGGGTATCATAGATGCGCAACCGTACGGATCGTTGCCTGTAGACGGCGATCCGTTGGTCAAGATCGGCATCAACACGTCGGCGATGATTTTGACGGTGCCTGGAAGCGGCCAGTTCGTCTTGTCCGCGCAGATGTTGGAGCAGCAGGCTGGAAGCGCTGCAACGCTCTACTACAACGCATCGAATCCTGCGCAGGAGCTTATCGGGCCTCAAGGCAACGGCCAGTTGCAGGCCAGCGTAGTTCAACAGCGGGTCGGTTTTCAGATTACGGCGGCGAATGCGGTTCCGAGCGGTGCAGTGCCGCTCTACGCATTGAATGTTCCGTCCGGGACGACCGTCATTACCCAGTCGATGATTGCTGTTGCTGCCGGTGCGCCATTTCTGGGCGTTAAGCTGCCCGGTGCGGCACCGCTTGTTTCTCCTGCCTTCCAGGGGGTGCCGACCGCGCCGACCGCCGTGCCGGGCGACTCATCCGCCGCCTTGGCGACGACGCAATTCGTGGCTGCTTCATGCGTCCGGAACCGCGCTGCCTGGGGAACCGCCGGAAATTATAGCTGGACGTGTCCGACTGGCGTCGGCCGTATCCTCGCAAAGCTATGGGCCGCGGGTGGTAGCGGCGGTTCTGGCGGCGGCGGAAATGCGGGTGGCGGCGGCGGTGGCGGCGGCTATGTCGAGGTTCTCCTCAACGTGCAGGCCGGAACGGTCTACGCCGTGCAGGTCGGTTCGAGTACATCGGGCAGCGGGGCGAGTCAGTTCGATAGTCTGGCGACGGTCAGCATGGGAAGCGCGGGTGGGAACGGAAGCGGCTCTTCACCTGGTTCTGGCGGAAGTGCAGGTGTTTCTTCGGCGACGAATGCGAATATCGTGGGAGCTGCCGGCGTGACCAGCGGCGGACCGGGTTTCGCCATCGGTGGCACGGCTATCGGCGGGCCGGGCGGATCCAGTTTCGGGGTGGCGGGCTGTGCGGCCGCCTTCGGGCGGACGATCGGCAATGATGGTGTCTGGCCTGGCGGCGGCGGCGGCGGCGGTTCGACCGGAGCGGGCGGGCGCGGCGCTGACGGACTCGTCGTGATCGAGTGGCTGGGCTGAGGTCAGACTCTCAGCCAGCGTTGCCGTACCGGGACCGTGGCGTTCCCTTGAAGTCCGATGGTCCAGTATGGGTCAGTTCTACTCCGGTATCCAGCCAGACCTCGCCGCCGATTTTTCGCCAGCGACTGCAAAAGACGAAGTCCTCGCTTCGGTACGACCCTGTTTCGGGCTCGATCTGGCAATCGAACAGCGCATGATTTGTAGCCGCGTGTGGAGAACCGGTCCGGTAGGCGTCGATGGCGGAATACCGTGTTTCGGGATAAGCTGAAATCATGCGTTCCAGCATCATCCGTTGGATCAACATGAAGCCGGTGCCCGCGAAATCGGCGGCGACAAGGTCGCCCTGTGATCGACGCGGCTCGGCCGGCGTTCCGACATAGTGCAAGCCGGCGGTTTCGATGGGCTCACCGGCACGGGCCCGATCATGGAACGCGCGGTCCCAGTAGTAACTCTTCAGCGGGTAGATGCCCGCGACAAGCGGTTTCGCCGCTTCGACCAGGCGCACGACATCGATGGGTTGGAAGCTGATATCGCTATCGACGAAAAGGAGATGCGTCGCGGTTGTTTGGTGGAGAAACTGACCAACGAGGGTGTTTCGTGCTCTCGTGATCAGCGCGTCCTGTCCGAGCATCGCCAGACTTAGATCGAGCTCCAGGGTGGGGGCGGCGGCGATCAGACCCACGACAGACTGCATGTACCCCTGGGTGACTAGGCCGCCGAAGCATGGTGTGGCGATGAAGATGTGCGGTCGCATTGGCCCTCCTGCTTGGGTAAGCTTAGCGAGAAAGTCTTTACGAACGGCTAAAACCGGCTGGGGCGATTGTGTCGGTCGCAAAACTTTGTGTGGAATCGGGCAGGACGTTACAGGTGGGACTGGCTCAAATGGACGAAGATGACGAGGACGTTCCCCTTCCCGGACGTTTGTCCGGGATCAACCAGTACGTCACGCGAGCCGGTCTCGAACGCATGGAAGCCGAGCTGCGCCATTTGCTGCGGGTCGAGAGGCCTGGCGTGGTGGATATCGTCTCCTGGGCTGCCGGAAATGGGGACAGGTCGGAAAACGGAGACTATCTCTACGGCAAGAAACGTTTGCGGGAGATAGATCGGCGCATTCGATTCCTGGAAAAGCGGATCGACAAGGCGCTCGTGGTTGATCCCGCCTCTCAGCCGCATCGCGACAGAGTGTTTTTTGGCGCGACGGTGACATTTGTCGACGATGATGATGTGAGCCGAACGGTCACGATCGTCGGGGTCGACGAGGCGGACATGGAGCGCGGCGAGATCAGTCTGGCCTCGCCTGTCGCGCGCGCCTTGTTGGGTGCGCGGGTGGGCGACGAGGTTGTCCTGCGTGTGCCGGGAAAGACAAATGTGCTCGAGGTGACGGCGATCGTTTATCCCTGACGAGAAGTGACGGATCGTGCCCTCAACCCGAGGCTGGGCGGTTGGGGGCTGTCGCTGTTCGTCCCGGCCAGACGGTGCTGTTCCCGACGGTGTGTCCCATGGGGCGTTCCGCTCGATCCGACGCCAGGGATGGATGACGAAATCTCGTCGAAGCCTGCCGACGACAACGCCAGTTGCGCCATCTCCCCGACACCGAAATGGTCTTCTCTCCTCGTTCGGCTTGCCGGTGGCAGCGAGATCTGACGCACGATTTTGGTAGCTACCAGATCTTGGACGCCGCAATCTTTCCTACTGGTGTTTGGTGGTGCATGTCGCGTCCTGGCGTGTTCGCGGCTGATCCGGCAAGACACGGATTTCCGTACCTTGATGAAGCAGGGCCGGGCGCTTTCGATGTCCTGCCGCATCGTGGTATCGAGAGCCGGCTGCTCGTGTTCCCGGGCGAGACCCGTCGGGTTTTCAAACCGGCGAACGCGGCGTAGTGGCATCGGATCGTAGCAGCGTGGCGCGTCGCCCATATTGGGCGGGCGGCGGAGCGGAATGGCGGATGACGGGCACTTTAAAGGTTGGGGTCCAAATGGATCCGATCCAGCATATCGACATCAAGGGCGACAGCACGTTTGCGCTGATGCTCGAAGCCCAGGCGAGGGGGCACGAGCTGTTTGTCTATGACGTTCGCAGCCTAAGCCTACGTGAGGGACGTAGTGCCGTCCGTTCGCCCCGGGCGGACCGGTTGACCGCCCGGATGCGACCTGTGCGCGTTCAGCGCGTCAGGGGCAACCATGCCGTGCTTGGCGACGAGCGGGTGGTGGATGTGTCGACGATGGACGTGGTCCTCATGCGCCAGGACCCGCCGTTCGACATGGCTTACATCACTGCCACCCATTTGCTGGAACATGTGCACGACCCGGTCGCGGGTGGGACGCTGGTCGTGAATGATCCGCGCTCCGTGCGCGATGCGCCGGAAAAGCTTCTGGTTACGCATTTTCCTGACCTGATGCCCCCCACCTTGATCAGTTGGGATCTGCAGGCAATCCGCGATTTTCGCGCCGAGCATCGGGATATCATCGTCAAACCGCTATTCGGTAATGGCGGCGCTGGCGTCTTCCGCCTCAAGCCGGACGACGAGAACCTGGCCTCGCTGCTGGAAATGTTTTTCTCGCAGTCCCGTGAGCCGTTGATGATACAGCGCTACGAACAGGCTGTCCGGCAGGGTGATAAGCGGATCATTCTCGCGGATGGGGAGCCGATCGGCGCCGTAAACCGTGTTCCGGCCGAGGGCGAGGCGCGGTCCAATATGCATGTCGGCGGCCAGCCGGCCCAGTCTACTCTTACGCCTCGAGAAGTGGAGATTTGCCGGCGTATCGGCCCCATGCTGCGGGAGCGTGGCCTCATCTTCGTCGGAATCGACGTCATTGGCGATTGGTTGACCGAGATCAACGTGACCTCGCCGACCGGGCTTCAGGAGATTGACCGTTTTGACGGCATCAATAGCGCAAGTTTGATCTGGACCCGGATTGAGCGGCGCCTGGCTGTCCGTGCGGGGTGATTCGTGATGGCGCCCGGCCTCCGTCGCCGGTCAGCCGTAGAGCCGCCAGAAGGGCTTCTTGCCTGATGGTGGCTTCTTCGGTCTTGTCATGTCAGGTCCGAATTTGTTGTCGAACCAGCTGAAAATCTCGCGTCGGAAATAAACCGTCACGATGCTGGTCCATAGAATGGCGCAGAGAATGACGAGGAGCGCGACGAGCATCGGGCGGTCCCTGAGGTTCGGTCGGTAGTGATATGGAAAACCGTCGAATCAGGCAACTGAATGCTGTTGCGCTGCCCGGTCGCCCTTGCTGACGGCGGCTCGGCAGGGCAGAGAGAGGCAACGAGCTTGTTGCTGAAGAGAGCCATGTCCAAGATGCGCATGCTGGTCGGTTCGACCGGCCAGATCCGACACCCGGCATGACCTCCTCCGGTCAGCTTGCGCCCAGCGGCATGCCGTCGAACGGTCCGCTCCCGAAATCCGCGCTCGATGCCGATGCGGTGCGTACGGCCTATCAGCGCTGGGCTGGCGTCTATGATGCGGTGTTCGGAGGCGTCTCGGCCTTCGGACGCAAGCGCGCGGTTGCCGCGGTCAATCGACTGCCGGGAACGGCTGTGCTGGAAGTTGGCGTTGGAACCGGTCTCGCCCTGCCTCATTATAACGGCGACAAGCGGATCACCGGCATCGATTTGTCACGGGCGATGCTCGACCGGGCGCGGCAGCGCGTTCAGCGCAACGCCATGCCCCACGTCGCCGATCTGCTCGAGATGGATGCGGAAGAGACGAGCTTCGCCGACGATAGCTTCGATATCGCCGTGGCGATGTTCGTGGCGTCGGTGGTGCCGAATCCACGGCGTTTGCTGGCCGAGCTGAAACGGGTGGTGAGGCCCGGCGGCAGTATCCTGTTCGTTAATCACTTCCTCGCGACCGGCGGGATCCGGCTAGCCGTCGAGCGCGGAATGGCACGGGCCTCGCATTCGTTGGGCTGGCATCCCGATTTTGCTATTGAATCGCTGCTGCCGGAGGTGGATTTAAGGCGCGCGGTCATTGAGTCCGTGCCACCTTTCGGCCTCTTCACGCTTGTGACCCTGACGAACGACGGGCCCTGACGGGTCTCGTTGCTCTATCCGGGGAAGGGAATTCTCACTGATGCAGCGTCGTCCAGATGCTGGTGCCGGGGTCGTTTCGACCACGATCGGCCTGTTGTTCCTGTCGATCGGTGTTTTGGCCGGAATCGTGGGTGCCCTGCTGTCCCTGATGCTGGAATGGCCGGGGCTGGCTCTTTCCGCGCCGATGATCAGAGGGGCGGCGGATGCTCATGTCCCGGTCCTGATCTTTTTCGCGGCGCTTCCTGCCACGCTGGGAGGACTGGGCGCCATCGCTGCGCCGTCTTCGGTGGGAGCGCGAGGAAGCGCCCTGCCGCGTTTGGAGTATGTCGGGCTCGTTCTTTTCGCGGCGTCGCTGCTTGCGCTTCTCGCAGCCATTTTTTCTCCCGGCGTCGCCGTGATCGCCGTGTCCGTGAACTTGTTGGCGTTTTCAACGGTCCTGACGGGCGCTTCTCTTGTCGTCACCGTTCTTAACCGCAGCGCCTTGCCCTATCGGGCGGTTCCATTTGGCGGCTGGAGCTGGCTTATCGCCGGGGCCTTTGCGGTTTGCGCCGCGCCGGTCGCAGCCGCGTCTTTCACGATGCAGCTCTTCTCCGGCGTCACGCCGAGGGCTGCGTGTGACACCTCCGCCTGGCCGGCTCTCGCCGTCATTCTCTGCGTCCTGCTGGGGGTGGTGACCGATCTGCTTCGTCCACGACTGAAAGGGCGTGTCATCGCCCTGCTGGCATCGTTGCTCGGCGCGGGCATGCTCGCTGTTTTCATGGGTTGGAGTGTTTCCGTGCTGGATGGGAACCGAACGACTATGGTCGGTCCCGCCATCCATGCCTTGTTTCTTTTGATGATCGCTCCGTTCGTCGTGGCGTGGGTGCCGGGCCTCGGCGGCGTGGCCTCGATGACGCGAGAGGAGCGTCTTGCTGCGTTGTTCGCGGGCGGTATGGCCCTGTTGCTGCCCCTTGGTCTGACGCTCGAGGTGCTGGGTGTGGCCCGGCATGAGGCCATCTCTCTGGCCGTTGTGTTTGGCCTGTTCGCGGGGGTTTTCCGAGCCAAGTCGCGCGGGCCATGGCGTCTGATTGCCGTCATGCTTGTGGAGGCCCAATTCGGCCTGCTGCTCGCGGCCAGCCTCGCCGTGCTGCTTCCAGTCTCCCCGTTCCTGAAGAGCGTCGGTGCCGCCACGGCCGCCTTGTCGATCGGTGTCTTCGCCGCCGGTCTGCTGGCGGACAGTTTTGGAGCATTGCGCCGCTCGCTCGCCGCGAGCCGTCCCGCGGCCAGCAGCATGGCGGCAGGTCAGATCCCATGAGCCAGACGACCCTGGGCGCATTGCCGCAGAGCGCCAGCACCGTTCGTGACTGGTTCGATCTGCTCAAGCCGCGGGTGATGACCCTGGTCGTATTCACCGGTGCGATTGGGTTGTTTATCGCCCCTGCTCACGTGAACCCGCTGATTGGCGCCATCGTGATTCTATCCATCGCCATCGCCACCGGTGGGGCTGGGGCCATCAATATGTGGTTCGATCGCGATATCGACGCGGTGATGCGGCGGACGGCGAGCCGTCCCGTGCCGGCTGGCCGTGTGGCGCCGGTCGATGCTCTGGCCTATGGCATTGCGCTCAGCGTGCTGTCCGTCTGCCTCATTGGCCTCGCGACCAACTGGGTCGCCGCGGTCACGTTGGCGTTCTGCATTTTCTACTACGTCGTCATCTACACGATGTGGCTGAAGCGCTCGACGCCGCAGAACATCGTCATCGGCGGGGCGGCCGGAGCCTTCCCCCCGATCGTCGGTTGGGCGGCGGCGACCGGGCAGATCGGATTGCTGCCGGTGCTGCTCTTCGCGATCGTCTTCTTCTGGACGCCGCCGCACTTCTGGTCGCTGTCGCTCTACGCCTGCAAGGATTACGGTGCGGCTGGGGTGCCGATGCTGCCGGTCGTGAAGGGTGCCCGGCATACGCGCTGGCAGATCCTGATCTACACGATCCTGCTGACCGCAGTGTCCCTGACGCCAGTCATGATCGGATTGACCGGGCCGATCTATGCCGTCGCTGCGGCGCTTCTGGACGCCGGCTTCCTGGTCCTGGCCCTGCGCGTTCTGCGCGACAGACAGGATGCGACCGGGACCAGCCTGACTGGCGACAAGCCCGCCAAACAAGCGTTCCGCTATTCGCTGGCCTATCTCGCTGCCCTGTTCGGCGCCGTTTGCGTCGATCGGCTGTTGTGATGGGAAAGCAAAAGCAGAGACCGAGCGTGCCGGTCGATCCGGTCCGCGCGAGAACCAGTCGAAGCATCGCTCTCGCGCTGGTTCTCGTCGGCTTCGCGGTGCTGCTCTACGCCATGACGGTGGTGAAGCTGCTCTGATCAGCGTGCCTGCTGGATCGCCGACAGCAGCCAGCTTCCGCCACGCGCACGCACGAACGTCCAGAGCTCAGTGACCGTCTGACGCTCGGTCGGGCTGCCATCGACGACGCGGCCGGTCAGATCCGTGGTGACGTCGATCATGGAATAGCGCATGGCCACGGTCGCGAAGTCGCGGCCGTTTTCCGACCAGGCTTCCGACAGGTCACCATGCTCCATCCGAACGGCGCTGACCGCGTTGCGGAGGTTGCGGCTCGCCAGATCCGCAAGCTGCTCGGAAAAATAGCTGACCATTTCCGGTGTGGCGAAGCGTGAGAGCGAGCGAAGATCCTGCATGCTCCAGGCCTGCTGGATATCAAGCAGCGCGCGCTCGAAGCTCTGATAGTCGGCATTGGTGATCTGGATGGCGCTACTGCCCCCGAACCCTCCAGTAGGGGCCCCCATCGGCGACGCCTGCACAACGTTCTGTCCGCGGCGGAAGAAACGCCGGAACAGCCAGCGACCGACGAAGAACAGGATCGCCAGCTGGATCAAGGTCCAGAAGATGTTGCCGAATCCGGAGCGGTGCTCGCCGTAGCCGTCCGCATAGGCACCATGGTGGCCGAACAGCAGGCTGCCGATGCCGACGCCCAGCAGACCGCCTGCCAGACCGGTCGCGAACGGATGCGAGGGTCGTGCGGGCGCATAGCCGCCGCCGGCATAGGCGCCACCGCCATAGCTACCGGAATTTGGTGTCATGCTGCGGTTCATCGGTGCCGCGCCGTACGGGCTGGTGGTGGTGGCAGGCGGAGCGCTGTAGGTGCGGCTGCCGCGGCTGCCCAGCGACCCGCCAAGACCCGGCCGCGCCTCCGCTGCACCCGGCATCAGGACGACCGGCGCCAGAACGCCGGCGGCTCCCAGCAGGGGCGGCAGAATAGCGGGCGCGCCGGACAGGAGCAGGGCCAGGGCGGCGGTGCGGCTGTGGCGAAGAACGGGTGTCGACATATCAGGCACCTGCGATAGTGAGCGTGTCGATGCGGATGGTCGGCGCATCGGTTCCGCGCTTGAAGACCAGATCGTTCGCCGCCTGTAGCTCGGCGAACATCTCCATCAGATTGCCGGCAATGGTGAACTCGGCGATGGGTTCCGCAAGCGCGCCGTTGCGAATCATGTATCCGGCGGCGCCACGGCTGTAGTCGCCGGTCAGTCCGTTCACGGCGTTGCCCATCATCTCGTTCAGATAGACGCCCTCTGCGATGTCGGCGATCAGCGCCTCCGGTGTCACGGCGCCGCCGTTCAGGAACAGATTGGTTGGCGATGGCGAGGGCGGTGAGGACGGCCCGCGCCCGGCATGGCCTGTGCTGGGCTGGCCGAGCTGACGGCCGCTACGCCCGTCCAGGACCCAGCTGCGGAGTTCGCCGTTCTCCACCAGCATCAAGGGCGCAGTCGCCACACCCTCGCCGTCGAACGGCTTCGATCGGCTGGCGCGGACCCGGGTCGGATCGTCCGTGACGTTGATGCCCGTCGGCAGGATGCGTGTTCCCATCCGCTCTTTCAGGAACGAGGTTCCACGCGCGATGGCGGCGCCGTTGATGGCCGATGCCAGATGGCCAAGCAGGCTGTTCGAAACCCGTGGATCGAACACCACCGGCATGCGGCCCGTGCGCGGTTTGACGGGGTTCAGACGCGCGACCGCACGCGTGCCGGCGCTGCGTCCGATCATGGATGGATCGTCCAGATCGGACAGATGCACGCGCGAATCGTAGTCGTAGTCGCGCTGCATTCCGGTCCCGCTTCCGGCGAGAACGGTGGCCGATACGGAATGGCTGGTTCGGGCATAGTGGCCGGCGAAGCCGTTGGAATGGGCCAGCATGATATCGCTGCGCCCATAGCCGGCGGAGCCGCCCTGCGAATTCGTGACGCCCGGCACTGCCAGGGCCGCCTCCTCAGCCGCGCCGGCGCGCTCGGTCAGCGCCGCCACGTCCGGCTCGGCGCCATCCACCAGATCGAGCGTGTTGGCGGTAAAGCGGCCTACAAGGCTACGGTCGCAGAGCCCGGCGAACCGATCCTCCGGCACGACCCTCGCCATAGACACCGCCTGCTCGATCAGCCGGTTGAAGCCGGCCGGATCGGTGCTGGTGGTCGAAACGATCGCAGTTTTCGAGCCCACGAAGACACGCAGTCCGACATCGTTGTGCTCCGAGCGCTCCAGTTCCTCGCTCTTGCCCTGGCGCACCTGCACGCCCAGCGACGTCCCGGAGACGAGAATGGCCTCCGCGGCATCCGCGCCGGCTTTGGTTGCGGCCGCGACAAGCTCCTCGATCAGGGAAAGCCGGTCGCTCATGCTGCCAACCGTTCCGTGACGTCGGCGAGGCTGGGAATATGCGTGACCGGTCCCAGCGCGGTCAGCGTCGGCCGTCCGGCGAACATGCGGCTGGCGGCGCGACGGATATCGTCCAGCGTCACAGCCTCGATCCGGGCCACTGTCTCTGCCGTCGGGATGATGCGGCCGAAGATCTGAAGCTGCCGGGCCAGTTGCTCGCACCGGCTGCCGGTCGATTCCAGCGACATCAGCAGGCTCGATTTGAGCTGTGCCCGGGCACGATCCAGTTCCACCTGCCGCACCGCCTCCGGCCCTGAGGAGCGCTGCACCTTGCGCAGCTCTTCGAGCGTCACGGGCACCAGCTCCTTCGCCTCGTCCTCGCCGGTGCCGGCGTAGATGCCGAACAGGCCGCCATCGTTGAACGGTGAGTTGAAAGCGTAGATCGAATAGACAAGCCCGCGCTTTTCCCGGATTTCCTGGAACAGGCGGGACGACATGCCGCCACCGAGCAAGGTCGAGAGAAGCAGGACGGGATAATAGTCTGGGTCGCGATAGCCGACGGACGGAAAGCCCAGCACGACATGGACCTGTTCCAGATCCTTCTCCTCGCGGAACTCACCGCCGAGATAGCGGCCAGGATCGGTCTGCCCGACCAGTTCTGTCGGCAGGTCGCCGAAATGCGACCGAGCCAGTTCCACCACGTCCTCGTGACGCAGATTGCCCGCCGCCGCGATCACCACGTTGCCCGTAGTGTAGTGCTGCCGCATGTAGCCGGTCAGCGTGTCCCGCTTCATGTCGCGGATCAGTGCCTCGGTGCCGAGCGTGGGACGACCCATCGCCTGGTCTGGAAAGGCGGTTTCCTGAAAATGATCGAAGATGATGTCGTCCGGCGTGTCGTTCGCCTGGCCGATCTCCTGCAGGATCACGCCGCGTTCGCGCTCCAGCTCCTCCGGCACGAAGGTGCTGTGCGTCAGGATGTCGCCGATGATGTCTGCCCCGAGGGCAAGGTCTTCCTTCAGCAGCTTGACGTAATAGGCCGTCTGCTCGCGCGCCGTGTAGGCGTTGATATGGCCGCCGACATTCTCGATCTCTTCGGCGATCTGCACGGCGCTGCGGCGCTCGGTGCCCTTGAACGCCATATGTTCGAGGAAATGCGAGACCCCGTTCTCCGAGGCGAGTTCATTGCGCGTGCCGCTGGCGACATAAGCGCCGAACGACACCGTCTCGACCCTGTCCATGCGCTCTGAAACGACGGTGAGCCCATTGGGCAGGCGTGTGGTGGCGATCGGATCGGTCATGCTGTTCCTGTCTGCGACCCGCTGAACCGGAAGCGGACGGGCCGTGTCTTTCGGTATATGGGAAGTCAGGCGGCGTTCTTCAGCACCGAGGCGCGCACGGCGTCCTGCACCGCGTCGAGCCGGTTCGGCACCACCCGGAAGTGCTCCTCGCGTTCGAACAGGTCGGCGAGATGCGGCGGCAGGGCAGGGGACAGGCCGGTCGCGGACAGCATGGCGTCCGGGAATTTCGCCGGATGCGCGGTCGCCATGGCTACGGTCGGAATGCCGGGCAAGGCGCAGGCGCGGGCGGCGGCGATGCCGATCGCGGAATGCGGATCGGCCAGATATTGGGTCTCTCGATGCAGCCGGCGGATTTCCGCTTCCGTTGCTGGATCGTCGAGGGCTTCGCCATGAAAGAGCGTCGTCGCCTGACGCCAGCTCGCATCCGGCACCGCCATGCGGCCGGTCTGGCGGAATCCGGTCATGATGGCGGCGCAAAGCGACGCATCCCGGTCCAGCAGCTCGAACAACAGCCGCTCGAAATTCGAGCTCACCTGGATATCCATCGACGGCGACAGGCTGGGCGTTACGGGTCGCATGCTCATGTCGTTGCCGGCCAGGAACCGCGCCAGAATATCGTTGCCGTTCGAGCCGATGGCGAGGCGGGCGACCGGCAAACCCATGCGACGGGCAGCCCAGGCCGCGAACACGTTGCCGAAATTGCCCGTCGGCACGGCGAACGAGACCTCCCGGTCCGGCGCGCCCAGCGCCAGCGCGGCAGCAACATAATAGGGGATCTGCGCCGCCACGCGCGCCCAGTTGATCGAGTTCACGGCGCTCAACTGCATGTCGTCCCGGAACGGGGCGTCGGCGAACATGGCCTTCACCATGTCCTGGCAGTCGTCGAACGTGCCCTCCAGAGCCAGATTGGCGATGTTGGGCGACAGGACGGTCGTCATCTGCCGGCGCTGCACGGCGCTGGTCCGTCCAAGCGGATGCAAAATCACCACCTGGAGACGCGCGCGGTCGCGGCAGGCCTCGATCGCCGCAGAGCCGGTATCGCCGGAGGTTGCGCCGACGATGGTGACGCGCCGGTCCTGCTGCGTCAGAACATGGTCGAACAGCCGCCCGAGCAGCTGCATTGCCATGTCCTTGAAGGCGAGCGTCGGGCCGTGGAACAGCTCCATCGCGAACAGGTCGCGATCGAGTTGGACCATCGGCACGGTGGCCGGATGGGTAAAGCCGGCATAGGCCTCCCGGCACAAGCCGAGCAGCGTGTCCTGATCGATCGACCCCGCTGTGAACGGCGCCATCACCCGCGCGGCGAGTTCCGGGTAGGAGAGGCCGCGCATGGCGCGCCAGTCGTCCGCGGAGAATTCCGGCCAGGTTTCAGGCATGTAAAGGCCGCCATCGCCAGCCAGCCCTGCCAGCAGAACGCCGCTGAAATCGAGAGTGGGTGCCTGCCCGCGGGTCGAAACATAACGCATGGCGGCAGCATACGAAATTCGCTCTCCGCCGCGAAGAGCAGGCCGGCGCCGGGCGGCAATGCAGGGACCGGCGTTCCGTTGCAGCCCTGTTTCGGCCGGATATGGCGGCCGATCCGTCTGCCGTCGCTGCGTCGCGACTGACCGAAACGTGAAACAACTTCTCCGCTCGACCGGCATTCAGCAGCCAGGTCCACAATCGTATCAACGAGTATCAGTCATGGCACGGGTCGTCCTGCTCACCGGCATCGTTCTCACCTTCGCTGTCGGCACCGTCGCGGCAACTGAGACCGGCATGGTCATGCCGGTCTCCACGACGCTGTCCGCGCTGAACTGATCAGTCGCGGAGATAGCGGCGCCGCAGGTGCGAGAGGTAGATCGACGGATCGAGCGGCCCGCCGGTCGCCTCCGCGATGATGGCGGGCGTCTCGCCGACGCTGCCTCTGCCGTGCACGGCGTCTCGCAGCCACGAGACCAGGGCTCCGAATTCGCCGTTCTCGATCGACGCGTCCAATGCGGGGAGCGCGCCCCGCGCCGCCTGCATCAACTGGGCCGCCGTCATCGCCCCCAGGGAATAGGTCGGAAAATATCCGAACAAGCCGGCCGGCCAGTGCACGTCCTGCATACATCCGGAAGCATCATCCGGAACGCACACTCCCAGTGACCGCTGCATGCCGTCGTTGAACGCGGCCGGCAGATCCGCCAGCGCCAGATCTCCGCTGATCATCGCTTTTTCCAGCGCATAGCGCAGCATGATATGTGCCGGATACGTCACCTCGTCCGCATCGACCCGGATCAGTCCCGGCTCCACACGCCGTAGGAACGCTGCCAGGTTATGCGCCTCGAAGGCGGGCTGATCGCCGAACGTCTGGCAAAGCAGCGGCGACAGGAAGCGCAGAAACGCGTCGCTGCGACATACCTGCATCTCGATCAGCAGAGACTGGCTTTCATGCAGGCTCATTCCCCGCGCCTGGCCGACTGGCTGCGCCAGGAAATCGGCCGGCCGCCCCTGCTCGTAGAGCGCGTGGCCGGTCTCGTGCAGCACGCCCATCAGAGCGCTGGAGAAATCGTTCTCGTCGTAGCGCGTGGTGATGCGCACATCCTGACTGGCGCCGCCGCAGAACGGATGCGTACTGATATCGAGCCGGCCGCGCTCGAAATCGAACCCGATCGCCCGCATCAGCTTCTCGCCGAGCGCCTTCTGCGCCGCAATGGGAAAAGGACCGTCCATCGGCGTCGGCTCGGGCCGCGAATCCTGTTGTTCCATCGCCCGTCCAACGAGTTCCGGCAAGGCTGCGCCGATTTCGGCAAAGATCGGGTCGATGAAGGTCTGCGTCGTGCCCGGATCGAACTGGTCGAGCAGCGCATCGTAGGGTGACAATCCGAGTGCCTCGCCTTTGGCCTGGCCGATCTCGCGCTGGGTATCCAGGACCCACTGCAGGTCCGGGCGCAGACCTGAGAAATCGTTCTCTCCGCGGGCCCGGCGCCAGCGCACCTCGCAGGCGGTCGACGCGCGCGCGGCCGCCTCCACCAGATCCGCCGGAACGGCGGTGGCATGGGCATGCTGCCGCCGCATCTCGCGCAGATTGGCGCGCTGCCAAACGCCGAGCGCGTCCTGTTCGGCGTTCGCGGCCGCGAGCAGCTCCGTCGTTTCCGTCTCGGTGAGCAATGTATGCGCCATCACCGACAGGGTCGCGATCACCTCGCCGCGCGTTTCGGCGGCGCCGAGCGGCATGGTGGTTTCCTTGTCCCAGCCCAGAATTCCAAGCGCGTCGCTCAGCCGGGAGAGCCGGGTGAAACGCTGTTCCAGCTTCGTATAGGCGGTCATCCTGCGGCTCCCTCTGCGCCGCGCTATTGCAGACCGGCCGCGCGACGGGAACAAGAGCGTCGGGCCGGGTTCGCGGGAGACGGGCATTTGAGTCGGGACATGGAGCGGCTTCGCGCCGCGCAGACCCTGGCCGAACAGGGAATGGCGCATCACCGCCAGGGCGATACGATCGCGGCCGAACGGCTCTATCGCGAAGCGCTCGCCCTCGATCCGGAGGCGCCCGACGCCCTGCACGGTCTGGGGGTTCTGGCCCTGGAGCGCGGCCTGCCGGCGCAGGCGATCGCCCTGATCGGACGCGCCTCCGGCCTGCGTCCGGATCATGCACTTTTCACCCTCAATCTGGGTCATGCGCTGCTTGCCCGCGGCCATTTCGAGGAAGCACGCGCGGCGATGCGGGCGGCGACCTTGCAGGATCCCGGCGATCCGCGCGCGCATGCGGCGCTGGCGGGCGTACTGGAACAACTCGGTCGCCTGGACGAGGCACTGACTGCGGCGCGAACGGCGCTGGACCGGGTGATCGATTCCAGCGCGATCCCGGGCACCCAGGCTCTTGCCGGGCGGGCTGCGTCCGCACTGGGGCGCTGGCCCGATGCGGTTTCGGCCCTGTCGCGGGCGGTGGCCGAGAACCCGGCCGACGCCGCCTCCTGGCATGGCCTGGCCGTCGCTCATGCTGCGCTGGGCCGGAGCGATGAGGCGGAACGCTGTTTCCGAGAGGTGGCAGCGTTGTTGCCGGACGATCCGGCAGCGATCGCCAATCTGGGCGGCAGGCTGTGGGAAAACAACAAGCTCGACGAAGCCCTGGCCGCCTTGCGTCGCGCCGACGCGCTGGGACCGCCGACGGCGGAAACCGCCAGCAATCTCGGCCTGGTGCTTCTGGCGCTCGGCCATCTCGACGAGGCCGAACGGCGTCTGGCCGAGGCCGCGCGGCTGGCGCCCGATCGTGCCGGCATTCTCGTCAATCACGGCACGGCGCTGCTGGAACTGAACCGGTTCGACGACGCCGAACGCTGCTTCGCAGAGGTGGAGCATCGCCACGCCGGAACTCTCGATGCCGAACGCGCGCGCTTCAACCGGGCCACCCTGCTGCTCGGCACCGGTCGTTTTGCCGAAGGCTGGGCCGGATTCGAGGCGCGACATGCCGTTCTCGGCCGGTCGCCCTCCGCTCTTCCGTCCTGGGATGGCGGGCCCCTCGACCCGTCTGTGCCGCTGCTGATCGAGGCCGAACAGGGGCTGGGCGACGTGATCCAGTTCCTTCGCTACGTGCCGGAGGCGATGCGCCGCGCTTCGATCGTGCTGCGTCTGCCCGATCCGTTGCACCGCCTGGCGCGGGATTCCCTGCCATCCGAATGCCGCGTCATCGGCCCGGCCGATCCTGAACCCGGCGGTGCCGTACGCGCCGCCTTGCTCAGCCTGCCGTTGCTGCTCGGCATCCCGGAACCGTTCTTTCCGGGCGCCTATCTCCAGGCCGAACCCGGCCGCACGACCGGCTTGATCGGCCTGTGCTGGTCAGGCAGCCCCGCCTATCGCTTCGACCGCCGCCGCTCCCTTCCTCTTGCGCAACTGGCGCCGCTGGCCGCCGCGGACCGGCATTTCGTGGCACTCCAGCCCGACCGTCTGGATGAAACGCCGCCCGAAGGGATGGCGCTGTCGCGTTCCGCTCTGCGCGACCTCGCCGACACCGCCGCGCTGATCGCGACCTGTTCTCTGGTCGTCACGGTGGATACCGCCGTTGCCCATCTGGCCGGCGCGCTGGACCGGCCGACCCTCTTGCTGAACCGGTTCGGCGGCGATTGGCGCTGGCGCCGGGCCAACCGCGACGCGGAGGGAAGGAGCCTTTGGTATCCGAGCGTCCGCGTCCTGGATCAGGACGAGCCGGGCTCGCCCGAACGGGTCTGGATTGCCGTCATCGAACGGGCGGCGGCGATGCTGGACGGCTGACCGTGCGGCACGGCCGCTGCGCGGATCAGACCGCGCTGCGCTTGCGCGCAGGTGCCGCGCTGTCGCGCGCGATCGCATCCTCAGCGCGGGTCAGGACGGCAACGAGGGACGCGCGCAGCTCTTCCAGCTTGCGTTCGCTGCCGATCTTCAGTCCGAACAGATCCTTCACATAGAATACGTCCACCGCGCGCACGCCGTAGGTCGTGATATGCGCCGAGGCGATCTGCATGCCCTGCTGGCTCATGGCCGCAGTGACGTCGTGCAGCAGGCCGGGCCGGTCGCGTCCGTTCACCTCGATCACCGTATAGGCATTGGAGGCGCGGTTATCGATGACCACGCGCGGTGGCACATGGATCGCCCGCATGCGCCGTCCGATCGGGCTCACCGTGCTTCTGGCGATCTCCTCATCGAGATCGATGGTGCCCGAGAGCGCCTGCTCCACCAGCACGGACAGGCGCGCGAGACGGTGCGGCGCGTCGAACGTATCCTCCGAGGCGTCCTGGACCCAGAACGTATCGAGCGCCATGCCGTTGGTCATGGTATGGATTCGCGCATCGACGATCGAGGCGCCGGCCACCGCCAGCGCCCCGGCGATCCGGCTGAACAAGCCGGCATGGTCGGCGGTGTAGATCGTCACCTCCGTCACCGCCCGGGCGGGGAGGGGCTGGGTTTCGACCGTCAGCGCCGCGTTCCGCTGCATGCTGTCGCGGATCATGCGGGCATGGCGCGCATGGGTCTCGGGATCGAACGACAGCCAGTAGCCACCATAGCCGAGACGGAGGAAATCCTCGATCTCGTCGGGTGTGAGCCCTTCCTCCTCGAGCAGGATCGCGGCGGCCTCCTTGCCGCGCGCCACGCGAACATCGCGCTCGGTGGTGGCGAGGCCGCCGGCCAGCACCTCGGCCACGCGGGCATAGAGCTCGCGCAGCAGCGTCGCCTTCCAGGCGTTCCAGACCTTGGAGCTGACGGCACGCATATCCACCACCGTCAGGATCAGCAGCAGCCGCAGCCGCTCCGGAGACTGGATGGTATCGGCCAGGTCCAGGATCGTCTTGGGATCGTCGATATCGCGCCTGAAGGCGGTCTGGCTCAGCAGCAGATGGTGCAGCACCAGCCAGGATACGGTCTCGGTCTCTTCGGCCGACAAGCCGAGCGCCGGGCAGATTTCGAGCGCCATCTCCGAACCCAGCTCGGAATGGTCGCCGCCGCGCCCCTTGGCGATGTCGTGCAGCAGCGTCGCGACATAGAGCGCGCGACGGCTCTGCAGATCCTCGACCAGATCGTTGGCGACCGGGGTTTCCTCCGCCAGCTTCCCGGCTTCCAGCGCGCCCAGAATCCGTACCGCTTCGATCGTGTGCTCATCCACGGTGAACACATGATAGGTATCGAACTGCATCTGACCGACGATGCGCGACCAGGGCGGAATCAGGCGCCCGAGCAGGCCGGTCTCGTTCAGCACATGCAGCCAACGTGCGCCCGAACGCGGCGGATCGTTCCGGATGATCTCGTCGCGTCGCAGTTCCGCCGATCGGTCCGGCCGCGGCTTGCGCACCGGACGCTCGCCGCACACCAGCTCCAGCAGGATCGCCATGGCTTCCGGGTTGTCGCGCAGCGACGCGGCGCGCCGTTCCCAGCGGATCAGCAGGTGCATCGCCAGCGGATGGATCGGCAGCTTGCGATCTCGGGCCGCCGCCAGCAGCCGCAGCATCATGATCGGATCGCGGTCGAACGAGACGTCCGGCTGCGGCATGATCGCGCCATCGGCGATCATGAAGCCGGCGCGGCGCAGCGCCTCGTCGGTCTCCGGCGCCGTGGCCGGAACCCCCAGGGCCTGGCGCAGCACTTGCGGCTCCAGGATATGGGTGAAGCGCATCACCTCGCGCGCGGTCAGGAAATAATGCCGCATGAACCGTTCGACGCCGACCTGGCGGCCGTGCTGCGTGTAGCCCATGCGCGCGCCGACCACGGGCTGCATGTCGAAAGTGAGCCGCTCCTCGGCGCGGCCGGCGACGTAGTGCAGATGGAATCGCACCGTCCACAGGAAATCCCAGGACCGGCTCGCCCGCTTGGCCTCCTGTTCGGTCAGAAGCGCCTGACGCCCGGCTCCCGCTCGTGCGAGATCGGGGAAAGTATGCGTTCCGAGCGTGTAACGACAAAGCCAGTAGAGCGTCTGCATGTCGCGCAGACCGCCCCGGCCTTCCTTGATGTTGGGCTCGACAAGAAACGGGCTTTCCCCGTAGCGCTGGTGCCGCAAGGTGCGCTCTTGCTGCTTGTCGGTAATGAAATTGCCGGCTCCGCTCTCCACGCTGGCCAGAATGAACCGCGCCTGGAACGACGCGAACAAGGCGGCATCGCCGACGATTCGCCGCGCATCCAGCAGGGTTGTCCGCACGGTGGTGTCTGCCGCCGCCTCGGCCACGCACTGGCTCGCCGAACGGGTCGCGTGCCCGACCCTCAGCCCCAGATCCCACAGGAAATAGAGCATGAACTCGACCGCGGACAGGATCGCCGGCTCCGGCTCCTCGTCTGTCAGGAACAGAAGGTCGATATCGCTGAACGGCGCCAGAGTGCCGCGTCCGTAGCCCCCGGTCGCGACGATCGACAGGGTGAAGCCCTCCGGCGTGCCGCCGGCACCCACCCCACGCACGGCTTCCGCGGCACGCTTCGCCAAGGCGATCTCTTCGGCCAGCGCATCCTGGAGCGTGAAGTCGTGCAGGGCGGCGAGCAATCCGTCGGTCAGCGCGGCGAGTTGCTGTGCGGCGCCGATTCCGTCCAGCTCATGCGCCTCGAACGCATCGCGCACGCTTTGCTGGATGCGCGCGAGATGGCGACGGAACGCGGCGATCGCCGTGCCTCGCGACGTGGGCGGCGCATCGGCGGGTCTGGCAAGCGCTGAGGCGAGCTGGCGAGCGGCCATGGCAGGTTCAAGAAAAGTCGCGGCGGATTTGGGCATGCTAGTGCGAACGTAGCGCGTCGTCGTCGGTCGCAACAGCTTGATCATGCGATGCAACAAAAATCGCGCGCAGCTGGTACAGCGCGTCTAACGCTTCCCGCGGGCTCATCCGGTCGGGATCGATGGCCGCCATCGCCTCGCGGAACGGATCGCCCGCTCCCTCTTCCTTCTCCAGCGCGGCAAAGAGCGGCAATCGCGCGGCGGTCTCGCCCCGGCTTTTCTCGAGCGCGGAGAGCAGCCGCCCGGCGCGCCGCACGACCGGTTCCGGAACGCCGGCCAGCTTGGCCACATGCACGCCCCAGCTCCGACCGGCGACGCCCGGGAGAACCTCGTGCCGGAACACCACCTGGTTCTTCCATTCCCGCACGCTCATCGTGTGCGGGCACAGGCCCGGCAGCGTGTCGGCCAGTTCCCCCAGCTCGTGGAAATGCGTGGCGAAGATGGTGCGGCAGCGCTGGGCGCCGTGCAGCGACTCCAGAACCGCCCAGGCGATCGCCAGCCCGTCCAGGGTCGACGTTCCGCGACCGATCTCGTCCACGACCACCAGCGAGCGCGGCCCGGCGAGATTCAGGATGGAGGCGGTCTCCGTCATTTCCACCATGAAGGTGCTGCGTCCGCGCGCCAGATCGTCGGATGCACCGACGCGCGAAAACAGCCGGTCCACGAGGCCGATCTCGGCCCGCTCCGCCGGAACGGGCAAGCCAGCCTGCGCCAGAACCACCGCCAGGGCCGCCTGGCGCAGGAAGGTGGATTTGCCCGCCATGTTCGGCCCGGTGAGCAGCATCACCCGCCGCCCTTCGGACAGGTCGCAGTCGTTGGGCGTGAACCGCTCGGTCCGGCTCAACGCCGCCTCCACCACCGGATGGCGCAGCGCGGTCAGGCGGAACGTCGCGTCGTCTCGGATTTCCGGACGGCACCAGCGTCCGTCCGCGGCCAGCGAGGCGCAGGATTGCGCCACGTCGAGGAGCGCCAGGGCCTCGGCGATCGCCGGCAGTGCTTCCGTCGCCAGAACCTGGCTCACCAGGGCGTCGAACACGACCCGTTCCCGTCGCGCGGCGCGGCTGCCCGCCTCGGAGATGCGGCGATCCAGTTCGCTGAGCTCCGCCGTCGTGAAGCGCGACACGCTGGCCGTGCCTTGCCGCAGCACCAGCGCGGGATTCGAGCGCAGCGCCGCCGCAGTGCCAACCGGCGCCTCGATCACGTAGCCGAGCTGGGCGTGATGCTTGATCTTCAAGCTGGCGACGCCGAATTGTTGCGCGTAATCGAGCTGCTTGCCCGCAATCACCTTGCGGCTGTCGTCGCGCAGGCGGCGCTCCGCATCCAGCTCGCCGTCGAACCCTTCCGCGATCGCCCCGCCATCCTCCAGACGGGCCGGCAGGCTGTCCGACAAGGCGCGGCGCAGCAGCGTTTCCAGCCCGGCCGCGCGGCCGAGCGTCTGGCGGGCGCTTTCCAGAAGCAGTGGCAGAGGCGCCGCGAAAGGAGCCCCGGGCCTGTCCGGCGCCAGCAACGTGGCTGTTTCATGCGCCGCGGCCAGGCCGTCGCGGATCGCCGCCAGGTCGCGCGGCTGGCCGCGACCGACGGAAAGCCGGCCCAGAGCGCGCGCAATATCGGGCGTTCCCCGAAGGATCTGCCTCAACTGTGCCACCGGCCCCGATTCGGCCTGAAGGAACTGCCAGGCATCCTGCCGCGCACCGATCGGTGCGGCGGTGGCCAAGGGTGCCGACAACCAACCCGCCAGCATGCGGCTGCCCGGTGCCGTTACGGTGCGGGAAATCGTGCCGAACAGCGTATGTTCGGTGCTGCCGTCCCGGCTGCGCAGCAATTCCAGGCTGCCCCGCGTGGCGGGATCGATTCCCAGAAGCAGCCGATCGCCCTGCGGCACCGGGTGCGACAGGCGAGGCAGCTTTCCCGCCTGGCTGTCGCGGACGTAATCGAGCACCACCAGCCCGGCGACTGCCTCCGCATCGGAGAAATCGCCGAACGCGTCCAGGCTTGCCGCCTCGAATGGCTGCGCCAGCTTCGCCCGCGCCGCCAAAGGCGCATGCGGCCCCGGTTCCGGTCCGCGCGCCGCCTCGTGTTCGCCTAGCGATAGCCCGGCAGGAGCCAGGATCTCCGCAGGATCGAGCCGCGACAGCAGCTCCGCCAGAACGTGCGGGCCCGCCAGCGTCGCCGTTTCGAACAGGCCGGTGCTCACGTCGATCCAGGCAGCGCCGAGCCGGTCGGGATCGCGCGGCCTGGCCCCCGGCAGGCGGGCGATGGCCAAGAGAAGGTTCGAGCGCCCGGCGTCCAGCAACTCGTCCTCTGTCAGCGTGCCGGCGGTGACGAGCCGGACGATATCGCGCGAGAGCGGCCCCTTGTTGGGCGAGCCTGGTTTGCGGGGCGCTTCCGTCTGCTCGGCGATTGCCACCCGGAAGCCGCGCCGGATCAGGCGCGCGAGGTAGGCCTGCGCCGCCGCCACCGGAACGCCGCACATCGGAATCGGTGCGCCGGAATGGGTGCCGCGCGCAGTCAGCGCGATATCGAGCGCAGCGGCCGCAGCCTGGGCGTCGGCGAAGAACAGCTCGTAGAAATCGCCCATCCGGAAGAACAGCAGCGCGTCAGGCTGGCGCGCCTTCAGGGCGAACCATTGCGCCATTGCCGGCGACGCGCCGTCGGGATCGGGAAAGGTGGAGATCGCGGCTTCGCTCATGCTACGTCTGTAGAACGACGCGGCGAAGCCCCCAAGAGCCGGGCGGCGTTCGGTCCGCCCGGCACGACGATCAGAAGCCCAGGATCACGTCGCCGGCCAGGGTGAAAGAGCCGTTGTCGCTCAGCCCGTTGAACGGATGGCCGCCGCTGAACGACTTGTCCCAGCGGATCTCGGGACGGAACGCCAGCAGCGCCACGTGCGGGATCACCGGCTTGTAGCTCACGCCCCAGGTCCATTCGCTGTAGGTTTGCCGGCCCGCGCCGAAGGAGGTGTTCGGCAGACCGTTCAGCGCTCGGGCGGCGTCGAGATTGCCCGGGAAGGCCGCCACGAAGAATCCGGCATTGTCGCGATACACCTCGCCGCGGAAATTCGCCGTCAGGGTCGGGGTGAGGGCGTAGGAGATGTAGCCGGCGAGACCATAGCTGTCGGCACCGATCGAATCGTCATGCTGCCACTGGCCTTCCGCCACGAAAGTGAGCTTGTCGGTGGCCTTGTAGGTCGCCACCACGTCGCCTTCGTAGCGCATGTCGCGATTGGCGGCCGAGCCGATCGCGTTCACCGCGTCCTCGGGCCCGAGATGCATGAGCGCCAGCACGGTCAGCTTGCCGCCGGCGATGTTGTTCAGGCCGATGCCGAACAGGCCGGCCGGTTCGGCATTGTTGTCGCCGCCGTCGAAGGTGGTGCTGAGGCCGGTATCCACCTGGCCCCACAGATCCACCGTCGGGTTCAGATGCACCACGGCCTGCAGGCCGGTGTGCTGGAACGGGCCGAAATTGAAGTTGTAGGAGTGCGAGTAGAACGGGTTGGTGGACGGGTCGATCGTTTCGTAGCCGATCGGCGTCGCGAACTGGCCCAGCTTGAAATCGACGCCGCCCTTGGTGAGCACCGGCGCGTGCAGCAGCAGATCGGCCTGCAGGATCGAGAACTGGTTGCGGTCATGCGTCAGGTTGTTGAACTCACCCAGATAGTGCGTGTAGCGCGCATCCGAGCCGTAGGTGCCCTGCAGGGTGAAGCCCAGATCGTAGTTGGAGGACGAGCTGTCGATCGGGCGCGTGGCCGTGAGCTGCAGGTTGTTCAGCAGCACCGTGTTCGCCTTGTCGTCGAACAGGCGGCCGTAGTTCAGCCCATCGGATGGCCGGTCGAAATTGCCGGTGATGCCAGCATCCACCTGCGCGCCGAACGTGATGGCGCTGGCCCAGGTCTTGGGGGCCGCAGGAGGCGCCGTCACCGTTGCCGCCTGGGTCGCGGTCTGGGCGAACGCCGTTCCGGCCGACCAGAAGGCCAGCAGTGGAACCGAAGCCAGAAGAAAGCCGCGCGTTGTCATGATGGGTCCCTCGTCTGCCATCGACGTATTCGGAACGGTATCCGAACGGTCCTCTCTCATGCGGCGCGAGGATGCATGTTGTCCAGGCAAACCCACCGGGAAGCAGCTATACCACGATAGAATCTGTCCCATAGTAACGTTTTGGCAACTGTAAATTGCTTATAAAGGTGGTGCAAAACGACATAATATTACACGGCTTTGCCCTGTGGATGAGGATCAGGCGGATCGAGGCCTCCTGCGTCTCAGCCGCTCCGCGATCGTCTGGATCGCCGTCCGCAGCTTCACCACGCCGAGAAGGTCCAGCAGCACCGCGTAGCTGACCATCCCGGTCGTGATCATCACGCCCAGCAATACCATCCGCACCAGACCGTGGCGGAGCTCGATCCCGCTCATCGGCCCGAGCTTCAGCCCGGCCAGGATGGCGGCCATCGCGGCGGCGGCGATCGTCATGCGCCCGATGCGGAGGAGCATGATCCGGTCCGGCCGCAGATAGCCCCGGCGCAACAGCAAGATGCCGAGGATCAGCGCGTTCAGGGCCGAGGCGAGGCTCGTGGCGAGCGGCGGCCCGACATGCTGCAGCGGACGCATCAGAGCCAGGTTCAGGCAGAGATTGATGCCCAGCGTCGCCATGCCGACCCGCACCGGCGTGGTGGTGTCGCCGCGCGCGAAAAAGCCGGGCGCCAGCACCTTGATCAGGACGAAGAACGGAAGACCGAGCGCGTAGGCCGCCAGAGACTGCGCCGAGAGCGCCACGTCGCGCGCGGTGAATTCGCCATAGCCGAACAACGTCGCCAGGATCGGGCGCGCCAGCACCATGAGCGCCAGCGTCGCCGGAATCACCAGGATCAGTGCGTATTCGATCGCGCTGTTCTGGGTCCGGCGCGCCTCCGCCTCCTTGCCGCCCTGCACGTGGCGACTCAGCACCGGCAGAAGCGTGGTGCCGGCAGCGGCGCCCAGCACGCCCAGCGGCAGCTGGTTCACGCGATCGGCGAAATACATCAGCGACACGCTGCCTGCCGGCAACAGCGTGCCGATGATGGTGTCCACGCCCAGATTGAGCTGGGTGATGCCGCTGCCGATCAGGCCCGGCGTCATGCGGCGCATCAGCAGGCGCATGCGCGGCGTGAGGCGGGGGCGGGGAAAGCCGAGCGGCATTCCGGCCCGCTTCGCCGCGACCAGAAGCACGCCGAGCTGCACCACGCCCGAGGCGGTGATTCCCCAGGACGCGGCATGCGCCACGCTCGCCACATGCGGCGTCAGGAACAGGATGGCGGCAATGCCCACCACGTTGAAAAGCACGTAAGCCGCCGCCGCGACACCGAACCGCTCCAGACCGTTCAGGACACCGGAGACCAGGGCGGCGGCGCAGATCAGCAGGACATAGGGAAAGGTGATGCGGCCGAGTGCGATCGCCAGCGACCGGTTCGCGGTGAAGCCGGGGGCGATCACGGCGATCACCTCCGGCATGAACAGCTCGCCCAGGATGGTCAGGCACAGCAGCCAGAATACCAGGACGCCGAACGCTTCCCGCGCGAAGCCGCGCGCGACCGTGGGCCCCTCGTTCGCCAGCAACCCGGAGAAGAGCGGCACGAAGGCGGAGTTGAACGCGCCCTCGCCGAACAGCCGGCGGAACAGGTTCGGCAGCCGGAACGCCACCTGGAAGGCGTCCTGCATCGGGCCGGCGCCCATCATGGCGGCGAGAAGCTGGTCGCGCACCAGACCCAGCACGCGGCTGAGCATCGTCCAGCCGCCGACGGTGAGAAAGCCTTTGAGCATGGAGGCTTCCCTATCCCATCGGCGCCCCGAACGGTATCGCCCGACGGGAAGCGCTTGCCGGCGGCCGCCGCCCCGATGCTAGATTTGCCCATGCATGCAGAACCGCTCCTGACCCGCTTCTCCGTTCCACCGCTTCACGCCGTGACGCGCGATCTCGCAGCCGTGGCGAGCGGACGCACACCACCCGATCTCGTGCTGACCAACGCGAGAATCCTGTCCACCTATTCCGAGCGCATTCTTCCCGGGCGCGAGCTCTGGATCAGCCACGGCCGTATCGCCGCGATGCAGCCCGCCGGTACGGCGAAGCGCCTCGGCCTCGCCGCCGGCCGGATCACCGATCTCGAAGGCGGCATTCTGGCGCCCGGCCTCGTCGATCCGCACCTGCATATCGAGAGCAGCATGATGACCGCCTGCGCCTATGCGGAAGCGGCGCTGCTGAACGGCACCACCACGATCTTCTGCGACAGCCACGAGATCGGCAACGTGTCCGACGTGGCAGGCGTCGAATGGATGTTGGAGGATGCGCGCCGCGCGCCGCTGAACATCTTCCTCACCGTGCCCAGCACCGTTCCGGCCACCTCTGCCCGGTTCGAGACGGCCGGCGGCGACCTCACCCCGGACAAGATCGGCGTCCTGTTCGACCGCTGGCCGGAGGCGGTGGCGCTGGGCGAGAAGATGGATTTCGTGCAGGTCTGCGAGGGCGACGAGCGTTCGCACGGCGTGATCGCCGAAGCGCTGAAGCGCGGCCTGCCGGTCAGCGGGCATGTCTACGGCACCGAGTTCGTCCCGGCCTATGCCGCCAGCGGCGTCACCGACACGCACGAAGCCGTGTCGCGCGAGATCGCAGAGGCGCTGATCGAGGCGGGCGTCTGGGTGTTCCTGCGCGGCGGGCCGCCGACGACTCCGTGGCATAGCCTGCCGGCCGCGATCCGCGCCGTGACCGAACTCGGCTGCGACCCCAAGCGCGTCTGCGTCTGCACCGACGACCGCGACGCCGAGGATCTGTTCTCGTTCGGCCTGGACTGGGTGGTGCGCGAGGCGGTGCGCGCCGGGCTGTCGCGCGAGCGCGCCTGGAGCCTCGGTTCGCTGCATCCGGCGACGCGCTTTGCCATGGATGGCGAGATCGGCGGCATGGGTGGCGGCCGTCGTGCCGACCTGGTGCTGCTGACGGACGAGCTGCGCGTGCGCCACACCTGGTTCGGCGGCGCGCTGATGGTCGAGAACGGCCGCTCGACCGATCTGCTCGCCCATCAGATGGAAACCGGCCGCTTCACCTATCCCGATGCCGCCTTCCGCACCGTGATCCTGCCCGAAACGCTTCCTTCTTTGGTGCCGGACCTCCCGGCTTCCGCCTGCAAGGTCAACGCGATCCGCACTGTGGACCCGTCCGACATCGCGCTGCGCCATGTCGTCCTGTCGCTGGACCGGGCCCCGAGCTGGGACGCGCATCTCGAACAGCACGATCTCTGCTTCGTCAGCGTGATCGAGCGGCACGGACACGGGGGCGCCGTTGCCCACGGCCTGCTGCAGAGCTTCGGCCTGCGTGAAGGCGCGGTCGCCAGCTCGGTCGGTCACGATGCGCACAACATCATCGTCGCCGGGCTGGATGAGGCTTCCATGCGCCTGGCGGTGGAAACCATCCGCGCCAGTAAAGGCGGCGTGGTGGTGGTCGCGAACGGGCAGGTTCAGGCGCAGATCGCCCTGCCGATCGCCGGCCTCCTGTCCGACAAGCGCGCGCCGGAGGTCGCGGACGAGACCCGCGCGCTGAAATCGGCGTGGGAGGCGGCCGGCTGCCGCCTGCCCTATATGGGCTTCAACCTGATCCCGCTTTCCGTCATCCCGGACATCCGCATCACCGATAAGGGGCTGGTGACGGTGCCGGGCATGGAACAGCTTCCGCTCGTGGTGGCTTAGATGTCGCTCACCCGTCTGCAGATCGGCGACGAGGCCTTCCTGGTTTCCAGCCTGATCGAGCGCTGCCCGCGGGTGATGATGCTGCGCGAACTGGTGCGCAATGCGCTGGAAGCCGCCGAAACCGCGCCCGAGGGAGCGCGCACGGTGTGGATCGATTCCGTGCCGGTGAATGGCGTGCCGAAGCTGCGGATCCGCAATAGCGGACGCGGCATGGATGCGGCCGAATTGTTCGCCATGGCCGATCTCGCCGCCTCCATTCGCAAGACCCAGGCGCTGGACGGCAATTTCGGCATGGGCGCCAAGGTCGCCTCTTTGCCGTCCAACCGCCTGGGGCTTCGCTACCGCTCCTGCCGTGAGGGTGTGGTGCGGGCGATGCTGCTGGGCTGGCGCGAGGGCGTCTATGGCCGCATCCGGCAGACCGGCGTGGACGGGCAGGGCGCCGAGGTGGTCGAGACCGGCCGCGATTCGGGCGCGGACTGGACCGAGGTCGTGCTGTTCGGCAACGCGCCGGACCAGGATACCAGCTTGGACCCGTTCGCGGGCGATCCCCCGATGCCGGCGGGCTGGCTCTGGGACGAGCTCAGCGCCCGCTTCTTCCGGATCGAGAACGGCGTCGACCTGTTCGTGCGCGAGGACCGGTTCGAGCCGCTCGCCTCGCGGCTGCCGCGTCTGGCGGCGCGGTTCGACACCGTCACGCTGCCCGATGGCGTGTTGCTGCATTACGCCCATTGCCCGCCGGGTCGTTTCGACATGCCGCCCGCCATGGCGGGGCTGATCCATCGCGGCGAACTCTACGATGTCCGGCGCGACAGCGACTGGCTGCATGTGGCGCCGGTGTTCGGCGTGCCGTTTCAGGCCGGCAGCGTGGTGATGCTGGTGGAATTGCCGGACCGTCATCCTGTGGTGCCCGACGCCTATCGCCAGTTTCTGCGCGGCGCCGACGGGCTTCAGGACCGGATCGAGCTGCGCGATTTCGCGCCGCTCCTGCACGCGCATCGCCCGGACTGGCTTCGCGCCCTGATCGAAGCCGGCGCCCCGGACGCTGCCGTCTCGGACAGCACCTACCAGGCCCTGAAGGATCTCCTGCGGCAGCTCGGCGTGACCCGGAAACCACGTCTGGTGCGGGACGATCGCCCGCCGGTCCCGGAACAGCGACGCGACGATACCGAGCACGAGGAGGACGGCTGTGCCGAGGCCGGGCCGCAGCCGGAGGCCTTCGACGCCGAACTGGTGCCGGAAATGCTGCTTCTCCGCATGCCGGACGACATCGCCGCCCGCGCTTTGTCCGGCCGCGCCGCGCGCTACTACCCCGAAACGCACCAGCTGTTTCTGAATGCGCTCTATCCGGCCGCCATCGACATGCGCGAGGCGCTGGAGCGCGCCTTTGCCTGGCATGGCGATCCGGGCCGCGTGCGCGCGCTGGCCCAGCGCCAGGCCGAACAGGCCATGGTCGCGCGCGTCGGCCGCGTTCTCGTCTTCGCGCTCTCCAAAGCCGGACACTGGCCGGATGCCGATCTGGCCCAGGCGCTTTCGCCGCATAGCCTGTCCCTGTCCGCCGATGATTGGCGACCGGGCTTGATCGAGGCGCAGCACGCGATCCGGGACGCGCTTGACGGCGCTTCGGCCGCGCCGGATCGCGCCGGCCAGCGCGAAACCGTGTGCTGAGGCGAACCGCGCGACGGGGTGTTCAGATCGTCCCGGTAGGCAGAACCAACAGCGCCGCGGGCGGCAGCATCGCCGCCACGCCGTAGAGCGCCAGCAGGGGAAAGCGCCGTTCCCGCGGTTCCCGGTCCAGCAGCCGGTGCAGCACGCGGCCGAGGCCGCGAATGACCACGACCGCGGCGACCAGACCGATCATCAGCGCCACCGTGCGGTTGGTGCCCGGTTCGGTCAGCGTCATCGCCGCGATCGGGAACACGAAGCCGCTTCCTGTGACCAAGCCGATCCCCGCCACGCGGGCGACGCGGAGGGGAAACGCGACGCTCATGCCGCGCGCGCGGACGAGCGACCGCGTCCGCGCCCCGTGTTCTCGTCGAACAGCTCCGACAGCTTGGCCAGCATGGTACCGCCCAGTTCCTCGGCGTCGGTGATCGTCACCGCGCGACGGTAGTAGCGCGTCACGTCATGGCCGATGCCGATCGCGATCAGCTCGACCGCACGCCCGCGCTCGATCTCGGCGATCACCTCGCGCAGATGCCGCTCCAGATAGGCGCCGGTATTCACCGAAAGCGTGCTGTCATCCACCGGAGCGCCATCGCTGATGACCATCAGGATACGCCGGCTCTCCGGACGGCCACGCAAACGCCGATAGGCCCAGTTCAGGGCCTCGCCGTCGATATTCTCTTTCAGCAAGCCTTCGCGCAGCATCAGGCCCAGATTGCGTCGCGCCCGGCGCCAGGGCATGTCGGCCGCCTTGTAGATAATGTGCCGCAGGTCGTTCAGGCGGCCCGGATCGCGCGGCTTTCCGGCGGCTACCCAGCGCTCCCGGCTCTGGCCCCCTTTCCAGGCCCGGGTCGTGAAGCCCAGCACCTCGACCTTCACCCCGCAACGCTCGAGGGTCCGCGCCAGGATGTCGCCGCACATCGCCGCCACCGTGATCGGACGGCCGCGCATCGAACCGGAATTGTCCAGTAGCAGAGTCACCACCGTGTCGCGGAAATCCATGTCGCGCTCGTGCTTGTAGGAGAGCGACAGCATCGGGTTCACCACCACCCGCGCCAGGCGGCCGGCATCCAGGATGCCTTCCTCCTGGTCGAACTCCCAGGCCCGGGTTTGCTGCGCCATCAGCTTGCGCTGCAGGCGGTTCGCGAGCTTGGAGACCACCCCCTGCATGTTCTGGAGCTGCTGGTCGAGCTGGTCGCGCAGGCGGGACAGCTCATCCGGATCGCACAGCTCTTCCGCCCCGATCTCCTCGTCGAACTGGGTGGTGAACACCCGGTAGGCGGTGCCGATTTCGCCCTGCGCCGGTGCACGGTCCTGCTGCGGACCGCCGGGACGGTCTTCGCCATCGGCGGCGCCGCTATCGTCCTCCGACTCGTCCGGGTCGGCGTCGCCGCCACCGGACTGCTCCTGTTCGGACCCCAGCGTTTGTTCGGCGCTGCCCTGCCCCTGTTCCTGCTGCGGGGAGGGGGGCTGCTCCTGCTCGTTCTGTTCCTCGCCTGAGTCCGGACTGTCCTCCTGCTCTTCCTCCTCCTGCTCCGGCTCGGAATCGGCGTCCATCTCGGCCAGTTCGTAGGCGGCGAGCAGACGCCGTGCGGCGCGGGTATAGGCGGCCTGATCGTGCCGTGCAGCCTCCAGCGCGCGCAGAGCGTCCTCTGCGCCCTCGGCCAGGTTGCTGCGCCATTGCCCCAGAATCGCCTGGGCCGAGTCCGGCGCCGGAACGCCGTCCAGCCGCTCGCGGACGAGGAGCGAAAGCGCCGCGGCCATCGGCATCTGCTCGCGCTTGGTCATCCGGCTATAGCCGGCCTGCTCGCAATCCGCTTCCAGGCGCTGCCGCAGATTGGCCGCGACGCCGCTCATGTGCTGCGCGCCGACCACCTCGATCCGGGCCTGTTCCAGCGCGTCATAGACCTCGCGGGCGTCGCGCTGCTCCGGGGTGCGGGCGGCATGGATCGCGGCGTCGTGGTGTTTCAGACGCAGAGCCGCCTGGTCCGCCGTGCCGCGCAGGCGCGTCACTTCCGCATCCGGCAGCCCTCGGCTCGGCTGCGGCAGGCGCACGCGCTTGTCCGCGACCTGCGGCGGGCCGGACTGGAACGTGACCTGCACGTCCTTCTGCCCGCCGATCGCCCGGAGCGCGCCGGCCGTGGCGCGCTTGAACGCTTCCGACCGGGTGCCGTCCCCGCCGCCGCTCATCAGCGCGCCCGGGATCCGGCCGGCAGCAGCTCCTCGTTGAAGCAGCGCTGGTAGTATTCAGCCACGGTCTGGCGCTCTGTCTCGTCGCACTTGTTCAAAAAGGTCAGGCGGAAGGCGAAGCCGAGATCGCCGAAGATCCGGGTGTTCTCGGCCCAGGTCAGCACCGTGCGCGGCGACATCACCGTGGAGATGTCGCCGTTGATGAACCCGGCCCGGGTCAGATCGGCCAGGGCCACCATGCTTTCCACTCGCTTGCGCGCCACCTGGTCCTTGCCGTCCCAGCCGCTTTTGGCCAGGACGATGGCGGTTTCCTGCGCATGCGGCAGATAATTCAGGGTGGTGACCACGCTCCAGCGGTCCATCTGGCCCTGATTGATCTGCTGGGTGCCGTGATAGAGGCCGGTGGTGTCGCCCAGGCCCACCGTGTTGGCGGTGGCGAAGATGCGGAAGGCGGGATTGGGCCGGATCACCTTGTTCTGGTCCAGCAAGGTCAGGCGCCCGCCTGCTTCCAGCACGCGCTGGATCACGAACATCACGTCCGGACGTCCGGCATCGTACTCGTCGAACACCAGCGCGCAAGGATGCTGGAGCGCCCAGGGCAGCAGGCCTTCGCGGAATTCGGTGATCTGCTGCCCGTCCTTGACCACGATCGCGTCCTTGCCGATCAGGTCGATGCGGGAGATGTGGCTGTCGAGATTGATGCGGATGCAGGGCCAGTTCAGCCGCGCCGCCACCTGTTCGATATGGCTGGATTTTCCGGTGCCATGATAGCCCTGCACCATCACGCGCCGGTTGTGCGAGAAGCCCGACAGGATCGCCAGCGTGGTTTCCCGGTCGAACTTGTAGGCCGGGTCGATCTCCGGGACGTGGTCCGTGCGGACCGAAAAGGCCGGCACCTCCAGATCGCTATCGATGCCGAAGACCTCGCGCACGGACACCATCCGGTCCGGAACCGTCAGCGCGGCGATGCCCGGCAGACCCTCGGTGCCGGCATCGGCGAGATCAGAACCGGGAACCTGGTCGGTGATGTCGCTGTGATGTGCGGTGCGCTCGGCCATGGTCTCCATGAACTCCGTATCCCTAATCAACCCGGTGACGTTCGGAACCCGATCGGTTCCGGCCCGGCTCGCCGGCGCATGGTCCGGCCTTGTTCTCTGTGGCGCAAGGTTTCCCGGCGCATAAGGTCCGAACCGTTCACGGGTTCGAGGGGCCTCGTGCCGCCCGCGGTTCGAACAGCTCCGGCGCGGCTCAGCCGGTTCTGGCGAGACCGGCGCCGGCCAGATGCTGTTTCACCGCCGTGTAGGCGACATTGATGGTCTTGAGGCGTTCCTCGGAAGCGCGGTCCCCGCCGTTGGCATCCGGGTGGTGCCGCCGCGCCAGATCCTTGTAGCGGGTCTTCACCTCCGCCATCGACACCGGCCAGCCGAGCCCCAGCGTCTCGAGCGGCTGCCGCAGCGCTTCCGGCCGCTGATCCGTGTTGGCCGCCGAAGCGTGCCCGCGTTGCCTGGCGCGGGCACGCGCCTCACCGGCGCCGCGCAGCAGCCCCAGCGGATCCAGCATCTTCTCCTCGTCGAACGCGGCGGCGGCTCCGCCGAGATGCCCGAGCCGCCAGGACGGCCTGTCCCACGACACGTCGGCGCGCAGATGCGCCTCGATTTGTCCGGGCGTCATGCCCTTGTAGTAATCCCAGCGCGCATTGTACTCGCGCACATGGTCGAGGCAGAACCAGAAATAATCGTTCAGCGCCTGCCTGGAACGCGGGGCCTTGTAGCCGGCCCGCTCGCCGCAGCCCGGCAGGTCGCAGCTTCGGTCCGGCGCCGCCGGGTCGGGATCGAAGGCCCGGTGTCGCTGGTTCTTTCTCATCATCACGCCCGTTTATGTGCGCGCAGTTCCGGCCTGCGCAAGGGCGTTCGCGACGGCATCGCGACCGCATATCCGGCCCGGCAGACCCCGCCGCCGCCGAACCCTGAGGAGCATCGCATGAGCACGCCCGTTTCCCCCGCGCCCGCTACCCGTCTCTCCCGGATCGAGGCGGTGCTGGCCGAGCGCTTCGCGCCCCTGCGGCTGGTGGTCGAGGATGATAGCGCCCGCCATGCCGGCCATGCCGGCGCGCGCGGGAGCGAGACCCATTTCAACGTGCTGGTGGTGAGCGACGCCTTTTCCGGCCTGTCCCGCGTGCAGCGCTCCCGTGCCGTCCATGAGGCGCTGGATGCCGAGTTCCGGAGCGGGCTGCATGCCCTGTCCCTGGTGCTGCGCACCCCGGCCGAACCAAGCGGCGGCTGACCGCTGCCCAACGCCAGAAGGCCGTCGTCGCCGAGGTTGTTATTTGCGCGCCGCGGGACGTTCGGTTAGCGTCCACCGTGTGCAAATCTGCACTCAGGCGCTTTTGAGGGTATGGAATGGCCGACGTGGACAGCTTCAGCGCGGACGCCGTTTCGACCCGTTTCAACGGCTATTTCGACCGCTACGAGGCGGGCGGCCGTGCTTCCGGCTGGGTCACCGATCTGTCCCAGCCCGCCAAGGTCGTCGTGCTGCGCGCCCTGATCGACGGCGTCGATCAGGGAGAGGTCGTCTGCAACGGTCATAGAGACGACGTGCGTGGCGCGTTGGGCCTGCCCACCGCCGAGGTCGGCTTCTCCTTCGATATTCCAGAAGCGTTTCTCGACGGCGAGGAGCACGTGCTGTCGTTCGTGCTGCCCGACGGCGCATTCCTGCCGCATATGGGCGAAGGCGGCCTGTCGGCGCTCAAGCCGTCCTACACCTTCACCGATGCGCCCACGGTCGAAATCCAGGGCAACGTGGACGGGCTGGTCCATAACGCGCTGCGCGGCTGGGTGATCCGCAAGATCGGCCGTACGCCCCTGGTTCAGGCCCGCTGCGATATCCTGATCACCTGCGAGAACATCAAGATCGCGCAGATCAAGGCGGACCGGTTCCGTCGCGACGTCGGCAACGTGCTCGGCTGCGACCCGAATTGCGGCTTCGAGTTCACGGTGCCGCACGCGTTCCAGAAGAGCTATACGCAGAAATTCCGCTTCTTCGTGCTGCCGGAGATGATCGAACTCGGCAACAGCCCGTTCGTCACCGCGACCGTGTCGGATTTCCTGGAAGGCAAGCTCGTGTCGATCGGCAATGACATGAGCAAGATGTATGCGGACATGGAGCGCCTGCGACGCGAGATCATCTCGTTGTTGCCAAGCCAGGGCTATCACCTCGGCGATTACGATCGCTGGGCGCGACGCTATTACGAGAACCTCCGCGCTCGCGTCGCAGCCGAGCGCCAGTTGCTGAAGCAGGCCGGCAAGCTGCCGGAGGAGCCGTTCGTCACCGTGATGGTGCCGACCTACAAGCCGCTGCTGTCGGATTTCGTGGCGGCGGTGGAGAGCGTGATCGCGCAGACCTACCAGAACTGGGAGCTCGTCATCGTCGATGACGGGTCGAAGTCGCAGGAAGTGTCGGACCGGATCGACGCGTTCTGCGCCCAGGACAAGCGCATTCGCTGCATCCGTTCCAAGAAGAATGTCGGCATCGCCAAGGCGACCAACATCTCCATGGATGCGGCGCTCGGAGAATGGACCGTGTTCTTCGACCATGACGACGTGTTGGTCGACGTTGCCCTGGAGGTGATGATCCGCACGGCGCAACGCACGGGCGCAAAGCTCCTGTATTCCGACGAGGACAAGATCGACCAGGCCGGCTATTTCCTGGAGCCGAACTTCAAGCCGGACTGGAACTACCGCTACGTCCTCGGCTGCAATTATGTCTGCCATCTGACGGTGATCGAGACGGCCACGATGCGCGAGGTCGGTCTACTCAAGAAGGAGTACGACGGCGCGCAGGATCACGACTTCATTCTGCGTTGTTCCGAGGTTCTCGAACCCTCGCAGATCGTCCATGTGCCCGAGCTGCTTTACCACTGGCGCATCACGCCGAATTCCACCGCCGCGGACGTGTCCAAGAAAGGCTACGCTGTGGATGCCGGCGTGCGTGCGGTCAGCGATCATCTGAAGCGCAAGGGCCAGGTCGCGAAGGTCTCCTCCATCAACGGCCTTACCATCTACGGCGTGGAATGGATTCCGCAGTCGCAGCCGAAGGTGTCGATCATCATTCCGTTCCGGGACCAGATCGAGACCACGCGCAAATGCATCGACTACATCCGGGACAACACCGACTATCCGAACTACGAGATCATTCTGGTCAATAACTGGTCTACCTCGACCGAGGCGTCGCGCTTCTCCAAGGAGATCAAAGACCGTCCGAACGTGCGCGTTCTCGATGTGATCGAGGATTTCAACTACTCCCGCCTCAATAACCTCGCCACCGCGGAAAGTGATGCCGAGTACTACGTCTTCATGAACAACGATGTGTTCATCGAGGACGAGACCTGGTTGAACCGGATTCTCGGCGAGGCGATGTCCGACGAGAGGATCGGCATCGTCGGCGGCAAGTTCCTCTACCCGAACAAGACCGTTCAGCATGCCGGCGTGATCGTCGGCACGCATGGCGTCGCCGCCCATATCCATCTCGGCATTCCGCACGACGATTACGGCTATATCGGTCGCGCCCGCCTGAGTCAGGACATGGTCGCCGTGACAGCGGCCTGCATGCTCATCAAGGCCGACGTCTTCAAGGAGGTCGGCGGCTTCGACGAGGAGCATCTCAAGGTCGCCTACAACGACGTCGATCTGTGCCTGAAGGTGTATGAAAGCGGCCGGCGCGTCGTCTGGTGTGCCGATTTCGTCGCCTGGCATCACGAAAGCCTGTCGCGCGGTTCCGATATGCGCCCCGACCAGGAGGCCCGTTTCTTCCGCGAACAGCAGACCATGTATCAGCGCTGGGGCGACAAGCCGTTCTTCCGCAACGACCCGTTCTTCAATCCGAATTTCTCGCGCGTGGACCGGCTTTTCTACGATCTGGAAGACCCGGCCCGCATCCGCACCGAGTCCGAAGAGGCTGCTTGAGCGCTCAGGTGACGAGGGCGGTCGTCCGGTTGCGCGCTTGGGCCGCTCTGCTGCTCGGCGCCGGCCTGGCCGCGTGCGGGCTCCAACCGCCCGCCACCACGCACGATGCCGCGGACCAGGCCAGCATCGCTCAGGCTCAGCAGGCGCTGGACCGCATGGGCGGGCTGAAGGCCGACTTCACCCAGATCGGCCCCGGCGCCAACGACGTCGCCAACGGCGTCGCCTGGTTCGAGCCCGGGCATCTCCGGCTCGATTACGCACCGCCGCTCCATCGCGTGGTCGTGGCGACGCATGGGCGTCTCACGCTGCACGACGAGCCGAGCGGCGCCACGACCCGGATCGCTCTGGCCTCCAACCCGCTCGGGCTTCTCCTGGCCGGGCCGGTGCATCTGTCCGGCGATATCGACGTCACCGACATCCAGCGCGGCGCCGACACGCTGCAGCTTTCGCTCGATCGTGCGTCCAATCCCGCGCAGGGTCTGCTCACATTGCTGTTCGTGCGTCAGCGCGATGGCGCTCTTCTACTCTCCAGCCTGGAAGCGGTGGACGCCGAGCACCATCGCACGCGGTTCGACCTGTCCGATCAGCAGACCGGCCAGCATTTCGATCCGTCCTTGTTCACGCCGCCTGGATAACTGGCGCGTTACCGCCAAAGAAGCGGGGCCAGCACGCCGCCAGCGCTTCATCCAGCGCCGTCATGGAGGCGTCCCTGCCCAGCGCCTCGAGGCTGGTCGCGCCGTGCTCGCGGATGCCGCAGGGTACGATACCGTCGAAATGGCGCAGATCCGGCGAGACATTCACCGAGATTCCGTGCCAGCTGACCCAGCGGGTGATCCGCACTCCAAGCGCGGCGATCTTGTTGTCCCGCCCCGTTGCGTGATCGCGCACCCAGACCCCGACGCGCCCGTCTCTTCGGCCTGCCTCTACCCCAAGCTCTGAAAGGGCGGCGATCAGCCAGCCCTCCAGCCCATGTACGAAGCAGCGCACATCCCGGTCCGGAACGGCGCCATGGCGTTGCTGGAGGTCGAGCATGACATAGGCGATTCGCTGTCCCGGACCGTGATAGGTCCATTGGCCGCCGCGTCCGGCTTCGAAGGTTTCGAACCCGAGCGGGTTGAACAGATCCTCCGCTCTGGCCGAGGTGCCGGCGGTGAACACGGGGGGATGTTCCAGCAGCCAGACCTGCTGCGGCGCGATACCGGCACGGATCGCCTGGATTTGTTGTTGCATGGCCGCCATGGCATCGGGGTAGGGCACCAGCCCATCGTTGCGGCGCCACACGATTTCGGGGAACTCTTTTCCAGCTCCATCATCATGGGTGATTGCCGAGCGTCCAGCCATCGTCTATATGCCCCTCCGTCGATCCGGATATGGCCGTTTGGCCCCGGAAAGTCACGGTGCGGTCGTGGCGGAATGGTAGACGCGCAAGCTTGAGGTGCTTGTGGGGGAAACCCCGTGGAAGTTCGAGTCTTCTCGACCGCACCAATCTGATCCCTCCCAACGAGGAGGTGATCATAGTCCGGTGACCTGGCATTGCGGCAGGTGCCGCAGCATGGCATTTTCCCCTGGCTTTTGCGTTGTTTAAAAGAAGCAACGCGTTTCAGGTGAAGGTACATCGCGTGATCAAGCCATTACGTAAGGCAGTGCTCCCGGTCGCGGGGCTCGGTACCCGATTCCTGCCCGCCACGAAAGCGATGGCGAAAGAAATGCTGCCGGTGGTCGACCGGCCGCTGATCCAGTATGCGATCGACGAGGCGCGCGCCGCCGGCATCGATCAGTTCTGCCTGATTACGGGCCGCGGCAAGACGGCGCTCGTCGAGTATTTCGACCGGGCCTATGAGCTCGAAGCCACGCTACGGGAACGCAACAAGCAGGACGCACTCGACGCGCTGCGGGACTCCAGCATGTTGCCGGGATCGATGCTGTCCGTGCGACAGCAGGAGCCGATGGGCCTCGGCCACGCCATCTGGTGCGCCCGGGCCTTCATCGGCGACGATCCGTTCGCCATTCTGCTGCCCGACGACATCGTTCTGTCCAAGACGCCGTGCCTCAAGCAGCTGGCCGAAGCCTATAACGAGACCGGCGGTTCCGTGGTCGCCGTGTCGGAAGTTCCGCGCGAGCACACGAATCGCTACGGCATCCTCAAAGTCGGCAAGGATGACGGCCGCATGGTGGAGGTCACCGGACTGGTGGAGAAGCCGAAGCCGGAAGACGCGCCGTCGAACCTCAGCATCATCGGCCGTTATGTGCTGACGGCCGACGTCATGCAGCATCTCGGCAAGCTCGAGCGCGGTGCAGGCAACGAGGTGCAGCTGACCGACGCCATGGCGAAGATGATCGGCAATCACCCGTTCCACGGCCTGCGTTACGAAGGCCGCCGCTTCGACTGCGGCGACAAGGTCGGCTTTCTCGAGGCGCAGATCGCGTTCGCCCTCGAACGTCCCGATCTCGGCCCGGCTGTGCGTGAATTCCTGAAATCCTATGTTGGAGCGCTCTGATGGCCTTCGCTCACAGCTTCGACCCGACGAGCCTGCGCGAGTATGATATCCGCGGCATCGTCGGGAAGACCCTGCACGCCGCGGACGCGTTCGCGATCGGCCGTACCTTCGGCAGCATCGTTGCCGGCAAGGACGGCAAGACGGTCGCGGTCGGTTATGACGGGCGCCTGTCCTCCCCCGAACTGGAGGCGGCTCTGGTCGAGGGGCTGAAGGCATCCGGCATGGAGGTGCTGCGCGTGGGCCGCGGCCCGACGCCGATGCTGTACTACGCCGCGACCACGCTCGAGACCGATGGCTGTATCATGGTCACGGGCAGCCATAATCCGCCGAACTATAACGGCTTCAAGATGATGCTGGGCCGCAAGCCGTTCTTCGGCGCGCAGATCCAGCATCTCGGCAAGATGTCCGCCGCGGGCGAGGTCGTGGCGGAGAGCGCAGGCTCCGACCGCGCCGTCGATGTCAGCCACGACTACGTCGCGCGACTGATTTCCGACTGGGATGGCGGCGATCGCATCCTCAACGTGGTCTGGGACAACGGCAACAGCTCGGCAGGTGAGATTCTGCAGCGGCTGGTTGGCTCCCTCCCGGGCGAACACACGGTTCTGAACGCCGAGATCGACGGCAATTTCCCGGCGCACCATCCCGATCCGACGGTGGCCAAGAACCTCGAGCAGCTCATCGCGGCGGTGAAGGAGAAGGGGGCCGATATCGGTATCGCCTTCGACGGCGATGCCGACCGCATCGGCGTGGTCGACAACAAGGGCCAGATCCTCTGGGGCGACCAGCTCCTGGTGGTGCTGGGCCGCGACGTGCTGAAATCGCATCCGGGCGCCACCATCATCGCCGACGTGAAGGCGAGCCAGGTGCTGTTCGACGAGATCGACCGCGCCGGCGGCACGCCGCTGATGTGGAAGACCGGCCATTCGCTGATCAAGGCGAAGATGGCCGAGACCGGCAGCCCGCTTGCGGGCGAGATGTCCGGCCATGTCTTCTTCGCCGACAAGTGGTACGGCTTCGACGATGCGCTCTACGCAGCGGTCCGCGTGCTGGGGATCGTCGCTCGCATGGACGGCCCGTTCTCCGATGTGAAGGATTCGCTGCCGGTCGCGGTCAGCACGCCTGAGCTCCGGTTCGATTGCGAGGATACCCGGAAGTTCAAGGTGATCGAGGAGGTCGCAGCCCGCCTGGAAGCTTCTGGTGCCCAGGTTGCCGCGATCGACGGCGTTCGGGTCAAGACCGAGGATGGCTGGTGGCTGCTCCGCGCTTCCAACACCCAGGCGGTGCTGGTCGCACGGTGCGAGGCGTTTAGCGAAGAGGGCCTGGACCGTCTTAAGGCCGCCCTCGTCGAGCAGCTTGCCGCGTCCGGGCTGGAAGCCCCGGACTTCTCCGGCGAGAATTCCGGCCACTAAGCTCCGAGACGACGGCGGATCGTGTCCGTGATCGATCCGCCGTTGTCCTGCCTCCTGCTGGAGGCGCAATCGCCGTGCTTCACGGCGCCGCCGGTCGACAGGGTCGGCGCCGAACTAATGCCGGCGGACGTCCTGGCCGCCGGTTTCGCGCAGCATCAAGGATTTTTCCCGCCCCGTCCGGTGAGGATCTGGCTGCTGCGCGACGTCTTCGTCGCGTTTGAAGGGTTGGTGTTCGATGACGCCGGCCGATTGTTCGCCCCCAGCGTTACGCAGCATCATCATTCCGAGATCGAATGGGCCCGCCAGCAGGTCGTCGCGGCTCGGGATTCGGGATTAGCCCCTCGCATCGATGGCCCGGTGATCCTGGGCAGCAAGCGAGGCGCCCACAATTTCGGTCATTGGCTGATCGAGATGCTGCCAATGCTGCATTTCGCGCGCGAACGCATCCAAAGCGGCTCGCTCGGGGTTCTCGTCCACAACGTCACGGAACCGCAACTCGGTGGGGTGATGCTGCACAGCCTGCGCAGGCTGGGCGTGCCGGATACGATGGTGCGTGTTGCCGACGTCGAGCCGGTAAGGGCAGAGCGGCTGCTGCTGGTGGAAGGGCTGACGACCCATGGCGTCTACATGTCGCCGTTGATTGCTCCCGCGATCGACTCGCTGATGCGAGACATCCCAGGCGAGGGTCACGAACGCGTCTTCATCCGCCGCGGCAGGGGGATGCGGCGTGATTTCGCCAATCCGGCCCATGTGGAGGCGTTGGCGCGCATGCATGGTTTCCACGTTCTGGACACGGAAGGATTGTCGCTCGAACAACAGATTGCGGCGCTACGCGATGCGCGGGTCGTTGCGGGCGCGATGGGGGCGGCCATGACCAATCTGGTCTTTGCGTCGCCGGGGGCTGAAATACGCATGGTCGCGGGCGCGGACATGCCGGACACGTTTTTCTGGTTCGCGGCCACGGTAACCGGCCGGGGCTACAAGGAGCTGCGCTGCAGGCAGGCGGACGAGGTGCAGGGATTGCCCTATGATCGGGCGCTCATGCCGACGGACGCGGAAATCCATGCGTTTCTCGGGTCTTGATCAAAGCGGCCGGATCGTCCGGGAACGCGCCTGGCGGCCGCCGGCTGAGATTTTCGCCGGGCTGAGCCGGCAGCGTTTTCCCGTATGGCTGGACAGCAACGGTCCGATCGGCCCACGCAGCCGGTTTTCCTTTCTGTGCATCGACCCGTCGGAAGTGGTGGAACAGCGCGGTGGCTGGCTGCGGCGCAATGGCGTTGGCCTGCAGGGCAGGGGGTTCGACGCGCTCGCGGCGATGGTGGCCGATTGGAGGCGCCCGATGCTTCCGGGCCCGGCGCCGTTCATGGGCGGCGCGGTCGGGCTGCTCGGCTATGATCTGGGGCGAGAGCTGGAAACCCTGCCGACCCGGCATCGCGCCGATCCCGATCTGCCGTCTCTCTGGTTTGGTCTCTACGACCTCGTACTGGCGTTTGATCGCCTGGAACGAAGAAGCTGGCTGATTTCGACCGGGCTGCATCCGCTCCGATCGGCCGCCGAACGTGCGGACTGGTTCGAGGACGTGATCGATGCGACGGGTTCGCCTGACCTCGCCCCTGTACCGCCGCTCGTCTTCAGGCCGGACCAGGCGCCGGATGCCTATCGGCAGATGGTGCGGCGTGGTCTCGAGCTGATCGAGGCTGGAGACATCTTTCAGGCCAATCTCACCATGCGTCATGTGGCGGAACGGCCGCCCGGTCTCGATCCTGCCGCTGTCTATCTGGCGCTTCGCGAGGGCAGCCCGGCTGCTTTCGGCGCGTTCATCGGGTGGGAAGGCGGTCGCGCCGTCGCCAGCGCGTCGCCCGAACGCTTCGTTCTTCTCGATCGTGAGGGCGTGGTCGAAACGAGGCCGGTGAAAGGGACAATCCGACGTCAGCCGGATCCGTCCTCGGATGCCGTGGCGATCCGGACTTTGGCTGCAAGCGTGAAGGATCGCGCGGAGAATCTGATGATCGTCGATTTGATGCGCAACGATCTGGCGCGCGTCTGCGAGACGGGCAGCGTGTCCGTGCCGGCCCTGTTCGAGATCGACAGCATCGCCACGCTGCACCATCTGGTCTCCACCGTTTCGGCACGGCTGCGCCCCGGGGAAGACGCTGTATCGCTTCTGCGCGCCAGCTTTCCCGGAGGATCGATTACGGGCGCGCCGAAGATACGAGCGATGGAGATTATCGATGCCCTGGAAGCCTCTGCGCGGGGCCCCTATTGCGGCTCTGTGGCGTGGATCGGTCATGACGGTGCGATGGATAGTTCGATCCTGATCCGCAGCCTGTTCCTGACCACGAGTTTGGTGTTCGCGCATGCAGGGGGCGGAATCGTCGCGGATTCGGACCCAGACGCGGAACATGCGGAAATGCTGGCCAAGTTGGCATCCGTGCTGGGCCCGTTCCGATGATGCTCTGGTTCAATGGCGTTCTGGCGACGGCGGAGTCCGTGCGGATCGATCCGGCCGATCGCGGCTTCACCTTGGGCGACGGCGTGTTCGAGACGATCCGCGTTCGCCAGGGAAGGCCGGTCCGGCTCGAACGCCATCTCGCCCGTCTGCAGGCTGGTGCGGCCGTGCTCGGCATACCGGCCCGGTTCGGCGAGGCCGAGATCGAAGCCGGCTGCACCTCCGCGATCGCCGGCAACGCGGTTCTGGACGGATCGCTGCGGATTTCTTTGTCGCGTGGTCCGGCAGCGCGCGGCCTGGCTTCCCCGGTTGCTCCGAACCCGACCCTGCTGATTGCCGCTCACAAGGCAAACGCGACATCGGAGCCGGTCATCTTGCTCACGGCCCGCACGACGCGCCGCAACGAGCATTCGCCGCTCAGCCGCATCAAATCGTTGAACTATCTCGACGGCATCCTGGCACGGCGGGAAGCAGAAGCAGGCGGCGCCGACGATGCCCTGATGCTGAACACCGCGGGGCTGGTCGCCGAAAGCACCGCCGCGACATTGATCGCTTTTGCGGAGGATCGGCTTTGGACCCCCCGTATTGAAGACGGCGCACTGCCCGGGATCGCGCGCCAAGTGTTGATGGATACCGCCCTCGTCGCCGAACGTGTCATCACGCCCGACTGGCTTGCTCGGGTGCCTGTGATGTTCCTGTGCAACAGCCTTGGTGTCCGATCTGTCTCTGCTCTCGACGGCCGCTCCCTTAAGGAACGACCTGAGTTGCTCGACGGGCTGCGAAAGGCGCTGGAGCCGGACCGGTTTTGATGGCGAGATTCGGGGACTGACGCGTGAACGTCCCAGGCGCTCCGGGAAGACTGCAAAGATCGCAATCGATCCCCAGCAGCGTTTCCGCGCCGCCGAGATAGAGCGTGCCGTCATCGGCCAGGAGGCGAGACATGGCCTGGAGTGTGCGCGCCTTGGTCGGCTGGTCGAAATAGATCAGCACGTTGCGGCAGAAGATGACATCGAACCGTCCCAGAGCCGCGAGATCGCCTAACAGATTCCAGCTTCGGAATTGCACCATGTCGCGCAAGGGCCGGTTGATTCGCCAGCCCTGATCTTCCTTGGTGAAATATTTCACCAACAGACGGGCAGGAAGGCCGCGCTGCACCTCGAACTGCGAGTAGAGACCTTCCGTTGCCCTGGACAGCGCGTCGCGGGCGATGTCGGTGCCCACGATCTCCACCGATCGCCCGGTGAGTGCCGCGCCCATTTCGCAAACAAGGATCGCCATGGAATAGGCTTCCTGCCCGGTGGAGGCGGCAGCCGACCAGATCCGCAGTTTGGCGCCCTTTGGTCGCGTCGCGGTCAAACGCGGCAAAACCACGTCGCGAAGATGGTCGAATGGCTTCCCGTCCCTGAAAAACAAAGTTTCATTGGTGGTCATTGCCTCGACCACTTCCTGCTCCAGCGCGGAGTCGGTTCTGAGGCGATCGGCGAGAGCAGACAGGCTGGCCAATCCGCGTCGCCTGACGATCGGTCCCAGCCGGGCCTCCACCAGATATTCCTTGTCCGGACCCAGGGCGAGGCCGGATCTGGCCTTCACGATCGCGGCGATGGCCTCGAAGCCCGTCATGCAGCACCTGCCAGTTCGCGGATTTTTGCCGCGATGCCATCCAACGGCAGCACGGCCTGGCACAAGCCATCGCGCGCAACCGCGCCTGGCATGCCCCACACGACGCTTGTCGCTTCGTCCTGCGCCAGAACCGCTCCGCCTGCGTCCACCACATCCCGGGCGCCGGCGGCGCCGTCCCGGCCCATGCCGGTCAGGATGACCGCTAGCACCTGGCCACGGCTAGCCACCACGGCGCTGCGCAACATCGGATCTACCGACGGGCGGCAGGAGTTTTCTGGTGGGCTATCCGTCAAACGCGCCCTGAACTGGTCGCCGACCGCCTCCACCAGCATGTGTCGATCGCCGGGCGCAACATGCAGGCGATTGGGCAACAGCATCATCCCGTCTTCTGCCTCGACGCAGGGGCGGTGGCCAAGACGATCGAGATGTTCGGCCAGGCTCTTGGTGAAGATCGGCGGCATGTGTTGAGTCAGCAGCAAAGGCTGTGTCAGGCATGCGGACAAGGCACCGAAGATGCTGAACAGCGCCTGCGGGCCGCCGGTGGAACTGCCGAACGCGATCAGTTTTGGTCTGCGCAACGACATAGGACGCACGGCGATCGCGGGAGTAGTCCGTGCTGCTATCGGCGACGATCCGGCGGCGGATCGAGGACGTCGCTGATAGGCAAGCACCTTTGCGCGTATCTCGTGGGCGAACTGCTCTCTTGTGTCGGCACGAGGCTTGTGCAGGCAATCGGCGGCACCGGTCCGGATGGCCTTCAAAGCGATCGCGGCGCCCGAACTGGTCAGGGCGGACGCTACGATCACCTTGACCGACGGATCGATCTGCAAAAGCAGCGGAAGCGCGGTCAAGCCGTCCATGACCGGCATTTCCACATCGAGGACGATCACATCCGCGCCGGTTTGCTTCAGCGTGTCCACGGCGACGGCGCCGTTGGCCACGCTGGCAACGATCTCGATACTCGGTTCCTCGCGAAGGATACGGGAGATCAGGCTTCTGATCACGCTGGAATCGTCGCAGATCATCACCCGGATGCGCCCGGAGGCGGGTGGAACCGTCACGAATAACCGTCCGTGCTCGAAGACACCTGCGTCAGTTTGCCGAGCAGAATGTCCGCGTCGAACGGCTTCATGACGAATTCCTCCGCGCCGGCCTCGATTGCGGAGATGATGAAATCCGGCTCGTTTTCCGTCGTGCACAGGATCACGCTGGGCGCTGTGTCGCCGAATTCGCGTCGGATCGCCTTCAGGCAATCCAGACCATTCATGTTGGGCATGTTCCAGTCGAGCAGTACATAGTCCGGCCGCTCGTCGCGGCAGGCGGAGAGCGCCTCCAGCCCGTCTGCGGCTTCCCGGGTGCGCATGCCCGCATCCTCGACGATGGTCCGTGCGATCCTCCGAACGGTTCGGCTATCGTCCACGATCAAGCATAGCCTGCCGGCCAGATGATTCATGGCTGGAACGACAACAGAGCCTGGAGATCCAGCACGATCATGAGCCGGTCGGCGAGCCGATGGACACCCTTGCTGTAGGTGCGCCAGGCGGCGCCGAAATTGACCGGGAGCTCCTCGATCTGGTCGGCCGGAAGGCTTAGCACTTCCAGAACCTGATCGATCAGAAGTGCATAGAGAGCACCGTTGGCTTCCGCGACCAGCGCCACGCGTTCAGCGGCGGCCGGCGCCTGATCGAGGCCGAGCCGGGACCGCGTGTCGATTGCCGTGACGATACGGCCGCGCAGGTTGATGTTTCCGGCAATTTCGGCGGGCGCCAGAGGTACACGGACGATTTTGCTGTTGGTCACGACCTCGCGCACAGCCAGAACAGGAACGCCGCAGAGCATCCCTGCCAGCATGAGAGTGACGAAGCCGATCTCCTCGCCGCGGTCAAAAACGGGGCCTACGGCCTGCGAAGACTGTGTTTGGAGCGTTGCGGACATCAAATTTCACTCCCTTACGCGGCGATGCGGTGCGACAGGCATTGTTCGAGGCTGAGCAGCAGCGTGTCGCGCTCGAATTTGCGAATGGTGTCCGTGAATCCAGCCGACCGTGCCTCGTGAACCACATCGCTGCCGGTCAGGGCGACCATCGGCAGATCGGCCCAAGGACCTCCGTCTCTGACCGCGCGCGCGAAACCGAGACCGCCGAGGCCGGGCATCTCGATATCGGACACGATGGCTTCGAAGCACTGGCCGGTATCGCGAAGGGCCAGAGCTTCTTCGGCGGACTCGGTTACGGTGACGTCGTATCCTGCTGCTGCAAGGCTTGGAGCCACCAGCTGACGGAAGAAACTGCTGTCGTCGACCACGAGGAGACGAGGCTTGCGGTTGGTCGCAGTTGCCGTCCTGAACCAGGTCCCGCAAGCTTTGTTCAGCCAGAAGCCGACATCGACCACGTCAGTGGCTTTTCCGGCAATCACCGAGACGCCCAGAATACCGGCGCTGGCTGTGCCGGGCTGCAGCGTGGAGTCCGTGCTGACCACGTCGATGATCTCGTCGACGAGGATACCGACCGGCTGGCCGCCGTTCTCGAACACCAGCACAGGGTAGGACTTGTCCGGGTCAGCGTTGGTGGAAAGGCGTGAGAGATCGGACAATTCATCGAGCGCGACGACGGGCATCAGATGGCTGCGATATTGCGCCACGGTTCGGCCACCTGCCTGTTCGATGCGGGAGGCTGTGAAGGTTTCCAGTCTTGAGATCAAGAACAGCGGCAGAGCCTTCGGCGCCCCGCTCCCGGCGCGTACCAGAAGCATGTCCGACTTTTCGGTCTGGACGTCGTCTTCCTGCGGGGTGGTCGCGGTGTCCTTGCGTGCGGCGTCCAGACCCGCATGACGCGCGATCCCGGTAGGGTCGAGGATCATGATCACCGCCCCGTCCTCGAGAATGGTGTTGCCGCCGAACAAGGGAATGTTGCGGAGCACCGTGGCGACCGGCTTGACGACGATCTCCTCGGTGTCGAACACGCCGTCAACGATCAGACCGAGCCGGGTGGTTCCGATGCCGATCACGGCGACCATCTCGGTGCTGGCTTCGTCGCCGGTTTCCGGAAGCCGAAGCAGCGTCCGCAGACGGATCAGGGGCAACAGGTGTTCGCGTAGGCGCAGTACGGAAGCTCCGTCGATGGTCTCGATGCGGGTTGCCGACTCTGCGTTCGGCAGCACGACCTCGATGACGCTGCTTTGCGGAATGGCGAAACGCTCGCCCGCCGCGCCAACGATCAGCGCCGATACGATGGCAAGAGTGAGGGGAATCTTGATGACGAACCGGCTTCCTCGGCCGGCTGTGCTGTGCAGCTCGATCAGTCCGCCGATTTGCTCGATATTGGTCTTCACCACATCCATGCCGACGCCGCGCCCGGAGACGGAGGTGACGGCTGCCGCGGTCGAGAAACCCGGCTGGAAGATGAAGCCGTGAATTTCGGAATCGCTCATGCGGGCGATCTGTTCCTGGGTCGCGAGCCCGCGCGCCACGGCTTTCTCCGCAACGCGTCGTACGTCGATACCGCGGCCATCGTCCTCGATCTCGATCACCACATGGCCGCCCTCGTGGCGGGCGCTCAGCGTGATGGTGCCGGTGGGGTTCTTGCCGGCACGCTGCCGCTCTTCCGGCCCCTCCAGACCGTGATCCGCACTGTTGCGGATCATATGTGTCAGCGGGTCCTTGATCAGCTCCAGGACCTGGCGATCCAGCTCTGTGTCGGCGCCCAGCATCACCAGATCGACCCGCTTGTTCAGATCATGCGCGAGGTCGCGCACCTGTCGCGGCAGCATGTTCCAGACATTGCCGATCGGCTGCATACGGGTCTTCATGACCCCTTCCTGCAGCTCGGTGGTGAGGTGGGAGAGGCGTTGGACCGGCCCTGTCAGCTCGGCATTGCCGCTCTGGCGCAGTTGCTGAAGGAACTGATTGCGGGTGAGCACCAACTCGCTCACGAGCGTCATCAAAGTCTCGAGCACGTCGACCGACACGCGGATGGTCTGCCCCCGGGTCGGCGCCGCTTCGATCGGATGGTCCGCGGCTGCGGCCGGCACCGACGCAGCCGAGCTCTCGGACGGCGCGGGCTCCTCCCTGGGCAAGGCAGCGGATGTGAGGGCGAGCGTCGGTTCCGGCTGCGGAATGGCGCCCTGCGGCATGCCTTCCGGCTGCCGTCCTTCCGCGAGCGCTTCCAGAACGGCGATGAGGGCGGAGTCGTCGCCGACGGGTTCCGCGCCTGTGGCACTGATGCCGTCGATGATCAAGCGTATGCGGTCCAGGGCGGACAGGATAATGCCGATACCGCTGACCGATACCGACAGAGCACCGTTGCGGAATTTGTCCAGCACCGTTTCGCTGGCGTGCGCGACTTTTTCCAGTCTCGGCAGGCCGAGAAAGCCGCATGTGCCCTTGATCGTATGAACCAGCCGAAAGATCAGCGACAAGGTCGGCTGGTCGTTTGGCGTTCGTTCCAGGCGAACGACCGCCAAATCGAGTTCAGCCAGATTCTCGGAACATTCGGTGAGAAAGTCCGCCAGAAGATCGTCCAAGACAGGCTCCATCCATCGCACTGGAGCCATCTTGCGCGCGGACGAGAAAACAAATGGTAAACGCGAACCAAATCTGATTGTGGTCGTTGCCGATCTGATGCCGAAAACCACTTCCGCAGCCCTGCTCGAACCCGGCCAGTGGGTCGCTCACCCGGACTGCCCCGATTGGGGTGACGGCCAGGTTCAGTCTGTCGTCGGCTCGCGCGTTACGGTGAACTTCGAGAATCGCGGCAAGGTGCTGATCAATACGGATCACGTCGATCTTGTCGTGATCGACTGATCAGGGTCCCCGCCTCCGGCGCCGATTAGGGTCGGAGGCGGCCCGACATCTCAGTATCCGTGCGGGGTCATCATCGAGGCAGGCGGCTCGGCCAGAGGCGAATGCTGCTGCGGCGTGCTGGTGGCATTGCTCGCCGGAGTATCGGATCCGCCGGCGCACCCCGTCAAAGCCAGGGACGTGCCGATGAGGACGGCGCCGACGAGCGTGCGACGCGATGCGAGGGAGAGAAGCTGCATGGGAAAGCCTTTGCCGAGAGGGGCTGTCCCACTAGCACGGCTTCTCCGCGTCGGGCATCGCAGCCAATGCATCTTCCAATCGAATGGTCGCCTGGCCCGGCTTCAGGGGCTTCGGCTGGTCCGGGGACGGGGCCCATCCGGTCATGATGGCGATCTCGAGGGCGACGGGAACGCGGCCTTTCTCGTCGGTCTCCAGCGAGGCCAGCGCCATGGGGATCATCTCGGCAGCCATAGGGCGGCGATCGCGAAGCCGGATGGCGTTCGTCTCGCCAGCCGCACGCAGATCGCGCAACAGCGCCATCGGGTCGGCGTAGCTCAGTCGTAGACTGTCCGAGTCGGCGACCGGCAACGCAAATCCGGCGCGTTGCAGGAGCGCGGCGCAGTCGCGCAGCTCTGGGAAAGGCGATACGCGCGGCGAGGCGCCTCCGCTCAGCGCCGACTCCGCCGTCAACAGCCCGGCCCTCAGCGCCGACAGCGTCGGCAGGATCGGCAGAGATGCCAGCAACAGGCCGTCCGGACGAAGCGCCCTGCGAAGCTGGATCAGCGCGCCGGGCAGGTCATTCACCCAGTGAAGGGACAGGCTTGCCACCACAAGATCGAAGCTTCCCTCGGCGAAGGGCAGCCATTCCTCGTCCGCGGCGAGTACGAGATCGCCCCCGGATCGATGCGCCATCGCGGGCGACAGATCGCAGGCGACCGTCTCGATCCCGCGCGTGCGGAGGGCAGGGGACACCACACCGCGGCCGCCGATATCGAGTGCCCGGGTGAAGCTGCGCTTTACGTCGTCGAGGCGGTCCAGCAGAAGATCGGCGCCGGCGGAGAGGATGTCGGCCACCGCATCCACGCGGGACGCCGCGCGGTCGCGATGCAGGCGGACGCTGCGGCGGTCGAAAATCTGGCTGTCGTCCATGCGGCTCTTACTCCTGGCGTCACCGTCTCGCGCCGCTTCATGTGCTCATGACGCGCCCATTCACCAAGAGTCCAGTCTTGCCGGCCGTAGCGGGACGACCAACACTGTCGTGCGGGGAGCGGAACGACGATGCAGGCGTCCGGTTTGGCGAGAACAATCCTGGAAAGCGGGCTCGGCATCAGCCGCGGCGCGCTGAACCTTGTTTTGCCCGGTCATTGCCCCTCCTGCGACGAGATCGCCGCGGAGCCGGGGCAGCTCTGTGCCGGCTGCTTCCGCAAGGCCGGCTTCATTACCGAACCCTGTTGCGACCGGTGCGGTACCGGCTTCGTCAGCGCGGATTTCGCCGGCCCGTCACTGGTCTGCGTGAGTTGCGCGGCTGATCCGCCGCTCTGGAGTCGGGCCCGCGCGGCCTTCACCTACGATGAATTCTCCCGCCGCCTGATCTTGCCGCTCAAATACGCCGATCGAACCGAGAATGCCCGCGTGCTCGGCCGCCATATGACGCGGGCGGGGAAAAATCTGCTCGCCGAAGCCGACCTGTTGGTGCCGGTCCCGCTGCACAAACGCCGCTTGTTTACCCGGCGCTACAACCAGGCTGCTCTTCTGGGCCGCCAGATCGGCCGGCTGGCGCAGGTTTCGGTGTCGGTCGATGCGTTGATACGCACCCGCGCCACCGCGACGCTCGTGGGTCATTCTCGAGCCGAACGCGCCGCAACCGTGGCGGGTGCGATCGCCGTGCGGCCGTCGCGGCGATCTGCCGTCGCCGGCCGCCGCATCGTCCTGGTGGACGACGTGCTCACGACCGGCGCGACTGCGGGCGCCTGTGCGCAGGCTTTGCTGGAAGCTGGCGCGGCCAGCGTCGATGTGCTGGCCGCCGCCCGCACGACGCGCGAGGAGGGCTGATATGGTGGCCCTTGTCAGGCGCGAGGCGGGACGCAATTTCTGTGGCTGTGATACTTGGAACGGTGTGATGGCGGTCGTCGAAATCTATACGCAGTGGGGATGCCCTTACTGCACGCGCGCCCTGGCGCTCCTGCAATCGAAGGGCGTGGCCTTCACCGAGATCGACGCACCCGGCGGTTCGCCCGAGCGCGCCCAGTCCCGCGAACGCTCCGGCCGCACCAGCGTGCCGCAGATCTTCATCGACGGGCAGCATATCGGCGGATGTGACGACCTGATGGCGCTCGACCGCAAAGGCGGGCTCGACCCGCTTCTGGCGGCCTGATCCAGGGGGCGCGCGCGTGATCCTCTACCAGCTCCGCTGCGGTGCCGGGCACGAATTCGAAGGCTGGTTCCGCAGCAGCGACGCGTTCGACGAGCAGGCTGCCGGCGGCCTTTTGACCTGCCCCTTTTGCGGCACTATCGGCGTGGAACGGGCCGTGATGGCACCTGCTATCCGCAGCAGCCGGAACGCCGCCGCTAAATCCACGGCGCAGGCCGCCCCTTCCGCTTCGGTCGCCGGCACGCCGGCCCTGCCTGACGCGCTCCGCGCCGTGTTGCAGCGCATCCGGGCCGAGGTGGAGCGGAACTGCGAGAATCTGGGCGACCGGTTTGCCGAGGAGGCGATCCGCATGCATCGCGGCGACGTCGAGGAGCGCGGCATCTACGGCAGCACGACGGAAAGCGACCGCGAGGCGCTGGAAGAGGCGGGCGTGGAGGTGGTCGCGATCCCGTGGCTGCGGTCGGCGGACGGCTAGGGGCCGAGAATGCGCGGATCGATGCGCGGCCCCTGGCTGCGTCGCCTCATCTTGGCCGTGGCTGCGAGCACGGGGCTCGGTGCGTCCCTTCCCGCCATCGCAGCGCCCGACTCCGCCGCATCGGTGCTCGGCCGCTGGCTGACCCGCGATGCCGACGGCGTGTTCGATATCAGGCATTGCGGCGACGCGCTCTGCGGCCAGCTCGTCGGCATGCGCTATTCCGGCGCCATGCCGACCGACTCGGAGCATCGTCCGCAATGCGGCTTGACCCTGCTCGAAGGTTTCGTGCCGGCGGACGAGCCTGGGCGCTGGCACGGCACCATACGCGATCCCGACGACGGTAATCGCTACCAGGCCACGATCTGGTCGCCTGAGCCGGGCATTCTGAAGCTGCGCGGCTATCTACTGCTTCCGCTTCTGGGCGAGACGCAGCAATGGACCCGCTATTCCGGCCCGATCGGCGCTGCCTGCAAGCTGCCCTGAGAAGCGGTTCTCGGCCGGTTCAGTCTGCCGCCAGCGCGGCGATGTAGTTCACAGACAGATCGCGGCTCTCGCGCCAGCCCGCGGACGGGTTGCCCCAGCGCGGCGTCATTCCGGCAATATCCGACACGCGCAGCCCAGCCACAGCGGCTTGGCGCTGCAGCTCGGCCGGCGTGACGAACCGGCGCCAGTCATGAGTGCCGATCGGCAGCAGACGGGCGACGTATTCGGCGCCGATCTTGGCGGCAGCCAGAGACCGGAGGGTGCGGTTCAGCGTGGAGACGATGGCAACGCCGCCCGGACGCAGCAGAGACGCGATCAGGCGCAGGAAGCCGGCCGGATCGGTGGTGTGCTCGATCACCTCCAGCGCACACACCGCGTCGAACACCGCGCCTTCCTCGCGGAGCGCTTCGCCGCCGCAGGCGCGATAGCGGAGGGCGCCGCCAAGCTGATCCCAGCCGCCCAGGGCGGCATGCGCCTGCGCCGCCTCGATCGCCTCTCCCGACGCGTCGACGCCCAGGACGTCGAAGCCGCGGGCCGCCAACGCCTCGCTGGCCAGGCCAGCGCCGCAGCCAAGGTCCAGGACGCGCAGCCGCTCGCCCTCGGCGGGACGCAGACGCGACAGGCGCGCTTCCGCCCAGCCGATCCGCAGCGGATTCATGGCGTGCAGCGGCCGCATCGGCCCGCGCGGGTCCCACCATTCGGCGGCCAGCCGGCCGAATCGGGCGATCTCGTCCGGCGATACGGTGGAAGGGAGGCTCGTCTGTGGCTGTTGCATGTTGCTGCTCGTTCGCGGGAAAGCTATGTGACCCGCCAGGCGGCCGGCTGCAACGCGTGGGCGCTTTTCTGTTCGTTGCCCCGCACCGGAGCGGTGTCGGTGTCCACCGGAGTGGATGGTTCATGGCCCGCATCGTGATGAAGTTCGGCGGCACCTCGGTGGCCGATCTCGACCGCATTCGGGCGGTGGCGACGCGCGTCAAACGGCAGGTCGAGAATGGCGACGAGGTCGCCGTGGTGGTCTCCGCCATGTCCGGCGTCACCAATCAACTCGTCGGCTACTGCCAGGCCCTGTCTCCCCTGCACGACGCGCGCGAATACGATGCGGTTGTGGCGACCGGCGAGCAGGTCACCAGCGGGTTGCTGGCGATCGCCTTGCAGACGGCTGGCGTGGATGCGCGCTCCTGGAGCGGATGGCAGATCCCGCTGCGCACCGATGGCGCGCACGGCAAGGCCCGCATCGAGCATATCGAGGGCGAAACCCTGATCGCCCGCATGCAGGCGGGGCAGGTGCCGATCGTCGCCGGCTTCCAGGGCATCGGTCCCGACAACAGGCTGACCACGCTGGGTCGCGGCGGTTCCGATACCTCGGCGGTGGCGCTGGCGGCCGCGCTGAAGGCGGATCGCTGCGATATCTATACCGATGTGGATGGGATCTACACGACCGATCCGCGCATCGTGCCGCGCGCGCGCAGGCTGGAGAAGATCGCCTACGAGGAGATGCTGGAGCTGGCGTCGGTCGGCGCGAAGGTGCTGCAGACGCGCTCGGTCGAGCTGGCGATGAAGGAACGGGTGCGGGTCCAGGTCCTGTCGAGCTTCGACGATGGTCCGGCGCCTTACGAGAACGAGACCGGCGCGCTGCTGCCCGGCACCCTGGTGGTGGATGAGGACGAGATCGTGGAACAGGAAATTGTCGCGGGCATCGCCTATTCCAGGGACGACGCCAAGGTCACGGTGCGCAAGGTGCCGGACCGTCCGGGCGTGGCCGCCTCCGTGTTCGGCCCGCTGGCCGAGGCCAACGTCAATGTCGACATGATCGTGCAGAGCACGGGTGCCGACGGCACGACGGACATGACGTTCACCGTGGGCAAAACCGATCTCGCGCGCGCGATCCAGGTGCTGGAGGGCGCGCATGGCGTGATCCAGTACGGCGAATTGCTGACCGATCCCGATGTGGCCAAGATCAGCGTGGTCGGCGTGGGCATGCGCTCCCATGCGGGTGTCGCCAACACGATGTTCCGCACCTTGTCGGACCGGTCCATCAACATCCAGGTGATCTCCACCAGCGAGATCAAGGTCAGCGTGCTGATCGCGGTGGAATATACCGAGCTCGCCGTCCGGGCTCTCCATAGCGCCTATGGCCTCGATGTCGGCTGAGGCGATGACCGGGTCGACGACTGAGGCGATGCCCGGCGGGTTCGGCGAGGCGGATCGCGCCGCCGCCAGGATGCATCTCGATGCGCTCTGGGCCAGGGGGCGGGCCTTTCTGGGCACGGAGCTCGCCATCCTGGGCGGGGCGATGAGCTGGGTCAGCGAGCACCGGCTGGTGTCCGCCATCTCCAACGCCGGCGGGTTCGGCGTGATCGCCTGCGGCGCCATGAGTCCGGAGCTGCTGGAGCGCGAGATCGCCGCCACGCAGGCCATGACGGCCAAGCCGTTCGGCGTGAATCTCATCACCATGCATCCGCAGCTCGACGAGCTGATCGGCGTGTGCACGCGGGCCGGAGTGGGCCATGTGGTGCTGGCCGGCGGCGTGCCGTCGGGGGCCGCGGTGCGGACGATCAAGGATGGCGGCGCCAAGGTTGTCGGCTTCGCCCCGGCTTTGGTGATGGCCAAGCGCCTGATCAAGCTTGGCGCGGATGCTCTGGTGATCGAGGGGTCGGAGGCGGGCGGGCATATCGGCCCGGTCTCGCTCACCGTTCTGGCACAGGAAGTGTTGCCCAATATCCGCGACGTGCCGGTGTTCGTGGCCGGCGGCCTCGGCCGGGGCGATTCGATCCTCGCCATGCTGGAAATGGGCGCGGCCGGCGCTCAGCTCGGCACGCGCTTCGCCGCGTCGGCGGAAAGCATCGCCCATGAGCGCTTCAAACAGGCTTTCGTAAGGGCTGCCGCGCGCGATGCGTTGCCATCCGTGCAGCTCGACGAGCGGTTTCCGGTGATCCCGGTGCGCGGTCTGGTGAATGACGGCACGCGCCGCTTCATGGTGCATCAGGCGGAAACCGTGCGCCGGTTCCAGGCCGGCGAGCTGACGCGCGAAGCCGCCCAGCTGGAGATCGAGCATTTCTGGGCGGGTTCCCTGCGTCGCGCCGTCATCGACGGCGATATCGAGGGCGGCTCGGTCATGGCCGGGCAGTCGGTCGGCATGGTCACGCGGGTCCAGCCGATCCCGGAGATTCTTGACGAGCTGCTGGAGCAGGCGCTGCAATCGCTGATGCTGCGCAACGCCATGACGCGGACCGTCGCGGCCTCCGGCACGCACTGAGGAACCAGATGGCCAGCGGCGGCGATCAGACCGGTACGGAAATCCCCACCGACATCTCGCGTCTCCCGGTGGGCGATGCGTTGCGCACGCGGCGCGAGCAGCTCGGCTGGACGCTGCCGGATGTGGCGGCGTGGCTGCGCATCCGGCAATCCTATCTGGAGGCGCTGGAGGCGGGGCAACCCGGCAAGATTCCCGGCGGCGCCTACGCCATGGCCTTCCTGCGTACCTATTCCGGCGCGCTCGGACTGGATGCGGACGACATGCTGCGGCGCTTCCGGGGCGAAACCAAGGAGGTGACGCGCAAGCCGGAGCTGTCCTTCCCGGTGCCGGTGCCGGAGCGCGGCGTTCCAGCCGGCGCGATCGTGCTGCTGGGCGTGGTGATGGTGGTCGGGGCCTATGTCGGCTGGTACGAGCTGGGCGGCCGCTCCACCCATGAGGCGCACAGCGTGCCGCCGGTGCCGGAAGCCCTGTCGCCCTACGTCAACAGTAATGGTCGTGGCCCGTCCCCCCAGGTGGCGACGGTGATGCCGGGGCCCGGCCAGGTTCCGTCGCCCCTGCCGCCCGCAGCGACCGGCACGCCGGCCGACGCTGCCGCGCAGAAGCCGGCCGCCAATCCGGAAACGGCCGGCGTTGCCGCCGACATGCCGAAGGTCGCCCCGAGTCCTGCCCCGGGTTCGGCCGCGCAATCGTCGAACGGCGTGGCATCAGACGCCACTCGGCCAGGTGCCGCCCCGGCCAGCGTCCCGACCACCGGCCTGTCGAGCGGCGCGGCGACTTCGACCCCTGCTCCGACCCCGGCTGCGTCCGATGGAGCAGACCCCAGCACCGTTACCCTCAATGCCATCAGCAATAGCTGGGTGCAGGTGCGTCAGCCCGGCGGCAAGGTGATCTACGATCACGTCATGCAGGCTGGCGAGCATTGGAGCGTTCCGGCCGATGCCGGTGCGGTTGTGCTCAACACCGGCAATGCCGGCGGCCTCACCGTCAGCGCGGGCGGCGTGACAAGCCCGGTGCTGGGACGGGTCGGCGGCGTGCGGCGCGGTATTCCGCTGACGGTCGAGGCGGTGAAAAGCGGCGAGATCGCCTCGGGTGCCGATAAGTCGGCCAAGCCGGCCGCGCCGGATGCCGCGTCATCGTCCGGCGCGACCGGAAGCGTGACGGCGACGCCCGCCGGCGGTTCGGTCGACTCCGTGCGGACGGCGCCCCATGCCGGTCCGGTGCAGCATCGCCCGGCGCAGCCGCCGGCAGAGGACGAAACCGAGCGCCTGAACCAGGCACAGCTGAAGCAATCCGTGCCGCCGCAATAGGCGCATGGGATCGGCGCCCGGCTCCGGGCCGGGCTTCTCAAGAACCGGCGTTCCTGGCAGGAAGCGCAGCCGGGCAAGGCCTGGCAGCGTCGCGGCTTCTGTTGTGTCCGGGTCGCGCCTATCTATGTGCGGAACACGCGCACGACCGAGGGAGTTCGTGATGAGCTATCGTCCGTACCAGCAGATCGAGCGCCGCAAGTCCCGGCAGATCCATGTCGGACGGGTCGCGGTGGGCGGCGATGCGCCGATCAGCGTGCAGACCATGACCAACACCCTGACCACGGACGCGGCGGCGACCATCGCGCAGATCCGCCTGTCCGAGATCGCGGGCGTGGACATCGTCCGCGTGTCTTGTCCCGACGAGGAGAGCACCGCGGCTCTGGCCGAGATCGTGCGCGAAGTGAACGTGCCGATCGTCGCGGACATCCATTTCCACTACAAGCGCGCCATCGAGGCGGCGCGGGCCGGTGCCGCCTGCCTGCGCATCAACCCGGGCAATATCGGCTCGCCGGAGCGCGTGCGCGAGGTGGTGAATGCCGCGCGCGAGCATGGCTGCTCGATCCGGATCGGTGTGAACGCCGGTTCGCTGGAGCGGCATCTGCTCGAGAAATACGGCGAACCCAACCCCGATGCGCTGGTGGAAAGCGCGCTCGAGCACGCCAAGATCCTGCAGGATCTCGATTTCCACGAGTTCAAGATCAGCGTGAAGGCCTCGGACGTGTTCCTGGCCGTGGCGGCCTACACCCAGCTCGCCGAGGTGTGCGACCACCCGCTGCATATCGGTATCACCGAGGCGGGCGGGAAGCGCGCCGGCACGGTGAAGAGCGCGATCGGCCTCGGCAACCTGCTCTGGGCCGGCATTGGCGACACCATGCGCGTGTCGCTCTCCGCCGAGCCGGCGGAGGAGGTGCATGTGGGCTGGGACATCCTGAAGTCGCTCGGTCTGCGCCATCGCGGCGTGAAGATCATCTCCTGTCCGTCCTGCGCCCGTCAGGGCTTCAACGTGATCCAGACCGTGGCCACGCTGGAGGAACGGCTGGCGCATATCGAGACGCCGCTGACCTTGTCGATCATCGGCTGCGTGGTGAACGGGCCGGGCGAGGCGCTGATGACCGATATCGGCGTCACCGGCGGCGGCTCCGGCCGTCACATGGTCTATGCGGCCGGCAAGCAGGACCACACCATGCCGGCGGAGAGCATGGTCGACCACATCGTCGATCTGGTGACGGCGAAGGCCGAGGTGATCCAGCGCGAGATCGACGCCAGGAAGGCGGAAGAGGCGGCCGAAGCCTCGCGCCTTCGGGCGCAGCTGGCCGGGCAGGCGGCGGAATAAACGCCAGCATGCAACCGATTCAGCCGGCCCGGGGTACTCGCGACCTCCTGGGTGAAGAGCAGCGCCGGCACGCCCATGTGATCGAAACCGCGCGCCGCGTCGCCGGGCTTTACGGCTACGACGAGTGGGTCACGCCGATCTTCGAGGATACGCGCGTGTTCTCGCGCTCGCTCGGCGAGACCTCGGATGTGGTGTCCAAGGAGATGTACAGCTTTCCCGATCGGGGCGGCGACTCCATCACCCTCCGGCCGGAAGGCACGGCGGCGATCTGCCGGGCGCTGGTGACCAACGGCCTGACCCAATCCCTGCCGCAGAAGGCGTTCTACGCCGGGCCGATGTTCCGCTACGAGCGTCCGCAGAAGGGGCGCTACAGGCAGTTCCATCAGGTCGGCGCCGAGCTGATCGGCGCCGCAGAACCGCTGGCGGATGCGGAAACCATCGCGCTCGGCCGGGACATTCTGCGCGCTCTGGGGCTCGAGAACGACGTGGCGCTCGAGCTGAACACGCTGGGCGACGCGCAGAGCCGCGCAGATTGGCGTGCCGCGCTGGTCGGCTATTTCCACGAGGTTGCCGACGGTCTGTCGGAGGAAAGCCGCAAGCGTCTGGAGCGCAATCCGCTGCGCATCCTCGACAGCAAATCGCCGGCCGATCAGGCGCTGGTGGCGGATGCGCCGCTGATCGAACCGTTCCTGTCAGAGCCGGCCCGCGTGTTCTGGGACCAGCTGCGCGCGGCGCTGGACGGGTTCGGCGTGTCGTTCCGGCATAATCCGCGTATCGTCCGCGGCCTGGACTACTACAGCCACACGGCCTTCGAGTTCGTGACCGAGAAGCTGGGCGCGCAGGGCACGGTTCTGGCCGGTGGCCGCTATGACGGTCTGGTGGCCGATATGGGCGGGCCGCAGACGCCGGCGATCGGCTGGGCGGCGGGTGTCGAGCGTTTGTCCATGCTGCTGGATCATGCGCCTGCCGCGCCGAGCGGCATCGCCGTGGTGCCGGCGGGCGATGCGGCGGAGGCGATGGCGGCGCAGGTGATGCAGACGCTGCGTGCCGCCGGTCTGCGCGCCGAGATGGCGTATCGCGGCAACCTCAAGAAGCGCATGGAGCGGGCCAACCGCATCGGCGCGCCGTTCGCGGTGATCGTCGGCGAGAGCGAGGCCGTGCGCGGCGTGGTGCAGCTGAAGAACCTGGCAGACGGCACCCAGGACGAGGTGCCGATCGTCGGCCTGGCGGCGCGGATCGCGGGAGCCTGTTCGGCGCGATGAGGTTCGAGGACCGGCTGGACCGGATCGTCGCGCGTGCCGACGAGCTGCAGGCCATGTTGTCTGGCACGCTGAGCGGAGACGCCTTCACCAAGGCATCGCGCGAATTCGCCGAGCTGGGTCCGCTCGTGGAGCGTGTCGGGGCGCTGCGGGCGGCCGAGAAGGAGCTGCGCGACGCCGAGGCGCTGATGGCCGATCCTGACATGCGCGAGCTGGCCGAAGCCGAGCGCGACCGGCTGCTCGCCGAGCTTCCCGGCCTGCGTCACGAGATTCGTCTGGCGCTGCTGCCCAAGGACGAAGCCGACGCGCGCAGCGCGATCCTGGAGATCCGCCCGGCCGCGGGCGGCGACGAGGCCGGATTGTTCGCCGCCGAGCTGTTCGCCGCCTACCGGAAATTCGCCGAGCTGCACGGCTACAGCTTCGAGCTGATGGATTACGACGAGAGCGAGCTGGGCGGCCTGCGCGGCGCGATCGCCACCATCAACGGGCGCGGCGTGTTCGCCAAGCTGAAGTATGAATCGGGGGTGCATCGCGTGCAGCGCGTGCCGGCCACCGAGTCGCAAGGGCGCATCCATACCTCCACGGTGACGGTGGCGGTGCTGCCTGAGGCGGAGGAGGTCGATGTCTCCGTCAACGAGAGCGACCTGCGTATCGACGTGTATCGCGCTTCCGGCGCCGGTGGGCAGCACGTCAACAAGACAGAAAGCGCCGTGCGCATCACCCATCTGCCGACCGGCATCGTGGTGGCGATGCAGGAGGAGCGGTCGCAGCACAAGAACCGCGCCAAGGCCATGAAGATCCTGCGTGCGCGGCTTTACGAGGGCCAGCGCGCGCAGGCGGCCTCGGAGCGGGCCGCGGACCGGAAATCGCAGGTCGGCACGGGCGACCGCTCGGAGCGCATTCGCACCTATAATTTCCCGCAGGGGCGGGTGTCGGATCATCGCATCAACCTGACGCTCTACAAGATCGACCGGGTGATGCAGGGCGAGTTCGACGAGTTCGTGGATGCCCTGGCGGCCGACGAGCAGGCGACCCTGCTGGCGCAGGAGGAATGAGCGGTCGCGTCCTTTCTCTAGGAGATCGGCGCCTCGCAGAAGGGCGACGGGCCCGGCTTCGGGCGCGAGGCCATGCGGTCGGCAGGGTCGACCAGGAAGAACAGGGTGAAATCCGCCGCGCCCACGGCGATGAACCGCATCCCGTCCGGTGCAGGCAACGTGCCGCCGCCGCTGACCTGCCGCGTCTGACGCGCACCGTCGGCCGCGACATAGCTGATCTGGCCGCACAAGGCGTAGTCATGGGCGGTCTGGCCCGGCCGGTCGGGCGCGTCCACGCGGATCTCCTTGTGGGTATGCACGTCGTCGAGCCGGAATTGGGCGGCGAGCTTGCCGTCGATGTAGAGCCGCGTGGTTTCGGCGATTTCCTCGGCCGCCTTGTCGTCCACGACCGTAAAACTTGCGGCGTGGGCCCCAAGCGGCGTCGCGAGCAGAAACAGGGCGGTGGCGGCGAGGCGTGTTCTGAGCGGCATGGTGCGCCAGCATGACACGGATCAGCATCGGACGTCTTCTGGCGGAGGCGACTCAACGCCTGGACGCCGCAGGGATCGAGCAGCCGGGCCGGGAAGCGCGCCTGCTTCTGGCGCAGGCCCTTGGCACCGACATGGCCGGGCTGATTCGGCTCGGTCGCGAGGCATTGGCGGAATCTGACCGGTTCGAGGCGCTCCTGGCGCGGCGCTGCCAGCGCGAGCCGATGGCGTTTCTGCTCGGCTCCTGCGGCTTCTGGTCCCTCGATCTGGCGGTCTCGGAGGAGACGCTGATTCCACGCGCCGATAGCGAGGCGGTGATCGAGGCTGTGCTGGCGGCAATTCCCGACCGGTCCCGTCCCCTGCGCGTGCTGGATTTCGGCACGGGTACAGGCTGTCTGCTGCTGGCGGTGCTCAGCGAATATCCAGCGGCGACGGGCTTCGGCATCGACCTGTCGCCCGGCGCGGCCGCGCTGGCACGCCGAAACGCCGCGTCGAACGGGCTCGGCGAGCGCGCGGCGTTTCTTTGCGGAAGCTGGGATGCGGCGATCGACATGACGGCGGATCTGGTCCTGTCCAACCCGCCCTATATTCCCGAAGCTGACCTCCCGTCGCTGATGCCGGAGGTGCGGTTGTTCGAGCCGGCGCGGGCCCTGGACGGGGGTGGGGATGGTTTGACCGCCTATCGGGCGCTCGTGCCGGCTTTGCATCGTCTCCTGGCGCCGAACGGCCTGGCTGTGTTCGAGTTCGGCATTGGCCAGGCGCCGGCGATCGCGTCCCTGGCGACGGAGGCGGGTCTCGATGTTCGGGCGGTCCGGGCCGATCTTGGCGGGGTGGATCGCGCCATCACGCTCGGATGGCGGGAGAAGGCGTAAGCCGCAAATATCGTTTGGTGAAATCCGCCCGGAAGGGTAGCATCCGGAACAGTCCATCGAACCAGCGGCTTCCGCGCCGCCCGGCGATGGCCGGAGTTCGGTTCGAGAGGCCGGTCCGGCCGACCGAGAGACACGGTCGAGACCCCAGGATCATGATGCCGGGTTCGTCCGGCGTGCAATCCACCATGACCGACCAGAACCCGTCCGGCATCCACAGGAAAGCGCTGCGATAAGCTGATGAACATGAAACGTATGCGTGGCCGCAACCATCGTCAGGGCGGCGGTGGCGGCGGCGGTTCGCCGATCCGGCACAATAACGGCCAGATCCCCCTCAACCGCAATCATGTCTTCGACAGCAACGGTCCCGATCTGCGCATCCGCGGAACGGCGCAGCAGCTTTTCGAGAAATACCTCCAGCTCGGTCGCGATGCGACCAGTTCCGGCGACCGTGTGATGGCGGAAGGCTATTTTCAGCATGCCGAACATTATTTCCGCATCCTGAATGCCATCGCCCAGGCGGCGCAGCAGAACCAGGCCGCCCAGCAGGCGCATCACCAGCGCAATCGCCAGAACCTCGAGGGCGAGCAGGGCGAGCGCTCCGGGCAGGACGAGCCGTCCGGCGATGCCGGCGCGCAGCAGGCAGCGCCGGTCGCGCACGAGGCGGACGCTCAGCCTGATCTGTCGCCCGCCGACGCCTGAACCGGTTCCGGTCCTCCCGAGCGTTCGGGGGGATCGAAGCGCACTCTGGCCCTGGGCAGCGCCTCCGGCGCGTTCTGCTGCAGCCAGGTCAGAATGCGCTCGCGCACGAAGCACCGCAGGTCCCAGGTCTGCGGCGCGTTCCGGGCGCTCATCAGCATGCGGATTTCGATCGTGTGGTCCTTTACGTCGCTGACTTGAAGGTTAACGACCTTGCCGTCCCAGAGCGGCGTCTGCCGGACAATCTCTTCCAGGACTGCGCGCATCGGCTCCACCGGCACCGCGTAGTCCAGATAGAAATACACGCTGCCGATCAGCGACGCCGATTGATGGGTCCAGTTCTGGAACGGTTTTTCCAGGAAATAGGCGATCGGCAGGATCATCCGGCGCCAGTCCCAGAGACGCACCACCACGTAGGTCGAGGTGATCTCCTCGATCCAGCCCCATTCGCCTTCCACGATCACCGCGTCGTCGATCCGGATCGGCTGCGTCATGGCGATCTGCACGCCTGCGATCAGGTTCGTGAGCAGCGGCCGCGCGGCGAGGCCGACCACCAGCGAGGCGGCGCCGGCCGAGGCGAACAGGCTGAGCCCATACTGACGCACCGGCTCGAACGTCATCAGCGCCGCGGATACGGTGATCACGACCAGCAACAGATCGGCCGCGCGCTTGAGGATTCGCACCTGCGTGACATGCTTGCGGGCGTTGAGATTGTCCTCCTCGCCGGTCTTGAAGCGGGCGAGATACAGTTCGGCGGACACGCGTATCAGCGCGGATGCGACCCAGCCGAGCAGCAGGATGAACGCGACCAGCAACCCCTGTCCGACATTGGCCAGCGCGCGATAGGACAGTCCGGCTGCCGGCAGGGCGGCGCCCATCGCCACCACGACCACGAACAGGCGGGCGGGGCGCCTGATTTCCTTGAGGAACGAGCGGAAGAAGGCCTGACGCGGATTCGGGATGCGCAGGAACAGATCGACGATGAGGTTGCTGGCCAGAAGCGCCCCAAGCCCCGCCAGCAGCATCACCAGCAGGGACGCGAGCGGCGCCGGCGCCCAGTCCAGCCAGCCGTGAACCAAACTCAGATAGTGCAGAAAATCCTTGCGCATGAACCCTCGGATCGGTGTCGGACGTCTCAAGGCCGGAAGAGCACGCGCGCGGGCGTTGACTTGCCCACGCCGGCTGGGTATCTGACCGCTCCCGGCGCGATGGCGGCGTAGCTCAGCGGTAGAGCAGGGGAATCATAATCCCTTGGTCGGCGGTTCAAATCCGTCCGCCGCTACCACCGCGCCGGGTTTCCCGACATATGAACGCACGGGATGGCACAAGGTGCCTGCCCGCGAGCGTGACGGCCACACGTCCTGTTTGCACGCATCACGCGTGACCGCCGCCGTCCATAACACCCGCGAATGCCGCGGGACTGTGGCATTTCTCGGACTTTTTCGCGAGCGGCGACCCGGATCGGCCGGCGCGATCGTTGCGGAGCGGTTCCCAAGAGCGTTGGATGGGCGCGGGAGAACCGTCGTGATGAAGAAACGGATTCTGTTCGCGTGCCGTGCCGGCGCGTTCTGCCTCGTGGCAATCGGAGCGTCGCCGCACGCCGCCCTGGCGACGCCCGGATCGGTCTGGGCGTTCGGCGACAGCCTGTCCGACAACGGCAACATCGCCCGCATCCTGCCCGGATACAGCAACGGGCCCGGTTATGACGGCGCCCGGTTCTCGAATGGCCCGGTCTATGTGGAGTATCTGCCCGGATTGCTGGGACAGGGCTTCGTGCCCAGCAATGACAGGGCGGTCGGCGGGGCGTTCGCGGGAACGGGAAATCTGGTTGGCGGCTTCCTGCCCGGCACCGCAACGGAGATCGCCAATTTCGCCGCATCCGGGAGCCGGTTTGGCGCTCACGACACGGTGCTGCTGCTGGCCGGCGCCAACGATTATTTCGGCGTTCTGGCGGGCGCCAACGGCGGCGCGATCAACGTGGCGGCGCAGAACGCACGCGTGACCGGAGACATCGTTTCGGATGCCAGTCGCCTGACGAATCTCGGTGCCCGCACGCTGGTGGTGCTGAACGTGCCCGATCTGGGCCTGACGCCGCGTTATCTCGGCAACGCCACGGCGACGGCCTTGTCCGCCGGCACCGACTCTGCCTTGCCGTCGCTGCTTCGGCCGCTCGCCGGCAATGGGCGCAACGTCTACCTGGTCGACCTGAACGGACTGCTGCACGAGGCGGTGGCAGACCCGTCCCGGTTCGGGCTTTCCGACGTGACGCATGCCTGCACGGCGGAGCCATCCTGCGTGGGGGCCGACGTCGCGACGCAAAACCGGACCTTGTTCTGGGACACGGTGCATCCGAACACGGCCGTGCATCAGATCATCGCCGCGGCGGTGGCGAACCAGCTCGGCGCGGCGGACGCGATCGGCATGCAGGGTCAGGTCGCACTCGAGACCGCCCGCGGTTTCAGCGAAAGGCTGATCCGACAGGGGGCGGGCGATGGCGCCGTGCCGATCGGCGACGGACGCGTCTCGGTGTTCCTGCAGGCGGACCACCAATCCGGCCGGTTCGATGCGCAAGGCCAGCAGGATTCCTTCGGCGACGATATCCTGTCGACCAGCGCGGGCTTTTCGGTGTGGCTGGCCCCGTATGCCGAAATCGGCGTGGCTGTGGGCTATAGCCGGGCCGATGCCGGCGCGACCGATGCGTTCGGTCGCGACGATGCCGCCAGTTTGCGCACCGACGCCTATCACATCGGCAGCTTCGCCCGCATCGAGCGCGGCGGTCTCTTTGCCGGTCTCGCCGGCAGCTACACGGCGCTGCGCGGGGCCCAGGGCAGCCGAACCGGATTGCTCGCCGGCGAGCGGATCGACGGCGCGCCGGATGGCGAAGCGGGGAGTGTGGCCGCGGCACTCGGCTATCGCCTGCAATCCGGCCGGTTCCGGATCGGGCCGGTGGCCCGCTTCGCCTACACCCATGCCTCCCTCGACGGATACACCGAAACCGGCGAGCCGGTCCTGGTGCAGCATGTCGGCCGCCAGAGCCTGGACAGCGTCCTCGGTCGCGCCGGTCTGGAGGCGGATGCGCGGTTCCGCGTGCCTCTGGGAACTCTCATGCCCTATGCCGGCATCGCCGCCGCGCGCGAATTTCTCGACGGGAGCCGGACGCTCGACACCAGCTTCGTGTCGGCCGGTTTGCCGATCCGAACCGCTCTGCCCGGCTATGGCGAAACGTTCGGCGTGGCTGGCGGGGGATTGTCTTTGTCTTCCACCCGCGGGAACGGTGTCGATCTTGGTTTCCAGAGTTCGTTCGCGCGCCGGGATGTGGTCCAACGCGACGTGCTGCTGCGCGTGCATCTGCGGTTCTGAAAGCGGCGTCTCAACGAGCGGGACGGTTCCGCCGCAAATCGGTGGCTGGACCCATTGGGGACAGGCATAGTGTCATTATACGGCGGATGACGGTTCGGAGGCGATTGGACCATTCCGTTCCCGTATCGTCTGTCGTCGGAGCGCGGTTCGGTCCCTGCTCCCCGTCCTCGTTTTGGCAAGCATCGTGATCCGGCCGAGCGACTTCGTTCGAACGGATGATGCTCTGAAAGGCCGCCCCTCCGGGCGGCCTTTTTCATGTTCGGAGTGTTTGCGGATGAGTTTCGACATGAGTTCGCCCCGGCTTGTGCTGGCCGGCACTGCTTACGGGGAATGCCGCGGCGGGGGCCGGACGGGGATGGAGAACGTCCTCTCCGTGGTGATGTGCCGCTGGCGCGACGGGTGGGAAAACACCCCGCTCGCCGTTTGTCTGGCGCCGCACCAGTTTTCCTGCTGGGGCGACTGCAACAGAAGCGCGATCCTGTCCGCGTCCATGCGTGATCAGGCCAGCTGGGAACTCGCGCTCAGCATCGCCGACGCGGCGCTGGCTGGGACGCTGCCGGATCGCACCGGCGACGCAGACAGCTATTACGCGCTGAGCATGGCGAAGCCTGCCTACTGGGCCCGCCCGCCCGCCCGGCACGTGGTTTCCGACAACTGGCATTCCTTCTGGCGGGTGAACCGGACGCCCGCGACCGATGATGCCACCGACCAACTCAACCAGGCCGAACTCGCCGCCCATACCCTGGAGCCCGCATGACCGAATCCGTTTCCGTCGCCCCTTCGAGCTGGAGCATGGCCGTCCGGCATCTGCTCGACTGGTCGAAGCAGCCTTCCACGCAGCAGGGGCTGAGTCTGTTGATCGGCGGCGTGGTGCTGGCTTTTGCCCATCCGTTCGCGGCGGCGGAAGGCATTGCCGCGACGCTGATCGCGGCGAGCCTGCCCAAGCTGTGGCCGGACAACACCACGGATGCGATCCGTGTCGGCGTCCTGTCCAACGCGATCGCCCATGCCGCGGTGACGCGCAAATCGACGGATATCGCCGCCGTTGCGGAAGACGCGGTTGCCATTCTGAAGCCGGTTGGAGCTGCCGCATGAAGATCCGTGACGTTCTGACCGCGTCATCGTCGCGTCGCGCTCTGCTGCGCGGCCTTCTCCTGGGCGGGGCAGCCCTGGGCGCAGGCGCTTGCACCGTGACCCATGGCGGCACTGTGATCACTGCGACGCTCGATCTGAACAGGATGCTGACGGACGGGCAGGCGATTCTCACCGCGCTCAACACGGCGCTTTTGATTCCCGGTATCGCGGCGATGCTCGGGGCGAATTTCGCGGCTGCTGAAACGGCCCTCGCCGCCGCCGGGGCCGCCATGACCGAACTGAAGACGCTGGCTGGCAGCAGCATTTCGGTCAGCATCGACGTTGCGCGCGTGCAGACGCTGGCAGCGAGCCTGCTTGCCGATTTTCAGACAGTTTTGTCGTTGCTGAGCAAGCTGGCGCCCGGCAGCACGGCGACATCGCGGCTTGCGCTGCTGATTTCCGCGGCCACCACGCTGGTACCGCTGGTGCAGAGCGCCGCGGGTCTGCCCGTATCGACGACCGCCATGCCCGGCGTGCGCATGACCGAGACCGAGGCGTTGCGCATCGCCCAGGGCGGGTGAACCGGCCTTTTCGTTTCCCTCCCGGAGGACAGCGCCGTTTGATCGAACCGAACCGTTCCCTGAAGCTTGGCCGCAAACCGGCCCGTATCGACATCCGCACGCCGAAGCTCGGCGTCATGCTGAGCGCGCAGCTACCAGCGCCGCCCGCGTCTTGCGACCACGGCGCGCTGTTTTCCGGATGGAAGCTGTGGCGCAACGGCGACCAGCTTGGCGGCCATGACCAGACCATTCCGGGCCTCGGCGACTGCACCGCGGTCAGTGTCGCCAGTGCCATTCGGGTCATGACCGGCGGCCGCGGCGGCGAGATCGAGCTGTCGGACGAGCAGGTGGTCGGGATCTATGAGGCCAATGGCTACGATCCCACCCGTCCGGCTACCGATCAGGGTGCGGTTGAACTCGACGTGCTCGATCGCTGGTGCCAGGACGGCTACGCGATCGGGCGTCAGGCGCCGGACGTGCTGACCGCCTACGGCACGGTGGACTACACCCATCCGGATTCGGTCCGGCGCGCCATCGCCATGCTGGGCGGCCTCTATATCGGCCTCGCCTTGCCGGACTATGCCCTTGTCCAGGGCACGGATTGGTGTGCCCAGGCGTCCAGGCCGCCCTCCGTCGGCGGCCATGCTGTGTTCCTGCATGGCTACGATGCCGACTGGCTGTATCTCAACAGCTGGGGCGAGCGGAAGCGGATGGACTGGGGTTTCTTTCGCAATTATTGCGATGAGTCCTACGGACTTCTGTCCCGCGACTGGCTCGATACGCGGGGTCATTCGCCGATGCACGAAAGCTTCGACGTGGTTGCGCAGGAGCTGCAGGCGGCGCGCTCGGCATGAAGCGATATCGGGCCGCGTCGATGGCGGTGCTGCTGTCTCTCTCCGGCTGCGGAAGCCTGCAGGCCTGGCGTGCGCGCAGCGTCCTGCCCGGGGCGACCGAACCGGATCTGATCGCCTGCATGGGCGTGCCGGCGGAGAAACAGTATCTCAGCCGCGACCAGTCCGTGCTGCAATGGGACTACGCGCAGAGCGGCACGGACGTCGATCTCGAGTTGGGTATCTATGCGTTGAAGCTCGGCCGGCCCGGTTTGTGCCATGCCGCGATCCGGTTCGATCGCGGCATCGCCATGTCGGTGCATTTCGCCGGATCGGTCGTGACGCCTACAGACCCGGACAGCGTGTGCGGCAGGCTGGTGCATGATTGCCTCATGCACCGGGAAAACACGAAACTGCCCGCCGATTTCAGCAATCTCGACATATTGGAGAACAAGCCGCCGACGCCGCCCTGACAGCGCCGGCGTCGTCCTCTCAATGCGTCTTGTCGGATGCGGCCGGTTCGTGGTCGTTGGCGCGGATGAAGTTGGCGACGTTGTCGTGCAGCTGCTTCCGCGCCGCGTCGTTCAGATAGACCATGTGCCCCGACGTATACTGGTGGAACTCGATATTGCTCTCCAGTCGGCGCGGCATCGGCAGGTGCTGCATCTCGTAGATGCCTTCGTAGAACGGCGTGCCGAGGTCGAAATAGCCGGCGTTCAACTGCACCTTTAGCGTCGGATTGAACTTCATCGCCGTCGCCATGTCCTGCAGCACGTTCGGCAGGGCCGGCTCCGGCGACGACTCGCCCGGCGGCTGATGCTTGTTGTCCCAATCCTTGAAGACGTCGATCTCGGTCTTGTACTTCAGGTTGGTGTTGTAGTGCAGCGTGTTGCGCACATAGTCGTTGAAGCCCGCGGTGAAAGCGGCATCGATGCCGGCATCGAGCGGATCATACGAAGCGCCGCTGTCCAGCGGGTTCATGCTCGGGCCCTGATAGCGGGAATCGAGACGCCCGGTGATGTCGCCCTGATCGATCAGCAGTTCATGCGCGAACTCGTCGCCCTCGATCCGAAGATCGGCGCGCTTGATGTAGTCGACCGGCAGACCGGTATAGGCGTGCAGCTTGTTGGCGATCTCGTCGCGCCTGGCGTCGTCCAGGGCCGAACCCTGCGCGAGGGCAGTCAGGTAGTCCGTGGTGGCGAATTGCTCCACTTCCTTCAGGAAGCTGGGCAGATCGGCCGGCTGGTTCGGCAGCTTGTGATGATACCAGGCGGTGGCGGCGTAGCTCGGCAGCGCCAGAACATAGGACATGTCCTCGCCCGGGAAGCTCTTCGACGTGTCGACCGAATTGGCATAGTCGAAGATCTGCGACAGCAGGATCACGCCGTTCAGCCCGACTCCCTCGTTCTGCTCGAGCATGTTGGAGAGAACCGCCGACCGCATGGTGCCGTAGCTCTCGCCCATCAGGAATTTCGGCGAGTTCCAGCGATTGTACTTGGTCAGGAACGAGACGATGAACTGCGAGAACGCATAGGCATCCTGATCGGTGCCCCAGAACGCTTTCTCCTTGTCCTTGCCTTCGAGACGGCCGAAGCCGGTGCCCGGCGCGTCGATGAAGACGAGATCGCTGGCGTCCAGTAGGCTCTCGTTGTTGTTCACCAGCTCGAACGGCGCCGGCGGCGTCACGGCCGCATTGGCGGTCACCACACGTTTCGGCCCGAACGCGCCCATATGCAGCCAGACGGTCGAGGAGCCGGGGCCACCATTATAAAGGAAGGTGATCGGCCGCGAGCCCGGCGCGACGCCATGCTTGAAATAGGCCACGAACGACATTTTCGCTTCCGCGTCCTTGTCGTGGCCACCGCCGCCCGCGCTCTTGTTGTCCGAAGCGTTGCCCGGTTCCACCGCGGGCTGCGCCGGCGCGTCGCTGGAAGATCCGGAATCGTCCCAGCCCTTCGGATGCACCACCAGCGTGCCCACCACAGCCTGATAGCCGACCGGCACGCCGCCAATGGTCACGGTGCCGTCGCTGGTCACGGCATCGCCATGCATGTCGGGCTTGGCCGGTGCCGGCTTGTCGTGCGGATCGGCGGCGAAACCGGAGGCGGACAGGGACAGAGGAACCGCGAGACAGGCCGCCCCGAGAAGGAGGCGGAAACGATGCGTCATGGAATGAGCCGACAAAGGTGATGCTCCCAAACGGGCCGGCGGAGCCGGAACGATCCCTTAGACCGGCATCGGCAATGTGTCGCAACCAACGAAAAATTACATTTCCGTCTTATTTGAACCTTAGACGTGCACCCCGCCCGCAGGGGCGATCACCGCATGCAGCAGCAGGATCAGCAGGGCGAGCGCGATCAGGATCGCCAGGACACGGCCGAACACCCTGAACGCCGCGACGATCAGCAGCAGCAGAAGAAGCAGCAGCAAAAGCGTCTGCGCCTCGCCGCTGATGCCGAGGGCGGCCAGGCCATGCCGGGCCGCGCCCTCGATCACCCCGATCGCCGCGCCGATCAGGCCCAGCAGCGAAACGACCAGCCCGGCGATGATGGAGAACAGGTGATCCATGACGGTCTCCGTCGGGCTGGAACGATGCGCGGGCAACTCGCGCGGGCGGCATCTGTTGGGAGGGGATCAGCGATAAGGGAGTTCAGCATGTCCGCCTCCATCCGTCACGCCCGGCCCTCCCTGTGGGACATCGCCGTCGCGGTCACCTTCGCGTCCGCCGGCATCGCCAAACTGGTGCCAGCCAAATCCGAGGAAGCCCTGTTTAAGTCCTGGGGCTGGACTCGGCGCGACATGCAGACGATCGGCAGCGCGGAATTGCTCGGCGCGGCTTTGCTGACCACGCGCGCCACCAAGAAGGCCGGCGCAGCCCTGCTCAGCGCCACATCCATTTGCATCCTGACCACCGAGCTGCGGCACAAGAACGACGCGCTGGTCACCCCACGCGCCGGTTTGCTCGCCGCCGCGATCTCAGGTTTCTTCGGCCGCTGAGCCGTCCGTCCGGCGGATGCGCAGGCGTATGACGCCGCGCATCTCGTCCGGCTCGATCGGCTTTCCCTTCCGGAGAATGTCGATCACGCCTTCCTTAGCCAGCGCGCGCGCCGCGTTGCGCACCGGCGTCATCAGCCGCTGCCAGTCTTCCCCATAATTCCGGGCGACTTCGCTGGGGCAGATCGACTTGTCGGCCCCACGACCCGCCGTCTGACGAAGGATCTCCGCCCGGAGCACGTCCGGGGCGGGTACCTTGGGCTTCTCCGTCGCCATCAGCGCAGCTGTTGCAGGATCGCGTCCGCCACGTCGCGTGTTCCGGCGGTGCCGCCCAGATCGCGCGTACGCAGGCCGTTGGCCAGAACGGTGTCGATCGCCTTGGTCAGACGCTCGGCAAGATCGATGCGGCCGACATGGCGCAGCATCAGTTCGGTCGAGAGCAGCATCGCCAGGGGGTTGGCAACGCCCTTGCCGGCGATATCCGGCGCCGAGCCGTGCACAGCCTCAAAGATGGCCGCGTTCTCGCCGATATTGGCGCCCGGCGCCATGCCGAGGCCACCCACGAGACCGGCGATCAGGTCCGACAGAATGTCGCCGAACAGGTTGGTGGTGACGATCACGTCGTACTGCCACGGATCCAGCACAAGCTGCATGGCGCAGGCATCGACAATGCGGTCGTTCATCTCGACCCGGCCTTCGTATTCCTTGGCGACCTTGCGGCCTTCCTCCAGGAACAAGCCGGTGAGCGCCTTCAGGATGTTGGCCTTGTGCACCACCGTGACGCGCTTGCGGCCGTTCTTCACCGCATGCTCGAAGGCGTAGCGCACGATCCGCGCGCATTCGGCGCGCGTGTTGAAGCCGGTCGACATCGCGACCGCTTTCGGATCGTGATTGATCGGCAGCCAGTTCTCCATCGCCGCGTAGAACCCTTCCAGGTTCTCGCGCACCAATACGATGTCGATCCTGTCGAAACGTCCGCCCGGGATCAGCGTCCGCGCGGGGCGCAGATTGGCGAACAGCTCGAATTCCTGCCGCAGCGTCACGTTGATCGACTTGAACCCGCCGCCGACAGGCGTGGTGAGCGGGCCCTTCAGCGCCAATCCCGTGCGGCGGATGCTCTCGATGGTCTGCAGCGGCAGCGGATCGCCGGAATCGGCCACGGCGGCCATGCCGGCCAGCTGGTTCTCCCACGCGAACGGCGCGCCGAGACCGTCCAGCACCGCCACGACCGCGTCGGCGATCTCGGGACCGATGCCGTCGCCGGGGATCAGGGTGGCCGGAATCTTGTCTGCCATCGGTGGAAACTCCTTCAGACGGGGTCGTTCAGCTCGAGCGGGGCGCATGCCGCTTCCAGCCAGGGTCGGTTGGCGTCGTCCACGAGCGGTCCGATCCGCTCGAGCACAAGCCGGTGATAGCTGTCGATCCAGTCGCGCTCGGTCTCGTCGAGCAGCGCCACGTCGAACAGCGCCCGATCGAACGGCACCAGGGTGAGCGGCTCGAAGCCCAGAAACGGTTTGCTTTGCCCGACCGGCTGCGGCACGACCAGCACGAGATTTTCCAGCCTGATGCCATAGGCGCCGGCCGCATAGAAGCCGGGCTCGTTCGACAGGACCATGCCGGCCTCGATCGGCACCGGCCTTGCCGCAGGCGAGATCCCGCACGGGCCTTCGTGCACCGACAGGCACGAGCCGACCCCGTGCCCCGTGCCATGGTCGTAGTCGAGCCCGGCCTGCCAGAGCGCTGTGCGCGCCAGAGCGTCGAGCCGTCCGCCATGCACGCCTTGCGGAAAGCGCGCCCGGCTCAGGGCGATATGACCCTTCAGCACGCGCGTGACGCGTTCTCGCAGCTCTGCCGGTGCCGGTCCTGGCCCGCTCCAGAGCGTGCGCGTGACATCCGTGGTGCCGGAAGCGTATTGGCCGCCGCTGTCGATCAGATAGACCTCGTCCGGCCCGAGCCGGCGCGCCGTGGCCGGGTCAGCACGATAGTGGATGATGGCGCCGTTCGGACCGGTGCCGGAAATCGCCGGGAAGCTTTCTCCCCGATACTCCGCCGAGCGGGCGCGGAACCTGTCCAGGTGCTGCGACAGCTCGGTTTCGGTCAGGCCGACGCCGTGCTCCGCGACGAACTGAAGAAAGCCGCACAGCGCCATCGCGTCCAGCGCGTGCGCGCGCCGGAATCCCGCCTGCTCGGCCGCGTTCTTGCGCGCTTTGGGCAGCGCGCAAGGATCGGCGCCGGGCGACACGGTGGCGCCGGCCTCGCGCAATGTCTGCGCGAACCACACCGCGCTCGCGGACGGGTCGATGCGTACGACCCTGCCCGCGTATCCCGCCAGCACGGACGCCAGCGCGTCCGGCGGCCGCACCGAGACGCCGTCGCCGAGCCACGCGAGCAGGGCGTCGTCGATCTTCTCGGGCGCCATGAACAGGATGGCCGAGCCGTCGGATTCCAGCACGGCGAAGCCCAGCGCGAACGGGGTGAAGCCGACGTCCCGGCCGCGAATGTTGAACAGCCAGTTCACCGATGCGGGGTCGGTCAGCACCGCCGCATCCTGCCCGGCCGCGCGCAGGATCGCCGCGATCTCCTGCCGTTTTTCGCTGCTCTCCCGACCGGCGAATTCCATCGGATGCGGCACGGCGGGAAGCAAGGGTGGGGCAGGGCGGTCGTGCCAGATCGCGTCGACCGGGTTGCGCGCCACCGGCACCATGCGGAAGCCGTGTTTGTTGAACCGGGCCAGGACGTCCTGGCTGAGCAGCCAGGGATCGTAGCCGATCCGCTTCTCGCCCTCGCCGCCGCGCAGGGCCGCCGCCAGCCAGTCTTCCGGTGGGGTTTCGGTGATATGCTCCCGCTCGAAGCAGGCGGGATCGGTCTGCGCGGCGAGTTGCAACACGTAGCGGCCGTCGGAGAACACAGCGGCCCTGTCGCTCAGGACCACCACCATGCCGGCACTGCCGGTGAATCCGGTGAGCCAGGCCAGACGCTCGGCATAAGGGGCGACATACTCGCCCAGATGCTCGTCCCCGCGCGGCAGCACGAACCCGTCCAGCTCGTCCCCGGCAAGAACCGCGCGCAGTGCGGCTAGTTTCTCGGCGCCGTGCATCATGGCGAATACCCGTTCGTTCTCAGCCCAGCAGGCGATGCATGAAGACCAGATCGTGCCAGAGATCAAATTTGCGTCCCACCTGCGGCAGGCTGGCAGTGGCGGCGAAGCCATGACGCAGGTGCAGGGCGATGGAGCCCGCATTGGCCGCGCCGACCGCGCCGACCATCGCGTGCATCCCCGACGCTCCGGCATGCGCGACCAGCGCGGCGAGCAGCGCATCGCCGAAGCCGCGCCGTCGGAACGCCTGATCCACATAGACGGAGTGCTCGACCGTGTGCCGATAACCTTCCTGCGGCCGGAACGGGCCGTAGGAACCGAACCCGGCCACCTTGCCCTCTGTTTCCGCGACCAGGACCGGATATCCCGCCGCTCGACGCTCGGCGAGCCATGCGGCGCGGTTTTCCAGCGTCACGGGCGTATCGTTCCACAAGGCCAGGCCAGTCCGGATCTCGTGATTGGTGATCGCGACGATCGCCGGCAGATCCGCCTCCGTCGCATCCCGTACCGTCATGCCCACACCCTTTGTCATCGAACCGGCCGGCGCAGGATCAGGGTGGCCCAGTAGCCTTCCACCAGCTTGCGCTCGAGAACCAGGCCCTGCCTGCGATGCGCGGCCAGCACCATCCGCGCTTGGCTGTCGAGCAGACCGGCTAGGATCACGGTGCCGCCCGGCGCCAGCTTGGCGGCGAGCGACTTCGCCATGCTGCAGAGCGGCCGCGCCAGGATATTGGCGAAAACAAGATCGTAGGGCCCGCCGCGACGGATTGCAGCGGTACGCCAGCCATTGCCGTAGCGGCAGTCGAGCTGGTTGCGCAGACCGTTCAGCGCCGCGTTCTGCGCGGCCACGCGCACGGACCAGGGCTCGATGTCGACCGCCAGCACCCGCCGGTTCAACAGGCTGGCTGCCGCCATCGCCAGGATGCCGGACCCCGTGCCCAGATCGAGAATCCGCCGTGGCTTGCGATACGCCACCAGTTCCAGCGCGCGCAGACAGCCACGCGTGGAGCCATGCTCGCCCGAGCCGAAGGCGATGCCGGCGTCCAGTGTCAGGGTGATGCGGGGGCCGGTTTTCGTCTCGGCCAGATGGGTGCCGCGAATGGCGAAGCGCCGTCCGACCTGCTGCTCGGGGAAGCTCTCGTAAGTGCGCGCGAGCCAGCCCTCGGTCTCAGTATGCGCGCGCTCCAGCGGTGCCGCGATCCCGGTCGCCGCCGCGGCCAGAGCGAGGGCGGTTTCGAGAACATCCTCGCCGGTGCCGACATCCTTCACGCCCTCGATGCGCCACACGGTCTGCGTGTCGTCCGCCTCGAAGATGCCGACTGTGGTGCAGACGCTCGACAGCGCGTTCTCGTAGGCTTCCACAGCCTCGTCCGGAACGGTGACGTGGATGGTCTCCAGCGCCGTGGCGTGGCGGCGGACGATGCTGTTCGCCATGGTGTTCACGAGACCGCTCCGGCCGGTTCCACGAAATTATCCAGCACGCGCTTGAACCCCGCCTTCTCGAACCGGACGTCCAGCTTGCCGTCCTCCGCGCCTTCCACGATTCCGTAGCCGAATTTCTGATGGAATACTCGCGTGCCGGGCGCAATTCCGCCCTCCCGCTTCGGTCTGGCCGGCTGCTCCCAGGCTTCGATCGTACGCGGCCTGCGCGCGGAGAGAGGGAACTGGCCCCCGAAGACGGGCGGCGCGTTGCGCATCTGCTCCCGCGCCAGCGCCGCCGATCCCATCTGCTCCACATGCTCCGGCGGCAACTCGTCGATGAAGCGGCTCGGAATCGAGCTCTGCCAGTTGGCGTAGATGCGGCGATTGGCGGCGTGGCTGATCAGCGCGCGCTTGCGGGCGCGGGTGATGCCGACATAGGCCAGCCTGCGCTCCTCCTCCAGACCCTTCTCGCCGCCTTCGTCCAGCGTGCGCTGCGACGGAAACACGCCCTCTTCCCAGCCCGGCAGGAAAACGCTGTCGAATTCGAGCCCCTTGGCGCCGTGCAGCGTCATGAGGTTCACGCGTTCGGCGCCGGCATTCTCGTCGTTCTCCATCACCAGAGAGACGTGTTCGAGAAAACCGCCCAGGGTTTCGAAATCCACCAGGGCGCGCACCAGCTCCTTCAGATTGTCGAGACGGGTCGGCGCATCCGGCGATTTGTCCTTCTTCCACATCTCCACATAGCCGCTCTCCTCGAGCAGCATCTCGACCACGCCGATATGCGCCGGTCCGAGATCCTCCGCGGCCGAACGCGACAGCATCTCGCGTCCGCGCGCCAGCGTCTCCATCAGCGCGTTGAGCTGTTCGCGCACGCGGCCTTTCAAGGACCCGTCCTGCAGCTTGCGCAGCACCGCCATGGTTAGCGGAATACGTTCCTCGCGCGCCAGCGTATGGAGTGCGGACAAGGCGACGTCGCCGACGCCGCGACGGGGAACGTTGATGATCCGCTCGAAGGCGAGATCGTCCGATGGCTGGTTCAGCACCCGCATATAGGCGATCGCGTCGCGAATCTCCTGGCGCTCGTAGAACCGGAGGCCGCCGACCACGCGATAGGGAATGCCCAGCGTGATCAGCCGCTCCTCGAACGCCCGCGTCTGGAAACCGGCGCGCACCAGGATCGCCATTTCCGACAAAGACTGCTTCTCGCGCTGCAACTGTTCGATGCGCTCGCCGACCATGCGGGCTTCCTCGTCGGAATCCCACACGCTGGCGATCATCACCTTCTCGCCCTCGGCATCGTTGCGGCCCGGGCGCAGGGTCTTGCCGAGCCGCCCGTCGTTATGCGCGATCAGCCCGGACGCGGCGGCCAGGATCGGCGCGGTGGAGCGGTAGTTGCTTTCCAGTTTCACCAGCGTGGCGCCGGGGAAATCCTTCTCGAAGCGCAGGATGTTCTCCACCTCCGCGCCGCGCCAGGAATAGATCGACTGATCGTCGTCGCCGACGCAGCAGATATTGGCGCTGCCGTCCGGACGCTGCGCCAGCAGACGCAGCCAGAGATACTGCACCGTGTTGGTGTCCTGGTATTCGTCCACCAGCATGTAGCGAAAGAAGCGGTGATACTGCGCGAGAACATCCGGGCGCGCGCGCAGGATCTCCACCATGTGGAGCATCAGATCGCCGAAATCGGCGGCGTTCAGCTCCGCCAGGCGGCGCTGGTAGTCGCCGTAGACGAGGCGCGCCTTGCCGCCCGCGAACTCCGTGTCCTCTGCGGGCGTCACACGCTCCGGCGTCAGCCCGCGATCCTTCCAGCGCTGGATCGCTCCCATCAGCCCCGGCGCCGGCCAGCGCTTGGTGTCGATCCGGTGCAGTTCCATCACCTGCTTCAACAGGCGAAGCTGATCGTCCGTGTCCAGAATGGTGAAGTTGGAGCTCAGGCCGACATATTCCGCGTGACGGCGCAGCATGCGCGCGCAGAGCGCGTGGAACGTGCCCAGCCACAATCCCTCCGCCGGGCGGCCCAGCAGCGCGGAAACACGCTCGCGCATTTCGCGCGCCGCCTTGTTGGTGAAGGTCACCGCCAGCACCTGGCCCGGCGACGCGCGGCCGCTGAGCAGGATATGCGCGAAGCGGGTGGTCAGAACGCGGGTCTTGCCGGTGCCGGCGCCCGCCAGCACCAGGAGCGGTCCGTCCACGGTTTCCACCGCCAGCCGCTGTTCGGGATTCAGCCGATCGAGATAGGTGTCCATGCGCGTCGCAATCTAGAGCATCCTCCCGCTGAACGGTATCGTTCGGGCGGATAAAGCTCGCGCGCCGGAGGGACAGCCGGGAGCGCGATCCGATCCGCCCCGCCAGCCCCCGCCGGGATAAGGTGTTCCCTCCCGCCGCCATTCAATCTAACGTTCCGTTAGCGATCTTATGCGGTGGTGCTCTTGCCGGTTTCCACGGCCCCTCAGCCGGTTTTCAGCTCGACGGGCCCGCAGGGCCATCGCGCCCGCATGCGCGAGCGGCTGCTTTCGCGCGGCGCGGCGGCGCTGGCCGATTACGAGATCCTGGAAATGCTGCTGTTCCTGGGCATTCCCCGGCGCGACACCAAGCCGCTCGCCAAGGAGCTGATCAACCGCTTCGGCGATCTCGCCGCGGTTCTGTCCGCACCTCCCGACGCCCTGGCCGTGCGTGGCGGGCTCGGTGCCGATGCCGTCTCCGTCCTCGGCATGCCCCGGGAAGCCGCTGCGCGCCTGTCGCTTGCGGAGGATCGGGCCCGTCCGGTGCTCAACAACTGGGACCGGCTGCTGGCCTATTTCGACACAGCCCTGCAGGGCGCCGTGCCCGGCCAGCTCCGCATGCTGCTGCTCGACAACCGCAATCGCCTGCTCTCGGACGAACCGCTTGCCGGCGAGGCGGAGGACCTGCCGCACGCCCTGGCCGCGCGGGCGCTGTTTCTGCACGCCACCGCCCTGGTGCTCGTGCGGGTTCTGCCGCCGGGCCCGCTGGACAAGGCTTTGCCCAGGAAGGAAGCCACCCTGGCCACCGCGCTCGGCCGGGCGATCGCGCCGCTGAATATCGTGCTGCACGACCACATGCTGGTCGGCGGAGCGAACTGGATCAGTCTGCGGCAGAAGAGTCTGCTGTAGCATGGAGGGATTGCGCGATCGCGGCGACCAGCTCGTCCGTCCGTTCCACCAGGGCGTCCGCGCCGGCCTGCTCCAGCTCGGCACGTCCGCCATAGCCCCAAAGCACCCCCAGCGCCCGCACGCCATTGGCATGCGCGCCGTTGATGTCGTAGCGCCGGTCGCCGATCATCACGGCGCGGGCGGGATCCACGCGCTGCTCGCGGATCAGGCGCGCGATCAGGTCCGGCTTCTCAGCGCCACTGTCGTCCGGATTGGCGCCGTAGAAGGCGGAGAAGAACCGGCTGAAGTTCTTCCGCTCCAGGATCTGCACGGCCATGTGGCGCGGCTTCGAGGTTGCCAGGATCAGCCTGTAGCCCGAGGCGGCAAGCTGCTCCAGCGCCGTCTCGATGCCCGGAAAGGCCGGGCTTTCGAACATGGCGCCGCCGATCTCGTAATGGTACCGGTAGCGCTCCACGGCCAGATCGACGCGGTCGTCGCCGCGATCGCGCAGCAGTTTCAGCACGCTGTCGTGCAGCGGCGGCCCGATCATCCACTCGAGCCGCTCGTCCGGCGGCAAAGCGTGGCCCAGATCGGACATGCCGCGCCGCAGCCCGGCGACGATGCCGTCGTAGGAAGCGATCAGCGTGCCGTCGAGATCGAGCAGAACAGCGGGCGCATCGGGGTGAGGCATTCGAACTCCATCGGCCGCTTCACCAACCGCCAAGGTTTCGGCGCGACACTCCTGAACGGCCGCGAGGGCCACGCCGTCGAGAATGGACGCTCCGCTCCACCCCGTCCATGCACGCCGGGCGGACAACAGGACGGTGTTTGCCGCAAGGCAGCATGGGCGTCGAGGGGAGGAAGGCCGTCATGAGCGGTTTCGCCGATGCGGGTCTCTCGGCCAGAGTAACGCAGCCGCCGGAAGCGGTCGCGGCGCTCGACACGCTGGACCGCCGTTTGCGCGAGGCCGGCCTTCCCGGCTTGTCACCCGCCGCCGTCACGCCTCCGGAGCCGGAAACCGATCTGGCGCTGCTGGCCCGCTTCCTTCGGATGCTGATGCCGGCTGCCGGCGATACCGGTCGCCTCGCGGAACAGGCTCTGGCCCGGTTCGGCTCCTTTGCCGGCCTGCTCGCGGCGCCGTTGCAGGAGCTTCGCGGCATGCAAGGGTTCGGCCCGCACTGCCTGTCCGGCATCAAGCTTCTGCACGAGGCGGCCTTGCGCCTGGCCCGCGCCCGCATGGACGGAACTCCGGTGCTGAACGACCCGGCAGCCCTGATGGACTATCTGACCGCCGTTCTCGCCCGGGAGCGCATCGAGCAGTTCCGCATCCTGTTTCTCGACGATCGCGATCGCCTGCTCGCCGACGAGGCGCAGGCGCGCGGCACCGTGAACCACACCCCGGTCTATCCGCGTGAGGTCGCCAGGCGCGCGCTCGAGTTGCGTGCCGCCGCCGTGGTGCTGGTGCACAACCATCCGAGCGGCGACCCGACCCCGTCGCGCGAGGATCTCGAGATGACCAGACAGGTCGTCGCCGCCTGCGCCGTGCTGCGCGTCTCCGTGCGCGATCATCTGATCATCGGCAACGGGCGCTGGATCAGTTTCCGGGCGGAGAGGTTGATCGGGTAGAGAAAGGCTGTTCTTTCTTGGCCCGGCGCGTTGCCAATTCTGCGCACCAGACGGACAGAAATCTTTTGCTTCTTTTTCTTCAGAAAAAGGAGCCCTTACTCATCTGCTCGCGCCAGCACGCCGAGTGCATCTCGCACCCCGAATGCCCCTGGCAAGCCGCCCTTCGGGAACAGCCGGTTCACATGGCCCATCTTCCGGCCGGGGCGCGCTTCCGCCTTGCCGTAGAGATGCGGCAGCAGGCCAGGCGTCGCCAGGATCTGCGGCCAGAGCGCCATGTCCTCCGGCCCGACCAGATTGCGCATCACCGCGTCGGAATGGCGGATTGCCGGGGGCAGAGGCAGGCCGGTCACGGCGCGCACATGCATCTCGAACTGGTCCACGGGGCAGGCATCCATGGTCCAGTGCCCGGAATTATGCGGACGCGGCGCGATCTCGTTCACCAGCAGCCGTCCCTTGCGGTCGAGAAAGAACTCGACCCCCATCAGCCCCACCAGATCGAGCGATTCCGCCACGCGAGTCGCCAGCGCCACGGCCTCGTCGCACGCAGCCTCGCCAACCGGCGCCGGCGCCAGGGTAAGGTCGAGAATATGGTGGCGATGGATGTTCCGCACCGGATCGAAGCAGCGCACCGTGCCGTCCAGCCCGCGGGCCACCATCACGCTCAGCTCGCAGTCGAAATCGACGAAGCCTTCCGCCACCAGCGGATGCGGCGCCAGCGCGTCGAATGCCGCGTCGAGCTCGCCGGCGTCGCGCAGGAGGCGCTGGCCCTTGCCGTCATAGCCCAGCCGTGTCGTCTTCAGCACGAACGGGAAACCAAGCGCGTCAGCCGCCGTGTCCAGCTCCGCGCGATCGTGCACCGCGCGATACGGCGCCACAGGGACGCCGGCGCCTTCCAGAAACGCCTTCTCTGCCAGACGGTCCTGGCTGGTGCGCAGAACGGCTCCGGACGGACGCACGGGGCGCAGCGAAGCCAGCAGTTCCAGCCCGTCGGCGCTGACATTCTCGAACTCGAACGTCACCACATCCACCGCCTCGGCGAAGCGGCGCAGCGCGGCCGGATCGTCATGCGCGCCCAGAGTCGTCGCCGTTGCCACCTGCGCCGCGGGGCCGCCTTCGTCATCGGTCAGGATGTTGGTGCGAAAGCCCAGCCGCGCCGCCGCCATGGCCGACATCCGGCCGAGCTGGCCGCCGCCGACGATCCCGATCACCCCACCAGAGGGGAGCGCCGCCTCGCTCACGAGGCGGGTGCGTCGGTCGACGGCGCGTCGGCCACGGAGGCGGTCTGCAACGCGCGCCATGCTTCCAGACGCGCGCGCAAGGCCGGGTCGGCGAGCGACAGGATCGATGCCGCCAGCAGCGCCGCGTTCGCGGCACCGGCGCGGCCGATCGCCAGCGTCCCCACAGGAATGCCCGCCGGCATCTGCACGATGGAGAGCAGGCTATCCATCCCCTTAAGGGCATGGCTTTCCACCGGAACCCCCAGAACGGGCAGGGTGGTCCAGGCCGCGCACATGCCGGGCAGATGCGCGGCGCCGCCCGCGCCGGCGATGATCACGCGAAGCCCGCGCCGTTGGGCGCTGTCGGCGTAGTCGCGCAAACGGTCCGGGGTGCGATGCGCCGAGGTGATGCGCGTCTCGTAGGGAATGCCCAGCGTCTCGAGTTGCGACGCCGCATGGCTCATGGTCGCCCAGTCGGACTGCGATCCCATGATCAGCCCGACCAGGGGCGACGCGGTTTCCGCGGTCTCGGGCAGAACGGGCTCGGCGTCGAGCTCGGTATCGCTCATTGCTGGGTCCTTACGCGATGCTGTCGGGGATCAGCCGGCTTTCCAGCACGGCGATCTCGTCCTTCAGCAGCAATTTGCGCTTCTTCAGTCGCTGCAGCTGCAGCTGGTCGATCGGCTGCGGCGCGAGCCGGCCGATCACGGTGTCCAGATCGCGGTGCTCGCTGCGAAGTTCATGCAGTCTGCGCAGCAGGGTATCGCGGTCGATCAGCATCGGAATCGCATAGCACGCGTCCGCATCGGGCTCCACATCCGTTCGCTGAACGTCCGTCCGGTTACGCCTGCGTCATCCGCGCATTTGAGACTCGCCAGCCGGCGCGGGACGGGTCTAGCGTGTCACTGTTCCGTCACACGAACAGGAGTCATCACATGAGCCTGCAATCACGGATCGATAGCCTGCAAACACGACACGCTTCGCTCGATGCCCGTCTGCACGACGAAGACACGCGCCCCATGCCCAATCAGGCCACGCTGAACCAGATCAAGCTCGAGAAGCTCCGCGTCAAACGCGAACTGGAGCGTTTGCGACAAAGCTGATCGCGTCGCGGCTCCGGGGCGAGGGCCCCGGGGCCAAGCGCCGTCGTTATGCCGCCTCGTCGTCCGAGTGCGGCGCCGGCGGCAGCGGCACGTTGTGGCCCTCGCGGATCAGCCGCTCATTGGCGGCATTCACCATCGCGTTCAGATCCGTCTGCGAGCAGAGGCCCAGAATGACAGGGTCGCGCGGCTTGATATTGGCGCTGTTCCAGTGCTGGCGGTCGCGCACCTTGGCGATGGTGTCCTTGGTGGTGCCCAGCAGCTTGATGATCTGCACTTCGCTAAGCTGCGGATAGTTCCTCAAAACGAAGGCGATCGCGTCCGGACGATCGTTCCGCTTCGCCACGGGCGTATAGCGCGCGCCCTTGGAGCGCCGGGCGACCGGGTTCTTCGTCGTCAGCACGGTCAGCCTTGCCTCGGTGTCCTTTTCCGCCCGGGCGATATCCTCGGCCGACACCTGGTGGTTCGCCACCGGATCGTATCCCACGATGCCCTGGGCCACTTCGCCATCCGCGATCGCCTGCACTTCCAGCGGGTGCATGCCGCAGAATTCGGCGATCTGGGTGAAGGTCAGCCCGGTCTTCTCGATCATCCAGACCGCGGTGGCCTTGGGCATCAGGGGCAGGGTCATGGCAACGGTCCTATGGGCGCGAGACGGTCCGGCCCTGCGGCCGGACGGATGGTCTTCTGAAAGGTAGCGGGGATATGGGGTTCCGGCGCGGACCCGGTCAAGCCTTTCAGCCATGCGTGCGGCCGAGGACGCCCGATCAGGCAGCATGATGCAACACAGCGCCCCGGCGGCCGGCCCGTTTCCCGCCGATGTTCCGCGAGGCCGGTTGCCATGGGCACCCCAGCACCCCGATGCTCGCGCACGAAAAAGGGGCCGGTTTCCCGGCCCCTTCCGTTTCGCGAAACGGCCCGATCAGGCTGCCTGGCTATCCTCGGCCGGCGCGCCGCCATCATTGGCGATCTGCTTCGGAGCCTGGCCGATGGGGATCCGGCGCGGCTTCAACGCTTCCGGCACCACGCGCTTCACGGCGATGCGCAGCAGGCCGTGCACGAGATCGGCGTCCTCCACCTGGATGTGGTCAGCCAGGGCGAAACGGCGATCGAAGGCTCGGGTGGCGATGCCGCGGTGGAGCAGTTCGCCGGAGGCGGACTGGCCCGACGCACGGCCGGAAACGCGCAGCGTGTTGTCCTGAACCAGGATCTCGATGTCGTCCGGACCGAAGCCGGCGACCGCCAAAGTCAGCACATAGCTGTCTTCGCCGGTCTTCTCGATGTTGTAGGGCGGGAAGGAAGAACCGTTCGTGGTCCCAACGGCCTGAGCGGTGTCGATCAGACGCGCCAGACGATCGAAGCCGATCGCGTTGCGGAACAGGGGAGCGAAGTCGGTCTGCATGGTAAACCTCCTAGGAGCAAGGTTTCGTGGCCCCCCGTACGGCGGGGCCGGTCCATTCGGTGTTTTTCGCCGGCGACCTCATCCGAGCATCGCCCGCCATGCCAAAATGGACAGCGCCGCCCCCTGGATCAAGGGGCGGCGCTGCGAAATTTCTGCAACCGGAGGGGAGGGACTCAGCCCTTCGTGCGGTTGCCCAGACCGGCGAACTTCTTGTTGAACTTCGCGACCTGGCCCCCGGTGTCCATCATGCGCTGCACGCCGGTCCAGGCCGGATGCGACTTCGGATCGACGTCGAGACGCAGCGTGTCGCCTTCCTTGCCGTAGCAGGAGCGGGTGGTGAACTGCGAGCCGTCGGTCATGACGACGTTCACGGTGTGGTAGTTCGGATGGATGCCGGGCTTCATGATGATCTCGTGTCCTGTTGGCTGCCACGGTTACCGACCGGGGCACGCAATCGGGCGCGTATAGAGCGTCGGGCGTGCAAGCTCAAGCTTTCCCGCGCCCGGCTTGCGTCAGTTCACCTTCTTCACCGCCTTGTCGATGTGACGGACGAAGATCGCGTCCGCCGCCTTCTGCTGCTGCGGCGACAGGGCGCCATAGAGCGCCTCGAAGGGCGGCAGCAACTGGGCGATGTTCTGGGCATTGATCTGCTCGACCTCGCCGTAGGACTGCAGATCCTGCACGGCGTTCATGCTCGCGTAGTTCTGCTGCCGGCGGCTGAAGGCGGTATCCATCTGCACGGCGTTGGCGCGCATCGTCCCGGCGAAACGCTGCCAGGCCGGCTCCTGGGCCGCGGTGATCTTGAGATCGTTGTGCAGGCGGGTGATGTGGGCCTCGATCCGCCCGGCCTTCTCCTTGCCGAGCGCCGCCTGCAGCGCGGCCTGGTCGAGCTCGGTCGCCGCGCCATTCGGCGTCGCGGGCTGGACCGCAGCGGGCTGGACCGCGGCCGGAGCGGACGCGGCCGGCGGGTGGGTGGCAGGGGTCATCGCCGCACCGCCGACCGGGGTCGTCGCGGCGCCTCCGGCGTTCTGCGCCCGGGCGGGGCCGGACGCCGCGAGGGCCAGGGTCAGCAGCGCGACCCCGCCAACACCGTAACCGCTGGTGGACATGCGTTTGAGCATCGTGTTCCTCCTGTCGGATGCCATGCAAGCATCGGAGACCCGGATCGTGAATATCCTGTCGGTCCAGTCCTGGGTCGCATATGGCCATGTCGGAAATGCGGCCGCCTTGTTTCCGTTGCAACGACTCGGCGCGGAGGTATTCGCGGTCAATACGGTCCAGTTCTCCAACCACCCGGGCTACGGCGACCATGCCGGCCGGATCACCGGGGGCGACGCGGTCGCCGAGCTTCTGGCCGGCCTCGAACGGCGTGGCATCCTGCCCGGACTCGATGCCGTCCTGTCCGGCTATCTCGGCGATGCCGGCAGCCTCGATGCCGTTCTCGGCCTCGTCGCGCGCGCCCGGCAGGCGCATCCGGGCCTTCTGTTCTGCTGCGATCCGGTGCTCGGCGATCGCGGTCCCGGGGTCTATGTCGCGCCCTCCCTCGCCGAGGCTCTGCGCCATCGGGCGGTGCCTGAAGCCGACATCCTCCTGCCCAACATGTTCGAACTCGGTTTCCTGCTCGACGGTCCCGACGCGCAACCCCAGGCGCGCGACCTCGCGACACTGGCCCGCGATGCCGCACGGCTGCGCGCGCGCATGCGCCCGGGCGGGCTGGTCCTCGTGACCAGCGTCGTGCTCGACAACAGCCCGCCCGGCACGGTCGGGCTGTTTCTGGCGACACCGCGGGGAGACCACCTTCTCTACACCCCGGAACTCCCCGCCGCCTTCAACGGCGCGGGCGATCTGCTGTCGGCCTTGTTCCTCTGGGGTCTGCTGCGCAGCGACGGTCCGGCCCGGGCGCTCGACCACGCGGCCAGCGCGGTCTGGTGCGTGCTCGACCACACGGCGAAACAGGGCGCCCGGGAGCCGATGGTGGTCCAGGCCCAGGATCAGCTGCTCTCGCCGTGGCGGCGGTTCGCATCCGTTCCCGCCGTACCCTGAAGAGGATCCCGGAGAAAGGTTGTTTGGCGCCGCCAAACATGGTGCTGTCGGCTCAATCTTATCATGGGGATGAGCGGATCATGAAAACGCCTTCAGTACGTGCGCCCGGCTGGGTCGGCGAGTTCCGCGCCTTCATCATGCGCGGCAATGTGGTCGATCTGGCGGTCGGTATCATCATCGGCGCGGCATTCACCGGGATCGTGCAGAGTCTGGTGAAGGACATCTTCACGCCCGTGATCGGCCTTCTTGTCGGCGGTATCGATTTCTCGAACATCTTCGTTCAGCTCAAGGCGCCGAACGGACAGCATTTCCAGACCCTCGCCGAGGCCCAGAAGGCCGGTGTGCCGACGGTCAATATCGGCGTCTTCCTGAACGCCGTGATCCAGTTCCTGATCGTCGCGCTGGTGATCTTCTGGCTGGTGAAGCTGCTCACCCGCCTGCATGTGCGCGAGGACGCCAAGCCGGCGGCTCCGCCCGAGCCGACCAAGAGCGAGGTCCTGCTTGCCGAGATCCGCGACGCTCTGGTTCGCGAGCGCCCTGTCCCGCCGGTGTCGCCAGCGCCCTGATCCCGGAGTCGCGCGGGGCAGACGACCGAACGAGAACCGCCGGACGATCGCTCGCCCGGCGGTTTTTGTTTCGCTCGTGCGCGCCGTATCAGTGCTGCATCGAGGCCGGCACCTTGCCGCCATTCTCGGCCAGCTTCGCCACGACGGCCTTGTGCAGGGCGATGTTCTGTTCCGCGCTGCCATCCTCGCCGGCGTGCACGTTCAGCTCCTGGGCAAGCTGCTTGCGCGCCGCCAGGCTCGAATCGAGGTCCAGCAGCTTCAGCAGATCGACGATGGAGGTCTGGTAGTTCAGGCCGCCGCCCTTCTTCTCCGACAGGGCAGACAGCACCGCTCCCACGTCCACGGACTGGATCGACGCCGCGCCGCTCGCGGGCGCGCTGGCCGGGGCGGGCGCCGCGGACGGGCTCGCCGCCGTGGCGCCGGTGGTGCCGTCGCCACCCTGCGTCGCCGCGGAGGCGCCGGGAATCACGCTCTCGGCATAGTGGACGATCTTGTCCACGATCGACCCGAACAGGCTCATGACAACTTCCTCACCTTCCATGACGCGCGCTTGATCTCGCACGGGTGACAAGCGTTCCGCACTGTTCCAGGGTTCCCGGCGCACCGAAGCCGGGGCGACGGGCGTGCCGCCGGCGCGCCGCTTCTTCTTGATCCGAAAGGCCGGCATGGCTCTCGTTCTCGCTCGGCGGTTCCGTCTGCCCCGCTTCCTCGTTCCGATCGCCGCCGCCGCGCTGCTGTCCGCCTGCACCACCGGCCTGATGCCGCAGCCGAAACCGATCGACACCAGGCGCGCGCTGATCGACAGCTATCTGATCGCGCATGGCATGGCGGTCGGCTATGCCCGATCCGGTCGCGCCGGCCCGGCCGAGATCGCCCAGCTCATCGGCATCGACCGCGCGGCCATGCTGGCCGTGGCCGAAGCCAGCATCCAGCCCAGCAGCGCGCATACGAAGCAGGCGCAGACCGCGGTGGGCGCCTTGCTGCGCTACACCGACGAGCAGGATCTGTCCGGCGTTCCGGCCTCCGACGCGCCGGGTCAGGACGCGGCGGGGCCGTAGGGTGAAGTCTTCTTTTTCTGAAGAAAAAGAAGCAAAAGACTTTTATCCGTTTGATGCGAAATGTGCAGGCATGCACAGAATCAAACGGGCAGAAGTTCTTTGGTTCTTTCTTTCAAGAAAGAACTTCTTTCTATTTCAAGCAGCCGGCGTCGCCTTGTCCTTGCGGTCGCCTCTCGCCGCCGGCTTCTGCGCGTCGCGACGCAGACGCTTCTCGCCCAGAAGCAGCAGGATGGGCGCCGCGATGAAGATCGAGGAGGAGGTGCCGACCACGATGCCGAACAGCATCACCCAGGCGAAGCCGGCCAGGGTATGACCGCCGAACAGGGCCAGAGGGAGAGCGGCCAGGAACACGGTCGAAGACGTGCCCAGCGTCCGGTTCAGCGTCTCGTTGATCGACAGGTCGATCAGCTCGCGCAGCGGCATGGAGCGGTATTTGCGCAGGTTCTCGCGCACCCGGTCGTAGACCACCACCTTGTCGTTGGTGGAGTAGCCGAGGATGGTCAGGATCGCCGCCACCATCACGAGATCGAACTCGAAGCGGGTGATTACCAGGAAGCCGATCGTCTTGGTCAGGTCCAGGATCAGCGTCGCCACCGCGCTGACCGCGAACTCCCATTCGAACCGGAACCAGATATAGGCCAGGATCATCAGCAGCGAGATGCCGAGTGCCAGCAGGCCGTTGCGGAACAATTCGGCCGAGACCGACGCGCCCACGGCGTCGGCGCTCAGGATGGTGGCGCCGGGCTGGGCCTCGCTCACGCCCTTGCGCACCTTGTCCACAAGGTTCTGCGTCGCGGCCTCGGAGCCGGCATCCTTGCCGCCCGGCTGGTCGATCGAGATCAGAACGTCGTTGTCGCCGCCGAAGCGCTGCAGGCCGGCATCTGTGACGCCGTTCTTCGCGAGGGCCTGGCGGATACGGGCGAAATCCGCCGGGCCCTGGGTGCGTGCCTCGACCTTGATGCCGCCCTTGAAGTCGATGCCGAGAGTCAGGCCCGGATAGAAGAACAGCCCGATCGAGGCCAGCGACAGGAAGGCGGACACGCCGAGGCCGAGGAAGCGGCCGCGCATGAACTGGATGCGGGTGCCGTCCTTGACGAAGCGGAACAGGGGACGGCCGAGAAGGGAGGAAGTCATCGCGCGCGCCTCAGACCGGCAGGGTGGCGGGGCGGTGCAGCGCGTACCAGCGCACCAGGAGCATCCGCGACAAAAGCAGGGTGGTGAACAGGGTCGTGCCGATGCCGATGGTGATGGTGAGCGCGAAGCCCTTCACCGCGCCCGAGCCGAACACGAACAGCATCACATGCGCCAGGAAGGCTGTCGCGTTGCTGTCCACGATGGTCGAGGTGGCGCGCTCGAAACCGGCCTGCATGGAGGCGAGCGCGGTGCGGCCGCGCTTCACCTCCTCGCGGATGCGCTCGTTGATCAGGATGTTGGCGTCCACAGCCATGCCCAGCGTCAGCAGGAGACCGGCCATGCCGGGCAGGGTCAGCGTGGCGCCGAACAAGCTCAGCACCGCCAGCATCAGCACGAGATTGGCCAGCAAAGCGAGGTTCGCGAACCAGCCGAACAGCCCGTAGAACAGCCCCATGAACGCCACCACCAGCACGAAGCCGACGGCGAGGCTGATGGCGCCGGCTCGCACGGAGTCGGCCCCCAGCGTCGGGCCCACGGAGCGCTGCTCGATCACCGCCAGCGGCGCCGGCAGGGCGCCGGCACGCAGCAGCAGCGCCAGATCATGGGCGGATTCGCTGGTGTAGCGGCCGGTGATCTGGCCGGTGCCGCTCGGGATCACGCCCTGGATCACGGGGGCGGTGATCACCTTGCCGTCCAGCACGACGGCGAACATCTTGCCCAGATTGGCGCGCGTGATGGCCGCGAATTGCTGCGCGCCGACGCTGTCCAGGCTGAACGCGATCGCAGGGCCGCCGGTCTGCGGGTCCTGCGTCACGGACGCATTGGTCAGGTCCGACCCGTCCACGTCCACATGGTGATAGACCGGCAGCTTCTGCTGCGGATTGTCCTGCATCGGCAGCAGATCGACGCCCGGCGGCGGCACGCCGTTCGGGCTCACCCCTTCCGCCACCAGATGGAACGTCATCTTGGCGGTGGTGCCGAGCAGCTGGCGGATACGGTCCGGATCGCTCACGCCCGGCAGTTCGACCACGATGCGGTCGTCGCCCTGCGGGGTAATGGTCGGGTCCACGGCGCCGGTGGCGTCGATGCGCCGGCGGACGATCTCGATCGACTGCGCCACGGCATCGCGCGCGCGCAGGCGCAGGGCCTCGGGCGAGAGAACCAGCGCGAGACGCCCGTCGGCCTCGGTCCTGGCTGAGAATTCGTGCGGCACGGTTCCCTGGAGACCGTTCAGCACCTGCAGATCGCGCGCGGTCTCGTCCGGAGATCGAGGCTGGAACGTCACCGCGCCGTTCCCGGCCTTCAGATCGCGGTAGCCGAGCCCGTTCTTCAGCAGCGCCTGGCGCACCTGGTCGGTCAGGCTGTCGAGACGCTCGCGCTCCAGCGCCTGCACGTCCACGCGCATCAGGAGATAGGAACCGCCGCGCAGATCCAGGCCCAGATGAATCTGCCGCCAGGGGATGGACGCGCCCGGCATGCGAACGAAATTCGGCAGGCACAAGAGGAGCCCGAGCAGACAGACCCCCAGAACGGCGGCCAGCTTCGGACGGCTATAGTACATCATGACGGCGCAGCCGACTCCCCAAAAGCCACCGGCTTGATCGAAAAAGGGCGACCGGCCCCGCATGGGGCCCATGGCCGCGGCGGACCATGCCGGGGTGAGGGCAGGGATGCAACCTCGTCTTCACGACCGCGCGACGAAGGGTCTCTCGCGTGCCGCGCCGGCCGGGCCGGAGCTGCGCTGCGCCGTCGCCCGGGACAGGCGGCGCAGGACTCGGTCGGGCATTCTCCGTCGTGCTGGACGGGCGCCCCGGACGGGCCCGGTTTCGGCGTGATCTTCTCCACTGCCTTGCCGACCGGAGCGGCGATGCCCGACCGGCGTGCTGTCCTTGGGCAATGAGGGGAAGTCCGGGCCGAGCGGCCGGCCGGGCATCGCGCTTTCGTCCGGCAGGACCGGGGCCGGCGCTCTCTGGTCCGGCACACGGTTCGGCCGCATGATGGCAAGCAGGACCTGCAGGGAGCGGAGCGTGGCATTGTTCGCAAAGCGGGGCGCGCAAGCGCCTTCCGGGGAAAGGCTGCGGATCGGCGTGATCGGCGCCGGGCATTTCGGCCGTTTCCACGCGCTCAAGGTCGCCGCCTCCGCCCGCTCCGTGCTGGTCGGCATCCACGATCCGGACGAGAGCCGCGCCGGGCAGATCGGCCGCGAGGCCGGCGGCGCGCCCTCTCTCCCGCTCGACGTTTTGCTGGCGCAATGCGACGCGGCGATCGTGGCCGCTCCGGCCGAGCATCATTTCGCCCTCGCCGACGCAGTTCTGCGCGCGGGCAGGCACGTGCTGATCGAGAAGCCGATCGCCTCGACCCTGGAGCAGGCCGATCGCCTCGCGGCCCTGGCCACGGAAACCGGTCTGGTGCTTCAGGTCGGCCATCTTCTGCGCTATTCCGCCGAGCACAAGGCGATCACCGAGCGGATCGCCCGGCCGCTCTATATCGAGGCGACACGCATCGCGCCGTTCAAGCCGCGGGGCACCGACGTGTCGGTGATCCTCGACCTGATGATCCACGATCTCGACCTGGTTCTGGCCATCGTCGACAGCCCGATCGAAAGCGTGGACGCACTCGGCGCCGCCGTCAGTTCGCCGCACGAGGACATCGCCAATGCCCGGGTGCGATTCGCCAATGGCTGCGTCGCCGCCATCACCGCCTCGCGCATCTCGCTGAAGACGGAGCGGCGCATGCGCCTGTTCTCCGAGGAAGGCTACCTGTCGGCCGATTTCGTGGCGCGCGAGCTGACCATGATCGGCCGCGAGCGGGGCCTGCCGTTGCCGGGAACGGGCGGTTTCCGGCGCGAGGCGGTGAGCTGGCAGGACCACGACACCCTCGCCGCCGAGCACGCGGCCTTCTGCGCCGCTTGCCTCGACGGCGCCCCGGTGGTGGTGGATGCCGCCGCCGGCCGGCGTGCGCTGGAAGCCGCCCTCGCCGTCACCGACGGCATCGCCGAGACCCGCGCCCGGATGCAGCGCTCCGGTCTGATCGGTCAGATCGCCCGCTGGGCGGAGTAGCCCCGAAGCGGCGGCCGGCGCGACGCTCGGCGACAGAAGCTCGGGCGCCGTTCAGCTCGACAGTGCGCGCAGCATCGCCCGCAAACGGCCCAGGAACATCTCCGGCTTGCTGTCTTCCGGGTGGTCGGTCGCCTCGCCATCGCGGCTGAGCGCTTCCTTGCCGCGACGGGCCAGCTCTTCCAGCGCCAGGGCCAGCGAAGGCGTCTCACGTATCGCCGCCGACAATTCGTCGCGGCCGATGCGCCAGGCGCGTACGGTGGTCAGTGCGGTCGCGGTCACATGGGTCGGCTCGCCGGTGATGAGTCCGACCGCGCCGAGGCTTTCGCCGGGGTTCATGCGGCGGATCATCCGGTCGCCGCGACGCACCTCCACCGTGCCTGCGGCCAGCAGGAACATGGCCTCGACGGGCTGGCCCGGCTGCAGCAGGGCGTCGCCCGGATGCAGCCAGATCTGGCGGAAATGCGGCGCCAGCAGCGCGCGCTCCTCCCGCTTCACGACGCCCAGCAGATCGCTCTGTTCGAGCATGTCGTCCAGGCTGGGTATCTCGGCCGGTCGCGTCGCGATGCCGGACACGCCGAGCCCGATTCCGGCATGCCGGAGATGGCGGTGCACGAGAGACAGCACCTCGTCGCGCGCCGCGCCGACCTCCGCGCTGGTTCCGACCGAGAAACCCAGCTCCCAGAGCGTGCCGTCGCCGCGCACCGCGACGCAGGCGACAGAGGAGGCCGGTTCCGGCAGAGACAGCCGGCATGCGGCCAGCGCCGCGGTCAGGGTGTCGCGGCAGCGCTCGAACGGCACGGCCGGATGCAGCAGCAGCTCGGTCGTGATCCGCCGCACCGGGGTCGGCGTGGACCGGTTCACCAGACGCGCCTTGGCGATGATGCTGTTCGGCACAACCGCGATGTTGTTGTCGCCGGTGATGATCTGGGTGGAACGCCAGTTGATCTGCACCACCCGGCCCTCGATGCCGCCCTCGACCCAGAGCAGGTCGCCGGCCTCGTAGGGCCGCTCCAGCCCGACGGCGATGCCGGAGAACACGTCCGACAGCGTGCTCTGCAAGGCCAGGCCAAGCACGATGGCGATGACGCCGGAGGTGGCCAGGAGCCCCTTGATCGGCACTTCGAAGGCGAAATTGACCACCGCGAGAAGCGTTGCGACGGTGATCACGCCGGCCAGCAGGTCGGACACGATGCGGCTCTCGCGCGGCCTGTTTTCCAGGACCACGAACAAGCGGATCAGCCCGATCACCAGGCGCGCGGCCAGCCACCACCAGCCGGACTCGATCAGTTTCTCCCAGAACCGCAGTGCGGACCCGAGCGGCGAGAAGCGCGGCTGCAACGGCGAGCCGAGCGCCTGCTGCACCAGGAGCGTCACCAGCACGAAAGCCAGCGCGCGGCCCGCCACGGCCGCCCAGAGCGGCCAGCGTGCCCGGAGTTTCGGCAGGGCCAGGGACAGCAGCAGCAGGACGGAAGCGAGCCAGAGCGGATACGGCAGCGTCGACATGCGGAGGCGTCCAGCCGAAAATGCGCACGGGCATGGGCGATCCGTGCGCTGTTCCCGGTTCTAGCACCGTAACGACGAACGGCCCATCGGCCGCGGAACGGGGCGCCGGATCATTCCAGCACCGCCGGCACCACGCTCGCCGCCAGCAGCGCGCCCATGGCGATGTTGAACCGCCGCAAGCGGCCGGGCGTGGCCAGGAGACGCCCGGCGCCCAGCCCCAGCAGCATCCAGCTCGCAATGCTGGTCAGGCCCACCGCGGCGAAAACGGCGGCGCGCAACAGGCTGGACGCGACCGGGCCGTGCCCCGGAATGACGAACGTGGCGGCGGCGGCCACGGCCATGATCCAGGCCTTCGGGTTGATCCATTGGAAGCCTGCCGCGGCCAGAAAACCCATGGCGGGACGCTCCGAACCATTGGTGCCGCCCGGGGCGCTGCCGATCTTCCAGGCCAGAACCAGAAGCCAGATCGCGCCAGCCCAGCGCATCACGCCGACCAGGGAAGGGAAGCGCTGCAGCGGAACGGCGAGGCCGATCCCGACCACGGACACCATAAAGCCGAACCCCGCGACGATGCCGATCGCCATCGGGATGGTGCGCGGCAAGCCGAGGCGGGCTGCGGTGCTCATGACCATGATGTTGTTCGGTCCCGGCGAGTATGACGCCGCGACGGCGAACAGGAACAGCGGCCAAAGGGCGGCCTCGGTCGCGGTCATGACGCCACCGGATGGCGGCAATGGCAGGGTGTGGGCGGCATGGATGGGAACTCCGGTGGGCGGGCGCGGACCGGAGAAAAACGAAACCCCGGCCGGACCGGCGGGGGTTTCGGGAAACGGCTGAGATCAGATCAGCGCGCCGGCTCCCGCCCCACCGGGCGAGCAAATCCAGGCAACGAGACGGGCGGCGGAGCGGATCACGCCTGGGAGCAAATCAGGTCGCGCCGGCCCTGTCCAGAAAAACCCCTTCCGGGCCGAACCTGCGGATAGAGTCCTTATTGAAGGAAAAGAACCTCCGTCCGCCTGGCGCCGCGCGTCGCCGCGCACTCGGCACCAAACGGACAGAAGTCTTTGCTTCTTTTTCTTCAGAAAAAGAAGATTCGCTCAGCCTTCAGAGATGCCCGCGCACCAGCTCATCCGCCAGCGCCTCGTCGTGATAGACGCTGCGCAGTGCCGCGATGATCGCGGTCGTGTCCACCGCGACGGCGCGGTTGTTGGTGCCGTCATAGGCGAAGTCGCCGCCGATGGAATGGATGTTGCCGTCGAAGATCAGCCCCACGGCGTGGCCGTCGGCATCGATCACGGGGCTGCCCGAATTGCCGCCGATGATGTCGTTGGTGGTGACGAAATCGAGCTTGGTGTTCATGTCGAGATGCGGCTTGGCGTCGAGCCAGGCCTTGCTCAGCTTGAACGGATCGGCGCCGGTGGCGCGCGCGTAGAGTCCGGCGAAAGTGGTGAAGGGTGGCACGTCTGTGCCGTTCTCGTTCCAGCCCTCGACCTTTCCGAACGACAGGCGCTGGGTGAAGGTCGCGTCCGGATAGATGTTGCTGCCGTCTCGCGCGAAGCGGGCCTTGGCGATGGTCTCGCTGATCTGGCGTTCCGGCGCCATCACCTCGTTGTCCCATTGGTCGCGCAGCGAACGCGCTTCCGGCTCCACCTGGCGCGCCAGCACGATCATCGGATCGGTGGAGGCGGCGATGGCGGCCTCGCCACCCTTCCACAGCGCCATGCGCGCGGCCGGATCGGCCAGTTTGGTGCCCTGCACGGCAGCGTGGGCCAGCTGTTCCGGGCTCTGGTGACCGAGCACGTCATGCACCGTCTTGTCGTCGGCGCCCAGCACCTGGCGCAGCTTGGTGAGCGAGAAGGCGAGCAGGGTCTCGTCCAGATTCTTGTGCACCGGGGCGGTGGAGCCCAGCGCCGCCTCGATCGCCGGCAGGTTGGCGTCGTGGAAGGCGGACAGGCGCTGCGTATCCGGCTTGGCGCGCTCGGCGGCGCCGCGCACCAGCGTGCGGGCATAGCCGAACAGCTCGCCCTGGAAGCCACGCGCGCTGCGACCGCCCTCGATCATCACGTAGCGCAGATAGAGCTGGCGTTCCTTGTCCAGCACCGGGGCCAGCTTCTCCCACGGATCGCCGTACTGCGCCTTGCGCTGCGGATCGGCGTTGATCCAGTCCAGCAGGCCCTTCTCGGCGCTGCGCTTGGTCTCGATCATCTTCGGGTCGGCCAGGAATTGCTGCCAGCCGGTATAGACCTTCAGGCTGTTCTCGATGCCGAACAGATCGTCCTGCGCGTCCTGGGTCTGCTGCTTGCCCTGGCGGCCGTATTCCCACAGCACGCCATCCAGGGTGCTGAGATAGCCGATGCCGGACGGCAGTTCGAAATCGCGCATCAGCGCCAGTTCGGCGGCCGGGGTCTCGCGCGAGGTGCTGCCGGGATTGCCGGAGGTGAACACCAGCTGGCCGGCCTTGGGGCCGTTCGGATCGAACGGGAAGTAGGTGGTCTTGGCCGGCTTGCCGTTCTCGTAGGCGCGCAGCACGGTCAGGTCGAGGTCGTAGCGCGGGTAATTGAAATTGTCCGGGTCGCCGCCGAAGAAGGCGATGTTCTGGTCGGGCGCGAAGACCAGCCGAACGTCCTGGTAGCGCTTGTAGCGGTAAAGCGCGGTCTTGCCGCCATGGTAGAGGGTGACGACGTCGCAGCGCCAATGGGTCGGGTCGCCGGCGACGCAGCCCTTCTGCAGATCGGCGTCGGCAGCCTTTTCGGCCTGGATATAGGCCGCGCCCTGCTTGCCGGCCAAAGCCTGGCTCATCTTGTCGGTCACGTCCTCGATATGGTCGAGGCGGTCCAGCTCCATCGCCGGGCATTTCGGCTCGGCGCCCTGGCTGGCGGCCTTGAAGCCGTCCTGGAACCAGTTCTGCCCCTTCGGCGACAGCTCGGCCAGGCACTCGTTGGCGCAGTGATGGTTGGTCATCACCAGGCCATCGGCGGACACGAACGACGCCGAGCAGCCGAGCGCCAGGCGGGCGGAGGACTGCGTCACCCGGCTGATCCACTCGGCCGACGGCGTGAAGCCGTAGCGCTCCTTGAGCTGCTTCAGGGGCAGATTGTCCATGGTCCACATGCCCTCGTCGGCCAGCGCCGGCGCGGTGATCGCGCAGAGCAGGGCGACCGGTGCGGCGCCGCGGAGAAGCCGTTGCATCAAGGACGGGCTAGACATGCAGAATCCTCATGAGATCGTGCCGAAGCCCATACTCCCGCATCGTTACGACGCCAACGTCTTCACGAAACATGAGCAGGTTTTCATCTCTGGGCCGGACGCGCCTTCCGTTTCGTGATCGAAGCGGCAACGAACCGGGGGCGTGGCGGCACGGTTTGCGGCCCATAACCGATGGAGTGCCGATCATGACCGCGACCCCGCACAAGGGCGACAAGGTGAAATGGAGCAGCAGCGCCGGCGAGACGACCGGCAAGGTGGAGAAGGTGGTGACCAGCACCACCAAGATCGCCGGCCACACCGCCAAGGCGACCAAGGACGAGCCGCAGGTGGTGGTGAAGAGCGAGAAGACCGGAAAGAAGGCCGTCCACAAGCCGGAAGCGCTCAAGAAGGCCTGACTGGCTGCAGCGCCGGTTCGGGAGCGGCCCGACCGGCGTTTCCAGCCACCTGCCGGACCGATCGGCGTCGCGGCCGACGCTTGCGCTGCCAGATCAGCAGACCGGTGACCACCAGCACCGGCACGACCAGCCCAATGGCGGCGACGAGAATCCGGCCTGGCAGACCAAGCAACTCGCCGCTGTGGAACGGGAATTGAAGCTCCAGAACGGTGTCGCCGAGCTTGCCACGTCCCGGCAAGACAACCTGCGTTACCGCCCCGGTCGCAGCGTCCAGCGTCACCACCGGGCCGCCCAGCCCGGCGACGCGCTTGCCGTCCGCCTCGTTGAAATAGACGACGATGCGCTGCCCGGACATGAACAGCGCCCCCGGGCGGCCCTTCCAGCCATGCGCCCTCGCCGCCGCGCCGGCGATCCGGTCCGCCTCGTCCAGATCGATCCGCCGCGATGCAGTCGGCGGCGTCGGCCCCGTCGCCGGCGGCGCGCTGACCGGCAGCAGCGCGGCAACCACCGGCCGAAACACCTGATCCGGCAGATTGAGCGAAACGCCGCTGATGGCGATGCCCAGCAGCACGATCCACAGCCAGAGCGAGAAGGCGCGGTGCAGGTCGAAGACGCGCCGTATTCCCCGCTTGTCCGGCTCGATGCGCCACGAGACGCCCCAACGGCGCCAGTCCCCCCGTCGCCAGGGGCGCCAGCGGACCGGCAAGGTCAGCAGCAGGCCCGTCATGCAATCCAGGGACCAGATCAAGGCGACGATCCCCATCACCAGAATGCCGGTGCGACCCATCCCCAGCGAATAATGAAAGCGGTAGAGAAACGGGATGATCGTGCGCCGCGCGCAGCAGCCGTCATCCGGGTTGCGCGTGCCCTGGATCGCGCCGGTTGCGGGATCGAGAAAGACCTCGCTTTGCGAGAGAGCATGGCCGGGGGCAGGCTGCAGATAGGCGTGAACGGTGAAGCCGGGCGCCGGGCGATACACCAGATAGCCCAGCCGCCCGTTCGGCACCTGCTCCCGCAGCCGTTTCGCGAGCTCATCCACTGGCAAGGGGGGGCCGCTGGTCCGGGCCCGGAACAGATCCGGGTTCAACCAACCATCCAGCGCCTCATGGAACGCGGCCACACTGCCGGTCGGGCCGGCCAGCAGCAGAAACGCCGCCAGCGCCAGCCCGGCATAGCGGTGCAGCCGCAGCAGCACGGCGCGCGGCCGCGTCATCCGGCGCGCCGGCAGTGGTGAGTAATACTCATTCGCAACCGATAGGGTGCGATCCGGCACCGCGCAAGCGGCACTCAGCCCGCGACCGCGTCGATCCGTTTCGCCAGTTCGATATCCAGCGCGGTCAGCCCGCCCGCATCATGCGTGGCGACGGACACCGCCACCCGTCCCCAGCCGAATGCAATGTCCGGATGGTGATCCAGCGCCTCCGCCACCAGGGCGATCCGCCCGACCAGTGCGAACGCCGCAGCGAAATCCGGCAGCGTCCAGTCGCGCAGGATCGCGTTTCCGTCCAGCCGCCAGAGCGGCACGGTCTCCAGCGCCGTGGCGATTTCACGCGGGGAGAGCCGCCCCGCCATCAGCCTTCGGCCGCCTCGCGCATCATCTCCAGCTCCAGCCAGCGCTCCTCCAGCGCCGCCTGGGCCTCCTCGGCCCGGGCCAGCGCCTCGGTGGCGCGGGTAAAACCGGCGGGATCGCGCCCATAAAGCTCGGGGTCGTCCAACCGCTTGCGCAGCCGGGCGATCTCCTTCTCGCCCGCTTCCATCTGAGCGGGGAGCTGCTCGAGCGCGTGCTTGTCCTTGAACGACATCTTGCGGGGGGCCGGCTTGGCCGGCTGCGGAGCGGACGCCGCTTTGCGCTTCGCCGGTTCGGCATCACCCCGTATGCCTTCCTGGGCGCCCCCGGCGAGCGATCCGCCCTGCGCCACCATGTCGCTGTAGCCGCCGGCATATTCGATCCACTGTCCAACACCGCGCGAGGCGATCACGGAGGTGGCGACCCGGTCCAGGAAGTCGCGATCGTGGCTGACGAGCAGGACGGTGCCGGGATAGGCAGCCAGCATGTCCTGAAGCAGATCGAGCGTTTCCAGATCGAGATCGTTGGTCGGCTCGTCCAGCACCAGCAGGTTGGACGGGCGCGCCATGGCGCAGGCCAGCATCAGCCGCGCGCGCTCGCCGCCACTGAGCACGCCGACCGGGGTGCGCGCCTGCTCCGGGCGGAACAGGAAATCCTTCATGTAGCCGATCACATGGCGCTTCTCGTCGCCCACCTGCACCATGTCGCCGCCGCCGCCGGTGAGCGTGTCGGCGAGGGTGGCCGTATCGTCCAGCGTGCGTCGCTGCTGATCTAGCGTCACCGCCGACAGGCTGGCGCCGAGCTGGATCTCGCCGCTATCGGCCTGTTCCTGGCCGGTCAGCAGCTTCAGCAGCGTGGTCTTGCCGGCGCCGTTCGCACCGACGATGCCGAGACGGTCGCCGCGCAGCACGCGCAGATCCAGATTGGAGACGATCGGGCGGCCGTCATACTGCTTGGACACGCCCTCCAGCACGGCCACCAGCTTGCCGGAGGTGCCGGCGGCGCTGGCGTCCAGCTTCAGGGTCTGGCTGGCGCTGTTCGCCTCCCGCCTGGCCTGTCGCAACGCCGCCAGCTCGCCCACGCGGCGCACGTTGCGCTTGCGTCGCGCGGTGACGCCGTAGCGCATCCAGTCCTCTTCGCGGGCGATCTGCCGGTCGAGCTTGTGCAGGTCGCGCTCTTCCTGTTCCAGCACCTCCTCGCGCCAGCTCTCGAACCGCGCGAAGCCCTGGTCGAGCCGTCGCGTGACGCCGCGATCCAGCCACACCACCGAGCGGGACAGGGTTTCCAGCAGCCGCCGGTCATGGCTGATCATGACGATGGCCGAGCGCAACGACCGCAGCTCGCGCTCCAGCCATTCGATCGCCGGCATGTCGAGGTGGTTGGTCGGCTCGTCCAGCAGCAGTAGGTCGGGCGAGGGGGCGAGTGCACGGGCCAGGGCGGCGCGCCTGGCCTCGCCTCCGCTCAGGCGTCGCGGATCTTCGCTGCCGTCCAGCCCGAGTTCGTTCAGAAGAGCCGGCGCCCTGTGTTCGGCGTCGTTCGGACCGAGCCCGGCGCGCACATAATCGAGCGTGGTGGCGAAGCCGGACAGGTCCGGCTCCTGCGGCAGATAGCGCAGCGTGGTGCCGGGCTGGAGGAAGCGGGTGCCGGAATCCGCCTGGAGTTCGCCGGCGGCAATGCGGAGCAGGGTGGATTTGCCCGACCCGTTCCGGCCGACCAGACACAAACGCTCGCCGGGCGACACGCCGAACTGGGCCCGGTCCAGAAGCGGTTTGCCGCCGAGGGTCAGGGTGATGTCGGACAGAAGAAGCAGGGGAGGCGCCATGCGTCCGGTTCTGGCCGATGGCGCCGGTCGGTGCAACGGGAGCTACTTGGCCTTCGTCACCTGCTTCTGCGCCTGTTCACGGAACAGCGTGTCGGCGGTCTGTTTCTGTTGTGGGCTTAGCGTGCCGTAGAGCGTCTGAAACGAATCGGACAGCTTCTGGGTATCGTCGGCATAGGCGCGAGCGACGGCGGCGTAGGACCGCATATTGTCGGCGGCGCTCATGGTGGCGGCGCTGGCGGCGCGATCCCGGAACAGGGCGTCGGTCGCGGCGGCATTGTCGCGCATCGCCTGGGTGAACGCGGTCCAGACCGGCATCTGCGCCGCGGTGATGCCGAGCGCCGATTGCAAGGCGGCGATGCGCTGGTCGGTCGCCGATTGCTCCGTCCTGGCCGGGTCGGTGGCCGCGCCCAAAGCGCCAGCAGACCCGATGCCGCCAAGCAGGGGCAGCACCACCGCACCGGCGCAGGAGAAACGGATCAGTCTCGCGGTTCGTCTCATTCCCATCCTCATCCTCGATGGCCCCAGCCGTGCCAGAACCCGCCGCCATGCCAGCCGCCGCCATGCCAGCCCCCGGGCCAGCCTCCATGCCAATAGCCGTGCGGGCCGGGCCCGCTACCATGCCAGCCACCGCCGGCACCGGGGCCCCAGGGCCGTGGCGACCAGCCCGCCTGCCAGGCCGGGCGGCCATCGCCATGCCAGCCCCAGCCGCGGCCTGCCCAACCATGCCAACCCCAGCCGCGCCGGCCTTCCGCATGGGGCGCGAACAGCGCGACGCGACGGTCGTAGCCGATCCAGCCGGGTTCCCACGCACCGCGCCACACGCCCCAGCCATGGCTGCGCCAGCCGCCACCCCAGCCGCCGACGGCGATGTCGGCCAGATAGGCTGTGGTCAGTGCCAGAACGGGCGGCGCGATCGCCAAAGGATAGATTTGCGGCGCGAACACCACCGGGGGCGGTTCCGCCGCGATCATCACCTGCGGCGGCGGCAGCACCATGATCGGGGGCGGCAAGGCGGCATAGAACAGCTGGGCCGGCTTCACGACGGGCGTCGAAGCCGCGACGGCCGGCACCGGTTGCGGCACAGGCCTCGGCGCTGGCAACGCCGGCAACGGCCCGGCGGCGAGGAAGGCCGGCGCGCCGAGCACGACCGGCGGGGGCGCCACGAACAAGGGCGGCGGCGCGTAGAAGACCGGCGGCACGACGAACAACGCTTCCGGACCGCCATAGACGGCAACGTCGTTCCACCTCCAGCCGCCATCATACCAGCCGTCGCCGCCCCAGCCATAGGCGGGACCCCACGCGCGCGCCGGGGCGATGTCCCACGAATGCGCCAAAGCCAGCCCCGCCGCAGCGCCGATGAGTGCGCCGCCTGCGAAGGCCGCGCCGACTCCGGGACCGCGACGGAAGTCAGGATGACCGCGTTCGAAAAAGCCAGGAGCACCGCGACGGAAGCCGCCTCCGGCGAAAACCGGGCCATGCCTGCCCGGACCGTGGAAATCGGGACCCCATGGATGGGGCCCGCGGAAACCAGGGCCTGGCCCCCGAAAGCCGGAACCCCGGACACCGGGACCATGGACGCCCCACCCTCCGAAACCGGGCCGGCTGCCCGGCCAACCGGCGAATCGTCCGCCCCCCGGCCCACCTCTGGGACCGACGCCGGGACGGAAGGCCGGTCCGTGGCCGAAGCCGCCGTGAAAACCCCCGCCATGCGGGCCAGCGAAGCCCTGGGCGACGGCCGGGAGCGAGAGGGTCTGAAGAGCCAGGAGCGAAGCGGAGGCGAGCCGGGTCGCACGCCTCGCCAAGCCGATCCGCCCTACGGTCTTTCTGTCGAGCAGCACCACGTTCATCCCGCTATCAAGCGGCATGGCTTGTGGCGGGGATAAGGCGGGCGTGCGACCCGACCGTTACAGAACGGTCACGTTCAGTTGACCGAGCGGGAAGGTGGCTGGCTCGAGATGATGCGGATATCGGCGCCGGTCGGCGTGCGACGCTCGATGGGCGATTCGAGGACGGTGCGCGAGGTCCGCGCTGGACGCGGAATCTCGCTGCCGGCACGCGACAGGGCCGAGACGAACGAGCGGCCCCAGCCCAGCGCGGACGCATCCTTGATGGCTTCCCAGCACGCCTGCCAGCGATCCTGCCGCTCCGGACGGCTCATGCGCAGCGCCAGATCCAGCGCATCGGCGATCTCATCCGGGTCGACGGGATTGACCAGGATCGCCGCGCCAAGCTGCCGGGCGGCGCCGGCGAACTTGCTCAGCACCAGGACGCCCGGATCCTCGGGGTCCTGCGCCGCGACATATTCCTTGGCCACCAGGTTCATGCCGTCGCGCAAAGGGGTGACCAGGCCGATCCTTGCCTCGCGCATGAAGCCCGAGATCGCGTCGCGCGGGACGCCGCGGCTGATCAGACGCAACGGCACCCAGTCGCTCTCACCGAGAGTGGCGTTGATGCGCCCGGCCGCGCCTTCCAGATCGTCGCGCAGGTGCTGGTAGGCGTCCACGTCCTGGCGGCTGGCCGCCGCGATCTGCAGGAAGGTGGTCTGGCGCGACCATTCCTTGCGCGTCTCGAGCAGGCGCCGGTAGCCGGCCAGACGGTGGCGCAGCCCCTTGGTCGGGTCCATCCGGTCGATGCCCAGGATCAGATGCTGCCCATCCAGGCTGCGGCGCAGGCGCTCGGTTTCCGGCGAGCCCTGGTTCTCTTCGGCCATCTCGGCGAAGTCGCGTGGATCGATCTCGACCGGGAACGATCCGACCTTGATCTGCCGGTTGCCGAGCTGGAGCCCGCCCCCGGCAAGCCTCGCCGCACCGGCAATACGCTGCGCGGAAGCGGAGAAATTCTCGGCGTCGTTGGCGGTCTGGAAGCCGAGAAGATCGGCGGACAGAAGATCGCGGATGAACAAGGCGGCTTCCGGCACGCTGGAGAGCATGTCCGGGCTGGGGAAAGGCGTGTGCAGGAAGAAGCCGATCGGGCAGTTCACGTTGCGGGCGCGCAGCGCGGCCGCCATCGCCAGGAGGTGGTAGTCGTGAATCCAGATCGTGTCGCTCGGGCGCAGAAGCGGCAGCAGAACGTCGCTGAGGCGCTGATTCACCGCGCGATAGCCTTGCAGGCTGCGCCGGTCGAAATTCATCTGCTCGGGCAGGGAGTGCAACAACGGCCATAGCGTGCCGTTGGAGAAGTTGTTGTAGTAAAGCTCCAGCTCGCTCGGCGTCAGGTCGACGGTGGCATACTGGACCTGTCCGTGGTCGACGATGGCAGGGACGTTGCAGCGTTTCTCGTCAGTGGACGACCCGCCCGACCAGCCGAACCAGAGGCCGCCCTGTCGTTCCATCAGATCGTTGAGAGCGACGGCGAGGCCGCCGGCCTTCGCGTCGCCGGTGGGGATGGTCACTCTGTTGGAGACGACAACCAGCCTACTCATGTCATATCTCCTGCCCACGCCGTCTCGCCGCCAGGATGGATGGCCTCCGGGCAAGACGCAAACGGGATCTTCTATCTCGTTGAGAGATAAAGGAGAAAAAGGCGGCGAAGTTGCATCGATCTCGCGCGTCCGCCGCGGGGGGCGGCGGGTCAGGGCCGCCTGAGCTGGTCCACGACGCGCAGACGCAGCGCCGCCCGTTCGTCCGCCAGCACGGCCCCGACCGGCGCGTGCAGCCGTCTGCGCCAGTTCGGATGCTCATCGACCGTGCCCGGAATATTGGGCTGTTCCTCGAGGCCCAGCACGTCCTCGATCGGCAGAACCGCCAGCTCGCAATCCGCACGCGCCACCTGCGACACGGCCGCGTCCACCACGGGGATCGCGTCCCAGACCGCCGGCATGGCGCCCTGCGCGGCGCCGGCCTCGAGGAACGCCGACCAAAGCTGTTCGCGCTCCTGCGCCCTTTGATCGAGCGCCTCGGCCTCCTCCTTCTCGGTGCCGCCCAGGGCGCGGCGATGAGCGATATCGATGCCTTTCCACCAGCCGGCCACGGTCGGGAGGTCATGGGTACTGGTCATGGCGCTGGCCTGCCGGGTCCAGGAAGCTGGCGGTTTGAAGCTGTTGCCGGCCTTCTCGAACCAGAGCACCCGCATGCCGTCGATGCCGGCGCGCTCCAGCCGCTCGCCGAACCCTTCCGGCACCGTCCCCAGATCCTCGCCCAGCACCACGGCCCGGTTGCGGACGGATTCCAGTTTCAGCAGCCGAAGCAGATCGGCTTCGGGCAGTTGCAGGAACGCCCCTGCCGACGCGCTGACGCCTTCCGGCACCACCCAGAGCCGGTTCAGACCCATCGCATGGTCGATCCGCACCCCGCCGGCATGGCGCATGGCCCCCGACAGCATCTCGATGAAGGCGCGGAAGCCGTTGCGGCGCAGGCCGCGTCCGGAAAACGCGGTGATGCCCCAGTTCTGGCCGTTCTTCTGTAGAAGATCGGGCGGCGCACCGACGGTCAGCCCGACCAGACTCTCGTCCTGTCGGCTCCAGCAATGGCTGCCGCCGGAATCCGTGCCCACGGCGAGGTCCGCGATCAGACCGATCGACATGCCGGCATCGCGCGCCGCCGACTGCGCCGCCGCCAGCTCGCGATCGGCGCGCCATTGCAGCCAGGCGTGGAACGAAACCTCCGGCGCATGGGTCGCGGCGAAATCCCGCACCGCCTGGTTGCCGGGGGCGCGATAGTCTTCAGGCCAGTCCCGCCAATGCCAGGACAGATCCTCCTCACGCCACAGCTGGGCATGCAGCGCCTCGAAAACAGCGTGGGATTCGAGCTTGTCGCCCTCGGCGGCGCGCCATTCGGCGAAGAGGGGGTCCTGATCCCCGCCGCTCTCGAACGTACGCCGCAGCCGTTGCAGCCGGTCGCGGCCCACGGCGGGCCAGTCCACCAGATCCAGCGCCTCCAGACGCGCCGCCTCGTCGCCGGGATCGCCCGCGGCGATATGCAGCACGTTGAGCATGATCCGGCTGGAGGGCGCGTAGGGGCTGAACCGGTCCGGGTCGGCGGAGAACTGCGCGTGGACCGGGCTGATCGAGACCGAAGCGGCGCCCTGGCCGGCCGCCTCCACCACGAAATCGCGCAGGGCGGCGAAATCGCCCACGCCGCCATCGCCAGGACGCCGCAGGGCGTAGAGCTGCTGGGCGAGCCCCCAGGCGCGCCCCCCGCCGGGCGCGGCGCCCATCGCGTCGGACAGGGTGAAGCAGCGTTCCGGCGCCACGGCGACGCGCGTGCTGATCGGCCCCGCTTCGAGCCGGTAATAGCCGGGTCTTTCCGGGAGCCGCAGCGCGCCGTTGCCACGCGCGGTCTCGCCATCCTCTTCCGGCGTCAGCGTCCAGCTTCCCTGCAGCCCCGGAACATCCAGCACCGAACCCGCATCGCCGGTGAGGAGTGGCGGCAAGGTCTCGTCCTCCCGTCGCAGGGCCTCGATCGCGTCGCGCATCGCCGCCTCGCTGCCCGCGTCGATGCCGAGCGCGCCCAGCACACGCTTCAGCGCCGAGGGTTCGACCTGCTGCGGCTGACCGAACGCGTCCACCCAGCGCGTGGAAAGCCCGGCTCGGTCGCAGAGCTGGTGCAGCATGGTGTCGCACTCGTTCATGCGCGCGGCGCCAGCACCAGTGTGGCGAGCGGAGGCAAGGTGAGGGTGAGTGAGGCCGGCTGGTCGTGCAGCGGCTCGGCAATCGCCTCGACCCTGCCCTGATTGCCGACATTCGAGCCGCCGTATCGCTCGGAATCCGTGTTCAGCACCTCTTCCCAGATCCCCGGCTGCGAGACACCGACGCGATAGAGGTGACGCACCACGGGCGTGAAGTTGCACAGCACGAGCAGCGGGCGCTGGCCCCATTCCCCGAAGCGCAGCCAGGCGTAGACGCTCTGCTCGGCATCGTGCAGCACCACCCAGCGGAATCCGTCCTCGCGACAATCGCGACCATGCAGGGCCGGCTCGGCGCGGTAGATCGCGTTCAGGTCGCCGATCAGCGTCTGGATGCCCTTATGGGCGGGGTTCTCCAGCAGGTGCCAGTCCAGGCCGGTATCGTGGTTCCATTCGCGCCATTGCGCGATCTCGCTGCCCATGAACAACAGCTTCTTGCCGGGATGAGTCCACATGAAGCCGTAATAGGCGCGCAGGTTGGCGAAACGCTGCCAGTCGTCGCTGCCCGGCATCTTGCCGATCATCGAGCCTTTTCCGTACACCACCTCGTCATGCGAGATCGGCAGCACAAAGCGCTCCGAGAATGCATAGACCAGGCCGAACGCGATCTCGCCGTGATGCCATTTGCGGTAGGCGCTGTCGGTCTCGATGTAGTGCAGGGTGTCGTGCATCCACCCCATGTTCCACTTGTAGTCGAAGCCGAGCCCGCCTTCGTCGGCGGACCGTGTCACGCCGGGAAAAGAAGTCGATTCCTCCGCCACCAGGATGGCGCCCGGACTGGTTTCCTTCACCGCACGGCTGAGATCCTGCAGGAAGGCGATAGATTCGAGATTCTCGCGGCCGCCATAGATGTTCGGCACCCACTCGCCGTGCTTGCGGCTGTAGTCGCGATACAGCATGGACGCGACTGCATCGACCCGCAGCCCATCGATATGGAACCGCTTCAGCCAGAACAGGCCGCTCGCGATCATGAAGCCGCGCACCTCGTTGCGGCCCAGATTGTAGATGAAGGTGTTCCAGTCTTGATGGTAGCCCTCGAACGGATTGCCGTGCTCGTACAGCGCGGTGCCGTCGAAATGCGCGAGGCCGTGCGAGTCGGTCGGGAAATGGGCCGGCACCCAGTCGAGCAGGATCGCGATTCCGGCCGCATGGCATCGGTTCACGAAGCGGGCGAACTCTTTCGGCTCACCCATGCGTGACGTCGGCGCGAACTGGCCCAGCACCTGATAGCCCCAGGAACCGCCGAACGGATGCTCCATGATCGGCATCAGCTCGATATGGGTGAAACCCAGCGCCTGGATATATGGGATCAGCCGGTCGCCGAGCAGGGACCAGCTCGGCTCCTGGCCGTCATGCGGCAGCCAGGACATGGCGTGCAGTTCGTAGACAGAGATCGGCGCGTTCGGCGCCTGACGCGCAGCACGATTCTCCATCCAGGCCTGGTCGGTCCAGGCGAACGGTTCAGAGTCGACTACGACAGAGGCCGTCTGCGGCGGCTTTTCCGCCTGCCACGCTACCGGATCGGCGCGCCAGGGCAGGACGTTGCCGTCCGGTCCGACAAGTTCGAATTTGTAGAGTGCGCCGGCGGAAACGCCGGGGATGAACAATTCCCAGACGCCGTAGGGGATACGCGCGCGCATTGGGTGGCGACGCCCGTCCCAGTTGTTGAACGACCCGACCACGGAAACGCGCTGCGCGTTCGGCGCCCACACGGCGAAAAGTGTACCCGCGACGCCGTCCACCACGCGCGGATGCGCACCCAGCACATCACCCAGGTCGTGATGCCGGCCGGCCGCCAGCAGATAGAGATCGAGATCGCCGAAAAGAGGCGGAAAGGCGTAGGCATCTGCCGTCTCGATGACGGTTTCGCCGCCTGCGCCATTCGCGAGCGTCTGGCGCAGGCGGTAGGGACCGCTGCCAATCACCGTGCCGGACCACAGCCCGTCGGCATGCACGCGGTCGAGCGTGCCGCGCGACAGGCCGTTGGTCGCATCCACCACCTCCACGGCGAGCGCGTCCGGAAGGAACGCCCGCACGGCGTCGCCATGCTGCCCCAGAAGGGAGAACGGATCGCCATGTCGCGCCCGGACGAAGCTGTCCACGGCGCCGGGATGCGGAAGATGCTCGGCCATGCTTATTCTCCCGCAGCGCCCAGCAGGCGAGCTGCGATCTGTTCCAGACCGTTCAGCGGAATGCCGATCCAGTCCGGCCGGTTGTCGGCCTCGTAGCGGATCTCGTAGGCGGCCTTTTCGAGCAGGAAGAGATCGACCAGTGCCCGCTCTGCCGATGCATCGACCCAGCGGTGCGGGCTCGCTTCCAGCACTTCGCGATAGGCCGACACGAAATCGGCACCGGCGTGGCTGCGGAACGTCTCCACCAGCGCCACGCGACGCTCGTTGGTGCGGTCCGTGCCGCTTTCCATACGCTGGGCGGCGGTCGCTGCGGCATAGTCGAACGACCGCAACATGCCGGCTACGTCGCGCAGCGGCGAGGAGTGGGCGCGGCGCTGTTCCATGGTCTTGGCCGGCTCGCCCTCGAAGTCGATCAGGAACGCATCGCCGCCGACCACCAGCACCTGGCCGAGATGGAAATCGCCATGCACCCGTGTGCGGAGCGAGCCCCGCCCGGCCTTGGCCAGACGGCGTGCGAGTTGCTTAAGATCCTGCTCGCGCGCCAGCAGGCGCCCGGCCATCTCGGCATTCGTGCCGTCGCCGTTCGCGGTGCGGGCAAGCGCGCCGACAGCGAGATCGATCTGGTGCACGACGCCGTCCGCCCAGTCCTCGAGTTCGGCTTCTGTCACCGTCTCGGGCCTGAAGGCCGGATCGTCGTTCGCGGAGGCGAACACCTCGTGCAGCTGTGCCAGTCTGCGGCCGAGCGCCTGCGCAAATCCGGCGTAGTTGCTGTAATGGTCTTCGGTCTGGTCTTCCGCACCGGCGACGACGGCGATCGAGTCCTCCGCAGCGCGATCCAGGAAGTCGAGCGTCCACTGCCAGCCATCGCCCTGGTTGCGGACGAAGCCCTGCACAAGAACCAGGGTGTTGGGCGTGCCATCCGCGGCCACGCGCGTCACCTCGCCGAGGAGGGGCGGCGTGTTGGCGAACCCGCGGCGTGTCAGATAGCGGGAAATCTCCGCCTCGGGATGAACGCCGGAGAGAACCTTACGCACGACCTTCAGAACGATCGCGTCGTCAATGATCATCGAGCTGTTGGATTGCTCGGCCGACAGGCGGCGGATTTCGAGCTCGGCGTCCTTTTTCATCTCGGGAAGACGATCGGTCTTGCGGAACTCGAGGCTGCCGCCATCGGGCAGCGCCATCGTCGCGTCCTGTGCGATCAGTTCCATGGTCGATTGCGCGAAGGCGTCGGTCGCAAAGCCATCGGTGACGTAGCCGACCAGAGGCCCGCGCCGGATACGGGTCAGCGCCAGTTGTTGCGCCAGAGGCAGGATGTTGTCTTCTTCCGCGACCCCGATCGGCAAGCAGTAGCGCTCCTCCCGGCTGCCGACGGACACGGTGATCTCGCTGATCAGCACGCGATTGTCGCGATCCGCGGAGAGAGGCTGCAGATAGGCGAACCGCACTCCGTGCAGCGTCTCGCTCTTGGACGAGAACCAGCGGCGCTTGGCCAGATAGGCCGGCAGGACATCCTGTTCCAGAAGCCTGCGCGACGTGCCGTCGCCGATCTCGGTCAACGTGTTGCGCACGACGATCGTGGACAGGTCTGGCAGCGGCTCCGGCGTCGGCGTGTGCCAGGACGGCAGAGCGCGCTCGGTCGCGAGCAGGAACCAATAGAAGCCGTAGGGCGGGAGGGTGAGCAGGTAGTTGAGCTGACCCACCGGCGGGAACACCGACCCGCCGATCACGTCCACCGGCACCCGCCCCGCGAACTGATGCAGATCGAGCTCGACGGCCTGCGCCGAGCGGGAAAGATTATAAACGCAGAGCAGGGTCTCGTCCGAACCGTCCTCGGTCGGATGCTGGCGCAGATAGGCCAGGACCTTGCGATTGCCGGGGAACAGGAACTGCTGCGTCCCGCGGCCGAAGGCGCGGTGACGGCCACGCACGCGCAGCATGCGACGCATCCAGTTCAGCAGGGAATGCTGGTCGCCGGCCTGGGCCTCCACGTTGACGGCCTGATAGCCGTAGATCGGGTCCATGATCGGCGGCATCACCAGACCGGCGGGATCGGCGCGGGAGAAGCCGCCATTGCGGTCGATCGACCACTGCATCGGCGTACGGACGCCGTCGCGATCGCCGAGATAGATGTTGTCGCCCATGCCGATCTCGTCGCCGTAGTAGATCACGGGCGTTCCGGGCATGGAGAGAAGCAGGCCGTTCATCAGCTCGATGCGGCGGCGATCGTGCTGCATCAGCGGCGACAGGCGGCGACGGATGCCGAGATTGATCCGCGCGCGCTTGTCGGACGCATAGGTCTCCCAGAGATAGTCGCGCTCCGAGGACGTCACCATTTCGAGAGTCAGCTCGTCATGGTTGCGCAGGAACACCGCCCATTGGCAGTTCTCCGGAATCGCAGGTGTCTGGCGCATGATATCGGTGATCGGGAAGCGATCCTCGCGCGCGATCGCCATATACATGCGCGGCATCAGCGGAAAGTGGAACGACATGTGGCATTCGTCGCTGTCGCCGAAATAGGCCTGTGCGTCCTCGGGCCACATATTGGCCTCGGCGAGCAACATGCGACCCGGCGCATAGCGATCGATCTCTGCGCGAATCTGCTTGATGACGGCGTGGGTCTCGTCGAGATTCTCGTTCGACGTGCCCTCGCGCTCGACCAGATAGGGGATCGCGTCCAGCCGCAGCCCGTCCACGCCCATATCGAGCCAGAACCGCATCGCCGACAGGACCTCCTCCATGACGAGGGGGTTGTCGAAATTCAGATCCGGCTGATGGCTATAGAACCGGTGCCAGTAATAGGCCTTGGCTTCCTCGTCCCAGGTCCAGTTCGATTTCTCGGTGTCGCAGAAAATGATGCGCGTGCCGGCATATTTCCCGTCATCGTCCGACCAGACATAGAAGTCGCGCTCAGGCGAGCCCACGGGCGCACGTCTCGCGCGCTGGAACCAGCTGTGCTGATCCGAGGTGTGGTTGATGACCAGCTCGATGATGATCTTGAGGCCGCGCTCATGCGCCGCCACCACGAAGCGGCGCAGATCGTTCAGCGTGCCGTAATCCGGATGCACGCCGCGATAATCGGCGATGTCGTAGCCGTCGTCGCGACGCGGGCTCGGATAGAACGGCAACATCCAGATCGCGGTCACGCCCAGCTCGACGATGTAGTCGAGCTTCTGCAGCAGACCCTCGAAGTCGCCGACGCCGTCGTTGTTGGCGTCGAAGAACGATTTCAGATGCACCTGATAGATGACCGCATCCTTGTACCAGAGCGGATCCTCGATCGGCGGCAGAGTCGCTTGGGGTGTCATCTCGAAAACGTCCCGGACGTGGTAGGGGAGAGAAGGAAGGTCAGGATCAGCGCGCGGGCGAGGCGCGCCAGATCCGGTATGGGCTTTGCGGCGACAAGGTCAATTGCTGGGTCCGGCCGTAGAGAACGAAGCTCTCGTCGGTAACGAGATCGTCGATCCGAAGCGCCGCCTGATCCGGCAGGCCCCATTTCCACAGCGGCAGGTCGATGGTCGCTGTCTGCTCGTTATACGGGTCCATGCTGATCGCCACCAGCAGCACATCGCCGCGGTTGCGTGTCGCCTTCTCGAAGAACAGGACGGCGTCGTTGGCGGCGGGAAGGAAGGAAACGCCGCGATGCGATCGCAGGGCCGGACTGGTGTTGCGGATCGCGTTCAGGCGCGTGATCTCGCCGACGATGTTGCACGGACGGTTCCAGTCCCAATGGCGGATCTGGAACTTCTCGCTGTCGAGATATTCCTCCTTGCCGGGTGCGAGACGCGTGCCTTCGCAGAGTTCGAACCCGTTATAGACCCCCCAAAGCCCGCTCAGCGTCGCCGCGGCGGCGGCACGGATCAGGAAGGAGGCGCGGTCGCCGTTCTGGAGAAAGAACGGATTGATGTCCGGCGTGTTGACGAAGAAATGCGGCCGGAAGAACTCCTTCGGCGCTTCCTCGGTCAACTGCGTCAGGTATTCGGTCAGCTCGGCCTTGCTGTTGCGCCAGGTGAAGTAGGTGTAGCTCTGCCCGAAGCCCACCTTGGCGAGGCGGTTCATCACCTTCGGTCGCGTAAACGCTTCCGCCAGGAATACCGCATCCGGATAGCGCGCGCGGACTTCCGCGATCATCCACTGCCAGAACGGGAACGGCTTGGTGTGCGGGTTGTCGACCCGGAACAGCCGGATGCCCTGCTCGCACCAGAACAACACGACGTTGGCCAGGGCCAGCCAGAGGCCCGGCACGCTGCCCTCGGCGTAGAAATCGACGTTGACGATGTCCTGGTATTTCTTGGGCGGGTTCTCCGCATAGCGAATGGAGCCGTCCGGCCGCCATTCGAACCAGTCTTTGTGATCGCGCAGCCAGGGATGATCGGGGGAGCACTGGATGGCGAAATCGAGCGCCAGCTCCAGCCCGTGCGCCTCCGCTGCCTCGCGCAGATGCAGGAAATCCTCCAGCGTGCCCAACTCAGGATGGATCGCGTCGTGACCGCCGGCTTCCGAGCCGACGGCGTAGGGACTGCCGACGTCGTGCGGTTCCGGGGTCAGCGTGTTGTTCGGGCCCTTGCGGTTGGTCCTGCCGATCGGATGGATGGGCGGGAAATACAGCACGTCGAAGCCCATCGCCTGCACGCGTGGCAGGTGCTTCTCCACATCGGCGAAGGTGCCGTGCCGGCTGGAATCATCGGCCATGGACCGCGGAAAGACTTCGTACCAGCTTGCGAAACCCGCACCGCTGCGTTCCGCATCGACCGGGATCTCCGCACTGTGGACGCCATGCGGCCGGTTGTCCGCCGCCTGCATCAGCGCCAAGGTCTCGTCCGACATCAGCGTCTCGCGCACCGTATCGGCGTCGGCGCCATCGATCGCGCGCAGAAGAGGGTCCAGCGCCCCATGGCCGCGTGCGCTTGCCTTTCGCACCAGCTCGGTGCCCTCGCGGAGTTCGAGCGCGATCGGTACGCCCGCCTTGTGTTTGGCGCCCAGCTCGTGCCGGAACGTCGCCCAGGCGTCGCGCCAGGCCTGGACCCGGTAGCGATGCAGGCCGCGGATCTCGAGCGGAAAGGATGCGGTCCAGCGATCGTTCGCCACCGGGCGCATCCGGGTCTCGCGCCATTCCGCATCCCCCGGGCCCTGCCATTGCAGCGCCGCGCTGAGCACGTCGTGACCATCGCCGATGACATCGATTTCGACATCGACGGTTTCGCCTGCGATCCGCTTCACCGCGAAGGCGCCACCATCCACGGCGGGGGAAGGGTCCTCCAGCGCCAGACGCGCCCAGCCACCAGCGCGTGTCGCCGACTCCGGGTCGATCGGCAGAGGCGTTCCGCCGGTCGCGCGCGTGGCGCTGAAGGCCAGCATGGTGCCGGCTGGGATGGTGATGATCTGCCCGGGAACCAGCTTGCTATGCTGCGGCGCCGGATGGCCGTCGACGGCGACGGCCGCAAATGGCGAGAACGCGCCGCCGACCGCGGGCAACACCGATGCGGGATCGAACGACGCGGCGTCATTCGTGACGTTCAGGAGCAGCAGCGTGGCCGTCGAAGCGAACCGTGCGTCGCCGTCCGAACGCAGCACTGCGAGAATATCGGCCCCGGGCGGCGAGAGCACGCGCGAACAGCTTAGCGCGTCGAACTGACGCGCCACCGCAGCGACGTGCTCCGCTGCCGACACGGCCGCCGCGTCCTGAGCCGGAACCACAGACCCGATGCCACGCGAAGCCGCGATGCCGATGCCGGAGACGGCCGAATGGGCCGGCCCGCGGTCGAACGGCGCCAGAACGCCGGCCACGGGCGATAGAGTGGCCAACTCCTGATCGAGCCACGCGGCACGCCCGTTCCACCAGGGCAGCGAACATTGCACCGCATCGAGACCGAGGCCGGCCAGCCCGGCGATCTCTCCCCAGTTCAACCCGTTGGTCTCGACGATCAGCACGGCATCCGGAGCCGCCTGGCGAAGCGCCGACAGGAGGGGGCGAAGCTGGCCATGGGGCACCGTGCCGAGACCGCCGATCCTTGCGCCGGCAAATTGGCCGCTGCACAGCCCGGCAATCACCCCGCCCCAATAGGCGCCGAGTGCGACGGAGGCGCCGACGCTCCCGAATGCGGCTTCGGCCACGTTCTCGGAGAAATCGCGGCGCGGATCGCGGGCGTGCGAGAGGTCCGGGGCGGGATAAAGGTCGGGGCGCTCCCGGGCGGCGATGCCGGACGCATCCACCTTGTCGATGGCGATATCCGCCAGGATCCGCTGCGTCGCTCCGTCGGGCACGGCAATAGATCCAGTCGAAGAATACGGAAAGAGAACCGCGTCGAACGTCTCGCTTCGCACGGAGCCGAGAGCTGCCAGAACGGCGTCCACGCTGCCGGACAGAATGCGGTGCGGGGCTGTGCGGCCGGCCGGCGGTGCGTTTTGATCAACCTGCTCGCGCGGTTCGATCCCATCCATTCGCCGACCCCCGATGAACCTGTTCCGAGAAAGACGGGCGGCGGTTGCCGACCGGCCGATGCCCGCGACGAAACGACCACAGCGCTTGCCATGGCCGGTTTCGCCGTCCTTCGCTCTCCCGTCCGTTTCGGGGATCGGGCGAGGACGGGCTTTCGTTGAATCGAACGTGAGGCCGAGGGGCGGGGTTCCCCTCGGATGCGCCGGGACCGGAGACGGCTAGCGCAAATCCACGCCGCCGCTCACCGCCTGATAGGTGGCGATCGCCAGCGTCAGTGGTTCGAACGGCTTGGTGATCACGAAAGCGGGCTCCACCGCTTCGCCGGTCAGAAGCCGCTCGGGATAGGCCGTCACAAAGATCACCGGCGCGTAGTGGTGCTTCAGGATCCGGCTGACCGCGGAAGTGCCATCGCCGCCCAGGCCGAGATTGATGTCGGCCAGGATCAGGCCAGGCTTGGTCGCCTGCGCCAGACGCACGGCATCGGCTTCCGTCGAGGCGACGCCCACCACCTTGTGGCCGCAGCCTTCCACCAGCTCCTCGATATCCATGGCGATGATCGGCTCGTCCTCGATGATGAGGACGTCGGTCGCCGCGGAGGCGCGAAGGCGCTCGCGTGCGTCGCCAAGCTGGCTCTGCGCGTCCGCCAGAGGCAGCGACACGATCCCCGAGGCGTCCTCGATCGAGACCTCCTCCAGCGCCGTCAGCAGCAGAAGCTGGCGTTGCTTGTTGGATAGGCCACCCACGAGCGAAGGCAAGGTTGAGATGCCAGCGTCGAACCGCCGCGTGACCCAATGATATAGGCCGTAGCGCGGCATCATGGCATTGTCGGTCGCCGCCAGCATCTCGCGCAGGCTTTCCGCCACCAGCAGATCGCCGCGTGGTTGGCTTCCGGTGAGGGCACGCGCATAACGTCGTGCATAAGGAAGGGCGCGGAGTAGGTCGTCGCGCCGCGTGCTGGCCATCAGGCGTCTCTCTCTGGATAGGAACGGGATATTAGTTGGACGATCCGGCTAACGCGAAAACCCCCGAAGCGCGAATCCCGGGGGCGGCGGATGCCGTAACATCGCCCGCGTCCGGCCCGAACGCCGGAAGCGGGACGGGTGGGGACCTTCGCCGTCAGATGACCACGCTGCTGCCGGATCTGCGCGCCTTCGCGCGATTCCTGACGCGTGATGCGACGGCTGCCGACGATCTGGTGCAGGACACGGTGGTGCGCGCCCTGGCCGGACTGTCGTCCTTCCAGCCCGGCACCAACCTGAAGGCATGGCTGTTCACCATCCAGCGCAACGGCTTCTACGAGCAGATCCGGCGTCACAAGCGCGAAACCCGTATGCTGGGCGCGCAAACCGCCGCGAGCGAGATGCAGGCGCCGGAGGCCCATCGTCGCAGCGATCTCAACGATCTTCAGCGCATGTTGTGGACGCTGCCCCCGCTTCTGCGCGAGGCGCTGGTGCTGGTCGGTGCGCAGGAACTGTCCCATGACGAAGCCGCCGCGATCTGCGGTGTGCCCGTGGGCACGATGAAGGCGCGGGTATCGCGCGCGCGAAGCCAGCTCGCCCGCACCATGGGACCCCAGCCGGAGCAGGATTGAAGGCGCGGTTTCGGTCTGCGTCATTCGTCCCGGCCTCCCTTCTCCGGTTCGGTTTCATTTCCACCGCGCCGGTGCGGTCGTCCGGGGCGCAGTCTCACAGGGTCGCAGCCCTGCCGTTCATCTCATGACACTATCTCATGACACTGGGGCAACGGCGCTTGCAACACGCGGTCGCGTGCTTCCGGTTCCGCCGGGGCACGGTTGCGGAAGGATGGGTTCCTGTAAAGAGCCGTGGCCTGACGCAAGAGCGTGAGGGGTGGATCGGAAAGGTTCGATTGATCGCCGATCACTCTCTTTTTCGTGATGATGGTTGTCCCAACCGGATGCAACGGATCGCTCCGGCCGGTCATTGCTTGGGCAGATTACGGAGTGAATGCCCCATGTCCGCGACTTTCCACGACCAGGTCATCGCCATCCTCCCGAAGCTGCGCGTCCAGGCTTTGGCTTTGACCCGCAACCGGGCCGCCGCGGAGGATCTGGTCCAGGATGCCGTGTGCAACGCGCTTTCCGCGCAGAACAGTTTCATTCCCGGCACGAACTTCCCGGCCTGGATGCACCGCATCCTGCGCAACCGGTTCATCTCGAACCTCCGCAAGCGTCGCGACACCACCGATATCGACGATCTGCCGGCGTCTGCCTTCGCCACGGAGGCCCCGCATGAGGATCGTCTCGCCCTCAAGGATCTGAGCAAGGCGATGAACCGTCTGCCGGTCGATCAGCGCGAGGCCCTTGTGATGGTCGTCGTGCAGGGCATGAGCTACGAGGCTCTGGCGGAGGCGACCGGCTGCGCCGTGGGCACCGCCAAGAGCCGCGTGTTCCGCGCCCGCCGTCAGCTCGAGACCTGGCTGACCGGAGAAGCGCCGGACAGTGCGGAAGGCCGCGCCATTGCGGCGCGCGCCTCCGCGCTCAGCCGCTCGCTCGATGCGCGTCTCGCCGAAGCTGCGCGCAACGAGCGCAGGGCGTGAGGGGCTGTCTTTTCGCCGCTGCAGGGTGATATTACGGCGCTGAAGCGTTTTTTTTAAGGGAACGGGCCCGGCGAGGGCCCGTTCTCATGTCTGCGCTGGGATCGCGCAGGACTGGAGTTGTCGGAGGTCATGACGTCAGCGAACGAAGATCCGCCGAAGGGGCGTTCGCAATCGGCCCATCCCAGAAAAGGGAAGGGCGATCACGCTTTCGATATGTGGTTGCAGCGCGGCCTGCATCAGATGTTCGACGAAGCCGCATCCGAGCCCATTCCCGAAGAGCTGCTCCGGCTTATCGAAGACGACCGCGGGCATTGAAATGCCGTCGGAACGGACGTCTCCCGCCGATTACCGATGGTTGCGGCCGTTCGGAACCGTAAGCGTCCGTCTTGTCGTGATCATCCTGCTCGCGGTTGTGCCGGTCGGCGTGATCGGCGCTCTGATGGCCTATCACACCTATGTCGCCACGGTGGATGCCAGCTCGAGCCGCGCCGATGTCGTGGCGCAAACTCTCCGTGCGCAATTCGACCAGCGTATCTCCGATGCCCGGCATATGCTGCACGAGCTGGTACGTCAGCCGCAGATGCAACAGCCGGAGAGTTGCAACGCGCTCCTGGCGCAAACGCTGAATCTGCAGACCGCCGCTCTGCGCGACATCGTCCTTCTCGACGCCGCCCATCGCCCGATCTGCGCGTCCGGACCTCTCGTTCCCGCCCGCGCGGCGGGTGAACCCGATATGCAGCCCTTCCCCGATGGGATCGGCACTGACCAGCGGCCGATGCTGCGCCTGTCCGTTCCGGCAACCTTTGGAGGGCAGCCGGCCAGCCTGTCCGCGGACCTGTCTCTCGGCTTCACACGCTCCGAACTGGCCGATGCCCAGCTCTGGCATCCGAGTTCGGGCGGCGGGGAAACGGATGCCTGGCTGCTGATGCCGCGGGGGCAACCCGTCCCGATCTGCGCCGATTGCGGCTGGAGCAGCGCCAGTCACGCCCGCACGGCGGTCGATCGTGCCAAGGAAGGCCGGTCCATTCAGCATAACGTGGTCGGCGACCTGGACTTGCTGGTGGTGACGCAGCCGAACAGGGCCGAGGATCGTGCACTGGCTGTTTTCCTGTGGCGGGTCGTGGCGATCGCAGCGCTGCTCATTGCCGGCCTCGTGGTGGTGATGGTCGGTGCCAGCCGGCTGATCGTAGTGCCACTGCGCACCGTGACGCGGTCCGTGGCAACCTGGCGCGAGGCCGGTGCCTACGTTCCCGTGCAGTCGCGCGCGACGCCGACCGAGCTGCGACAGCTTTCCCGCGCCTTCGCCGACGCCACGCGTTCGGTCGCGGCGCATGAGGAGCGCCTGCGCAAGGCCGAGATCAAGCAGGAGCTGCTGATCAAGGAGATTCACCATCGGGTGAAGAACAACCTGCAGATCATCGCTTCGCTGCTCAACCTGCAGGCCAACCGTATCCGCCAGCCCGAAGCCCGTGCCGAGTTCGCCTCGGCGCGCGACCGGGTCCGGGCGCTCGCGACGCTGCACCGCCATCTGTATTCCGAAGGCGAGCTGCACACGCTCAATATGAAGTCTTTTTTAGAAGAATTGTGCGGACAGCTTTTCCAGGCGATCGGCGAGACCGAAGGCAGGCGCATTCGTCTGGAAATCGAAGCGCCGGAAATCGTTATGTCCACGGATCAAGCCGTGCCGCTCGCTCTGGTGGTGACGGAAGCGGTCAGCAACGCCATCAAATACGCTTTCCCAGGCGGGCGCAGCGGTTTTGTCTCCGTGAAGCTGGCGGAAACGGCCCCGGGTGTCGCTACACTCGTTATCCGCGATAACGGCGTCGGCATCCCCGCCGGGCGCGCCGAAACCGAAACGGGTATCCGCGACGGGCTCGGCATTCAGCTCATTCGCGGCTTTGCCCGGCAGCTCGGCGCGACCCTCGAGGTGGTCGAGGGCGGCCCGGATCAGGATGGGCGCAGCGGAGGGACCTGTTATACGCTGACCGTGCCGTTGCAGCCGGAGGCCGATCCAGCCGAAAGCGAGGCCGCGGCCGGATAGGCGGCGTCCCGTAAAACGCTGCGTCCGATCACCGCCGTCGTTCCGTCGTCTACGGGAGCCGCTTGACCGATGACCCGATCCAAGGCCGCCCGGGCCGGGGCTTCACCCCGGCCGGATCGCTCCGCTTTCCGCGCCTGGAGCAAGCAGCAAAGCAGGATCGGCCGCAAACTGGCGATGCCCTCCATTCTGCTCGGTCTGGTCGTGACCTGTCTGGCCATCGGTCAGGCCTGGTGCATTGCCGTCGTGCTGGCGCATGCGCTCGCGACGCTGGGCGCACCGGGCGAACTTCCGGGTGCCCGTATGAACCCCGCCTGGGGCCCGCTGCTCGGCTTCGCCGTGCTGGCGCTCGTGCGCACGGCGTTGCAGGTCGCGCAGGAAACGCGCGCCGCCGATGCGGCCTCCTGGGCACGGCGACGCCTGCGCGGCGAGGCGCTCGGGGCGATCCTGGCGCGTGGCCCGGCTCTGCTCCGCACCGGCTCGGCCGGCGTTCTCGGCTCGTTGGTCGTGGACCGCATCGAGGCGCTGGACGGGTTCTTCGGCCGCTGGATCCCCGCAGCGCAACTGGCCATTTTGTCGCCCGCCGCGATACTGTTCGCGGTGGCCGTCGTTCAGCCCAGCGCGGCGCTGGTGCTGCTGATCTGCGGTTTGTTCGTTCCCGTCGCCCAGGCCGTGTTCGGGATCGGCGCCGCCGTCGCGTCTCGCCAGCAATTCGTGGCGCTGGCCCGGTTGCAGGCCCGGTTTCTCGACCGCATTCGCGGTATCGCCACCATCGTCCTGGCCGGGCGCGCCGATGACGAGGCCGCCCGTCTCGGTTTCGCCGCGGCGGAACTGCGCATGCGCACGATGCGGGTGCTGCGGGTCGCCTTTCTGTCGTCGGCGGCGCTGGATTGCGCGTTCGCTGTCGCCCTGGTCGCCATCGCCCTGCTCGACGGGCGCGCGCTGCTCCATGGCGGCGCGACTCGCTCCTGGCTCGGCGAATTGCTGCTGCCGCGCTCCTTGTTCGCGCTGATCCTGGTGCCGGAATTCTTTGCTCCGCTCAGGACCTTCGCGCTCGCCTATCAGGACCGTATGCAAGCGGTCGGCGCGTCCGAATCCCTCGGCGCCCTGCCGAAGCCGCCGGAACCCGACGCTCTGCCGGCGCCGTCGGTCCGCACGGTCAGCGCGCATGGCGTCTCCGTCGCGTTCGAGACTGTCAGCTTCGCCTGGGATCGCAGCCGCGGTCCCGCGATCGATTCCGTGAGCTTCCGCATCCCGGCGCAGGAAACCGTGATCCTGGCCGGGCCGTCCGGCAGCGGCAAATCCACGCTGATCGAGCTGCTGCTCGGCTTCGTTGCGCCCGATTCCGGTCGCATTACCCTGAACGGCGCCGATATCGCCACCATCGTTCCGGAAGCCCTGTCGCAGATGACCGCCTGGATCGGCCAGCGTCCGTTGCTGTTTTCGGGGTCCATCCGGGAGAACGTGTTGTTCGCGAAACCCGATGCGACGCCGCAGCAGCTCGAGGCGGCGCTCCGCAATGCCGCGCTCGGTGCCTTCGTCGAGACCTTGCCCGACGGCCTGGATACGATGATCGGAGAGGGCGGCTACGGCCTGTCCGGCGGGCAGGCGCAGCGTGTCGCCATCGCCCGCGCTTTTCTCCGCAATGCGCCGCTCCTGTTGCTGGACGAGCCGACCGCCCACCTCGATCCGGTCACCGAACTCGAGATCCTGGACAGCCTCCGGCGCCTCGCCGTCGGCAGGACCGTGCTGCTCGCCAGCCACTCCACCGCTGCGCATGCCTTCTCGGGCCGCAGGGTCGATCTGATGAACGGCCGGCTGCTGCACCATACCCTCGCCGGAGACGTCGCATGAGCCGTGCGACGACTGAGCGGCCGGGACAGGCCGGCATCCGCCCGGTTCTGCGCATCCTCGGCCTGTGGCGCGCGCATGCTGTCGGTCTTGCCATCGGCGTGATCCTGTCGCTGCTGGCTTTCGTGGCGGGCCTCGCCCTTCTCGCCGCTTCCGGCTCTGCCGTGGCCGGCACGGGCGTCGGGCTGGTGCTCGCCTCGGCTCTTCTGCTGCGGCTCTTCGGGGCCGGACGCGTCGTGCTGCGTTATCTGGAACGTCTCGCCACGCACGATGCCACGTTCCGTGCCCTGGCCGATCTCAGGGTCTGGTTCTTCCGGGGCGTCGCCGCGCGCTCCTCGGGCGGCCTCGGTTTCCGGCGTTCCGGCGACCTGCTGTCGCGCCTGGTCGGCGACGTCGAGGCGCTGGACGGTCTTTATCTCCGCATCATCGTTCCGCTCGCGGGCGCGATCATCGCTGTTCCGCTGCTCTTTATCCTGGCTGAGCGCGCCTCGCCGGTGCTCGCCATCGTTCTGGTCGCGCTCCTCGCCTTGGCCGCTTTCGTCCTGCCGTATCTCGCCGGCTGGCTGGTGAGCCGGGACTCCCGCGCGCTCTCCGGCGCCTCCGCCGCCCTGCGGATCGCCGTGCTCGACCTCGTGTCGGGCCTGCGCGAGGTGCGCGCCTTCAATGCCGAGCGGCGCATGCTCGCCGGTGTGCAGGGGCGAGAGGCCGAGCTGCTCGCCGTCCAGCACAGGCTGTCACTGCGTACGGCGATCGCCGGCGCCGCCTCGTTCCTGTGTCAGCAACTGGCGATCCTGGCGGTGCTCGCGGCCCTCACGGGACTGGTTTTCGCGAGGGTCGATCCGATCGCCGGTACGATCGTCCTGTTCGTGCTGCTGGCCTCGTTCGAACTGGTCGGCGGGCTGACGCGCGCCGGTGCATTGGCCGGAAATGTCGCCAACGCTGCCGAGCGCGTGCTCGATGCCCGCGCGCCGGCGCTGGACGGGTCGGCGCCGGCCGGCGTCAAACCGGCCGGGACGGCGATCAGCTTCCGTGATGTCGGATTCCGCTGGCTGCCCGGACGGCCGGCGGTGTTCGAGCATCTGACGCTCGACATCCAGGCAGGGTCCAGGGTGGCGATCCTGGGACCGTCGGGCTCCGGCAAATCAAGCCTCGCGGCGCTGCTGCTGCGCGTGGTCCCGCCGCAGCACGGCCAGATCACGATGGGCGGGGTCGATCTTCAGAAACTGGACGAAACCGAGCTGCGCTCGCGCGTCGCGTGGCTGTCCCAGGCCACGCATCTGTTCGCCGACACCATCCGCGCCAATCTGCTCCTCGGCCGTCCGGACGCCACCGATACCGAACTCTGGCAGGCCCTGGATCAGGCGATGATCGGCGATGTGGTGCGCGCCATGCCGGACGGGCTGGACACTTGGCTGGGCGAGGGCGGCTCCGGCTTCTCCGGCGGCCAGCAGCGCCGCCTGGCCCTGGCGCGCACACTGGTCTCGACCGCGCCGATCCTGATCCTGGACGAGCCTGCCGCCGGGCTCGATGCCGAGACCGAGCGCGCTTTTCTGCAGACGCTGAACGGCGTCGCCGCGGGCCGAACGGTGATTCTCATCGCCCATCGTCTCACCGGCGTGGAGGTGCTGGACCGGATCTGGCGCCTGGCTGGCGGCCACGCATCGGCGGCGGCGGCCTGAAACCGCACGGCGCGACGGCTCTCGTCGCGTTCGCCGCAACACTCCGGCAATCTCTTTTGCCGGGGCCGGCCGCGCATTGACGCACCCGTGCGTTGACGGCACCTAGGCCGTAACAACCGCAGGACTGCTTTCATGCGCCTTTCATCAATGCCCGGACGCCGTTCGGTCTCCGCCTTCGCGCTCGCGACCAGCCTGGGTCTGCTCGCAGGCTGCGCCGACCAGACTGCGAACGGCGATATCGGCCGCAAATACGTGCTGTTCTTCACCAAGGGCTCCACCGCCATCAGCCCGGCGGGCAGCGGCGTGCTGCGTCAGGCGGCGCGTGTCGCCGGGCGCCACCCGGATCTGGGCGTGCTGGTGGCCGGATTCGCGGCGGCGCACGGCAATATCGACGCGGACCAGGCCTTGTCCGAGCAACGTGCGCGCATCGTCGCCGCCGCATTGCAGGGAGACGGCGTCCCGGCCGCTCGCATTGTCGAGCGCGCCCGTCCGCCGTCGAACGAGGACCCGGGCGTTGCCGCGCGCCGTGTCGAGGTGTCGTTCTTCCAGCAGCCCTGATCCCCGGGGCAGGACTGCCGCGCCTTTCCATGATGGATTCGAGCCAGACGCGGAAAGGGGCGGCTTCGCTCGCCTTCGGCGCCGCTGCCGGCACGCCCGAAGGGGTGCTGGCGCGGGTCTTCGGCTATCCTGCCTTTCGCGGGCTGCAGAAACGCGCGGTCGACCGCGTGATGGCGGGGGGCGACGCGCTGGTGCTGATGCCGACCGGCGGCGGCAAGAGTCTGTGCTACCAGATCCCGGCGCTCTGCCGTCCCGGCACCGGGCTAGTGGTATCGCCCCTGATCGCGCTCATGGACGATCAGGTCGCAGCACTCCGGCAGGTGGGCGTCAATGCCGGCGCGCTGCACTCGGAACTCGAACCGGACGAGGCCGCGCGGATCAACGCCGATCTGAACGCCGGCCGGCTCGACCTGCTTTACGTCTCCCCCGAACGGCTGCTCTCCGGCGCCATGCTGGACCGGTTGTCGCGCATCGAATTGTCGGTGATCGCCATCGACGAGGCGCATTGCGTCTCCGCATGGGGGCACGAATTCCGGCCGGAATACCGGCTGCTGGCCCAGTTGCCGGAACGGCTGCCCAGCGTGCCCCGCATCGCGCTCACCGCCACCGCCGATCCGCGTACGCGGGCGGACATCATCGACGCCCTTGCCATCCCCGATGCGGAATTGCTGCTGGCGTCGTTCCACCGCCCCAATTTGCATATCGCAGCGCGCCCGAAAGGCTCAGAGCTCAACCAGCTGCTGGAGATGCTGCAACGCCATCGCGGCGAGGCGTCGATCGTGTATTGCGGCTCTCGCGCCAAGACCGAACGCATCGCCAAGAGCCTGCGCGATCGCGACTGGCCGGCGATCGCGTTTCATGCCGGCCTGTCGCCGCTGGAAAAGCGTGCCGCGTTGCTGCGCTTCCGCTCCGGCGAACCGGTGGTGATGGTTGCGACGATCGCATTCGGCATGGGCATCGATCGCCCCGACGTGCGTTCGGTGGTCCATCTCGACATGCCGGACAGTCCGGAAGGCTATTACCAGCAGATCGGACGCGCCGGGCGCGATGGCGAGCGGTCCGACACGCTGCTTCTGTTCGGCGGCGAGGACATGGCGCGTGCGCGGCATTGGCTCGAACAGAGCCAGGCTCCGGAGGCACAGAAGCGGGTGATGAGCCAGCGGCTCGAATCCATGATCGTGCTCGCCGAAACGACGGGCTGCCGGACTCGGGCACTGCTGCAATGCTTCGGCGAGACCCTGGAGCGCGATTGCGGCCATTGCGACAATTGCCGCTTTCCGGTCGCGACCTTCGACGGGACGGTGGCGGCGCAGAAGGTGCTGTCGGCGATCTATCGCACCGGCCAGATGTTCGGCGCGCTGCACATCGTGTCCGTGCTGCGGGGCAAGCAGACCGATGCGGTGAAGCGGCACAATCACGACCAGCTCAAGCTCTACGGGATCGGTAGGGAGAAATCCGACACCTTCTGGCGCAGCGTGATCCGCCAGCTCGTCGCGCGCGGCGCGCTGCGCATTCATGGGGAATACAGCAGCCTGGCGTTGCACGAGGAGGTGGCGCGTCCGATCCTGCGCGGCGAGGCATCGGTCATGCTGGCCGAGGATGCCGCAGCAGCGCTCTCCGAGGCTGCGGCGCCGGGCGCGCGCGGATCGTCGGCGCCGCATCGGTCGCTGGACGGGGAAGCGGAAGCACGGTTCCAGGCGCTCCGTGCGTGGCGTCTGGCCGAGGCGCGAGATCAGGCCGTGCCGCCCTACCTGATCTTCGGAGATGCGACTCTCCGCGACATTGCCGCCGACCATCCGGACACGCTTGCCGAACTCGCTGAGATCAAGGGGGTGGGCGCATCCAAGCTCGAGCGCTACGGCGATGCGGTGCTGGAGGTTCTGCGCCGGTAGCATCACGCCCCGGTCACGCTCTCGTGAGGCTAAGCGCATGTCTCAGAGGCCGAGACTTTACCTCTTTTTAAGACATTTCCGCCAGGATGCCGCCCGTTCGTTCACGGATGGTTTGCGATGAATGATGCGAATTGGACGGGTTCCCGACGGTATCGGCTGACCGTTGGGCGCAAGCTGGCTGCCGGAATGCTAGCTCTGATGGTTCTGACCTGCGTGCTCGGCATTTTCGCGATCGACCGGCTCAGGTCGATCGACTGCGCCATGGAAACAGTGAGTGGCAACAGTCTGCCCAGCATCGGGCATGTCAGCATTCTCGCCTACACGATTCAGGATGTGCGCCGAAACGAGTATCTCCTGGGCCTCAGCACAGGCAGCAATCCGGCGACGGCTGCGGCTGCGTCGGCAGAGATCGGCCGGATGCTCGATCAGGCCCGTCAGGCGCGTGCCGCAACCGAACCATTCATCGACGACGGCGAAGAGCGTCAGCGTTACACCGACGAGTTCGATCGCGCTTTCGGTCTGTACCAAGACAGTGTCAGGCAACTCATCAGCGATGCTCAGGCTGGCAAGGAGGATGCCGTTCGCGCCCGATTGGAGCAGGAGCGGCGTGACGTCTACGAACCGATGCTGGCTTTCCTCAAATGGGACATCGACTACAATCGCCGCGTCGGCGCGCAGACGGCCGACCTGGCCAAGGCGGATTACCGGCACGCGCTGACGACCATTCTGGTTGGGCTGGTGGTGGTTCTCCTGTTGGGCGCCGGAGTATCGATCTATTTGACGCGGCATGTCGGCGGAGCGACCGCGCGTCTGGCCGCAGCGATGCGCGGTTTGGCCGGCGGCAACAAGGAGATGCCGATTCCCGGTGTCGGCCGCACTGACGAGGTCGGCGAGATGGCCGACGCGGTTCATGTGTTCAAGGACAACATGATCAAGGCGGAAACGCTTGCCGCCGCGGACGAGGCCAATCGCGCTGCCAAACAGAAGCGCAGCGAGGCGCTGGAGGGGCTGATCGCCGATTTCGAGACCAAGATTGCGAAGATGGTCGATATCCTTGCCTCCGCGTCCACGGAAATGGAAGCGGCCGCGCGGGAGATGTCCGGCACGCTGGCCACCACGGGCGAACAGGCCACCATCGTCGCCGAAGCGGCGCGCGATGCCGATAACGGTGTGCAGAACGTCGCCTCCGCGGCGGAGCAACTGTCGAGTTCCGTCCGAGAGATCACGCAGCAGGTCTCGAACGCGGCGGTGCAGGCCGGAAAAGTCGCGGACGATGCCAAGCGGACGGACGAGGTGGTGGGGCGTCTCTCGGAGGCATCGACGCGCGTCGGCCAGATCGTGGAGCTCATCTCGTCCATCGCCGCCCAGACCAACCTTCTGGCTTTGAACGCCACCATTGAGGCTGCGCGGGCCGGGGAAGCGGGGAAGGGATTCGCGGTTGTGGCATCGGAGGTGAAGAGTCTCGCGCAGCAGACGGCCCGTGCGACCGCGGGCGTCGGTGAACAGGTCGCGCAGATCCGTCAGGCGACGGAGGCCGCCGTGGACGCGCTGGCAGCCATCGCTTCCGGTATCGGCGATATCAGCCGGACTGCGGTGACGGTGGCTGCAGCGGTGGAGCAACAAGGCGCCGCCACCGGCGAAATCGCGCGCAATGTGCAGCAAACGGCCGGCAGCACACGGACTGTCAGCAACAACATCATCCAGGTGAGCCGTCTTGCCCGGGACAATGGCGCGGCTGCAGCCCAGGTGATGGCATCTGCGGGCGAATTGTCGCTGCAGGCTGAGACGTTGAACCGGGAGGTCACGCACTTCCTGCGGCTCGTGAAAAGCGACTAAGGGCGCCTCGGTGGCGACCGGTCTTTTTGACGATCGGTCGCCGGCGCGACGCTCCTGGGCTCAGGCGATGCCGTTGCGACCGGTTTCGCCAGGATTGAATGACGGGGCCTCGAGAGCGCGGGCGTGACCCGGCGAGGCGGAATCAACGCCGTGTTCGGGACCGCGCCCGAATTGCCGGGTTGGTGGACCGGTCGGCTGTCCTACCCGAACGGTCGGACCTCACCTGCCGCGAGGAAAGCGGATCAATCAGCCGGGTCCATGAGGCTCAGCGGGTCGGGAATTCGCGCACGGAGAAATCCGCGGTCAGGTCGGGATGGTCCATGAACGTCATCTTGACCGGGATGGTCTGGCCCGGAGTCGGTATGTTGGAGCCGCGTTCGCAGACCAGGTGATAGCCGCCGCGGCTGAACACCAGCGTGGTTTTCGCCGCCACCGTCATCTTCACTGCCGCCTTGCCGTTGATGCCGCCGCTATGCGCTTCCTCGAGATTGAGGCTGGTGCAGGCCGGGGCGCTGTAGCCGGTGATCAGCACCGGCTTGTCGCCCGAATTGGTGATCCTGAAATAGCCGTAGGTCGGGCCGTTGTTGCGCACCGTGGCGAACCAGCCATTTGCGACAGTGAGGGTAGGATGTTGCGGAGCAGGCGCCTTTTTCGGTGTGTCCGCGATCGCGGGCGTGACGAGCAGAACAAGGGCGGGCAGCAGAAAACGGCGCGGCACGGTCATTCTCGGTCCTGTTGTCGAAAGGTCGGTCCGCTAACGCATCAACATGCCGGTTTGATGCACGGCCCTTGTGCGGCGGGGCCCGGGGGGGCACCTGTGGCCCCGAGAGTTCCCTTTCCCTGATCGAGTTTCGAGCCGATGCGCTGCCCCTTCTGCGGTCATGACGACACACAGGTCAAAGACAGCCGGCCGAACGAGGACGCCGTGGCGATCCGCCGTCGTCGCCTTTGTCCGGGCTGCGGACAGCGCTTCACCACCATCGAGCGCGTGCAGTTGCGCGAGCTGGTGGTGATCAAGGCCGATCAGCGGCGCGTTCCGTTCGACCGCGAGAAGCTGGCGCGCTCCATCCGCATCGCGCTACGCAAGCGGCCGGTGGACGAGGAAAGGATCGAGCGCATCGTCAGCGGCCTGGTCAGGCAGCTCGAAGCCTCGGGCGAGACCGAGATCCCGTCGGCGCAGCTCGGCGAGCGCGTGATGGACACGCTGCGCGAGCTCGATCCCGTGGCCTATGTGCGCTTCGCCAGCGTGTATCGCGACTTCCGGGAGGCGAGCGATTTCGAGGCGATCCTGGACTCTCTTTCCGCCGGCTCCGTGACGGACGAAGAACGGCTGCGCGCGGCGCGCGAGGCGGGGCTCGGCAAGGCTGGACGGGACGGGACAAAGGCGCGATGAAGCGCGCCATGCGAGTCATGATCAAGAATGCCGGTTGTCGGACGGAGCGGAGCTGATGGCGGCCGAACCGAATAAACTGCGTCAGCCGCCACGCAGCCGTCCGCGCACCGCCTCACGCGTGGGCGCGGTGCAGGCTTTGTTCCAGAGCGAGCAGAGCGGAGAGAGCGCCGAGACCGTGATCGACCAGTTCGTCCGTCATCGTCTGGGTTCGATGAGCGGCGTCGAGGGAATGGAAGGCGGCTACGAGGACGGGCGCGTGCCTGACGCCGATGTCGCGCTGTTCGGACGCATCGTTCGTACCGCCGTGTCGTCGCAGGACAAGCTCGATGCCCTGCTGGCCGAGGCCCTGCCGCCGGAATGGCCGCTCGACCGGCTGGATCCGGTGCTGCGCGCGCTTCTGCGTGCCGCGTCCGGCGAGCTCACCATGCGCGACGGGCCGCCGGGCCGCGTCGTGATCAACGAGTATCTCGATATCGCGCACGGCTTCTTCTTCGGCGACGAGCCGCGCATGGTGAACGGGCTGCTCGACACGCTCGGACGGCGCCTGCGTCCGCAGGATTTCGGCGCGGACAGGCCGGACGCCGGCTGAGCCGCACCATGGCGAGCGCGCCCGAGTTCGACTTCATCGACCGGCATTTCCTGCCGCTCGCGGGTCCGGGCGCTCTGTTCCTCTCCGACGATGCCGCCGTGATGACACCGCCCCCGGGCCGCGAGCTGGTCCTTGCGGCGGATGCGGTGGTCTCTGGCGTGCATTTTCTGCCCGACGACCCGGCCGACACCGTCGGCGAGAAGCTGCTCGGCGTGAACCTGTCCGATTTGGCGGCGATGGGCGCGATGCCGCTCGGCTATCTGCTGACCGTGTCGGCGCCGGCCTCGCTGGGCGATCACTGGTTCGCCGGTTTCGCCGCCGGGCTGAAACACGCGCAGGAGCGGTTCGGCCTGTCGCTTCTGGGCGGCGACACCACCGGCACGCCGGGCCCGCTCTGCCTGTCGCTGACCATTCTGGGCCATGTGGCGCCGGGTCGCGCTCTGCGCCGCAACGGTGCCCGTCCCGGCGATGCGATCTGGGTGACGGGCACGATCGGCGACGCGGCGCTCGGCCTGATGTGCCTGCAGAACGGGTTGCCCGATCCGACCGGTTTCCTGGTGGACCGTTATCGCCGCCCGCAGCCGCGTCTGGGACTGGTGCTGGACGGGATCGCGTCGGCGGCGATCGACGTGTCCGACGGGCTGGTGCAGGATCTTGGCCATCTCTGTCGCAGAAGCGGCGTGGCGGCGGAGATCGCAGCGGAGCGCGTGCCGGCATCCCCGGCGGCGCGAGCGGCGGGGACGGATCTGCTGGAGCGGCGGCTAACCGGCGGCGACGATTATGAACTGCTCCTGGCGGTGCCGCCGGACCGGGAAGAGGCATTGCTGGCGGAATCGGTGCGCGCCGGAATCGCGGTGACGCGCATCGGCGTCTTCCGGTCCGGGCCGCCGGATGTCACGCTGCGCGATGCGTCCGGCGCGCCCTTGCGGTTCGCGCGCGGAGGCTGGAGCCATTTCTAGCGACGAGCGGAGGCGATTCTGACCGATCCCGAACAGGCGCTCGCCCAGGCCGCCGCCGTTTTCCTCGATCTGACGCTCGATCCGGCCCATCTGCCCGGCGTGCGCGCCAATCTGGCGTTGCTGCGCGCGCACGCAGCGTGCCTCGATACGACGGACTTGCCGCCGGAGCTCGATCCCGCGCCGGTGTTCGTGCCGTGAGCGGGGCGTTCCCAAGCGCCGCCGAGATCGCCGCCGGCGTGCGCGATGGACGTCTCTCGCCCGTTCGCGTCGTGCAGGCGGCACTCGACCGCATCGCCGCGCTGGACCCGGGCTTGAACTGCTTCACCGGCCTGCGTGCGGAGGAGGCGCTGGCGGAGGCGCAGGCGCTCGACGCCGGCGATTGCCGCAAGCCGTTGGCGGGCGTGCCGTTCGCCGTGAAGAACCTGTTCGACGTGCAGGGCGTCACGACCCTCGCGGGATCGGCGCTGCTGGCCGGGCGGCCGCCGGCCCAACGCGACGCGGCGATGGTGGAGCGGCTGCGTGCGGCCGGGGCGATCCTGATCGGCCAGCTCAACATGGACGAGTTCGCCTACGGGTTTTCCACCGAGAACGCGCATCACGGCATCACCGCCAACCCGCACGATCCGGGACGCATCGCCGGGGGCTCCTCCGGCGGATCGGCGGCGTCCGTGGCGGCGGGGCTGGTGCCCCTGGCGCTGGGGTCCGACACCAATGGCTCCATCCGGGTCCCGGCCTCCTTGTGCGGCGTGTTCGGGCTGAAGCCGAGCTTTGGACGCTTGTCGCGACGCGGCGCCTTTCCGTTCGTGCACAGCCTCGATCACGTTGGCCCGTTCGCGCGCAGCGTGGCCGATCTGGCGTTGTGCTACGACGCGATGCAGGGCCCGGACGCGGAGGATCCCGCCCTGGTGGACCGGGCGGCCGAGCCGGTTTCGCCAGCGCTGGATGCGCCTTTGCGTCCTCTGCGCGTCGGCGTGCTGGGGGGCTGGTTCCGGCACGGGGCGGACGCGCAGGCGCTGTCGGCGGTGCAGCGCGTCGCCGATGGTCTGGCGCGCGCCGGTGCATCGGTGCGCGAGGCGAGCCTGAACGGCGCGGAGGCGGCGCGTTCGGCCGCGTTCTGCATCACCGCCGCGGAAGGCGGTGCGCTGCACCTGCCGACCTTGCGCACCGATGCCGATCGCTACGATCCCGCCGTCCGGGATCGGCTGATCGCGGGCGCGATGCTCCCGGCCGCCGTGACGGCGCGCGCCCAGCGCGTTCGCGCCGTGTTCCGGGCCGAGGCCGCAGCGGTGCTGGAGCATTTCGACATCCTGCTGGCGCCGGCGACGCCCTGCGCCGCCGTTCCGCGCGGTGCCGCGACGATGCTCCTGGATGGGCAACAGGTGCCCGCTCGGGCCAATCTCGGCCTGCACACCCAGCCGATTTCGTTCATCGGCCTGCCGGTTCTGTCCGTGCCGGCCCAGTCGGAGACCGACGCCTTGCCGATCGGCGTGCAGCTGATCGGCGCGCCCTGGGCCGAGCGCACGCTGTTCGAGGCGGCGTTCAGGCTGGAGCGGGACGGAGTCTCGGTCTGCCGTGCGCCCGGAGCCCTGTCGTGATCCGCATCGACGATCCGGAGGTTCTGCGGGAGGTCGAGGAGGCGCTGGATCGCTACGAGCGTGCGCTGATGGCGAACGACCTCGCTGCGCTCGACGCCCTGTTCTGGAACGCGCCGCAGACCAGGCGCTTCGGCGCGACCGAAAACCTGTATGGGTTCGAGTCGATTGCCGTCTTCCGGCGCGCGCGTCCGAACGGGGCGCCGCAGCGTGTGGTGCTGCGCCGGTCGATTACCACGTTCGGGCATGATGCGGCCTCGGCGGATATCGAGTTCCAGCCGATCGGGAGCGAGCGGATCGGTCGGCAGACGCAGTGCTGGATACGCACCGACGAAGGCTGGCGCATCGCCTCGGCGCATGTGTCGTTGATGGTCTGAGCCAGCGTCAGGCGGCGGGTCCGATCGACGCGGTGCGATCGGTTGCCTCCGCGTTTTCGCGTCCTGCCATGAAAAGCCCGGTATGGGCTCCCGGGAAAGACGTACTCAGCCGGCTTGCTTCTTCACAAGCTGCATCGGCGTGATCCCGGTCGGGATGAGCGGGAACTGCATTCTCGTGCCAGGCGGCGCGGCCTCGAACTGTCGGGCCCGGATGGCGAAATCGGTGCGCGCCTGTTCCAGGACCCGCCATTCGCGCGGGATGGCCAGAAACAATATCGGAAGCAGGCAAAGCACAGAGACGAGGCGCAGCACGCGGGACCGGTCGGCGAGCAGAGACACCAGCGACGCCATCCACAGCATCACCGGGAAGGCGAAATAGCGGTTTCCCATCGGCATATGGGTCATGATCTCCCAGCGCGGCCGGTCCAGGGAGACCTGCGGCGAGACCAGGCTGGCGGCCAGCATCAGGAGAATGAACAGAGCCGCCTGACGCAGCGCGACCGGGCCGCGCAGGAGGGCGACCCCGACCAGGAGCGCGGCGCCCAGGGTGAGCGAAACCGGCAGGATGTTGTTCTGCCAGATCGGAAGGATCTGCACCGGTCCGGCTTGCCGCCAGCCGATTTCCGAGGCCAGCACCACCTGCGCCGCCAGAATTTGCGCCAGCATGCGCGGGCCCGCGCCGAGCGGCGCGTGCGACCGCGTGTCCTGCAAAGCGCCGAGCATGACCGCGATCTGGATCGCCGCACACAGCGCCGGCAGGACGAAGCGCATCCGCGCGGCGGGGGAGGGATGCTGACGCCAGCGCCAGGCCGACACCGGCAGCAGCATGAGGGCGAACGGGCCGCTCAGCCCGGACAGGGTCAGCACGGCGGCGTCGAACGCCCAGCCCGCGGCCGAGTCTGGCTTGCGGCCGATCACCACGAGCAGCGCCAGCAAGGCCAGCAGCCATTGCGTGTTGGTGAGGTTGAGGAACAGCTCCATCGCGTTCGGCGTCAGCAGATAGAGCAAGGCCAGGACCACGCGCGGGGTCATGCGGGGCAGAAAATCCGCGACCCGCTCGCTGAGCAGGAACAGGGCGGGCAGGAGCTGGACGAGAAAGGCGATCGCGGCGAAGGCGGTCGGAACCAGGTGCAGCGGCAGGGGCTGGCACAGCACGGCGACCACGCGCTGGAAGCTGTCGAGATAACCGCCGGCCGGGATCAGCAGTGAGCGCCAGCCCTGGTTGTAGGCGTCCGGGTAGAACGACCAGCCCTCGTCGCCCCAAAGCTCCGCATGGAGCAACGCGTCCGGCTGGCGGGAAAACAGCAGGGCGGCGAAGACGAGAAAGGCGACGCACCAGGCGATGGGACGCAGCCGCGTATCCGTGCCCGTCGCCATGTCCATGCTCTTCCCCGTGCGGTTCTGGTGCGGCGGCTATGCGGCGGAGCGGCGACCCGCGTCAACGGCCAGCAGCAGGGCGGCGACGATGCCGGGCAGCAGCGCGAAAACGGGAAGGCGCCCCGCGAAAGGCAGCGCTGCGCACCAGCAGGCGGCGCAGAGGAGCCAACTTGCCCTCCGCTCCGGCGCGACGATGGCCGGCACGAGACCGAGCAGGCAGGGGAAGATTCGGAGCAAGGCCGCGAACGCCAGGGCGGCGGGATCGAGCGGGAGGCTGCGATAGGGTGGCAAGGCGTTGCCGGCGGGGAGAAACGTGCCGAGCCCATGGAGAATGCTGCCGAGCATGATCATCAGCCCGCGCGCCGTGCTGTCGAACAACAGCATCAGCAGGGCGAGCAGCAGCGGCAGGGCGAGAACGGACAGGGCGCAGAGGCCGGAGAGGAGGGCGACCGCGCGGAGGGTGAAACGGAGCAGAGGCACGGCGCCGAGTGTGCGGGACTGGGGACGTTGGTCAAACCCGTCGACCCAATGTGAGGGTAGCGAAGCGGCTTCCCGGCCGTGCTTCTCGTCCGGTTCGGTCAGCCGGCCGCTCGTTCTGTCAGCGGGAAGTTCGATCCCCCGGATCGGCGCATCCGGGCCTGTGCCCGTGGTCTGCGAAACGCGGAGAATTTGGAGGTCCGGGCCGGAATTGAACCGGCATTCGCGGATTTGCAGTCCGCTGCATCACCACTCTGCCACCGGACCGGAGGGTTGCGGCAAGGCGTATGGCCTGCGCCGGGGGATTGGTCAAGCGCGGAGGGTTCCCGCCGGCGAGGCCGGCCGCGCTTTCCTCGCCGGAGGCGGAAACCTATAAGGATTGGACGCCTCTCCGCCGAACATGGCTGGGCCCCCTTTCGCGTTTGGAGCACCCCCCGCGTGAGTTATTCCACCGCTTCCGATCCGGCCGCGCACGCCCTGGCCGGGGCCGTTCCGGACTGGTTGATCGCCCGCCTGCAGATGGTGGACACCCAGATCAGGCCGGTGCAGGTCTCCGATCCGCGCATTCTGGAGGCGATGCGCTGGATTCCGCGCGAGCGATTCGTGACCGCCGACCGTGTGGCGGTGGCCTATATGGATCAGAACGTGCCCTTGCTGGCCGGACGTGTGCTGTCCGAGCCGCGGGTGATCGCGCGTTTGATCCAGGCGCTGATGCCGCGTGGCGGCGAGCGGGCGCTGGTGGTGGGCGCCGGCACCGGCTACGCCGCCTGCCTGTTGCACGCGCTGAATTGCGACGTGGTGGCTCTGGAGGAAAACCGGACCCTGGCCGCGCAGGGGCGCTCCTTGCTGGCGGAGCTGGCGCCGGGGGTGCGGTTCCATGAGGGCGCGCTGGCCGCCGGGGTGCCGGAAGCGGCGCCGTTCGACTTCATCCTGATCGATGGCGGCGTGACCGAGATCCCCACCGCCTACGCGTCGCAACTGGCCGAGAATGGCCGTGTAGGCGGCATTCTGCATCGCCGGGGCGCGGTTCCCACCGCATTCCTGGCGGAAAAGCAGGCCTTAGGCCTGCGTCCGCGCGCGCAGTTCGATTGCGCGGCACCGTTGCTTCCAGAACTCGCTCCGACACCCGGTTTTCGGTTCTGAACCGCTCGGACTGGAAGCCGCGCCGGGTTTCGTGGCAGGAAGGAGCGACGCGGACGGTTTCGTCCGATGCCGGACTTGTGACGGAGACTTTGCGCTATGACCATCAGCCGAGGTGTGGGCGTTGGCTTGCTTGCCCTGCTGTACAGCTCCACGGCGCTGGCGCAGAAATATGACGGCAGCGGGCCGCCAAGCTACGTTCCGCACACGCTGCAGGAAGCGCTGGCCCACGCCTATCTGACCAACCCGACCCTGCAGGCCGAGCGCGCGGCGCTGCGTGCGGTGGACGAGAACGTGCCGACCGCCCTGGCCGGCTGGCATCCGCAGATCAGCGTCACGCAGAGCGGTACGCTGGAGGGCGGCTCGACCAGCTTTGGCTTGAACACTGGCTCTCAGAGATTTCACAACCTGGTCGGCTACAACACATCGGTGACCGGCACGGAGTATCTCTACCAGGGTGGCAAAACCACCGGGCAGACCCATCAGGCGGTGAACCGGGTGATGGCGGAACGTGCCAACCTGATTTCCACCGAGCAGCAGGTCTTCGCTAACGTGGTTCAGGCCTATGTGGGGGTGATCGAGGACCAGCAGCTCCTTCAGTTGCAGGTGAACAACGAGAAGGTGCTGGAGGAACAGCTCCGCGCGACCAACGACCGGTTCCGCGTCGGCGAGATCACCCGTACCGACGTCGCGCAGGCCGAAGCGGCCCTGGCCAGCGCCCGTGCTGCGCGCCAGCAGGCGGAAGGCACACTGCAGACCGCTCAGGCCACCTATACCCAGCAGGTCGGCATCGCGCCGGCGCCGAACCTGATCCCACCGCAGCCGCTGCACCTGCCGGTGAACGATCAGGCGCATGCGGTTTCCTTGGCCGTCGCCAACAACCCCAACGTCATTAACGCCCTGTTCACCGAATCCAGCGATAAGGATGCGGTGGACGTGGCGATGTCTGCGCTGATGCCGAAGCTGGCGGTCCAGGGCCAGTTCGTGAAGACCAGCAACCAGAGTTTCCAGGACCAGCAGAGCACGATCAGGGAGGGGTTATTGACGTTGCAGATCCCGATCTATCAGGGCGGCGCGGAATACGCGGCGGTGCGTCAGGCCAAGCAGACCGCGCAGCAGGCGCGCAGGCTGGTGGATGTGCAGCGCCGGAGCGCGGCCCAGCTCGCCATCTCCAACTGGCAGAATCTGATCGCCTATCAGGCGTCGATCGACAGCAACCGCACCGCGATCCAGTCCAACATCGTGGCTTTGGACGGCGTGGAGCGCCAGGCGATTGTCGGCACCAGCACCACGCTCGAAGTCCTTCAGCAGCAGCAGACCCTGCTGTCCTCGCAGGTCGCTCTGGTGCAGAGTCTCAGCAATCTGGTTCTGAGCTCCTACGGCGTCGCCGCCGCGATCGGACGCCTCACGGCGCGCGATCTGGCGCTGAACGTGCCGCTCTACGACGAGAAAGCCTACTACAACGCGGTCAAGGATCGCCTGTGGGGGCTGAACGACTACGCCGTTTCCCAGCCAGGCCGATAGACCATGCCAGACGCGTCCCGCCAGTCCCCGCCCGACGAGCAGGACGCGTCGATGGATACGATCCTGGCCTCGATCCGACGGATCATCATGGAGGACGAGGCCGGGGCGCAGGGCGGCGACGGCGCCGGGAAGGATGCGGATGACGAGTTGATGGTCCTGCAGCCGTCCATGATCGTGGAGACAAGCGCTCACGCCATGCCCGAACCGTCCCCCGGGCCGTTGAGCATGACAACGCCAGAACGCAACGCCGCATTGAGTGCGGCGGATCTGGCTGCGGCGCTGTTCGACGATCCGGAGCCGCCCCCTTCCAAACCCGTGCCGGCGCCCGTCGCGGTTGCGCCGCCTCCGGTCGCGCCGGAGCCGGTGCTCGAATCTGTGCCCGTGCCGGTGGTGGCCGTCGCACCACCCCCGTCTGCTGCCGTTCCCGCCGAACCGCCCGTTGCGGAAACGCCGTTCGTCGAGCCGGTCGCCGCCGAACCCCTGCTGGCGCCTGCCGCGAGCCTGGCGGCGGCGCAGGCACTGGCCAGTCTGGAGGAAGCGATGCGTCCTGAACCGCCGCCGCCCGCCGGTCCGCGTCTTCTGCGATCCGGCGGCCCGACGCTGGAAGACATGGTGCGCGAGGAGCTTCGCGTGCAGGTGAAGGATTGGCTCGATGCCAATCTGCCCGCGCTGGTGGAACGTCTGGTCGCGCAGGAGATCGGCCGGCTGGTCAAGCGCGGCTGATCAACAACGGGGAGGGTGGTGCCGTGAGGCGGTCCACCATGCGCCTGCGCCGCTTCCGGCGGATGCGCTGAACCCGTATTCTCCGTCCATGCTGGACAAAAGTTTCTCTCCCGACACGACCGAATCGCGCCTCTACGAGCTTTGGGAGCGTTCCGGTGCGTTCGCCGCCCGGCCGGACAGCAACGCTGAGCCGTTCGCCATCATGATTCCGCCGCCCAACGTCACGGGCACGCTGCATGCGGGTCATGCCCTGACAATGACCTTGCAGGACATCCTGGTGCGCTGGCGCCGGATGCAGGGCCGCGACGCGCTCTGGCAGCCCGGTACCGATCACGCCGGCATCGCGACGCAGATGGTGGTGGAGCGTCAGCTCGATGGCGAGGGCGTGCGTCGCGAGGCGCTCGGGCGGGACGGGTTCATCGAACGCGTCTGGGCGTGGAAGAAGCAGTCCGGCGGGGTGATCACCCAGCAGCTTCGGCGACTCGGCGCGTCGCTCGATTGGCCGCGCGAACGCTTCACCATGGATGAGGGCCTGTCGGAAGCGGTGCGCGAGGTGTTCGTGCGCCTGTATCGCGAGGGGCTGATCGTCCGCGCGAAGCGTCTGGTGAACTGGGACCCGATGTTCCGCTCCGCCATCTCCGATCTGGAGGTGGAAAGCCGCGAGGTGCGCGGGCATCTCTGGCATATCCGCTATCCGGTCGAGGGTGAGGACGGGCTCAGCGTGGTGGTCGCCACCACGCGCCCGGAAACCATGCTGGGCGACACCGCCGTCGCGGTGAACCCGGGGGACGAGCGCTACGCCGCCCTCGTCGGACGGTTCGTGGTGCTGCCGCTGACCGGACGGCGCATTCCGATCGTCGCGGACAGCTATTCCGATCCCGAAAAGGGCACGGGTGCGGTCAAGATCACGCCGGCGCATGATTTCAACGATTTCGGCGTGGGCGAGCGGCACGGCTTGCCGATGCCGTCCATTCTCGATGCCGACGCGAAGGTCGTGCTGGACGAGATCGAGGCGGAGCTGCGCGCAATCCCCGGCCTGGCGGATCCGGATTTCGTGCGCGGCCTGGCCGGCCAGTCGCGGGAGGCCGCGCGCAAGAGCATCGTCGCGGAGCTGGAGCGGCTCGAGCTGCTGGTGGCCGTGGAGGCGCACACGCATCAGGTCCCGCATGCCGAGCGCGGCGGCGCCGTGATCGAGCCGCGCCTGACCGTTCAGTGGTATTGCGATGCGGCCAAGCTGGCCGGTCCGGCGATCGAGGCGGTGGAAACCGGCCGGGTCCAGTTCGTGCCGAAGCAGTGGGAGAACACCTTCTTTGCCTGGATGCGCGACATCCAGCCCTGGTGCATCAGCCGCCAGCTCTGGTGGGGGCATCGCATCCCGGCCTGGTACGGCCCGGACGGGCAGGTGTTCGTGGCGCATGACGAGGCCGGTGCCCTTGAGCAGGCGCGGGCGCATTACGGCGCGGAGACCGCGCTGTCGCGCGACGAGGACGTGCTCGATACCTGGTTCTCGTCCGGCCTGTGGCCGTTCTCGACGCTCGGCTGGCCGACGCAGACCGCCGATCTGGCACGCTATTATCCCGGCGACGTTCTGGTGACGGGCTTCGACATCATCTTCTTCTGGGTCGCCCGGATGATGATGATGGGGCTGCACTTCATGGGCGACGTGCCGTTCCGCCAGGTGTTCATCCACGGCCTCGTGCGCGACGAGCGCGGCCAGAAGATGAGCAAGAGCAAGGGCAACGGTCTCGATCCGCTGGAGCTGATCGATAGCTACGGCGCCGATGCGCTGCGCTTCACCGTCTGCGCGCTGACGGGTCTTGGCCGCGACGTGAAGCTGGGCGCCAAGCGCGTCGAGGAATACCGCTCCTTCGTGACCAAGCTCTGGAACGCGGCGCGCTTCCTGGAGATGAACGGCGTGCGCCCCGTGGACGGGTTCGACCCGCATGCCGCGCGCGGCCAGTTGGCGCGCTGGATCATCGACGAGGCCGGCATCGCCGTGGCGGAGGCGACGGCGGCCCTGGAGGCGTATCGCTTCGACGAATACGCCGCCGCGACCTATCGCTTTACCTGGAACCGGTTCTGCGACTGGTTCCTGGAATTCGCCAAGCCCGTCTTCCTGGCCGGAGACACGCCGGAGGCGAACGAGCTGCGTGCGGCGGCCGCGTATGTTCTGGGTGTCATCCTGCGTCTGCTGAACCCGGTCATGCCGTTCGTGACGGAAACGATCTGGGCCGAATTCGGCTATGGCGCCGAAGGCAGCCTGATCCGCGCGCCCTGGCCGGAGCCGGTGCGCCTGGCCGAGGCCGAGACGATCGGCGCCGAGCTGGACTGGGTGATCCGCTTCATCGGCGAGATCCGCGCCGTGCGAGCGGAGGTGAACGTGCCGCCCTCGCGCGTGACGCCGGTGCTGCTGCGCGATGCGTCCGACGCGACTGTGGCGCGCGCACGGCATTGGTCGGAAGCGATCAGCCGCATGGCGCGCGTGTCCGAGGTGTCGGTGCTGGCGGGCGAGATGCCGCAGGGCGCCGCCCAGGCGGTGGTGGACGAGGCGACCCTGATCCTGCCTTTGGCGGGGATCATCGATCTCGACGTGGAGCGTGCGCGTCTGCGCAAGGAGCATGCCCGTGCGCTCGACGAGGCGGCCAAGGTCGAGCGCAAGCTGGGTAATGCCGATTTCGTGGCGCGTGCGAAGCCGGAGGTGGTGGAAGAGAACCGCGAGCGCCTGCGGGCCTTCGGCGAGGAAGCGCAGCGTTTGCAGGCAGCCCTGCAGCGTCTCGGCTGAGAGAGGGGAGAGGGGCGTTCGCCGGGCATGACCGGCACTCCGGCAGTTGGCGGCAGCGTTCTCAGCCTTGCCTCGGTCTGCGCGGATCGCGGTGCGAGCGTGCAGACCGGCAGAGGCCCGTGATCTCTGGCAGTACCGGCGTTGTCGCGCCCGTCTCGCACCCCATCTGCGAGCTTCGCAACAGGAGAACCGGTCGATGAGCGATCCGAAACCGTACGAGCCGCCGCGAGTCTGGAGCTGGGAGAAGAGCAGCGGCGGCGCGTTCGCCTCCACCAACCGGCCCATCGCCGGGGCGACGCATGAGAAGGCGCTTCCGGTCGGTCGGCACCCGTTCCAGCTCTACTCCCTGGCAACGCCGAACGGGCAAAAGGCCAGCATCATGCTGGAGGAGTTGCTGGAGGCCGGCCACGCGGGCGCGGAATACGATGCCTGGCTGATCCGCATCAGCGGCGACCAGTTCGGCAGCGGATTCACTGCGCTCAATCCGAACTCGAAGATCCCGGCGCTGGAGGACAGAAGCGGCGAGACGCCGATCCGCGTGTTCGAGTCCGGGGCGATCCTGCTGCATCTGGCCGAGAAATTCGGGGCATTCCTGCCGAAGGATGCGGCTGGACGCGCGGAAACCCTGTCCTGGCTGTTCTGGCAGATGGGGAGCGCCCCGTTCGTCGGCGGCGGATTCGGGCATTTCTACGCCTATGCGCCGGAGAAGATCGAATACGCGATCAACCGCTACGCGATGGAGACCAAGCGTCTGCTCGACGTGCTGGATCGCCGCCTTGGCGAGACCCGCTTCCTCGCCGGCGACGACTACACCATCGCGGATATCGCGGCGTTTCCGTGGTTCGGCGGTCTTGTGAAAGGCTGGCTCTACAACGCCGCCGAGTTCCTCGCCGTGTCGGAGTACGGGAACGTCGGTCGCTGGGCTGACGAGATCGCCGCGCGCCCCGCGGTAAAGCGTGGACGTATGGTGAACCGCATCAGCGGCGATCCGTGCGAACAGCTGCACGAACGGCACGATGCCGGCGATTTCGAGACGAGGACGCAGGACAAGATCGGCTGAGGGCACGCCGAGGCGCGCGCCATCACGCGGTGGCGTGCGCGTGTCCGCTCCGTTTCAGAGCGAGACTGACGAAGAACAGCAGCGCGAGGATGGCGCTGCTGCCGTCCAGCCCGAGTCCGCTGCGATCGGCGAGAGCGTCGGCGATGCTGGTGCCGGCCGTGCGGATCAGCAGGACCAGCGGCCAGTAGAGCCGGCCCGTCGCCCGGTCCGCGCCGGCTGTCAGCGCGAAGCCGAGCGCTGTCGCGAGCGCCAGCGTGGCGGAGGCCACCTCCAGGCCGGCCAGATGGGACGCATCGTCGCCCAGCACCGTGCCCAGCGTTCCCGCCAGGAACAGGGCCGTCCAGAACCGTCTGTCCGTCCGCAACGGCGTGGCGCGCGCGCCTGCAGATGCGAAGGCAACGAAGAGAACTGCGATCAGGCCCGCCTGCCGCCAATGCAGGTCGTGGGTGAGAAGATCGGCGATGTTGGTGGCGACAATGCGCAGCAGCACCACCGACGCCCAGAAGAACGCCCCGGTCGCGACGGCGCTTCGACGATGCAGCGAAATCGTCGCAGCCAGCAACAGGGCGAGCGGAAAGACGCCCTGCCAATGGCCCAGATGCAGATCGTGTGCGACTTGGTCGCCGAGATCGGCGCCGAGCAGGCTGGCCAGGCACAAGGCGGTCCAGTAGCGCGGGCCGGCTACCGGGATGGGCGCTACGAGCCTCACGCGATCAGGCCGATGCCGGGATCGGTGATGCTGTCCCGGCCCGTTTCCACATGGCCGGCCAGCTGGACGCGGAAGGTGGGATCGGCGGCGATCGTCAGGGTGACGTCGTACCAGCCGAAGGTTTCCCCGGCCTGGATCGCATGCCGGACCGTATGTCCGGGCGGCACCACGACCTGGCTGGTCCGGTCGCTATAGGCGTCGTGCAGCCGCACCAGGGCGCCAAGCCCGCTCCCGTCGCTCAGCTCCAGCACGAGGGACTCGGCGTCCGGATGCTCCGTGGCCTGGACGGAGAGACCCAGTCTGCCGCCGCCTGCGAAGCTGCGCAGGAAGCCGTTCGGTCCATGGACATCGAGCGCGTACGGCGCCAGGCCCGTCGTCCAGCGATCCGACAGCTCGCACCCGGGCGAGACGGTGAAGTTGCGCGGCCCCTGCAGGGGATCGGCCGAACGGACCTGGAACACGGCGGTCTGATCGCCGTGATTGCCGAACCGCAGCGTGACGGAGGTCGCATCCGCTTCCGCCCGCGCGGAGAGGCGATAGGGCAGGGCGCGGGCGCGACGCACACCCGTCTCCTGCTTCGGCATGCTGGCGACGAGGGGCGGGACCGGCTTGTAGTCCGGATGGCGCGTCTGGGTGGGCGGCTTGTAGCCGGATACGGAGGGGAGAGCGCCGACCTTGTCGTTGGGCGTCCTGAAGTCGAAGGCCGTGGTCAGGTCGCCGCAGACGGCACGGCGCCAGGGGCTGATGTTGGTCTCGCGCAGGCCCGGATGGGTGTCGGCAAAGCGCTGCTCGATGAAGCGGATGATCGAGGTATGGTCGAAGAGCTGGCTGTTCACCCAGCCGCCGCGGCTCCAGGGCGAGACCACCAGCATCGGCACGCGCACGCCAAGCCCGTAAGGGCCGGCCACGTTTGTTCCTGCGCCGGCGAAAATCTCGTTTTCCGTGCTGACGGTCGAGGCGCCGGTCCGCGGGCCGTGCGGGACGGTGGGCGAGACGACATGGTCGAAGAAGCCGTCATTCTCGTCATAGGTGATGAACAAGGCGGTCTTGCTCCACACCTCCGGACGGGCGGTGAGGATGTCCAGCACCTGGGCGATGAACCAGGCGCCGTAATTGGCGGGCCAGTTCGGATGCTCGGTATAGGCCTCGGGGGCGACGATCCAGCTCACGGCGGGCAGGGTGCCGTTCTGCACGTCCGCCTGGAGCAGGGCGAAGGGCGATTGGCCATCGGCGATGGTGGTGCCGGTGCGCGCGCGCTCCGCCAGCGGCGAGCCGTCCGGCGCGTTCTGGTACTGGGTGAAATAGAGCAGGGAATTATCGCCGTAATTGCCGATATAGGCGTCCTGGGTCCAGCCCCAGGAGCCTGCCTTGTTCAGCCCCGTGCCGGTGTCCTGGTAGAGCTTCCAGCTGATGCCCTGCTGCTGCAGGCGTTCGGGAAAGGTGGTCCAGCTATAGCCCGCCTCGGCATTGTCGATGACGGGGCCGCCGCCCGTGCCGTCATTGCCGACCCATCCGGTCCACATGTAGTAGCGGTTCGGATCGGTCGGGCCGAGCAGCGAGCAGTGATAGGCGTCGCAGATCGTGAAGGCGTCGGCCAGCGCGTAATGGAACGGGATGTCCGACCGCTCGAGATGCGCCATGGTCGTGGTGCCCTTGGCGGCCACCCAGCCGTCCCAGCGCCCGCCATTGGCGGCGGCATGGGTGGTGTCCCAGTCATGCGGCAGGTCCTGGATGAATTGAAGGCCGAGATCGGGCGCATCGGGATGGAAGGGCAGCAGCGTGCCGGTGCCGGATGGCTGCTGCCAGACCGGCGCGCCGTTCGGCAGCCGCACGGCACGCGGATCGCCGAAGCCGCGCACGCCCGAAAGCGTGCCGTAATAATGGTCGAAGGAGCGGTTCTCCTGCATCAGCACGACGATGTGTTCGATGTCGCGAATGGTGCCGGTGCGCTGATTCGCCGGGATCGCCAGGGCGCGCCCGATGCTGGACTGCAGTGCGGCACCCGCCGTGCCCGCACCCAGCATGGCCAGAAACGATCTGCGATTCGAGCTGGTCACGATGTCCGCCGCTTTCCGTCTGCGCGGCCCGATCTGGCCGCGCGGACTACTTAGACCGTCTTGCCCTTTCCGTCGGTTAAAGCTTGACGACGTTTCGGGCCAAGAACGAACTCCGGATCACGGCCTCGCGGTGATGATCTTGTCGAGGGACGCGTCCTTGTCGCCGTTTCGCACCAGATGCGGGTAGCGCAGCCCCTGATGGTAGTCGAGATGCACGGTGCGATAGCGATTGCTCGCCAGCACCAGCAGGTCGATCGGCGCCTTGTCGCTCTTGGCCGCGGTGATCGCCTGGTTCAGCAGTTCGGCGTCGTATTTCAGCCCGTTCACCGCGACGATCTGCGCGCCGACGACGATCCCGCCCTGGAAGGCGGGGCTGTTCCAGATGCAGTTCCGCACCGCGCCGGTCTTGGTCAGGCCGAGTCCGAGCGAATAGTTGAAATCGTCGATGCCCCTGATGGCATTTGCGCTTTTCGCGAAGCTGTTCGGCTTGTCGGTGTAGACGAGCTTGTAGCCGCCGCGCTCCAGCCCATCGAGAGGAGCGTCCGGGCCGGTGGCATAGAGCTTCTGCTTCAGGAAGCCGGCCCAGTCGAACGGCGCGACCGCGTTCAGCGCATGGACGATATCGTCGAACGTGTAGGTTTTGGTGATGGCGCTGCCGTTGTCCACGCCGAAGAAGGCGCGGGCGAAATCGTCGAGCGATTTCGTGCCGTGGGTCATGGCGCGCAGGCGGGTGTCGACATCGAGCCAGACCAGCGCGCCTTCCTCGTAGTAATCCTCCGAACGCAGCCAGGACCGCCAGGGGATCGGACGGCGCGTGGCGCTGATCGGATCGTTGGTGGTGTCTTCCAGGTTTCGCCAGGACCGGCCGATGCCGTTGCTGTAAGTCGCCGCCGTCAGCGCCAGGCTTTCCAGCGCGTCCTGCTTCGACCACAGGCCGGAACGGGCGGCGAGAACCTTGCCCCAGTACTGAGTCTGGCCTTCATACACCCAGAGCAGGGAGTCGCGTTCGGGAACGTTGAAGTTGGGCTGCCAGAGATCGGCGGGGCGGCGGAACTTTCCGTTCCAGCTATGGGTGTATTCGTGCGGCAGCAGATCGCGGTCGGCCTGCCCGTCGCTCCAGCCGGTGAAATAGTTGCGGCCGACGCCGTTCTCGGACGAGGCGTGGTGCTCGAGGCCGATGCCGCCCAACTCGTCCGACAGGGACAGCAGGAAATCGTAATGCGGGTAGTGGTGCGACGCGAACAGCTTGTTCGCCTGCACCACCAGCCTGCGATGCGCGGCGAGCTGATCCGGCGTGATGGCGAGATCGGCCGGCGTGTCGCCGACGATGTCGAGATGCACCGGGACCGGGCCGCCCGGCGAGAGGTCTTCCTGGCGCGTATAGAGGCCGGCCAGCACAGGATTGTCGACCAGCGTGTTCAGCGGCGTGGTCTTGTAGTGCACCGTGCTGCCGTCCTGGCTCGCCACATCCATCGCGGAGAAGGCGCGCCAGCCGTCGGGATAGCGCACCGTCGCGTCGAACGGGATATCGCGCGAGAAGTAGCCTGCCGGATACAGCAGAATATTGTTCCATTGCAGGCTGAGCATGGAAGGCGTCATCACCACCCGGCCCTGCTTCGGCTCTGTGGGCGACAGATACTGGAAGTCGAGCTGAATCTCCTTGGCGCCGTCCGGAACCGGGACGTGGAACGCGTAGACGTTCACCGGGTCGCGGGTCCAGTTCAGCACGGTATCGCCGGACCGGATCACGAGGCTGCCGAGCTTGTCGAGATCGCCGGTGGGGGAGTGGTCGCCCGGCAGCCATTCCGGGAACAGCAGCACGTGGTCGCCGCCGCCGCTCACCGGAATGGTCTCGTGCGCGGTGAAGATGTGCCGGTCGAGATCGGTGGCGTCGATATGGAGCGTGATGGTGCCGGGATAGGGCTGGTCGCGCGGCGGTGCGATCGGCGGCACCGCCGGTGCGGGCATCGGTTGCGACTGGGGCTGGGACTGGGGCTGGGGCTGCGTGTCCGCACGGGCGGCCAAGGGGGCGAAGGCGGTGGCCAGCGCCAGAACGGAACAACGCGACAGCACCGGCAGGCGTCGCCGCGACAGGGTAAGGGAAGCAGACAAGAGGCAGACGCTCCGAGAGAATGTTGTAACACAAAGCCACCGGCGACGGCCGGGTGCAACCGCCCTGTGGAAACCGTGGCGCCGGGCGCGATCGGGGCCCTGCCGGGCGTGGAGAGTAGCGGGTCCGGTCGCCCGTGACATCGCCGTTACCAAACATGGCGAAAAAGAAACGTGGTGACGGTTGCGAAGCGGAGCGAGCTCAGCTCTGCTCTTCACCGATGGAAAGAATGAGCCCCGTCCGCGATGCGGAACTGGTTCCAGCGGGCTCCGCCGGCGGCGGTGCGCTGCGCGGCACGCTCTATACGCTGCTGGCGGTCGCTCTGGTGGCGGGGGCTCTGGTGCGATTCAACGCCCCGATCGCTGCCGTCGCGCCGTTCGTCGCGTCGCTGGCCGCAGCGGATACCGATGCTTCGGCGGCGAACCCTGCCGCATTGCTCGATCTCCAGGTGGTGCCGGAGACGACCGAACCCGTAGCTGTCGCGGCGATCGGGCTGCCGCCGAGCGAGGCCGAACAATTGCGGGCGGCGCTGAAGGACCGTCGCGTCCGGCTGGCCCGACTGCCGCTATTCGACGCGGGCGGCACGATGGCGCAAGGCGGCGATGCCGGTCGTTCCGTTCTGGTGCAAACGGCCGGCTTCTCCCAGTTGGTGCGGCTCGGGCGGGAGCCGGTGGTGGTGACCTTGCCGATCGATCGCGCGGGAACGATCCGGTTCTCCACCTCCGCCGCCGAGCCGGTACAGATCGGTGCCATCACCATCCAGGGTCCGATCCGCTTGCCGGAGATTGCTTCCCGCCAGGCGCTCGATGTCGGGGTTGCCGTCGAATGAAGGGTTTCCTGCCCGCGGCGACACGGCTGATGCCGTTGATGATGCTGGCGTTCTTCACGCTGGCGACGGTTCAGATCCTGTCGCAGATGCATGTGTCGCCGAGCCATGCGCTGTTCTGGGTTTTGGGTCTTCTGCGGCGCGGCGGCTGGGTATTCGCTGGGCTCGGCGCCGCATCCATGGTTCTGTGTCTGGCCGGACTCGGCTACGAATGGCGGGCGGGCATCGCCGAACGCGCGGCGTCGAAGGCAGGGCGGCGGGCGCGGCTACGGTCGAGAAAGCGGGGATGGATCATGGATGTTCTGGCCCGGTTGACCAATCGCGCGGCGCTGGAAGAGATGCTGGCGCATCAGGACAAGGCGGTGGTGATCGACGCTGTCGCGTTGTCGGCGCAGCTCCGTGCGCAGGTGATCGGCCAGGACCAGGTCTGCGAGGACATGGCGCAGCAGTTGCGGCGCAGGCTTGCGCTGCACGTGCGTGGCAAGCCGGTGGGCATTTTCCTGCTGGCCGGGCCGCCGGGCACCGGCAAGACCTATCTCGCCAAATGTCTGGCGACGGCGCTCGGGCGCAAGTTGCTGCATTTCGACATGACGCAGATGAGTTCGCCGCATGCGGCGACGCAGCTGTTCGGATCGCCGAAGGGTTATGTCGGCTCGGATAGTTACGGCACGCTGACGGGCGGTTTGAAGGAGACGCCGGACGCCGTGGTGCTGCTGGACGAGATCGAGAAGGCGCATCCGGACGTGTTCAAGAAGTTCCTGAGCGCCTGGAACGATGGGCATGTCACGGAGGCGTCCGTCGGCGCGCAGATCGGCACCACGCGGGCGATCTTCGTGCTGACGTCCAATATCGCCACCGAGGCGCTAAGCGAGATCGCCGCGCGCCATGCCGACGATCCCGACACCATGCGCCAGCAATCGGTGGAGGCGCTGCGCATGGCCGGCTTCGCGCCCGAGGTGCTGAATCGTCTCGACCGCATCTTCGTGTTCCGCCCGCTGGTCGGGCTCGACGTCGCCCGGGTCGCGGCATTGGAGATCGAGGCGATGATCGCATCCTACGGTCTCGACATCGCCGCGGGAGGAATCGATCCGGCCCTCCTGTTCGACGTGATGCAGAAGCAGGATCGGCTCGGCCAAGGCGCCAGCGCGCGCGATCTCGTTCGTTCAATCGAGGAGATGGTCAGCGACGGTTTGATCGAGGCAAGGCAGCAGGGCGCGAAGCGCGTCGTGCTGGAGAAAGGCGAGGCGGGCATCCGCACCCGTGCGGTGGACCTTTCGGCTGATGGCAGGGAGGCGATGCGGCCGTGACTGCCGCCGGGCGCCTGTGGCGTCGTGCGCCGGCCTGGCGCTTCTGTTTGATCTCGTCATTCGGATTGTTCGCGCTTGCGGCGATGTTTCCGCCGACCCTGCCCGATTGGCGGTCTCTGGCCCCCGGCAAAGGAGCGACGCCGCATTTCGTGGCCGAAGCTTCGAAGGAGGCGGCGAACGGTATCTTCTCGATGCCGTCCATGGGCGAAACCCGGACCGGGTCGATCCCTTTCGCCGGTCGCAGCCTGCCGCTTCCGCCGGGCAATTGGCTGCAGGTCGGCTACGCGACGTTGCCGAACGGCGTGCAGCAGCAGGTGCTGGCCCGTGTGGCCAACCATAGGCTGGAACAGATGATCCTGGCGACAGCCACGGGCGTGTTCGGCGGTCCCGCGGGCCCGGTCGGCGTGCCGCCGCAATGCGCCGACCCGAACCGGATCGCCGGGGCGATCGTGCCGGAAACGCCCGACCAGAACCCGTTGCAGCATGAATGCTGGGCGATCGTGCCTGCCGACATGCGCAAGCTGGCGGGGCAGGGGCAGGATTCACCCTGGCCCAGAGCGCTTGACCGCCTCGGCGATCTCGGCTTTTCGGTTCCGGACCAGATGCTGGCGGCGGAATTCGTCCGTTCGACCGATCGTGGCTGGCAGACAACCATCGTGCTCCTGCCGGCCAAGGGCGGCTCGGCTGCCGCACGGACCGCCTGGGCGACGCGTTATCAGACAGAACTGCACAAGGGGTTCGACCCGCCATAGGGCGACGAATTGCCCTTTGCGTTGTCCCGGCGCGCGCCTAATCCGCCAGCGTCACCACCACCGGCACATGATCCGAGGGCTGCGGCTTGTCGCGCTCCATCCGGTCCGGCACGGCGCTGAGCAGGCGTTCCGCGACGCGTGGCGACAGCATGGCGTGGTCGATGCGCAGGCCGCGATCGCGTGGCCAGCAGCCGGCCTGGTAATCCCAGAAGGTATAGACCGGCCCGCGCGGCGTCACGGCGCGCACGGCGTCGGTCAGTCCTAGCCATTGCAGCGCGCGAAACCGCTCCCGCGTCTCCGGGCGCACCAGCGCGTCGTCGGCGGAAAGCGCCCCGGTGGCGAAATCCTCGTCCGTGGGCGCCACGTTGTAGTCCCCGGCGAGAACGAAATCCGTGTCCGAGGCGAGCATGTCACGGGCATGCGCGATCAGCGCGTCCATCCAGCGCAGCTTGGCCTGATAACCGTCGGCGCCGCCGGAATTGCCGTTGGGAAGGTAGAGATTGCCGAACACGATGCCGCCCGCTTCGATTTCGACATAGCGCGCGTGATGCTCGCCCCCCTCCGGGGCCTCGAGCCCGGGAAGATGGCGATGACGGAGCGTGGCCGGCACGCGCGACAGGATCGCCACGCCGTTATAGCTCTTCTGCCCGACCACGACGCTGTCATAGCCGGCTTCCTGAAACGCCCCGGCGGGAAACTGCGCCGTCTCGCACTTGATTTCCTGCAGCAGAAGCAGATCCGGACTGTTTCGGGAGAGCCAATCCGTCACCAGGCCCAGGCGCTGCCGGACCGAGTTGACGTTCCAGGTCGCGAACCGCACCTCAGTCGATCGAGAACGAGGTGCCACAACCGCAGGACGAGGTCGCGTTCGGATTGCGGACAGTGAAATGCGCGCCCATCAGCGCATCCGAAAAATGCAGCTCGGCGCCGCCCAGCAGGTCGAGGCTGGTTTCGTCCACCACCACGCGCGCGTCGCCGGCCGCAATTACCCGGTCGTCCTCGTTCACCGTGTCGTCGAGCTTGAAGCTGTACTGGAAGCCGCTGCAGCCGCCGGCCAGGACCGCCACCCGCAGCATGCGGAAATCCGGTCCCGTACTGCCCGGCTGTGCCGAGACGATCTCGGCGATCCGTTCCGCGGCATGGTCGGACACCGTGAACGGAATCGCGGGCGGGGGGGAGGAAGGGGCGATCGGATCGGCGTGCTGCGTGTCCATGCGTGAAGACATAGCATTTCGGCCCCGGACTTGAAGGGCCGCTGCAGCAGGGTCGGCTGCGCCAGCCATGCGTGATTGCGAGCATTCGCGGCCGGTTTCATCGGGATCGCGGCATCGGTCGGCTGGTTTGGGGGAGACCGGCGGTATCGGGCGTTATCCAGGCCATAGCGGCCGTGTGCCGGGCGCTGACGGGATCGACGGCCACCTAATCTTCCGGATCGCCGCCGCTTCGACGGCGCCATGGATCCGGCGCGTCGCCGCACCGGGCGTTCGGCCGCCTGATCGCGGAACGGCTGGAACGGTTGACGCGGGGGCAGCCGACGCGCTGAAACCCCGGCCTGAGCTCCGGCTCGCAAAAGGAACCCGAGGCAGATGGCCGAAAACCTGTTCGCTACCACCCGCAACCATGTCGTCGAGGCGCTGCGGCAGATCGTGCCGGATCTGCCTGACGCCGTGTTGTCGCGAATCGAGGTGACGCCGACTCGCGATCCGAGCCATGGCGACATGGCCACCAATGCTGCCCTGCTGGCCGCCAAGCCCGCCCGGCGCAAACCGGCCGAGATCGCCGCCGCCCTGGCCGGGGCGCTGGCGGCGCTGGAGGGGATCGACAGCGCGGTCGCCGCTGGGCCCGGTTTCGTGAACATCACCCTGTCCGCCGATTCCCTGCGTGCGGTTCTCCCGGCGGTTCTGCGCGAGGGCATCGCGTTCGGCGACGGCGCGGTGGGTGCCGGCACGCGGATCAACGTGGAATACGTGTCCGCCAATCCGACCGGGCCCATGCATGTGGGCCATTGCCGCGGCGCCGTGGTGGGCGATGCGCTGGCCAATCTGCTCACCAAGGCCGGCTTCGCGGTCACCAAGGAATACTACGTCAACGATGCCGGCGCGCAGGTGCTGGCGCTGGCCTGGGTGGTCTACTGGCGCTACCTCGAAGCCCTCGGCACGAAGATGCCGGAAGCCGAGTTCGAAGCTCTGGTACCGGGCGGCGCGCTGCAATATCGCGGCGAATATCTGATCCCGGTGGGCGAGGCGCTGGCGGCGCGCCACGGGGGTGCGCTCGCCGATGCCGACAGACGCCCCCTGCCGGAAGAGCGGTGGCTGGATCTTGTGCGCGACTTCTCGCTCGACTGGATGCTGCGCGCGATTCGCGAGGATCTGGCCCTGCTGGGCGTGCGGCACGATGTCTTCACCTCCGAGCGCGAGATCCTGGCGCGCGGCGTCGCGGACGAGGCGATCGGCCGGCTCGATGCCGCCGGCCTGCTCTATGAAGGCGTGCTGGAGCCGCCCAAGGGCAAGATGACCGCCGATTGGGAAGCGCGGCCGCAGACCCTGTTCCGCGCCACCCAGTTCGGCGACGACGTGGATCGGCCTTTGCGCAAGGCGGATGGCGCCAACACCTATTTCGCCAACGATATCGGCTATCACGGCGACAAGATCGCGCGCGGCGCCGACGTGCTGGTGGACGTGCTCGGTGCGGATCATGGCGGCTACGTCTCGCGCATGCGTTCGGCGGTCGCGGCGATCGCGCCCTCCTATTCCGACCGTCCGGTCGCGTTCGAGGCGGTGATCTGCCAGATCGTGCATGTCCTGAAGGATGGCCAGCCGGTGCGCATGAGCAAGCGCGCCGGGACCTTCGTCACTCTGCGCGATCTGCTCGACGAGGTGGGCCGCGACGCCGTTCGCTTCACCATGCTGACCCGCAAGCCGGACGCGCAGATGGAGTTCGATCTCGATCTGGCCGTGGCGCAGACGCGCGACAATCCGGTGTTCTATGTGCAGTACGCCCATGCGCGATGCCGCTCCGTCCTGCGCGCCGCCGCCGAGAATGGCGGGTTCGGCGCGGTGGATGCGGCCTCGCTCGGTGCCGTGCCGCTCGGCAGCTTGCAGGCGGAGCCGGAACTGGCGCTGGTGCGGCGCATCGCCAACTGGCCGCGGGTGATCGAGGGGGCGGCTTTGGCACGTGAGCCGCATCGTGTGGCCTTCTATCTCAATGACTTGGCCAGCGATTTTCATGCGCTCTGGAACCGTGGGCGCGATGATGCGACCCTGCGGTTCCTGCAGGATGCCGAGCCTGAGGCGACTCGGGCGCGTCTGGCCCTGGTTGAGGCCACCGCCACGGTGATCCGCTCCGGTCTCGCCGTTCTGGGCGTGGAGCCTGTGGAAGAGATGCGCTGAGGCGCGGCCGGTCCCTATCCGGCGCAAGGAGGCGTGATGAGCCAGGACCGTGATCTGGTGGAGGAAGAGCGCCGGGCCAAGCTCGCCGCGAGCGCCGAGGATCGGCCGCGCGCTTCCGGCAGCGGCCAGCGCGGCCTGGATTCCGGTACCAAGAAACTGGCGATCGTCGCCGGCGGCCTGGGTGGCGTTCTGGTGCTGATGGTCGGCGGCTGGAGCCTGCTCGGGCACCACCAGAGCGGCATTCCGATCCTGGCGCCGCCTTCCGGCCCGGTGCGGGTCAAGCCGCTCGATCCGGGCGGCATGCAACTGGTCGGGCCGCAGATGTCCAACGCTGGCGATAACGGGCCGCAGACCCTGGCGCCAGGGCCGGAGGAAGCGGCGCCGCAGGCCCTGCAGGCCGAGGTGGACCGTGCGCGCGCTGCCGACCGTCCGGCGGCCCCGCCCGTCGCCGCGGGCGCGCCGGCTTCGCGAGCCCAGGCCATGACGGCGCCTGCCCCGGCCGCCGCCCCCGTTCCGGCGTCCGCCCCATCACCCCTTCCGGCGCCCCTTCCAGCGCCCGTCCCGGCAACGCTCCCGGCCCCGGAGCCCGCTGCTCCCCCGGCCGCCGATCATGCGCGTCCGGGCGCATCCGACTCTGGGGCCTCCGAGGCTGGGGCATCCGCCCCGGCGACGTCCGGCCGCTATGCGGTTCAGTTGGCGGCGGTGGACAGCGAGGCGGCCGCTCGGGCGGAGTGGTCGCGCCTGTCGCATCGCGCGCCCGCTCTGTTCGCAGGGCACGGCCCGGTGATCGCCACCGCCAGCCGTGACGGCAAGCAGTTCTTCCGGCTCCGCACAGGCGGCTTCGCGAGCATCGCCGATGCCACCAGCTTCTGCCAGCAGGCCAAGCAGAGCGGCATCGCCTGCACCCTGGCCGATTTCTGATGCGCGAGACCCCGCCTGCGTCGCGCGCGGCGATCGTCGGCTTGTCCGGACCGTCGCTGTTGCCGGAGGAGCGGGATCTGTTGCGCGAAACGCCGCCGCTCGGTGTGATCCTGTTCAAGCGCAACGTGGACACGCCGGATCGGCTTGCAGCCCTGATCGGCGCGTTGCGCGACATCGTGCCGGACATGCTTCTCTGCGTGGACCAGGAAGGCGGCCGCGTGGCGCGGCTGCGTCCGCCGTTCTGGGATGCGCATCCGCCAGCCGCCGCCCTAGGCGCGCTCTACGCGCGCGAGCCGAAGGCAGGTTTGCGCGCCGCCTTCCTGTGTGGCGCACTGATCGGCGCGCAATGCGCCGATGCGGGGTTCGATCTGGTCTGCGCGCCCGTGCTCGACCTTTATGTGCCGGGCGCCGACGCGGTAATCGGCGACCGCGCCTTTTCCGCCGATCCTGAGGCTGTTTCCGTGCTCGGCGCCGCCTTCGCCGACGGTCTGCTGGCGGCGGGCATCCAGCCGGTCGGAAAACACGCGCCGGGTCATGGCCGCTCCCTGGTCGACAGCCATCTGGCGCTGCCGGAGCTGGACGGGCTGGACGAGAACGACCTGCTGCCGTTCCGCGCCAACCGGAACCTGCCCTGGATGATGACCGCGCATATCCGCTATCGCGCGCTGGATCCGGATCGCCCGGCGACCCTGTCGCGCACGGTGATCGACGAGGTTCTGCGTCGCGAGCTGGGGTTCACCGGCCTGATCGTCTCGGACGATCTGTCCATGCACGCGGTGAGCGGCGAGCCTGGCGCTCTGGCCGCGTCGGCGCTCGCGGCGGGCTGCGACCTGGCGCTGCACTGCTCCGGCGTGCTGGCGGAGACCCGTTCGGTGTTGGCCGCATCGCCGCCGCCGGACGCAGCGCTGCGTGCGCGTCTCGAAGCGGCGACCGCGCTGGCGTCTGCCCGTAAGCAGACGCTCGACCGCGCCGCTCTTGCCGCCGAGCGGGCGCGTCTGCTGTCATGGTGAAGGCGGAGCCGGCGAGCGATGCCGGACCGGGCGCGGCGTCCGCCCCGGTTTCGGCGGCGCCGATGCTTCAGCTCGACGGATTCGAAGGCCCGCTCGATCTGCTGCTCGATCTGGCCCGGGCGCAGAAGGTCGATCTGGCCCGCATCTCCATCCTGACGCTGGTGGAGCAGTATCTCGCCGTGGTGCGCAGCGCGCCGGTGGGGCTGGAGCTGGCGGCGGATTGGCTGGTGATGGCGGCCTGGCTCGCCTGGCTGAAATCGCGCCTGCTCCTGCCGGACGACCCCGCGGCGGCGGAAGAGGGCGAGATCGCCGCCGAGGCGTTGCAGGAGCGTCTGCTGGAGCTGTCCCGCATCGGCGAGGCGGCGCGCTGGCTCGACCGGCAGCCCCAGCTCGGACGCGACGTGTTTCCGCGCGGCGCCGCCGAACAGCTGCGCGAGATCGACCGCAGCGGGCTGTCGCTCGATATGGGACAGTTGCTCGCCGCCTATATGGCCGCCTGCCGTCGCACCGCGCGTCGCGGCGTGTATCGTCCGCGCCCGCCCTCGTTCTGGACGGTGCAGGACGCGCTGGAGCGGCTGCGCCGGCTCGTGGGCGATGTCGCGTCGGATTGGTGCACGCTGGAGCAGTTCCTGCCGAGCCCGGCCGAGACCCCCTCCAACCCGCATGGCGATCCGGGCTGGCCGCGCCGCGCCGCACTGGCCGGCACGCTGATCGCCGGGCTGGAGATGGCCAAGAGCGGAGCGATCGAGTTGAGGCAGGAGGAGGCGTTCGGGCCGGTGATGCTGCGCGTGAGCGAGTCCGCGCCGGAGGCGGAAGCGGCATGAGCGACGAGACGCGCATCCGGCTGGTGGAAGCGCTGGTGTTCGCGTCGGCCGAACCCGTGCGCGAGGCGGCGGTGGCCGATCTGCTCCAGGCGAAACTGGGCGAGGACGAAGCGGTCGACGCTCGGGCCGTCCTGCTGGCGGTGCAGGCCCTGTATGCCGGGCGCGGCGTCGAGCTCGTGGAGGTGGGTGGCGGCTGGCAGTTCCGTACCGCCGCCGATCTGGCCCCCGCCCTGACCACGGTTCTGGAACGGCCGCGTCGCTTGCCGCGGGTGGCGATGGAGACGCTGGCGATCGTCGCCTATCATCAGCCCTGCACCCGCACCGAGATCGAGGCGATCCGCGGCGTGTCGCTCGGCCAGCAGACCCTCGACCAGCTTCTGGAAACCGGACTGATCGTGCCGCGCGGTCGCAAGGAAGTGCCGGGCCGGCCCGTGCTGTGGGGCACCTCGCCGGCCTTCCTGCAACGCTTCGGTCTCAACCATCTGCGCGATCTGCCGCGTCGGGAAGAGCTTCTGGTGGAGCTACCCGGCGCCGTCGCTTCGTCGGCTCCCGGCCGAGGGGAAGAAGCGGAACAGGGGCCCGGGGCCGATGCGCGAGATGGCTGAGGGCAAGCGCGCGTGCTAGGGGATCGGGTCGAAGGCTCGGCTGCGGTCCGGGGCGGTTGTCGAGGCGCTGGAAGCAATGTTTGGGCTGGATCTTTCCGAGTTCGCTCTGATCGGCATCGTGGCGCTTCTGTTCATCGGCCCCAAGGACATGCCGGTGGCGATCCGCACCGTCACCACCATGATCAAGAAGGGCCGCAAGCTCGCACAGGAATTCCAGGGTCATGTGGACGAGATGATCCGCGAGGCCGATCTGGGCGAGGCGCGCGATCAGTTCCGCCAGCTGCGCTCGCTGAACGTGCGCGGCCAGGTGATGCGGGCGCTGGACTCCGACGGCAGTATCCGGCGCACGTTCCAGGACGATCCGTTCAAGACGAAAACGGTGGATCTCCCGGCCATGGCGGCCGCCTCGGCGGAGCCGATCGCCGTGGAGGAGCGCCCGCTGCTCGGAACGGCGCCGCCGGACTACCCCGTCTTCGCGGAGGAGACGCCGGACCCGGCAGAGGCGGCCGATCCGGCGCCCTCTATCCTCCCGCCTACTCTGGCGCGTCGCCTGCGTGCCGAGCGGGCCAAGCCGCTGGCGCCGCGTTTCGTGCCCCCGCATGCCGCCGGCGGCCTGCCGGCCCAGGCGCGTCGTCCGTGATGAGCGCGGCCGTGTCGACACCAACGGAACCGAGGCGAGTACCGTGAGCGCCGACCAGATCGACGACAAGCCGATGCCGCTGCTCGATCATCTGATCGAGCTGAGACGGCGCCTGATCTGGTCGATGGTCGCCTTCGCGATCTCGTTCGCGATCTGCTACCATTTCTCGGGCCGGATCTACCTGTTCCTGGCGCAGCCGCTCGCCCATATCATGGCCGAGAAGGGCGAGCAGCCGCATCTCATCTACACCGCGCTCTACGAGGCCTTTTTCACCTACGTGAAAGTGGCGTTCTTCGGCGCGACGTTCCTGAGCTTTCCTGTGATGGCGAGCCAGGCCTGGATCTTCATCGCGCCGGGCCTCTATCGCAGCGAGAAGCGCGCCTTCGCGCCGTTCCTGATCGCGACCCCGATCCTGTTCCTGGCCGGCGCCGCGCTCGCCTATTATTTCGTGTTCCCGTTCGCCTGGAAATTCTTCCTCTCGTTCCAGACCGGCAACGGGCCGGATCAGCTCCAGATCCAGCTTCAGGCCAAGGTCAGCGAGTATCTGGCGCTCGTCACCAAGCTGATCCTGGCGTTCGGCATCGCCTTCGAACTCCCGGTGGTGCTGACGCTGTGCGCCAAGGTCGGGCTGGTGAACTCCGCCAGCCTGAAGCGCCTGCGGCGCTACGCCTATGTCGGCGCGTTCGTCGCCGCGGCGATCCTGACTCCGCCCGACGTGATCACCCAGACCGGTCTCGCCGTGCCCCTGATCGGGCTCTATGAGATTTCCATCATCTGCGCCCGCCTGGTGGAGCCGAAACAGGCGCCAGAGCCCGCCGATAGGACAGAGTAACCGATGCACGACCTGCGCGCGCTTCGCGCCGATCCCGACGCCTTCGATGCCGATCTCGCACGACGCGGTCTGCCTCCGGTGGCTCACGAGCTGGTGTCGATCGACGAGGCGCGTCGCACGTCGCTGACCCGGTTGCAGGAGCTGCAGTCGCGGCGCAACGCCATCTCGAAGGAGATCGGGCAGGCGAAGCGCAGCGGCGGCGACACCAGCGCGCTGGAAGCGGAATCCGTAGCGTCGCAGGCGGAGATGGCGACGCTTGAGGCCGAGGCCAGGTCCGCGGACGAGCGTATCCACTCCATTCTCGCAGAGTTGCCGAACCGGCTCGATAACGGTGTTCCGGACGGCGCCGACGAGACCAGCAACGTGGTGGTGCATGAGCGCGGCGAGCGCCGGAATTTCGCCTTCGGGCCCAAGGAGCACTGGGAGCTCGGCGAGGCGCTCGGGCTGATGGATTTCGCCGCCGCCAGCAAGCTGTCCGGCAGTCGCTTCGTGATATTGCGCGGCGCGCTGGCGCGTTTGGAGCGGGCGATCGGCCAGTTCATGCTCGACCTGCATGTGACGGAGCATGGCTACGAGGAAACCGCGGTGCCGCTGCTGGTGGGCGAGGCGGCGATGTACGGCACCGACAAGCTGCCGAAATTCGCCGATCAGAGCTTCTGCACCACCGACGGGCGCTGGCTGATCCCGACCGCCGAGGTGCCGCTCACCGCGCTCTCGGCCGGCGAGATCGTGCCGGCGACGAGGCTGCCGATCCGTCTGACGGCGCTGTCGGCCTGTTTCCGCAGCGAAGCGGGGGCGGCCGGGCGCGACACGCGCGGCATGCTGCGTCAGCATCAGTTCATGAAGGTGGAGATGGTGTCCGTCGTGGCGCCGGAGTCCAGTGCGGACGAGCATGAGCGCATGACCCGCGCGGCCGAGACCGTGCTGGAGCGTCTGGGTATCCCGTATCGCCGCATGCTGCTCTGCGCCGGAGATACCGGTTTCGGCGCCGCCCGCACCTACGATCTGGAAGCGTGGCTGCCGGGGCAGGGCGCCTGGCGCGAGATTTCGTCCTGCTCCAACACGCGCGATTTCCAGGCCCGCCGCATGAATGCGCGCTTCCGTCGCGAGCCGGTCGGGGGTGCCAAGGGGACCACCGAGTTCGTCCACACCCTGAACGGTTCCGGCGTCGCGGTCGGGCGAGCGCTGATCGCGGTGATGGAGAACTACCAGAACGAGGACGGCTCGATCACCATACCGGAGGCATTGCGTCCCTATATGGTCGGACGCGATCGTATCGGTTGACTAACAAGATGATAGTCTCGCTGTCCGGGGGATGCTAGAACGCTGCCGCCGCACCGGGATAGGGACACGACGTTGGGAGCCGAGGCTGCTTTCGGGAGCTTCCGCATCGCTCTCGACATCGGGAGCAACGATCCGGCGCCGGCGCCGATCGAGGTCGCGCGGGACGTGGATTGCTGCCGCCTCGCCGAGGTCGCCAGATTGTATCGGCTGGTGTTGCAGACCGCGCCGGATTGTCCGGGCCTGCGCCATCATGTCGACCTGCTGGCCAAGGGCAGCACGCTGGCCGAACTTGCGTCTTCGCTGATGGCTGTGTCCGGCGACGTCCGGGACGATCGCCAGACGGCTGCCCGGCTGTTCTGGGCGCGTGCCGGTGGCAATCCGGCCGCGTTCGCTGCCGCCTGGCGGCGTGCATCCGGCCTGGCTGATTTCGTGGCCGAACTGGCGCGTCGCCCGCTGGCCCGGGACAATATCCTGCGCGCCTTGTTCCCGTTCGGCGTGGATCCGCACGACGACGATGCCGGCCCCGCCTGGGGCTATCGCCTCTGGGCGGCGGAGATCGACGCGGTGCTGGCGCGCGTGTCGCGCCGATTTGCGCGGCTGCTGCGCGCATTCGGCGCCTGCGTCGTACTGACGCTTGATCTTGATCCGGATGCGGATCCGCTGCTGCTGGATGCCACCGTGTCCGCCCTCCGCGAGCAGCGCTATAGGCGCTGGAGACTGCTTCTGCACGGCCAGGCGCCCGCCGGCTGGGTCGCGCCCGCCGATCCCCGGATCGTTCGAGACGAGGCCGCGGATCGGCCGCGCTGGCGGCGCGGCGTCCTGCGCGGCGTGTTGCGGCCGGGAGAGATTCTGTCGCCTCACGCTCTTGGCACGATCGCCCTGGCGGCGCTGCGCCGGCCCCGCACGGCGGCATGGCGTACGGACGAGGATCGCATCGATCCTGCCGGGGTCAGAAGCGAGCCGATGCTGCACCGGTCCGCGGGATTGGTGCTACGGCGCGACCGGGAGGATGCGACAGGTCGCGAGCGGCATCTTCCGCTGGTCCTGCTGCACCGGCGTGTCCCGGTGCGGCCCCCGTCGACTATCGTCGACGATCGCGCCGTGTTGCCTAGCGTATCGCTCGTGATCGCGACACGCGACCGCCCTGGTCTGCTCCAGCGCTGCGTGGACAGCATTCGCCGAACCATCGCGTCCTATCCAGGTGCGGTGGAGATCGTTCTGGTCGATAACGGCACCGAGGATGCCGGGGCGCTCGATCTGCTGGAGCGGTATCGTGGGGAGGGCTGCGTGGTGAAGCGGCGTCCCGGCGCGTTCAACTGGTCCGCCTTGTGCAACAGCGGCGCTGAAAGCGCCCATGGCGAGGTGCTGGTATTTCTCAACAACGATGTGGAGTGCTTTCGCGACGATTGGCTCGATCGTCTTGTTTGTGCCGTGCAGCAAGAAAATGTCGGCGCGGCGGGCGCCAAACTACTGTTTGCGGACGGGCGCATCCAACATAACGGAGTTTTGATCGGTCCCGGAACGGTGGCGGCGCACAGGGTGGATGGCGTGGCGGAGGCCGAGCCGGTCCGCAGGAGCGTGTCCGCTGTCACCGGGGCTTGTCTCGCGGTGCGCCGCACGGTGTTCGTGCGGCAGGGCGGCTTCGACGAGAGCCTGCCGGTGACGTGGAACGATCTGGATTTCTGTCTGAGATTACGTAGGGGAAAGCTGGATATCGTGCTCGCGGCTGACAGTGTCCTGCGGCATGACGAAATGGGCACGCGCACGCCGGACCACGCGCCGGAAAACGTCGCGCAATTGGCCAGCAGCCTTCGCATCATACGGCGCAAACACGGCCGCGGGCTGAGGCGCTCGCTGTGCCGCGACCGGTTCCTGCACCCATTCCTACTCGCCGAAAGCGGCGCAACCCGGCTCGATTCGGACGTCGCGCCCCGGCTCCTCGTGGTCCTCGCTATGGGAGGCCTTACGTTGACGTCTTGAGCCCGTCATGTTTCCTGCCCCCATGGGGCGTAAGAGAACATTCATGACATCGGCGAAGCGAACCGTTTGGATCGATGTCGACGATCTGTTCCATTATGTCGCGCATAACGCGCGGCTCAGCGGCATCCAGCGCCTGACCTACGAGCTCTATTCGGCGATCGAGCGACGCGCCGAGTCTTTCGGCCTGCGCACGGCGTATCTGCGGATCGATCCGGCGCTGGACGAGTTCGTCGTTGTCGACTGGGAGGATGTGCGCGCCCTCTGCCATGGGCTGACCACGGAGCATCCGCTGCCGCAATCCGCGCAGCCATCGCCGAGCTTGCCGCGTGCGCGGGGTGGCCTGGTGACGCGTGCCCGGTTGTTCAGCCGGGAGGCGGCGCTCTACGTCAATCATCGCCTGCCCGAAAATGCCCGCGAGCCTTTCGCACGTTTCCGCACCCTCCAGCTCGAAGCCCTGCGCGCCCTGGCGCAGATCCGGCGCGCCGGCGTCGGCACGGTGAAGCAGGCGGCAGGCCCGATCGTGAACCGCGCGGATACGCCGGTGCGCCTGCTCGATGTTGCGCAGCCGGGCGATTGGCTGTTATCGCTGGGCGCGCCCTGGCATCGGGTGGATTATGGCTCGCTGATCGCGCGTGCCAGGCGGGAAGGCGGGCTGCGCAGCGCTCTGCTGATCTATGATCTGATCCCGTTGCGCCGGCCGGAATGGTGTCACCACTCGCTGGTGGAAACCTTTGGAGCGTGGCTGGATGGCATGCTTCCTCAATGCGACGCGCTGTTCGCCATTTCGGACGCCACCGCCAGGGACGTTTCCGATCTTCTGCAGAAGCGCGGCCGGACGGATCCGGTCGTCACCATGCCGGTCGGCACCGGCTTTCCGGCGTCGGAAGCCGCTGTCGTGCGGGTGCATGAACCGGTGCCCGCGCATGCGGTGCCAAAACCGGGCAGCTACGTTCTCTTCGTGAGCACGATCGAGGCGCGCAAGAATCATGCGCTGATGTTCCAGGTCTGGCGCCGCCTGGCCGAGATCATGCCGCCTGAGCGCTTGCCGACGCTGGTCTTCGCCGGCCGCATCGGCTGGCTGGTATCGGATCTGATGACCCAGATCGCCAATACCAGCTACTGTGACGGCAAACTTGCGATCATCGAGGATCCGTCGGATGCCGTTCTGATGCGCCTCTACGAAGGCTGCCTGTTCACGGTGCTGCCGTCCCTCTTCGAGGGCTGGGGATTGCCGGTCACGGAAAGCCTGTCCTTCGGCAAGCCCTGCGTCACGTCCGACACCACCTCTCTGCCGGAAGCCGGCGCCGGTTTGACCCGTATGCTTGACCCGTACGATCTGAACGATGCCACGCGCGTGATCCACGAGATCCTGTCCGACCGGGAGAAACTGGCGGAATGGCAGGAAGAGGTGCGGCGCTCGTTCAAACCGGTGCCATGGACCCGCTCCGCCGACGCGATCCTGGCCGGCCTCGGGGGCCAGACGGTCGAGCGACATGGAATCGTTGTTGCGGAAAGCGCGGCATGAGCCGCCCGGACGATTCGTCTTGGCCCGGATCGGCGCGGATCTGGTTCGACGTCGAGGATTTGATCGATTTCGCCGAGCGCCATGCGCGGCCCACCGGCATCCAGCGGGTCTGCTACGAGATGTATCGCGCCGCCTGGGAGGATCCGTTGCTGCGTGCCCGGATCGGCTTCGTCCGACATGCGGGCGGCGGTGAACGCGGTTTCGTGGAGGCCGATTGGGCGCAACTCGCGGCGCGGTTCCAGAGCATCACCGATCGTCCGGCTGACGCGTTGCCGCCGGTGCCTGAGTCCATAGTCGAATCCTCTGAGACGGCGCGCGTGGCGGCTGCGCCGTCAGGCTCGACTGGCCGCGTCAGAGGCATCGTGCGGCGTCTCAAGCGTGTCGTGCCCGAACGCGTCGCCCGTCCAGGACTGCTGTTCGCGGTGATGCAGGTGCAGGCAGGTCTGGCGCTTGGCAGCACGATGCGACGCATCGCGAGCCATCGCGTGCGGAACGCTTCTGTTCGGTCGCTCGACCGTCTGCGCCGGGGCAAGGCGCTGCTTTTGCAGCGTGAAGCCCCGCCTCCGGTCGAGACGGAGGCGCCCAGGCCACCGCGCCGACTGGGAGAGATTGCGCGGCGCGGCGATATTCTCGTGGTCCTGGGGTCGCCGTGGTTCGAACTGGAATATGGCGAGCTGGCCGGCTTCGTCCGGGGGCGGCTCGGACTGCGTCTTGCCGTGCTGGTGCACGATGTGATCCCGGTACGTCGCCCGGAATGGGTCGATCGCGGCACGGTGCGGGTGTTTCGAAACTGGTATCGCACGGTTCTGCCGCTGGCCGACCTGGTTCTGGCGAATTCGCGCGCCACCGCGGCGGATATGGAAAGCTGGTGCGCGCGGGACGGTATTCCGCTGGCCGGTCCAGCGCATGTGCTGCCCCTGGGCACCGGGTTCGGCCCGGATGCCGCGAAGCCCGGCCTCAGCACGCCGCTCTCTCTGCCTGGGCCGCTCCTGCTGCGGCTGGGTCGGCGTCCCTATGTCCTGTGTGTCGGCACGATCGAGGCGCGCAAGAACCACCTCCTGTTGTTCCGCGCCTGGCGCCGTCTGATGGACGAGATGGGTCCGGAGCGGGTTCCCGACCTTGTCTTCGCCGGCAAGGTGGGCTGGCTGGTGAACGATCTGATGAACCAGATCGAGAACAGCCGGAACCTGGACGGCAAGCTGCACGTGATCCAGGGACTTGATGACGCGTCGTTGCGCGCCCTCTACGACAATTGTCTGTTCACCGTGTTCCCCTCCTTCTACGAGGGCTGGGGCCTGCCGGTGAGCGAGAGCCTCGCCGCGGGCGCACCGTGCATCTGCTCCAATACCACCTCCCTTCCGGAAGCGGGTGGTACTCTGGCGCGCTATTTCGACCCGTTCGATCTGGACGATGCCGTATCCGTGATCGGCGCCGCAATTCAGGACCGGCAAGGGCTGGCGGAATGGCGCGCCCGGGTGAAGCGCGACTTCGTGCCGGTGGGGTGGGACCGAACCGTCGCGTCGCTGCGGGAGGCGGTCGACGCGCTCGCTTGAGCGCCGTTTCAGCCTGCGAGCCGGCCGGTCAGGTCCTCGATGAACTGGAAAGCGACCCGGCCGGATCGGGCGCCGCGCGTCATCGACCAAGCCAGCGCCTGCGCGCGCAGGCTGTCGGGGTCAATGGCGAGAGCCCGCGAGGCGGCATAGCGCTCGACCATGGCCAGATAGGTGTCCTGGTTGATCGCGTGGAAGCCGAGCCAGAGCCCGAAGCGGTCGGATAGCGAGACCTTCTCCTCGACCGCCTCGCCCGGATTGATGGCCGTGCCGCTCTCGTTATCCATCATGTCGCGCGGCATCAGGTGCCGGCGGTTCGAGGTGGCATAGAACAGCACGTTGTCGGGCCGCCCGCGTATGCCGCCATCCAGCACCGATTTCAGCGCCTTGTAGTCGGCATCCTCGCGCTCGAAGGAAAGATCGTCGCAGAACAGGACGGTGCGCCGGTCCTGGGCGCGCAGATGGTCCAGGAGAACCGGCAGCGTCGATAGATCGTCCCGCTGGATCTCGACCAGCGCCAGCTTTCGGCCCGCCTCCAGCACGTGGCGGTGCACGGCCTTCACCAGCGACGACTTGCCGGTGCCGCGAGCGCCCCACAGCATGGCATTGTTCGCGGGCAGGCCGCGCGCGAACCGGTCGGTGTTGGCCAGCAGGATGTCCGCCTGCAGGTCGATCCCGCTCAGCATGGCAAGGGGAATGGCGGAGACGTTGGGCACGGGCTCGAGCCGGACCGCGCGCGGGCTCCAGACGAAGGCATCGGCACCCTCAAGGCTCGGCGTCGCCGGCGGAGGCGACAGGCGTTCGAGCGCATCGGCGATGCGCGCAAGGGCGGCGGACAGGTCCGGCTCGGCTGCGGTCATGATCGTCTCGTATCCTCCCGGTTTCCTTGACGAACGGGCGCCGAAAACTATGGTCCTGGCCGAACGCCCGCAAGCCGCGGGTTCTTGTCGGAAGATTTCATGTCCTTTCTCATCTCGCCTGCCTTTGCCCAGGATGCCGCCCAGAACGCGGGTCCGCTGGGAGGGCTCGGCCAGTATGCGTCGATGCTGCCGATCGTACTGGTCTTCGCCGTGTTCTATTTCCTGCTGATCCGGCCGCAGCAGCAGCGTCAGAAGCAGCTGAAGGCCACGCTGTCGGCCCTGAAACGCGGTGATCGCGTGGTCACGGCCGGCGGCATCCTCGGCACGGTGCAGCGGGTGAAGGACGACTCAAGCGAGATCGAGGTCGAAATCGCGCCGAACGTGCGCGTGCTCGTCCTGCGCGACACCATCAGTTCGGTGGTGGTGGACAAGCCGGTCGCGGCCAACGATTCCGTGCCGGAGAAACGGGCGCAGCGCGGAAGCTGAACCCTCCCGCGCATCGTTCGACAGCCAGTGACGGATCGGCCCGGTTCCCTCAGGGGGCCGGGTCGTCGTCTGTCATGACCGGGACCGGAACCTTTGTCGAGGACAGCATCCGGAAGCCGATCACCACCATCACCAGCCCGATCGCAACCGGCAGGCGCTCCAGCACCCAGCGGCCGGAGAAGAGTGTCACGTTGCTCGAATGCGGGTTGAAGGCCAGCATCCAGGTGCCGATGCTGAGGATGAGCAAGCCGACCACCAGCAGGACGGCGATCGTGACGGCGCGGTTGATCAGCATGGGCGCTCCGGAATGGGGGCGGCCCTGTTTTGTGCGGCCAGCCTGGAGTGGCGGAAGCCGTAGAACAGGTAGCAGAGCGCGCCGATCGTCGAATAGGTGATGAACAGCAACGCCGGCACCGGATTATGGTTCAGCAGCGCGCGAACCATATCGATCATCAGCGGAACGACCATCAGCAGCGAGAACAGGATCCCCAGCATCGGAACGATGCCGAGCCAGAGGCCGCGGATGCGGATGCCGCCGAGCGGCACGGGGAAGGGCGGGCGCAGATCCGGGCACACGTTGCGCTGCCAGATCACGGTGAAGCTGACGATCCCGAAGGCGGCGCCAGTGCCGATGCTGACCAGATCGCTGATGATGTCGATCGGCAGCAGCGCCGTGCCGGCCGCGACGGCGGCGCCGAGCAGGATGGTGCCGAGCCATGGGGTGCGGAAGCGTGGATGCAGCTTGCCGAAAGCCTTGGGCAGCAATCCGTCGCGCGACATGGTGAAGAAAATCCGGCTTTGGCCGTACTGCATGCCCAGCATGACCGAGCATAGCCCGGTGACGGCGCCGATCTTGATGAACAAGGACAGCCAGGGCTGGTGCATCGCATTGACGGCGATTGCCAGCGGGTCGGCGACGTTGAGCTGACGGAACGGCACCACGCCGACCATCACGGCGGCGACGCAGATATAGACGGCCGTGCAGGCCAGCAGCGACCCGATGATGCCGATCGGCACGTCGCGCTTGGGGTTGCGGGCTTCCGAGGAGGCCGTGGAGACGGCCTCGAAGCCGACATAGGCGAAGAAGATCACCGAGGCGGCGCGGAAGATGCCCGGGATGCCGTAGCGGAAGCCGCCTTCGTTCGGGGGGATGAACGGAACCCAGTTTGACGGGTGGATCGCGCGTATGCCCAGGGCAACGAAAACCAGCAGCACCGACACCTTGAGCACGACGATGATGCTGTTGATCCGGGCGGACTCCGAAACGCCGAGCACCAGCACGCCGGTGACCAGAAGCGACGCGCCCGCGCCGATCAGATTGATGCCGTGTCCGACGTCGAGCAGCGTGGTGCCGTGCGGGCCGGGAACGGTCTGGATATAGGGCACCGTGAGCCAGTCCGGCACGGCGATGCCGAAATCGGCCAGGAGGGAGCTCGCATAGCCGGAAAAGCCCGCCGATACGCCCGCGGAGGAGATGCCGTATTCGAGCAGCAGCAGCCAGCCGACGATCCAGGCGGCGAGCTCGCCCATGGAGGCGTAGGCGTAGGTATAGGCCGAGCCGCTGACCGGCATCGTCGAAGCCAGCTCGCCATAGGACAGGGCGGTGAACAGGCACGCCAGGCCGGCGATGGTAAAGGACAGCAGGATCGACGGGCCGGCATAGTTGGCCGCCGCCGTGCCGGTCATGACGTAGATGCCGGCGCCGATGATGGAGCCGATGCCGAGCATGATCAGATGCCAGGCGCTGAGCGACCGCTTCAGACCATGCGAGTCCGCCTCGGCTTCGATCTGCGCCATGGTCTTGCGCAGGCCGAGCCGGCTGGAGCGGAAGGCCGAAATCATGCCGGAACCCCTGTTCCGGAGCTGTCGAAACGTGGCGCGGATCGCTCTTGCATGGATGCCATGCGATGAACGTATGGAGGACGGCCGATCTTCCAGCAAGAGCCGTGGCGACGCATTCCGAGGCGGCATTCTGTTGCGGCTCGTTTCGCGATAGGATCGACCGATGAAGGCGCCGCTTGCAATCGTCACCATGGTCTATAACGAGGCGGAGTTCCTCCCTGTCTGGCTCCGCCATTACGGTGCGGCGGTGGGCGAAGCGCATTGCTACGTGGTGGATCACGGCAGCACCGACGGCAGCACGGCGCCGGAGCGGACCGGCGAAGCGAGCGTGATCCGCATTCCGCGTTCGCCACAGGACGACAGCACCCGGAACGGCTTCATCGGTGATCTCTGCGCCGGCCTGCTGCGCTGGTACCGCTCCGTGATCTACGTGGACGTGGACGAGATTCTGGTGGTCGATCCGGACGTGGCGCAGTCCCTGCGCGCCTTTGCCGACGGCCTGCCCGAGGATGCGGTGGTGACGGCGATCGGGCTGGACGTGATCCACGCGCCGGACGAGGAGCCTTCGATCGACTGGTCGCTGCCCATCGGCCGGCAGCGTCGTTGGCTGCGCTTCAGCAGCGCCATGTGCAAGCCGGTGATCATCCGCCGTCGCGTGGCCTGGGCGCCGGGCTTCCATTGCATCGATGCGGCCCCCTGGTTCGCGCCGCTGTTCCTGTTCCATCTCCGCTACGCGGATCTGCCCTCGGGCTTGCGACGCCTCCAGCGGACGCGGACGCAGCCCTGGATCACCCCCCAGGCCGGCGCGCACCAACGCATGCCCGATGGCGAATGGGAAACGATGCTGCGCCGGATGGCGGGGCTGCCGCGCGTCGAGACCGTGCCGCTCAAGGCGGACGATTCCGTTGTCGGACCATGGCTCGGACGCGTGATCGACAGCACGGCCGGGCGCGAGCGTGAGAAATACCGGATCGATCTCCACATCAATGGCGACCAACTCTGGGAGGTGCCCGAGCGTTTACGCGATCTGTTCTGAGGGAGGCGCGGCATGCGAACGGGGTGGATGACGGCGGCGGCCTTGCTGGTCTCGGCACAGACGGCCTTGGCCGCGCCGGCGCAGACCGGTCAGGCGAGACCGAATGTTCCAGCGGAGGGCAGGAGTCGCAACGGCGTGGTGAAGCCGCCGACATCGGTCGATCCCGCCATGAGGGTGGTTAAGCCACGAATGCCGCCGGCACGGACGCCGGTGATCAAGCCCAAAACCGTATCGCCCGAGGGAACGGTAATGGTGCCCAAATAGGCACTACGTCCTGGCCCCCGTCCGGTGCCGGAGCCTTCGGGTAAGTGGGCTCAGCCCTTTGGCTTCGGCGAACGTTTTGGTTTGATCGGCGCGTCTGCCGCCGCATCGGCCTTCTTGCTCGTGCGGCTGGGCTTTGCCGTGCTGGCGGGTCCCTCGGCGCCAGGGGCGGGGCTCTCATGGATCACGCCCTTCTTGGCTCGCCTGCTCGGCGTCGGACGAACCTCACCCTGGTCGGCGAGGCGGTCGGGAAACTCGCCGAGATTGTCCTGGAGGAAGGCTTCCTCGACCGGCTCGGTCCGCGACGGATCGGCGCCTGGCACGGAAGCAGGGTTCGGCAACTGTCCTGCCCCGGCGCTCTCCTCCAGCGCCACCAGCTCGCTGGCGCGTTCCCAATATTCGGCGTCGCGACCATGCGGTTTTCCGTCGGTCTCCCAGAGATGGTACGCGCGATGGCGGATTTTGTCCTCCCGGGCGCGGTCGTGTTCCAGAGGATTGTCGGACAAGGCGCCCTCCTGAGGCTGATCGCTTAAGCGAAGTGTCTTTCAAGAAAGCGTTCGTTCGGGGAACGAGTTCCAGCGACGCGGAATTGGCAAGGCCGCGCCCTCCCGGCATCGGCGGCATGCAGGATGCGGGGCTGGCTCGCCTTCCAGACGGGGTTTGCAACGGGGCGGCCGAACGACCATCTGGTGTGACACTGATCTCGAGAAGGAAGAATCGGCATGTCGGACGACCGATCAGGCGCTACCGCGACCACCGTGCTGGGGGGCGGCTGTTTCTGGTGCGTGGAAGCGGTGTTCAAGGAGCTGCAGGGCGTCGTGTCCGCCCGGTCCGGCTATGCCGGCGGGACCACCGAACAGCCGCGCTACAAGGAGGTTTGTTCCGGCCGCACCGGCCATGCCGAAGTCGTACGTGTGGAGTACGATCCTTCGGTGGTGTCGTTCGACGACCTTTTGCGGGTGTTCTTCACCATCCATGACCCGACCCAGCTCAACCGGCAGGGCAACGATATCGGCACCCAGTATCGCTCGGTGATCTTCGTGCATGACGACGCCGAGCGCGCGCGCGCGGAGGCGATCGTGGCGGAAGTGGCGGCGGAAGGGGTGTGGGACGGAAGAATCGTGACCGAGATCGCGCCGATGCCCACGTTCTGGCCGGCAGAGGAGGAGCACGAGGATTATTTCGCACTCAACCCGAACAGCGGCTACTGCCAGGTGGTCGTGGCGCCGAAGGTGGCGAAGTTCAGGAAACGGTTCGCCGACCGGCTGCAGAAGCGGGCCAAGTGAGGCGCCATCAGGGCCCAGAGACCGTCTGCGCCAGCATTTTATCGACTAGAAGGTCGATGTGATTGCGAAGGGCAACGGCATCAATGTCGAAATTGCTGTAGGTGATGGGCACGGGACTAACGATCGAAAAATAGACGCCGAGATCGGGCCTGTCCGTCACGGCGTTCGCATCGATGAAGGTGACCGGTGCCGGGTTCTCCTGCCATTCCGGCAAATCATAGATGCGGAGATCGTGACGGTGGGACAGATTCCACTTCCCAGACAGGATTAAGCCAGGCTTGTTGCAAACCCATCGATACTTCGCCAGCCCCGCGCCCCAGCATGCGATGAACGCCGCACTCGCGTCGCACCAGGCGATGCTCTTAGGAACGGACAAACCGATCGTGCTGACGATCTTGACGGGTGTGTAGTGATAACGGTGCCGCATGCGCAGGATGAGGTCGTATTCCAGCAGCAGCGGATTGCGGTCGTGGGGCTGACCATAGCTGCCGAAACATGTGCTGGGATCGTCGCCGATCCTGGCGTTCTGTCCGTCCAGCACGACGACGAGTTTTGGTATCCGCTCGGCCAAACGATCGATGATTGCCTGCGTCGTTGCGACGACATCGGTCGAGGTCCGGTTTTCGACGCGCATCCCGAGCGTAATGATGGTGTAGCCATCCGCGCGGAAAGCGCCGGCCTCCTCGCGGGCCGTCTGAGCCAACGGACGTGCCGTGCTGGCGACGCGTATGCGCTCGCTGAGAAAGGATGAGACGCGCTCATCCATCGATCGCGCGAGGAACAAGTTCCGACGGTAGTTCAGCGAGCCGATCGATTCTTTTCGATAGGCATGCGTGCGGTCAACGCGGCCGGCGAAGGCTGGAAGAATCTCCTCGACTGGCGGAAAGGGTTCGGATCCGTGATCGGCATCCGGAACGAAGACCATCGGCAATGCGTCGCGCGGCACTGTGCGCTGCAGCCGGTCCAGCGCGGTCAGCTCGTTCCAGATATGGTGCCCGAGATGCATGCCTGGAAAGCCGCGCATGATGACCGCGGAATCATGCGCGGGCTGACGGAGGTAGTGGACGAGAAGGGATGCGTGTATGGCGGCGTGCGCAAGATATTCCTCCGCCACCGCGAAAGGAGGACCGTAATTGACACTGTCGTCCGGAACATGTGCCAGGACGCATTGCAGGGCGGGGATAAAAATATCCAGAGCCGTAAACACGTTCGATCCCGCACCGACATAGAAGATCGTTCCCGTTACCCGATCTCGGAAGCGGTATCCGATGCGGTGCTCGCTGACGGCGAGACTGTCGCGTCCGAGTTGCTCCGTCCCGTCCAGCGGCGAACGCCAGCACATTGCCTCTCCGCTGAGAGCGCGATCGAGAGTGTCCTGCAGTGCACCGTCGAGCGCATGGGGATAAAGTCCCTCCGCGTCCGCCAGCGGCGAGCCGGGACGTCGTACGTGCAGCGCCGGCATGATCCGAGGCATCAGCATGTTGACGATGTTTCGCATGGTCGGTTCGCAGATGCCCGCGACGACGTCCGCTCCTGGAGGCGCCGACGGCGACGACGATGCGAGGAGGTCATGGTGAACGTTGAGGAGATAGGGAAGGAACAGCTCCAGAAGCTGTG
>JAMSKV010000030.1 GCA_024515975.1 Endosaccharibacter trunci
GTCGACGACCTGAATCCAATCGAAGCCGGCCGCCTACCCGACGGTTCGCCCGACCTTTACTTCCGCGGCTTCTATTGCTGGAATTCCGAGGTGGGCGCGAAGACGCTCGGCATGGCGAGTTTCTATCTCAGAGCGGTCTGCCAGAATCGGAATCTGTGGGGCGTCGAGGATTTCGAGGAGATCACCATCCGCCACTCGAAGTACGCCGCCTCGCGCTTCGCGCATGAGGCAGCACCAGCGTTGACCCGCTTCGCCAATTCCTCGTCCCTCCCCTTCGTCAACGGCATCAGGGCGGCGCGGGAGAAGATCGTCGCCCGCTCCGACGAGGACCGCAGCGACTTCCTGCGCAAGCGTGGCTTCTCCAAGGCCGAGACGGCGAAGATCATCGAGACCGTCTTGGCCGAGGAAGGCCGCAAGCCCGAGAGCGTCTTCGACTTCGTGCAGGGCATTACCGCCGTCGCGCGGGATAAGACCCAGCAGGACGCGCGGCTCGACTTGGAGGCGCGGGCCAAGAAGCTGCTCGACCGGGCGGCCTGACTCCCGGAAAGCCGGAGATACGGAAAGGCGTGTCTCCGGCCTTCAGCCGATGCCGGCTCATTGGGAGTCGAAGGTGCGCTAATTAGAAGTCGTCAGTTCTGCGGCGCTGCCCTCCAGAGTGAGAGGGCGGCGCTGCGCTTCGTGACGAGTTGATGCCGAGAGAGAGGCTTTCGGCGCTCGTCGCGGAGTACATCCCGATGGCTACCACCGTTCAGAAGATCACCCTCTCGCCCTCGCGCGACATCCCCTTCAACAAGCTCCTGCTCTCGCAGTCCAACGTCCGGCGCGTAAAGGCCGGTGTCTCGGTCGAAGAGCTGGCCGACGATATTGCCCGCCGCGGTCTGCTGCAGGGGCTCAGCGTCCGGCCCGTCACCGACCAGGCCGGCGTCGAGACCGGCATGTTCGAGATCCCGGCCGGCGGCCGGCGCTACCGGGCGCTGGAGCTGCTCGTGAAGCAGAAGCGCCTCGCCAAGACCGCGCCGGTGCCGTGCATCGTCCGCGATAGCGGCATCGCCGAGGAGGATTCGCTCGCCGAGAACGTCCAGCGCGCGCCGCTGCATCCGCTCGACCAGTTCCGGGCGTTTCTGGCGCTGCGTGAGAAAGGGCAGTCCGAGGAGGAGATCGCCGCCGCGTTCTTCGTCTCGGTCAACGTGGTGAAGCAGCGCCTGAAACTCGCGTCGGTCTCGCCGGCGCTGCTCGACGTCTATGCCGGGGACGGCATGACGCTCGACCAGCTCATGGCCTTCACCGTCTCCGGCGACCATGAGCGCCAGGAGCAGGTCTTCGAGCGCCTGAAGGCCTCCTACGACAAGCAGCCCTACGTCATCCGCCGCATGCTGACCGAAGGCGCGGTCCGCGCGTCCGACAAGCGGGCGCAGTTCATCGGCCTCGACGCCTATGAGGCGGCGGGCGGCACCGTGCTGCGCGACCTGTTCCAGGGCGACGATGGTGGCTGGCTGCAGGACGTACCGCTCGTCGACCAGATGGTGACCGACAAGCTGAAGGCGGACGCCGAGGCGATCGCCGCCGAAGGCTGGAAGTGGATCGAGGTCGCGCCTGACTTCGCCTATGGCCATGCCTTCGGTCTGCGCCAGCTTCGCGGCGAGGCCGTGCCGCTGACTCCCGAAGAGGAAGCGGGCCGCGATGCGATCCATGCCGAGTTCGACCGGCTGTCCGAAGAATACCAGGACGCCGACGAGCTTCCGGACGAGGTGGACGAGCGCCTGTCGGAGCTGGAGACGCTGATCGAGGGTTTCGACAACCGTCCCGTCGTGTTCGACGTCGCCGAGATCGCGCGCGCCGGCGCTTTCGTCAGCATCGGTGCCGACGGCCGGCTTCGCGTCGAGCGCGGCTATGTCCGGCCGGAAGATGAGTTGTCAGTCGAACCTGCGTCCGAGCCGGACGTGGATGGCGACGATGAACGCGCATTCGCCGCCAGCTACGAGGGTGACGGGGCCGTCGTGACGGTGGGGCCGAACGCCGAGCCGGAGGAGGACGAGGGTCTCTCGCCCATCTCCGACCGCCTGATGACCGAACTGACCTCGCATCGGACGCTGGGCCTGCGCAACGCGCTCGGCGAGCGGCCGGACATCGCCTTCGTCGCGGCCCTGCACGTTCTGACGCTGAAGACCTTCTACCACTATGGCTCGGATAGCTGCCTTGAACTGGACCTGAAGAGCGTCAGCTTCGGGACGCAGGCGCCGGGGCTCAACGACAGCGCATCGGCCGAAGCGATCCGCGTGCGGCACGAAAGCTGGTCGAAGGCGCTTCCCAAGGAATCGGCCGATCTCTGGGACGCGCTTCAGGAATGGGACGGCGACAGCCGGGCAGCCCTGTTCGCCCACATCGTCAGCCTCTCGGTCAACGCGGTGTACGAGCCCTGGAACCGGCGGCCCCGTGCGGCTGTCCATGCCGACCGGCTGGCGCAGGCGGTCGACCTTGACATGGCGGCAGCCGGGTGGAAGCCGACCGTGGACAACTTCCTCGGCCGGGTGACGAAGGCCCGCATCCTGCAGGCGGTTTCCCAGGCGAAGGGGCAGCGCGCCGCCGATCGGATCGAGCATCTGAAGAAGGGTGACATGGCGGCTGAGGCGGAGACGCTCCTGGCCGACACTGGCTGGCTGCCCGAGCCACTCCGCACGCCGGGCCGCGCCGTTGAGGCCGAAGCCGCGCCGGAATCTGCGACCGAGGAAACCGCAGAGCAGTCCAGCGAAAAACTGCCGGAGGACGACGACGAGCGGCTTGCGCAGAATGATGACGCCGGCGAGCCGATGATCGCGGCCGAATAGCTGCCGACTGCACTAAGGCCCGTCGCCCGGACCACCCCACGAAGCAGGCTTCGGGGACCTGGGCGGCGGGCCTTTTCTTTTCGAGGACCGTCATGAGCAACACCGCACATGATCTCGCACAACGACTAGGTCGGCAGGCCGAGGCAGTGTGCCGCCATTACCTCTCCGCCGGCCGTCGTGAAGGCGGCTATTGGCTTGTCGGCGACGCCCGCAACGTCGCTGGCCGTTCGATGTTCGTGCGGCTTAGGGACACGACGAAAGGGCCAGCGGGCAAATGGACGGACGCCGCCACCGGCGAGCATGGCGACCTGCTCGACGTCATCCGCGAAAGCTGTGGCCTGGTAGACTTCAAGGATGTCGCCGACGAGGCGCGATCCTTCCTTAGCATCCCGCATCCTGAGCCGGAGCCCGATCAATCACGAGCACGCAGGCCCAGTGCCCCGACCGGATCGCCGGAAGCGTCACGGCGACTGTTCGGCATGTCGCAGCCGATTTCCCGGACTCTCGTAGAAACGTATCTCCGTAATCGCGGCATCACGGCTTTGCACGGAACCGGAAGCCTGCGCTTCCACCCGCGCTGCTACTACCGCCCCGATGAGGACAGCCCGACCGAGACCTGGCCGGCGATGGTCGCCAGCGTGACCGATCTCGGAGGCCATCTGACCGGCGCGCACCGCACCTGGCTCGATCCGGGCGGATTCTCCGAGGCGACGCTCGGCAAGGCGCCGATCGACACACCGCGACGGGCGATGGGCGACCTTCTCGGTCACGC
>JAMSKV010000031.1 GCA_024515975.1 Endosaccharibacter trunci
CGCATCGAAGTACCCCCTTTTGGATCGTGTTTCCTCTCCGTTGGATTTGCGCAATCTGAGTTCGGAGCAGTTGCGGGTGGTGGCGGACGAGCTTCGGGGCGAGACGCTGGACGCGGTCTCGGTGACGGGGGGCCATCTGGGTGCGGCGCTGGGCGTGGTGGAGCTGACGGTGGCGCTGCACGCTGTGTTCGACACGCCGCATGACCGTCTGATCTGGGACGTGGGCCACCAGACCTACCCGCACAAGATCCTGACCGAGCGGCGCGACCGCATCCGCACGCTGCGCCAGCCGGGCGGGCTGTCGGGCTTCACGCGGCGCTCGGAGAGCGAATACGACCCGTTCGGCGCAGCACACTCGTCCACCTCGATCTCGGCCGGCCTCGGCATGGCGGTCGCGCACGAGCTGCTGTCCGGCCAAAGCGAGGCCGCCGGCCAGGGGGCCCTGCCGCCGCGCAACGTGATCGCCGTGATCGGCGACGGCTCGATCTCGGCCGGCATGGCCTACGAGGCGATGAACAACGCCGGATCGTCCAAGGCCCGGCTGATCGTGATCCTGAACGACAACGAGATGAGCATCGCACCCCCCGTGGGCGCGATGTCGGCCTATCTGAGCCGCATCATGTCGTCGCGCTCGTTCCTGAGCTTGCGCGAACTCGGCGGCAAGGTCGCACGCCGCCTGCCCACCACCATCGAGCGCACCGCCAAGCGCGCGGACGAATACGCCCGCGGCATGCTCACCGGCGGCACGCTGTTCGAGGAGCTGGGCTTCTACTACATCGGCCCGATCGACGGCCATAACATGGACCATCTGCTGCCCGTGCTGCGCAACCTGCGCGACGCCGACGAGCAGGGCCCGGTGCTGCTGCACGTGATCACCCAGAAAGGCCGCGGCTACGCGCCGGCCGAGGCGTCGGGCGACAAATACCACGCCGTGCAGAAGTTCAACGTGGTCACGGGCGAGCAGACCAAGGCGCCGCCCGGCCCGCCCTCCTACACCAACGTGTTCTCCCGCGCCCTGCTGGCAGAGGCCGAGCAGGACCCGCGCATCGTGGCGATCACCGCCGCCATGCCGTCCGGCACCGGGCTCGACGCCTTCGCCAGGCGCTTCCCCGAGCGCTTCTTCGACGTGGGCATCGCCGAGCAGCATGCGGTGACGTTCGCCGCCGGCATGGCCACCGAGGGCATCAAGCCGTTCTGCGCGATCTATTCCACCTTCCTGCAGCGCGGCTACGACCAGGTGGTGCACGACGTGGTGCTGCAGAACCTGCCCGTGCGCTTCGCGATCGACCGCGCAGGCCTGGTCGGCGCGGACGGCGCCACCCATGCCGGCGCGTTCGACCTGAACTATCTCTGCTGCCTGCCCGGCATCGTGGTGATGGCGCCGTCGGACGAGGTGGAGCTGATGCACATGACCGCCACCGCGGCAGCCCATGACGACGGCCCGAGTGCGGTGCGCTATCCGCGCGGCAACGGGCTCGGCCTGGAACTGCCCGCGCGCGGCCAGGTGCTGCCGATCGGCCAGGGTCGGATCGTGCGGGAACGTCCGGCCGGAACCGCCAAGGGCGGCATCGCCATCCTGTCGCTGGGCACGTCTCTGGGCGAGGCGCTGAAAGCCGCCGACGCCCTGGCCGCGCGCGGCCTCGCCCCCACCGTCGCCGATGCGCGCTTCGCCAAGCCGCTCGATACCGCCCTGATCGACCGCCTCGCCCGCGAGCACGACGTGCTGATCACCATCGAGGAAGGGGCCGCAGGCGGCTTCGGGGCCGCGGTGATGCACCACCTCGCCCATGCAGGCCTGCTCGACACCGTCCGCGTCCGCCCCCTCACCCTCCCCGACCGCTTCATCGACCACAACACTCCCACAGCCCAGATCGCCGAAGCCGGCCTCGACCATAAATCCATCACACAGGCCGCACTGAACGCTTTCGAAAACGGGGC
>JAMSKV010000032.1 GCA_024515975.1 Endosaccharibacter trunci
CCATGAAGTTACTGGTGCCTGTGAAGCGAGTGATTGACTACAACGTGAAGCCGCGCGTGAAGGCGGACGGCACGGGAGTTGAGCTTGCTGGCGTGAAGATGTCGATGAACCCGTTTGACGAGATTGCGGTTGAGGAAGCCGTTCGTCTCCGGGAGCGGGGTGTGGCTTCGGAGATCGTGGCGGTGTCGATCGGGGTGTCGCAGGCGCAGGAGACGCTGCGGACGGCGCTGGCGATGGGGGCTGACCGGGCGATCCTGGTGCAGTGCGAACCGCAGCCCGAGCCTTTGGCGGTGGCCAAGCTGCTGCGCGTTCTGGTGGAGCGCGAGCAGCCGGGCCTGGTGGTGATGGGCAAGCAGGCGATCGACGACGACATGAACGCGACCGGGCAGATGCTGGCGGGGCTGCTGGGCTGGCCGCAGGGCACGTTCGCCTCGAAGATCGAGCGGGACGGCGAGACGCTGCTGGTGACGCGCGAGGTGGATGCGGGGCTGGAGACGGTGTCGCTGGCGCTGCCGGCGATCGTCACGGTGGATCTGCGCCTGAACGAGCCGCGCTATGCGTCGCTGCCCAACATCATGAAGGCCCGCAAGAAGCCGCTCGAGACGCTGAGTGCGGCGGATCTGGGTGTGGACGTGGCGCCGCGCCTGCACACGCTGAGCGTGGCCGAGCCGCCGGCGCGCAAGGGCGGCATCAAGGTCGGCAGCGTGGCCGAGCTGGTGGAGAAGCTGCGCAGCGAAGCGAAGGTGATCTGAGATGACCGCTCTTGTTCTGATCGACCATGCCGGCGGTGCTATCTCGCAGGGCGCGCGCGCGGCCGTGGCGGCGGCGTCGAAGCTGGGCGAGGTGCATGCTCTGGTGGCCGGCTCCGGCGTCAATGCCGTGGCCGAGGCGGCCGGGCGCATCGCCGGGGTGTCGCGCGTGCTGAAGGCCGACCATGCGTCGCTGGATGCGCTGCTGGCCGAGCCCCTGGCGGCGCTGCTGCACGCGCTCTCGGGCCCCTACGACCATCTGCTGGCCGGCTCCGGCGCCGTGGGCAAGAACGTGATGCCGCGCCTGGCCGCCCTGCTGGACGTGCAGCCGATCTCCGACATCTCCGCGGTGGTGGACGCAGAGACCTTCGTGCGGCCGATCTATGCCGGCAACGCGCTGGCGACCGTGCGCTCGACCGATGCCAAGAAGGTGCTGACCGTGCGCGCGGCGAGCTTCGATGCCGCGGCCCCCGAGGGCGGCACGGCCGAGATCGAGACGGTGGACGTGCCCGAGCTGCCCGCCTTGTCGCGGTTCGTGTCGGCCGAGCTGTCCAAGTCCGAACGGCCGGAGCTGGGCTCGGCCCGCGTGGTCGTGTCGGGCGGGCGCGGCATGCAGAACGGCGAGAACTTCAAGCTGCTCGACCCGATCGCGGACAAGCTCGGCGCCGCCATCGGCGCGTCGCGCGCCGCCGTCGATGCGGGCTTCGTGCCCAACGACTACCAGGTCGGGCAGACCGGCAAGATCGTCGCCCCCGACCTCTACATCGCCGTCGGCATCTCCGGCGCCATCCAGCACCTCGCCGGCATGAAGGACAGCCGGACCATCGTCGCCATCAACAAGGACGAGGACGCGCCCATCTTCCAGGTCGCCGATTACGGCCTCGTCGCAGACCTCTTCAACGCCATCCCAGAACTCAATAAAGCCATCGAGGG
>JAMSKV010000033.1 GCA_024515975.1 Endosaccharibacter trunci
CTACCACTACAGTTGCATTTTTGATCGGTTTCTGAATCCATGGGTGACCATGATTCGGGCCATGATGAATGGCGGCGCGTCGGTCGAGGATACGCTGGCTTTGTGGGCGGGTGGCCTGCGAGACGCCAAGCAGCGTATCCGGCGCTTGTTCACGCAGGAACGGATTGCCGCTTCGGCGGGGCAGTTCCTCGACGCGCTTCTGGGTAACGAACCCCGCAAGACGGGGTGGATGCGGGCGGAGGCGGTTGGCGATCCGGGGCCGTGGCGTCAGCAGGCCATTCTCGGGCGGGCGCGCTGGGATGCAGATGACCTGCGCGACATCGTGCGGGCGCATGTCGTTGAGCACCTGGGCGAGGCCGATGCGGTGCTGGTGGTGGATGAAACCGGCTTCCTCAAGCAGGGCCGGGCGTCCTGCGGGGTCGGACGGCAATACACCGGCTCCGCCGGCAAGATCACCAACTGCCAGATCGGCGTGTTCGGCGCCTATGTCTCGACCAGGGGGCACGCGTTCATCGACCGCGCACTGTATCTGCCCAAGGCCTGGACGACCGATCCTGACCGCTTGAAGGCGACCCACGTCCCGAACCGGGTGGCGTTCGCGACCAAACCCGCCCTGGCGATCGAGATGGTCCGACGCACGATCGCTGCGGCTGTTCCGTTCCAATGGGTCGCGGCCGACAGCATCTATGGCGTGGGCGACGTCGAGATGGCGCTGCGTCGTGCTGCCAAGGGCTACGTGCTGGGGGTCAACGCCAACCATTGGTTCGGATCGTGGTCGGCAGAGCTGTCCGTTGCCGGTGAGGCCAAGGACATTGCTGCTGCCTTGCCGCCCGAGCTGTGGCGGCGTTTGTCGGCAGGACACGGCACCAAAGGCGAACGGCTCTACGACTTCGCCTATCTGCCGCTCGCCGACCTCGATGCCGCCGACTACGACGCGCCCACGGCCGGGCTCTGGACCCGTGGTCTGCTGATCCGCAGGAACCTCGCCCAGGATGAGTTCGCCTATTTCACCACATGGGGCCCGAAAGGCACCTCCATCGAGACACTGGTGCAGGTCGAGGGTGCCCGCTGGCGCATCGAGGAGGGGTTCGAGACCGCCAGGAACGAGTTTGGCCTCGATCACAACGAGACCAGGTCCTGGCACGGATGGCACCGCCACGTGTCACTCGTCATGCTCGCCTATGCCGTCATGGCCGCCGTGCGGCACCAGGCCAACAAAAAGGCACCCCAAAAAACACCGACCTCGTCCCGACGAACCTCATCCGCTGGTCGATCCAGGAAATCCGGCGCCTCGCCGTGAAACTCGCCCAGCGCCAGATCCCGGTCGCCCATGTCCTCGCCTGGTCACACTACCGTCGCAACCATCAGGCCGTCGCACGACAATCGCATATCAAGAGAATGCAACTGTAGTGCTAG
>JAMSKV010000034.1 GCA_024515975.1 Endosaccharibacter trunci
TCTAAGACCCCGTTTGAGAATTCAGTCTTGGGGTAGGTTAGGCGGGTTTGGATGGCTATTTGGGTTGGATGTGGACCAAAGAGCATCGTGCGCGTCAGTTGGCCTTTGAGCGTGGCCGCCGCTACCCGACCGACCTGACGGACCCTGAATGGGAACAGGTCCGGCCCTTGCTGCCCAAGCCACGGCGGCGCGGCAGGACGCCCGGCGTGGACCTGCGCGAGGTGCTGAACGCGATCCGCTATATGGCGCGCTCGGGTGGCGCATGCTGCCGGTGCACTTCGGTCCGTGGCAGACGGTGTATTGGTGGTTCCGCCGCCTGGTGCGCCGCTTGCTGTTCCAGACCGTGCACGATGTCATGCTGATGCTGGGCCGGGAGCAGGCGGGCCGGGAAGCCAGCCCCACGGCGGGTGTTGTGGACAGCCAAACCATCAAGGCGCCGAGTGCGCCCGGAAGCGGCGGGTATGACGATGCCAAGAAGCTGAAAGGCCGCAAGCGGCACGTGGCAGTGGACACGGACGGGCGGTTGCTGATGGTCAACCTGACCACTGCCGACGTGCAAGACGCGGCCGGGGCGGAGGCGATCGTCAAGGGCGTGCGTCGCCGCTGGCCGTGGCTGAAGCACCTGTTCGCGGATGGCGCCTATGACCGGGGCAGGCTTGCCAGCCTAGCCGCCTACAAGGACTTCACGCTAGAGGTGGTGCGCAAGCTGCCGGAGCAGAAAGGCTTCCAGGTCTTGCCGCGACGGTGGGTGGTGGAGCGCACGTTCGGCTGGATGACGCGCTGGCGCAGGCTGGTGCGCGACTACGAAAAGATCATCGACGTTTCGGACGCCATGATCCACCTCAGCATGGCCGCGCTGCTGCTCCGACGCGCCGCCCACCACGATCCGTAGCCTTTCTCAAACGGGGTCT
>JAMSKV010000035.1 GCA_024515975.1 Endosaccharibacter trunci
CGTCAGGCCGGTCACCGTGATGATGATGACCGAGATGATCTTGGCGACAGGGCCTTGCACCGATTCCAGGATGGAGTTGAGCGGCGTCTCCCACGGCATGGAGGAGCCGGAGGCATAGGCCGCCGGTGCGAACGCCAGCGAGAGCGCAGCGAAGGTGATGACGTCGAGGGCGCGCCGGTGCATCCGGCGGGCGGTGGCGAGAACACGGATCATGAGGGGTCTCCGAGACCGCCGCCCGCCTCGGCGGGTTGGACGCGGTAATCGCCGGTGGCGGGATCGAGACCGGCGATGAGGGCGAGTTCGGAGAGGCGGCGTTCGCCGCCGCGGCCGCGCAGCACCGCGACGAGATCGATGGTCTCGGCGATGAGCGCCTTGGGAACGGTGACGACGGCTTCCTGGATGAGCTGTTCGAGGCGGCGGATCGCGCCGAGCGCGGTGCCGGCATGAATCGTCCCGATGCCGCCGGGGTGGCCGGTGCCCCAGGCTTTGAGCAAATCCAACGCTTCCGCGCCGCGCACCTCACCGATGGGAATGCGGTCGGGCCGCAAGCGCAGTGAAGACCGGACGAGATCCGACAGCGAGGCGACGCCGTCCTTGGTGCGCATCGCGACCAGGTTGGGCGCACGGCATTGCAGCTCGCGCGTATCCTCGATCAGCACCACGCGGTCGCTGGTGCCGGCGATCTCGGCGAGCAGCGCGTTGGTGAGCGTGGTCTTGCCGGTGCCGGTGCCGCCGGCGACGAGGATGTTCTTGCGCGACGCGACGGCCGCGCGCAGCGACGCCGCCTGTCCGGCCGTCATGGTGCCGGCGGCGACGTACTCGTCGAGGGTGAAGACGGCGACGGCGGGCTTCCGGATGGCGAAGGCTGGCGCTGTGACGACGGGCGGCAGCAGCCCCTCGAACCGCTCC
>JAMSKV010000036.1 GCA_024515975.1 Endosaccharibacter trunci
GGTGAGGCCGGTCACCGTGATGATGATGACCGAGATGATCTTGGCGACGGGCCCTTGCACGGACTCCAGGATGGAGTTGAGCGGCGTCTCCCACGGCATGGAGGAGCCGGAGGCATAGGCTGCCGGTGCGAACGCCAGCGAGAGCGCAGCGAAGGTGATGAGGTCGAGGGCGCGCCGGTGCAGGCGGCGGGCGGTGGCGAGAACACGGATCATGAGGGGTCTCCGAGATCGCCGCCCGCCTCGGCGGGTTGGATGCGGTAATCGCCGGTGGCGGGGTCGAGACCGGCGATGAGGGCGAGTTCGGAGAGGCGGCGTTCGCCGCCGCGGCCGCGCAACACCGCGACGAGATCGATGGTCTCGGCGATGAGCGCCTTGGGGACGGTGACGACGGCTTCCTGGATGAGCTGTTCGAGACGACGGATCGCGCCGAGCGCGGTACCGGCGTGGATGGTGCCGATCCCGCCGGGGTGGCCGGTGCCCCAGGCCTTGAGTAGGTCCAGCGCTTCAGCGCCGCGGACTTCGCCGATCGGGATACGGTCGGGCCGAAGGCGCAGCGAAGACCGGACGAGATCCGAGAGCGAGGCGACGCCGTCTTTGGTGCGCATCGCGACCAAGTTCGGCGCACGGCATTGCAGCTCGCGCGTGTCCTCGATCAGCACCACGCGGTCGCTGGTCCCGGCGATCTCGGCCAAGAGCGCGTTGGTGAGTGTCGTCTTGCCGGTGCCGGTGCCGCCGGCGACCAGGATGTTCTTGCGCGACGTGACGGCGGCGCGCAGCGACGCCGCCTGTCCGGCGGTCATGGTGGCGGCAGCGACGTAGTCGTCGAGCGTGAAGACGGCGACGGCGGGCTTGCGGATGGCGAAGGCTGGCGCCGTGACGACCGGCGGCAGCAGACCCTCGAAACGCTCT
>JAMSKV010000037.1 GCA_024515975.1 Endosaccharibacter trunci
GTCCCGTCGTGCGGTAGCGCGATTGCTGAGCCTGGGTGAGTCGACGGTGATCCGTTGGACGCAGCGGCAGGTCACCACGGGTAGCTGCGCGGCCAAGCCTCGTGGTGGTGCGCGCCGGGTCGCCCTGCTGCACGAGCGGGACTGGATACTAGCCCGAATGGCGGCGGCGCCGGACCTGACGGTGCGTGCGCTGCGGGCCGAGTTGGCGGCGCGCGGCACGGTTGTGTGCGTGGATGCCGTCTGGCGCTTTCTGTCGCGCGAGCATCTCACCTTCAAAAAAAACACTGCACGCCACCGAGCGGCTCCGCGCTGACGTCCAGCGCAAGCGTGAGCGCTGGATAAGGCACCAACGCCGGATCGACCCGGCGCGCCTGGTGTTCGTAGATGAGACTTGGGCCAAAACCAACATGACGCGCACCCACGGTCGTGCCCCGCGCGGCCAGCGCCTGGTCGGGCGCGTGCCCCACGCACGCTGGACCACCATGACCTTCCTGGCTGCCTTGCGCACCGACCGGATCGACGCACCCTGCGTCATCGACGGGCCTATCAACGCAGTGACGTTCCGAGCCTGGGTGGAGCAGTTCCTGGTGCCGACCCTGCAGCCCGGGAACGTGGTGGTGCTCGACAACTTGGGAAGCCACAAGGGCAGCGCCGTGCGCCGGGCCATACGGGCAGCAGGTGCCCACCTGCTGTTCCTGCCGCCCTACAGCCCAGACCTGAACCCGATCGAGATGCTGTTCGCCAAGCTCAAGACGCTGTTGCGCAAGGCCGATGAGAGATCCATCGCCGCCGTGTGGCACCGCATCGGCTCCCTCCTCGACCAATTCAGCCCACAAGAATGCTCAAACTACCTCCGCCACGCAGGCTACGGACCAATTTGAGACAGACACGCTCTAG
>JAMSKV010000038.1 GCA_024515975.1 Endosaccharibacter trunci
GCATGGCTGCTGCCATTCGTATGATTGCCATAGCGGCCGGTAGCATCGAACACGGCAATGACGGTGCCTGGCGCAATCGAGGTGTTGCCTTTGACGGTAGCGCCGCGGTGCCAAGCGGGCGTCGTGGGAATCAGCATCACGCCTTCAATGAACGCCACACACTGACCCGTGCCTACCGAGTGCCCAATTAAGCCCTTAGCTCGCTTCACATCCGCAACGTATGGCATCTTATCCGCCTCAGCAGGTAGCCGCGGTGGAATTCTATTTGACCCAAGGGCACTGGTTAGCTGTGTCTTTACCATTTGCCGTCTATGGTGGGGCGCAATGCCCGCCGCCACACATAGCCAATCCTTGCCCTACCTCAGCTTACGCCCTCACAGGCGGACGATCTCATTGCGCTGAAGCTGAACGAGGTTTGCGCCGGCATTTCCGATTGGAAGCTGCCGCTCACCGTCCGAGGCATTCTCGGGGAACTGCCGGCGGCCGATACAACGGAGGCAAGCTCTACCGCGTGCCGCTAGTGGACGCGGACGCGCCTGCCTCGATCCACCTATCTCGATGTCAAGGAGTCCACGCTCGGACAGGTGCACGCCGAATCCTGGCGATCTTGTGTGTGCTACCGGAGTCGTGGTTCCGAATCTGTTTAAAGGCGTGGTTTCGTTGCGCCACGACGTGGCAGCAATTAAGCATGTCGAGCCGCCAGCACTGCC
>JAMSKV010000039.1 GCA_024515975.1 Endosaccharibacter trunci
CCCTCGGCCGAATGGGTGCGTCCTTCCCGGTCGGTAAAGCTCCAGTCTCCGCGCGAGGTCGCACGGGTGAAGGCCAGCCGGTCGTGATCGCGCAGCTCTGCTGGCGAAGACGGGCGCCCTTTCGCGGCCAGATAGCGCGGCGCGGCGCACGCCATCATGCCGCTCTCGGCGATGCGCCGCATCATCAACCCGGAATCCGGCAGGGTGCCGATGCGGATCGCCAGATCGAAGCCGCCGCCGACAAGGTCGACGAAGCGATCGTCCAGCGCCATCTCGACGCGCACGGCCGGGTAGCGCCGCAGAAACGCTGCGACCGGCGCGCCGAGATGGAGCGCCCCGAACGTCGTCGGCGCCGTCACGCGCAACAGGCCGCGCGGCTCGTCCTGCATCTCACGCGCGGCGCGGTCGGCATCGTCGAGCGAGTCCAGGATCTGGCGGCTGCGCCGGTAATAGTCCTCGCCCGCGCCGGTCAGATGCAGCTTCCTGGTCGTGCGATGGAGCAGTCGCACGCCCAGGGCGGTCTCGATCGCGGCGACATGCTTGCCGGCCATGGCCGGCGTCATGCCAAGGCGTCGCGCCGCGGCCGCCAGGCTGCCTTCCTCCACCGCCGCGACGAAGACGGCCAATCCACTGAACCTGTCCATCGCCAGTCGATCCCCACGCTATCGAATGCCGATCATGATCGTCGGATTATCGCT